>NZ_JAVDXR010000001.1:0-787742 GCF_031458035.1 Flavobacterium aquidurense
CCCGCTGCATCTGTAGCAGTCCAGGTTACAATTGTGTTTCCTATTGGAAAACTTGACGGTGCATTATTGGTAACTGTTACTGTTCCGGTGCAGTTATCTGAAGTTGTAGGCGTTTCCAAAACAACTCCTGCAGCTACGCATGAATTGGCATCGGCAACAGCCGTAACATTCGATGGGCAGGTAATTGTTGGCTTTTGCGTATCGCTTACTGTTACGGTTTGGGTGCAGGTTTGTGTATTTCCCGCTGCATCTGTAGCAGTCCAGGTTACAATTGTGTTTCCTATTGGAAAACTTGACGGTGCATTATTGGTAACTGTGATTGTTCCGGTGCAATTGTCGCTTGTCGTTGGAGTCCCCAAAACAACTCCTGTAGCAGTACATGAATTGGCATCGGCAACAGCCGTAACATTCGATGGGCAGGTAATTGTTGGCTTTTGGGTATCGCTTACTGTAACGGTTTGGATGCAGGTTTGTGTATTCCCCGCTGCATCTGTAGCAGTCCAGGTTACAATTGTGTTTCCTATTGGAAAACTTGACGGTGCATTATTGGTAACTGTTACTGTTCCAATACAGTTATCTGAAGTTGTAGGCGTTTCCAAAACAACTCCTGTAGCTACGCATGAATTGGTATCGGCAACAGCCGTAACATTCGATGGGCAGGTAATTGTTGGTTTTTGCGTATCGCTTACTGTAACGGTTTGGGTGCAGGTTTGTGTATTTCCCGCTGCATCTGTAGCAGTCCAGGTTACTGTGGTAACCCCGATTGGAAAACTTGACGGTGCATTATTGGTAACTGTTACTGTTCCGGTGCAATTGTCGCTTGTCGCTGGAGTTCCCAAAACAACTCCTGTAGCTACGCATGAATTGGTATCGGCAACTGCCGTAACATTCGAAGGACAGGTAATTGTTGGCTTTTGGGTATCGCTTACTGTTACGGTTTGGGTGCAGGTTTGTGTATTCCCCGCTGCATCTGTAGCAGTCCAGGTTACAATTGTGTTTCCTATTGGAAAACTTGACGGTGCATTATTCGTAACTGTTACTGTTCCAATACAGTTATCTGAAGTTGTAGGCGTTCCCAAAACAACTCCTGCAGCTACGCATGAATTGGTATCGGCAACAGCCGTAACATTCGATGGGCAGGTAATTGTTGGCTTTTGGGTATCGCTTACTGTTACGGTTTGGGTGCAGGTTTGTGTATTCCCCGCTGCATCTGTAGCAGTCCAGGTTACAATTGTGTTTCCTATTGGAAAACTTGACGGTGCATTATTGGTAACTGTTACTGTTCCAATACAGTTATCTGAAGTTGTAGGCGTTTCCAAAACAACTCCTGCAGCTACGCATGAATTGGCATCGGCAACAGCCGTAACATTCGATGGGCAGGTAATTGTTGGCTTTTGGGTATCGCTTACTGTAACGGTTTGGGTGCAGGTTTGTGTATTTCCCGCTGCATCTGTAGCAGTCCAGGTTACAATTGTGTTTCCTATTGGAAAACTTGACGGTGCATTATTGGTAACTATTACTGTTCCAATACAGTTATCTGAAGTTGTAGGCGTTTCCAAAACAACTCCTGCAGCTACGCATGAATTGGCATCGGCAACAGCCGTAACATTCGATGGGCAGGTAATTGTTGGCTTTTGGGTATCGCTTACTGTTACGGTTTGGGTGCAGGTTTGTGTATTCCCCATGCCATCTGTAGCGGTCCAGGTTACTGTGGTAACCCCGATTGGAAAACTTGACGGTGCATTATTGGTAACTGTTACTGTTCCACTACAGTTATCTGAAGTTGTAGGCGTTCCCAAGACAACTCCTGTCGCAGCGCATGAATTGGCATCGGCAATTGCCGTAACATTTGAAGGACAAGCAATTGTTGGCTTTTGGGTATCATTTACAACATCAACTATATTACTCGGAGATGAACAAGTAGTTGATGTATTGGTCCCTATCACATAATAACCATTCCCAGCTGAAAGACCTGTCCAGCTTAAGGCTGATCCTGTACCTGCTTTTGCTGTTTGAACTGCAATATTAGAAGAATTATATAATTGGTAAGTAATTCCGCTTACCGATGTCGTAGAAGTAATTTTGCCATTTCCTCCAGGTAATGTACAAATTGTACTTCCTGTTAATGAAAGTGCTACAGGTAATGAATTTACTGTAACCAAAACTGATCCGGAGAATTCTGCTGAACATATCCCATTCTTAACAATTGCTCTGAAATAGGTATTTGCAGTAAGATTTCCAATCGTTGACCCAAGTAATGTTGTTGATGTACCCGCAATGTCCACTGGAGTTGAGAATGCCACATCACTTGCTTTCTGCCATTTTACAACTGTTCCTGTATTACCATTAAGAACTAAATTTGCAGGAGAAGTTCCTGCACATATTGATGCTACCGATGCAATATTACCTCCTACTGAAGGAGAATTAACACTCAATGTAACATCTTTATTAACAATACTATTACAATTTGGAGTAGCGCTTGTTATTGTGATACCTGTTATTTTTAAAATCTTTCCATTAGCGGATGAAGGGAGGACAGCCGAATCAAATCCTACTGCTCCTGTTGCATCCGAAGAAATTCCAGAAATAGGTATTTGTGAAACTCCATCAATAGAATATGAAATTGTAAAAGTACTACTCGTCAATAAACCGGTTAAATTTATTCTTGCTGTAGAACCTGAACATACTGTAGCAGCTTGTGCAGCACTTCCTAATGTTGGATTAGGATTTATAGTTACTAAAATCGAAGGCGAATTTGTTGCTGGACAAGCACCGCTACTAACACTTGCTCTATAATAAGTATTCGCAGTAAGTACTCCCATTTGTACACTTGTCAAAGTTGGCCCTGTTGCTCCTGATATATCATTGAAGGTACTGTTATTTGCTGATGATTGCCATTGGATCGTACCCGCATATCCGCTTAAAGTAAGGTCTGCAGGCGAAGTTCCAGAACAAATTGTTTGTGGAGATGATACTGATCCGGGCACCGATCCCGAACCCACCAGAACCGTTATTGCATTTGAAGAAATAGCACTGGAACCACATGTATTTATTGCTACAACCTTATAATAATATGTAGTTCCTGTAGTCAAACCTGTAATTGAATAGGAAGTAGCAGTCGTTAAATTTCTACCATCATAATTACCCTCATGAGTAGAAAAATCAGAATTCTTGGAAACAAACAGCCCATAAGATTGCGCGTTTGAAACTGTTTTCCAATTTGCTGTAAAACCATCACAAGTTACTGTAGTGGCTGATGTCGCTGTTGGTGTGCTTGCTTGTCCAAAAATTATAGCAACCACATTACTAGTATTACTACAAGCTGCAGAAGTTACAATTCTTCTATAATAAGTGGTCGTACTCAATAAAGGCGGATCATAATTTACATTAGTTGCTCCCGAAATAGGACTAAAAGTTATATTATCTGAACTGCTTTCCCACTGATAAATTAAAGGATTAATTGTACCTCCAGTTGCTGCTAAACCATTAATAATATCCGGATTAGCCGAGCCTGAACAAAAAATTGCTTGTGAGGGTGCGGCGATAACATTGTCTGAAATTGGAGTGTAAGCAGTATATTTTATTTTAGAGCTACTTGATGTTTTTCCGTATGAATCATTAAAAGTATAGTCTATTTCAACCGGACCAACGATAGTATTATTGATTGGAGTAAAAGTAACGCTAGCTGTGGTCGAATTATAAGTAAATGTTCCCTGACCTACTAACGTTTTTGAAGTTTGAATTCCTGGAGTTAGAACATCTAAATCAACAGTTGATTTATTTATTGTTCCTAAAGTATTAACTGTCCCGTTATCATTGGCTGTTATATCCCCCGAAGTCGCCGCTAAACCAACACATCCTGAAAAAGAATCTGCAGAAGCTACCGGTGTTAGAAGTGTATTTGGGTCTACCGTAATATTCAAATTACGTATCTCATGAAAATTATTAGACCCCCCTGTTGAGGAAGAAATTGCAAATTTTAAATTCGATGGCGAAACTGTAGAATATTCATAATTATTAATAATTAAATCCCTGACACTACCATGGGTTAAGTAAACATCTATAAAGAAGCCCCCTCCTGAACGTGGTCGTAAAACCACTTCCATTTTTCTGAAACCAGCTTTAGTAATATCTGTTGCTGTTCTGTCGCCACCTGCCACGTTAAAAGGACTTGCTAAAGCTGTAGTCTGAACGGAAGTTAGATATGGATAACCTACAAGTCCTGTCCCCTTTCCTCTCAATGTAACATTACTTGAGCGGACAGCCACTCCGCCAGATTTCCCTTCATTATTAGCAGAAAAATTACCATATTCATCAATACCAATTCCTAAATATCCTTTAGAAAACCCCTCTTCTGAGTTTCTTTGTGCATAACCCAGAGAACCTCCAAATGCTCCAGCCGTTACGGGAGATGCCGTTGCATCAAATAATATAAAAGCTATACCATCGGCACCATTTCCGCCATGTGTATAATATTCAAATGAAATAGTCATGCCATAGGCTGACGGAAATGCATAAGTATCTGACCAGGTAATTCCCTTTTGATTTCCATCACTGTTCGTCAACCTCAGATATCCTGAACCAATTGGATCGTTGTAACCATTTTTTAGTCCAGCTCCGCCTGTTAAAAATGCCACAGGTGATCCTCCAAATTGAAGACCTGGTGCTGTATTATTTTTAAAAGATTGAAAAAAAGGAAATTGTGCCCTTGTTTGAGTGGTAGCAAACAATAATAAAACAATAAATATTAGTTTAAATGAATTAAACTTCCGAAAAGTAAAATTAAGCATAGGCAACAGGGATTTGGGGAATATAAATAACACCAGCCGAAAAACCGATTTCGATTTTCAGTACAAACATGATATACGATAAAAAACAAGGAATAGATTTTGACAAACAAATAAAAATCTTAGGATTTTTATTAAAATCATGTAATATTTGGACCATAGGGGCAATAGGTTCAAGACTCAAATTTGTCTTTTAGGTTAATTTCGTAGTTTTGGTGGGGCGAAAATATATAAACACCTCAATACTAGCTACATTAGTCGACGAACTACCTGTAAAATCGTTGAAATGCACTTTTATTCAGCTAAAAGGAACAATAAAGGAGACTTAAAATAATTATTTAGCAATAAAATAGAAGAAATTTCTCAATTAATTATAGATACCCCATTCTTTTGAGGTAATTATAAAGAAATGTGTAATTATTTCTTACAAAAGAAGAATACAAAAACTCACAGTTTTATAACAATTTTAAATTTTGATTTTGTTTAACTTTTGAGTTATGATTTTTATTCAAAAAAGGCAATTAAGAAAATTTACCCAGAGTACATTTCGCAAAATAAAATTGCTTTTTTTAAAGGATATATCTTTTTATTTTGAGAGATAAAAAAACAACTTAGAAAATATCAATGGCGAAAAGAAACTTCCAAAAAAAGTATTAGTACTATTATTTAAGTAGTGGTGTGTAATTCTTTCTTTTTAAATAAATATTTTAGAGTTAATCAAAAAACAACAAAATAGAATGATTAAACAATAACCGTAAAAAAATAAGAAAAGTAGTCGAATTTAGTTCATAAGTAACTGTAATACAAAATCGATACGATATTTTCATTAGATTTGAACTTATTTATCAAAATAATTGATTCCTACAAAAAAAAAGAAGAGATTATACGCAATTATTCTAAAAATTTAATATTGCGTTTTAAACCTTCAAATTTGGTTCTTTTGATTGGTGAATTTTTAAAAACTGCCCGAAAAGTTTCTTCTGTAATATCGACCCAATCCTTTTTGGAAAATGAGAGTAAATCAGGATTGGGATTAAACAAGGGTTCGGAATGCGCTTTCGAGAATCTATTCCATGGACAAACATCCTGACATGTATCACAGCCAAACATCCAATCATCAAACTTTCCTTTCACTTCATAAGGAATATTTTCCTTAAGTTCAATGGTGTAATAGGAGATGCATTTACTGCCATCAACCACGTACGGGGCAACAATTGCCTGCGTAGGGCAAGCATCTATACATGCCGTACAAGAACCGCAATGATCTGTCGTTGCATAATCATACTCTAACTCCAAATCAAGAATAAGTTCTGCAATAAAATAGAATGAACCCACTTTTTGAGTTAGCAGGTTACTGTTTTTACCGATCCAGCCCAAACCACTTTTTGCAGCCCAGGCTTTATCTAAAACTGGCGCTGAATCAACAAAGGCACGTCCGGAAACATCGCCAATATTTTCCTGAATCGAATGAAGAAATTCTTTTAATTTTTCTTTGATTACAAAATGATAGTCTTGTCCATAGGCATATTTCGATATTTTGAAACTTTCTTGATTTTGAGATTCCGCAGGGTAATAATTCAGCAATAATGAAACCACACTTTTTGAATCATCTACCAATAAAGTTGGATCTAAACGCTTATCAAAATGATTTTCCATATAAGCCATTTGCCCGTTATGATTATTCTTTAACCATTTTTCCAACCGAGGAGCTTCTTCTTCTAAAAATCCAGCTTTAGATATACCACAAGAAAGAAAACCAAGCCTTTTTGCTTCTTCTTTGATGAATTTAGAATATGTTTCTTTAGAATTGATTGTCATCGTTTTGAGAATGAAACTTCTACTCTTACTGGTTTTAAAGTAATTAAGGGATTAAACTGAATCTCATTTTTTGCAGATGTAATATGATATTTTTTGACAACATGAGAAATAGTCAGACACATTTCGTAAATGGCAAATCCAGCCCCTATACACATTCTTGGACCCGCTCCAAAAGGATAAAAATATTGCATTGAATGTTTCTTTCTTTCCCCAAGAAATCGTTCCGGATCAAAATCTTCCGGATTCTCCCAATATTTAGGATTACGATGCAATTCATAAAAAGAAACACCAATCAGAGTTCCACTTTTTATATTGTAATTTCCAACACAATCATCTTCCATATTTTGCCTGTCCGTGATCCAGGCAGGAGGATATAAGCGCATTGATTCATTTAAAACAGCATTCGTATAGGTCATTTTCTGAAGCTGTTCAACTATATCTTCTGTTTGAGATTCTATTGTAAAAATCTCATCAAAAACTTTTTGTTGAATTTCCGGATTTTTACCTAGGAGATAAAGTGTAAAAGTTAAAGCATTGGCAGTTGTTTCATGTCCGGCAATAAAAAGAATCTTTATTTCATCAATCAATTGTTTTAATGACATTCCTTCGCCAGTATCTTCATATCTGGTTTCCAAAAGCATATTAAGCAAATCATTAATTTCAATTTTAGAAGCGAGTCTATATTCAATAATTTCCTGAATAATATGATTGTTTTCTTCCGCTAATTCAAGATGTTTTTTCACCTGCCCACTTAATGAGAACCATAAGGCTTTATGAGGAAGTCTAATTTCCTTAATTAAAAAATTTTGGACTTCTTCTAAAATAAATTTAATCCGATGTAATTTTTCTTCTGAAATTGAAAGTTCAAACAAAGACTTAGCAACAACATTAAATGCCAACTGGCTCATAACCGGAAAAAGATCTAATGGTTTTTCTTCTAACAAATCATCCAATTCCGAAACAATAGTCTGATTCATGTTTTCAACCAGCTGATTCATTTTTTGTTTATGAAATGCAGGTTGAATTAATCTTCTTTGTTTCAACCAAAAATCACCATCAACCGTTAAAAGACCATTTCCAAGATATTTAGCAAGATAAACCGACTGAAACTTAGATTTATGATAATTCTTCTGATTCTTCAATAAAATATGCTGAGCAATATCATTATCTCTCGATAGAATTAGATGTTTTGAAAAACCTATTTTAAGAGAAAAAGAATCCCCTAATTTATCAAAATATCTTTTATGAAACGGAATAGGATTTCGGCGCACTCCTTCTGAATCCATAAAGAATCTAAAGATGGAGAGTTTGTTTGGATAAATATATTTTATATTCCTAGACATGATGAAAGATTAAAATAATCCGCCTTGAATATTGGTGTTTATTTTTCCTAAATGTTTATAAGCTTTGTCCGTAACTTCTCTTCCACGAGGTGTACGCATTATAAATCCTTCCTGAATTAAAAAGGGTTCATATACTTCCTCAATCGTTTCGCTGCTTTCAGAAACTGCAGTAGCCAAAGTTGAAAGTCCAACCGGACCTCCTTTAAATTTATTTATAATGGTCAATAAAATCTTGTTATCCATTTCATCAAGGCCATGGGCATCCACATTAAGCGCTTTTAAAGCATAACGAGCAATTTCCAGATCGATAGTTCCGTTACCTTTAATTTGTGCAAAATCACGAACTCGACGCAATAATGCATTGGCAATACGTGGTGTACCTCGGCTTCTTCCTGCGATTTCAATGGCAGCGTCAAGAGCAATTGGCATTTTAAGTATAGAGGAACTCCTTTCGACAATACTCGTTAAAAGTTCAGTAGTATAATACTGTAAACGTGAAGATATTCCAAAACGGGCACGCATAGGAGCGGTCAATAAACCGGAACGTGTTGTAGCGCCAATTAAAGTAAACGGATTTAAATTAATTTGAACAGTTCTGGCATTTGGTCCTGACTCAATCATGATATCAATTTTGAAATCCTCCATTGCAGAATATAAATATTCTTCAACTATAGGACTTAGACGATGAATTTCATCAATAAACAAAACATCTCTTTCGTCAAGATTAGTTAGCAAACCCGCTAAATCACCAGGTTTATCTAAAACAGGTCCAGAAGTAATTTTAATTCCAACTTCTAATTCGTTAGCTAAAATATTAGCCAAAGTAGTTTTTCCTAATCCCGGAGGTCCATGAAAAAGCGTATGATCAAGTGCTTCACCACGTTGATTGGCAGCAGCAACAAAAACTTTCAGGTTTTCTAAAACCTGATCTTGTCCGGCAAAATCATCAAATGACAGCGGACGTAATCTTTTTTCAAGATCCAGCTCTTCTGGATTGTAACCCTTGGTGGTGGGATCTAAATTTTCATTCATCTCACAAAGATATGCAAAGTAATCAGTTTGTAAAACAGTAAAATTGAACCAATAAAACTTTAACTAAAACAAAAAAGACTATCATTTCTGATAGTCTTTTTTAAAATATTTTTAGTGGTGTAAAACTTCTTCACCTTCTTTCATCGGTACATTTTGCGGTACAAAATCTACATCATGATTTGGGTTACTGTAGTCATATGGCCAACGGTATACATGAGGAATTTCACCTGGCCAGTTACCGTGGATATGTTCTACTGGAGTTGTCCACTCTAATGTCGTTGATCTCCATGGATTCTGAACAGCTTTCTTACCGTAGAAAATACTACTAAAGAAGTTGTATAAGAATACTAATTGGAACGCACCCCCTATAAGAGCAAATGTTGTAATTAAAACATTCACATTTTGCAAATCATCAAATAATGGGAAGTTTGTATTTGTATAATAACGTCTTGGCAAACCAGCTAATCCAATAAAGTGCATCGGGAAGAATACTCCGTAAGCACAAACTGCTGTTACCCAAAAGTGAATATAACCTAAGTTTTTATTTAACATTCTTCCGTACATTTTAGGGAACCAGTGGTAAATACCAGCAAACATTCCGTAAAGTGCAGAGATACCCATTACTAAGTGAAAGTGTGCAATTACAAAGTAAGTATCGTGAACGTTAATATCTAGAGTACTATCTCCTAAAATGATTCCGGTTAAACCTCCAGTGATGAAAGTAGAAACCATTCCGATAGAGAATAACATTGCAGGGTTGAATTGTAAGTTACCTTTCCATAAAGTTGTAATCCAGTTGAACGCTTTTACAGCAGATGGAATTGCAATCAATAAAGTAGTAAAAGTAAATACAGATCCTAAGAAAGGATTCATACCTGAAATAAACATATGGTGACCCCAAACAATAGTAGATAAAAATGCAATCGCAAGAATTGACATAATCATCGCTCTGTATCCAAAGATTGGTTTACGAGAGTTTGTAGCCATAATCTCAGAAACAAGACCCATTGCTGGTAATATTACGATATATACCTCAGGGTGTCCTAAGAACCAGAATAAATGTTCGAATAAAACCGGAGAACCACCTTGGTAGTGTAAAACCTCTCCCGCAATATAAATATCAGATAAGAAGAATGAAGTACCAAAACTTCTATCAAAAATCAATAATAATGCAGCTGATAATAATACTGGAAACGAAATAACACCAATAATAGCTGTTACAAAGAATGTCCAGATTGTAAGTGGAAGTCTAGTCATAGACATTCCTTTAGTTCTTAAGTTGATTACAGTAACGATGTAATTTAAAGATCCCATTAAAGAAGATGCAATAAAGATAGCCATTGAAACTAACCATAAAGTCATCCCTGTACCAGAACCTGGAATAGCCTGTGGTAAAGCACTTAATGGAGGATAAATAGTCCAACCTGCAGAAGCTGGTCCAGCCTCAACAAATAACGAACTTAACATTACTACAGCAGATAAGAAAAACAACCAATATGAAATCATATTCATAAAACCAGATGCCATATCTCTTGCTCCAATTTGAAGTGGAATAAGTAAGTTACTAAAAGTTCCACTTAAACCAGCCGTCAGTACAAAGAATACCATGATAGTACCGTGAATTGTAACTAGAGCCAAATAAATATCATTTGCCATTACACCATCAGGTGCAAATTTATCTCCTAATAAAACATTAAAAATTTTAAAAGACTCTTCTGGCCAAGCCAATTGCATTCTGAAAAGCAAAGACATTGCAATACCAATAATACCCATAATGATACCGGTAATTAAATATTGCTTAGCAATCATTTTGTGATCAATACTAAAAATGTATTTAGTAATGAACGTGTCTTTATGATGATGTTCGTGCTCGTGATCGTGTCCGTGATCGTGACCGTGCGCTTCTGCTGACATATATGTGTACTTTAAATTTTCTTAATAAATATTATTTCATAGCAACTTTAGCTACAACCGCTTTTACAGTATCAATAACTGCTTTTACAGTATCCTTAGCAGTACTATCTTTAGTAGGCTCAACTCCTTCAGCAGGTTTTTCAGCAGCAGCTGCTGCTTTTATATCCTGTGCTAAAGTTGTTTTTTCGCTTAACCATTTTTTATAATCTTCCGGAGTATCAACAACCACTTTCATTTGCATATTGTAGTGAGATGCTCCACAAATTTTATTACATAATAATAAATAATCAAATGTATAAGGATCTAAAGCTGTACCTCCTTTAGCAACTAACTCAGCACTTTTTTCAGCTCTTAGTTTATTGATATTTGCCACTTTTTCAACCATAAATGGCAACTCTCTGTATTCAGAAGTTGTGTAAGTTGGAATAAAAGCAAATTCAGTAACCATTCCAGGAACACAGTTCATTTGCGCTCTAAAGTGAGGCATATAAGCTGAGTGCAATACGTCTTGAGAACGCATCTTGAAATGTATTTTTTTACCTTTTGGAATATGTAATTCAGAAACTACAATATCATCCTGAGCATTAGGATCAGACATATCAACACCTAAAGTGTTTACACCTTCGATTAAACGAACGTTAGCTTTTCCTAAAACATTATCCTGTCCAGCATATCTTGCAGTCCATTTAAATTGTTGAGCATATAATTCAATTTCAATTACATCTTCATCTTTATCAACAAACATAATGTTGTTCCAAGCGTACAATCCGTAAAGAATTAAACAAGCTAAAACTACAGATGGAATAATACTCCAAATTGCTTCTAATTTATTGCTATCGGCAAAGAATAATGCCTTCTTATCTTTATTTCCTCTATTTTTAAAAGAAAACCAGTATAATAAACCTTGCGTAATAAATTGAACTACAAAAATTAAAACCCAAGTAATATTCATCAAATTATCTACTAAAAGACCATGCTCTGAAGCAGGAGTATGAAGCGCTAAACCACCCCATTTTAGTAAACCGTAAATAGTAAATATATAGATGAAAGCTAAAAAGCCAAACATAATATATCCCTGAACATTATTATCATTATCTGATGCAACCTGAGAATCGTCCGAAGAAGATCCTACTTGTGTAAGATCAAATATCTTGGTCAATTGCCACAATGCAACTGCTAATAAAACTAAAACTATAATTACCAACAAACTTGTCATCTGTTTACTTCTTTAAATATTAATAATGAAAATGTTTACTTTCTTCAATGAAAGGATTTCTTTTTGCTAACAGAGGTGCTTTCGTTAATGCAGTAAATACAACAAAAATAAATAAACCTAAGAAGAAAAGAATAGATGCAATTTCAGGAATACCAATAAACCATCTGTCGCCAACAGTACCAGGCATAATCATATTAAAGAAATCAACATAATGACCTAATAAGATAACAGTACCAGCCATTACAATAACCCAGCTAAGACGTTTAAAGTCAGTATTGATTAATATTAATAATGGGAACACAAAGTTCATAACTACTGCACCAAAGAATGGTAAATTGTATAATTGAATTCTTGTTACGAAGTAAGTAACCTCTTCCGGAATGTTAGCATACCAGATCAACATGAATTGAGAGAACCATAAATAAGTCCAGAAAACACTAATACCAAACATAAATTTAGCTAAATCGTGAATGTGGCTTGTATTTACATATTCTAAATATCCTTTAGATTTTAAGTATATTGTAACTAAAGCTATAGTTGTAATACCACTTACAAAGAAAGAAGCAAAAACATACCATCCAAATAATGTACTGAACCAGTGTGGGTCAAATGACATAATCCAATCCCAAGACATAATTGACTCAGATACGATAAAGAATACTAAGAATCCAGCAGATAACTTAAAGTTCTTTTTGTAATTCAAATCATCATTAGCTTCGTCTTGAGCTAAACAATTTTTTCTTGAAAAATGACGGTATAAGTTCCATCCTA
The DNA here is from genome assembly GCF_031458035.1 of Flavobacterium aquidurense. GTDB lineage: Bacteria > Bacteroidota > Bacteroidia > Flavobacteriales > Flavobacteriaceae > Flavobacterium > Flavobacterium aquidurense_C. The sequence goes on from NZ_JAVDXR010000001.1 coordinate 12,882, forward strand.
ACAAAAATACAAACGCTCTAGCAAGCCAAAATGGGAAATTTAAATAACCCGCTTTACCAGCTATAATTTCATCGTAATTAGCATTTGTAGGATCCGTAACACCTTCCCCTAACCAAACAAATATGTGATTAAAATGTAATCCGCAAAGAATTAAAATTATAAAGAAAATTACAGAAGCTACTGGTAAATAAGCCGTGATTCCCTGCATAACTCTAAACAAAACCGGAGACCACCCTGCCTGAGCAACTTGTTGAATAGCATAAAATGCTAAAACTCCCATAGAAAGTAGTAAAAAGAAAATACAAGCAACGTACAAAGCAGACCAAGGTTTGTTTTGCAATTGATGTAAAATATGTTCAGCATGAGCTTTAGGATCATGTTCAGCAGAAGCTTCAGCATGTTTATCCTCTTTTGCATCTTGAACAACTGCAGCTTTAGTTTCGTGCGCTTCTTCAGCTTTTACTACATGAGTAGTATCTTCATTAGCAACAACCGAATCTTTACTTACAGCCTCATCAACATTTGCATCTTTTGCTTCTTCATGATGAACTGCTTCAACTGTTTCTGCGTGTTGTGCAGCTTCAGCTTTTTCTTCATGATGTGCCGCAGCGGCCTCACCATGTCCCCCACCGTGCTCTGATGCTTCTTTTTTCAGAAGAGTTTCTACCTCTTCAATATTTTTAGGAGCAGTTAAAAAACCATATCCAATTCCTAATATACCAAGGGCCATTAGGATGATAGAAAAAGTTTTTAATTTACTTGAAAATGTATACATATCTATTACGATCAGTTTGTTCAACAATTATAATTGGCTTTTTAGTTTTAGAACATAGTCAGCAACTAACCAACGTTCGTGGGCACTTAATTGATTTGCATGTGAACCCATTGCATTTAAACCATAAGTTTCAACGTGAAAGATACTTCCTTCAGTAATTACTCTGTCTTTATAGCTAGGTACTCCAAGAAATTTCTCTCTTTCAACCAATTTACCTTTACCGTTTCCAGCTGCACCATGACAACTAATACAGTAAATTTCGAAAAGTTCTTTCCCTTTTCCAGAATTTCTATCCGCTTCAGTTAAAGGTGATTTTAAATTAGCTTTAGCCAATTCATAACCAGCAGTTGAATTTTCGTATTCATAAGGTTCAAAACCTCTATTAATAGTTCCTTCTACAGGAAGCTGTCCTTCTTTTCCACCTTTAAATATCTTTGCTTCTGAGTACGTTTCATAACCTACAGATTCATACATATTAGGGAAGTACTGATAGTTTGGTGCCGAATTATTGTGGCAAGATGAAACTAAAATAGTTATACCAACTAAAAGTGTTATTTTATATATCCTTTTCATAGCTACAATTAATTCTTTTCAATTACTTTAACTTCAACAGCTCCTGTACCTTCGAAAAAAGAAACTAGTTCCGCTTCGTTATCGTTTACAGCAACTTCCATTAAGAAATGGTCATCTGTTGTTCTTACATCAGGATTTTCAGCTTGCTTAAATGGCCATAATCTACTTCTCATGTAAAAAGTGATTACCATTAAGTGGGCAGCGAAAAATACAGTCATCTCAAACATAATTGGCACAAATGATGGCATATTCTGAATGAAACTAAAACTTGGTTTTCCACCAATATCCTGTGGCCAGTCATGAATCATGATATAACTCATCATTGTTGTTGCAACAGAAATACCAACACATCCATATAAAAAAGCACAAATTGCTAATCTTGTTGGTGCTAAACCCATAGCTTTATCCAATCCGTGAACTGGGAATGGAGTAAAAACCTCTTCAATATGATGATGAGCAGCTCTGGTTTTCTTTACTGCATCCATCAAAATATCATCGTCATTATAAATGGCGTATATTACTTTATTACTCATGATGTGAATCTTTATTTGCTCTTTCTCTAATGTAATTATCTCCTGTTCCTTTCAAAATTGTTTTTACCTCTGCCTGAGCAATTACAGGGAATGTTCTTGAGTATAATAAAAACAATACGAAGAAGAAACCAATTGTTCCGATGAAAATTCCAATATCAACAAATGTTGGTGAGAACATTGTCCAAGAAGATGGAAGGTAATCTCTATGTAAAGAAGTAACAATAATTACGAATCTTTCAAACCACATTCCGATGTTTACCACAATCGAAATAATAAAAGAGAACATGATACTTGTTCTTAATTTTTTGAACCACATAAATTGTGGAGAAAAAACGTTACAAGTCATCATTGACCAATATGCCCACCAGTAAGGTCCGGTAGCTCTGTTTAAGAAAGCATATTGCTCATACTCTACTCCTGAATACCAAGCTACAAATAACTCAGTAATATAAGCTACACCAACGATAGAACCAGTGATCATAATAATGATGTTCATCAATTCGATATGTTGTAATGTAATGTATGCTTCAAGATTAGAAACTTTTCTCATAACGATCAACAATGTGTTCACCATTGCAAATCCAGAGAATACCGCTCCAGCAACGAAGTATGGAGGGAAAATTGTGGTATGCCATCCTGGAATTACAGAAGTAGCAAAGTCCATAGATACAATCGTGTGTACAGAAAGTACAAGAGGAGTAGCTAAACCAGCTAATACCAATGATACTTCTTCAAAACGCTGCCAATCTTTAGCTCTACCGCTCCATCCGAAACTTAGGATAGAATAAACTCTTTTTGTAAAAGGAGTTACCGCTCTATCACGTAGCATTGCAAAGTCAGGTAATAAACCAGTCCACCAGAAAACTAATGATACTGAAAGATACGTTGAAATTGCGAATACGTCCCAAAGCAATGGTGAGTTAAAGTTTACCCATAAAGATCCAAATTGATTTGGAATAGGTAAAACCCAGTATGCTAACCATGGACGTCCCATGTGAATAATTGGAAATAGACCTGCTTGAACTACTGAGAAGATAGTCATTGCTTCTGCAGAACGGTTAATCGCCATTCTCCAACGTTGACGGAAAAGTAATAATACCGCAGAAATTAATGTTCCAGCGTGACCAATACCAACCCACCAAACGAAGTTCGTGATATCCCAAGCCCAACCAACTGTTTTATTTAATCCCCATGTTCCGATACCGGTAGATACGGTGTAAATGATACAACCTAACCCCCAAAGGAAGGCTATTAATGCGATTGAAAATACAATCCACCATTGTTTGTTTGCAGGCCCCTCAACAGGTGCAGCTACATCTACTGTTACATCGTGATAAGATTTATCACCTATAACTAAAGGTTTTCTAATGGGTGCTTCGTAGTGAGACGACATAATCCTTTATATTGTTTCTAATTAATAATTTTACTAAGTATTTCTAACTTTAACATGGTAAACCACATTAGGTTTTGTTCCTACATGCTCTAACAAGTGATATGATCTTTCATCAGCCGCTAATTTGGCTACTTTGCTTTCAGTATCATTCACATCACCAAATATCATTGCTCCAGAAGAACAAGCATTAGAACAAGCTGTTTGGAATTCACCATCAGCAACTGGGCGACCTTCATTTTTAGCTTTTAACTTAGTTGCTTGTGTCATTTGAATACACATAGAACATTTTTCCATAACTCCACGAGAACGAACGTTTACGTCTGGGTTTAACACCATACGTCCTAAATCGTCATTCATATGGTAATCGAATTCACTGTTTTTGTTGTACAAGAACCAGTTGAAACGACGTACTTTATATGGACAGTTGTTCGCACAGTAACGAGTACCAACACATCTGTTGTATGCCATGTGGTTTTGACCTTCACGACCGTGAGATGTAGCAGCTACAGGACATACTGTCTCACATGGTGCGTGATTACAGTGTTGGCACATAACTGGTTGGAATGAAACTTGTGGATTATCTCCAGCTTTTTCCATTTCATTAAATGTAGATAATGAACTAGATAAACCAGCAATATTTTCTTTTCTTTCATTATCTCCTTCAAAAGTACTTTCAGAAGAATAATATCTGTCAATACGCAACCAGTGCATATCACGACTTCTTCTTACCTCCGCTTTACCTACAACAGGAACGTTGTTCTCAGCGTGACAAGCAATAACACATGCACCACAACCAGTACAAGCATTTAAGTCAATTGAAAGATTAAAGTGATGCCCTGTTGTACGATCAAATGATTCCCATAAATCGACAGTTGTAGCTTCAACTTCCTGGTGATCTAAAGATACCATTGGTTTTTCGTTCCAATGTTCAGCATCTTTAGTATTAAAGATTTCAAGAGTAGTTTCTTTAATAATATCTCCTCTACCCATTAATGTTTTCTGACCCTGTACACAAGCAAACTCATGAACTCCATTTGCTTTCGCAATAGAAACAGATTGAACACTATTGAAGTTTTTATACAAAGCGTAAGCATTTAAACCTACTTGCATTTCGTCTTTTAAAGCCGCTTTACGACCATAACCAACAGCTAAACCAACTGTACCAATAGCTTGCCCTGGCTGAACAATTACTGGAACATTTTCTAATTTAGCGCCATCAGCAGTAGTAATAGTAGCATAACTACCATTCAAACCACCATTAGCCACAATTTCGTTAGTTAAGCCAAGTTTCTTAGCATCAGCATTCGAAACTGTAACATAGTTATCCCAAGAAACTCGTGTGATTGGATCTGGAAACTCTTGCAACCAAGGATTGTTTGCTTGTTGTCCATCACCCATACCCGTTTTAGTATATAATACTAATTCGAAATTTCCAGCTGATCTTGATTTAGAAACTGCACTTGCAGCAGCAGCATAATCAACAGAACCAGCAGATAAAGCTGTAGAACCAATTACAAAAACACCATCATGTAAAACTTTATTCCAAGAAGAACCTGCAATAATCCCAGCTGAAGAAGCTTTAAGATAATCGTAGAAATTTCCAGGAACGCCATTTAATGATAATAAAACGTCTTGAAATTGTTTTGTATTGAATATAGGACGAATAGTTGGCTGAGTCAAACTATAAGTACCTTTTGTAATCATAATATCCCCCCAAGATTCTAAGTAATGAGGAGCTGGAGCAGCAATAGTAGTAATTGATGCAGTTTCGTCTTCTTTTAAAGAAAAAGCAACTGAAGTTTTTACTTTTTTCAATCCAGATACAAAAGAAGCTGAATCAGCTAATGTATAAACAGGATTGACACCACTCATGATTAAAGTATGAACACTACCAGCATTCATATCTTTTATTAATTGAGATACAACCGCATTAGAACCTTTTCTAATTTGTCTTGTACCAGCAGTATTAAAAGCTTCACTAGCCAATATCTGATTGATAGCTAAAACTAGTAATTGTGCATTTTTATCTTCAATCCCAGAAACTAAAACTCCTTTAGAACCAGCAGCTTTTAACTGTTGGGCAGCTTTAACAGCTTCTGCTTTAAAGTTACCATCTAAAGTAACTGCAATAGAAGCACCTGCAACTATATTATATATTTGAACTAAAGCTTGTTTTTGATCAGCAATAGTCATTGGAACACGCTTATCAGCAGCAGCTCCAGATAATGTCATATTTGATTCAAACTGAAAGTGACGAGACATTTTTCCGTTTTGAGGAATACGTCCTTGTGCATATCCAGCATCGTATCCACCACCTTGCCAGTCTCCTAAGAAATCAGCACCAACAGAAACAATTAAAGAAGCTTTTGAGAAATCATAATCAACTAAAGCTCTTTCACCGTAAACCGTTTCAAATGCATCTAATGCGTCAGATGATGAAACTGCATCATAAACAACATGTTTTGCATTAGGGTTTTTAGCAATGAATTCACCAATTAATTTTTCAGTAGATGGACTCGCCAAAGTATTAGTCAACAATATCACTTGCCCACCTTTTGCTTTTGCATCAGCAAGACTTGATTTAATTTTTAAATCAACAGCAGACCAGCCACTATTTTTTCCTTCCAATTTAGGCTCTTTCAAACGCATGCTATCATATAATGATAATATAGACGCATGAATTCTAGCATTGGCTGAAAATTTAGCTCCAGAAATAGTATTGTTATCAATTTTAATTGGACGACCCTCACGAGTTTTCACTAATAAGTTAGCAAAATCAAAACCATCAAAAACAGTAGTTGCATAATAATCTGCAACACCAGGAATGATTTGTTCCGGTTGTAACACATAAGGGATAGACTTGTGAACAGGACCTTCGCAAGCAGCTAGTGTAACAGCTGCAGTACTAAACCCTACGTACTTTAAAAAGTCACGACGTGAAGTTCCAGATTGAGCTAAAGCATCTGCATTCCCTAAGAATTCTTCTGTAGGAATCTCTTCAACGAATTCGTTATTTCTAAGCGCCTCAACAATAGAACTATTCTCTAGTTCCTCAACACTTTTCCAGTATTTTTTGTTTGATGACATTGTATATAAATATTAAAATCTTAATAATTCGATTAATAGTGGCATTTACCGCATTCTAAACCTCCCATTTGCGCTGCAGTCAATTTTTCTACACCGTATTTTTTAGAAAGTTCAGCATGAATTTTATCATAGTATGCATTTCCTTCCATCTTAACATCAGTTTTTCTATGGCAATCAACACACCATCCCATTGTTAATTTAGAGTACTGCTTCATGATCTCAAATTCTTGCACAGGACCGTGACAAGTTTGACATTCAACTCCGGCAACATTTACGTGCTGAGAGTGATTGAAATATACAAAGTCAGGCAAGTTATGAATACGAACCCATTTTACAGGCTGTGTTTTTCCAGTATAAGCCTGTTTAGTTTTATCCCAACCAACAGCATCATATAACTTCTGGATTTGAGCATCATAAAAAGCTTTACTGTACTCAGGAGTAGCAGTAGATTCAGCAACTTCAGAAATGTTTTTATGACAGTTCATACAAACATTCAATGAAGGAATACCCGCATTTTTACTCACACGCGCAGCAGAGTGACAATATTTACAATTGATCTCATTATCACCAGCGTGAATTTTGTGAGAATAATGAATTGGCTGAATTGGCTCATAATTCTGATCAACACCAACTTGCATCAAATAAGCATACACAAAATAACCACTTGCCAACAACAAGAATATAGAAGTTACCAATACCAGAAATTGGTTTTTAGCAAAAGCCTTCCAGATTGGCAATCTGGTCTCTTTTGGACCAACCTCAATACCATTTTTACTAGCAACTTTCGTCAATACTTTATTAACCATTACCAACATGACAACTAAAATAGCCATCACAAGAGCAAGAGCACCTAAAATGATATTGTTAGAAATTCCACCTTCTTCAACTTTTGTTCCCGGAGGAGCAGCAGAACCAGGTGCGCCAGCAGCAGGCTCAGCTTTTACTTCAGAAGTATAAGCGATAATATTATCAATATCAGCTTCAGCTAATTGAGGAAAAGCAGTCATTACAGACTTATTATTTTCTTCAAAAAGTTTTACAGCAACAGGATCACCTGATTTAATTACTTCAGAACTATTGTGTACCCACTTATAGATCCAAGCCATATCATGCTTATCAGCAACACCCCTTAAAGCAGGACCTGTTGATTTAGCATCTAATTTGTGACATGCAGCGCAATTTGCATTAAAAAGTTCTTTCCCTTTTACCGGATCACCACCTGATGTTGCTGCAGGAGCAGCAGCTGCAGGTGCCGCAGGAGCAGCAGCAGGATCTTGAGCAAATGAAGTTAGGGAGAAAATCAGCGTTAGCGATAAGCTAAGCAGCAATTTTCTTGAGATCGAATTATGGTTACCCACCTTTTTCATATAGTATAATAATTATCTACTAATTTTTGGTATGATTTTTTCTGTAGTAAATCAGAGAAAACCGAACACCTTCTTTTAAAACTTGCACAAAAATACGACTTATGAACTATTCTCAAAACCTTAAAATACTCTTAAATATCAATTTATATCAATTCTAAATAATATTAAAATTTTACATACAGACTTTAAATACTATTTTTGCATAAAAACCATCACATTATGAGAATTTTAACCCCTTCAAAAAGAGTTTTATTAACATTCACAATGTTAACATTAGCCTATAACATTCATGCTCAAGACCAAAATTTAACACTTAACCAAGATCCAAAATTCGATCAGTTATTGAATGATAAACGCAAAATTAACACGTCAATCAGTACAAACGACACTTATAAAATTCAAATTTTCAGCGGCAAAAGCGACGAAGCCAAAAAAACATTATCCGATTTTAAAAAAGAGAACAACAATATTGATGGTACAATAATTTTCAATACACCAAATTACAAAGTTATTGTTGGGAATTTTAAAACCAGAATTGAAGCTGAAAGAAATTTGGCAGAAATAAAGAGAAGATATAAAAGTGTATTTTTAGTAAAACCAAGTAAATAAAAACAAGAAAAACGTATAAAAAAAGCGAGATTTAGATCTCGCTTTTTTTATGCATTAACATTTTTTTTTAAGATTTACAGGGTCATTCTTTTTTCAAAAATTAAAATACTTTTTATAAAAAACTTTCTTATCCGCAGCTGCTCTGGATGTTCTTCTGTACTCTTTCAACAATTCTTTGTTTGCAGAAAGCAAATTAACCATATATTTATTAGTCAACAACACGGGTACACCAGACACTCTATCTAAAAGCAAAGGAATTTCTGTTTCATTCAAATCAGGAAACAATAAGGACGCGAGACCTCCTCCATACAAAACTGCAATCGCAGCATAATCAACAGAATTAGTTTTAATCGAATCAATAAAATAATAATCTCCCATTACTTCGGTTTTTGCATACAATTTAACCACAGAGAAACGAAACAAATTAATATAAAAACTCTGTCCATCATTGAAACCGTAAAAACTATTTTCTAATTTTCCAGTTTTATTATTTAGAAGACACTTTCTTCCATCGTAACTAGTAACGGTAAAAGCTTCAAGATTTAATGATTTACCTTCAAATAAATCCATATAATTCACATACACCCCTTCTTTAATATCATTTGGCATTACATCATCAATCTTTTTTTCAGGATCAAATATTATATTTATTTTATCAGCATCATTTAGTTCCTTGTAAAACCTGAAACAATTATTTATCGCCTCTATCAATCTCTGACCATGTTTACTTGTAACATCTATCCCGTTCCCTTCAACAGTTGAAGAAAAATTACCTACGATAATATCCTGACCATTTCTATTTTCAATTATGTCTAAAACTACATTTGCATAACCCGTTTCTTTATTAGACTGGGTAACTTCAGAAACATATAACTCATCAATTCTAATATCGATTGCTTTCTTATTATCCGTTTTTGGATAACAGACATTCAAAAAATCACTTAATTCTTCAACAACGGGCTTTTTAAAATCAGCCAAAACTTTAGTATTAAAAAGACTTCTTTGCACTGTTCCAATATTACCTTTCACTTGTCTGCCATCATAAATTTTATTGATATAAAAATCGCCTTCGATTTGTGTATTATTTGAGCTTTCTAAAGAAATCAAAAACTTAGAATCATTTTGTGAATAAGAAACAGAAATAAGGAAGAAGAATATAAAAACGAAATTTTTCATGGGATAAAACAAAATTAACTGAGACGAAAATAAATAAAAAAGTCCCAATTTTCATTGGGACTTTAAAATATAATTATTGAATATTATTTCAATTTTTTCTTAATTGCAACTTCATGGTAAGCCTCAATAACATCTCTTTCTTCGATGTCGTTGTAACCTTTTATCTGAATACCACAATCGTAACCTTTAGAAACTTCCTTAACATCATCCTTGAAACGTTTTAATGCCACAAGTTCACCTGTATGTACTACTACTCCATCTCTGATAACTCTAATTTTAGAAGATCTCATGATTTTACCATCCATTACCATACAACCAGCGATCGAACCAACTTTAGAAATTTTGAAAATCTCACGAATTTCAGCTGTTCCTAAAATTTCTTCTTTCATCTCAGGAGCTAACATTCCTTCCATTGCATCTTTCAAGTCATCGATAGCAGCGTAGATAATAGAATAGTAACGGATATCGATTTCTTCTTTATCAGCAAGTTGTCTAGCATTTCCTGCAGGACGAACATTAAATCCGATAATGATTGCATCAGATGCAGAAGCCAACATAACGTCAGTCTCCGTAATTGCACCAACACCTTTATGGATAATATTAATTTGAATTTCTTCAGTAGAAAGTTTAGAGAACGAATCTGATAATGCCTCAACAGATCCATCAACGTCTCCTTTAAGAATTACGTTCAATTCTTTAAACTGACCAAGAGCGATACGACGACCAATCTCATCAAGTGTAATATGACGTTGTGTACGTACAGATTGTTCACGCATTAATTGAGAACGTTTAGAGGCAATTTGTTTTGCTTCTTTCTCATCTTCAAAAACGTTGAATTTATCACCTGCCGTTGCAGCTCCATCAAGACCTAAAACAGATACCGGAGTCGAAGGACCAGCTTCTTTAACAATATGCCCTCTTTCATCATGCATGGCTTTAATTTTACCATGATGCTTACCAGCCAACATATAATCTCCAACTTTTAAAGTTCCGTGTTGAACTAAAATCGTAGAAACATATCCTTTTCCTTTATCTAAGAAAGCCTCAACCACAGTTCCCTGAGCTGCTTTATTAGGATTTGATTTTAAATCTAAAATCTCTGCTTCCAATAATACTTTCTCTAATAATTCTTTTACACCTGTTCCAACTTTTGCAGAAATATCATGTGACTGAATTTTTCCACCCCAATCTTCTACAAGTAAATTCATGCTAGCTAAACGCTCTTTGATTTTCTCAACATTAGCATTTGGCTTATCAATTTTATTGATTGCAAATATAATTGGCACTCCCGCAGCTTGTGCGTGAGAAATAGCTTCTTTTGTTTGTGGCATGATATCATCATCCGCAGCAACAACAATAATAGCAATATCGGTAACCTGAGCTCCACGTGCACGCATCGCGGTAAACGCCTCGTGACCCGGTGTATCTAAGAATGCGATTTTTTGACCATTATCTAAAGTTACGCCGTATGCTCCAATATGCTGTGTAATACCTCCAGACTCACCAGCGATAACATTTTCTTTACGGATATAATCCAGTAAAGATGTTTTACCGTGATCGACGTGACCCATTACAGTAACAATTGGCGCTCTAACCACTAAGTCTTCTTCTTTATCTTCAACTACCTCGATAGCTTCTTCGATATCAACTGTGATAAACTCAACTTCGTAACCAAACTCATCAGCTACAATAGTTAATGTTTCAGCATCTAAACGCTGGTTCATGGTAACCATGATACCAAGAGACATACAAGTTCCAATTACTTTAGTAATCGGCACATCCATCATAATTGCAATTTCACCTACAGTAACAAACTCAGTAACTTTAATAGTTTTACTTCCTTCGTCAAGCGCTCTTTGCTCATCATCAGATTTCTGACGGTGTGTTTCTCTTTTATCTCTTCTGTATTTAGCAGCTTTAGATTTACCACCTTTACCCTGAAGTTTTTCAAGAGTCTCTCTAATTTGATTTTTTACTTCCTCTTCAGTAGGCTCCACTTTAGCAACAATAGCAGGACGGTTTCCTTTTACAAAACCTGGTCTTGCACTTCTGTTAGCATTAAAACCTCCGCCACCGGTATTTGGTGTAATTTTATTAGGATTTGGAGTTCCCGGTGCATTACCTGTTGCAGGTTTTGGTGCACCCGGTGCTCCTGGCTTAGGAGCAATTCTTTTACGCTTATTTTTATTAGCGTTGTTTCCAGCCCCTGGAGCTCCCGGTTTATTAGGAGTTATCTTTGGATCTTCTTTCTTTTTCTTAGGCTTGTTAAATTGAGATAAATCAATTGTTTGCCCAGTTAAAGTAGTTCCTGATAATTTTTGATATTGTGTAGTGATAGTTTCCTCAGCAGTTGCAGGGTCAGTTGAAACAACAGGTTCTTGCGCTACTTTAGGAGCTTCAGCTTTTACTTCTTTTTTCTCAGTAATAATTGGCTTTTCTACCTTTTTCTCTTCAGAAACTACAGGAGCAACTGGCTCAGGCTGTACAATTTCTTTTTGAACAGGTTCTTCTGGTTGAGTTGGAGTAACAACTGCTTTTGGCTCTTCAGTTTTAACTGGTTCCTCAGAAGGAGTAGAAACAGCTGCAGGTTTCTTCGGATTTAAATCAATTTTACCAACTTGAACAGGTCCGGTTACTACAGCTCTCGCTTTTATAATCTCTTGCTGTTTTTGGCGCTCTTCGTCTTGTCTGCGTTTGTCCTCAATTTCTTTCTCACGTTCAACACGTAATGCTTCTTTCTCTTTTCTTTTCTCTTCTCCTACCTCTTTAGAAGCTTCCTTATTCCCCTTATCGCCCGCAAATTGGCTTTGTAGGATATTAAATTCGCTATCAGAAATTTTCGCATTAGGATTTGCATCAATGGCAATTCCCTTATCTTTTAGATAATCAACAGCTCTTTCTAACGAAATATTTAATTCCCTTAAAACCTTGTTTATTCTTATTACTCTCTCTTCAGACATATAACCTTTTTATTATTACCTTTTTCGTTGTGTTGTTAGAGCAGATAATTAGTTATCAAACTCTTCTTTTAGTATTTTCATAACGTCAAGAATAGTTTCCTCTTCTAAATCCGTTCTTCTTACTAAATCTTCTACTTCTTGTTTTAAAATACTTTTTGCAGTATCCAAACCTATTTTAGCAAATTCTTCAATTACCCAGTCTTCGATTTCATCTGAAAACTCTGTTAATTCAACATCGTCTTCATCAGCCGTTGCTCCTGCAACATCTCCTTCACGAATAACATCTAATTCGTAACCTGTTAGCTGGCCCGCTAATTTAATATTGTGACCTCCTCTACCAATTGCTTTAGAAACTTCTTCTAATTTCAAGAAAACTTCAGCTCTTTTATTTTCTTCATCAATTTTGATAGAAGAAACTTTTGCAGGACTTAAAGCTCTTGTAATAAACAATTGAATATTGCTTGTATAATTGATAACGTCAATATTTTCGTTTCCTAATTCACGAACAATTCCGTGAATACGAGATCCCTTCATACCAACACAAGCTCCAACAGGATCAATTCTGTCATCATAAGAATCTACCGCTACTTTAGCTTTTTCACCAGGAATACGCACTACATTTTTAACTGTAATCAATCCGTCAAATACTTCAGGGATTTCTTGTTCAAACAATTTCTCTAAAAACTTCTCAGAAGTTCTAGACATGATAATTTGAGGTTTATTTCCTTTTAATTCAACGCTTTCAATAATTCCACGAACATTATCTCCTTTACGGAAAAAGTCAGATGGAATTTGTTTTTCTTTCGGAAGCACAATTTCGTTTCCTTCATCATCAACTAAGATAACTACTCTAGGACGTACATGGTGCACTTCGGCAGTATAAATATCACCGATAATATCTTTAAATTGCTTGTAAAGATTTGTATTATCGTGTTCGTGAATTTTAGATATTAAGTTTTGACGCAAAGCCAAAATAGCTCTTCTTCCTAAGTCAATTAATTTAACCTCTTCAGAAACTTCTTCACCAATTTCAAAATCCGCTTCGATCATTCTTGCTTCAGTCAAGGTAATTTCTTCGTTTTCAAAATCAAGATCTTCGTCAGCAACGATTACTCTTCTTCTCCATATCTCCATATCTCCTTTATCAGGATTTATAATGATGTCGAAGTTATCATCAGAACCGTATTTTTTCTTTAATGCATTTCTAAACACGTCCTCTAAAATTGCCATAAGCGTTACACGATCAATAAGTTTATTATCTTTAAACTCTGAGAATGAATCGATTAATGCTAAATTTTCCATGCGAATTCTTTAATTAAAATGTTACTGTAACAATTGCCTCTTTAATTTCTGTATAAGGTATTTGTTGCTCTTTTTGAACTGTTTCTTTTCCTTTTCCTACTTTTTTCGGTTCTCTTGCTTTCCAAGACAAAATTATAAAAACATCGTTAGCTTCTACTAATTCTGCTTCAATTTTTTCAGTATTTGTAGTAACAATCAATGTTCTACCAATATTTTTCTTGTATTGCCTTGTCATTTTCAGAGGTGATCCTACTCCCACCGATGCTACTTCAAGCGAAAAATCCTGCTCTTCACGATCCAGATTATTCTCGATTGCACGACTAACATCAATACAATCCTGCAGCGCCACTCCATTATCTCCGTCTAAACCAACACTAATTTTGAAAGAATCCGAAATAGACAAGTCAATCAAAAAGATTGATGGCTTTTCCAGAATAGCTTCTTCAATTAATCCGTTTACTTTTTCTTTAAATGTCATAATTTTATAAAAAGAGGGGACACTTAGTCCCCTCATTATTTAGATTTTAATAAATAACGGTGCAAATATAGTGTTTTTTTTATAAATCAAAATAAATAGATTGCTCTAAAAATATTTCTTATCTTTATGGAAGCATTAAAATAACGGATTTTTCAAATAATTTAACCTCAAAAAATTATGAAACGAATTTTAGTCCCTACTGACTTTTCAGAACATGCTGAAGATGCCCTAAAAGTTGCCGCCCAAATTGCCCAAAAAAATGATTCGGAAATAATCGTTTTACACCTGCTTGAGCTCCCACACCAAATGAACGATGCCATATTAGGCAGCACAAGCATTCCAGAGACAATGCTATTCATGAAAAAAGCAAACGAAATGCTGGACGAAATCTCATCAAGACCCTATTTAGATGGAATTCCAGTAACAGAAATTGTCAAAATAGATAAACCAATTCATGGAATCACACAAGTAAGCAAAGATTATGATGTTGACTTAATTATCATGGGCTCGCATGGCTCTTCTGGCGTTGAAGAATTATTAATTGGCTCTAATACCGAAAAAGTTGTTAGAAATTCGGAAATCCCAGTTTTAGTTATTAAAAAAGAAATTTCAAGTTTTAAAATAAACAACATTGTTTTTGCATCGGATTTTTCTGAGGAAACCAAAAAACCATTCGAAAAACTATTAAACTTCACTAAATTTTTTGAATCAAAAATACATCTGGTTACAATCTGTACACCCAATAGCTTTAAACCAACTCACGTAATTGAAAAAGCCATGAATGAATTCATAACTGAATTTAACATAAGCGATTACACCACCCACATCTACAACGACACTAATATTGAAAAAGGAATTATCAATTTTGCAAACAGCATAAACGCAGATATTATCGGAATGTGTACACACGGCCGAACTGGTTTTGCACATTTCTTTAACGGAAGTATTAGCGAAGGCTTAGTAAATCACGCCGTGAGACCTGTTATTACGTTAAAAATCTAAATAATTCCCTTCACTTTCGGGATTCACTTAAATTTATTGCATAAAAAAAGCCTCTCGATTGAGAGGCTTTTACGTTGGTCTACTAGGACTCGAACCTAGAAAGACTGCACCAAAAACAGTTGTGTTACCATTACACCATAGACCAGCAGCGCTGTTAAGCGAGTGCAAATTTAAAGCTTTTTTTAGTTTGCGCAAACTTTTTCAACAGAAGCATCAACAAAGATTCACAAAACATTGCTTATCAGCCTGTTCTTGCATTTATTTTTTTTTGTAAACCACAATCCGATCATCCCATACGTTTCCTTGCCTCATCTTTGTTCTACCAATCCTCCCTTTAATACTGAATCGCAAAAAAAATTAAAATTATCCAGAAAAATTAGGACATAAAAAAAGCCTCTCGATTGAGAGGCTTTCATGTTGGTCTACTAGGACTCGAACCTAGAAAGACTGCACCAAAAACAGTTGTGTTACCATTACACCATAGACCAGCAATGCTGTTAAGCGAGTGCAAATTTAAAGCTTTTTTTAGTTTACGCAAACTTTTTTGCTAAAAAAAATCTTTTTCCCTCATTTTTTTTCCTCTAAAACCCTTACTTATTCCGCAAGTATTTCACAAACAACACGTTACTTTTATCAAATAGTTTTGCAGAATTTTATGTTAATGCTCGTTTCTTTAAACAAAAAAACATTTTCTTTGTAGAACAAAAAACAAACAAAATTTTAACACCTAAATATGGCACAATTCAATTTCAATAAATGGAATACAATTATTGGTTGGTTTGCATTTGCAATCGCTCTAATTACCTATACACTAACTGTTGAACCTACCATGAGCTTTTGGGATTGCGGCGAATATATCGCAACAGCCGCTAAACTAGAAGTTGGTCACCCTCCGGGAGCGCCTTTATTCCAGATGATGGGCGCCTTTTTTGCAATGTTTGCTATAGATAATCAGCACATCGCATTAATGGTAAATATGATGTCTGTTTTTTCAAGTGCCTTTACTATTCTATTTATGTTTTGGTCATCCTCTATGATTTTGAAAAAAATCGTCGCTCGTTTTGCCGAAATTGATCAAAATAATTCAATTGTTATTTTAGGAAGTTCTTTTGTTGGTGCTTTAGCCTATACTTTCTCAGACAGTTTTTGGTTTAATGCTGTTGAAGCCGAAGTTTACGCAATGGCCTCACTATTAATTGCATTGCTTTTTTGGCTTGGTCTTCGTTGGGAACAGGACATGGATCAACCAAAAGGAAATAAATGGTTATTAATCATTTCGCTTGTTGTCGGACTTTCATTTGGAGTTCACTTCATGGCATTATTGACAATTCCCGCAATTGGTTTCTTATACTATTTTAAACACTATGAGAAAGTTACCATCAAAAATTTCATCATTGCAAATGCAGTAGTAATTGCGATTTTATTATTTATCTTCAAATTGCTTTTACCTTTAACTATGGCATTCTTTGGTAAAACTGAAGTTTTCATGGTGAACAGCATGGGATTGCCTTTTAATTCAGGAACTATTTTTGTTGGTTTAATTTTTATCGCTTTCTTTTATTTTGGATTGAAATACACAAAACAAAAAGGATTGGTTTTCTACAATACTATTATACTTTGTATTTTATTCATTCTAATTGGTTTTTCAACCTGGATAATGCTGCCTGTTCGTGCTAACGCAAACACCGTAATCAACGAAAACAAACCATCTGATGCAACTGAAGTCCTAGCATATTATAATCGTGAACAATATGGTGTAAACCCATTGTTCTACGGTCCTCAGTACACAGAAGTTTTTGCCGGTCTTGATGCAAAAACACCTTATTTGGATAAAAAACCAAACTACGAAAGAGATTATAAAACTGGTAAATATATCATTACCAATAACTACAAAAACGCAGAACAAAACTCTGACGACAATCAAAAAACGATTCTGCCAAGAATGTGGAGTACCGAAACAAACCATATTCAGAATTACATCAATTTTACAAATCCTCCAAAATTCAGAATAAATCCTGAGTATGATTATGAGCAGGAATTAGGAAAATACGGAATCGATCCAGCACAGCTAAGCGAAGAAGAATACAACAAAGCTATTGCTCAGATTCGTAATGAAGTTGAAAAAACAATTTCTGAATTCAGAACAGCTTATGCTCAAAAACAAATTGACAACGAAGGTTACGTTAAGTTTTTAAGAAGCTACAGCGACTATTTAATTATCGAAAAACCTACAACTGTAGATAATTTCAGCTTTATGTTCGAATATCAATTTGGATACATGTACTGGAGATATTTAATGTGGAATTTCGTTGGACGTCAAAGTGACGAACAAGGTAAATACGATAATTTAGATGGAAACTGGATCAGCGGAATCAAAGCTCTTGATTCGTTACACTTGGGATCTCAGGATAATTTACCTAGTGATGTTTTAAACAACAAAGGAAGAAATGTTTACTTTTTCTTGCCGTTTATTCTAGGACTTATTGGCTTAATGTATCATGCAAACAAAGACCTTAAAAGCTTTTATGTGCTTTTAGCGTTATTTTTATTTACTGGAATTGCATTAAAAATCTACCTGAACGAAAGACCTTTTGAGCCTCGTGAAAGAGATTATGCACTTGTGGGTTCATTTTATGTATTTGCCATCTGGATAGGATTTGGAGTTTATTCATTATATGAAAGCATTCAGAAATATATTGCTCCAAAAATTGCAGGACCAGTTATTATTGCGGCAAGTTTTTTAGCTGCCCCAATTTTAATGGCATCTCAAAACTGGGATGATCACGACAGATCCAATAGATATACTGCGGTTTCAATGGCAAAAGCCTATTTGAATTCATGTGATAAAAATGCTATCCTGTTTACCATTGGCGATAATGATACTTTTCCCCTATGGTATGCGCAAGAGATCGAAGGTATCAGGACAGACGTAAAAATTGTAAATACAAGTCTATTTATGACGGATTGGTATATTGATCAGATGAAAGCAAAATCGTACGAATCTGCTCCACTACCAATATCATTCCAACATGATGAATATGTAGGGGACAAATTGGACTACGTTGCTTACATTCAGAAAATAGATACTCGCTGGAACATTAATGACTTTATTAGTTTTATTAAAAACCCGAAATCGACAGTAGGTTTACAAAACGGACAAACGATCCATTTTTATCCAACTAATAAGATTAGAGTCCCAGTTGATAAAAATCTAATCATCAAAAACAAAGTTGTCAACCCTAAATACAACGATTCTATCGTTCCGTACATAGATATTGACATCAAAGGAAGTGCGATCTATAAAAATCGTTTAATGATGCTTGATATTTTAGCCAATAACAACTGGAAAAGACCAATTTATTTTAGTGGTGGTGCTTTTGACGATGAAGATTATTTATGGCTAAAAGATTATTTACAATTAGACGGAATGGTGTATAAATTAGTTCCAATTAAAAACGTTCCATCAAAAGATGGCGGACCAATGGATATGGGACAAATTGACGCCGATAAAATGTATGATATTGTAATGAAATGGGATTGGGGCAATAGTGATAGTAATAAAATATACCACGATCCTGAAACCAGAAGAAACAGCATTACATACCGCACTAATTTATCTCGCTTAACACAGGAATTGATTGCTGAAGGTAAAATAGACAAAGCAAAAAATATTATCAATTTGGCAATGACCAAATTACCTGTGGATAAATTTGGATACTATTCACTAGTTGAACCATTTGCAGATAACTATTACAAAGTCGGAGAAACTGCTAAAGCTCATGATCTGCTTAATAAACTAGTTCAAAAGTATAAAGAGAACCTAAATTATTACGCAACACTGACGCCAGGAGACCAAACCGATTTAGCAATGGATATTATTACTGATATCGAACGCTACAGAAGCCTTTTACAGGTTATGGAACACAATAAAGACAAAGCATTTTATGAAAAGCATAAAGTCACTTTTAATACTTATGTAAATGTTTTCGAACGTTTTGGAAGAGAAAAAGAATAAAATACGAAAAATATACTGATTAAAAAAATGCAACGCCTATAGTTAAATAGCGTTGCATTTTTTATTTTTACATATCTCTAAAATTATCTCATCATGAGCTTTTATTGGGTAAAAACAAATTCATTCATAAAAACGGTGTTTTCTAAATATTGTTGGGACATTCCAAACAATGAAAAGAAAATATACCTCACATTTGATGATGGGCCAACTCCTGAAATTACAGACTGGGTTTTATCAGAATTGAAAAAATTTGACGCAAAAGCTACTTTCTTTTGTATTGGAAAGAATATCAAAACTAACTTTTCATTATTTAAAAAAGTAATTACTGAAGGGCATTGTATTGGCAATCACACCATGAATCACATTAATGGATGGAAAAGTCAAAATGACGAATATATCGAAAATGTAATAAATTGTGCCAGTATTTTAGCCGAAGAAAAAAGCACTGAAACCCTATTATTTCGTCCTCCTTACGGGAAAATTAAAAAACAGCAATCTAAAATATTGCGAAATTTAGGTTACAAAATAGTAATGTGGGATGTTTTGAGTGCCGATTTCGATCAGAGTATAACTCCTGAAAAATGTCTTGAAAATGTAACTAAAAATGTGAAATCAGGAAGTGTGATTGTATTTCATGACAGTATTAAAGCATCGCAAAACTTAAAATTTGCGTTACCTAAAACTTTACATTTTTTAAAAGAAAACGGATATAAGTTTGATATTATTCATTAAAACAATACCAACTAAGAGGAAATTTTTAATTAGATACTGAATTGATCCTGAACAATTCCGATAATCGTATTGGCATCCAGTTCTCCTGATTGCCTCCAGATCATTTGCCCTTCCTTATAAATCATTAAAGTCGGAAGACCTTTTATACGCAAGGCTTCAGCAAGTTCCTGATTTTTATCTACATCAATTTTTATCACTTTAGCTTTATCGCCAAGTGCCGCAGCTACATCCTTGATAACTGGATGCATTGATACGGATGATTCGTTCCAATCTGTGTAAAAGTCTATTAACACTGGAACTTGAGCATTTATAAGTTCTCCAAATTTTGACATAAACCAAAAATTTAATTCTTTTAATCTATTAAAAAGAGATAATTAATACAAATGTAGCATTTTTAACGAATTAAGCCACATTGTTGCCTTTTTTTAGTTCAATGACTGTTATTTCAGGCATAATACCAACTCGTCCCGGATAGGCATGAAAACCAAAACCACGATTAACATAAACGTAACGACCAACA
Organism: Flavobacterium aquidurense; assembly: GCF_031458035.1. Classification (GTDB taxonomy): domain Bacteria; phylum Bacteroidota; class Bacteroidia; order Flavobacteriales; family Flavobacteriaceae; genus Flavobacterium; species Flavobacterium aquidurense_C. The sequence goes on from NZ_JAVDXR010000001.1 coordinate 33,404, forward strand.
TTTTCGTACAATCCAGCCCATTGTTTGTAAATATATTGTGCAAGACTCCACTTAAAATATCCCGGGATTTCGATACCAAACTGCATTCCATGCGTATGGCCTGCCAATGTTAAATGAAAGTTTTTAGGATGGTTTTTAATTTCAGCTTCCCAATGACTTGGGTCGTGGCTCATTAAAACTTTAAAATCATTCTGATGAACATCTTGAGATGCTTTATTTAGATCACCGGCTTTTTTAAAGTTAACGCCCCAATTCTCAACTCCGATCAAAGCAATTTTATCCTCACCTTTCTGAATATAAGTATGTTCGTTTAGCATTAATTTGAATCCAATTTGACCATAAAGTTTCTTGATTGCTTCAAAATTTTCTTCTTTTTTCTGTTCAGATGGCCAGGTAACATATTCTCCATAATCATGATTCCCTAAAACTGAAAATTTCCCGTATTTATAATCTTTTATGCGATTAAAAGTTTCCAGCCACGGATGCATTTCCTTCGCATGTGTATTTACGATATCTCCTGTAAACAAAATCATATCAGCTTCCTGGGCATTAATCAAATCTATTGCGTAATTGATTTTTTCAGGATTATCAAAACTGCCACTGTGAACATCAGAAATCTGAGTAATTCTAAAACCGTCAAAAGCATCTGGCAAGTCAGGAAAAAAGACCGTTTGTTTGATTACTTTAAAATTATATTTTCCTTCAAAAATTCCGTAAATCAGAGACAAAAATGGTACAGCTGCCAAACCTAACGCGATTTGACTAATAAACTTTCGTCTGTCTGGCATCATTTCTTTTCTTGGCGTATTATAAATGAAATAATTCAAAATACTTGCTCCAATTCTGAAAATATCTTCCCCAAACATTACAAGAGTAAGCACAATTTTCGGCACATAAATCATTAACATCAAACCAGTGGTAAACATGAATTGCTTTGTCTGCCCCACAGAACGATCTACTTGCGAAAAAGAATAAATGATAAAAATCAGCAGCAGTAAACTTATAACCTGATAACTGATCAAAACCCATCTTAATTTGATTAAGGTTCGGAAGGCTTGATAAGAATAAAACTCAATAAATAAGAAAAAGGTACAGAGAATTACAAAACGAAGGATCATTAGTTATATGTTTTAAGCAAAGTAACAAAGAATGAAAATTCTATTGCTTTTTATTATAAAAAATTTAACTCAAATAATACCCAATAGTCGCAAGTCAATCCCGATCCTGAAGCTTCGGGACGGGACAAAGCCAAAAGACTTTGTCAATATTGACTTTACACGCTTTTGAGTACACTTTAAGGTGAAAATAAAAATGAGCACAAGTCAGTAAGTATGGGACTTTAAAAAATTTATGACATTTGACTTGTGACTTTATGATAAAGCAAAAAAAGCTGACCGATTTCTCCGCCAGCTTTTCTCCTACCAAATTTTTTAAAACCTTTTAATCCACAACAAAGTCTACGAAGAAACTTATGCTATATTATTTTTGAGCTTTTTCCGCTGCTGGCTTAGCTTCTGCTTTTTTAGCTTTTGTGTCTGCTTTTTTGTCTTTTTTAGGAGCTTTAGCTTCTTTTACCGGAGTTGTTTGAGCTGGAGTTGTTTGAGCGCTTACCATTGCAGTTGTTCCTAAAACAGCTACTGCTAACATTACTAATTTTTTCATGATTCAAGTTTTTATGATTGTTATTATTTCATTTATTATACCTCAAAGATATAATCGTGAAATGAAGACAAGATGAAGATTGAATCTTTCAGGAAAAATTAACTTTTAATTATATTTTGCCGTTTCCGGAAACATCAATGTAAAAGTCGTTCCTTCATTAATTTGAGAATTAACTATAATTTTGATATGATGAAAAACAGCAATACTATCCGCTATCGCAAGCCCTAACCCTTGACCATCCTGATCTGAACTAATTCGTGTAAATCTGTTGAATATGTTTTCGATTTGCGAATCATTCATCCCGATACCCGAATCTTTTATTGAAATAAAATATTGATTGTTGATAAAACCATCTGCACCTATAATACTACCATTTGGTTTATTATATTTTATGGCATTGATTACCAAATTATAAATCAGAATATGAAGCAGCGTCTTATTTCCTTTAAAAATAAAATCATGTTCCATATTATTTAAGAACTGAATTCCCTTATCATCAATTCGGTCCTGCAGATCTTCTTGTAAATCGGTTATAATCTCTTGAAAATTTACATTTTCATTTGCCATATATTGATTGTTTTCGATTCTGGAAATCAACAATAAATTATTGATGATTTTCTTCAGCATATCTAATGTTTTTAGAGAACTTGCAATTTTATCCACAGCATTATCATCTAAAGAATCATTTTGAAGCAAATTCTCGAACTTGTTTTTAAGCAAAGCAATTGGAGTGAGAAGTTCGTGCGAAACATTTGATATAAATTGTTTTTCTTTTTTGAAAAGTTCCGCAATTCGATCCATCATCTGATTTAACACCAAATCAAGCTCACGAAAATCTCGTGATCTTGCATTTATTGGTGTATGATCAAAAGCTTCCGGTTCATTGACACGTCTGATTTTAGTATCAATAATTTTATAAAACGGCTTAAGCAGATATTCGATATAAAATGTATCTGCCAGAAAAGTAAACAAAAGAATGACCACCAGTACAACAATAATAAACAACCTAATAATAAATGTAAGATCATTAACCTCACTTAAACTGCTTCCAATTTCTAATTGATATCCTTGATTTTGATATGTAAATTGATATTGGAGGATTCGGTATTCATTGTCTTCACCTTCAATAGTCCTGAAGTCATTACTGAAAGTTGTTTTTTTCTCATTTGGTTTTCCTGAAATCTTCGAAAGCACTAAAAATTCGCTGTGCAGTGTTGAAAATTGCGAATATGTTTCGGTAGAATCACTGGCATTTTGGATAAAATCATTAATCTCTTCCTGATTGAGATTGTCAATGAATTTTTTCTTTTTCTCCACCAAACCATTATTGATATGCCTGTAAACAACATTTTCGACCAAAATTGGCAGCATCAGCCATAAAATCAAAATCACCAACAATCTTGTCAGTACATTAAAAATGGCCAATTGATGCTTTATCTTCACAATAATTATTTATTCATTAATGCGATATCCTACGTTTCTAACAGTTTCAAACCAATCTATTGCGGTGTGTTTATCTAATTTTTTTCGGAGATTTCGAACATGGACATCTATAAAATTTGAATCTGAATTAACTTCCAGAATATCTCCCCAAATATGCTCCGTAAGCTGTAATCGTGTAATTACCCTGTTTTTATTCAAAACAAGATATTGAAAAATGTCAAATTCCTTTTTGGTTAAATTAATTGGAACTTCATCATAACTCACTTTATAATCCTGAAGCTGTAAAAGGAATCCGTGAACTTCTAAATTGTTCAAGGTAAAACCATGAATTCTTCGAATAACAGCAAATAATCTGGCACTCAATTCTGTCAAAGCAAAAGGTTTTGTCAGATAATCATCAGCACCCAAATGCAATCCATTAATTCTGTCATCAAGTTCACCACGAGCTGTCAAAACAATTACTGCCATTTTTGATTTGGTTTTACGGATGGTTTTCAAAATTTCAAAACCATCTCCGTCAGGCAAACCAAGATCGAGCAGCATCGCATCAAAATCGTTACTGCTAAATTCTTCGAGAGCATCGCTGCAATTGTTGGCTATTTTGCATATGTAACCAACATTACACAAAAAATCATAAACCTCTACAGCAAGTTCCTTATTATCTTCAACAATTAAAACATTCATAAAACAGCGTTTAAGCGCAACTAAATTTAAGCAATTAAAAAAAGTCCTGTTGCGAATTATTAAAAAATTAACTGAATCAAAAAAAGCTGATAAATTACTTCATCAGCTTTCTTCCACCACATTCTTCATAACCATTATTCCTGTTTTGTCTCCTTCATCATAATTCGAAAACAAATCAAAAGCAATCCTTATTTTTTTTCTTTTGCGGTTTCTGTTTTTGGAGCTTCAGCTTTTTCTGATTTTGCTTTTTTGTCAGATTTGTGTTTTGGGTGTTTTGTCGCTTTTACTTCTTTTGCAGGAAGTTCTTTCACTTCTTTTGCAGGTCCAACTTTTACAGCAGGCGGAAATGCATGTACCATTACACTTGTTCCTAAAACTGCTACTAATAACATTAATAAATTTCTCATGATTTCTAAGTTTTAAATTAATACCTTTTATTTTACAGATCAAATGTACTCTCGTAAAATGAAGGTTAAATGAAGAAATCGCTCAGAAAAATACTTTAACTTGACATTAACGTTTTGTGTATTTTCCACCATATAAGTAATATAAGCTCATTTAATTTTATCATCACAAACGAGACGCACTGCTGTGCGCCTCTATAGTATGCCTCTATTGAAATGAGCTTATATTACTTATATGGTTTAAAACAAATTTCAAGAACCGAATCATTTTTAAAACCCAATTGTTTATTTTTACAGACTAATATTTTTTTTATGTCAACTCAAAAACGTCTTTTTCTTCTCGATGCGTACGCGCTAATTTTTCGTGGTTATTATGCTTTTATAAAAAACCCGCGAATTAATTCAAAAGGAATGGATACATCAGCGATCATGGGATTCATGAACTCGCTTTTGGATGTTATAAAACGTGAAAAACCAGATCATTTGGCTGTAGCTTTTGATAAAGGCGGAAGTCATGTGAGAACAGAAATGTTTGTCGAATACAAAGCCAATCGTGACGCTACTCCAGAGGCGATTAAAATTGCTGTTCCTTATATTCAGGAATTATTAAGAGCAATGCACATTCCGATTATTGAAATAGAAGGTTGTGAAGCCGATGATTTGATTGGGACAATTGCCAAACAAGCCGAAAAAGAGAACTATAAAGTTTATATGGTAACTCCTGATAAGGATTTTGCTCAATTAGTTTCTGAAAACATCTTCATGTACAAACCAGCCCGTATGGGTAACGGAATTGAAATTTGGGGCGTTCCTGAAGTTTTGGCAAAATTTGAAATCGAAAGACCAGATCAGGTTATCGATTTTCTTGGAATGATGGGAGATGCTGTCGATAATATTCCAGGATTGCCAGGTGTTGGAGAAGTTACAGCCAAAAAGTTTTTGAAAGAATTTGGTACAATGGAAAACCTTTTGGACAACACGCATTTACTGAAAGGTAAAATGAAAGAAAACATAGAAGCCAATAAAGAAAAAGGAATTTTATCTAAAAAACTGGCGACGATTATTTGTGATTGCGATGTTACTTTTAATGAAGATGATTACGAACTTTCTCGTCCTGATATCGAAAAAACGGATGCTATTTTTCAGGAATTAGAATTCAGAAGAATGGCGGAACAATTTGATAATTTATTTAAAATTGGTGGCGGAAATGAATTAGCAGCTTCTGCGCCAACAGCACCTTCGGATGCCAAATTATACAAAAAACCACAACCTAAAAATGACGATCAGTTTGATCTTTTTGGCGGAGGAAGTTCAGATGAAGGAACAGAAACCGAAAGAACTTCTTTTTACAATACTTTAGAAAACACACCTCACTCCTACCAGCTTATTCAGGGTGATTTAGGAATAAAATTGCTTTTGCAAAATTTACAAAACCAAACTGAAGTTTGTTTTGATACCGAAACTACTGGTTTAGATGCCTTACATGCTGAGTTAGTAGGAATTGCTTTCTCTTACGAAAAAGGAAAAGGATTTTACGTACCGTTTCCGGAAAGTCAGGAAGAAGCTCAGGTTTTAATTGAAAAATTCAGACCGTTTTTTGAGAATGAAAATATCGAAAAAATAGGTCAGAATTTAAAATACGATTTAAAAATCCTTTCTAATTATGGTATTAATGTAAAAGGAAAACTTTTTGACACGATGATTGCACATTATCTGATCAATCCGGATATGCGTCATAATATGGATATTTTATCTGAAACCTATTTGAAATATTCTCCAAAATCAATTGAAACTTTAATTGGTAAAAAAGGCAAAAATCAAATTACGATGCGCGATGTTGCCCTTGAAGATATTAAAGAATATGCCGCCGAAGATGCCGATGTTACTTTTCAATTAAAAGAAATCTTCACAACCGAATTAGATAAAACCGAAACTAAAAAATTATTTGACGAAATTGAGATTCCGTTAGTAAGCGTTTTGGCTGCTATGGAAACTGAAGGAATTCGCTTGGATGTTGATTTTTTAAAACAGATGTCAACTGATATGGAGGTTGAGATTAAATCATTGGAACAAAAAATCTACGAAACTGCCGGCGAGAAATTCAATTTGGCTTCTCCAAAACAATTAGGAGATATTTTATTTGATAAAATGAAAATTGGCGGTGCGAAACAAAAGAAAACCAAAACCGGACAATACGCGACTGGTGAAGATGTTTTGACGTATTTGGCCAATGACAATCCGATTATTAAAGAAATTCTGGATTGGCGCCAAATGGTGAAATTACAAAGCACTTATATTTTGGCTTTGCCGGAACAAGTAGATAAGAAAACGTTACGCGTTCATACGGACTATATGCAAACCGTTGCCGCAACAGGCCGTTTGAGTTCTAACAATCCGAACTTACAAAACATTCCGATTCGTACAGAAAGAGGTCGTCAGATTCGTAAAGCATTCGTTGCACGCGATGAAAACCACACTTTAATCTCTGCCGATTATTCTCAGATAGAATTAAGAATTATTGCTGCTTTAAGTGGTGAAGAAAATATGATTAAGGCTTTTCAGGATGGAGAAGATATTCATAAAGCAACGGCTGCCAAAGTTTTTAATGTCGCTTTAGAAGAAGTAACGCGTGAACAAAGAAGCAATGCCAAAACAGTAAACTTCGGAATTATTTACGGTGTTTCTGCTTTCGGATTGAGTAACCAGACTTCATTATCACGAAGCGAAAGTGCTGCTTTGATTGAAGCTTATTACAAAACTTACCCAAGATTGAAATCTTATATCAGTGAACAAATTGAATATGCACGCGAAAAAGGTTACGTACAAACGATTTTAGGCCGTCGTCGTTATTTAAAAGATATTAACTCGGCAAATGCTGTAGTGAGAAGTGCCGCTGAACGAAATGCCGTGAACGCACCAATTCAGGGAAGTGCTGCCGATGTTATTAAAATTGCGATGATCAACATTCACAAAAAGCTAACAGAAGAAAACTGGAAATCTAAAATGTTGCTTCAGGTTCATGATGAGCTTGTGTTTGATGTGCACAACGACGAACTAGAAAAAATCCAGCCCATGATTAAACACGAAATGGAAAACGCTTTTATGATGAGCGTTCCTTTGGATGTGGAATTAGGCATGGGTGCAGATTGGCTGGCGGCACATTAAATTTATTTTAGATTTTTGACTGTAGATTTTAGATTTTAAAAAAATAAGCTCTTAATGATAGATAATTTTAAACCTCCTATAAAAACCCGAACAACGCAGGAACTATTAAACATTGTTAGTTCTCCAAAAAAATGGAACAGGGATGCAATTTATCTTGCCAAATACGAATTAACTAACAGAAATGTTGACACATCTGAAATCGAAAATGCTATTCGAATAGCGAATGAAAAAGAAGAACAAGAAAAATTAGAAAAGGCAAACAAAAGCTATCACATTTTAGATTTTATACTAAAACCAAGACACACTTTGTTTGAATTGCTATTTACATGGGAATTGAAAAAAGATGGTTACCTATTAAAAGCTCAGCAACAAAAGTCTTTTAGAATTGCCCTTATTCTTGTGATACTTTTTGTATACTTAATAAAATTCATTCAGGAGAATTAAAATAAAAAACCATCAGTTTTAGCTGATGGTTTTTTAAATCTTATTTTTTTCTAGTAGACTCTCGTTCTTTCAACTTCGTCTTAATAACGATGGTTTCGTAATCAGAAGTTTCATCTTCAGATTCTTCGAGTCTTTCGATTAGTTTTTTTGCAGCTACTTCTCCAATTTCAATTCCGTGTTGACTTACGGTTGTTAAACTTGGCGATAAACGTCTTGATGCTAAAATTCCATCGGCAAAACCAATTATCGAAATATCTTCAGGAACCTTGTATCCTTTTTTCAAACTTACGCGTAAAGCGGCAACTGAATCATTTTCATCCAAAGCAAAAATTCCGTCAATTTTATTGTCAAAAAGAGCATCGATTTTACTTTTCATATCATCTTCAGAATCGGTACGAAGAATAATCTTTTCGTTAACCGGAATATTATTGTCTTTTAAAGCCTGCAAATATCCATCAGCTCTCAATTTACCAACGCTTAAATTATCTACTGAAGAAATCAAAGCGATATTTTTACATCCCAAATTAATCAAATGCTGCGTAGAATTTAAAGCCGAATCAAAATCATCAACTACAACTTTGTCACATTCTACTTCATCTGCGATTCTGTCAAACATTACAATTGGAGTTCCATCACTAATGATAGCTGAAAAATGGCTGTAATCTTGTAGTTTTTGTGCTTCCTCAGAAACTGAAAGAATAAATCCGTCAATAGTTCCGTTGCTCAGCATTTCAAGCGTATGAATTTCTTTCTCTAAAGATTCATTGGAGATACACGTAATTACATTATATCCTTTTTTATCGGCTACTTTTTCGATACCGCTAAAAACCTTTGCAAAAAAGGAGTTTAATATATTAGGTATAATAACACCGATTGTTTTGGTTTTACGATTTTTCAAATTCAAACCAATAACATTAGGCTTATAATTTTTGAGTTTGGCATACTCCTTAATCTTGACCTTCGTTTGCTCACTGATTTCCGGGCTATCATTCAATGCCTTAGACACTGTAGACACAGAAACACCAAGTTCTTTCGCAATTTGTTTTAGAGTTGCTTTAGCTTTCATTTAATAAAATTTTATCTAATTAATACAAATATAGTAGAATTACCTAAAATAAAACAAAAAACAGCTACCAGTATTTAAAATTATACTGCTTTTTAGAATAAATTTAAAAATACATTGGTTTTTCAAAACCGCACCTCTTTAAATCTCGTTAATACCTTAATATATGTTATTAACCTTTTAAAAGACCTTGATTATGAAAAACGAAGTTAAAATTCAGGAGGTTGACCCTTCCTTGAATAACAGAAGGAGCTTTCTAAAGCTCAGCGGCTTAACATTAGTTAGCGCAGGTTTGGTTTTAGCTGGCTGCAGCAATAATGATAATGAAGATGACATGCAGGACAATACCCTGCCCGGAATAAAAAATGGTGTATTTGATTTAGGCTCCGGAGATTTTGGAGTTTTGACTTATGCCTATGCTTTAGAACAATTAGAAGCTGATTTTTATACTAAAGTTGTAAATGCCTCCACTTTCAATACTACTTTTAATGATATCGAACGTCAGGTTTTGACTGACTTATATCATCACGAAGTTATTCACAGAGATTTTTTCAAAGCCGCTTTGACCGGAGCGCTTCCTGATCCAGGTTCACAATTGCTTCCTTCATTAGCTTTCAATTATGGATCAATGAATTTTAACAGCCGTACCGAAGTTCTTGCTACTGCAAAAGCTTTGGAAGATACTGGAGTTGCCGCTTACAACGGAGCCGGAAAACTAATTAAAAGTGCCGACTATTTATTATTGGCCGGAAAAATCGTTTCGGTTGAAGCCAGACACGCATCTGCGATAAGAAGTTTGATAAACCCGAATTCTAGCGATTTTGCGGGTGATGACATTGTCAACTCTACTACAGGTTTAGATGTTGCCAAAGATCCTTCAAAAATTCTTCCTATTGCAGGCGGTTTCATTACAACAAAATTCACTGCCAAATATTTACCTTAATCCTAACCAGTTAAAACTTAGAAATTATGAATATTTTAAAATTTATAGAAACCTTCACTGATGATAGTTTAATGAGAAGTACTGGTTCACGAAGAGACAGTTTTAATCAGTTTGGAAATATCGGTAAAAATCTGGCAATGGCCTCCATCCCATTCGGATTATCGGCTTTCGCCAATAAAGCACTGGCAAAAGACATCACTGCGACACCGGCAACTCCCATTGGAGCATTGCAATTTGCATTGACCTTAGAATATCTTGAAAATGAATTTTATGCTATGGCGCTAGATTCAGGAGTAATTCCGGCATCAGAAAACGGTGGGCGTGACAGAAAAGTATTTCAGCAAATCGCAGCACACGAATCAGATCACGTGAAATTTTTAATTGCAGGCTTGGGCGGAACGATGAGCGCGAATTTTGTTCCGAAACCAACTTTTGACTTTACCGTTGGCGGTGCATTTAACCCTTTTGGAGATTATCCAACCTTTTTAGCTTTGGCGCAAGCTTTTGAAGATACAGGCGTAAGAGCTTACAAAGGACAGGCCGCTAACTTAATTACAACTCCCGATTTATTAACAGCTGCTTTGCAGATACATTCTGTAGAAGCACGACATGCGTCAGAAGTTCGCAGATTGCGTGGATTAAAAGGATGGATCTCAAATGCCGAAAGAGGAACGGGAATGCCGCCAGCAACACAAGGTGTTTATGATGGTGAAGGCGTTACCGTGCAGGCAGGTTACAATACCGCGAGTTTATTTGGAGCTGCCGCAGGATCAGAAGCTTATGATGAGCCACTTACAACACAACAAGTTGTAGATATCGCAAATTTATTTATTGTTTAATAAAACAATTCTAAATATTGAACCACCTTCGCGTTATTGTGAAGGTGGTTTTTTTTTATTCATTTAAATAAAAAACTGAAGGCCTGATTTTCAACAGATAAAATATTCTTTTCAGGTATTTGGTTTTAAAATAATTAATTGTACTTTTGCATCCCCTTTATTGGGGATGGAATGTTTAATTAAAATAATATTATGGACGCATTAAGCTACAAGACAATTTCAGCTAGCAAAGCCACTGTAACTAAAGAGTGGATTGTTGTTGATGCTGAAGGGCATAACTTAGGACGTCTTGCTTCAAAGGTTGCGATGATCTTAAGAGGTAAGTACAAACCAAGTTACACACCGCACGTTGACTGTGGAGATAACGTAATTGTTATCAACTCAGAAAAAATTAACCTTACAGGTACAAAAATGAATGACAAAATTTACATGCGTCATACAGGTTACCCAGGAGGACAAAGAACTTTAACTGCTAAAGTATTGCAATCTAAAAATCCTGCATTATTAGTAGAAAAAGCTGTAAAAGGAATGTTACCTAAAAACAAATTAGGAGCTGAACTTTTTAGAAATCTAAATGTTGTTGTAGGTGCTGAGCATACTCACGGAGCTCAAAAACCTAGAACTGTTAACCTAAACGATCTTAAGTAATGGGAGTTATTCACAAAATCGGTAGAAGAAAAACCGCTGTTGCACGTGTATATGTTTCTGAAGGAACAGGAAAAATCACTGTAAACAAAAAAGAATTCGCAACTTACTTTCCAACTGCAACTTTACAATACAAAGTTTTACAACCAATGTCTATGACAGAAAATGTAAACAACTTTGACGTAAAAGTAAACGTTTACGGAGGTGGTTCAACTGGTCAGGCAGAAGCTGTAAGAATGGCATTAGCACGCGTTATGTGTGAAGTAAATGCTGAAAACAGAGCTATCTTAAAACCAGAAGGTTTATTAACAAGAGATCCAAGAATGGTTGAACGTAAGAAATTCGGTCAGAAGAAAGCTCGTAAGAGATTCCAATTCTCTAAACGTTAATATTACCTGTCTTGTACATTTGGTACAAGACACGATCAATTATTTATTGAAATTAAAAAACACAGTTGTTGTTGCTCTCCTATCGAGGTAGGAAATAGTTTAGCATCTAAATGAAACTGGGATTGAAATATTAAAAGATTGAATAATTTAAAAATTACATACTGAAATTTTTAAATCTTTGAATTTTTAAATCATTGAATCCAAAACGGGACATTGCTAATCAACAGAACGTAAACTAGTACAAAAATGGCAAACAAAATAGAAGTAAAAGACTTACTAGAAGCAGGTGTTCACTTTGGACACATGACTAGAAAATGGGATCCAAACATGGCTCCTTACATTTATATGGAGCGTAATGGTATTCACATTATCAATCTATATAAAACTGCAGCAAAAATTGAAGAGGCTAATGAAGCTTTGAAAAAAATCGCTGCATCAGGTAGAAAAATCTTATTCGTAGCTACCAAAAAACAAGCTAAAGACATCGTTGCTGAAAAAGCAAAGGCTGCAAACATGCCTTACATCACTGAAAGATGGCCTGGTGGAATGCTAACTAACTTCGTAACTATCAGAAAGGCAGTGAAAAAAATGTCTTCTATTGATAAAATGAAGAAAGATGGTACTTTCATGACTCTTTCTAAAAAAGAGCGTTTGCAAGTTGATCGTCTACGTGCTAAATTAGAGAAAAACTTAGGTTCAATTGCTGATATGTCTAGACTACCAGCTGCATTGTTCGTAGTAGATATCAAAGCTGAACACATCGCAATAAAAGAAGCTCAAAAATTAAACATTCCAGTTTTCGCAATGGTTGATACGAATTCTGACCCAAGAGAGGTTGATTACGTTATTCCTGCAAATGATGATGCTTCTAAATCAATTGACAAAATTTTATCTTTAGTTACTGCTGCTGTAATCGACGGTCTTTCTGACAGAGGTTCTGATAAAGAAGCTGAAGTTTTCACAGAAGAAGCTCCAGCTACTGAAGCTGCTGCTCCAGCTGTTGAAGCTGCACCGGCTGTTGAAGCTGCTGCTCCTGCAACTGAAGAATAAATCAAATTTAAATTCCAAATTTTAAATTCTAAAATCCAACCACAAATTAAAAACGTTATGTTGATAATTTAATAAAATTGGAGTTTAGAATTTAAAAGATGGAATTTTTACTTTTAACATTAAAATTCAAAATATTATGGCAACAATTACTGCTGCAGACGTAAATAAATTAAGACAAACTACAGGTGCCGGAATGATGGACTGTAAAAAAGCTTTAGTTGAAGCTGATGGAGATTTCGATAAAGCTATACAAAACCTTAGAGAAAAAGGACAAAAAGTTGCTGCTAACCGTTCTGACCGTGAGTCTTCTGAAGGAGCTGCTGTTTCTTTTGTTAATGCTGAAAAAACTAAAGGAGCTATCATCACTTTAAACTGCGAAACAGATTTCGTAGGTAAAAATGAGGCTTTCGTAACTTTGGCTAAAGAATTAGTAGAAAGAGCTATCAACTTCTCTTCTAAAGAAGAATTTTTAGCTTCAGATTTCAACGGAATTACTGTTGCTGAAAAATTAATCGAGCAAACTGGTGTTATCGGTGAAAAAATCGAAATCGGTGGTTTTGAAATTTTAGAAGGCGCTTTCGTTGGATCTTATGTTCACGTTAACAAAATTGCTGCATTAACTGCAATTTCTGCACCAATTGCTAACGCTGACGTTTTAACTAAAGACGTTTCTATGCAAGTTGCTTCTATGGGAGCTGATACATTATCTTACAAAGATTTTGATCCTGCTTTTGTTGAATCTGAACTTGCTGCTCGTATTGCTGTAATCGAAAAAGATAATGAAGAAGCAAAACGTTTAGGAAAAACTTTAAAAAATGTTCCTAAATATATTTCTTACTCTCAATTGACTGAAGAAGTTTTAAAACAAGCTGAAGAAGATGCTAAAGCTGAATTAAAAGCTGAAGGCAAACCAGAGCAAATTTGGGATAAAATTATTCCAGGAAAAGTTCAGCGTTTCATCTCTGACAACACTACTTTAGATCAGGAAAAAGCTTTGTTAGATCAAAACTTTATCAAAGATGATAGTAAAAAAGTTGGTGATTATGTTAAAGGATTCAACGTTGAAATCACAGGTTTCAAAAGAGTTACTCTAGGTTAATATATTATTTCAATATAAAAAGCCCGAATATTAATTTATTCGGGCTTTTTTTATGCAATCAATTATTGAGAGTGAGACGCACCGCAGTGTGTCTCAACTTATTATTTTTTCTTCGCTACAATTGGAAAATTTCTCGCACGCATTAAGGCATCAGATTTAGGAGCTCTTCCTCTAAAGTTCTCATAAGCTTTCTCCTGATCAATTGTATTTCCTACGCTAAAAACTGTTTCATAAAGTTTTTTGGCGACGGCTTTATCATAAGGTCCTTTTCCTTCCGCAAAAGCTTCATAAGCATCTGCATTGATAACATCAGCCCATAAATAACTGTAATATCCTGCTGCGTATCCATCACTTGAGAAAATATGCCCAAATTGAGGAATACGGTGACGCATTACAATTTCTGAAGGCATATGAAGCGCATCTAAAGTTTCTTTTTCAAATTTATGAGGATCAATAGGTGTTGTTGTCAAATGCAGCTTCATATCAATTAAAGAACTTGAAATGGTTTCTACAGTAGAAAATCCTTCATTAAAATTAGCCGCTTTTTCAATTCTATCAACCAAAGACTGCGGTAAAGGCTCACCTGTTTTATAATGCAAGGCAAACTTATTTAAAACCTCCGGAGTTGAAAGCCAATGCTCTAATAATTGAGAAGGGAATTCAACATAATCTCTGGCAACAGAAGTTCCTGCTAAACTTGGGTATGTAACATTTGAACATAAGCCGTGAAGTGCGTGTCCAAATTCATGAAACAAAGTTGATGCATCCTCCCAAGAAATTAAAATTGGCTCATTTTCCGCTCCTTTGATAAAGTTACAGTTATTAGATACAATAGTTAAAACATCTCCACCTAATTTCTGCTGGTCTCGATACGAGTTCATCCATGCACCTGAGCGCTTTCCTGCACGCGCATAAGGGTCAAAATACCATAATCCTACAACTTTACCAGTTACCTTATTGCTTACTTCCCAAACACGAACATCTGGATGGTAAACAGGTACATTTGTAATTTGTTTAAAGCTCAAATTAAACAATTCACCCGCAACCCAAAACATTCCTTCACGCAATTTTTCTAATTGCAAATAAGGCTTCACCTCATTTTGATCTAAATCATATTTTGCTTTTCGAACTTTTTCTGCATAATAACGATAATCCCAAGGTTGGATTTTGAAGTTCCCTCCTTCAGCATCCACGATTTTTTGCATTTCTGCCACATCCTGATGTACTTTTTCTACTGCCGGTTCCCAAACTGACATCATTAAATCTAATGTCTTTTGAGGATCTTTTGCCATTTTATTCGACAAACTCCAATGAGCAAAGGTTGGATACCCAAGTAATTTTGCCTTCTTAGTTCGCAATTCTAAAATAGAAACAAGCGTCGAGTTATTGTCATTTGCATTACCGTTATCACCTCGTTTTACGAAAATTTCAAATGCTTTTTCTCTTAAATCCCTACGGGTAGAAAAAGTTAAAAACGGCTCGATCGATGATCGTGTATTTGCGATACATCCTAAAACATCCAATTTTCTTTCTTTTGCTTCAGCAATTGCAGCATTTTTAACTTCTGCAGGTAATCCGTCAAAATCACTTTCTGTTTTTAAAGGCAGGTATTGATTGTGTTCTTCTGCCAATAAATTTTGACTAAAACGAGTAAATAAAGTTGCTAATTCCTGATTAATTTTGGCTACTTCTGCTTTATCTTTCTCATTTAATTTAGCGCCTTCACGCACTAGATCAGTGTAATATAACCAGATTAAACGTTGTTGTTCGCCAGTCAGTTTTTTACTTTCTTTTGAATTATAAAGCGTTTCTATTCTTGTGAATAATTTCTTGTTTTGATTAACCTTATCGCTGAATTCAGAAAACTTTGGTGACATTTCGCGATCAATCACATTAAATTCAGGACTACTCAAATTAGACCTGTAAATCCCATAAACCGTGGCAATTCTGTTAATTGTTTTCCCCGAAAGTTCCATCGCAGCAATTGTATTATCAAAAGTTGGTGCTTTCGGATTATTTGCAATCGCATCGACTTCATTTAATTTTTCCTGAATAGCAAATTCAATTGCCGGTTTAAAATCCGATACCTTGTATTCATTAAAAGCCGGAACTCCTCCGTAAGGCCCGACCCATGGTTTTAACAACGGATTATCAGAATTGTTTTGTGCGTTTGCCGCAAAAAAAGTTGTCCCCATGATAAAAATTGACATTAATTTTTTCATTCTTATTAATTTTAAATAACAGAATATGTTCTTATTCCAAATGTACCGAAAAATTGTCATTCAAATGTAAATCTGCTATCTATAAAAGAATTTCGCTTAATTCCAAAATAACATACACAATAACTATTTTTTTAAGAAATTTATCTCACAAACACATGGAAAAAACTTAATCACACAAACGATTTGATGTTTTTCTACTCTATATTTGTTAAAACAACCCTCTAAATCAATTACATTGAAAAACCTATTTTACATTTCATTGTTCTTAACTTCAATTATTCACGCACAAAACAAGAGTTTATTTTGGGAAATATCCGGAAACGGTTTAACCAAAAATTCCTATTTGTACGGGACGATGCATGTTAATGATAAGATTTCTTTTCATTTATCGGATTCGTTTTTTAAAAATCTTTTGGGTTCAGATATTGTTGCCAATGAAAGCAATCCGGAAACTTGGGGTGATTTGAACGATCTTATGAAAAAGAGCGATTACAATTCTAATAGAAAATTTTATACTGAATTCTACCTGTTTCCTACAACCAAAGAAAATATTCAGAGCCTTTTTATTAATGACAATGCCAAATATTTCAGAAACATGCTTTCCGGAGCCGAAGGAGAACAAGCAGATTATCAAGAAGATACTGTTTTAGATATGTTTATTTTTCAAACCGGAAAAAAATATAAGAAAAGAATTGTCGGACTTGAAGATGCAAAAGAATCGATGTTGTCAATATTACAAGTTGTTGATGAAGAAGCAAAACCAAAAGAAGAAAACAAAATTGCTTTAATAAAAATCTTAAAAAACAGAAACCCACAAGAAGTTTTAAAGGAATATTACAGAGAGAAAGACATTATCATGCTTGACTCGATCTATAAATTAATCTTCTCAAAAAAAGCGCATGATGCCCTGATCGTCAACCGAAATAAAATAATGACCAAAAGCATTGACTCCATTGCTAAAACAGGTAGTTTATTTTCCGCAGTAGGCGCGGCACATCTTGCGGGAAATGATGGCATTATAGAACTTTTAAGACAAAAAGGTTATACGGTAAAACCCATAATTGATACTTTCACTGAAAACGGAAAAAATCAAAAGAAAACTATTGAGGCTTACTTTCCTAACCCTAATTTTACAACATCGAGCACGAAGGATAAAATGGTGCAATTGCCATTGTACAAAAATACAATCGAAGAAAACGAAAGCATGGGATCGCCTGATTTTACAAACGGGGGCGCGATTACCATTAAAAGAATTCCATTAAATTATTATCTAAAAAGAAGCAATACTACTTATAATCCAAAATCATTGGATAGTTTGTTTTTTGAAAAAATTCCCGGGGATATTATTGAAAAAAAATATGCTGAACAAACTAATTATTCAAGTTACGATATCAAAAATGTCACAAAAACTGGAAACAGTCAACATTCGAAATTTTACATAACACCGTTAGAAATCATTTCTATTACCATGACCGGACCAGCAAATTATGTTCGCCAATATGAAAATGAAGTCTTTGAAAACATCAAAATAAAACCCTTTAAAAATGAATGGGAAAAGATCAAACCTGTAAAAGGCGGTTTTGAAGCAGAAATTCCTTCCTTTAATTTTGTGTTTGGAAATAGTGTGGAAAAAGGAACCGATATCGATATTCAAGCATACGATAATCAGGAAAAAGGATATTACTTTTTAAGAGAAAAAACATTGAATGACACCAATTTGCTTGAAAATTCTGAATATGAGCAAAAACAAATTCACTATCAATTTTATTTACAGCAAAATCAGGATTCAACTGCTACAAAATACAATAAAACCGAAAACTCTTTTGTTTCTTCCACAAAAATTGGCGATCGAAATATCAGATTAAAGACCATGGTTGCAGGTAACAAATATTATTTATTAGGTGCGGTAAATGCCTCTGAAGCAAATACAAATCGATTTTTCAATTCGTTTGTTGTTACTCCTTTTGATTATAAATCGAAATCTAAAACTTTAACAGATTCAACGGCAAATTACAAAATAGAGATTCCGGAAAAGGAAAATGAAAATCTATTTTTAAAATTAAACAAGAATAAACGGGAAGCAAAAAATGCTTTTCGAGCAGTAAATCAATTTCAGACTTTTAACTCAGAAACGGGTAAAAAAATTAAATTAGAATATTATAAATTCCCGAAATACGAACGAAAATTATCTATTGACTCTATTCAAAATTTACTTAAAAAAGAATTCTTAAAGCAATACGAAGTAGATTTTGGAGATGATTATTTTGAACCCGAAGAAGATGAGGATTACGAAACTGTAACTTCATTATTGAGCCCGGAATTAAATACTAAAAAAGGTTTTTCAAGATCACTTTGGGATGAAATTCTTTCGGATAAAAAAGACAATTATGAGTTTTTATCTGAAAGCACCACATTCAATAAAGAGCAAAACAGCTATACTATTAACGCACTTGTTTCTAAGCCAAACGCTACGCAGGCCATAAAATATAAGGCACTTTACAAAAACAACACCTATTATTTACTAAAAACTTTGGTAGAGAAAAACTATAAAAATGATGATCCATTTATCGAAAAAACTTTTAACTCATTGGATTTAGTAGACAATAGTAAAACTGACACTTCAGAAGATAAGGTCAAACTTTTTATTGAAGACGCCAAAAGCGAAAAGGACACGATACGTTACTCGGCTTTAAACTCGGTAAATACACTGGATATTACTAAAAATGATTTTGATTCTGTCACAAATTTCATCAACACTTTTAATTTTAAAGAAAGTGAAACTGATGCCATAACTTCATTGTTTGAAAAAATTGGCGAAATAGAGGACGAAAGAGTAATTCCGTTTCTGGAAAGCTGCTACAAAAAAGAATCCACTAAAACAG
This sequence comes from Flavobacterium aquidurense, assembly GCF_031458035.1. GTDB lineage: Bacteria > Bacteroidota > Bacteroidia > Flavobacteriales > Flavobacteriaceae > Flavobacterium > Flavobacterium aquidurense_C. The sequence goes on from NZ_JAVDXR010000001.1 coordinate 52,338, forward strand.
ATGTACAAATCAGCATCTTAAAAAGTATTTCGTACCAAAAATCAAAAGCAGCCTACAAAAAAATCAACGAATTACTAGAATATGATTTGCCGGTTTCTGATGCGACTTATGAAATTGGAAGCCTTTTTTATGCATTTGAAAAAGACCCGGAAAACAGCAAAGAATTGTTTCCTGAGATTTTTCAGTATTACAGCATCAAAGAATATAACAAGCCTATTATTAGTTTCTGCAATTCGTTATTAGAACAGAAATTAATTTCGGTGAAAAAACTAAAAGCATTCAAAAAAATAATCCTTACCAACACAAAACTTGAATACAAAAGAGTAGCAAGTTGGAATGAAAAAAACAAAGTAGCAGACGATGCAACAGCACAGGAAGATGAAGTGGCTTTGTATGCTGAAACATCAAAATCACTTACAGATTTGCTAAACTATACCACTTTGATTTACAATTATGCCGATGATAGTGCCGTACAGGAAATTTTGAAGAAAATAAAAAACCTTGAAATTCCAGAACTAAATATAGAATTAGCCCGACTAGGAATTATACACAATAGATTGACTTCAAATGAAATCGAAGAATTCTTAAATGATCCTAAAACTCAATTTGTTACCGTAAATTTATTATTAAATCAAAACAAGAAAAATTTTATACATCTTACAGATGATGAAATTGCAAAATCTGCAGTTATGAATTTTCAAAATCTTTCTAAGAATGACTCTATATCCTTGTTAAAAAAGAAAATCATTGAATATAGCAACAAAGAAATTTCATTTTATTTTTATGAAATTCAAAGAAAAAAGCAAGAAACCAACAGGTTAAAAAAACAATTATTTACCGTTGCGTTTATTAATGAGAACAAAAAAATAAATCCGTTGGCCTACACGATTTTTCCTTTAAAAACGATTAATGCAGAGGAAGATTTAGAGAAAAATTATGATCTAATTATCAATGAGACTTTAAATGGGGAGCATATCAGAGCGAGTTTTGAGAAAGAAAAAGAGGAAGAAGAACTATCGCTTGAAGAAGAATATTAAACCTAATTACAGGTAAAATAGTTAACTTTGATGTATCAGAAATTATAGTCGTATTTATGTTCAAAACCAAAAAAGAAGTTGTTTTTGTAATTCTAGCAGGTATTTTTATAACAAATGCAGTTGTTGCGGAGCTTATTGGAGGAAAATTAATTCAGATTGGACCATTCGTCATGAGTATTGGAATTTTGCCTTGGCCGGTGGTTTTCCTGACAACCGATCTTATAAATGAATATTTTGGCGAAAAAGGAGTGAAAAAACTCTCCTTTATAACTGCCTGTTTAATCGCTTATGCTTTTATATTACTATTTATGGCAATTGCAATTCCTGCAGCTAAGGGAATAAGCCCTGTAAATGACGATCAATTTCAAGCGGTTTTTGGACAAAGTATGTGGATTATTGTGGGAAGCATTATCGCATTCATGGTATCGCAACTTATTGATGTAAGCATTTTTTGGTTTTTTAAAAACAGGACCGGCGATAAAAAAATATGGCTTAGAACAACAGGTTCAACAGTAATTTCACAATTATTTGATTCGTTTATTGTACTTGGAATAGCTTTTTGGCTGCCTGGAAAAATCAACTTTGATACGTTCCTTTCGTCAGCATTGATTGGATATACGTTTAAATTATCAATAGCCGTTTTATTGACACCATTGATATATGCCGGACATCATTTAATTAAAAAATATTTAGAAGAAGACATTACTCATAAGGATTAAAAGGATTTATTGTTATGAAAAAAACTACTTTAATATTATTATTTTCAGTAAGCTATTTCATTTATAGCTGTGGCAGCGACGACAAAAAGCAAGCTGCCGAAAAAATAGAACCTGTCAGCAGCTTAAAACCTGTTGCAGCAAAAACGTTCGACACAATGTCACTAGAAACCAGTGTAATAACTTCTGAAAATCTTATCCCTACTACTTCAACAAATAAAAAAACCGTTTTTGTTGTCAAAAAAACTGTTGCGCCTGTTACTGTCGTACCTTCTCAGGTTACGCAACAAAAACCCATAACTACTCCAGCTGTTGTTGCGGTAAAAAAAGAAAACAACGAAGATTTAATGACCTTTGTTAACTTGAGAAAAATCCTGACTGGTACTAAAATTGGTCAAACCATGAGCCAAAAAGACCTGACGAATAATTTTAAAATTCCGGAAGAAGCTGTTAAACTGGTAAAGAGCGTTACTAGAACTGCCCATGATGAATTAGCTGTAAAATGGCGCTCAACGTGGCTTGTTGAAAAAGTATCTGATGCTGAACTTGAAGACGGTAAAATGAAAATTAGATTTCAAGCTAATAAAATGTTCATGTCCGGAGGCGCAATTGGCATTAAATACAATAGAAAAGTCTATAGCGATTTAATAATTATTGGACACTCTGCCTATATTCCAAGTGTAAAAGGTTATCATTGGCAAATTGGCAAATAATGGAAAGCGAAGATTTAGTTCGATGCGGCTGGTGCACTTCCAGCGATTTATATAAAAAATATCACGATGAGGAATGGGGCGTTCCTGTTTATGACGATCCGACTTTGTTTGAATTTTTAATTTTGGAAACTTTTCAGGCAGGTTTAAGCTGGATCACCATTTTAAACAAAAGAGAAAATTTCAGAAATGCTTTTGATTATTTCGATTATAAAAAAATCGCCAATTATTCTGAAGATAAAATCGAAGAATTAATGCAAAATACAGGAATCATCCGTAATAAATTAAAAATAAAAGCGGCCGTTTCCAACGCACAGGCTTTTATGAAAGTACAGGATGAGTTTGGGAGTTTCTCTGATTATATCTGGAAATTTACCAACGGAAAACCCATCATCAACAATCCGAAAACTTCAAAAGAAGTTCCTGCCACTACTCCACTTTCTGATGAAATCAGCAAAGATTTAAAAAAAAGAGGTTTCAAATTTGTTGGCTCGACAGTGATTTACGCACACATGCAAGCCACCGGAATGATTGATGACCACGCCGAAGATTGCTGGAAAAGAGCGAAGTAAACAGTCGCAGTTTTCAGTCGTAGTTTTCAGTCGTAGTTTTCAGTTTTCCAAAAACTTGAAACCTGAAACTTGAAACTTTTTTAAACAACCAAACAAAATTTTATTACATTTGCTTCACACTTTAGGGGTGTCTGCTAAATAAGCAGGCTGAGATTTTACCCTCTGAACCTGATCTAGTTCATACTAGCGTAGGGAAAAGTAAGATGACTTCTGCGCGCATTTTTATGCGTTTTTGTAGCCATTCCTAAGGTAGAGATTCACAGCAGTGAATCTTTATAATCTCTAAATCAGATGGAATGGAACTAAAAATCAACCAACAAATCAAAAAGTTCAATGCTGAATCGCTAAGCGTTCAATCATTGCTCGATCTCGAAATTCCAAACAAACAAAACGGAATTGCCGTTGCCATTAACAATACCGTCGTTCCAAAAATTAATTGGAACCAACATCTCGTACAAGAAACCGACGAAATTCTGATTATTTCTGCTACACAAGGAGGTTGAGAATTAAATTCCAATAAAAAAATACCAAATTCCAATTTCGTATAGGACGTAGACGCACTGCTGTGCGCCTCTACCGGAACATCTTTCATTTTACATCTAACATTCAACACAATCAAGATCAACCTGAAACCTGAAACTTGAAACTTGAAACCTGAAACAAAAAAACTATGACAACAGAAGAACAAATTTCCAGAACCCCTTTTCCGAATTCAAAAAAAATTTACGTCAATGGTGAAATTCATCCCATAAAAGTGGCGATGCGCGAAGTCATTTTAAGCGACACCAAACTATCAAATGGCGGAATTGAGAAAAATCCGCCGGTAACTGTTTACGATACTTCCGGCGCTTATACAGATCCAAACATCGAAATCGACATTAGAAAAGGATTACCACGCTTACGCGAAAGCTGGATCCTGGATCGAAATGATGTTGAAATTCTAAATGAAATAACTTCTGATTACGGACAAACCCGTTTGAAAGACGAAAGCCTAAATCATCTTCGATTTGAATATTTACATCAGCCAAAACGTGCTAAAAAAGGTGCAAACGTAACACAGTTATATTACGCCAAACAAGGAATTATAACTCCTGAAATGGAATATATCGCGATTCGTGAAAACCAACGCATCGAACTTTTAAATGAGCAAACCAAGGCAATGCAATGCCAGCATGCCGGACATAGTTTTGGGGCAAATACACCAAAAAGCAAAATTACTCCTGAATTTGTGCGATCGGAAGTTGCCTGCGGAAGAGCCATTATTCCAAACAACATCAACCATCCTGAAAGTGAACCAATGATTGTGGGGCGTAATTTTTTGGTCAAAATAAACGCCAATATCGGTAACAGTGCTGTGACTTCAAGCATTGAAGAAGAAGTTGAAAAAGCAGTTTGGGCCTGTCGTTGGGGTGCCGACACGATTATGGATTTATCAACCGGAAAAAATATTCACGAAACCAGAGAATGGATTATTCGTAATTCACCTGTTCCCATTGGTACGGTTCCAATTTATCAGGCATTGGAAAAAGTAAAAGGAATTGCCGAAGATTTAACCTGGGAGGTTTTTCGCGATACTTTAATCGAACAGGCTGAGCAAGGTGTCTCCTATTTTACGATTCACGCCGGAGTTTTATTGCGCTACATCCATTTAACCGCTGATCGCGTTACCGGAATTGTTTCGCGTGGCGGATCGATTATGGCAAAATGGTGTTTATTTCATCATAAAGAAAATTTCTTATACACCCATTTTGAGGAAATCTGCGAAATCATGAAACAATATGACGTTACATTTTCTTTAGGAGATGGTTTACGTCCAGGTTCGATTGCAGATGCCAATGATGCGGCACAATTTGCCGAATTGGAAACGCTTGGAGAATTAACCAAAATTGCATGGAAACATGATGTGCAGGTTTTTATTGAAGGTCCGGGTCACGTACCAATGCACATGATTAAAGAAAATATGGACAAGCAATTGGAGCATTGCAGCGAAGCGCCATTTTACACTCTTGGGCCATTAACGACAGATATTGCTCCTGGTTACGATCATATTACTTCAGCAATTGGAGCCGCCATGATTGGTTGGTACGGCTGCGCGATGTTATGCTATGTAACGCCAAAAGAGCATCTTGGCTTACCAAACAAAAAAGACGTAAAAGATGGTGTAATCACCTATAAAATTTCAGCTCATGCCGCGGATTTAGCCAAAGGTCATCCCGGTGCGCAATATCGAGACAATGCGTTAAGTAAAGCCCGTTTTGAATTCCGTTGGGAAGATCAGTTTAACTTATCACTTGATCCTGATACCGCCAGAGAATTTCATGATGAAACGCTTCCTGCTGATGGTGCAAAAGTGGCCCATTTCTGTTCTATGTGTGGTCCTAAATTCTGCTCGATGAAAATATCTCAGGAAATTAGAGATGTCGCCGCCGCAGAAAAAGGAATGCAGGAGAAATCAGAAGAGTTTATTGAACAAGGGAAAGAGATTTATATTTAGTAGAAAATAGAGTCAAGAATCAAGAGAAAAGATATGATTGTGATTACTAATCCTTCCGCAATTTCTGGCGAAATTGGCATTATTGATTCTTTGTTTGAGGAAGGATTGTCTTTGCTTCATATTCGGAAACCCGAATTTTCTGAAGTTGAAATGGCGCATTTTATTAATCATATAAAAAAGGAATTCAGATCTAATTTGGTTTTACACAGCCATCATCAATTGGCAGAAGATTTTGGAATTAACCGAATTCATTTTTCTGAAAAAGACAGAAAAAATTCTCATGTTGTTCCTGCAAGGTTTTCAAAACCTTATAGGTATTCAACGTCAACGCATTCTATTGACGATTTTAACGCCTTGGAAAGCCTTTTTGAATATGCCTTTTTAAGCCCTGTTTTCAAAAGCATTTCTAAAGAAGAATATTATTCTGAAAAAGATCTTTTTGAGGCGTTAAAATTAAGAACAAATTCTAAGACAAAAGTTATCGCTTTAGGCGGAATTGATCTTAAAAACATAAAAAAAACACTTGAAAATGGCTTTGATAATATCGCGCTTTTAGGAAGCATCTGGAATAGTGAAAACCCAATAAAACAATTTAAATTATGTCAGAAAATCGCCCTTTCGTACTTAGTGTAGCAGGATTTGACCCTTGTGGTGGCGCGGGTGTTTTGGCAGATGTTAAAACATTCGAACAGCATCAGGTGACAGGTTTTGCTGTCGTAACGGCAAATACAATTCAAACTGAAAATTCTTTTTATGAAATTCAATGGACTAATTTGAGTTTTGTAATCCGTTCTATTGAAACCCTTTTCCTAAGCTATAAAATTCAAACGGTAAAAATTGGAATTGTACCAAGTTTCCATTATTTAAACCGAATTCTTTCGACAATAAAACTGTTGTCCCCTACCTCCAAAATTGTTTGGGACCCCGTTCTAAAATCCACAACAAAATTCGAATTTTTAAAAGTCGAAGAAAATCTGGATCTGAATACAATTCTCTCAAAAATTGATTTGATTACACCTAATTACAATGAAATTGAAATTTTATTTCCAGGTTTTGTTCCAAACAAACTTTGGCTCCAAAATGAAATTCCAACCAACATTTTACTAAAAGGAGGACATAACGAATTGGAAATCGGAACTGATCGTTTGTTCTTAAAAAATGAAAATATTGAACTCTCCCCTTCAGCAAAAAAATGCTTTGAAAAACATGGTTCCGGCTGTGTTTTATCAGCAGCAATCGCCGCAAATCTGGCGTTAGATCAAACTTTGGAAGAAGCTTGTAAAAATGCTAAAACCTACATAGAAAAATACCTGAATTCAACATCAACCTTAATCGGATATCACTATGTACAATAAACTGCAATACATTTCGCAAGGAAAAACAATCGAAGAACAATTGTATAATATTCATCACGCCTTAGATGCAGGATGCGATTGGATACAGCTGCGTTTCAAAAATCAAACAGCCAAAGACACTTTTGCTTTAGCGGAAGCGGTAAAATTTTTATGCGAAGAATATCTCGCCAATTTTATTGTAAATGACAATTTATATCTGGCACAACAAATCGCTGCAGATGGTGTGCATTTGGGGTTAACCGATATGAATATTGCAGAGGCAAGAGCAATTTTAGGAAATACAAAAATTATCGGCGGAACAGCCAACACTTTTGAAGATATTGAAAATCATGTAAAAAATGGTTGTGATTATATCGGATTAGGACCTTTTCGGTTTACCGATACAAAAGAAAAATTAAGTCCCATTTTAGGTTTGTCAGGCTACTATACTACTCTTCAAAAAATGAAAAACAGTAAAATAGAAACTCCTGTTTACGCCATTGGCGGTATCACATTAAATGATATAAATCCATTATTGGAAACCGGAATTCACGGAATAGCTGTTTCCGGAATGATTACAAAAAGTGATCAAAAAGAAAAATTAATTCAACAACTCAACGAAAAATTATATGCAAACGTCAGTGTTTAATATTGGGGATAAAAGCTTTAAATCGCGTTTATTTTTGGGAACAGGAAAATTCGGTTCCAATATCCAAATGGAAGAAGCGATTTTAGCTTCAGGAACTGAATTGGTAACTGTGGCCTTAAAGCGCATTGATCTTGAAACAGAAACTGATGCTATTTTATCACATTTAAAACATCCAAATATTAATTTATTGCCCAATACATCCGGGGCAAGAAATGCTAAAGAAGCTGTTTTCGCCGCACAATTAGCGAGAGAAGCGCTCGAAACCAATTGGGTAAAACTTGAGATTCATCCGGATCCAAAATATTTAATGCCCGATCCTATTGAAACTTTAAAAGCTACAGAAGAATTGGCAAAACTTGGATTTTTTGTATTGCCTTATATTCACGCTGATCCTGTTTTATGCAAACATTTAGAAAGCGCCGGAACGACCGCGGTGATGCCTTTAGGATCCCCAATTGGAAGTAATAAGGGATTAAAAACTATTGATTTCCTGGAGATAATTATCGAACAAAGTACTGTTCCTGTAATTATCGATGCCGGAATTGGCGCTCCATCCGACGCTGCAAAAGCAATGGAAATTGGTGCTGATGCTGTTTTGGTCAATACTGCCATTGCGGTCGCCGGAAATCCAAAATTAATGGCTGAAGCTTTTAAAGAAGCTGTTATTGCAGGACGAAAAGCTTTTGAAGCTAAGATTGCTAATCAGCAGAATCGTGCGATTGCTTCTAGCCCTTTGACTTCTTTTTTATATGAATAAAATTTTTCACGCAGATTCTGCAGATTTAAGCAGATTAAAAATGATTTTATTTTACATGTCAAATATTATAAAATCTTAGATAATAGAAACAATAAAAAAGAAAGAAAATTCTTTAATTTTGAGTAAATTTAAATTAAAGAATAATGACTGAAAATGAAATATCGTATATAATTAGAGGAGCAATTTTTAAAGTGTATAATAATTTAGGACCTGGATTATTTGAATCAGTGTATGAAAGCGCTTTGTTTTATGAATTAACAAAAACAGATTTACAAGTTCAGAAACAAGTTGAAATTATAATTCCTTACGGAGATATAATATTAGATCCTGCTTTTAGAATTGATCTCTTAGTTGAAGACAAAGTGATAATCGAATTAAAATCTGTTGAAGATTTAGCTCCAATACATTACAAACAACTTTCGACATATTTAAGACTCTCCAATAAAAAATTAGGTTTGCTGGTTAATTTCAATACTCTAAACATATTAGATGATATAAAAAGAATTGCAAATAAGATATAAATATTATAAAAAAATCATTTTTAATCTGCTTAAATCTGCCAAAATCTGCGTGAAATAAAAAACAATCAAAATGAAAACATTTAAATCGGTTTTTGAAAACTATAATTGGGATTCCATTCAATCAAAAATATACCAAGCGACTTCGCAGGATGTAGAACGTGCGCTGGCAAAAACAAAACGTAACCTTGACGATTTTTTAGCTTTGATTTCTCCTGTTGCCCAAAATTACTTAGAGCAAATGGCACAGCAATGCCATGAACTAACCAAAAAACGTTTCGGAAAAACGATTCAAATGTACGCGCCATTGTATTTAAGCAATGAATGCCAAAACATCTGTACGTATTGTGGTTTCAGTTTAGACAATAAAATCAAACGAAAAACACTTACAGACGCAGAGATAAAACTCGAAGTTGAAGCACTAAAAAATGTTGGTTTTGATCATGTTTTATTGGTAACCGGCGAAGCAAATTACACGGTAAATATTAATTATTTCCTGAATGCCATTACCTTAATAAGAGAACAATTCTCCATTATTTCTGTAGAAGTTCAGCCGCTTTCTACCGAAGATTATGAACGTTTGCATGAGGCTGGTGTATATTCAGTTTTGGTATATCAGGAAACATATCATCAGGAAGTCTATAAAAAATACCACACGAAAGGAAAAAAATCGAATTTCGATTACAGGCTGGAAACTCCTGACCGAATCGGGAGTGCCGGAATTCATAAAATAGGTTTAGGTGTTTTATTAGGTTTGGAAGATTGGCGAACGGATAGTTTTTTCAACGCACTGCATTTAGATTATCTTCAAAAAAAATATTGGCAGACAAAATATTCAGTTTCTTTTCCGAGGCTGCGTCCTGCGGAAGGCATTATTGAACCCAATTTTATTATGGATGATAAAGATTTGACACAGTTAATTTGTGCATATCGTTTGTGGAATGAAGATCTGGAAATCTCTATTTCAACTCGTGAAAATGAAAAATTCAGAAACAATATTATTCCGATTGGCGTAACCAGCATGAGTGCCGGTTCTAAAACCAATCCCGGTGGTTACGTTGTTGATCCACAATCGTTGGAACAATTTGAAATAAGTGATGAAAGATCTGCAAATGAAATAGCACAAATCATAAAAAACTCAGGCTACGAACCTGTTTGGAAGGACTGGGATAGAACATTTAGTCAAAGGTCTGAAAGTCGAAAGTCCTAAAGTCCACCAACTTTTGACTTTATGACTTTCGACTTTCAAACTTTAAGACTTAAAAAAAATGAGTATCATACAAGAATTTCTACGTTACAACCGACAAACCATTCTTCCTGAAATTGGCGATGAAGGTCAGGAAAAACTGAAAAAAGCAAGAGTATTGGTAATTGGAGCTGGGGGTTTGGGCTGTCCTGTTTTACAATATATTGCAACGGCAGGTGTTGGCTTTATTGGGATAATGGATTTTGATACCGTTGAGATACACAACTTACATCGACAGATTTTATATACTGAAAATGAAATTGGAAAAGAGAAAGCAATTGTTGCCAAAGAAGTCGTTTCAAAACTGAATCCGTTAATTGAGGTTGCAGCTATTAATATGAAACTGACAAGGGAAAATGCAGCAACAATCATTCAACAATACGATGTTATTGTAGATGGCTCTGATAATTTTGCAACCCGTTATTTGGTAAACGATACCTGTATCCAATTTCAGAAACCTTTGATCTACGGAAGTATTTTAAAATTTGAAGGTCAGGTTGCTGTTTTTAATCATAACGGAGGTAAAAACTTACGTGATTTATTTCCTGAAATGCCAGACCCGAAAGAAGTTCCAAATTGTAACTTGAATGGTGTTTTGGGAACTTTACCCGGAATTATAGGCACGATAATGGCGCATGAAACGCTGAAATTAATTTTAGAATTACAAACTTTAAAAAATGAATTGGTGATTTTCAACACGTTAAACTGGAGTTTTACCAAATTGAATTTCTAAAAAATAACGGCATCGCCAACACTAATTATTCCCGAATTCAAACTCACGATATTAGTTCCGAATAAAACGGAATTATTTACATTTCGATACTTGCTTAAGGTTTTTAAAGGTTCTTTTTTTACGATTCCTTTCTGTGGATCATTGTTTACCATAATGCATCTTCCGCAAGGTTTTACATTTTTAAATTGAACCTCTCCAATTTTGAAAGTATCAAGATTGTCTTCTTCATGTTCTTTTTGAGTACTGATTACAATGTTTGGACGAAATCTTTTTATGGTAATTTTTTCTGCTAATTTAATATTCAAAAAATCAAGGCTCTCTGTTCCGATTAATAAATACGGATAACCATCGGCTAAACTTACATTGAAGGTTTCTTTAAGTCTTGAACTTTCGTGTTTTCGTCCTCCAGTTTTTATGATTTTAACCAATTTGCATTCAAAACCCAATTGCTGGCTAAACCATTCTGAAGTAACAATATTCACTTCAACCACTTCACTTTTATCATCCCAAACATTAACTTCTATTGAATTTTCTAAACTTTCATTAATAGAGAACTCATGCTTTTGATCTTTAAAAGAAATACTAATTTTTCCATCTGAAATTTGAGGATAAAACTGACTCATAATTGGATATTCTCTTTGCGTTATCATTTGGTTTTCAGCATCAATCAACATCCATCTGCGGTCATTTTCAAAACCCATTTCTTCTGCTTTAGCGTTTTGACAGCTAATTCCGGCCAAACTTTTTATCGGATAAATGTAAATTTCTTTTACAACATGAATTGTACTCATTTTACTTACTTTTTAAAATAGACATAAATGCATCACGATCAATTTCGCAACAACCCAAACTTTCTAAATGCGGATTATAAACCTGACAATCCAGAAGCTTATAATTCTTTTCTCTTAAATAATTGACCAAAGCTATAAAGGCAACTTTAGAAGCATTTGATACTTTTGAAAACATACTTTCCCCACAAAAAACATGACCCAAATCAATTCCGTACAAACCTCCAACTAAAACTTCATCCTGCCAAACCTCAACTGATTTTGCAATTCCCTGAGTATGTAATTTGCAATATGATTCGATCATTTCATTTGAAATCCAGGTTCCGTTTTGACCGTCGCGTTTTATTTTTTGACAATTTGAGATTACATCTTCAAAATTTTGATTAAAGGTAACTTTAAACTGATTTCGGTTCAAAATATTACGCATGCTTTTGGATACAATTAATTCATCCAAAAACAAAACCATCCGAGGATCCGGTGACCACCACAAAATAGGCTCTCCCGCGTTAAACCACGGAAAAATTCCGCTTTGGTAAGCCAGCTTTAAACGCTCCGGATTTAAATCACCACCAATGGCCAGAATCCCTTCTTCATCGGCTTCTGAAACGGGTGGAAAAAACAGCTCTTCACGTAAATAATACATCTTATAAAAAATTCCAATAATAAAAATCCAAATTCCAAACCCTTAGAAAACCTTTGTCAAAGTTTAAAACTTTGACAAAGGTGTACAGAATATAAAAAATTCCAAATCCCATACACAGAATGATTGGAATTTGGAATTTTTAAATTGTATTTTAAACTCTTAGAAAGGCAAATCGTCCGGTTCGTCTTCGTTTAAGTTTGTAGCTGGAGCAAAAGCCTCTGCAGCAGGCATTGCTGGTGTCTGAGCAGGACCTTCTGGAGCTAATCTTTCGATTCTCCAACCTTGAATACTATTAAAATATCTAGTTTCTCCTTGTGGATTAACCCATTCTCTTCCTCTTAAATTGATAGAAACTTTTACTGCTTCACCTTGCTTGTAGCTGCTCAATAAATCGCATTTATCCTGAGTGAATTCAATCAAAATGTGTTGAGGATATTGCTCGTCTGTAGTAACGACCAACTCTCTTTTTTTGAATGCAGCACTAACTTGTTGCTCTGGATTAACCACTTTTACTTTTCCTGTAACTTCCATCTTCGTCTATATTAATTATTGTTTCTATTCTTTATTTTTTGGCTAAAAGCACTTTCCAAGCCGATGAAACATCTTCTTTATCCAGATATTTTTTGGCTTCTAAATGAATTTTTTCCTGATCATCTGAGCTTAAAACTCCTTTCACAGAAAAATTTTCTTTCACAAATATACTAACTTCTTCTGTTGTGGGCAAGGCTTCAATATTGCCTAATTTTCCGAGATCATTTCCGCTAAAAACACCGCTTTCCCTAATGAAATTCGGAATTGCATCTACCCCAACCCCTAAAGCCGTAAGTGGTTTTGTCACTTCAAAAAGTCCCTGGTTTGATCTTGAGTACCAATTATTTCCAAGTCTTGAAACCAAATCAATTTTATGCTGGTCAATGGCTCCATTTTCATCTAAAATCGATTCGTGAATATGAATTTTCACTACTTCACAAAGGATCAAATTCCCGGCTCCGCCTTCTGTCCCTAACGGAATAATCTGCGTCACTTTGCATTCAAACTGCACCGGAGATTCTTTAACACGATACGGTTTTACCAAATCTGACGGAATTTGAGTTAATCCGGCTTTGATAAATTCGTTTACACCATCTCCATATTCTGTACTTGCCAGCGAAGTTTGCTGTACCAAATCATAATTAACCACATTAATAACCACTTCGCGAGTTGCTTCAACATTAACAAGCGTATGTTTTACCGTATTGTCGCGCACGCGTCGTGCCGGCGAAAAAACCAAAATTGGCGGATTGGCACTAAAGACATTAAAGAAACTAAAAGGAGACAAATTAGGAATTCCTTTTGAACTTATTGTACTTGCAAATGCAATAGGCCTCGGCCCTACAGCGCTTTGCAAATAACCTTGTAGTTTTACCGTTGGTATTTCTTTTGGATCAATGCTAATCATATTTTTTGTTTTAAACCGAAGCTCGTTTCGGCAGCTACAAAAGTATAGAAATCGTTTATGCCAAAGAAATACTTTAGGGCATAAAAACAAAAATCTTTAGTAAATAACAAAATATTATATGATTATCCATGACTAATAGCATACTGAAAAATTAGCCACAGATTAACACAGATTCAACAGATTAAGGGCATAAAATCTGTGCTAATCTGTGGCAAAAAAAACATTTGGTACACTTTGCAGACTTTCATAAAATATTAAATGTGATTATTTCGTTATATTTATACCTCAAAACAATATTTATGTTTTTTTCCGAAAGAAGAAATACAACCCGCTGGATCATCATTTCTATTTCCTTTTTAATCATTTCTTTGATTCTTTGGAATACCTATACTTTTTTTCAGGTTTTCAAAAATGAAGAAAGAATAAAAATGAATCTTGTGGCCAATGCGCAAAAAACCTTAGTCAGTGCTGATGAAAATACGGACTTAAATTTAACTGTTGAGATTTTAAACAACAACCACTCGATTCCTGTTATGCTGACAATGTACGGAGATAAAATTATTGGCTCTGTCAATGTACCGGAAAAAATAATGGCAGATGAAAAAAAATCACTGCAATATTTGAATAATCTGAAGCACGAAAATGACCCAATTAATATTGAATATGCACCCGGAAAATTTCAAACATTATATTATGGTAATTCGGAATTACTGAATAAACTTAAATACTATCCGATAGCATTATTGCTGATTTTCTTTTTGTTTGGAGCATTAATCTATAATTTCTACAGAAGTACCAAAATGGCGACCCAAAACAAACTTTGGGCAGGAATGGCAAAGGAAACAGCACATCAGATTGGCACACCATTATCCTCATTAATTGGCTGGGTTGAAATTTTAAGAACCGAAGAAATTGATCCGTCTATAACAGTCGAAATCGAGAAAGACGTTGACCGACTACAAACTATTGCAGACCGTTTCTCAAAAATTGGGTCTATCCCCGTTTTAGAAGCGCATAATATTGTTTCTGAGACTTTAAACACGTACGAATATTTACAGTCGCGATTTTCAAAGCAGGTAACATTTTCCTATAATGTTCCAGAAGAACCTATTTTTGCCATGATAAATCCGACCCTTCACAGTTGGACTATTGAAAATTTAATCAAAAATGCGATTGATGCCATGAGGGGAAAAGGAAGTTTAGAACTTCAAATTGAGCAAGATGCGCATCATGTAAAAATAAACATCAAGGATTCTGGAACCGGAATTCCCAAAAAACAATTTAAAAGCATTTTTGAACCTGGTTTTACCACCAAAAAACGCGGTTGGGGATTAGGGCTTTCTTTAACCAAAAGAATTGTTGAAGAATACCATAACGGAAAAATTAAAATTTTGCATTCTGAAGTTGGAAAAGGCACTACTTTTCAAATTCAATACAATAAAAAAGAGCAGTAAATTTTACTTTACTGCTCTTTTTTATTGTATTGAATTTGTTTTATAAATTCGCCTGAATACTTTTTGCCAAATCTTCAAATTCTTCTTTAGAAAGAGATACTTTATTTTGAAAACGCATTTCATCCATATGATTTAATGGAATCAGATGAACGTGCGCGTGAGGAACTTCTAAACCAACAACCGCCATTCCGACTCTTTTGCAGGGAACCGTCTTTTCTAAAGCAATTGCAATTTTTTTAGAAAACTTCATCAATCCTAAATACAGCTCATCATCCATATCAAAAATCTTATCGATTTCTTGTTTTGGAATACAAAGTGTGTGACCTTTTGCGTTTGGATTTACATCTAAAAAAGCCAAATACTTATCGTCTTCAGCAATTTTATAAGAAGGAATTTCTCCGTTTACTATTTTAGTGAATATGCTGCTCATTGTATATTTGTTGAATCGGTTAACCGTTTATTTGTTTAATCGTTTATTCGGTTAATTGTTTAATCGGGTTTTTCCGTTTAACCGATTGAACGATTAAACAGTTAAACTAAAAATTACTAGTCTCTTGAGATTTCAAGAATTTCAAATTTCAAAACGCCATTTGGTACTGTAATTTCTGCTACCTCTCCAACTGATTTTCCTAGTAAACCTTTTCCAATAGGAGAAGTCACTGAGATTTTTCCAGTTTTAAGGTCCGCTTCACTTTCAGCAACAAGCGTATATTTCATTTCCATTCCGTTGCTTTGGTTTTTAATTTTTACATTAGAAAGTACCAATGCCTTTGAAACATCCAATTGTGATTCGTCAATTAATCTGGCATTAGAATACACTTCTTCCAGTTTAGCAATTCTCATTTCTAATAAACCTTGTGCTTCTTTTGCTGCATCGTATTCGGCGTTTTCAGATAAATCACCTTTGTCTCTTGCTTCTGCTATATCTTGGGATGCCTTCGGACGCATTACACTTTTTAAATGCTCCAATTCATCTTTTAATTTTTTTAATCCTTCTGCGGTATAATAAGATACTTTACTCATAACTTCATCGTTTATATAAATACAAAAAATCCCATCGGGACGGGATTTCTTATTACAAATATACTATTATTTTTAATAGTACATAATTATATGTTAATCATATAGAATTCAAAACTAAATAATTTATTTTTGTTTCACTAATACTCCATAAAATAATGAAAAAATTCTGGCTACTAATAATATTTGTTTCTGTACTTTTCTCTTGTAGTGATAAAGAAAGAAGCAATAATAACCCAAATATCCCTAACTATTCCGTTAACTTATCTGTAGATATGAATCTGCCAGCTTATTCAAATCTTAAGTTTGTGAGTAATGGTGTTATTGTTCCGAATTTTGGAGCCAAAGGTGTTATCATTTTCAATGCCGGAAGCGGTTACAATGCTTTTGATGCCGCTTGTCCAAATCAGGCTCTGAATTCTTGTACCGCTATGACTATTGACGGCATCAATGCTGTCTGCTCTTGCGATAAAACTTCTTATAGTTTATTTACAGGACTTGGAGGCAAGGAATATCCTTTAAAACAATACAAAGTCGAAGTTATAGGAACTGTAATTCACGTTTATAATTAAAAATAGAAAAGCCTGAAAATTTTAAACTTTCAGGCTTTTTAGTTTTTGGAAACTTTTAGAATTTTAAAGTCAATCCTGCTAAGAAATTAATTCCTGCCTGAGGATAATAGTACGGGTAAACGTCCCACATATATCCGTTTGACACATATTTCTTGTCTAAAATATTATTCACTAAACCGGTAATCATAATTGATTTGAAGACAGATTTTGGTTTTATTTCATAAGACACATTCAAATCGTTTACGAAATAATCTGCCAGTTTTGCTGATGGCAATTCGATATTGTTCATGTATTGTTCACCAACAAATTTCTGCAATAACGATATGTGCAAACTTTCAATTGGGCTGTAAACAATAATATTTCCTACAATCACTTCTGGCGAATATGCTATTTTAGTAGTTCCGTAGTTTTGGCCTTCAACTGCCAGATTAACATTTTTATTACTGCTTATGGTTAAGTTTGGTCGAAGCAAAAACTGTTCAGAAAGTTTAATTGTCGCATCAACTTCAAAACCTAAACGGTAACTTTTATCAGTATTGGAGCGAATTGGCGAGCCAACATCATCTAATGTTCCGGTTAAAATCAACTGATCTTTGTATGCCATGTAGTAGAAGTTTGAATTCAGTTGAAATTTCTCCGAATTGAATCTCCAGCCTAATTCGAAATCATTTAGTTTTTCAGGCTTTACGTTTCCACCTTCGTAATCCGTCCTGTTTGGTTCACGATTCGCTCTGGCGTATGAAAAATAAAGTGTGCTTTTTTGATTGATTTCATAATTCAAACCCGCTTTCGGATTAAAAAAATTGAAATTATCATCGACAATACCAGTTTCAACACTATTGGCTTTATACTTTACATTTCTATATTGCAAATCACCATAAAAGCTTAATTTTTCTGTGAATTGATAATTGGCTTTCGCGAAAATATTGCCATCTGTTTTTGTTGAAAAATCATCGTAATAATGATCTCCTAATTCTGATTGCGAAGCATATCTCGCCCAGATTACTTTTCCGTAATGATCGCCTTCGTACTTATTCCCGCCTCCGCCAAAAATAACGTCCAGTTTTTCTTCTTTGTATTTTACTGAGAAAGTTGTTCCGTAGAAATCATTATCCAACCATTTCTGACGCACTAAATCGGTCGTTGTTACACCCCCAACTGGTAATAAACCATACTCGGCCATATCTGCATCTTCTTTGTAATTTTCGTAATAGCCTTTTCCTTTTGTGTAATGAAAAGCCAGGTTCATACTCCATTTATCAGACAGCGATTCGCTCCAATGCAATTGATAATGATCCTGTTGATAATTATCGGTTTCATTATCGTAAAAACGAA
Source organism: Flavobacterium aquidurense (assembly GCF_031458035.1). Taxonomy (GTDB): domain Bacteria; phylum Bacteroidota; class Bacteroidia; order Flavobacteriales; family Flavobacteriaceae; genus Flavobacterium; species Flavobacterium aquidurense_C. The sequence goes on from NZ_JAVDXR010000001.1 coordinate 70,354, forward strand.
CATTTCCGGCTTCATCTGTGTACATTCCGGCAGAGTTAAAAGTACGGTTTGTATTTAGGGTTTCGGCATCAATTCCGTTCCAGGATTGGTATGTTTTTTCTGTTCCGCCAAAAACCAAAGCTTTAATTAAAGTAGTTTTTCCAACGTAAGTTCCTTGTAAAAAATACGATTTCAAATCAGAACTTGCTCTGTCTACATAACCATCCGATTTAATTCTTGACAAACGTCCTGCCAATTCAAAATGATCGTTTAATAAGCCTGTGCTGAATTTTATAGTTTCTTTTTGAGAATTAAAACTTCCAAACGAACCTGAGATTTCGCCATTTGCTTTTGAAGCATAATTATCAGTCAGCATATTTAAACTGGCACCAAAAGCAGCCGCTCCATTTGTAGAAGTTCCAACACCGCGTTGTAATTGCAGACTCTCCAAAGAAGAAGCAAAATCAGGCATATTCACCCAAAATGTTCCCTGACTTTCGGCATCGTTGTACGGAATTCCGTTGATGGTAACATTTACCCTTGTTGCATCGCTTCCGCGGACACGAATCCCAGTGTAGCCCATTCCGTTTCCAGCATCAGAAGTAGTGATAACAGAAGGCAGATAATTCATTAAAATTGGAATATCCTGACCCAGATTTCGATATTTAATATCTTTTTTATCCAAATTACTAAATGTAACAGGCGTTTTTGTAGTCACACGAACTGCCGAAACCAAGACATCATCAAGCTTATTGACTTTGGTTGAATCCTGTTCTTGTGAAAAAGAAAAAAGAGAATAGAGTAAAGAAAATAGAGTAAAGAAAATAGATTTGTTGTTCAACTTTGAACCTTTGTGCCTTTGCACCTTTGTACCTTTAAGAGCACCTTTAAAAAATGTTTTCATCCGTAAAAAAAATTACGAATAAAAGGGGGAATTATTCTTTTTGTTAAATTAGTAAATGTGTTTCTTTACGACAAGATATAGTGTGCACGCTAACAATTGTCGTTTTTTCCCTTAGCAACATTACTTGCTCAGGTTCTTTGGGTATGATCTCAGCTCGTTATTTAGAGCACCCCTTTGAGACAGTGCAAATGTAAGCTTAAAAAGCAAATTCCAAAAATTAAAATTCCAAATTCCAAAAAAACTTACAGATTAAATCAAATTCCAAAACTAAAATTCCAAATTCCAATTGAAAACTACATAAAGTAATCTTTTTGGAATTTGGAATTTATAAATTGGAATTTAATCTAAATCTGGCTTTCTACGAGATTGCTTTATTTCAGAGATATTCTTTTTGTCTTTGATTCGTTTTTTGATCACTGATTTTGGAACTTTCGTCGCTTTTCGAACTTTAGGAACATGCAATCCTTTTTTGATGATTTCTAGAAAACGTTTTACAACAATATCTTTATTTTTTAGCTGACTTCGATCTTCATCACAATTTAAAATCAGAATATTTTCAGTTGTTAAACGTGGAGAAATGTTAGTCAATAAAAGTAATTTTTCTTCATCAGATAAGGACTGAGAAGCATTTAAATCAAAAGTCAATACCACTTTTGATGATACTTTATTTACGTTTTGACCACCGGCACCACTGCTGCGAACGGCTTTAAAACTCAATTCTGATATGATTTTATCGATTTCCATTATTGTGGCTGATGTGCTGCTTTTAATAAATCATTTACTGTTTTTACAGGATTAAAAGTGATCAGCGGAACTGCTACAAAAATAGTCAGCCAATTCGCCATAGCACCATTCCATAGGCCAGGCAATTCATAACTTTTAACCGTTTTGCCTTCAACACTTTTTTCAACTATAAAGCCGGCATTATGATCTACAAATTGTTTCAGATCAAATCTTTTGTTTTTATAATTTTTAATTCCGCAAACTAAATCTACCGGATTAAAATGAGTTGCTTCAGATAAAATTTCGAGATGTTTTTTATTGTGTAAATCTACCTGAGAAGTTTCTACAATTTGTAATGAAAGTATGCCTTTATCATTCATCACCCAAAATGGCCCACCACCCGGTTCTCCTTCATTTCTTACCATTCCACATACCCGAATTGGCCGATCTAACAACTCTTTGATTTTGTTTATTTTATTTTCGAAAGTAAATTTATTAAAATCATTTGTTACTGTGATATTCAATTTTTGCTTTAAAAACTCAATGATTACGGCAATGTCGTTTTCTCTTATTTCTTGTTTTTCAATAGCTATCAAATACCCAAAAACTTTTTGCTGAATTTCGATTAAAACACCAGCCAAAGCCTTTTTGTAAAGCGCAATTTTATCAATATGATTTTGAATTACATTGTCAATATTCTTAATGAAAATAATATCTGAATCAAGTTCATTTAAATTTTCAATCAAAGCACCATGTCCTCCCGGTCTAAAAACCAGTGATCCATTACTATTTCGCGCAAATTTATTAGCACTATCAACTGTAATAGAATCCGTTCTTTTGTTTTGATACGAATATCCAATATTAATTTTTGTTCCTGATAGCTCTTCAATTTTACTTTTTAACAAGCCAACAGCTTCCTCAAATAGATTTTGATGTGCTTCGGTTACCGTAAAATGAAGATTAGAAACTTGATTTGATGACGCATAATGCACACACTCATTCAAATGTTCTTCAATAGGATTTGCAATATGGGTCTTATACTTATGAAAAGGCAAAACTGCTTTTGGCTTATTTGCAAAATCAAAATAATATGAAGAAAGCAATAATTTTATGAAATAATAATTTTTATAATCACGCTCTAAATTGTCAAAATCCGGATAAACTAATTTTAATTTTTTATCGATCGCCTTAAAAAAAGGAAATTTATCCATTGCTACAATAAAAATAGAAAGTTCTTTGTCCTTTTTTCTATTGATATAGGCATTTATAGTTTCTTTTTCAATATCAAAATCATTCAAAAATGCATTTAAAAACTTAAACATTCTTGTAGCCGCTCCAGAAGCAGGCACGAATTTTTTTATTTTCAAATTTGATTTCTGACTATCAAAAAAACTAGCTTTTTCTTCGAATTCATCTTCCGATAAGGTCAAAATTCCATTACCAATTGTCGCCGGACTTACTAAATTACTCTTTGCAATTCCGTTTTTTAAAATATCCAATTGCTGTAAAATGTTTTCAATCGAAATTCCGTGTTCATAAATTTCTACAAAATCAGCCGATGAAAATCCCTTTTCTTTAGCTATGGCTAAATTATTTATAATAGTTGACGCTTTTGCCAAACGGCTTTTCTTATCACCTGAAAGCGTAATAAATGGCTTTTTAGTATCAATTAAAGTTTGTTTGAAAACAGAAAATACGCTTTCTCTACCGACAGGAGAATCTCTGATATCATCTTTTTCCCAAGGGACATCAATATCCGTCAGGAAAAATAAATCATATTCATGTTCCAGTGCGGCTTCATTTAATAAAGAATCACAGAACCCATAATACATTTCAGAAAAAACCTTTGTAACCATTAAATTGGTATCACAAAAAAGATATTTTTTAGCCGAAGAAAGTTTTTTATTTTCTAATGCAACCTGCCCGTAAGCAATAGGAAGCAAGTCATCAGCTACGCAAATATGCTGATTTTCTTCCCACTTTTCTTGTAGGTAATCGCGTGCAAATTCGGGAACCCATTGAGTTTCGTAATATTCTGCAAGTTGTTTTGCCAAAGTTGTTTTCCCGGTACTTTCGGGCCCAAATAACGCAATTTTTATAATGTTTGTTTTTTGTTGTCTAAGATTTTTTTCCATTCTAAATAAGCTGAAATAGCTAAAATTGTAAAAATTAAATATTGTAGTGACAACATTCCTAAGCCACGATAAGCATAAAGAGGCACTACAATAATATCACCAATAATCCAAAGTGTCCAGTTTTCGATTTTTTTTCTGGCCATGTACCACATTCCTGCGAAAAATATTCCGGACGAAATCATATCGACATAATTGTCATTTTTGATTTCATAATCGAAGTATTTATAAATGCCGAAAACTACAAAAACAGTAACAATAAATAGTACGATTCCGATTATTTTTTCATTAAAATTTGTACGAGTAATTGGCATATTATCTTCGGCCGTTCCTCCTTTTGCCCAAACGTACCAGCCATAGATACTCATAATTGAAAAATAGCCGTTAATAATCATATCTCCTATATATCCGGCAATAAATAATAGATATACTGAAATGACTGTTGCAATCAAACCCGTTGGGTACACCCAAATATTTTCTTTTTTTGCAAACCAAACGCTTAATATCCCAAAAACAAACACTAAAAACTCTAAAGCAATATGCCACAAAGGGGCGTTTTTATAACTGTCAAGAAAAAAATCAATCATTTGGGTCAGTTGTTTGGTTGGTTGTTTTTGGTTATGTTTTTATGATTCAAAAAAATGACTGTCGTTTTCAAAAGCAGTTCCAATAACTACTAAATCTGCGCCAGCATTATAGGCATTTTGAATTCCGTGCAAATCTACAATTCCTCCGCCAACAATTATAGGAATTTCAATATTTCGCGAAATTAACTCTATCATTTTCAGTGGAACAGCATTTTTAGCACCGCTTCCTGCTTCCAGATAGATTAATTTATTCCCTAACATTTCTCCCGCTTGTGCTGTGGCTAAAACTAAATCGAAATTTTCACGATTAAGCGGTTTCGTTTTACTCACACGCGCAACGGCAGTTTCATTGCCGCTTTCTATCAAAATATAACCCGTAGAAATCACTTCAAGATTGGTCTTTTTAAGAATCGGAGCTGCCTGAACCTGATATTCGATCAAATAATCCGGATTTCGACCAGACAATAACGATAAAAACAAAATCGCATCGGCCTGAGGTGAAATTTGTGACGGATCGCCCGGAAATATCACAACGGGTAAATTTGTCTTTTGTTTCAATTCGAAAATCAATTCCTCCAAAATAGTATTCTGAACAATACTGCCGCCCACAAATATATGTGTGGCAGGAGATTGACTTATTTTTTTTATTAATTGATCTAAGTTTTCCAACACAATTTTATCCGGATCTAAAAGTATGGCGAGTAACTTTTCGCTACTTCTTTTAGCTTTCAAAATCTGTTGATGAATATTGAGTATTTTTTGCTCCATAATGGGCGTAAAAGTAAAAGTTTTTTAATGCAGAAGAACTATTTTGAATGAATTATATTTGTATGGAGATGTAGAATAAAGTAAAAAACAAATTATGATTGCTGCTGAATTACTAGAAAAATACGGTGCTGTAAAAAAGTTTTTTTCCAAAAACGATATTGTCTTTGAAGAAAGAAGTTTGCCCGCCTATTATTATCAGATCATTTCGGGAGAAATAAAAATGAGCAATTATAATGATGACGGGCGCGAATTTATTCAGGGGATTTTTTATAAAGAACAATCTTTTGGTGAACCGCCATTGTTTTTAAACCAAAATTATCCTGCAAACGCTATTGCTGTTGAAGATTCTGAGATTCTTCTTCTTCCCAAAAACAGCTTCATGAAATTGTTAGAAGAAAATGCCGCAGTAAGCCTTAAAATAATCCAAAATTTAGCGCAGCGATTATATTACAAATCGGTTATGGCGGCAGAAATGTCTACGCAGGAACCAGAACATCGGGTTTTAAAACTGATTGATCACGGAATCGCTTATTTTAATTTCAAAAAAGATGAAAATGGTTACCTCATCACTTTTACGAGACAGCAAATTGGCGATTTAACTGGCTTACGTGTCGAAACCGTAATCAGAACCATTAAAGCCTTGGAAAAAAAAGGTATTTTGAAGATTATAAACCGAAAAGTATACAGATAAAATAATTCTTGTTTTATGATTTAAGTCATAAAATGAAGTGTCATAACGAATGTAAATTTGTGGTATAAAATCTCAACATCATGACACTATATCAAACAACATTCGAAAATTTCAATAAAAATTACATGGGTTCTGCAGCAATGGCTGTTATTGGTCAAAGCTGTTTAGGCGGTGCGGCTGCCATGTATATTCTTTCACACGGAACCTCTGTTGGACAAATGATTCAGCTGGCAATTATTGTTTTGGCCTGTGTTTTTGCCAACACTTCAATTTTAGCACAAATGAAACATAAAGTGGTTTTTAACCTCATTATTTTGAGCGCTATTTTAAGTGTTTTACTAATATTTCTGAATAGTTTTGTACTATGAAAAAGCTAATAGAAAATAGAACTGATGTCGAATTTTTAGTACATCAGTTCTATGCTAAAATTCGGGGCGATAAGGAAATTGGATTCTATTTTAATACAATGATTAAAGATTGGGATGCACACCTCGAAAAACTGACAGATTTTTGGGAAACCAATTTATTTGCAGTCAAAAAATACATAGGCAATCCGCATACTGTTCACAATGAGGTTGACGCTCGTTTTGAAGGCAAAATCACTTCAAACGAATTTGGAATCTGGCTTAACTATTGGTTTCAAACTTTAGACGAACATTTTGAAGGCGAAAATGTAGAAACATTAAAAAGACGCGCCAGAAAAATGGGAACTTTTTTATTTTTAAGTATGTTTGAACATCGTAAGAAAACCGCTGAAATATCTTTTGATCCATTAAATTAAATCAGTCTCTGGAATTTTTACACTTGGAATTTCCTGAAAAACTTATTTCTCAAAAGCATACACCAATGTAAAATCCTGATCAAAATTATCCGATTTTACTTCTTTATAATGTACTTCAAAATCTTTTACCAAATCATCAAAATGAAGACTTGCCTGAGTCTTGCAGTTGTCTAAAGAAAAATCTCCAACTCTTATATGATCTTTAAAACTGATTCCTTTTTCGTTTCTGATTTTAAAGATTGCTTCTTTTGCTCCCCAGATTACAGTAAGTTTCTTGATGTACTCTTCAGAAACATTTGGATTTAAGTAACTAAATTCGGTATCGACAAATTTATCCGCGATTTTAAGAATTTTTTCGCGTTGTAATTCCATGTCAATGCCCACTGTCTGATGGCTAATAATGATTGCGGCAAAATGATATGAATGTGTAATCGAAATATAATTATGACAATCGAAATACGGTTTTCCGAATTCATCATAATGCAAATCCTTATCTGTAAAACCCATTTCCTGAATCAGCATACGAACACTCAAAAAAGCACGCTGATGCATTTGGGATTTCATTCCGTCTAGTCTGCGCTGTGTTTTTTCTTTTAAAACTACTTGGCTCAATAACTCCTCAAACGATTCGGTTATTTCCCAAATTAAAAGTTTGGTCGATTCGTTACATTGTATGGTTTCAAATAAAGGCATTACTTATTTAATTATGAATTATAAGTTGTGAATTATAAATTTAAGCAATTCGTAATTTAAAAAGTATTTATGAAGAGAATCTTTTTAAATGAACTTATATCACTTATATGGTTTAAAAACAATTCACAAACTAACCTTCTAAAGATTAAGAAATTAAACATTTCACAAATCTTACAGAAATAGTAAAAATTCCAAAGGTATTCCGTAAATTTGCAAAAATTTTACAATATACAAATATACTATAAATGAGTACTACAACTACGCCTTTTGTGGCTTTCAAAGTAAAAGACATTTCTCTAGCGGCTTGGGGAAGAAAAGAAATTGAACTAGCTGAAGCTGAAATGCCAGGTTTAATGGCACTTCGTGCTGAATATAAAGACGAACAGCCTCTTGCAGGTGCTCGTATCGCTGGATGTTTGCACATGACGATTCAGACTGCTGTTTTGATCGAAACTTTAATCGCTCTTGGTGCTGAAGTTACTTGGTCTTCTTGTAATATTTTCTCTACTCAGGATCAGGCTGCTGCTGCTATTGCTGCTGCCGGAATTCAGGTTTACGCCTGGAAAGGTCTTGATGAGCAATCATTTGACTGGTGTATTGAGCAAACTTTATTCTTTGGTGAAGACAGAAAACCATTGAACATGATTCTTGATGATGGTGGAGATTTAACAAACATGGTTATTGACCGTTTCCCGGAATTGGTTCCTGGAATCAAAGGATTATCTGAAGAAACTACAACTGGTGTTCACAGACTTTACGAAAGAGTAAAAGCCGGAACTTTACCAATGCCTGCCATCAATATTAATGATTCTGTTACTAAATCTAAATTTGATAACAAATACGGTTGTAAAGAATCTGCTGTAGATGCTGTACGTCGTGCAACTGACTTAATGTTGGCTGGAAAAAGAGTTGTTGTTTGTGGATACGGTGATGTTGGAAAAGGAACTGCTGCTTCTTTCAGAGGTGCCGGATCTATTGTAACTGTTACTGAAATCGACCCAATTTGTGCTTTACAAGCTGCAATGGACGGTTATGAAGTTAAAAAATTAAACACTGTAATTGCTAATGCTGACATCATCATTACAACTACTGGAAATAAAGATATCGTTCTTGGAGAGCACTTCGAGCAAATGAAAGACAAAACTGTTGTTTGTAACATCGGACACTTTGACAACGAAATTGATATGGCTTGGTTAAACAAAAACCACGGTGCATCTAAAATCGAAATCAAACCTCAGGTTGACAAATATTCCATCAACGGAAAAGATATCATCATCTTGGCTGAAGGTCGTTTAGTAAACCTTGGTTGTGCTACAGGTCACCCAAGTTTTGTAATGAGTAACTCATTTACAAACCAAACTTTGGCTCAAATCGAATTATGGAAAAACAGTGCTGCTTACAACAATGATGTTTACATGTTACCAAAACATTTAGATGAAAAAGTTGCTGCTTTGCACTTAGCTAAATTAGGAGTTGAATTGGAAACTTTACGTGACGATCAGGCTGCTTATATTGGTGTTCCGGTTGAAGGTCCATTCAAACCAGAATACTACAGATACTAAGACATCTTAGATTTTAGATTTTAGATTTTAGATTTACATATTTAAACCCGACAGATTTTAAAAATCTGTCGGGTTTTTTGTTTTGCATTTCATCCAAAAAACATTTCTCTCAAAAAATTGCACGTTTACAAATATCTACTTACTTTTAAGAATCAAAATAAGACCCTATTTCTCAAATACTTAAACGTACAAACTTGAAAAAAACAACTTATTTAATCGTCTTCTTATTTTTTCTAAGTCTCCCACAAATTATTTTTTCTCAGGAAAAGAAACCTAAAGTCGTATTAGTACTGAGTGGCGGTGGAGCAAAAGGAATTGCACACGTTCCACTTTTGCAAAAACTCGATTCTTTACACATTGTCCCCGATCTTATTGTGGGAAATAGTATGGGAAGCATCATTGGAGGTTTGTATGCAATGGGTTATTCCGGAGATAGTATCGAAAAACTAACCAAAAATATTCATTGGGATAAAATTCTTGGTGGTGGTCAGTCTCTGCGAACCGTAAGCGTTGAGGAAAAGAGAGAGTTTCAGAGATATTTAGTCGGAATAGGAGTCAAAGATGGAAAACTAAACAGTGTGAGTTCTTTATTAAATGACCAGAATTTAAGAGAATATCTTTCCGAATTAACTTTTCCGGTTTACAATGTAAGAGATTTTGATAGTCTGCCAATACCATTTAGGGCAATGGCAACAGATTTGTCTGAAGGGAAAGAAGTTGTTTTAAGTAAAGGCAGTCTGTCTTATGCCATGAGAGCCAGTATGTCTCTTCCGGCTGTATTCAAACCTATGCCATACGAAAAAACAATTTTGGTTGATGGCGGTGTGCTGAATAATTTCCCTACAGATGTTGCCAAGCAATTGGGGGCCGACATTATAATTGGAAGTGATGTAGGTGGTGGACTGGAATCAATAGATAAGCTGAATAACCTTGTAACTGTATTGGTGCAAACGAGTATGTTTCCGAGCAATATTAAAAATCCTGCAAATCGGGACCTTTGTGACATATTGATAGATCACCTGCCCTATTTACGTTTTTCTACCGCGGATTTTGCACAAAGTGATGAAATCTATAAGGATGGAAAAATTGCAACAGAAAAAAATTTACCAGCTTTAATTGCTTTAGCAGAAAAACTAAAAAATTATCCACAACGAAAGCATGAACTTCCAAAAATGCTTGACGAATTTATACTTGATACTATTGTTTATAAAAGAATAAGTCCTGAAAATATTCCGTTGGTGAGGGCCAGAGTAAACCTTAAAACCCATACAAAATACACCTCTAAAGATTTAATAGCCGGTATAAACAGAGCTATGGGAACCAATCTTTTTAACGAAATCACCTATAATTATTTCATAACAGATGATAATAAACTTGGAATTGCAATAATTGGTTTTGAATATGATAAAAATCAACTTAACACTTCTGTGCATTATGACACATATCGAGGCGTGGGTATCATTTTTAATTATACTGCCAGAAATGTTCTTGACAAATCGTCCCGTCTTCTTATAACGGGAGATATCGCAGAACAGCCAAAAGTGCGAATCAATTTTCAGAAAAATTTTGGAAAAAACAAAGATTGGTGGTCGGTATCTGAGCTTTACGGCGCATTTTTAAAGCAGGAAATTTTTATAGATGGCAAATCTGCGGATAACATGCTTTATAATGCTTTTGAATTCAATAATGAGATAAACAAAAATATAAACTCCCTAAAAAGTTACGTTGGATTTGGATTAAACTATCACTTTACAAACGTAAACCCAAAATACGATACCGAATATAACCCAAACGTTTTCAACATAATAGACTACAATTTTAACGATATAGAACTCAACATGCATTATTCTTATAATGACATGGATAAAGTTTTCTTCGCCACAGAGGGAACTATTATGAAGGCCAATGTAAGCCGATCGTTACTCACTGAAATGAATGCCTCATTTTCTGATCCGAGTCAGGCAAATATTTCCGGATCAACGAATGGCTACACGAAATTGGGTTTCAGTTATGAAAGGAGACTTTTAATAAAAAAGAAAATTACGGGTCTTGTTGGGTTTGATTCTTATTTTATTTTTCAGGACAAACTTAAAGATGATCAAATCTCGTTTTCGCAATTTGGTTACGCCGCCAAATATTTCATCGGTGGAATTATCCCAACTTCCGGCAGTAATCGTTTTTCATTTGCTGGTTTAAATGAAGACGAACTCAATGCTACCCAATTTATGCAAGTTAAATTAGGAACTCAAATAAATCTATTAAGAAAAATATATCTGACCCCTCATTTTAATATTGCAACTGTTGGTTTTGGCGATTTTAAAGACTACATTGACGAAGCGTTTTCCCCAAAAGGAAATTGGGATGAAAACGACCAACCCAGTCTCGTCCTTTCAGGAGGGGCAGCGCTTTCTTATCAATCTATTTTAGGCCCTATTCATTTTGATATGTCATGGGCAAACCACATCGATAACGTAAGATTGTTTTTTAGTGTTGGATTATCACTCAATCCATAATTAAAATTGTTTCAAGTTTCTGGTTTCAGGTTTCAGGTTCCAGGTTCCAGGTTCCTACAGAACTTGAAACCTGAAACCTGAAACAAAAAGAACAAAAACAAAAAACTTCGCAAGTTTCGGATTTTATGACTGCAAAAACCGGTCGATATTTGCATTATAAAATGGAAAGAAATGAATACTCAGGAAAACATCAATTATAACCGAATTGCAGCTGCGATCGATTATATCAAAGCCAATTTTAAAGCGCAGCCCAATCTTGATGAAGTTGCCGAGAAAGTGCATTTGAGTCCGTTTCATTTTCAGCGTATTTTTACCGAATGGGCAGGCACAAGTCCGAAGAAGTTTTTGCAATATATTAGTGTCGAGCACGCCAAAAAAATCTTGAAAGAAGACCGTCAGGCAACCTTATTTGATGCCGCTTTTGATACCGGACTTTCCGGAACGAGCCGCCTTCATGATTTATTTGTAAACATCGAAGGAATGACGCCTGCGGAATATAAAAATGGCGGAAAAAATTTAGAAATCAATTACAGTTTTGCTGAAAGTCCGTTTGGGAATATCGTTGTTGCGTCAACTCAAAAAGGCGTTTGTTTTATGGCTTTCGCCGAAACCGAAGAGATTGGTTTTGAAGATTTAAAACACAAATTCCCCAACGCAATTTTTACTCGTAAATTAGATTTATTACAACAAAATGCCCTGTTTATTTTCCAAAACGACTGGAGCAAATTATCTGAAATCAAACTGCATTTGAAAGGAACCGATTTTCAATTGAAAGTTTGGGAAGCCCTGCTTAAGATCCCAATGGGGCAGCTCTCTACGTATGGTTCAATCGCACAAAAAATCGAGAAACCAAATGCTGCTCGAGCTGTCGGAACTGCAATTGGGAGTAATCCTGTAGCGTTTTTAATTCCGTGTCATCGTGTGATTCAATCCACAGGAACATTTGGCGGTTACATGTGGGGAAATACCAGAAAAACTGCGATTATTGGTTGGGAAAGTGCGCAAATTGATTCGGATTTATAAAAATTTAGAAACATATTATCGTAAAAATGGATATTCGTTGGGGAAGACGCACTGCTGTGCGCCTCTACAATGAAAATTCGTTAAAAATATTAAGAGATATTATAACGATGAAATTGAATAAATCTCATCAATACTTTATCATAGATCACAAATAAAATGCGGAAATTTGCTTCGATAAAAACCGAATATCAAAACTTGGAAAATGGACTTATTTAATCCACATTCAGACGAAACAACCAATTTACTTCCGAAAGATGGAACTGTAAATTATTACGGAAAATTATTCTCAAGAGATGAATCAAATCATTATCTGGACGTACTTTTAAATTCAATTGAATGGAAAAACGACGAAGCCATTATCTTCGGAAAATTAATTATTACCAAACGAAAAGTAGCCTGGTACGGCGATTCTGGTTTTGAATATACGTACTCAAATACAACAAAAAAAGCACTTCCGTGGACGAAGGAATTATTGGAACTAAAAGCTTTTATCGAAGAAAAAACAGGAGAAACTTTCAACTCTTGTTTGCTTAATTTATATCATTCCGGTGATGAAGGAATGGCCTGGCACAGTGACGCCGAAAAAGATTTAAAGAAAAATGGCGCCATTGCTTCAGTAAGTTTTGGTGCTGAACGAAAGTTTGGCTTTAAACATAAAGAAACCAAGGAAACGGTTTCACTGATTTTAGAACACGGCAGTTTATTAATTATGAAAGATGAAACACAAACGCATTGGCTTCATCGTTTACCACCAACCAAAACAACTTTAAAACCTCGGGTAAATTTGACTTTTAGAACGATTGTTGAATAACATTCAACATAAAAAAATTAAACCATTAAGAAATTAAGAAATTAAGAAATTAATAAAAATTAAGAGCTTGACTTTATGAACCTTAATATCTCAATGGTAAAATATAAAAATTTATTTCTTTTTTGAAATTACATTTTCATAAGATCTTATCAAAGCATCTTCGAACATTTCGGGTCTTACTTTTGAAAGTTCAACAATTGTCCAGCCCTGTTTCCCCCATTTATTTGGGATCGGATAAAAAATCATTTCGCTTGAAGCGCAAAAAACAGATTGATCGATCTCGTTTAATTTTAGAAACGCCCTGTCGTTCTTCTCATCAAAAGTGGCGAAGATTTTCTTTTTGATGCGGAAAGAAGTTTTCTCGAAATGCGGCTCTTCCGTTGTTTCCGGAAAAGACAAAGCTAATTTTCTAAATGTTTCAATGGAGACCATAATCGCTAATTTTAAAATTAAATTTCAATTTTTATCTTCCCAGATTTACATATTTATCTTAATCAAAAGCACACAAATTTAGCGTTTTACATTTATTATTCACCTCGTTATAAAGGAATTGGCGTCATGGGTTTATAAATACAGTCCTGAAATAAATCAAAACCTTTATAAAATCCATAACGCCAATATTTTAATCTGAATATAGTTTATTGCACTAATTCAAAGTCAGCTTTAAGTTTAATATCTGCTGATGAAGCTCCAATCATTACTTCAAAATCTCCAGGTTCAGCAACCCATTCTAATTTATTATTGTAAAAAGAAAGTTTTTCTTTGTCAATGGTAAACTCGATTGTTTTAGATTCTCCTGCATTCAGTTTTACTTTTTGGAAATCTCTCAGTTCCAAAACTGGTCTTACAACAGAACCGAATTTATCTTTCAAATACAATTGCACTACTTCTTCCCCAGCTACTTTTCCAACATTTGATAATTGAAAAGAAACCTTAATTGTTTCGTTACTTTTTATTTTTGTTGAAGACAATTTCAAATCTGAATAATTGAATTTTGTATAACTCAAACCATATCCAAACGGAAACTTAGGCGAGTTTTTTAAATCAATATAAGCCGAAACATAATTTGTTGCGTTTTCATCCTTAGCAGGTCTTCCCGTACTGAAATGGTTGTAATAAATTGGCACTTGCCCTACTTCTCTCGGGAATGTCATAGGCAATTTTCCAGACGGATTGTAATCTCCAAACAAAACATTTGCAATTGCAGTTCCAGCCTCAGTTCCTAACCACCACGTATATACAATTGCCGGAACATTATCTGCCGTCCAGTTAAAAATCAAAGGTCTTCCTGCATTTACCAAAACTACAACCGGTTTTCCTGTTGCCTGAATTGCTTTTACCAAATCTTCCTGAACTCCCGGTAAATGAAGATCGCTTCGGCTTTTTGCTTCGCCGCTCATGTCGCGTCTTTCTCCAATACTCAAAATAATAACATCGGCTTGTTTGGCAGTTGCAACAGCTTCAGCAAAACCATCTTTATTATCTCCATCAACTTCACAACCTTTTGCGTACAATAGTTTTGTGTTTTTACCCACTTTATTTTGCAGTCCATCCCATTGCGAAACTACCCATTTATCATAATCAACATCTGGCAATTCAACAGCCCAAAATCCCATATTGGCTTTGTATTCTTTTACCATCGGTCCAATAAATGCAATTGTTTTCAGGTTTTTAGAAAGTGGCAAAGTCTGATTTTCATTCTTTAACAAAACAATACTTTTTTCAGCAACTTCAAGCGCTGCTTTTCTATTTTCAGGATTGCTTAAAGCTTTTTCAGCTCTTTTTTCATCTGAATATCTGTATGGATCATCAAATAGACCTAACTCATATTTTTTGCGTAAAATACGTTTCACCGCATCATCAATCAAATCGATAGAGACTTTTCCTTCTTTTACCAATTCGGCCAAATTATAACGATATGCATTACTTTCCATATCCATGTCGCTTCCAGCTGTAATTGCAGAAAGTGCTGCAGATTTCAAATCTTTTGAATATCCGTGTGCTACCATTTCTCCAATTGAACCCCAATCTGAAACTACAAATCCCTGAAAGTTCCATTTTCCTTTTAAGATATCACGTTGTAAATGCACATTTCCTGTTGCCGGAATACCGTTTAAATCATTAAAAGAATTCATAAACGTTGCCGCTCCAGCGTCTAAAGCTGCTTTAAATGGAGGCAAATAAGTTTCAAGTAACATTCTTTCGCTCATATCTACTGAGTTATAATCGCGTCCGCCAACACCTGCACCGTAGGCCGCAAAGTGTTTTACGCAAGCCATAACGGAGTTTAAATCGCCTAATTTATTTCCTTGAAAACCTTTTACTCGCGCATAAGCAATTTTAGAACCTAAGTACGTATCTTCTCCTGCTCCTTCCATTACTCTGCCCCAACGCGGGTCACGCCCGATGTCTACCATTGGCGCAAATGTCCAATGAATACCGCTTGCAGAAGCTTCTGTTGCGGCCACTCTTGCGGCCAATTCGATCGCTGCTAAATCCCAGCTTGCAGCCTCGGCTAGCGGAATCGGGAATGTTGTTTTGTAACCGTGAATGACGTCCTGACCAAATAGCATTGGAATTTTAAGACGTGACTGCATCGCCAATTCCTGATATTGTCTGGTATATTTTGTTCCGATGATATTCAGCATCGAACCTACTAAACCTGCTTTAATTTCAGCTTGTTTGTTTGGATTTATGGTGATTGGTCCCGTTGCAGAATTATCACCTGTATATTGCGTAAGCTGACCAATTTTTTCTTCAATAGTCATTTTTTTCAATAAATCATTTACTTTCTGATCTATTGTTTGTTGCTGAGCCACCGCAAAAAGCGACACCATCAACAAGGTAAAAGTGGTTAATTTTTTCATTTTTAGTTTAGTTAATTTGGTACAAAGTCAATATTGACAACGCCTCTTGACTTTTGTCCCGTCCCGAAGCTTCGGGATCGGGATTGACTTGCGACTATTAGGTTAATTATACACTCTCACGTAATCAATTTCATAAGTTGCGCTGGTAAAATTCGGATCAACTATCCCTCCAAAATTTCCTCCCATAGCCAAATTCATAATGATAAAAAACTTTTCATTAAACGGTGTTGAAGCACTATTTTTATAAGTATAAAACAATTTATCATCTACAAAAAACTTAATATTTTCAGCATTCCATTCGGCAGCATAAATATGAAATTCTGTATAAGCAGTTGGGTTAGTGGTGGTTGCTGTATCAGGGGTATTTCCTGAACGTCCAGGAGAATGCAGCGAAGAATGAATCACATTTGGACTGTTTCCAACTGATTCTAAAATATCAATTTCACCACATAATGGCCAGCCAGCTGTATCAATATTATCACCCAACATCCAGAATGCCGGCCATGTTCCGCCACCAACTGGTAATTTTGCACGCACTTCAGCTCTTCCATATTTAAATGAAAATTTGCCTTTTGTAAGCATGCGAGATGATGTATAATGACTTCCCTGATATTCTTCTTTAATGGCTTTGATTTTTAAAATACCATTTTCGATAACTACATTTTCTGGTCTGTTGGTATAATACTGTAACTCATTATTCCCAAAACCATTTCCTGTTCCTAAATCATAACCCCATTTTGAAGTATTCGGAGATCCGTTCACATCAAATTCATCTGACCAGATTAACTTTCGAGCTACAAAAATGCTTCCTGTAACTGAAGTACTCGCATATTTTATTCCGTTGAATGAAGTTACTTCTATCGTGTAATCTTTATTTCCGGATTCCTGAAATTCATAAATAAAATCTCCGGTTGCATTTTCAATTACTTTACTGTTGATCGTTACTTTAATTGATTTTGAATCTGCCGCAGAAATCGTCAAATGTATTTTTCCGCTTCCGTCACCAAATGGTTTATCAGCCGTTTTACCAATTGTTTCAACATTAACAGTTGGCTTTACCGCTTCAGTAATAACAGGTGAGGTTGGGTTCTCATCGCTTTCATTACCACTGCTGCAAGCCTGAGCCTGGAACGCGAACAATAAAACAAATGTTAAAACAACTGTTTTATTCATTAGATTCTTCATTTTCATTAGTATCATTTTGGTTTATTTTTTAAATTAAATTCTCAGAATGTAAATTCTTTATTATTTTTTGGATGAAGCTTTTTTATCAGCTGTAAAATCGAAATAATTCAGATTGAAACCTCCTTTATCAAAAACGACTTTAATTTTATTCGTTCCCGAATTTAAATCGACACCAGATAAAACAACGGTTTTCCAATTATCATTTCCGCCAGTTGAAGGTAGTATAATTATTTCTGATTTTTTTCCGCTTTCTGTTTCAAAATGAAGTTTACCTTCCGCTTTTTCACTCGAATAGCGAATCGCAACTTTATATGAATTCTGTGTTTTAACTTCAGTTGTAAATTGCAGCCACTCTCCATCTTCGATAAAAGAAACCTGATAACCGTTTGATCCTGAATCTTTGCAAGGCAAAATATCAACACCATCATTTCTCATGACATTACCTTTATTCCATTGATCGAAATTTCCTGTTGCAACTCTGTAATTAATAAAATCCTTATCAGAATAGGCTTTTTCATTGGTACCCAAATCATAGTAAACTGCTATAATTTTCCCCGGAATTGTATTCTTTTTATACGGTTTTGTATCATCTGTCTGAACTTGTCTGAACATAGCATCAATCACATCTGGTTTAACAGTTACGTTTCCCATTTTATAATTGTCTGCCATTTTCATCAGTGCTTTTTTAGCGAAAGCTTCTGTAGGTTTTTGACCGCCGTCTTTCCAGTATTTCAACAAAACATCGTATTCCGGAATTTTAGTTACCGAAGTTACGCCTGCAATATTTTCTATCTTTTTCATTGGCCAGAAAGCCCATCCAATATTATTTCCTTCTACGAGTGTAAGGGCATCTTTGAACCAGACATTAGAGTTTTCTCCACTTTCTCCCATCCAAATCGGAACATTATATTTCTTTCTGTAATCGAGCATTTGCTGAATAGAAGCGGTCGTGTTGTAGTTCCAGTATTTATGAAAACTCAACGCCATATTTTCGTCCCATAAAGGAAAAATTCCGTTGTAATTATTCCCCCAGCAATTTCCTTCAATAAAAATTAAATGATTGGTATCAACTTCGCGAATTGCTTTTGTCACCTGAACCATTAAATCTCTTAAAGGTCCGTTTGAATTTTCATCGCAGCCATTTTTATTGGTTCCGGTAAAATTCCAGTTTGGTTCGTTGATAATGTCGTACGCTCCCATCCATGGATTATCTCTGTATCTTGAAGCTAATTTTTTCCAAAGCGCAATCATTTTTTTCTGATTGGCTTCGCTTTCCCAAAGTGATGGTTTTGTAGTATCGTAATCTGAAATTGCGGCATCATTTCCCTGACCTCCCGGTGCGGCGTGCAAATCGAGAATAAGGTAGATTTTGTTTTCGGCACACCATTTCAGTAAATTATCTGTCATGGTAAAACCTTCTTCAATCCAGGTAATTTCACCATTTTTTTCTTCCTGAATTGATGGTGTGTACAAGTTGTAATGCATGGGTAAACGGATCGAATTGAAACCCCAGGCTGCTAGTGAATCGACATCTCTTTTTGTGATTCCATTTGCTTTATAGGCCGCGTAAAATTCTTTTGTGCCCTGTTCTCCGGCAACTTCCTGAATTTTTTGTCTGATTTGATATTGCGGACTGGCAAAAGGCTGTGTTTGTAACATATAACCTTCCTGAACCATCCAGCCTCCAACTCCTAATCCTCTTAAAAGCACATTTTTCCCATTGCCATCAACAATGTTCTGGCCATCTCTGTGCAAAAATCCTTGCCCAAAAGAAGCGATTGAGAACAATAATTGTAATGTTAAAACTAATTTTTTCATGTTTATTATTTAATAAATCTGGCTATAATCAGCATTTAATTTTTACCATATAAGTCATAGAAGCTTTTTTAAAATTTTAATCAATTAATGATTAAAAAAGAACATATAATTTAAAAATGTTTTTAAACATTTTGGCTCAAATGAACTTATATCTTATTTTTAAGAAAACTAAAAACTCATACTGAGTCCTATGGTGAAAATTCATTCCATAAAGTTCATTTAAAATTTTACTTGACTTTTCTTATATTTTAACTTAATACTTGAGAAAACATCTGGCTTATAATCTCTTAAATGAACTTATATGGTTAAAATTTATTTGATAAAAATGCTGTTATTTACAGCATTTAGCGATAAATCTGAATCGATTATTAATTCCTGCAAGGTTTATTGAAAACCTCGCAGGAATGTTTTTTTATTTCAAAAGAAAATCCTTTTTAAGGTTTGAAACCTGAATTGTAAAAGTGCCTTTTTCAGAAATCCATTTTAAATCGTCATTTACAAATTGCAGATCTTTTTGATTCAGAGTAAACTTTACCGTTTTAGTTTCGTTTGGCGCTAAGCTAATTTTATCGAATCTTTTTAATGCTTTAACTTCTGGTGTAATTGAGGCAAAATTGTCGTTCAGATATAATAAAACTGTTTCTTTTCCGGCTTTTTTTCCAGAGTTGGTAACATCTACTGAAACATTGATTTCATCTGTATTGCTGATTTCTGTCTTATCAATTTTTAAGTTTGAATAACTGAAAGTGGTGTATGATAATCCTGTTCCGAATTCATATTGAGGCGAATAGCTTTTTTCATATTTAGCGTCGTCATTTTGTTCTCCTTCAGAAATACTCTCCGTATATTTTCGATTGTATTTTTCGAAAGAATTTGGATATCTTGGATAGTTGTAAGGCAATCTTCCACTCGGATTTACATCTCCGTATAAGATATCAATTAATGCTCTTCCACCTTCGTTTCCTGGTAAATAGCATTGTACCACAGCATTCATTTTACTTTCAAAATCATTAATTAATCTTGGTCTTCCTTCATTTAAAACCAAAACAATAGGCTTGTTTAGTTTTGATAAGGCAAGTGCTAATTTTATTTGCGATTTACTGATATAAATGTCGCTGATATCACCAGGCGTTTCGGTATAATTTTTCTCCCCTAAACACAAAACAATTTTTGATGCGCTTTTGGCAAGTTCTACTGCTTTTTGAATCTCGTTATCATCCTCCTTTTCTAAATCGGCACCAGCTGTATACAACACATTCTCTTTGCCGATTTTACTTTGAAAAGCTTCTAAAATAGTTGATTTATCTGCAGCATATACATCAGCATTTTCACCTTGCCAGGTATAAGTCCAACCTCCATTAAGGTACTTCATGCTATTAGCAGTCGGGCCTGTTACCAGGACCTTCTCACTCTTGTTTAATGGTAAAACAGCACCTGTATTTTTCAGTAAAGTAATTGATTCTGCTGCCGTATTATAAGCTTCCTGAACATGCTCGTGAGAACCAAATTTGGGATAATCTTTTAAATCTGCAACGGTATTTTGGAACAAATTCAGTTCGAACTTCATTCTTAAAATACGAGTTACGGCATCATCAATTCTTGACATTGGCACCTCTCCTTTTTGCACTAAATCTAATAAATCAGTATAAAAAGAATATTCTTCAGGAACCATACTCATATCGATTCCCGCCATAACCGCAATACGAACAGCATCTCTTTTGGTTTCGGCAACTTTATGTCTGGTGTTCAGATTAATAATATCTTTCCAATCTGTTACTACAACTCCCGTAAAACCAAGTTCATTTTTAAGAATATCAGTAATTAAATGTTTGCTTGCATGTACCGGAGTTCCGTTTATTTCTCCAGAACTTACCATAATACTTTTTGCTCCCGCATTAATTGCTGCCTGATATATTGTTAAGTCATATTGTCTTAAAATACGTTCCGGAATAATACTTGGCGTTCTGTCTTTTCCTGTAGTTGTACTGCCGTATCCAATATAGTGTTTCATACAGGAAGCCACGCTATATTTAGAACCTACATTATTATTTCCTTCAAAACCATTCACTAAAGCCACAGCCATTCTTGAAGACAAATAGGCATCTTCTCCAAAAGATTCCCACATTCTTGACCATGCCGGATTTCTTGGAAAATCTAAATCTGGAGAAAAAACCCATGGAATAGATGAAGCTCTTGTTTCGTATGCTGAAATTTCGGCACCACGCTTTACCAAATCAGTATTGAAAGTGGCTGCCAAACCTATTTGTTGCGGAAATAACGTAGATCCTGCAGTATAATTGGCACCATGAATTGCATCTATACCATATAAAACAGGAATTTTAAGTCTCGTTTTATTAGCTTCATTTGTAATTGCAGTCATCGTTTCCTGCCATCTTTTTACCGTTGGAGCTCCTGGATTTGGTACATTCAAAATTGACCCGATGTGATAATCCTGAATTCCCTGTTTTAATTTTGCAGCATCAAAGTATCCTTGTTTTTTAGAATCTTCAAAAATGGTTACCGTAATTTGGGTCATCTGCCCAACTTTTTCTTCGAGTGTCATTTTTGATAGCAATTCCGAAACTTTGGCATCAATATCAGTTTTTGTTTTTTTTACTTCCTGACTCCATATCGCTCCACAAAAAAGAAAAGCAATCACAAGACATTTTGTGTTTTTCATTTTATATTTTTAAATTAATATCAAATTTAAAACTCTAATACACTAGAGTTTGTATGGCATGCGCCGGAATTTTGACAATTGTTTTTTCAGATGCAATAATAAAATTATAGGTGATTTCATTATCTGTATGATTCATTACAATTGTTGCCATTTTTCCATCAGTATTTAAAAATGAAGTACTTAATAAATAACTTCTGCTTACGGAAGAACTCACACGCACTGCATTAGGACGAATGAATTTTGAAAAATGTCCGATATAATAATAAGACGGCGTGTAAATTAACTCGCCTGTTGCAGTATCTGCATGTATTGGGGCAAAACAAAAATTACCAACGTGATTTGGTCCTCCAAATTGGTCCAAAAGGATATTCCAATCTGTCCATGCTACTGTTCCATTATTAAAATCATTTATCATTGCTGTTCCATATCTTTCGGCATTTGGCCAAAACTGATATTGGGAAGCATCAAATTTTTCTACGCAGCCTTCTGTAAACATTAAATTTTTATCAGGGTATGCTTCATGTACTCTCGCGACATTTTCAAACATAGGCTGTGCACCGGTCCACGTTTCGTACCAATGAAATCCCATTCCCCAAACATACTTTGAGGCTTCAGGATCTGAGAAAATAACATTAGCACGTTGTACCATTAAATCACGATTATGATCCCAGGCAATGATTTTAACATCGCCCAAGCCTTCTTTTTTTAATGTTGGCCCAAGATAGTTTTTAATATAATCTCTTTCTTCATCTGCTGTGTATAAACACGATTCCCAGGTTTGGGTCGCCATAGGTTCATTTTGTACCGATGTTCCCCAAATTGGAATTCCCTCTTTATTGTAAGCTTTTATAAATTTGGCATAAAAATTAGCCCATGGCTGAAAATATTCCGGCAATAATTTACCACCCTTCAGCACGTCTTTATTGCTTTTCATAAAAGCATTTGGTGACCATGGAGTAGCATAGGTAATTATTTTTCCACCGGCAGTTTTAATTGCTTCTTTAATCAAGGGAATGCGATATTTTCGATCATGATCAATAGAAAAAGTTTTTAAATCCTTATCTCCTTCTTCGATATAAGAGTAGCTTCCGCTGCTAAAATCAGAACTCTGAATCGTTGTTCTTAGCAATGAATAGCCGATTCCTTTTTGAGTATCGTAATAGGCATTTAAAAATTCTGTTTGTTTTTCCTTTGATAATTTAGCGAAAATTTCTGCACTGGCATCAGTGATAGCGCCGCCAATTCCCATAAAAGTCTGAAATTGTTTTAATGGTTCTACAAAAACAGAAATTTCTGTTTCAACGGGTTGTTTTGATGATGTAAAACTTAAATTATCAGTAGCTGTTAGTTTTAATTTTGTATCTGCTGCTGTAGTATAAACAGTGATTTTTTTGTTGGTTGTTGTAAATTTCTGTATTTGCTTTTGACTTTTTTGTGAAAAAACAGATAAAGAAAAACATAAACAAGTAGTAATAATAAATCCAAATTTTTTCATTGTATATGTTTTTAGGAAGTAAGACTTGGATATAAATCTTTGAATTCAGCTAAATTGATTTTAAAAAATAGCCCATAATCAAGAAGAATATGGGCTATTCTGGCAACCAAACTTAAACTTAACTTTAACGTAGTTTAGCACTTACCTGAAAACAAAATCTTAGTTTCATTTTAGGTGGTACTAAGTTTATTATTATTTCACCTCTTTTAGGCAGAGGCTTTTTCTGAAAATTACGAATATTCAAGAGCGTGTTTATCCATAAGAGAAAAATCAAAAGCTTATTACAAACGCTTTCTTCCTTCTAATGATTAACACTTTTAATTTTAAAATTCGAAAAGAGAAGTTTTTTATCTTCCCTTTTCGAAAAATAACTAACACAAAATATTATTGCGGTCTAAAAACAAATGTCCAACCAGTTCCGTTAGCTTCATTGTTACTTAAGTAAAGTACCAATTTAGTTTCAGTAAGTGTTACAATAGTATAAACACCATCCTTATTCCCTGCAGCGTAACCTAACATTTTAGAGTCTTTAATTATAAGTTTTTTATTCGTCGGATCTAAAACAAAACTTCCTTTTTCAGCTGGTGAAGTAAGAGTTTCATAGTGATTGTAATTTGCGGCACCATTCAGGTCAAAATGCATCTTACCATTGGCATCACTTGGAGGACAACAATCTCCAGCATTCCACCAAGCTGTCATAGCACCGTCAGCGCTACCAGGAGGAGACATGAACCACCATAGTGATCCTGCACCTTGGTTATCAAAAACCCAAGTTTTTCCAGTTGCAGTATTTTTACCAACTAAATCATACCAATCCTGATCTAATGGTGTATCTAATCTGTCAACTTGTACATCAATTTTCTTAGTAAAAAACTGTGATCCTAAACTACCCACATAAGTAAAAGTAGATTTACCAGGAATTGGGTAAACAACTGTTACTTCATTTGTTAGTGCTGTTCCTAAATTATAGTCCCAGTAACCTGTAATTCCAGGTGAAGCCATCTTAAGCGTAATTTTATTTCCTCCCGGAGGCGATTGAGTTGCTACTAATTGAACTCCGGCAACATCCGTAGAATCACTCAAATGCGCTTCGTCTACAATTGGATCGCATGCAGTAAAGACTAGCATAAACGAAGCAATTAAGAGATATATTATTTTATTAATTTTCATATTTAAATTATTAATAGTTATTAAATTTTACCAACCTGGATTTTGTTTGTAAACTCCATTAGATAATCTAATTTCCGTTTCAGGAAGCGGAACTAATCCTTTAGTTTCAGGTCTGTATTTTACGCTGTAATTAACCGCAGTTCCAGAATTTTTAACCGGAATAACACTATTAAATGCCGTATCAACATCTCCCCAACGAATTAAGTCAAACCAATGTAAACCTTCAAAAGCGAATTCATGCAAACGCTCTTCTTTGATAGCATCTAATGAATATCCAACTGGTCCTAATTTTGCTCTTCCTCTTACTGCATTAAGTCCATCAGGAGTTTTAGTAATTTCTGAATGCATTAATAATACATCAGCGTAACGCATGAAGATAAAATCTTGTGCATGCATTAACTGCATATCAGTATTACTCCAATTATATAATTGCACAAACATACCTACAGTAGTTCCATCAGCATTAGGATATTGTAAAGAAGTATACTTTTTATTGAAGTATCCAGTCTCATGATCTCCTTTGTTAGCAGCATAACCATCTGTACCTTGGTCTGCTTTACCAACTTCAAGTATAGAACCTCTTTTTCTTGGATCAAGATCTGACCAACCACTAAATAAATTAGGGTTTACAGTACACCATCCCCAACCAGCTCCAAACGGAACTAATGAGTTATCACGTAATGCATCAAACAAACAAAGTCTGTTAGTGTAAATATTACCATTCGTCCATTGCCAATCTCCAAAAGAGAATCTTTGTACAAACATTGACTCGTAGTTTCCTGTACCAAAAGTTGGCGCAGCACCGTCCTGACCTACCCATGAAAGACCTTCAGTTGCTGCCCAAGGCAATACATTTTTACCAGAAGCCTTATTTACATATGAATACGGCCAAAGATTTCTAAAATCTGAAGCTAATTTATGTCCACTATTAGTCATACAATCTTGTAAATATCCTGCAACCTGAGTAGCGGTTAAAGCACCACCACCTACAAGAGGCAAATCAGTAGTTGCTTTTTTCTCTATGTTAGTCATGTAACCAGTATAGAACAAGAATACACGTCCCATATAAGCTTCAGCAACCCATTTGTTTGCATGTCCGTATCTTGAAGTAGGTATACTTGGAAACGGAGTAGCCGGCATAGTTTCAATTGCTAATTTTAAATCACTTGCAATTTGGGCAAATGTTTCAGTATAAGTTGCTCTTGGGCCATTCTTTGGTCCGTCAACTGTAGTAATTAGAGGCACTCCTCCAAAAAACTTAGCCAATCTGAAATAAAAGAAAGCTCTCATAAATAATGCTTCTCCAATTGCTTGTTGTTTAAACGATTGTGCTTCAGCAGGAGAGTTAAAATACTTAGAGAAATCTGCAGCTTTGGTTTTTTCAATAATTGCATTTGCTCTTGCAATACCTTTATAAGACTGTCCGAATAAATCGAAATATGTATCTTCTACCGGGTCTTCGAAATTGTCAACCCATTTAGCGGTTTTATCATCAGGACCACCGCCACCTAACATCATATTATCCATCAAGTTGGCTGCGATTTGTTCTTCACTATGAACATTTGTAGTATAAATCGCATTATAAACACCCGCTATTGCCTCATTAATATCATCCGGAGTTTTATAAAAAGTCTCTAAACTCTTGTCCTTAATGTTCTCTGTATCCAGATAATTATCGCAACTCGATGCTGCAAAAATTGCTGAAATTGCTATAAAATATTTTATTGTTTTCATTGTGAATTTGTTTATATTAAAAATCAGCACTTAATCCAAACATTACTGTTCTTGCTTGTGGGTATAAACCTAAATCTACACCAGAAGCCCATGCATATTTTTCGTTATCTCCCCCGAAACGAACTTCAGGATCCATACCATCGTAATTAGTAAATGTATACAAGTTATTTACTGCGACATAAAATTTAAGATTTGACATAAATTTAAAGTCTTTTAATATTTCATTAAAATTATATCCTACCGTTAAGTTATTAATTCTCAAATAATCTGCATTTTGCATAAATATATCAGACATATAACTTGTATTTTGATTCACAACAGAACTTAATCTAGGCATTTTATTTGAAGTTCCTTCACCATGCCAACGATCAAATACATCAGAGGTATAGTTTTGTTTCGGATTATCAGCAAAAGATCTGTAAGATTGCATTACCTGCATTCCAAATTTTCCTGCCATAGTTGTATTCAAATAAACATTTTTATATTCAAAATTCAACTGAATCCCTAATTCAAAATCTGGATTTGGATTACCTAAGAAAACTTTATCACTATCATCAATTACACCATCCTGGTTTTGGTCTACAAAACGAACATCACCTGGTCGTTGATTTGGAAAGTAAGCAGCACCTGTAGGTCCAACGTACTCATTTACTTCTTGTTGATTTTGTAAAATACCTGCTGTTTTGAAACCATAGAATGCTCCAATTGGATATCCAACCTGTGCTCTGTAAATTTCTGAAGTACCTTGAGACAATAAATGTTGTAATCCATTGATTACACCATTTGCATTATCAATTTTAGTAATTTTATTTTTGTTTGCAGCGCCACTCACAGTAACACCATATTTAAAATCTCCTATTTTATCTCTCCAGTTTACAGACAATTCAAAACCTGTATTTTGAATATCTCCACCATTGATGTATGGTGCTGGTGCTCCTGCAGCTTGTCCGATAGAAGCTAATACTAACCAATCTTTAGTTGTTTTTTTATACCAGTCAAAAGTCACTCCTAATTTAGAATCAATTAAGCTTGCGTCAAATCCAAAGTCCAATTGCTCTGAAACTTCCCAAGAAATATCTGGATTTGTAACTCTTGAAGGGTAAGCTGTTGAACCAGAAACTGGTTTTGTATCACCAAAAAAGTATCCTGGGAAAACATTCGAAATAGTTGCTGAATATTGAAAATTATCAACCGATTGATTTCCATTTTGTCCCCAGCTTCCTCTTAATTTTAAAGAGTTAAGAATGTTTGAAGAACCAGCCATAAAATCTTCTTTTGTAATTACCCAACCTGCAGAAACTGAAGGAAAGTAACCCCATCTGTTATCTTCAGCAAAATTCGAAGATCCATCAGCACGAATAGTGGCAGAAAATAAGTATTTTTCTTTATAATCATACTGAGCTCTCGCGATATATGACATTAAACCTCCGCCACCAGCAGCTGTATCAAAACCAGTAGTATTGATATCATTGATTGAAGTTACGGGAAGCGTATTATCTAAGTAAGCATATTTAGGATCTCCAGGGAATTTTAAACCATTTCTAGATCCGTATATGTTAGTATTTACAACGTTTTGAAGTAACTCTGTTCCAATCAAAGCATTAAAACTATGGTCTCCAATTTGTTTAGAATAAGAAACTGTATTTGTCCAGGTTGTATTTAATCCCTGGTATTGACTTTGTGATGCACCTTCTGTACTATCATCATATAATCTTCCTAAATGATAAGTTGGATTCATTGATCTGCTATAACCAAACCATGAATCAACTCCAAAAACAGATCTGAATTTTAAATCTTTAATAGGCTCAATTTCCACAAAAGCATTTCCAATAATTTTACCGTCATGAGGGTAGTTATAGTTACTTCTGTAAAACATTACTGCCAAAGGATTAGTTTGTCCTGTTGATAAACCATCTAATGTAGGAGTATATCCAAACTCATTGATGTTTTTATCAATAGCAGGCTGCCAAAAAGCAGGTTGCAATGGGTTTTGTGTAAGTGCGTTATGCAAGTCATTACCATAAATATTACCTGTAGAAACTGATCTGTTTTGAGTATTTGTATACGTAAGATTTTCTCCAACAGTAATAATATTATGACTATCATTCTTTTTCAAAACCATTTGAGTATTCAATCTTGTAGTCAATCTCTTAAATCCTGCGTCTACAATATTTCCACCGATGATACCATCCTGATCAAAATAAGCAACCCCGAATGAATAGATAATATCTTCACTTCCCCCAGTGATATTTAATGAATGATTAACAACTGGAGCATCTTTTTTAGACATCTCATTAATCCAATTTGTTCCTTTCCATCCATTTTTAAGTTTATCCCAAATTTCAGTTCCCAATTGAGTTCCTAATCCTGGAGATTTATCATTTAACCAGCTATTGTTAGAAAGGATCGCTTTCCAATCGTTAGGAGCCAAACCATCATTAACC
Organism: Flavobacterium aquidurense; assembly: GCF_031458035.1. Lineage (GTDB taxonomy): Bacteria > Bacteroidota > Bacteroidia > Flavobacteriales > Flavobacteriaceae > Flavobacterium > Flavobacterium aquidurense_C. The sequence continues at coordinate 98,914 of NZ_JAVDXR010000001.1, forward strand.
ATACCTTCATCCATGATATACATGTATTCCTGTGCGTCTAATGGGTCAAGATTTTTATATACATTTTGAATTCCGAAATAACCATCATAACTAATTTTTGCCGGTCTTCCTTTTTTTCCTTTTATAGTTGTTACCAAAACAACACCATTAGCCGCTCTGGAACCGTAAATTGCTGCAGATGCCGCATCTTTTAAAACGTCAATAGATTCGATGTCAGAAGGACTCAAATAATCAATATTACCAACAGAAATACCATCTACGACATATAATGGATTTGAATTTCCGATAGTTCCTAATCCACGAATCGTAACTCTGGTACCTGCTCCAGGTACACCACTGTTTCTGGTAACACTAACTCCCGGTGCGATACCTTGAAGAGCCTCCATTGCAGATCCTGTATTTAACTCTTTAAGTGTTTCACCTTTGAGGTTCGTGGTTGATCCAGTGATTAAACCTTTCTTTTGAGTACCATATCCTACTACAACAACCTCATTTAAATTTTGAGACGCTGCCTTAAGTACAATACTTACTTTCGTTCTACCATTTACAATTTCATTGACTGTATCAAAACCAACGAAACTAATTGTCAGGGTTCCATTAGAAGGAACATTTATTTGAAATTTCCCATCAAAGTCAGAAGCAGTAGCTTTAGTAGTTCCTTTAATTAAAACTGTTGCCCCTGGGACGGGTAATCCACTTTCATCATTTATAGTTCCATTTACCGTAACATCCTGTGCAATTGCGATAACTGAAAACAGCAAAGATGAAATACAAAAAATAAGTAATTTTGTTAATTTCATTTTTCTAAAAATTTTGGTTAATTAATTAGTAATTTAATGCAATAATAATGTTAAATTTGACAATTTGCAATTAAAAATCATTACAAAAACACATCAAAACATAAATTAATATGTTACAAAAACACATCAATTAAATTATAATTACCTGATTATAAATATATTAAAAATCTCAATATAATGTTATAAAAATGTTAACTAAAAAAAATAACACTACAAATATAAAATTCTAACTATTTCGATGTAAATTCAAAATAATCTGGAAAAATTAAACCAAAGCAAATAATAAATCAAAAAACATATCGCTTTATAAAACATTTCTAATAAAAATACACTAAAAATATTATGAAATTCGCAAAAAATTTTTTTTTCATTGTTGTATTCTTTCTCTTACATTCCTCTCATTATGCTCAGGTAAAAAGTATTGGTTTGCCTAATATTAACAATTATAAAAGAGCAGAATATAAGGGTGGGACACAAAATTGGGATATCGATCAGGATAAAAATGGAAATATGTATTTTGCCAATAACAATGGATTGATTCAGTTTGACGGATCAAGCTGGCGAAAATATTCACTACCTTCAGAAACCGAAATCAGAAGTTTAAAGATCGATTCGTCAGGCAGAATTTATGTAGGGGGAAATAATGAATTTGGTTACTTTCAAAGCAATGATAAAGGAGTCTTAGAGTATCACTCGCTTTCTCATTTAATTAGTAAAATTGACAAGCAGAATTTCAATTTAATATGGAAAATACATATATTCAAGGATGAAGTTATTTTTCAATCTTTCACCAAAGTTTTTTTTCTTAAAAACAATAAATTACGATCGGTAAACGCTCCGACGAAATTTCAATTTTCATTTTTGGTGAAAAATCGCCTTTATTTTCAGGATAAATCATTGGGGATACTTGAATACAAAAACCGAAAATTGGTACCAATAAAAGGAACATCATTTTTCAACGACAAAGAAATCTGGTCTGTTTTTCCTCTCGCCAATGACAAACTACTTATAGCTACTTTAGAAAAAGGCCTTTTTACCGCAGATGGCAAAACAATTGAACCATGGAATACTGACGCCAATGCTTTCATCAAAAAAAACACATCATTAGGCGGCTCAATAATAAAAGGGAGGTTTATTATACTAAATTCTGTATTAGACGGGTTCATTATCTGTGACCTAAATGGCAAAATTATACAGCATCTTAATCGTCAAAAAGGACTTCAGAATAATACTGTATTGACTTCTTTTGTCGATAATAAGGACAATCTTTGGTTAGGACTTGATAATGGAATCACCTTTATATATGAGAACTCTCCATTCTCCTATTTTGATTACAGCTACAATTTAGGAACCGTTTATTCTTCAACTGTTCATGACGGTAATTTATATGTCGCAACCAATCAGGGGCTTTTTTATCATCCTATTGCAAACCATTTTAAGGACAGTCCTTTTGAAAGAGTAGAAGGAACAATTTCGCAAGCATGGAATATCCAAGTATTAAATAATGTATTGATATGCGCAAGTAATAGTGGAGCATTAGTAATAAACCAAAATAAAGTATCCAAAATATTGGATACTAAAGGGTATTTTGGATTTAAAAAAATCCCGTTAAATGACAATTATATAATAGGAGAAAGTTATAACGGTTTTACCGTTTTCAAAAAAACTGATGGAGGCTATGAGTATTCACATCAAGTTCAAGGATTTGATGAAACAACAAATACATTTTCTATAGAACTGGACGAAAATTACTTGTGGCTCAAGAAGGACAAATTTCTTTATCAGATGAAATTATCAAACGATTTAAAAAGATTTGACTTCGTAAAAAAACATTCAAATATTTCTAAGTCATATAGAGGAATTGGAAGTATACAAACGATAAATAATAAAGTTTATATCCAGACACAAAATCACTTTTTTAGATTTTCTAAAGAACAGGAAACCTTTTTCGAAGATAAAAAGATTAGCCACTTATTTCGAGAAATTCCGCTGATAAACACATTAATAGAAGATTCTCATGGAAATTTATGGTATATTTTTAATGAATCCCTTGGGGTATTAACAAAGAACCAAAACGGTACTTTTACAAGAAAGCAAACACCATTTTTAAATCTGACAGGAAATTTGGTAAACAAATACATTTCGGTTAATACCGTAGATCCGGCCAACATTTTTATTGGCCTGACTGATGGATTAACGCATTACGATTCTAAAATCCCGAACTCGTTTATAACAAAACCAAGGGCTTTTATAGAAAGTTTTTCATTTCCTGGCGACACAATACTAACTGGAAATGTAGATCAAAACTTAAAGTCATATAGTTTACCATATAGCTCAAATCGGGTCAAATTCACATTTTCATCCCCAACCTATGAAAATCAGGAAAAAGTAATGTATTCGTACAAACTAATCCCTTTTGAGGATAATTGGCGTAACTGGTCACCAAACGCTACTATAGAATATACAAATTTGAGAGAAGGCAATTATACCATGAAGTTAAAAGCTAAAAACAGTTATGGTATAGAGTCAAATATCAGCGAAATTCAGTTTACTGTTTCACCGCCATGGTACAGACACTATTTAGCCTACCTACTATATTGTATGGTATTTTTGGCAGGTACTTTTATCATTTCGAATCGCATTAAACTTAAAATAAGAAAAAATAAATATTACGAAACTATAGAACAACGAAGATTGTATCTTGAAAAAGAATCAAAAATCAGACATGAACAACACGAACTAGAAAAAGAAATTGAAAAATTAAAGAACGACAAGCTTCAAATAAAAATCCTGGCAAAAGACAAAGAACTAGTGAATAACTCGTTACAGGTTGTTAAGAAAAATAAAGTGCTAAATGGAATTATTCACAAGCTTAAAGATATTGATTCTATTATCCTTGACGACTCCACAAAATTCGAATTTAATAAATTACACAAAAGCATTGTGAAGGAAGTTAATACGGATAAGAGTTGGAAAGATTTAGAAAAACACATCAAAAACGTTCACTTTGAGTTTCTAAAGCGATTAAAGGAAAAATATCCAACCATTTCTCCGCGTGAACTAGATTTATCAACGTATCTGCTTATGAACATGTCCACGAAAGAAATAGCAGAAATTATGAATATCTCGGGCGGAGGAGTTGAACTTGCCAGATATCGTTTAAGAAAAAAATTAGGCCTAAACAAAAAAGAAAATTTAATTGGCTTTTTAATGAGCATTTAAACCAAACAAAACCCCATTCGCATCAACGAATGGGGTTATATATTTCATCAATTAAAAATTAAATATAATCTAATGTTCGTTCCAAAGCCATTCCTCTGGAGCCTTTTATTAATATCGAATTGTTATCAAAATTTCTTGTTTTAAGATAATCCGAAAAATCATTGAAAGTCTCGAAAAACTGAATATTTTTATTGAAAGCTTTATTTTCATAAAACGCTTTTCCAATTAAATAACAAACCGATTTATCCTGATTCGATAATAATTCAACTAGATTTTTATGCTCTTGCTGACTCTCATTTCCAAGTTCGAACATATCTCCTAAAATCATTATTTTATTCTGACTTTCCAATTGCAGGAAATTAGCAATTGCCACCGACATACTGCTAGGATTTGCATTATAAGCATCAAGAATAATTTGGTTTGATCCTTTTTTTAGTAATTGAGATCTGTTGTTTTCCGGAATATAATTTTCTATTGCTTCTTTTACAGCCTTATTATCGACTTCAAAATAGCGTCCGATAGCAACTGCAGCATTTATATTATTAGCGTTATACAAACCAATTAAATGCGACTGAACACTGAAGCTTTCGTAATCAATCTCAACAAAAGGGTTCGCTTTTATTTTATTAATTTTAATATCTGCTACATCATTATTAAGTCCAAAAGTAAATGACCTGATAGATTTCGACTTCTCAATCTGAATTGGATCTTCAAGGTTTACAAAAGCCAATTTATCGTTCTTTGCCAAGTATTGGTACATTTCACTTTTTCCTTCAATTACACCTTCAACACCACCGAAACCCTCTAAATGCGCTTTTCCAAAATTAGTTATATAGCCATAATCCGGCTGCGCAATCCCGCATAAAAACGCAATCTCTTTTTTGTGATTAGCACCCATTTCAACAATTCCTATCTGAGTTTCTTTTGTAAAAGACAACAAAGTCAAAGGAACTCCAATATGATTGTTCAAATTCCCAACAGTAGCTTTTGTAACATATTTTTTAGACAAAACCACATTTATAAGCTCTTTAGTTGTTGTTTTCCCGTTACTACCCGTTAAGGCAACAATTGGTAATTTCAAATAAGTGCGATGAAATTTTGCCAATTCCTGTAATGTTGCTAAACTATTTTGAACCAAAATGGTTCTTTCATCTATAAAGTAAGATTCATTGTCAATAACAACAAATAAAGCACCTAATTCCAAAGCTTCTTTAGCAAAAGTGTTTGCATCAAAATTATCTCCTTTGATGGCAAAAAACATAGAACCTTTCTCAATTTTCCTTGTGTCAATTGATACAGATTTACATTGTAAAAAGAGATTATGAATGTCTTGAATATTCATTTATATATTTTTTAATAGATCATAAATGTAGAAAAAATTCCATAAAAAAATTCCAAATTCCAGACTGAAATATTCAGCTTTGGAATTTGGAATTATAATATTGAAATTTCTAAAACTTAATTTCTTGGTGATTTTCTTTTTTCAGCTTTAGAACCTACTCTAGACATCGCACATCTAAATCCGATGTAGTCAGTAGCCATATCCTGCGGGAAATATCTTCTTTGAGCCGGATCTAACCAATAAGCTCTATCTCTCCAAGAACCTCCTTTATAAACTCTAACTTTATCATCGATTAAAGTAGTACGTTTACTAGAGCTGTCATATTTTCTAACCATTTTTCCTAAACTATCTACTGTAACATTGTGCTTAGGAGAGTTGTACATTGCCTGATCAGCTTTAGGACCTGACTCAGAATCTCCAAAGTCAAAATATCTTGAAGATTGTTTATCACCATCTCTATAGTTGATGTTATCGCTTGTACTAAAGTTTTGTCTCAAATATGTTTCTTGGTCGTCAACTGGAACCTGAGCAATTTCACCTGGAAGGTTTCTTGCTACAATTTTACCATTACTTAAAGTATCATATTTTATATTAGCTGTAGAAACAATTTCGATTTTACCATCTTTACCGATTTTGTTTTTAGCATATTGATTTCCTCTGTAGTAGTTGAAATCATTTGCTTCATTATCAATTATAGGTCTGTATACATCGGCAACCCATTCTGCAACGTTACCAGCCATATCGTACAATCCGAAATCATTTGGCGCATAACTTTTTACAGAGTTTGTGATATCAGCTCCATCATCAGACCAACCTGCAATTCCACCGTAATCACCGTTTCCTTGTTTAAAGTTAGCCAATTGATCTCCTTTGTTTTTACGTTTTGATGAACGTGTATAATCTCCGGACCAAGGATATTTCTTTTGTCCTTTATAAATATTGTATTCTCTTTGTCCAACATCTGCAGCAGCTGCGTATTCCCATTCTGCTTCAGTAGGAAGTCTGTACTCAGGTAAAATAACTCCGGAAGAACGTTGTGCATACACATTTTTTTCTTCAGGAACTACACCGTCTTTTCCAGCTTTAGGTTTTTTTCCGTTTGGATTTTTCTTTAATACAAGCTCTTCATTTCCTCCGTAGGTTGTAGATGGAGATGCAAGATAAGCTTCTGTATTAAATAAACTTTCAGCACTAACATCTTGTGTTTTAGCACCTTTTTTAAGATATCCGTCTTTTTCTAAAACAGCTTCGTTTACACGGTCTGTTCTCCATTTACTGAATTCAACTGCCTGAATCCAATTTACACCCACTACAGGATAGTTTGCGTATGAAGGATGTCTTAAGTAGTTATTAGTCATCGTTTCGTTGTATCCTAAACGATTTCTCCACACTAAAGTATCTGGCGATGCTCCTTCGTAAATATTTTTGTAATTTTCTTCTGTAGGAGGAAATACTTTCTTCAACCACTCCAGGTATTCTAGGTACATACCATTCGTAACTTCGGTTTCATCCATATAGAATGACTGAACGTGTTGTTGAGTTGGTGTGTTATTCCAATCGTGCATAACATCATCCTGTACTTTACCCATAGTAAATGTACCTCCTTCAACAAAAACCAAACCAGGACCAGCCTGTTGTTTCTTTCCTGCATTTCTAGCAGCAGTTCCATTCTGACTGTCTACGTCCCAACCTGTCGCTCGAGAAGCGTGAGTGGAACTCGATTTTTTGCTACAACTAGCCGTGCCTAACATCAATACCATTGACATCATTAATTGCAAGGCTACAATTTTGTTTACTTTCATACTCATTCTTAGGTGATAAATTTAGGTGCTGCAATATAATAATTAACATTTAATTAGCAACATCTGTTCTAATAATTTTATTTTACTGTTTTTTACCAGAAAAATAACCTATAGTTACGAACGCAAAAATATACTTTTTATTATTCACTATAACATGAAATACTATATTTTTACTTACTAAAATGTTATTAAAAATAATTTTGTTTTTCATCCTATGAAGCAAGCCCTAATCTTATATTTTTTTCTAATTCCAATTTTGGCATTTCCCCAATCAAAACAGGACTTTACGATAGATTGGCAACCGAAAAAAGAAATGAGTTTTGGCGATTTTAAAACCATTATTCCCTACTTTTCCGGGAACAGTTTCAGATATGAAATTTCAAAAAAAAGCATCACCTTGCTTCTTAATTTGAATGAATCTAATTATTCTAAAAACTCTTCGGTTCAAATCTCAAATGTTATTTACGAATCGATCTCACTATCTGATCTTGGCAATTTATCGCTTGAAAACATCCCTGAAAAACCAAATGAAACGTTAAAAATCGCCTCCTCAAGAGATAAAACCGAAATTTTTCTTTCGCTTTCTCCAGTAATAAAAGAAGGAAATAGTTATAAAAGAATTCGATCATTTTCATATAATTTAAACAATGCCACTTCAAAAAGCAGCAATACTTCTTTCACACAAAAATTAACTATTATCCAGAATTCAGTTTTAGCGAATGGAGACTGGTATCGCTTTTATGTCGAAAAATCAGGCGTTTATAAAATCTCAAAATCTTTTTTACAAAGTTTAGGCTTTGACACCTCTAAAATAGATCCAAGAAGAATAAAAATCTATGGAAATGGAGGAAAAATGCTTCCGCTGGCGAACGACATTTATTACCCTAATGATTTAACTGAAAATAGTATTCAGATTATTGGCGAATCCGATGGTGTTTTCAACAATGAAGATTATATTCTTTTTTACGCTGAAGCCGTTGATAATTGGAATATTGAGAGTCAGACCAACATCAATTTATTCAGCACAAAATCCTACTATTATATTACTGTAACTGGTGGTGATGGCAAACGAATTCAAACACTAAACCAACCTTCCGCGAATGCGACACTAGAGCTAAATACGTTTGATGACTATCAATTTCATGAAATCGACCAGACAAACATCGCTCATTTAGGCCGACAGTGGTTTGGAGAAGCATTTGACATAAATCAGGAACAGGAATTTTCATTTATTTTTCCCAATCTTGAAACCTCAGTACCTGTAAAAATTGAAGTCAAAGCAGCCTCAGCAGCCTTTACCCCTACTTCATTTGCAATTACCGCAAACGGACAAAACGTTGGTAGTATCAATTTTAACCCACTAGTATCAAACTCTGATGTTAAATTCTACACTGGAAACTTACCCGCTAACACTACATTTACAGGAGCAGAAAGTGTAAAAATAAAACTTACCTATAATAATAATGGCGTTCCCGGATCGAAAGGATATCTGGATTACATCAATATTATTGCCAAAAGAAAACTTATTGGAACAGGGAAACAATTCAAATTTCAATACAATTTAGCCGGTTCAACTGCCGGAATTGCAAATTACACCCTAAGTGGTGCAGCTGGCATCAGTCAAATTTGGGATATAACAGACCTATATAATGTATCAAAAATAGAAAACCCAAATCAGTCCACTTTTAGCTTCAAGGCTTCTTTAGGAGAAATCAGAAAATATATCGCTATTGACCCTGCAGATTATTTAACTCCATTAAAAGAAAATCAGTCTAAAATAAACAATCAAAACCTAAAAGGAACTCTTTTTAAAAATTCTCAAAACAGCTTTCAGGACATCGATTATGTTATAGTAGCTCCAAAGTTTTTAGTTTCACAAGCTGAAAAATTAGCCAACTTCCATCGCAGTTATTCTAATTTAAACACAAAAGTAATTGCACTAGAAGACATATACCAGGAATTTTCTTCGGGAAAACAAGACATTTCAGCTATTCGAAATTGTATTAAATATATCTATGAAAATGCTTCTTCTCCAGAAAAAAGAATAAAATATGTAAACCTATTTGGAGATGCATCATTTGATTACAAAGACCGAATTTCGAACAACACTAATATTGTACCTATATATCACTCCTTAAATAGTAATACAGTTGGAGAATCTTCTTTTGCCTCTGATGATTTTTACGGACTTATGGATCCTGATGAAGGAAATGTTATTTCATTTTTTGGAGGAATTGACATTGCCGTTGGAAGAATGCTGGTTTCAGATAACGCTCAGGCAGGAGAAATGGTTAACAAAGTCTTAGAATATCACGATACTAAATCGTATGGAAACTGGCGAAACAATTTCGTTTTAGTCAGTGACGATTCAGACCAAAGTTCAGATGCTTCTTTGCAATCGCGCCAGAATAATTTAGCCGATCTTATTTCGACTCAAAAACCCTTTTTTAATATTGATAAAATCATTTTAGATTCCTATACCCAGGAAGCCTCTGCCGGAGGATCCAGATATCCAAAAGCAAGGAGTGATTTTTTTGATGCTTTTGAAAAAGGAGCCTTGGTCTTTAATTATTTAGGACATGGAGGCGAAGATGGCTTGGCAAGCGAACGAATTTGGGAAAAATCAGATGGTCAGAACCTAAACAATCAATTTAAGTATCCTTTATTTATTACTATTACCTGCGAATTCTCAAGATTTGACGACCCAACAAGGCCAACTGCGGGAGAATATACATTTTGGAATCCAAAAGGAGGAGCCATTTCTATGTTAACCACCATTCGTTCCATCGGTCAATTTAATGCAGAAAACTTCAATGATAACTTAAGTAAGAACCTGCTTTCTTATGGCTCAAATCAATATACTACAATTGCCGAAGCACTTCGGATTTCAAAAAACGAAAATCCAAGTTCTTCCAGTAATGTTATTTTTTATATTGGAGATCCTGCTTTAAGGCTGGCAATTCCGAAGCCCCAAATTAATTTAACCAAAGTAAATGATATTCCCATTTCGCAGCCAATCCCCGATCTGAAATCACTTTCAAAAATTAAGATCACAGGTGAAGTTACTGATGAAAATAACACCTTATTAAATAATTACAATGGTGAATTAGCTACTGCAATTTTTGATAAATTAATTACAACATCAACATTAAATAATGACGGATATAGCCCGGCAATGTCATTTAAGACCTTGGGCGAAACCATTTTCAGAGGTAATGCAACGGTAACTAATGGTCAGTTTGAATTTAGTTTTATTGTACCAAGAGACATCAGAATTCCTGTTGATTATGGCAAAATCAGCTTTTATTCGAAAAAAAACCAATCTTTAGAAAACCAATCCGGCTTCAGTAACGTTATTAAAATAGGAGGAATAAATGAAAATGCACCTCAGGACAATATTAGTCCAAAAGTGAAGTTATATATGAACGACGAAACTTTTGTTTCAGGCGGCATTACCAATAGCTCACCATTCTTACTAGCCCTATTAGAAGATGAAAATGGAATAAATACCGCAAGCGGAATTGGACATGATATAGTTGCAATTTTAGATGGCGATGTAAGTAATCCTTATATTTTGAATGATTATTATCAAACAAAATTAGACGATTACACCAATGGTAATTTACGTTTTCCCCTACGAAATTTATCAGCAGGAATACATACAATAAGTTTTACCGCCTGGGATGTTTACAATAATCCGGTGACAAGCGAAATACAGTTTGTTGTAGTCGGTGACGAATCATTAACATTAACACACGTTCTTAATTACCCAAATCCATTTTCAACCTATACACAATTTTGGTTTTCACACAACAGACCTTACGAACCATTAGATGTACAGGTTCAGGTAATGACAATAACAGGAAAAGTAGTCTGGACCAAAAATCAAATCATTACAACGGAAGGTTTTTTATCAAGAGAAATAACCTGGGATGGAAAAGATGACTTTGGCGATCGAATAGGAAAAGGGGTTTATATTTATAAGCTCACGGTCAAATCTAATTTGACAAATAAAAAGGCAGAAAAGTTTGAAAAGCTTGTCATCCTATAATAATATATATATTTGTACAATAAATTACCATTATTTCATAAATGAAAAAAATAACCCTACTATTAATTTGTTTTTTAATTGTTTCATACGCAAAAGCCCAAGATCGAACTATTACAACCGGAGTTCCTTTTTTATTAGTAGCTGCTGATGCACGTGCAGCCGGTTTGGGAGATCAGGGTGTTGCAACTTCTGCCGATGTATTCTCTCAGCAATGGAATCCGGCAAAATATGCATTTTCAGTTGACAAGCAAGGTTTTTCAATCAGTTACACTCCTTATTTAAGCGACATAGCTAATGATATAGCATTGGCGCAATTAACTTATTATAATAAAATAGATGACCGAAGTGCCTTTGCCGGTAGTATTCGATATTTCGGTTTTGGAGATATTGAACAACGCTTTACCTCAGACCCAAACGAACCAACAACAACATTAAAACCAAGCGAACTTGCTATTGATGGATCATATTCCTTAAAATTAAGCGAAACATTCTCTATGGCAGTTGCTGCTCGTTTTATTAATTCTAATCTAAAATTCCCATCAGAATACACGGATGCTTCATCTGCAAGCTCTTTTGCTGTAGACGTTGCAGGATTTTATCAATCAGAAGAAATTGCATACAACAGTTTTAACGGAAGATGGAGAGCTGGTTTCAATTTTCAGAACATGGGCCCGAAAATAAGTTATGATAATGATGACTTAAGCTCAAACTTCTTGCCTGCAAACCTAAGAGTAGGAGGAGGTTTCGATTTTATTTTAGACGATTACAATAAAGTTGGCGTTAGTCTGGAATTTACTAAACTATTAGTACCAACTCCTCCGGGACCAGGAACACCGGTAGACACAAATGGAGACGGTGATTTTACCGATCCGGAAGACATTACGCAAGAGGAAGCAAACACTACAAACTACAATAACTATAATAGTATTGGTTGGTTTGAAGGAATGTTTAAATCATTTGGAGATGCTCCCGACGGTTTTAGTGAAGAATTAAAGGAGATTACCTATAGCGCAGCAGCCGAATATACATATCAGGATGCCTTTTCGATGCGATTAGGATATTTTCATGAAAGCCCTGAAAAAGGTGCAAGAAAATTTTTCTCATTAGGAGCGGGTTTTAAATACAATGTAGTTAAAGTTGATGTTTCATACTTATTTTCAGCATCAAACGTAAAAAATCCATTAGAAAATACGCTTCGTTTTTCTTTAACCTTTAACTTTGGCGACAAATATGAAGTTTATTAAAGCTAAAAAATAAAAAACAATAACAATCCAAATTTCTATTTTTAGGAATTTGGATTTTTTTTCCCATAAAAACAATGAAAGAAATAAGTATTACATCATCATTTATAGTTTATGATAGTTTAAAAGAACTTTCAGAAGAAATTCAGGATTTAATGCAACAGGCTGTTGAAATTCGCAAAAAAGCATACGCTCCTTATTCTCAATTTAGAGTTGGAGCTGCTTTACTTTTAGATAATGGTAAAATAGTTTTAGGATCAAATCAGGAAAATGCAGCCTATCCTTCAGGCTTATGTGCCGAAAGAGTGGCAATTTTTCATGCAGGAAGTATTTATCCTGAGGCTAAAATCCTAAAAATGGCCATTACCGCTGCTTCAGACAACAATCAAACCATGGCTCCTATTCCGCCGTGTGGTTCTTGCAGACAATCAATTGCTGAATACGAAATTAAACAGGATACCCCTATAGAAATCTATTTTATGGGCGAAATTGGCGAAGTTTACAAATCGGCATCCCTAAAAAATCTGCTCCCATTTATGTTTGACAAAAAGTTCTTGTAAAAAAAAGCCAAAAAGTAGCGTTTAAATTTTAGTTCTTAAATCTAATGTCTTATTTTTGCATCCCGACCTTTCGGGCGCAAATTTGTGGGAGGAAACTATTTTGCGTTATAGGCAACAATTGATAACACAAACAACTTTAGCAAAAGAAAGAATTCAGATGAAAGAAGTTACAAAAGAAGTATATTTAAAGTGGTACGAAGACATGCTGCTTTGGAGAAAGTTTGAAGACAAACTTGCAGCATTATACATTCAACAAAAAGTTAGAGGTTTTCTACACTTATATAATGGTCAGGAAGCTGTATTAGCGGGCGCTTTGCACGCTATGGATTTGACCAAAGACAAAATGATTACTGCTTACAGAAACCACGTACAGCCAATTGGTATGGGAGTTGATCCTAGACGCGTAATGGCTGAACTTTTAGGAAAAGCAACAGGAACTTCTAAAGGTATGGGAGGTTCTATGCACATTTTCTCTAAAGAACACCGTTTTTACGGAGGTCACGGAATCGTAGGTGGACAAATTCCGGTAGGAGCTGGTTTAGCTTTTGCTGATAAATATTTTGAAACTGGAGGTGTAACCATGACTTACTTTGGTGATGGAGCTGCCAGACAAGGTTCATTACACGAAGCTTTTAACATGGCGATGCTATGGAAACTTCCGGTTGTATTTATCGTTGAAAACAACGGTTACGCAATGGGAACTTCTGTTGAAAGAACTGCAAATCATACTGACATCTGGAAACTTGGTTTAGGTTACGAAATGCCTTGTGGACCTGTTGACGGAATGAACCCTGTAAAAGTTGCTGAAGCAATGACTGAAGCAATTGAAAGAGCTCGTCGTGGAGACGGACCAACTTTCCTTGAAATGAAAACGTACCGTTACAGAGGACACTCTATGTCTGATGCACAATTATACCGTTCGAAAGAAGAGGTTGAAGAATACAAGAAAATTGACCCTATTACTCAGGTTTTAGATGTAATTATGGATCAAAAATATGCTACAGAAGAAGAAATTGAAGTAATTGATCAAAGAGTTAAAGATTTGGTTGAAGAATGTGTGAAATTCGCTGAAGAATCTCCATATCCTGAATTACAACAATTATACGATGTAGTATACGCACAAGAAGACTATCCATTTACACCTCATAAACTATAATATATTATGGCGATAAAAGTAACAATGCCTCGTTTGAGCGATACTATGACGGAAGGAACGGTAGCGACTTGGTTAAAAAAAGTAGGCGACAAAATTAGCGAAGGAGATATCCTTGCTGAAATTGAAACAGACAAAGCAACTATGGAGTTCGAATCTTTTAACGAAGGAACTCTTTTACATATTGGAATTCAGGCTGGAGAAACTGCTCCTGTTGATTCATTACTAGCAATTATTGGAAACGAAGGAGAAGACATTTCAGCTTTATTGGCTGGTGGTGACGCTCCTGCGGCTGAAGCACCAAAAGCTGAAACAAAAGAAGCTCCTGCTGCTGAAGCAAAAACTGAAACTGCTGCTGCTCCTGCAAAAGCTGCAGCTGCATTACCAAAAGGTGTTGTAGTTGTAACCATGCCTCGTTTGAGCGATACAATGACAGAAGGAACTGTAGCAACGTGGTTGAAAAAAGTAGGTGATGCTGTCGCTGAAGGTGATATCTTAGCCGAAATTGAAACAGACAAAGCTACTATGGAGTTTGAATCTTTCAATGAAGGAACATTACTATATATCGGGATTCAGGAAGGAAATACAGCTCCTGTTGATAGTTTATTAGCTATCATCGGACCTGCTGGAACTGACATTTCTGGAATTGCTGAAAACTATACTGCCGGAGGTGCTGCACCTGCTCCCGAAGCTTCGGGACCTGCAACTGAAGAAAAAGCTGCTCCTGCTGCTGAAAAAGCTACTGAAGCAACTGCTGATACTTCATCAAATGGAGGAAGAATTTTAGCTTCGCCTTTAGCGAAGAAAATCGCTTCTGACAAAGGAATCCAATTAACTCAGGTTAAAGGATCGGGAGAAAACGGACGTATCGTAAAAAGTGATATCGAAAACTTTACTCCAGCTGCGCAAGCTCAACCTGCTGCAGCTGCAACTTCTGCTGCACCAAAAGCTGATGCTGCTCCTGCTGCTCCAAAAGTATTTGTTCCTGCCGGAGAAGTTTTCACAGAAGAGATCAAAAACTCTCAAATGCGTAAAATTATCGCAAAACGTCTTGCTGAATCATTATTTACTGCGCCTCACTACAACTTAGTGATCGAAGTAAGCATGGACGAAGCTATGGGCGCAAGAGCGACAATCAATACTGTTCCGGATACAAAAGTATCTTTCAACGATATGGTAATTAAAGCTTGTGCTTTAGCCTTGAAAAAACATCCAAAAATTAACTCTCAGTGGAAAGAAGATGCTATCATCATCAACCACCACGTTAACATTGGTGTTGCTGTTGCTGTTGAAGACGGATTAGTAGTGCCTGTATTGAAATTTACAGATGCTATGAGTTTATCTCAAATTGGTGCTTCAGTAAGAGATCTTGCAGGAAGAGCTAAAAACAAAAAATTAGGACCACAAGAAATGGAAGGAAGTACTTTTACAGTATCTAACCTTGGAATGTTTGGTATCACTGAATTTAATTCAATTATCAACCAGCCAAACTCTGCTATCCTTTCTGTAGGTGCAATTGTTGAGAAACCAGTAGTTAAAAACGGTCAGATTGTAGTTGGAAACACAATGATGTTATCATTAGCATGTGACCACAGAACAATTGATGGTGCAACTGGTGCTCAGTTCTTACAAACATTAAAACAATACATCGAAAGCCCGGTTACAATGTTGGCATAATCGCTGTTAATTTTATATTTAAATCCCGTTTTGTTTATTCAAAACGGGATTTTTTATTTAATTTCATCCTCAAAATTCAATACTTCATAAAATGAAAAAACTAATCCTTTTAACTTTATTCCTGACAGCAATTGCCTGCCAGAAAAAAGATCAAACCGAAAAACCAGCAGTTGTTGCAGATGAACATACTTTCGCCAAACCAGAACTTGCTGTAGTAAAACATTTAGATCTTGACATCAAAGTTGATTTTGACACTCAGACTATTTCAGGAAAAGCTTCCTGGTCAATTGACAATGTTAGTAAAGGAAATGAAATTATCTTCGACGAGAACACATTAAACATTACCAAAGTAACGTTGGGTGACGACGAAAAAGAAACTAAATTTGAATTGGGTGCAGCCGTTGAATTTCATGGAAAACCACTTCATATCACTATCGAACCAAATACTACCAAGGTCAATATTTACTACAGCACAACAAAAGATGCAGTAGCGTTACAATGGTTAACTCCACAACAAACCGCAGATAAAAAGAAACCTTTTGTTTTCTCTCAAGGAGAAAGTATTTGGTCACGTACCTGGATTCCATGTCAGGATTCGCCTGGAATTCGTTTTACTTATAATGCAAAAGTTACAGTTCCTAAAGATTTAATGGCTGTAATGAGTGCTGTAAATCCACAAAAGAAAAACGATACCGGAGTTTATACTTTCAAACAAGACAAAGCGATTCCATCTTATTTAATGGCAATTGCAGTTGGAGATATTGAATTTCAAGCTATCGATAATAGAACTGGTGTTTATGCCGAACCGTCTTTACTAAAAAAAGCGGCTTATGAATTTGCTGAACTAGGCAAAATGGTTGGTGCTGCTGAAAAACTTTATGGACCATATCGTTGGGGCCGTTATGATGTTTTGGTTTTACCTCCAAGTTTCCCTTATGGCGGAATGGAGAATCCAAACTTAACTTTCTTAACTCCGGGTGTTATTGCGGGCGATCGTTCATTAACAAGTTTATTGGCTCACGAATTAGGCCATAGCTGGAGCGGAAACTTGGTTACCAATGCAACCTGGGATGATATTTGGTTAAATGAAGGATTTACAACTTATGTTGAACATAGAATTGGAGAAGAGATTTTTGGTAAAAAAGAAGCTGAAATGCAAGATGTTTTAACCCGCAAAGATTTAGATGATAATATTACAGAATATGGCGCAACAAACCCAGATACAAGATTAAAAGTAAGTCTTACCAACAGAAATCCAGATGATGGAATCAGCCAAATTCCTTATGTAAAAGGATATAATTTCTTAAAAGTAATCGAAGCGGCTGTTGGCCGTGAAAAATTCGATCCGTTTATTAAAAACTATTTTGATGCACATGCTTTTCAATCGATCACAACAGAAGATTTTGTAAAGTATTTAAAGGAAAATCTGATCAAAGATGACAAAGCACTGGCTGATAAAATAAAATTAGATGATTGGATTTACAAACCAGGAGTTCCATCAAACATTACTGCTGTTTCTTCTGAGGATTTTAATGCAATAGATAATATTCAGAAAAACTGGAGAACAACGGGTGTTAAAGGATTAAGCGAGAAAATAAAATCGACTACAGAAAAACAGCATTTTATTGATTATTTACCTGCCGATATTACTGTTGAAGAAATGACAGCAATTGATAACGAATTCAGCTTTACTAAAAACGGAAATTTCGTTATTAAACGTCAATGGTTTATTCAGGCGATTCGTCATCAATACAAAACTGCTTATCCTGCAATTGAACAATTTATGATTGCAACAAGCCGAACCGGATCTTTAATGTCACTTTATAAAGAAATGGTTAAAACTCCGGAAGGAAAAACATGGGCAAAACAGATTTTTGACAAAGCAAAATCTGGATATCATGCAACTACTGTTCAGGCGGTTGGAGGTTTGTTGAAATAGTTTTCAGTCGCAGTTTTCAGTCGCAGTCGCAGTCGCAGTTTTCAGATTACAGCTTAACGCTATCCTAACTGAGACTGAAAACTGAGACTGAGATTGAAAAAATCCCTAATTACATGGTAATTGGGGATTTTTTTATAAAAAACACCTGGGGAAAATTGTCCATCACATAGCGTTAATTCTCCATGTTGTAAAATCTGTCATCGTCGCATCTTTGTAATGTCAAAAGACAATAATTATAAACAAGATAAAAATTACATAAAATGACACGATTAACAGCATTAAACCCAGAAGAAGCAACAGGAAAAACAAAAGATTTATTCAACGCTGTACAAGCTAAATTAGGAGTTGTTCCGAACATGATGAGAACAATGGGGAATTCTCCAGCCGTATTGGAAGGATATTTGAACTTAAGCGGTGCTTTGAGCCACGGAAAAATTGGCGCAAAAACTGGTGAATTATTAGCCTTGGCAATTTCAGAAAGCAATTCATGTGATTATTGTTTAGCCGCCCACACTTTCATCGGTGAAAAATTAGTTAAGGCTGCGCCGGAAGTTTTGCACGCAGCCAGAACAGGTAATTCTGCTGATCCAAAAACAGCTGCTATTCTAAAATTTGCAAAAACATTAATCAGCAAAAATGGTTTGGTAAACGACGAAGATGTAAATATTGTTAGAAATGCCGGAGTTTCAGATGCCGAGATTGCAGAAACTGTTGGTCACGTTGCTTTGAACATCCTGACAAACTACTTCAATAATACTGCAAATACAGAAGTTGATTTTCCAGCAGTTCAAAGTTTAGAACTACAAAACTAATTCAACAAAAAACAATTTATAAAGATAGCTGTGAATTCATTCATGACTATCTTTATATTTTTAAAAACGCTATAGATTATGAGCAGTCAAAATGTTTTTACATTAATAAATCCAAACAACGGAAATTTGGCTTTCAAACTTCTTCCGTTTGACGACAACAGCCATTTCGATCATTTGCAGCGCAATAATTATTTTTCTTTAATTTGGGTTACGAAAGGAAAAGGAAAGGTAAAAGCTGATTTTGCAGAGCATCATTTTGAAGAAAATTCACTCCTCGCCTTCTCGCCTTACCAGCCCTTTATGCTTTGCGTAAACGAACCAATTGAAGGAATTGCAATTCATTTTCATCCCGATTTTTATTGTATTCACTTTCATCAAAAAGAAGTTTCGTGCAATGGCGTTTTGTTTAACAATGTATATCAGCCACCATTTACGATAATTACAGAAGAAGCTGCTACTACTTTTAAAATGGTTTTGGATCAGATGAAAACCGAAATCCAAAATACTGATTTGGCTCACTATGAATCGCTGGTTTCTTATCTAAAGATTTTTTTGATTACGGCTTCCCGATTAAAAAATCAGCAATTGGAAGAAATGAAATCAATTCCGAATTCTAAAGAACCTTTCATTCTTCAAAACTTAAAAGATGCTATTGAAGACAATTTCAAAACCAAACATTCAGCTGGAAATTATGCAGACATGCTGAATATTTCGGCGAAAGCCTTAGCCAAATTATCCAAAAATTATTTCAACAAAACACTAACTGATCTGATTGCCGAAAGAATAATTATTGAAGCCAAAAGAGAATTATACATGACTAACAAAACGGTAAAAGAAATTGCTTACGAATTAGGCTATGATGACGAACATTATTTCAGCCGGTTTTTTAAAACCAACGCTGATGTTTCGCCACAATTATACAGGGAAACGGTGGGATTTGGAAAGATGGAAGCTTAATTTTTATTCTTAGCTTCAATCCATTTTGCCATGTATTTTGTGCTTTTTAAGGTGTGATGCTGTAGCAGGCTTCCCATAAAATTATTTAGACGATGACTTTCGGAATCCTTCAAAAGTGAATTAATTTTTGTCACCAAAAGTGTCGAATATTTACTTAACTGATAACATTCATTCACGATTGCAATTCCATTTTTTTGAGATTGTTTCCACAAATTTTCATCGTGATATAACTCGACTGCTTTTTTTGCAAACACCTCAATATCATCAGAAATAAAACCATTCCATGGCAAATTTGCATACATCGCCTCAGAACCTATGGTCGTAGTTACACTTGGGGTTCCGCATTGCATAGCCTCCAGTAATTTTCCTTTTAATCCGGCTCCAAAACGAATTGGTGCCAAAACTACTCTGGCGTTTTTAACTACTTCATTTGCATTTTCGGCTCTTCCCATGATAAAAAAACCATTTTTAGGCTGATGCAATTGCAAAACTTTCTGCGAAGGATATGCGCCATAAACTTCTAAAACAGCTTCTGGAAATTGCTTTTTGATGATGGGCCAAATTGTTTCTTTCAAATATTGAACGGTATTCCAATTTGGCTCATGAAGAAAATTTCCGATGAAAACAAAATTCCTGCGTTCTTCAAATAATGGCAATTTCAGAAGATCCAATTCGGACATTTCATAGACCAAAAATGGTAAATAATATAATAAATCAGAATCAATTTTAAAAACCTCTTTAAGAACTTTCATTTCAAATTCAGAAATAATAAAAGAGAGATCGCATCTTAAAATACTGGCAATTTCACGTTTTGCCACCTCTTCAGACAATAAATCATTTAGAGCAAAAGTTCTGTTTTCTTTGAAAGCTTTTTGTCTTGCGGTTCTTAAACAATGCAAATCTTCAGTATCTAATAATCGAATGGCTTTTGGGCAATTTTCGGCCACACGCCAGCCAAACTGTTCTTCTATCATGAAACGATCAAACAAAACCACGTCCGGATTTAATTCGATTATAAAATCATCAAAACTGCTGTCGTTCAAAGCAATGCTTCTTTTTTCAACTCCAAACGAATTCAGATCAACCATAAAATCGCTGTCTAAAGCGGGACTTGCAAATGTAATTTCAAACTTATTTTCTTTGAAAATAGAAATCAATTGCATCATTCTGCCGCCAGCCGCAGACGAATTTGGTTCAGGCCAGACAAAACCAATAATTAAAAGTTTTTTTTTCTGATTCATCTTATTTGTTTCATGTTACAAAATAATACTTTTTTACGCGGATTTGCACCATATTTGCTGACTTTCGGTCATAAAAAACACTAATTTTGCAGGATATAACTTTTTGAGTGAAATTATGTTAGGATTAAAATTAGCCACAGACCCTCGCTGGGTAAATATCGTCGAATCGAACATCGAAGAAATTTTGACCGATCATGCCTGGTGCGAGCAAAAAGCAGCTTCAAACGCCATTAGCTTAGTGACTTACAATTCTGAATTAGAAGAATTAGTAACCGAAATGCTCGTAATTGCCAGAGAAGAATTGGAGCATTTGCAAATGGTTCATGATTTGATCAAAAAAAGAGGCCTTACCCTGGGACGCGAAAGAAAAGATCATTATGTAAATGAACTTTTTAAATTCATGAAAAAAGATGGCAGCCGAAAAGACGCACTTTGCGATCGTTTATTGTTTTCGGCCATGATTGAAGCCAGAAGCTGCGAACGTTTTAAAGTACTTTCTGAAAATATAAAAGATGAAGAATTAGCCAAATTCTATCGTGATTTGATGATTTCCGAGGCCGGACATTATACTACTTTTCTTGGTTTTGCCAGAAAATATGCTGACAATGTTGATGTAGACAAACGCTGGAAAGAGTGGATTGAATATGAAGGCTCAATTATTACCAATTACGGTAAAAGCGAAACCGTTCACGGATAATATTACTTATTCGAATCTTATCTTATTATTTACACACCTCAATTTGTTATGACAGCAAGTAAAAAGAAATCCGTTTTATTAAAAATAGCTAAATATTTAGGAATAACTTTTGCCATTATTTTCGGATTACTTTTCTTGATGCCCATTATTTTTGCTGATACCATTAAAGAACAAATTAAAAAAACAGCTAACGAAAAACTAAGCGCAGAATTGAATTATTCTGATGTTTCAGTTTCGTTTTTTCACCATTTCCCCTCGTTGACTTTAACTTTGACTGATCTAAATCTTAACGGATCGGCGCCTTATAAAAACGAAAAATTCATTACTGCAAAAGAAATTTCTTTCGGAATTAATGTTGCCAGTTTAGTCTTCAGCAAAACCGTAAAAATTGATCAGATTTATTTATCGCACTCTTTTATTAACGTAAAAGTCAATGCCAACGGAGAAGCAAATTATAATATTTACAAATCAACAAAACCTTCAAATCCACAGGACAGCACTGAAACTGCTCTGAAATTAGAAAAAATTGAGATTTTAAATAGTAAAATAATTTACGACGATCAATCGACAAAAGTTCATTTTGACGCATTTGGATTTAATTATAAAGGAAAAGGAAATTTAGACAAAGCCGTTTTCGATTTATATTCTGTAGCAAAGATTGAAAAGCTAAACGTTATATACGAAGGCGAACCTTATTTAATGAATAAAAAAGTTGACGCAGACTTGATTACAAAAGTAAATGTAAACTCATTATCGTTTTTCTTCCAACAAAATAACTTAAAAATCAATCAGCTTTTGGTCGATTTTAAAGGGAAATTTGACTTTTTGAAAGATGGCTATAATATGGATTTTGTCATAAAATCAGACAATAGTAATCTGAAAGATGTTTTTACAGCATTTCCTCCAAAATATGTAACATGGCTTTCTAAAACTGAATTAAAAGGAAATACCGATTTGCTTTTAACGCTGAAAGGAGATTATATTGCAGCACAAAACGTTGCGCCAGACCTTAATCTGGATATTAAAATTGACAGCGGATTTGTAAATTATAACAAAAGTGCCTTTCCGGTTTCAAACCTGAATTTGGAAGTAAAAACTAAAGTTCCATCTTTAAATCCGGATCTTTTGGTTGTTGACGCCAAAAACTTGTCCTTAAACATTAATAAGGATTATCTAAAATCAAAATTTTATGTAAAAGGTGCAAATACGCCAGATATTAATGGTGAATTTAAAGCAAAAATAGATCTTGAAAAACTAATGCAAGCGCTTGGGATTCCGAATGTGGTATTAAAAGGAAGTTTGACTGGCGATGTAAAAGCGAACGGAAAATTTGACCAAAAAAACAGACTTTTCCCTGTTACAAAAGGATTTATTGATTTAGAAAACGGTTATTTAAAAACGCTATATTATCCAAATCCGATTACGAATATTACAATAAAATCAAAAATTGACAATCAAAAAGGAACGTTTGATGATTTGAAAGTCAGCCTGAAACCGGCTCAATTTACCTTTGAAGGAAAACCTGTTTTTGTAGAAGCTAATTTGAGTAATTTTGATGATTTAACTTATGATATCAAAGCAAAAGGAGAATTGAATATCAACAAAATCTATAAAGTTTTCTCTCAAAAAGGACTTGATTTAGATGGCTTTGTAAAAGCTGATGTGGTTTTGAAAGGAAAACAAAGTGATGCCGAAAAAGGAAATTACAGTAAACTTCATAATAAAGGAACGCTTGAGCTTCGAAATATTGGTATTACATCAGAATATCTTCCTAAGAAATTTATCATTAAAGAAGGTCTTTTCAAAATCAATCAGGATAAATTGTCGTTCAATAACTTTTTGGCAACTTACGGTCAATCTGATTTTAAAATGAATGGTTATTTACAAAATGTTTTCAACTACGCAACTACAAATACAGGCGTTTTACGAGGTTCATTTACCGTTTTTGCCCGTTATATCAATATTGATGAATTTATGTCGAGTACATCGCCAAATACATCTGTAACAGAAAGTAAAAACGGAACTACAAGTACAACTCCACAAACAGGAACAGAACAAACTGGTGTTATTATAATTCCCGCCAATCTTGACGTGCAATTAACCGCCAATGCTCAAAAAGTATATTTTGACAAATTAAATCTGCTGAATGCTACCGGGAATTTAAAAATGTACAAAGGCAAATTGACCATGCAAAATACAGGCTTTAATTTAATTGGCTGTAATGTTACGATGAATGCCAATTATCAGGCAATAAGTCCTCAAAAAGCAAATTTCGATTACGCAATAAAAGCTTCTGATTTTGATATAAAAAGAGCTTATAACGAAATAGAAGTATTCAGAAAAATGGCTAGTGCTGCCGAAAAAGCCCAAGGAATCGTTTCTTTGGACTATCAATTAAAAGGTCGTTTAAATGGTAATATGGAGCCTGTTTATCCTTCACTAATCGGTGGTGGAACGCTTTCTGTAAAAGACGTAAAAGTGAGAGGATTAAAAATGTTCAATGCCGTCAGTAAGGAAACAAGTTCTGAAGCTATGAAAAATCCGGACCTTTCTAAAGTTGACATCAAAACGACGATCAAAAATAATATCATGACGGTCGAACGCTTCAAATTTAAGTTTGCAGGCTTCAGACCAAGAATTGAAGGTACAACAAGCTTAGACGGAAAATTAAACTTAAAAATGCGTCTTGGCTTACCTCCTCTTGGGATTTTCGGAATTCCGTTAACGGTTACCGGAACACAGGATAATCCGAAAATACAAGTTGGAAAAAAATCCCAGGATTTAGAAGAAACAAAGGATAGTGACGAATAAAATTACAGAAACCTGTTTATTATGAGCAGGTTTTTTTATTTTATTGCCAATTATATTTATAGCTTTGATCTTCAAATCGAAAACAGGCCGTAAGTAATATAATCATGAAACATTCAAAAAAGGGAGAATTTTACGGCCAGACCAATAAAACCATTTCGCTGGAAGGAATAACACTGACAGATACCGTTTATACACATCCAAAAGTAGATTGGCATTATCATGAGCATGCTTATTTTACCTTTATTCTGCAGGGAAATGTCATCGAAGGAAATAAAAAAGAAATTTATAATTGCGCTCCGGGAAGTTTGCTTTTTCACAACTGGCAGGAAGCTCATTATAATATTAAACCGGAAGGTTTTACGAGAGGTTTTCACCTTGAAATTGAAAGACAATGGTTTGATGATTTGACTATAAACAGCAATAATTTACAAGGAAGCACTTCAGTCTTAAATCCGGACATTAAACTTTTGATGTATAAAATTTTTAGGGCAACTAAGATTGATGACACCCATTCTGATCTTGCTACCCAAACTTTATTGATCGAAATACTATCGAAATTAAATGGTGATGCGCAGTCGGTTTTACATAAAAATCCCAAATGGGTTTTAATGATTAACGAAATTCTTCATGAGCAATTTACAGAAACAATCACGCTCGATTATTTATCAAAAATACTGAATATACACCCTATTCATCTTTCAAGAGATTTTTCAAAATATTTTCACTGTAATCTGGGGGAATATATCCGGAAATTAAGAGTAGAAAAAGCATTATCTTTAATTTCATCACCCTATAAATCTCTTACTGAAATTGCCTACGAATGTGGATTTTCTGATCAGAGTCACCTGACCAGATCTTTCAGGGAAATAAACGGTTTAAATCCTTCCCAACATAAAAAATTGCTTTTCAAAAAATAAGCAAGATGTTAATTCTGTACAATTTTTTGAATTTGTTGTACTGTAATTTTACATTTTCACCCTTAAAAAATCCAAATGATAAAACGAATTTTATTAGCATCAATACTATGTTTTGCCTGTATTCTTTCGGCACAAAATAATGATCTGATTAAAACCGATGGAATCACAACCGAACTTCACAAAAAAAATGTCGGAAAGATTACTTTTATGAATGGAAACACTCCTCTAGATCAATACAAAGAATCTGATTTTCTAAAATCTTTCGAGCTGAAACACAAATCAGACCTAAATATCAGGGTTTTCATGAATAATTCTGTTACAAATTATCTACATCAATTAAATCCTGATTTAACTGCAGAAAAGCTTTTGCAGACAGGAAATCTTCAATTTTCTTTTTATATTGACAACAAGTTTGTTTATAAAGAAAATATTAATTACGGATGTAATTTTGGATCAGCAGGAAACAAAAATACTTCAACAACATTTAGGGTTCCACTTACCAGTTCAAAAGGAGAAGATTGGTGGGCAATGTATATGTGGGACCGATTTAAATTTAATGGCGGAGAAAAAGCTATGACTGAGGGCACACACAAATTAAAAATAGAAATTCGTCCTTATCTTAAAAATAATATTAATGATGATGTCAAAACGGGAAATCTAATCGCAAGCGGAGAAATTCGGCTTATTATAAAAACACCCAAATTAACGACTAAACAAATTGAAATTCAGCCAATAGCATCAAACAGCGATTGGGAAATTTCAAATTTTCCTTTAGATAAAAAGAAAATCGAAAAGCTTAATATTGATATCGCAAATTATAATTTGAAAGAAACAACGAGCGTAGTTGTTATTTATGAAGGAAAGCTTTTGCTTGAAGAATATTTCAATGACGCAAGCAGAACCACTTTACATGATACCCGATCAGCGGGAAAATCTTTTGCCTCTACATTAGCGGGAATTGCGATAAAGAATGGTCATATTAAAAATGAAAATCAGACCTTAAACAAGTTCTATAATTTAAAGGAATTCGCAAATTATGAAGCAAAAAAAGACAGCGTAAAAATAAAAGATTTACTCACGATGAGCTCCGCTTTCGATGGTTCTGATCAAGATGGCGATTCACCAGGAAATGAAGAAAACATGTATCCTACGGATAATTGGGTAAAATTTACTTTAGATTTAGCGATGGATAAATCTAAGACTAATGGAGGCAAATGGGATTATTTTACAGCCGGCACAATTTTATTAGGCGATATTATAAATAAATCAGTTCCTGATGGATTAGAGAAATATGCTGATAAAATGCTTTTTAAACCGTTAAATATAACAAATTATCAATGGCAATATACGCCACAAAAGGTTGCCAATACAGCAGGAAGTCTACAAATGACTTCGCTTGATTATGCTAAATATGCGCAGTTATATAAAAATAAGGGTACTTGGAAAGGCAAACAAATTATTCCAACCGACTGGGTTGAAAAAACGTTAACACATCAAATTCAGATCCCGGAGAGAGACAATGAATTCTATGGTTTTTTGTTTTGGAACAAGACCTTTTCTTTCAACGAGAAAAAGTACGAAGCCTATTATTGTGCGGGTAATGGAGGAAATGAGTTTATAATTTTTAATGACCTGCCTTTGGTAGTTATAATAACTTCAAAAGCCTATAACAAACCCTATGCACATCCTCAAGCAGAAAAAATTGTAGTAGATTATATACTGTCTTCGATAATAAAGGAATAAAATTTGCCGTTTCCTTATTATATACGCCGATAAATCAATTTCAATTTTATGCATAAAAAAAACCGCCAATCTTTCGAGAGGCGGTTTTTATTTTATTCTGAAATAACATTTCCTTTTTTATCATAGAAATGGTATTCTAAGTACGTGTAAGCGTCACGAGGTATGATTTTCACCCATTTCTTATGTTCAAAAAACCATTTTGAACGTAATGATGGAAAACCTTTACTGAGGTAAGCAGCCACAAACGGATGTACATTAAGCACAACTTTATTGTGGATTTTTAAAATTCTGTCCAGATCAGATGCGATTTTGTCAATGATTAAAATTGGCGCTTCAATTTCGCCATTTTCATTGTTTGGATCTTCTTCTCTGGTTTTAATATTAACTTCTGGTCTTACGCGTTGTCTGGTAATTTGAACTAAACCAAATTTACTTGGCGGTAAGATTTTATGTTTTGCTTTATCGTCGCTCATTTCTTCTCGCAAGAAGTCGAACAGGACCTTCCTGTTTTCAGGATTAGACATATCGATAAAATCAACTACGATTATTCCGCCCATATCACGCAGACGAAGTTGTCTGGCAATTTCAGCGGCAGCAATCATATTCACTTCCATGGCTGTGTCTTCCTGATTAGTTGCCTTATTCGAACGGTTTCCGCTGTTTACGTCTATAACGTGAAGAGCTTCAGTGTGTTCGATAATAAGATAGGCGCCTTTACTCATGGAAACTGTACGTCCAAATGAAGTTTTGATTTGTCTCTCTATATTGTATTTCTCGAAAATTGGAGTGTCGTTTGATTGATAAAACTTTACAATCGATTGTTTTGAAGGTGCAATTTCTTGCAGATATTCCTTCGTTTGATGGTACAACTCTTCGTCATCTATCTGAATACCGCTGAAGGTATCATTAAATACATCTCTTAATATCGAAGAAGCTCTGTTAAGCTCTCCTAATACTTTTGATGGATGATGAGCAGTTGGTAATTTTTTACACATTGCAGTCCATCTGCCAAGCAGGTTCTGCAAATCTTTTTCTAATTCGGCTACGTTTTTGCCTTCGGCTACTGTGCGAACAATAACACCAAATCCTTTAGGTTTGATCGATAGAACAAGTTTTTTTAGACGATCCTTTTCCTTTTTGTCTTCTATTTTTTGAGAAATAGAAACACGGTCAGAAAACGGAACGAGAACAATAAATCTTCCTGCCAATGAAAGCTCAGCGCTTATCCTTGGACCCTTGGTCGATATAGGTTCTTTAACAACTTGAACTAAAACAGATTGATTGGCACTTAAAATATCAGTAATGATGCCATCTTTGTCAATCTCTTTTTCAAACTGAAAGGTTTTTAGGGAGAAATCTTTTAATTTACCTGCGCTTACAAGTTTTATGAATTTCAGTTGGGAAGCTAAGTTAGGTCCTAAATCGTGATAATGTAAAAAGGCATCTTTTTCGAAGCCTACATTTACAAAAGCAGCGTTAAGTCCGGCAACTGGTTTTCTTATTTTGGCGATAAAAATATCACCAACCTGAAAGTTGCTTTTCTCTTCTTCTTTGTGTAATTCAATTAGTTTTCCATCTTTTAATAAGGCAAAATCTACGGCTTCAGAACTAGATCTAATGATTAATTCTTTATTCACACTGTAAATTTTTATCCGTGAATTGGTTGTCGGTTGTTTGTTGTCAGTTGTTGGTGAAAACCATCAACCAAAAACCATCAACCATCAACTTCTACAAGGATGGATTAAACAATATTTTTAACAGGTATTGAACCCGGGAGGGAAAGTTTAAATTTCAACTTTTAAATTCCAAATTCCAATTGAATCAATATTGATTTCTTAATTTTTGGATTTTGGATTTTATTTTTTGGAATTTTTGAAATTTCCCAAATTTCAATGAACGTTTAAAAAGAAAAAAGTAGTTTAAAACTACTTTTTCTTTTTGTGACGGTTAGCTCTCGCTCTTTTTTTTCTTTTGTGAGTAGCTACCTTATGTCTCTTTCTTTTTTTACCACTTGGCATATCGTGTCGATTTTATGATTAATTAATAGTATTATTTTGCTTCGTTATTCGTTTTTACTCCTTCTACAAAAACTTTTGCAGGTTTAAACGCAGGAATGTTGTGTGCTGGAATTTTGATAGTTGTGTTTTTAGAAATGTTTCTACCTGTCTTTTCAGCTCTTGTTTTTACGATAAAACTTCCAAAACCTCTTAGGTAAACATTGTCTCCAGTTTCCAATGAAGTTTTAACTTCTTCCATAAAAGTTTCTACTGTTGCTTGAACATCTCCTTTTTCAAGACCTAGTTTCTCTGAAATTTTCGCTACGATATCTGCTTTCGTCATTTTCTTTCCTATTTTATTTTATAAATGGTGTACTATTTTTTTGAGTTTGCAAATATAGGAATTAAAAAAATAATTAATCAAGCTAATTCGTTAAATTTTAATTACATAAACATTTACTTTTGTATTCTAAGTATTTTGCAATGGATTTTCATAACATATTGATAAATTGGTATTTACAAAACAAACGTGATTTGCCGTGGCGAAATACGACCAATCCGTACCAAATTTGGCTCTCAGAAATTATGTTGCAACAGACAAGAGTTGCTCAGGGAATGCCTTATTTTTTCTCTTTTACGGAGGAATTTCCTACTGTGTTTAATTTGGCAAATGCCGATGAAGAGCAGGTTTTGAAACTTTGGCAGGGATTAGGATACTATTCGAGGGCCAGAAATTTGCATAAAACGGCTCAATATGTCGCTAATGAGCTTAATGGGGTTTTTCCCAAGACATATAAAGATTTACTTAAATTAAAAGGTGTTGGTGAATATACTGCCGCTGCGATCGCATCTTTCTCTTATAATGAAGCCGTTCCGGTTGTGGATGGAAACGTATTTCGTGTGCTTTCGCGTTACTTCGGAATAGAATCTGATATTACTTTGCCAGCCACCAAAAAAGAATTTACTGAACTTGCCTTCGAATTAATGCCAAATCATAACCCGGCTCTCTTCAATCAGGCGATAATGGAGTTTGGTGCTTTGCAGTGTGTTCCTAAAAGCCCGGATTGTTCTGTTTGTGTTTTTAATGCCAGTTGTGTGGCTTTGCAGAAAAAGAAAGTGGATGTTTTGCCTGTTAAATCTAAAAAGCTAAAAGTCACCAACCGATTTTTTAATTATTTAATTTTGGAGGATATTCTTGGTAATACTTTAATTCAAAAAAGGACTTCGAAAGGAATTTGGCATAATTTATATGAATTTCCTCTTCTGGAAACTACTGAAATTGTTGGTTTTGATTTTGTTGCAAATGCAATTCAAAAAGACATTTTTTCTTCCTATACTATTATAGGTATAGAAGACTGCAGTCATGCAACGGTAATTCATAAGCTTTCGCACCAGCATTTACATATTCAATTTTGGAAAGTCAAAATCAAGGATGTGATAGTAAATGGCGTGAATACCAGTGAATTAAAGGTTTTTCCGTTTCCGATTGTAATATATAATTTTATAGAAAAGCAGGAAATAATTTGCTAAAAAAATGTATCTTTGGGATAAATACCACCAAAAACTATGAACGGAACATTAAATAAAGTGATGCTGATTGGCCATTTGGGCGATGACGTGAAAATGCATTATTTTGATGGAGGAAACTGCATCGGTCGTTTTCAGTTGGCCACAAATGAAGTTTATATCAATAAAACTACCAATGAAAAAATAACTTCGACAGAATGGCATAATTTGGTTGTGCGCAATAAAGCAGCCGAAATTTGCGAAAAATATTTATCTAAAGGGGATAAAATTTATGTTGAAGGTCGTATTAAATCGCGACAATGGCAAGCTGAAGATGGTACAACAAAATATACCACCGAAATTCAGGTAACCGAATTTACTTTCTTGACAACCAAAAAAGAAACAGGAAATCATAAGCCGCATCACGATACAGAATCCACAAAAAATACTAACTTTGATGCGACTAATGAAGGCTTGCCGGTGAACGATTTGCCTTTTTGATTGTTTAATTAATCTTTTTCAATTTGGACCCAGAGCCCAGTTTATATTTCACTACAAATCTTGACATCAATTTAATAATTGGTTTTGTCGGAATATTTATTTTGCTGTTTTTATCGGCAATTGTTTCAGGTGCCGAAGTAGCATTATTTTCTTTATCTCAAAAAGACATTGACGAAACCTTACAAGAGAATCTTACGAAAGGAAAAATAATTTCGAACCTTCTTGATAAACCTAAAAAGCTTCTGGCTACGTTATTAGTGGCTAATAATTTTTTAAACATCGGTGTTGTTATTTTATTCTCTTTTATAGGGAAAAATATATTTGCCCATATAAGTTCTCCGGTTTTTAAATTTATTTTAGAAGTAATTCTTGTTACTTTTCTGATTTTATTATTTGGAGAAGTTTTGCCTAAAGTTTACGCTAGCCGAAACAATGTGAAATTTGCTAAATTGGTCGCATATCCAATTTCTTTTTTGGATAAATTACTATCTCCAATAAGTTTGCCGATGCGTAGTGTTACGTTATATTTGCAGAATAAACTCGGAAAACAAAAAAATAATTTTTCAATAAACCAGCTTTCTCAGGCATTAGAACTTACAGATTCTGAAGGAACATCAAGTGATGAGCAAAAGATACTGGAGGGAATTGTTTCTTTTGGAAATACAGATACAAAACAGGTTATGAGTCCGAGGATTGATATTTTTGGATTGGAAATTTCGGAAACATTTGAAACTATTTATCCAAAAATAATCGAAAAAGGATTTTCAAGAATTCCGGTTTATCGCGATAATATTGATCAGATTGAAGGTGTTTTGTTTGTTAAAGATTTACTGCCTCATATTGATAAGGAAGAATTTGACTGGACGACCTTGATAAGAGAAGCCTTTTTTGTTCCTGAAAATAAAAAACTGGATAATTTATTGAAGGATTTTCAGAGCCTTAAAAGTCATTTGGCGATTGTAGTTGATGAATACGGCGGAACATCAGGATTAGTTTCCTTAGAGGATGTTATTGAGGAAATAGTTGGGGATATCAGCGATGAGTTTGACGATGAAAACTTGAATTATTCTCAGATAGATGAAAAGAATTTTCTTTTTGAAGGAAAAATCAATTTGAAGGATTTTTATAGAATTGTTGATGTTGATGAAGATGTGTTTGAATCTCATAAAGGTGAAGCTGAAACTTTAGCGGGTTTTATTTTAGAGATTCTAGGGAATTTCCCTAAAAAAGATCAGAAAATTGCTTTTGAAAACTGTGTGTTCACCATAGAAACAGTGGATAAAAAGCGTGTAAAACAAATAAAAGTAACAATAGAATAAAATGTTTAAAAGAATAATTTCTATAACTATAATTTTGCTGACACTGACAGTAGTAAGCTGTAAAGATGACGTATTGCCCAAGCCTGCAGGTTTTCTCCGCTTAGATTATCCGGAAGCAAAGTATGTTAATTTTGAAAATAATTGCCCGTTTACTTTTGAAATGAATGAAGCTGCAACTATTAAAGGTGAAAAA
This sequence comes from Flavobacterium aquidurense, assembly GCF_031458035.1. Taxonomy (GTDB): domain Bacteria; phylum Bacteroidota; class Bacteroidia; order Flavobacteriales; family Flavobacteriaceae; genus Flavobacterium; species Flavobacterium aquidurense_C. The sequence continues at coordinate 131,395 of NZ_JAVDXR010000001.1, forward strand.
AACTGTGGTTTTGCGATTACGTATCCAAAAATGAAAGCAACGATTTACCTTACTTACAAGCCGGTAAATGGAGATATTAAAAAATTATTGAGAGATGCTCAGAAATTAACTTATGAGCATGTTATAAAAGCTGATGATATTTTAGAACAGCCTTATTTAAATCCGCAGAAAAAGGTTTACGGGATGTTTTATCAGGTTGACGGAAACGCGGCGACAAATTCACAATTTTACGTTACAGATAGTACGAAACATTTTTTAACAGGATCGGTTTATTTTTATGCTAAACCAAATTTTGATTCGGTTATGCCAGCCGCGAGTTATATAAAAAACGATATGCAGCGATTGATGGAAACTTTGAGATGGAAATAAAAAATTAGACATAAAAAAAAGGCATTCAGTTATGAACGCCTTTTTTTTATGCTAAAAATCAAATCTTATTTTAAGAAAAAATCCCAAATTCTGGCAAGTAATTGGAATTTGGAATTTATCCCGTTCCAAAGTTTCGGAATTAGGATTGGAATTTATTTAATTACGATTTTATATTCGAAACTTTATAGGTTTTTCCGTCACCGGTAGCCTGAACAACTTTAGTTAAGTTTTCCTGGTTTTGAATCGTTTTGTCAAATACAACAGTAGCGGTCTTTTTATCAAAATCAACAGTCGCTTTTTCTACTCCTTCAAGGTTAGATAATTCTTTTTCAATTGTTTTTGCACATCCCATTGCGCAAGTCATTCCTTCGATTTCAAAACTTGCCGTTTGTACATTTTCAGCAGCAATTGCTTTGTGTTCTTTTGGAGCTGTTTCTATGGCTTTGATATTCGCTAAATTTTTATCTTCTTCTTTTTTGCAGCTTACCAATACTAAACCTGCAATTGCTAATGTTGCTATGATCTTTGTGAATTTCATTCTATATAGATTTTAAATTTGTCAATAAGTTGATTGCAAAATTAATAAAATTCGAGAGGCTAATTTGTAAAATTATTTCAAATTTGCATTAAAATATGGTTTATGGACGCAAAACAATTAAAGTGGGTTTATCTAGTGGTTCTTTCGCTAATTTGGGGAAGTTCTTTTATTTTAATTAAAAGAGGACTTGTCGGATTGACGGCAATTCAGGTAGGTTCATTCCGAATTATTTTTGCAGCCTTATTTCTATTGATTATCGGCTTTAAAAGTTTGAAAAAGATTTCGCGTCGCCAATGGAAATTTGTTGCCATAACTTCCCTTTTTGGAACTTTTACTCCAGCTTACCTTTTTGCAATAGCAGAAACTGAAGTCGATAGTTCGATTGTTGCGATTTTAAATTCGCTAACGCCTTTAAATACATTAGTTTTAGGAATTCTTATTTTCGGAATTCAGTTTCAAAAAAGACAGGTTTTAGGAGTTTTTGTGGGATTGGCTGGCTGTTTGTTATTGGTTTTAAGCGGTGCCTCCGCGCATCCTGGTCAAAATTATTATTATATTCTATTGGTTGTAATTGCGACACTTTGTTATGCTATAAACGTAAATTTAATCAAGAAATATTTATCCGATTTGAATTCGCTGAGTATTACCACAGGAAACTTTGCGGTTTTATTGATTCCTGCATTGATAATTTTAAGCACGACGGATATTACAAGCAGAATCACTTTTGAGGCCACACAGCATTCAATTTTATTCGTAATGATTTTGGGAGTTTTAGGAACCGGAATCGCGAATGTTTTGTTTTTTAAATTAATCCAAATGTCATCGCCGGTATTTGCAACATCGGTAACCTATTTGATTCCGATCGTCGCTTTCTTTTGGGGATTATTAGACAATGAAATGCTGACGCCAATTCAGTTTTTTGGAGCGTTTATTATTTTGATTGGAGTTTATTTATCTGCTAAAAAATAATAGTAAAATGTTTTTTGTGAGATGTGAAATGTTAATTCATGTCACCCTGAGCGAAGTCGAAGGGCGCAAAGGGCTTCGACTCCGCTCAGCCTGACAAACTGAGAACGCATAAAAAAAGCTTTGTCAAAGTTTAAAACTTTGACAAAGCTAAAAATCTTAGAGCCTTAGCGCCTTAGCGTCTCAGAACCTTAGAACCTTTTCCTTAGAGAAAATCTGCATCAGAAACTCCTTCGTTAATTTTAATATCAGACATTTTAATGTCCAATTCAAAACCAACATTCTGAATGATGTTAAAAGGAACTTTTACACCTTTTACATCTTTGTAATCGTTGAAGTTTGTTATTTGGGTAGACGATTTTCCGTCTTGCTCTCTAACTTTAGATTCTGCTACTTTCAATCCTGATTTTATATCGTAGAAATAAGTCGTTTTTCCGTCTTTAATTGCATATGCATCGCTGCCATTAATTGGCTCGATAGCGTCTATTTTTAGATCAGTTCTTTTGCTTAATTGTAATTCTTCAAACGGAGTTGCACTTGCTTTCATTTCAGCAAGATCAGCGCCTTCAAGATTTTTGCGTTGCCCTTGTTGTTCGATGTAAGCACCTTTATCATTTACCACTTGTTTCATTAAAGTCATCGTTCCCATAGCAAGAGAAACCATCATTTTTCCTTTTGAATCTAATTTTGAAGTAAAACTTAAAGGGGCAGGTGCTTGCGGAATTGTCGTTGTCCCGTTCATAGCCAATGTTTTTACTGTCGAAACTGCTTTTTCACCGCCAATTGCTTTTAGGTAATTGTCAAAAACAGTTTTTGCTGTAACTCCGGCTGGAGCTTCTTTTTTAGTTACAGGTTTCTCAACAGGATTTCCGTATTTATCAAAATAGAAAATCGGAATTTGAAGCTTTTCTAGGCCAGTAATAACGTCTGAACCTTTTCCTGCAATTACGATTCGCATATTGTCCAAAAGGAAATATTTATTGGCAACACGATAAATATCATCGGCAGTAACATTGTTGATTGTCTGAATGTATTTTTCATAGAAATCGGCAGGAAGTTTTTCTGTTTCGATGTTCAATGCATAACGCGCGACAGCTTGTGGTTTTTCAACCTGCATTACAAAACGCCCAATATATCCTGCTTTTACATTTTTCAAAACATCGTCAGATACTTTTTGGGTTCGGATTCGTTTAATTTCTTCTACAAATTGTACAACGGCACTATCTGTAACTGTATTTCGAACAGCAGATGAAGCTTTGAATTTTGTTACATATTTTCCGCTTCCAATACTTGAACTTGCACCGTAAGTCCAGGCATGTTTTTCACGTAAATTCATGTTTAAATAACTATTGAAGTCACCTCCTAAAATCTGATTTGCAATTACAGCAGGGAAAAAATCAGGATCGCTCATTCTCAAATTTACAGTATTTACTAATGAAATTTCAGATTGAACTGCATTCGGAACATCAACAAAATCTATTTGAAGTTTAGAAACATTCACAGGATTTGGATAAGTGTTTTTTGGCGCACTTTGTTTTTTCCAACTGCCAAAAAGCTTTTCTACAGCTTCTTTGGTTTCCTTAAATTTGATGTCGCCAATAATAACTAAATAAGCATTTTCGGGTACAAAATAAGTGGCATAATTTGCCTGAACATCAGCAAGAGTTACGTTTTTAACGGTTTCTTCAGACAGATATTCACCAGCAGGATGATTTCTTCCAAAAGCTAAAACATCAACAACGCGGTTGGCGATTGCGGGAACACTTTTTTCATCGGCTTTAAGTCCTTCCAGTAATTTTGCTTTTTCTTTGTCAAATTCTGTTTGAGTAAAGTTGGGCTGTAAAGCTCCTTCGGCTAAAAGTTCTAAAACGCGCCCTGAATATTTAGAAAGCGAACTTGCATAAGCTCCTGATGAAGTGAAATTAATGTTGGCGCCATAAAAGTCAATTTCTTCGTTAAAAGCTTCTTTGGTGGTTTTTTTAGTGCCGTTTCCAATTAGGCTGCTTGTTAATTCATCGACACCTTTTTTGTTTCCTTCTGTAAAAGGTGCATTGTCGAGGGTAAGATTAAAGCTTACTCTTGGTAATTTATGATTTTCAACTAACAAGACTTTCATACCGTTAGCCAAAACAAAAGTTTGCGGTTTTTTGATGTTGACTACTGGCGAATTGCCTGGTTTTGGTTGTGGACGATCTTGTGCTTGCATAATTCCAGTTAGGAATAAAAGGATTAAAACTGTATGTATTTTTTTCATGACTTGGCGCTCTTAATTTTGAACTTTAGTAGAAGGAATATACTCTAAAACTAAACGTTGATTTGGATTTAGATACTTCTTTGCAACTTCTCTGATTTCTTCTCTTGTAATAGAGTGGTACAAATCAATTTCTGTATTGATAAGATTTACATCTCCATAAAGTAAATAATAAGAAGCCAGGTTTTCTGCAATTCCTTCTACAGTTGCATTTGCGTTCACAAAATTATTGTCGAATTTGTTTTGTAATTTTTCATAGTCTTTTTCAGAAATCAGATCGGTTTGAATTTTTACAATTTCTTCGTCCATTTCTTTTAAGATATCTGCCATCGTATAAGTTCCCATTGGTAAACCATATAAGATGTACATTCCGTAATCTTCCTGACTAAAACCTACGGCACCAATTTGAAGCGCCATTTTTTTATCATCGACAATTTTTTTGTACAACTTTGAACTTTTTCCATCACTTAAATAAGAAGAGATCAAATCTAAAACTCTTGCGTCTCTAGTTTTCATTGAGGGAGTTCTGTAAGAGGCAACTACCATTGGAATTTGAATGTTCGGATCTTCGTAAGTAGCTTTTATAGTCTGATTAATTGGCTCTTCAACAAAAGTTTGCTTTTTAACTACTTCTCCTTTTGGAATTGGGCCAAAGTATTTCTGAACCCACTCTTTAGTTTTGGTTTTGTCAAAATCTCCCGCTACTACTAAAACCGCATTGTTTGGAGTGTAGAATTTTTTATTAAAAGCCTGGAATTCTTCTAAAGTTGCTGCATCAAGATCTTTCATAGAACCGATAGTAGTCCAACGATAAGGATGGTTTTTGAACATATTCTCTTTGACTACAGGTAAAATGTTTCCATACGGCTGATTATCGTAACGCATTCTCTTCTCTTCTTTTACGACCTCATTTTGCGTATCAACGCCAATTTTATTGATAATTGGATGCATTAATCTTTCAGATTCCATCCATAAACCCAACTCTAAACTGTTTGATGGAAAAACCTCGTAATAGTAAGTTCTGTCGTCTGATGTATTGGCATTGTTCACTCCGCCATTTGCGGTAACAATTTTCATCCATTCTCCACGCTTTATATTTTGAGTTCCTTCAAATAATAAATGTTCAAAGAAATGCGCAAAACCAGTTCTGTCCGGACGTTCGTCTTTTGAACCAACGTGGTACATTACAGAGGTAATGACCACAGGGGCAGAAGGATCGTTATGCAAAATTACGTGCATGCCGTTGTCTAAATTGTATTCTTCAAAAGCTACTTTTTGAGCATGAGCCACTCCGCCGAGCATTAGTGCAGCACTTAACATCATTATTGAATTTTTCATAGAGATTAATAATTTGTATTACCTACTAATAAATAGGTAGACAAGAGTTGATTATAGTTACATCAAAAATAAGTTTTTTTACTTATGAATTAGGAATTAGTCTTTATTTTGATGATATTTTAACAATCTTTTACTTCTAATTCTCTTTTTCATGAAGTTAAAACGCCTTGAAAAACAGACTTTAAGAGGAAATAAATATTTTTAGAATAAGAGATTGCACAGTAAATTATTAATTGTATATTTGCAACCTTAAAAATCAATAAATCAATTTGGTATGTATGCAATCGTAGAGATAGCAGGGCAACAATTTAAAGTAAGCAAAGACTTAAAGGTTTATGTTAACCGTTTGGCTAACGAAGAAGGTTCAAGTATTTCATTTGACAAAGTTCTTTTATTAGACGATAACGGAAACGTAACTTTAGGCGCCCCAGCTATAGAAGGTGCTTCAGTAGAAGCTAAAGTGTTACAACACTTAAAAGGAGATAAAGTAATCGTTTTCAAAAAGAAAAGAAGAAAAGGTTACAAAAAGAGAAATGGTCACAGACAATATCTTACTCAAATTGTAATTGAAGGTATTACTGCAGCAGGTGGAACTAAAAAAGCAGCAGCTAAAAAAGCAGTTGTAGCAGAAGATGCTCCGGCAACTGAAGTTGAAGCAGCTCCAAAAGCAAAAAAAGCAGCAGCTCCAAAAGCAAAAAAAGAAGCTACTAAAGAATAATAACAATATTTAAACTCATACGTCATGGCTCACAAGAAAGGTGTCGGTAGTTCGAAGAATGGTAGAGAATCAGAATCAAAACGTCTAGGCGTTAAGATTTTTGGTGGACAAGCTGCTATTGCTGGGAACATCATCGTTAGACAAAGAGGTTCAAAACATAATCCAGGTGAAAACGTTTACATCAGTAAAGATCACACACTACACGCAAGAGTAGCTGGAGTTGTTAAGTTCCAAAAGAAAAAAGATAACAAATCTTATGTATCTATCCTTCCATTCGAAGCATAATCATTAGATTACTTATTATAAAAAACCCGATCTGAAAAGATCGGGTTTTTTGTTTTTCTATATTGTTTGCCACGAATTGCACGAATTATTTTTATTAGGAGCTTCCTGCTGTCCTTCCAATCTTTTGTGCCTCCCGAAGCCTCGGGACCGGCACAAAAGGATTTTCCCTCCCATCAGGGCTAGGGCACTCAGTTTCATAAGAATATTATTCTCTTACAATTTCAATTTTACGTCTAATTTCATTGCCAAAAGCATCCACAACCGTGATATAATGCGTTCCCGAAGTTGGCGTAATAGGCAATTCATGAAACGTTTTGGTTGTGGCTTTATAAACATCATCAACATACCAAAAAAGTTCTTTATCTCTTTCTGAATAAGCAACTTTCAAAATTACGGGCTGTACTTCACTATTAAAATTCTTCGTCAAATAAATTTTGCTATTCGTTTTCGGATAGATAAAATCCATTGTGGTGGTTTGCGTTCCCTGACAATCTTCTTTGAACGGAGGCAAAGGCAAATATTCAATATGCTGGCTTTTGTAATACCATGCCATAACCGGGGGCAAAACAAACCAGCTTTTAGTCACAATATTATCAACACTTTCGCAACTGCTATTAACCTGAAATCGCTCCGATTTATCCAAATGAATCTTTTTATGATACGGGCAAACGGCAGTAGATTTTCCTTTTTTAGAAACCCATTGCTTGATTTTCGGACAATCTTCTTTTGCCAAATAACCACTTAAACGGCAAACCTCAACTTCTTCTAAATCCTTATAGGGCGTTTCAAACCACTTTTGTCTCGGCAATAAATTAAAAACATCAAATAAAATAGGTGCTGCACTGGTAACTCCTGTTAAAGTTGGTCTTCCTTCACCTGTTGCATTTCCAACCCAGACTCCAACTACATATTTTGAATTTGTTCCAATCGCCCAGGCATCTCGATTCCCAAAACTGGTTCCGGTTTTCCAGGCAATTTTCAATGAACTGTCATAAAATTTCCAGGCTTCGTCTCCTTCTGGTCGGTTTACTTCTTCCATTGCATTATATGTCAGCCAAATTGCTCCGGCTCCTATTATATTTTTCTGATCTGTTTCTGATCCAAAGTCAGGTTCAAAATCATTTTTATAATTCAGTTCTATAAATTCCTTAGTTCTATATTTCGCCTGATTTTTAGTATAATAATTAACCGTCGAAGATAATCCAGCATAAGTCTGGCATAAATCCCATAAATTACTTTCGGCACCACCCAGAATAAGTGATAATCCGTAATGATCCGGCGTTTTATTAATATCTCTCAATTTAAACTTTTGCAATTCTTCATAAAACTTATTTACGCCAAAATCCTGAAGCATTAAAACTGCCGGAATATTCAAAGAACGCGACAAAGCCCGATGTGCCGGAACAGCTCCATCAAATGTGAGATTAAAATTCTGTGGTGTGTATCCTGCAATCTGAGTTGGTACATCAGCCACTAAAGTGTTCGGCAGTAATTCGCCATCGTCGAGCATTCCCGCATATAAAAGCGGTTTCAAAATACTTCCGGTACTTCGTGGAGCATCGATAATATCAACATCTTTTTGATGATCTTTATCTGTTGGAGCATTTCCAACATAACTCATTACATTTCGATTCGAAACATCAATTACTAAAATCGCCAGATTGTTTACTTCATTCTGCTTGTACTGATTGTAATAATACTTCGCAATTTGATTGACTCTATTCTGTAAAGCATAATCAATTGTCGTTTTTACACGAGTTCCTTCTTCATTTTTTGCCACACGCTGTAATAAATGAGGCGCAATTTGAGGCAAATCATAAGGTTTTTGTGGCAACGGTTCATCGATTGACAATTCGTAAGTCTGCTTATCAATAATTCCTTCCTGATGTAATTTCAATAAAAGTCGGTTACGCTTATTCAATAACTTTATTTGATTCTTTCCTGGGTAAATTAAACTTGGAGCATTTGGTAAAACGGCCAAAGTCGCATTTTCTGCCCAGGATAATTGATTGGATTGTACTCCAAAATAACGCCACGAAGCCATTTCTAAACCAACGACATTCCCTCCAAATGGCGCATGAGCGGCATACATTTCTAAAATTTCATTTTTTGAATACCCCAATTCTAATCGGGTTGCGAGAATAATTTCAATGATTTTTTCAAAATAAGTTCTTCCTTTTCCTTTTCGCGATAAACGAATAACCTGCTGTGTTAATGTACTTCCACCTCGGACAACTTTTCCCGCTTTATTGTTTTGTTTAATGGCATTTACCATCGCAACGGGATTAAATCCGGGATGTTTGTAGAAGTATTCGTCTTCAAAATAGACAATACATTTTTTAAATTTATCAGGCACACTGTCTTGGGCAGGAAAACGCCATTGTCCGTCATCGGCTATTTTCGCACCAAGTAATTCTCCTTCTTTGCTTTCAATTACCGTTGAATAAGGCTCTTGAAATAATGTTCGGGGTATAGAGAAATAATAAATCAGCAAGAACATAAATGTAATTGCTGATTTTATTTTATTCTTTTTTATCCAATTTATAATGCGTTGTGAGAACGCTATGAATTTATTTTTCAAAGTAATTCGAAAGTTTTTTTTAGTATCCTAACAGGTTTTCAAAACCTGTTAGGTATCTTTTTAATACAACTATAAGGAAATCAACTTCCCCTCAATATCATACCTAACAGGTTTTGGAAACCTGTTAGGAGAGAAAACTAAATAATAAAACGGCTCTTTTAATCGTCACTTAAACTTACGTCATTTAGTATTCCTTCATAAACAATTCTTCTTTCATCATGACAAAATTTAAAGTTTTCTAAGTCATCAAATAATTCAAGAATAAATTGTCTATCAATACTACTTTGTTTAACTGATAAATAGGAACGATACGATGAATGTAAATAATTATCGAAGTGTTCAGTAAATTTATGCTTAATCGGATTCAAATGAACATAAATGATTAATTGCTTTAAATAATTTTCATTTTCAATTCTATTGCGTTGCAGATGTTCTTGAAATAGGCTCCCAGTTCTATTATATGCTTTATTTATACTTTTAGAATAGGCATTAAACAAATTCGAAAATGGTAAATGAATTTTTTCTTTAAATTTTTCCGGTATATCTTTTCTATCCTTAATTCGTAAAACTATATGAAAATGATTCTTAAGTAAACAATAGGCATAAATATCAGCAATTGGAATAATATATTTTTTTAATTTTTCTAGAAAATAACTGTAATTCTTTTCTTCAATAAAAATATTCTCTTTGTTATTTCCTCTATTATAAATGTGATAATATTGTCCTTCTTCGAAAAAATCCTTCTTCACCTTCTCTAATTTTATTATCCTAACAGGTTTTTAAAACCTGTTAGGTATGTTTTTCTTTCTTTAACTAACTCCAATAATACCTAACAGGTTTTGGAAACCTGTTAGGATACGTTTATTTCACCACCTCAACCCAGAATCCTTTTGTTCTCGCCAGGAATGTATTATCATACATGGCTTCACATTGTAAACCTGGCAAATAATAATTTCCAAGATAAGAAGCGTTCAACAAAATTCGGAAGACTTTTGTTTCTCCGGCTTTCATTCCAAAATAGAAATTAGTTCGGTCGTCTCGAATATCAATGTAATCTGCAATATTGTTTGTTGCATCTCCATAATCAGTAAAACGAGTATTTACAATTTCGAATCCTGAAGGGAGAATTTGAGATAATGCTACATTTTCAACGTGTTCATTTCTTTGATTTCGTATTGTAACTTCAGCAATGAATTCTGTTCCCTGACTAATTTTTGAAACATTGATTACGCTTCCTTTTCTGTTTTTGAAAACAATAGCAGCCGAAACATCACTTTGGATTGCTTTCTCTTGTCCGATTGGCAATATTCCAGTGTTCAAAACACGAACATAAACTGTGTTGTTTTTAATGTTTTTCAGCGTTATGCTATTAGAGCCCATTTGAACAACCAAACTTCTGTCTGCGATTGTTTTTTGAGTATTTATCGTCTCGCCTTTTCCATTTTTGCTAAACTGAATATTGATTCCTTTTGGACCGTTACTTACAGCAAATTTCGACATAGCATACAAACAATAAGCCGTTGTCTGCGTGCTCATCCATTGATTATTTGACATTTGTTTGGCTAATTTTGAAGCCATCACAAATGCTTTTTGTTTTTGTCCTAACAGTAACATTGTTTCCAATGCCATTGCTCTGTTTCTTTCGCTTGAACCATAATAGTAATAATTATAGTTACTCGATTCGTCTTCAATTTTACTATGTAAAAACAAATTCAGTCCTGCCGATTTTTGACCTGCCAAAACATATGCTGCAGCCAAACGCAGCTTACTTTCGTTTGAAATTCCTTTGGTTTCTCTCAATCTGTTCATCGACGATAAATCAGCATTTCCGGCTAAAGCCAAAGTGTATAATCTATACGACTGAGCCAAATCATTTCCGTATTTCGCTTCAAAACGCCATTGTTTTGCTTCGCGTTGTTGGTACGAAATCCATTTTGATTTGAAATTGATTGGCAAAACATACCCTTTTTTCTCTGCTTCAATTAAGAAATGTCCTGCATACGAAGTTCCCCAATCGTCTGCAATCGTATTTCCTTGCCAGTAAGCCACTCCTCCATTTGATAATTGGAAACTTCCTAATCTTGTAATTCCGGCTGTAATATTCTTTTGAATAATTCCTTTTCTAGTTGCATCTAGATCAACAACATCATTTAAATACAATTGTGGAAAAACAGAAGAAGTCGTTTGCTCCACACAACCATGCGGATATTGAATAAGATATTGCAATCTTCCATTCAGATTCATCGTTGGCATTGATGAAACTTCCAATCTTGCTTTATTACTTCCTGAAACTCCAAAAGTTTTCCATGAAATCGTTTTGGTACTGTTTGGAGGCAGAATTACATCCGTAAAAGTATTCGTAACCGGATTTGGATTCGTCATGTCGATTTCGACATCATAAACCGATTTCTCTTTTCCTGAAGTGGCAACAACCTGAACTTTGGCAATTCCGGTTGAAGAACCCACAACCAAATTGAAATAGGCCATTTTTTCGTCAGGCGAAGCAAAAGTCAAGGATTGCGTTGCGCTTCCCATCACTTTTAATCCGTTGCTCGTTTTGATCTGAATCGACACATTTTTGATATTATTTTCCGTTGCAAAAACAGTAACCGGAATCGTTACTTTTTCTGAAGGCGAAATTTTTCGTGGTAACGAAGCCAAAACCATCAACGGACTTTTTACGGGAGTTGCTTTTTCGACACTTCCGTAAGCACTAGTATTCGCATCTCCCGCAACCACCATAGTTCGAACTGAACCAATATATTTTGGTAATTTTAATTGGTGTGATTTCGTTTGTCCTTTTTCTAATTTAAACGGACCATAATAAAGTACCACAGGTTTAAAACGATTTGCTTTCTTAGCTTTTCCACCGCCTAAATCCTGATCTCCACCAATACTGAAAATCTGATTTATTTTTCCGCCATACGCTCCAATTACATCATCGTAGATATCCCAGGTCTTAACACCCAAAGCTTCACGAACATAAAAACTATCCCACGCATTTGGTGTTTTAAATCGGGTTAAATCCAGCAAACCTTCATCGACAACCGCAATCGTATACGTCATTTCTTTTCCGGTTTTTTCTCCCACTTTTACCGTAAAGGCCTGCTCTGGTTTTAATACATCCGGCATTGATAATGTTGGTGCCAAAATGGTGTTTTTATCCACCACTTCAATCGGAACAATTCCATACATACGAATAGGTGAATCATTTTTAGTTGAAGCGTGAGGCTGTAATAAGGTAATATTAAAATACACATTTGGAGCCATTGCGGAAGTAATTGGGACTTCAACTTTTGTTTCTCCTTTTTGTGTTTTTGCCCATATGGTCTGTACCACTTTTGATCCGTTTTCGATAGAGATTAAAGCTCTTCCACCTTCACTTGAAGGGAAAGAAATCTGCGCTTTTTCGCCTACAGCATAGTTTTTCTTATCTGTAGAAAAAACCAACATATTGGCTGTAGAAGCATCTCTGTTACGTGTTTTTCCAGACCAAATTGGCCAGTCAATATTTACCGTTAAAGCTGTTGCATGACCGTCTGTATTATCTGAAACACGTATTAAATAACGTCCCCATTCTTCATCGGTTAACGAAAACTGAACACTCCCTTTTCCGCTAGAATCGGTATTGATTACAAATGTTTTGTATGAAGTAGTCGCATTCGAAGAATTATAATTGGATAAATTATCACTCGACGCATCCCACCACCAACGCCATTCTACCTTATAGACTTTTACTTCGAGATTTCTAACTGATTTTGGTCTTCCGTTTTCATCAACCGTCACAATATCAAAACGATTGTTAGTTCTCGTTTCCAGCATGCCGTATTTATTCGGTTCCGGCGATTTAATTCCGACATAGGTTTTATATGGCGAATAAGTCGTTGAAATTACATCAGTACTAAAATCTCCACCTTCTTCATACACTTTTGTGATGAACGAAGCACGAAGCATTCCCGGTGCCTGACCTTGTAGTTTTGGCTGAATATTTACCGATGCTTTTCCGTTTTCATTTAATTTTCCTGAGAAAACATTTATTTCTTCTGTATTGAATTGACGTACTAAATCATCAAAACTAAATTTCTCGTAACCTTTAAAAGTGGTAGTTTGCTGGGAAAATTTCGCCTGCATTTCTACATTCAGATTTTTAGCAATCGCACCATGAAGCCAGGTTACTTCCAGATTATCAGTATTTGGATAAGAAGATGAAAGTGTTTTTCTGGTAAATGTATTTTTGATTTTTAAGCGATTGGGTTTGATCGTTTCAATTTTGATGCTTTTATAAAATTTAGCTCCACCAACGCTTACCATTGCTTCCCAATTTCCTGTTGGGGCATCCTGGCTAGTTGGAACCGTAAAAGCATAATGATTCAGTTCATTTGTTTTTTGAACCGTCTGATAAACGGTTTTTCCATTCGGATCATTCAGTCTAAATTTTATTGGATGCGATTTCGGAAGTTTATTTGATGCGTCATTCAAGATGAAAGACAAATACAAATTATCGCCCGGACGCCAAACGCCACGTTCTCCATAAATAAAACCTTTTAATCCTTTTTGCAAAGTTTCGCCGGCAACATCAAAATTACTCACAGACAAAGAAAGTCCGTCATCCAGCTTCACATACGTGGACTGATTTCCTAAGGAAACAATAGCAAAATAGGCAAATTTATTCAGCTGAAAAGAAGCAATTCCTTCGCTGCTTGTTGCTGCAGTTGCGATTTTTTGCTGTTGATAGGTATACAAATCCACTCTTGCATTTGAAACCGGTTCTGTTGTTACAATATTATTTACAGCAAACACATACGATTTATTTTCGCCTCTTTTTGCAATTACGCCTAAATCTGTTGCCAGAATATTAGTTGCGATTTTAGCATTATAATAATAAGAGCTGGTACAAGGATCCTGACTTTCTCTCCATTCGTAATCATCATAATAATAATCATCGTAAGAGTTCTCACTATAGTTCACATCATTTTCATCGACTTCTTCTTCCTCTTCTTCATTTTGATCAGCCTCTGAAGTTTCGCATTTGTACAGAGAATATTTCTTTTTATAGACAAATTCTACTCTGTAAATAGCGCCGGGTTCTGATGTGATTATTTTAGATAAATCCAACGCAAAAGTGTTCCACTTAGCTGGGTTTATCAATTTACTTTCAATTAAATTCAGCGTTGTTTTGGCAATAGGCTGTGCGACCTTCTTGAGATTTTGACTCCCGTTTAATTCATTGTATTGAAGAAATTGCAGAATATTATTCTTGTAAATTTTATATACTTTTACATCAACCGCGCTTAAGTTTACAGCTTCAAAATTCAGTTTTAAATTATTGGAACTTGGTAAAATAGTTCCATTTTTAATGAAACGAACATTTGGTTTGATTTGGTCAAAAGAGATTTTCTCGTTGTAATTCGAATCCATTTTTTTGCCGTACTGACTTTCGATTCCCTGAAAAACTTCAATCAATAAATCTCCGGCCAAAATTTGTTCCGGTTCTGCTTCTTCGTTTTGAACCACTTCGACAGCATCATCAACTACCGCCGCAGCACTATCAACTACAACTGCAGCCGAATCTACTAACGAAACCGCCGTTTCTTCTACAGGTACCGAAACCTCAACTTCTTTTTTAACGGGTGCTTTTTCATTGTTGAAATACACTTTCAGTAAATTTCCCTGAGTTGAAAATTTCAGATTATTGGTATTCTGAATTGACACTAGTCCAGCGAAATTCTGTCCTTTTTCTAAAGGCTCAGAAAAATTAATCAAAACCGATTGATTGCTGCCATCAGGAACTTCAACTTTGACGATTTTAAATTCATTTATATTCGTAATCGGAAGATCGATTTGACCTTTCTGATCAATGTCAAAATCGCTTCCGTCGTAAATAATCTCCAGATTTGTTGCTTCAGAATAACGCTGAATACTGTCAATTATAAAATGAAATTCTTTTCCGGAACCAGAGTTTTTCTCAAATTTAATTTTAAGATTATTCCCTTTTTGCTTGGCCTCAACCAGCTTTTTAGCGGTTTCAATATCAATATTGTCTGCCGTTTTTAGAACGCAGTTCAGGTATTGATATTCTTTACTGTACGACTGAATATCAGCCGTATTTATTGTAAAATCCTGCTTGATGGTTTTAACCGTAAAATTGAAATCCGAAAGCTCTTTTTCTTTCTCTTTTGGAAGTGTAATCAGTTTATCTAAGTTTAAAGTAACCTGATATTCTGTTCCCGGTTTCAGCTTTTTTTCCGGAATGAAAGCAATTGTATTAGTAGAAAGTGCCACGACTTTACCGTCAACACCTGGAGAAATATCAAACAAATCACTGTCTAAAACCTGACCGGCTTTCCATTCTTTTTTATCGAAAGCCAAAACCACTCTAATATCAGATTCCGACGAGACAATCCCTCCCGTGAAACTGACTATATACTCTTTAAATAATGAAAAATCGGAATTGAAATCGGCTGCTGATTTTCTGCCGCAAGATTGAAAAATAAAAAACACACAAAACACGAGAACTAATCCTTTTGCTTTCACTTTTATTTAGAGTTAATGGGTTACGAATTTTAAGAAATGACAGAACGTTTTAACATTTTACTATTAAAACCATAACTAGCGAAATACCAATTATATTGTAGTAAATGTAAAGTATTTTCTGAAATATTTTAAGAGGAAAATTCGCTATTTTTATTATTTAACTTTTGTGGAAGTTTTTAAAAGTTATTTCCGTCTTTCAATAAAAAAACGCTTCATTAAATCAGCGGCTTCATTAGCCATAATTCCTGAAACGACGGTAGTTTTTGGATGCAGTTTTGTTCCCATAACCATAAAACCGCGTTGCTCGTCACGGGCACCAAAAACAATTTTTGAAATCTGACTCCAATACAAAGCTCCGGCACACATTTGGCACGGTTCAAGCGTCACATATAAGGTACAATCTTTAAGATATTTCCCTCCCAGAAAATTTGCTGCAGCTGTTATGGATTGCATTTCGGCATGAGCCGTAACATCATTCAGTAATTCGGTTAAATTATGACTGCTTGCAATAACTTTATTAGCAACAACAATAACAGCTCCAACAGGAATTTCGCCTTTTTCAAAGGCCATTTCAGCTTCCTGCAAAGCTTTTTTCATAAAGTATTCGTCGGTGAAAGGATTTATCATAGGTGCAAAAATACATTTTTGAAATAATGTGGGATGAAAAAATTGAGAAGGATTACCAAAAGCTTTAACTTTTAAATATTTATTTGACTGAAAAGTTCAAGTCGTAAGATCGATTTCTACCCTCTCCTTTTGGTTTCAAAATGTTCTTTTCTGTCAAATCCTGCAAATCTCTTGTAGCTGTTGCTCTTGATGTTTTAGTAATGGAAACATATTTAATGGCAGTCATTCCTCCCTCAAAACCAGACACACCGTTTTCAAACATTTTTAAAACAGCTTTTGTTTGTCTTTCATTCATTTCGTTTTTAAACTGCTCTATGAATTTACTTTTGTTTAATGTAAAAAGGATTGTTTGTTTTGCATTTCGTTGAGATTCTAAAATCAGAGTAGAGAAATAGAAAATCCATTCTGTAATTTCTAGAGTTCGTTGCGCTTGTTTTAACGATTGGTAATATTTTTTTTTGTTCTTTTCAATAGTACTTGAAATACTCATTAAAACTGGTCGATTCAAAGATTCAGCAAGAGCTTTTTCAGCAATAGCTCTACCGATTCTTCCATTTCCATCTTCAAAAGGATGAATACTTTCAAAATACAAATGTGAAATCGAAGTTTTAATCAACGCTTTTTTTATATCGTTTGGTTTTACTTCAAAATCATGGTACCATTTAATAAATTTTTTCATTTCGACTGGAACCTGATTAGATGGTGGCGCTTCAAAATGAATAATTTCTTTTCCATAAGAACCTGAAACAATTTGCATTGGCTCTTGTCCCGTTCTATATTCGCCGGGATTAATTCTTTTTGAATATTCCATCAAAATATCATGCCAGTGCTTAATCATATTTTCAGATAATTGTTCAGAATAAGAATTACGAACAATTACCATTAACTTCCCAATTCCCTGGGCATTTTTATCTCTGATATGACCAAAAGTTTCACCAACACCTAAATTTTTCTTGATGGATGACATTATATCTTGTCGACTAAAAAATTCCCCTTCGATTTCAGAAGTTTTGATTGCCTCCGAAATCATAAATTGCAAAATAGTTTCCTGTTGAATTACAGTTGACAAGGACTCAACAAGGCCTTTTACTTCTCCTGTTTCAAATGCAAAATCAATACATAATGAGTCGATTATAGAATCATCGTATATGAAGTTTTGCCAATCCTGTAGTTGCCAATTATATTTCATGAGGCGATTAAGAAGATTAATTGCCTCAAATATAGTCATTTTTTGAGGCGATTAACGAAATTAATCGCCTCAATATTTTTGGAAATGATTTTCATATTGATTTTTTATTACATTTAAATATTGAAATTCAAAACATGGAGAGAAAATTTAAAATAACGATTCCAGAACCTTGCCACGAAAACTGGGATAAGATGACACCAAAAGACAATGGAAGATTTTGTTTGAATTGTTCTAAAACCGTTGTTGATTTCACGGCAATGCTTCCGGACGAAATTCAGCAGTATTTTATTTCACATAAAAATGTCTGTGGAAGACTTAAAAACGAGCAGTTAGGTGAAATAAATATTCAGATTCCATCTCAAATATTATACAGCCAAATCCATTATCGAAAAATGTTTTTATTGGCACTATTTATAGCAATGGGCACTACATTATTTAGTTGTCAAGACAAAGACGGAAATAAGAAAAAAATAGATAAAGTTGAAATTGTAGAAGATGTCAAACCAAAACAACACGCTACTACTGGAATTATTTTGATGCCTATAGAGAAACTTAGCGCCGAAGAAAATTCTCAATCTGAACCTCAATCTGGACATTACGGAATTATTTATAATTCAAATGATTTAGACGTTGCAGCTGTTCCAAAAAATGGAATGAAAAAATTCAATTCTAATTTTTCAAAAAATCTTATCACAGCAAAACAAGGAGAAATATCCGTTTTATTTGTAATTGAAGGCGACGGAAGTCTTAGCAATTTTAAAATACTTAAAAATACAACGTCAGCAAGTGAAAAAGACATTATCGGAATTTTAGAAAAAACTCCAAATTGGATTCCCGGAAAACGAAAAAATAGAATTGTTCGCTCCACATATATTTTACCAATTTCATTTCAACAAAAAATTTAAATTTAAAACCGTAAATTTGCTTTTTAACTTACAATGAAAAGCAACTTACTTTCAAACATATACAATCCTTCCGATTTACGCTTACTTTCTGAAGAACAGCTTCCAGAGGTTGCACAAGAATTACGTCAATTTATTATTGATATTGTCTCTTTAAAAGAAGGACATTTGGGCGCGAGTTTGGGTGTTGTCGAACTCACAATTGCTTTGCATTATGTTTTTAATACACCCGAAGATTTATTAGTTTGGGATGTGGGGCACCAGGCTTACGGACATAAAATTTTGACCGAAAGAAGAGAAAATTTTCATACCAACCGACAACTGGGAGGTGTTTCCGGTTTTCCAAAAAGAAGCGAAAGTGTTTACGATACTTTTGGCGTAGGTCATTCTTCGACTTCTATTTCTGCAGCTTTAGGAATGGCGATTGCCTCTAATTTAAAAGGTAATTTCGACAAACAGCATATTGCAGTTATTGGAGACGCTTCGATTGCATCCGGAATGGCTTTTGAAGGTTTGAATCACGCCGGAGTTACCGATGCTAATTTACTGGTAATTCTGAATGATAATGCTATCGGAATTGATCCGAGTGTTGGCGCACTTAAAAAATATCTAACTGCCGTAAAAGAAGGGAAAAATCCAAAGAAAAACAACATGATCAAGTCTCTGAACTTTGATTATTCAGGTCCAATTGACGGTCATGACCTTCCTGCTTTAATCAAAGAATTAAATCGTTTAAAAGAGATAAAAGGCCCTAAATTTCTTCATATTGTAACTACAAAAGGAAAAGGTTTACAGCAAGCTGAAGAAAATCAGGTAAAATATCATGCGCCAGGAAAATTTGATGCTGCAACGGGAGAAATTCATTTAAAATCGGAAGAAAATTTACCTCCAAAATTTCAGGATGTTTTTGGTTTAACCATTTTGGATTTAGCTAAAAAGAATGAAAAAATCATTGGAATTACACCTGCAATGCCATCCGGAAGTTCTCTTAAATTTATGATGGATGAAATTCCAGAACGTGCTTTTGATGTTGGAATTGCAGAGCAGCATGCCGTTACGCTTGCCGCAGGAATGGCGACACAAGGTATGATCGTATATTGCAATATTTATTCGACTTTTTTACAACGCGCTTACGATCAGGTTATTCACGACGTCGCGTTACAAAATATACCAATAATTTTTTGTTTAGACAGAGCTGGTCTGGTAGGCGAAGATGGCGCAACACATCATGGGGTTTTTGATATTGCTTATTTACGTGCAATTCCGAACATGATTATTTATGCACCAATCAATGAAATTGCCCTTCAAAACATTTTATATACTGCTCAATTGGGTCTAGATCACCCAATCTCGATTCGATATCCACGCGGAAGAGGCGTCTTACCTAACTGGGAAGTAGAAAATTTCGGACAATATGAAAATGTTAAAATTGGCCAAGCAAACTGCCTTAAAAAGGGAACAAAAACTGCTGTTTTATCTACAGGAACTATCGGAAATAATGTGATTGAAGCATTGCACAAATGTTCAAATTCGGAAGAGATTGCACATTATGATTTCCCATTCATTAAACCACTAGACAACAATACATTAAGTTCTATTTTTTCTGATTTTGAAAACATAATTACCATTGAAGACGGTACAATAAATGGAGGTTTTGGAAGTGCTGTTTTAGAGTTCGCGGCCACAAATAATTTCAAAAATAACATCAAAATCCTAGGCATTCCAGATACATTTATTGAACACGGAACAGTAAATCAGTTACAACAATTATGCAGGATTGACGTTAAAAATTTGGTAAATCTTTTTTCTAACGATTCAAAATAATTATTTTGCACAACCAAAATATTAAAACCAACCTAATGAAATTATTGCGTTCTACCTTTTTGTTGCTGTTGCTTTTGTGTACTTCAAATAATTTTGCTCAGATTATACAAACTACTTTAGACCCTGATCAATTACCAAAACTGCCTACCAATTGGACCAAAAAAAACCAATTAGGTTTTGACATTTCAGAAATTGCTTTTGTAAATTGGAGTGCAGGGGGAACAAGCTCAGTTTCAGGCTTATTTAAGGGAGAATTTGGCAGAACTTACACCAAGGGTAATCATAAATGGGTAAACGAACTTTTTATAAAATATGGTTTAAACAAGCAGGACGGTAATGAGTTAAGAAAAACTGATGATGCTTTTCAGATCAACTCGACCTACGGATTTAGAAAAGATACAATCTCAAATTGGTATTATTCTGCCAAGTTTAACTTCAATACACAATTTTCAAACGGTTACAATTATCCGAATAAAGATATTGCAATCTCGAAACCTTTTGCCCCAGCTTATATCTTTTTAGGAGCCGGAGCTGAAAACTCAAATAAGAAAAAAAACAGAACATTTTACTTCTCTCCTATTACCTTAAAAACCACTTTAGTACTTGATGATTATTTAGCAAATCAAGGATCTTTCGGGGTTAAAAAAGCCATTTACGCGACCGATCCTCTTGATCCTACTCAGAAAATATTAATTGAAGAAGGGCAAAAAGTAAAAGCTGAATTTGGTATTCTCGCTACGGGATACATGAAAAGTGAGATTTACAAAAATATATTTTACGAAAACAGATTAAGTCTTTATACCGATTATCTGAACAAATTCGGAAACGTCGACGTTGATTATGATACCCGCTTAGACCTTGTTGTTAATGCTTATGTAAAAGCCAATATTGGACTTCACATAGTATATGACGACGATATCAAAACTAAAAAAGACGTTGTTGACCCTTCAACCGGCGCAACAACTCAGGTTAATGACGGCCCAAGAATGCAATTAAGACAAGTTTTGGGAGTTGGGCTGGTTTACGCTTTCCAATAATTAATTCTGCTTTCTGCCGTTAATTGTATCGAATAATTCCAACGCATTTCCATCTGTTAAAAGTGATACATAATGGCAAATGTGCAATAAACGCTCATATAAATTGGCTTTGTCCAAGTGATGCTTTTCCGGGAGCATTTTCAGAATTAACTTATCGTAGTTTGAAGCCGTTCCTTCATATTTATTATTGAAAGCGGTTATAAATTTATCCAGCAAGGTTTGAATAATTTGATAACCTACAATTTCTTTCTCGATGACTTCACGGCTTTGATAAATTTTTTCTACGCTTAAATTGATAATATCATTCATCTGAGCCTTGTATTTACTTTTATCGGTTAAAGCATATGGAAATTCTCCGGCCAAAATTGCTTCTTCATTTTCGATAAAAACATCAACAGCATCGTTTATCAAAGATCCGATTGCCAGTGCTCGCAAATAACTGATACGATCTTCTTTGGTTTCTAAAGTCTTGTATTTAGCAACTCCAATATTATCTTTTACGAGTTTTATCAGATATTCTAAAGCATAATCTTCAGAAACCAATCCTAAATTTATTCCGTCTTCAAAATCTATAATGGTGTAGCAAATATCATCAGCGGCTTCAACCAAATAAGCTAAAGGATGTCTTTCAAAACCAATGTCATCACCAGATTTATTGGCAATCATTCCCATATCTTTGGCTACTTCTTCAAAGAATACTTTATCTGTCTGAAAGAAACCGTACTTTTTATCTGAAATATTGTTTGTTGGCTTTTTAGGCAAACTTTCTTTCGGATATTTCATAAACGCTCCTAATGTCGCGTATGAAATTCTAAGTCCGCCTTCAATTCCCGGACGACTTGCCGTTAATACTGAAAATCCGTTGGCATTTCCTTCAAAATCAATTAAATCCTGCCATTGTTTTGCAGTCAGTTTATCTTTAAATTTTAATCCGTTTCCGATAGAAAAATATTCTCCAATTGCTTTTTCACCAGAATGTCCAAAAGGCGGATTCCCAATATCATGTGCCAAAGAAGCGGCTGCTACAATTGCACCAAAATCATTCATGTGATAGCCATGAACTTCTTTTAAATATGGATATTTTTCAATGATTTTTTTTCCAACCAAACGTCCTAAAGAACGTCCCACAACTGAAACTTCTAAACTGTGCGTTAATCTCGTATGCACAAAATCTGTTTTAGAAAGTGGAATAACCTGAGTTTTATCCTGCAAAGAGCGAAATGCAGCCGAAAAGATAATTCGGTCGTAATCTACCTCAAAACCTAATCGTGTATCGTCTTGTTCTACACGTAATCTTTTGCTAGTATCGCCTTGGCGTTTTAGTGATAAAAGTTGTTCCCAGTTCATTTCTTATTTTAAATTTGTGATTGTTGTCCCGAAGCCTCGGGATAGATTTACGATCTAAACGTCAAAAATACATTTTATTTTAGGATAATATTGAATAAAAATAGGCCACAGATTAATTTGATTTGAGTTTTATTCGCCACGAATTCACGAATTATTTTAAATACAATGATTTATAAAAATTCGTGAATTCGTGGCGGAAATTTAAACAATGAGTATATAAAAATCATTGCAGCGGCTCAGGAAATGAGAACTACCGTTGAAAACGCAATTCCAGAGTAACTTTATCTTAATTATATTTTTGTTTTTTAGTGCCAACAAAGTGGAGTCGAAATTCGTGTAGTTATGATGTTTCGACTGTGCTTAGGTTGGCATTTTTATTTTAAATGTTATTTATTTGAAAAATGTTCACTTTTAAGATAACTTTAAAATATAAGGTAGAAGATAACTATGAAAAACTACAAAAACATAAAATCTTTTGATGAGCTTATTGAGGCTGAACACGGAAAAATAGGCACTGAAGGAAGAAATCAATATGAAGAAAAGTCTCAAATGTTCATTATAAGCGAAATGTTAAAAGAAGCTCAAAAAGATGCCAATGTAACGCAGGAACAATTAGCAGACAAAACCGGAACAAAAAAAAGTTATATCTCAAAGCTTGAAAATGGAAAAGGCAATATTCAACTTTCAACTCTAATAAGAATTTTTGAAATTGGATTAAATAAAAAAAGTTGGATTGACTTTTTTATAAAAACAAAAAAAGCATCTGCCGTGGCAGATGCTTCTTCAAAATTGAAATATATTCTAAGACTAGAAATTTTTTGAAATTCCCACAGAAAATTGTTGTCCGAAAGAGAAATTGAAATTCTTAACGGTATCTCCGTTTCCGTTATCTCCATCAAAGTTTAAAGTATTGTATCCGATACCACCAATATTGAAGTTTAATCCAAATCCTTTATTAATATTGATAAAAATTGCCGGCGTAACTCCAACGTAAAAACCATCTCCCTCATTTGTAGCGGTAGTAAAACCGTTTTTAATTGTTGATTTAGTATTTTGGTAACCAACTCCCAAGTCTGCATAAGCTGAAAAAGTCTGGTTTAATGGTTTAGAATAACGTAAAAAACCTCCAAGTGAGAAATTATTTGTTTTATCCTCCATATTCCCAGCTTCATTTTTTGCAGTTCCAACTCCAGCTTCAAGACCAGCAGTCCAGTTTTCGTGAAATTGGTAACCTACTTTAGGTAAAAAAGCAAAAGAATTATACTTACTTTCTGTACCAGAGTTTGATACATTTTGAGAATTATACTCAATACTTCCCATAACTAAAATAGATCCTTTTTTTTGAGCATTTGCAAAGCTAACTACAGCTAATGCAAGAACAACTAACATTTTTTTCATAACTGATATTTAAAAATTTTAATAGTCCTTTAACAATAACAATGCCGTGAGAGTCCGCAAATTTTATTTTTTTATAAATTCTTTAAAAGACAAAATTTAGCAATCAATACTATTTCTGTTTACTTTTGTAGCAAATAAAAAGTCATGTCGATAGAAGTAAACAGCATATCAAAAAGTTACGGAACTCAAAAAGCGTTGAACGAAATTTCGTTCTCAATTCAAAAAGGAGAAATCGTTGGATTTCTTGGTCCAAACGGAGCAGGAAAATCTACTTTAATGAAAATATTGACTACTTATTTAATGGCCGATGAAGGCTCAGCCCTTGTAAATGGTCACGATGTCATGACAAACACCAAAGCCGTTCAACGTTCTATTGGTTATTTGCCAGAGCATAATCCGTTGTATTTGGACTTGTATGTTCGTGAGTATTTGGCTTTTAATGCCGATGTTTATCAGGTTTCAAAATCAAGAATCGAAGAAGTAATTCAACTGACAGGACTGTCAGCAGAAAGTCATAAAAAGATAAGTCAATTATCTAAAGGGTACCGTCAGCGTGTTGGACTTGCGAATGCATTACTACACAATCCTGATGTTTTAATTTTGGATGAACCAACTACTGGTCTGGATCCGAATCAGTTAATGGAAATTCGTAATGTGATTAAAAATGTTGGGAAAGACAAAACAGTTTTTCTTTCAACACACATTATGCAGGAAGTTGAAGCTATTTGTGATCGTGTCATTATTATTGACAAAGGACAAATTGTTGCAGACAAAAAATTAGATCATTTAGTTTCTGAAGATAAACAGCAAGTTATAGAAGTTGAGTTTGATTATCAGGTTGAAGAACAGCTTCTGGCTAAACTTGAAAATATTACTTCATACATAAACACCCATGATATGACGTGGGAATTGACTTTTGTAGCGGATAAAGATATGCGTCCTGTTATTTTTGATTTTGCCAATGCAAACGGATTAAAAACATTACAACTGAATCAGAAAAACAAAAATCTTGAAGCTGTTTTTAGAGAAATTACAAAATAATTCTTCACTTTCAAGTTTGAAGAACAATATTTTTTTTCAAGGTTTGTTATTGGAGCGTTGATTGTATCAAAATTACTTTTACCAAATCATTTCACAAAATAGTTATTGTCTTCAAACCAGTCTGCCAATCTTTGTGGCCAGGTTTTTAAGGAGTTTGTTTTTGCTCTTTTCCCCATGTTAAATGCATGCCCGCCTTTAGAATACAAATGCATCTCTACCGGAACATTTGCTTTTCGATAGCCGTTAAGCAATTCAATTATGGGAGCCGAGCAGCAAGAATCGTCGTTTGCCGCCAATAAAAAAGCAGGCGGTGCATCAGCCTTAATTTCTTTCGGAATAAACAACGGTCCGGGATAAATCAATATTTGAAAATTGGGTTGCGAATCAGTCTTATCAATTTCATCCGTAGTATTTTTCAAAACATTATTGGAATTATAAGCAATCAACGCGACTACTTCCCCACCTGCTGAAAATCCCATTGCGCCAATTCTGTTAGCGTCAATTTTAAATTCAGCTGCTCTGCTTCGTATTATTCGCATCGCTCTTTCAGCATCCTGCTTCACGTGGGTTTCCAGCTTGTAAGGTGAGTCTTTAGTTCTTGCTAAACGATATTTCAAAACAAAGGCAGTTATTCCAATGCTATTTAAATATACGGCAGCATCTTTTCCTTCTGAATTAAAAACCAGATTTTCATGTCCTCCTCCGGGGCAAATAAGTACCGCCATTCCGTTGGGTTTTTCCGGAAAATAAGCTGTTATTGACGGATTATGAATATTCCTTACCCACCAATCCTGAGCTTGTTCCGGTTCATTTTTACGGTTTTCGAAACCCGGAGCTCCATTTTCCCACAGGTAAATCTTAGTCTCATTCTCTTGTGAAAATCCCTGATGACAAAAAATGTAGAAAAATAGACAAAGACAAAATTTAATTCCTGGTTTCATTACTATTTCATTTAAAACTGATTTATAAATATACTATAAAGCATTTAATGTTTCTTTCATTTCAGCTATAACAATTTCAATATCAGTTTCATTTGTACGCCAATTTACAAAAGACGCCCTGATTCCTTTACGATTTTCATAAACTGTTGGCGTCATAAACACTTTTCCTTTATCATTTAAAAGCGTTAGAAACTCGCTTACTTTTTCCCGATTATGATTTCCTTTCAAAGTAAAACAAACATTATTCAGACGAATTGGGGCAAGCAATTCAAAACTACCTTCTTCGATAAGTTCATTCCCAAACTGTAAAGCCATTGCAACACTATTTTCAACAATGTCCTGAAAACCTTCTTTACCATACGCCAATAAAGAAAACCATACCGGTAATGCTCTTAAACGACGTGAGTTTTCCGGTAATACATTCAGATAATTAAAATTCTCTAACGGATTCCCTAAATAGGGTGCATTCGAATTCTGAAAAGTTTCTACTTGCAAACTTGTATGTTCTTTCTTGATCAAATAAAAAGCACTTTCGTAAGGCACATTCAGCCATTTATGACAATCAATTGTAATACTGTCTGCTCCTTCCCAGCCTTCAACAAAATGATTGAATTTATCTGAAACTGCAGCAAATCCGCCAAAGGCAGCATCAATATGCCACCAGAAATTGTACTTTTCTTTTAATTTTGAAATTGCCTGAAAATCATCAAAATCAGCCGTGTTTACAGTTCCAGCACTGGAAATTAAAACAAAAGGTTTTCCGTTTAAACTTTCAATATTTTTTTCTAAATCGGTAATATCGATGGCTTCGCGATTGCCTTCAATTGTTTTTAAAATTGTGTAATTATTACTTCCTATTCCTAGCATTGCCAACGATTTTACAGACGAAGAATGTGGGGTTGCAGTCAGAATATTTATGGTTTCTGAAATTCCATTTTTAGCAAAATCTTTTCCAAATTGCTTTCCAAACCATTGTCTCGCTACTCCTAAACAAGTGAAATTCGACATGGTTGCTCCGGTTACAAATCCACCCAAGAAAGAATTTGGCAAGTTTAATAATTGCAATAACAAATTAATTGTTTCAAATTCTATTAAGGCCGAAACTCCACCTTGTGCTTTTATAGCTTGCGTATTTTGATCGTAAACCGTAGCCAGCCAATCTCCTACAATTGAAGCCGGCGTTGAACCTCCAGTAACGAATCCCCAATATCTTGGACCTGAAGAACTAACCATTAAAGGCGCCAATCTTTCATTAAATTCTTCTAACGCAGCCAATGAACCCAAACCTAATTCGTTTAATGCTCTGTTCGTATCGATTGAATTTTTAGTAGACGTTGGAATATTATCGAGATTATTTAGAAAATCTATTCCATGTTGTTTTGTCTTATCAAGAATGTTTTCAAGATTATTTAAATCATTTTGCAGTATTGCATTCATTATAAATTAGTTTGATATAGTTGTAATAGTGTTTTACCATTTGGTTTTTTCGGAAAAGCGCGAAATCACCATCGAACAAATTAAATCGCCATTTACATTTAATAAAGTAGCAATTGGGTCGACCAGAGTTCCTAAAATCATCGCCACGGGTAAAGCTTGTTCCATTGGGAAACCATAAACGGTTATGGCTAAAACTTCTCCAATATAACCTCCATTGGGTATTCCGCCTTCTACAATTGAGACGATTACGGTAATTCCTAAAGCCAAAAGTATTGTTGAAGGTTCTGTAAAATCTTTTCCAAACATGGCAAAAAGAACCGTTATTTTTAAAATAGAAGACATGCTCGATCCGTCTTTATGCAAAGGCGCTCCAAGTGGAATAACCAAATTGCGAACATGTTTTGGGATGTTCATCTTTTCGGCAGCTTCCAAATTTGCAGGAATCGTTGCAATACTACTACAAGTTCCCACTGCGGTTAAAGCAGGGGTAATATTGTTGCTCCAAAATACTTTAAAAGCTCTTTCTCCTCCGGCAATCAAAGCGTACAAACTAAAAAATACAAAAAAGTAAAAAGTACAAGCGCCGTAATATACTCCTAATGGTTTGGCATAAACACCAAATAATTGTGGCCCAAAAACACCAACCTGATAGGCGAAGTAAGCTCCTAAACCAATTGGCGCCAATTTCATAATCATATTCAAAAGCTGCTTCATAACTTCATTTCCTGAATCGAGAAAACTTCTGAAAGCAGTTCCTTTTTCTCCCGACTGCAAACTGGCAAATCCAATCAAAAAAGAAAAAATAATAAGTGCCAACATACTTTTTCTCGACAATAATTCGAAGAAATCATTTACGGTCAGCAGTTGCGCTATTTGATCTCCAATACTACCGGATTTTATATTTTCGATTGGAACTTTTGAAATGATAATTCCCTGATGAATCGGGAAAAAGTAAACTGCCAAAATCATTACGATTGCAGAAATCAGAACTGTTGTCAGAAAAACAATAATCATGATTACAAACAATTTTCCTAACTTTTCTGTACGTTCTAAATTGGCAATGGAAGAAGCAATTGTGAAAAATATGAGCGGAATAATAGCTGTAAAAAGTAAGTTAAGAAAAATATCCCCGAGCGGCTTTATAACTAACACATCTTTACCATAAAATAACCCTAAAATACTGCCAACTATAATTCCACCAAGAAGTAATAAAATACTGCTGTAGCTTTGCAGAAAATTGATTTTTTTAACCTCCATAATTTTTTAAAGTATTAGGATTTGCTGAAATAAAACTTGAAATGGAAACTTGAAATAAAAATCAATTAAATTACTCAAAAAAAGAGTTCGAAAATTATTTTTCTAAAACAATCGTAGTAAAATCCCGATCGACCAATTCGCCTGTTTTAGTTTTGACCTTTTCGGTTAAAGTTTCTTTGTTTAAGATTTTGAAAGCCGTTTTTTGAACTAATTGCTCTACTTTTTCGGTGCTGTAAAGTTCAAATTCAAATTTGGTAAAAGGCAATTGTTTCATGAAACCTTCTTGGGCAAAAGTGATGCAGAATAGGCCATTTGGTTTTAAAACCCTGTATATTTCTAAAAGCAATTTTTCAGGCTCCTGCCAGAAATAAATGGTATTTACCGTGAATATTTTGTCAAAAAAAGTATCTTGAAACGGAATTACATTTCCGTCATAAGGCGAAAAGAAAGCTTGTTTTTGAGAGACAAAATTTCTGTTGATTTGTCTTGCTTCCTGAAACATCAATTCAGACATTTCGAGTCCATAGTATTTCAGGTTTTCAGCTTGTTCAAATATAAATGCTACATGTCCTGCATTTCCGTGACCTATTTCTAAAATAGAATTGCCGGCTTTTATATTTAGATTTTGAACAGAATGACGCGTCATGTTGATGTTGGTTTCATTCATCATGTTCGCCATTTCTATCCCTTTTTCTCCTGTCGGATGTTTTAACTGAGCGGCGATTGCTTGTAATTCTTCTTTTTTCATAAAACTAAAATTAAATTCCAATTAAAAAATAACAAATTCCAATAGCTCCTCTAAGTCATTGCGAGGAACGAAGCAACCACACTAACAATAATCACAAAAGATATACAGCGTGAGATTGCTTCGTCCCTCGCAATGACATTAAAAAACCTGACTCGCGATCTGACGAATATTTTCAGATTTCCCCATTGAATAATAATGCAAAACTGGAACTCCAGCCGCTTTTAATTCAAGAGATTGCTGAATCGCCCATTCGATTCCGACTTGTTTGATTTCAGTATTATTTTTACATTTATCGACAGCATCAATTAAATCTTCAGGTAAATCGATTCTGAAAATCTGTGGTAAAATCTGTAAATGTCTTTGAACGGCAATTGGCTTAATTCCAGGAATAATCGGAATTGTGATACCTATTTCTCTTGCTTTTTTCACGAATTCAAAATATTTGCTATTGTCAAAAAACATTTGTGTAACGACATAATCAGCTCCAGCATCTACTTTTTCTTTCAGTCTCTTTAAATCTGATTGCAACGAAGGAGATTCTAAATGTTTCTCCGGATAACCTGCAACGCCAATACAAAAATCAGCTTTGTTGTCGATATCCATCACTTCGTGCAAATATTTTCCGCAGTTCAAATTGTTAATTTGTTTAACCAAATCTATAGCAAAATGATTGCCTCCTACTTTTGGCACAAAAGATTGCTCATCTTTCATGGCATCACCACGAAGTGCCATTACATTGTTGATTCCTAAATACTGGCAATCGACCAGCATGTATTCTGTTTCTTCCTGTGTAAAACCTCCGCAAAGCAAGTGAGGCACAGTGTCAACATTATATTTGTGTTTTATAGAAGCGCAAATTCCAAGCGTTCCCGGACGCATACGAGTCAATTTTTTGTCTAAAAGCCCGTTACCTTTATCAATATAAATATACTCTTCGCGCGAAGTCGTTACATCAATAAACGGCGGTTTAAACTCCATTAACGGATCGATATTATCATATAATTCCTGAATGCTTTTCCCTTTTTGAGGCGGAATAAGTTCAAATGAGAATAAGGTATTTCCTTTGGCGTTTTCTATATGTTCTGTTACTTTCATTACTTATTAGTTGATAGTTTTTGGTTGATGGTTGATCGTTTATTTGCAACTTGAAAATAGCAACCTCAACTATATTAATTTTTTATAGTAGTTAATAAACCCGTTTAATAACTTTTTGCAAGTTTGAATCTGTTCAAGCGCAAAATTAAAATTATTTTCATCAATATATTTTTGATCAAACGCCAAATAATATTGGGTTTCTAACTCATACAATGAACCCCTTGATATATGAAGAAAATGTATTGTATCTTTTGAGGTTTGTCTCCCGCAGCCTTCAGCTATATTTGAAGGTACTGAAATTGCTGCTCTTCTCATTTGATTAGTTAATCCAAATAATTCTTCTTTGGGAAACAATTTAGAAGAATCATATAATAAATTCACTAATTTTCGCGCTTCCAGCCAAACTCCTAATTTACTGTATTCCATTCTTTTGGTTGATAATTTTTGATTGTCAGTTGATAGTTATTGAGCTATTATCTAACAACCAAAAACTATCAACCATCAACTATATTTTAGTCTGCTATATTAGGGTTTAACCATTTTGCTGCGTAATCTGTTGGAACGTTGCGTCGTTTGGCGTAATCTACTACCTGATCTTCTTTTATTTTTCCGAGTCCGAAATACCTGCTTTTTGGGTTTCCGAAGTAATATCCGGAAACAGATGAAGCCGGCCACATCGCCATGCTTTCTGTCAAAGTCACTCCAATTTCTTCGGCCACATTTAAAAGTTTCCAAATCGTTGGTTTCTCCAGGTGATCAGGACAAGCAGGATAACCTGGCGCCGGACGAATTCCTTTATAATTTTCTTTAATCAATTCTTCGTTTGTTAAAGATTCTTCTACATCATAACCCCAGAAATCTTTACGAACTCTTTCGTGAAGATATTCGGCGAAAGCCTCAGCAAAACGATCGGCTAATGCTTTAACCATAATCGAATTGTAATCATCCAAATCCTTTTCAAATTCTGCTGCCCATTCATCAACACCAAAACCTGTCGTTACGCAAAAAGCTCCCATATAATCTTCTATTCCGCTCTCTTTTGGCAGAATAAAGTCAGACAATGCAATATTCGGCGCGCCTTTTGTTTTTTGTGATTGCTGACGAAGCGTTAAGAATTTCTCCAACACTTTTCCGTTTTCATCACGCAATTCGATATCGTCATCATCAACCTGATTTGCCGGGAAAATTCCGTAAATACCTTTTGCTTGTAGTTTTTTCTCAGCCAAAATTACTTTAAGCATCGCCTGAGCATCTGCAAAAAGAGAAGTTGCTTCTTTACCCACAACCTCATCCGTTAAAATTGCAGGATATTTTCCATGCAATTCCCAGGTTTGAAAAAATGGCGTCCAGTCGATATACGGAACCAAAACATCCAGATCAACCTCAACGGTTTGTTTTCCAATAAATTTTGGTTTTGTTGGAGTGTATTCGCTCCAGTCTAACTGCATTTTATTTTTACGCGCATCTTCAATACTCAAGAAGTTTTTATCTCTAGAACGATTTAAAAACGTTTCTCTAAAAGCATCATATTCTGCACGAATATCGCTTGCATATATTTTGCGGTTATGATCTAAAAGATTTCCTGCAACGGTCACGGCGCGCGAAGCATCGTTTACGTGAATTACAGTTTCTCTGTATTGCGGAGCGATTTTCACAGCGGTATGCGCGCGCGAAGTGGTTGCTCCACCAATCATAATCGGAATTTTAATGCCTTGTTTGTCTAATTCTTTGGCCAGATAAACCATTTCGTCAAGCGAAGGTGTGATCAATCCGCTTAAACCGATAATGTCAACATTATGCTCAATCGCAGCTGCAATAATTTTTTCCGGAGGCACCATAACACCAAGATCTACAATCTCATAGTTATTACAAGCCAAAACCACCGAAACAATATTTTTTCCAATATCGTGAACGTCGCCTTTTACGGTCGCCATCAATATTTTTCCGTTTCCTTGTTTGTCTCCGGCTTGTTTGCTTGCTTCAATATAAGGCAATAAATAAGCAACGGCTTTTTTCATTACACGTGCTGATTTTACCACCTGAGGCAAGAACATTTTTCCGCTTCCGAATAAATCTCCAACCACATTCATTCCCGTCATCAAATTGATTTCGATAACTTCAATTGGTTTAGTCGCAGCCAAACGCGCTTCTTCAACATCTTCTTCAATAAAAGCATCAACCCCTTTTACTAATGAATGCGTAATACGCTCCTGAACCGTTCCTAAACGCCATTCCTGAATCGCTTTTTCATCTGATTTTACATCGCCTTTTACGTTTTCTGCAAAATCTAAAAGTCGTTCTGTTGCATCGTCGCGTCTGTTTAAAATTACGTCTTCAACATGCTCTAATAAATCTTTTGGAATCTCATCGTAAATCGAAAGCATCTCCGGATTTACAATTCCCATTGTCATTCCGTTCTTGATCGCGTGGTACAAAAACACCGAGTGCATCGCTTCACGAACGGTATCATTTCCTCTAAAAGAAAACGAAACGTTACTCACACCACCGCTGATATGCGCGTGAGGCAAGTTTTCGCGAACCCATTTTGTACCTCTAAAAAAGTCCAAAGCATTTAAGCGATGTTCTTCCATTCCGGTTGCAACGGGGAAAATATTTAAATCGAAAATGATGTCCTGCGGAGGAAAACCAACTTTATTAACCAAAATATCGTACGAACGCTGACAAATTTCAACTCTTCGATCGTAATTATCTGCCTGACCCACTTCGTCAAAAGCCATGATAATAGCAGCAGCTCCGTAACGTTTGATTAATTTGGCGTGGTGAATAAAGGCTTCTTCACCTTCTTTCAACGAAATCGAATTTACAACGCTTTTTCCTTGTACTACTTTTAGACCCGCTTCGATGATTTCCCATTTCGAGCTGTCGATCATAATCGGCACTCTTGAAATATCCGGTTCTGATGCAATTAAATTCAGGAATTTTGTCATAGCCTGAACACCATCAAGCATTCCTTCATCCATATTAATATCGATGATTTGTGCTCCACCTTCAACTTGTTGTCTTGCAATATCAAGCGCCTCGTCATATTTCTCTTCCTTGATCAAGCGAAGGAATTTTCGTGAACCTGTTACATTCGTACGTTCCCCAACGTTTACAAAAACACTTTCGGGCGTAATAATCAATGGTTCTAATCCTGCTAATACAAGGTCTCTTCTTTTTTCTGCCATTTTTTTTAAGTTACTAAGGGCCTAAGGTGCTTAGGTTCTGAGTTTTTTAATTCTTTGTTTTATTTTCCTGCAAGGTTTTCAAAACCTTGTAGGTATATTTCGTTTTTAATAACCTTATTTTGGGCGTGACCCTCCGGGTCGGGCTATCCGTTACAAGTCCTCGACCAATTTCGTTATCACTGCATTGGTCTGCGGGCTTTTCACTTCTATCCCTCACGCGATATCGATTCCATAACATGTTTAATGTTTTATCACCCCCACTTAATAATATGTGTAATCCGATTTTGGCAACTCGCTTATTTCTTTCTTTTTGTACAAAATATTCCAAATCATATTACATAAATCTAGAAACGGCTTTGCTTTTTTTTCATTTAAGTCATTTGTGTAACCATCATTATAACTTACAAAACTCTTCTTGTTATTTGCATAAACCACAACTACTTTTTTAAATCTTGGGGTTTTAATTTCAATTATGCCGGTGGGCTTGAACTCGGTTGGCATCTTTAAAAAATTGACTTTCTTAATATATGTGTATATCTTTTCTTTTTCTTCTTTTGTCAATTCAACCTTAATTATCTTCTCTCCATCACTATAATTCCTATAAAAACTATTATACTGAGAGTTATAAGCATCATTTCCTCCATCATCAATTGTAAAATAAAAATCAGTTGGCACTTCCTGTTTAGTTGCTATTGTTTCTTTTTTATCATTGAAACCAAATAAACAGAAGGAGAAAAATATGAACGATATTATTTTCAATATTTTCATTTAAAAAAATCTTATTTAAGCCAATACCGGTGCCACACGTGGCTTATAATCCTTCGCAACTTCAGCAATTAATCGAATATGATCCGGAGTTGTTCCGCAACATCCACCAATGATGTTGATTAAATTATCATCAAGATATTCTTTGATCAATGCCTGCATTTCTTCCGGTGTTTCGTCGTATTGTCCGAATGCGTTTGGTAAACCTGCATTTGGATGCGCCGAAATATTAAACTGTGTATGCTGTGATAATGTTTTTAAATATGGTTTCAATAAATCGGCTCCCAAAGCGCAATTGAATCCTACGCTTAATAATGGAATATGTGAAACTGAAATCAAAAACGCTTCAACTGTTTGCCCTGAAAGTGTTCTTCCTGAAGCATCGGTAATCGTTCCTGAAACCATGATTGGAATATCAAGATTACGTTCATCTTTTACTTCTTCGATGGCAAAAAGTGCTGCTTTAGCATTTAATGTATCGAAAATCGTTTCCACTAAAAGTAAATCGCAACCTCCATCCATTAGCGCTTCTACTTGTTGTTTGTACGCAATACGCAAATCATCAAATGTTACGGCTCTATAACCAGGATCGTTTACGTCTGGCGACATACTTGCGGTTCTGTTTGTTGGTCCGATGGAGCCGGCCACAAAACGTGGCTTGTCTGGATTTTTGGCTGTAAATTCATCGGCTACTTCACGGGCAATTTTAGCCGATTCGTAGTTCAATTCGTAAACCAAATCTTCCAGGAAATAGTCGGCCATACCGATCGTAGTTCCTGAAAAAGTATTGGTTTCTACGATGTCTGCGCCGGCTTCAAAATAAGCGGCATGAACATCGCGGATCGCTTGTGGTTGTGTTATGGATAGTAAATCGTTGTTTCCTTTTAACGGATGCGGAAAATCCTTGAAACGCTCTCCTCTGAAATCTTCTTCTGAGAAATTATAGCGCTGCAGCATTGTTCCCATTGCTCCATCAAGGATTAGGATATTTTTTTTAATTGCTTCCTGAATTGTTATTGCCATTTTTTTTATCTTTTAGCTGCTAAGGTGCTGAGGCACTAAGATGCTAAGTTTTTATTCTATTATTTGAAACATACGTAACAGGTTTTTGAAACCTGTTACGATACGCGTTTTGATTCACATTGATGCCAAGAATTCACTATTGCCGGCTAATTAGCCCCGATGGGAGCAAATATCCTTTTATTCTGGGGTTCAGAATAAAAGATATTGTGGACAGCGGGAACGATGATGGCAAAAATGCGCCAATAATTCGCTCATTAAACTGTAAATTCAGTAAAATAATATTGTAAGGTTGTCAGGAAAAGTTGAGGAAATACTTTATGTATTTGTGTTATCTATCTTTAATACTATGAATTAGTGTAAAGTAGAATTTAGCACCTTCTTTATGATAAAGGGTTGCTAAGGTTTCATCGGGTCTATCCCTCCGCCTTTCGTGATAACTTTCAATAAATTTAGGAACGGTGCAAAGGTATGAAATAGCCTCACGACTTGCAAGTTTTTTTTTTTGAAGGTTCTGAGGGGCTATCCCGAAGCCTCGGGACTGAGGTTCTAAGGTTAAATAAGCTAATGTTTAGGTCTTTGCTTTGTTCCTCTAAAGTTGATTATTTCAACAATTTTAGACTCTTTATTTAATTTGTAAACTAAATAATTATTTTTATCTACAATTGCTTTATATAAAGATTCGCTTTTTTTAGATTTTGGAAATTGTTCCGGATTAAGATTAATTTGATTGATAACCTGTTGGATTTTATTTTCTAAGTTTAAAATTTCTTTTGCCGTCCATTTCGCTTCTAAATAATCAATAACCTTATTAAAACCTTTGAAAGCTTGTGAAGTCCAAATAAATTTTAATGCCATTTTGAAAATCTTTTCATAACATCTTCATGACTTGTAAACTCGCCTTTTTCAGCCTGATCTAATCCTATTTGAATTTCAGTTTGTTCAGATTCTGATAATTCATCAAACCAATCGCTTTGATTTGCTTTCAAAACCAATTCCAATTTTTCTAAAACGCTCTCATCATCGACCTTAACCAATTCTTGAATAAACTGATATTTTCTAGCTTCTAAATTCATGATAATCAAAATTTATATAGCGCAAAGATACGTTTTTTTTAGGTTCTGAGATGCTATCCCGAAGTTTCGGGACTAAGTGACTAAGCTTAAAAAAAGCCCAAACTTGATTACAAGTTTGAGCTTTCCTTATATAAAAAATCTTAGTGCCTTAGCATCTTAGAACCTTAGTATCTTAGAATAGCAACTTAGACAATCGCTTTCACAACTGCCTTCGGTGCTTCTTTACGAGTTCCGTCGAAACCGTCTACTCCTGAAACTGTTGTATATTTCAATACATATTTTTTACCTGGATTGATAATTTGGTATGCGGCCTGGCACATTAAAGTTGCTTCGTGGAAACCACAAAGAATTAATTTTAATTTTCCTGGGTACGTGTTTACGTCTCCAATGGCAAAGATTCCCGGAATATTCGTTTGATAATCTAATGCATTGTTTACTTTGATCGCATTTTTCTCGATATCTAATCCCCAGTCTGCAATTGGACCTAATTTTGGAGTCAATCCGAAAAGTGGAATGAAGAAATCTGTTTCGATTTTACGGTGTGCTCCGTTTTCTTCGATATCTAACGATTCAACGTGCTCAGCACCATTGATTCCGATTACTTCTGCAGGTGTAATTAATTTAATTTTTCCAGACGTTTTTAATTCCTGTACTTTTTCTACAGAATCAAGAGCTCCTCTAAATTCATTTCTTCTGTGAATTAAAGTTACTTCTGAAGCTACATTCGCCAAGAAGATACTCCAGTCTAACGCTGAATCTCCACCTCCTGCAATTACAACTCTTTTGTCTCTGAATTTCTCCGGATTTTTGATGAAGTATTTTACTCCTTTATCTTCGTAAAACTCGATATCTTCAATAAGGGGCTTGCGTGGCTCAAAACTTCCTAAACCTCCTGCGATAGCGATAACTGGCGCATGAAATTTAGTTCCTTTATTTGAGGTTACGATGAAAGTACCGTCTTCTTGTTTTTCGATTGTCTCAGCTCTTTCTCCTAATGTATAACCTGGCTCGAACTGCTTAATTTGCTCTTGTAAGTTATCAATTAAATCTCCTGCTAAAACTTCTGGAAAACCCGGGATGTCATAAATAGGTTTCTTTGGATACAATTCTGAAAGTTGTCCTCCTGCTTGTGGTAAAGCATCTAAAATATGACATTTTAATTTCAATAATCCTGCCTCGAAAACGGCAAATAAACCTGTTGGGCCTGCTCCTATTATAAGTATATCTGTTTTAATCATTATGTTGTTGTTTATAATCATTCTTAATAATACAAAGAAACGAATAATTTGCTCTTTATTCAATGATTTTTATCATTCATTTCTTTGGGAAATTTTTCATCGGGTTAATCCCGAAGCTTCGGCCCGACGCTACAATATGAATCGTTCCTCCGCTATCATCGGGTTAAAACCCGACGCTACAATATGAATCGTCCCTCCGGGACTCTTGTTATTCTTTATTCTTTACTCTTTATTCTTTGCTCTTTATTCTTTATTCTTTAATGAATTAGTTATTTCATTCATTCTTTTAACCTTTTCTTCAAAATCACCTTTCAATGTCTTTCGGTATTCGTTTAGATTTTCTACCATTTGGTTGATGTCTTCCGGAATTACTTCTTCGAAAAACTCGCGCAATCTTTTAGCGGTTGTTGGCGATTTTCCGTTGGTCGAAATGGCGATTTTTACATTCCCTTTTGTTACGATTCCGCCTAAATAATAATCACATAAATCGGGCGTATCGGCAATATTGCAAATCAAATAACGCTTTCGGGATAAATCGTAGACCTTTTTATTGACTTTTAAATCATCGGTACAAGCGATTACCATGTGGCACTTTTTGAGCATTTTCTTTTTGAACTTCGATTCCGTCAATTTAATTGAAGGATGATTTTCGGCTAAAACTTTAATTTCTAAATGAAAGTCGGGCGCTACGACCTCAACATTTGCATTTGGACTTGACTTTAGCAAAAAAGAAAGCTTCTCTAATCCGACATTTCCTCCACCCACAATCAACACATTCAGATTGTGAAGCTTTAGGAATATGGGATATAATTCATTCTGTTCCATTTTAATTTATTTTCAACTAATCAAAATTAGATGATTTATTTTTAACAGCATCTAAAATCCAACGTTTGCTTTGAGACATCGGGTTAAAACCCGACGCTACAATATTGTTCGTCCCTCCGGGACTTTATCGAACGATTTCTTTCGACAAAAATTCTTCGTAAAAGCCTTTTAATTTATTGCTTTCTCTTACGACTTCGCCGAGGACGATAATCG
This sequence comes from Flavobacterium aquidurense, assembly GCF_031458035.1. GTDB lineage: Bacteria > Bacteroidota > Bacteroidia > Flavobacteriales > Flavobacteriaceae > Flavobacterium > Flavobacterium aquidurense_C. The sequence continues at coordinate 170,143 of NZ_JAVDXR010000001.1, forward strand.
CTGGCGAACTCAGTTGCTTCTCTTTTACAATTGCTAAAATCGAATTTACGGTTCCAACTCCTACTTTTTCTTCGGAAGTTGTGCCGTTTTGAATGATCGCTACGGGTAAATCTCCTTTGGATTCTTTTTGAAACAAATCGATAATTTGAGGCAATTTGTGCATTCCCATCAAAATCACGACTGTTGCAGATGACTGTGCGGCCAAGGCTACATCTGAAGATAATTTTCTGTCAGAAGTTGTGCCTGTAATCGCCCAGAAACTTTCTGATACACCTCTTTTTGTAATCGAAATTCCCAGACTTGCGGGAACTGCCACTACTGAAGAAATTCCAGGAACGACAACGGTCTCGATTCCGAAGCTTTCAATAAATTCTATTTCTTCGCTTCCACGCCCAAAAATAAACGGATCCCCGCCTTTTAAACGAACCACATTTCCGTAGGTCAGCGCGTTATCAACAATTAATTGATTGATCTGATCTTGCGTATAAGCGTGATTCCCAATTTTCTTCCCAACAAAAATTCTAATGGCATTTTTGGGTGCGTAAGCTAGTATTTCTTCATTGGCCAATGCATCATACAAAACCACATTCGCTTCAGCCAATGCTTTTGCGCCTTTCAGCGTAAGCAAATCCGGATCGCCAGGACCTGCACCGACTAAAGTTACTTTTGGTTTTATTGTATTAAGCATTTGCTAATTCTTGAGCTCTATATTTTTCAATGGTATCAAAAAATGCAATTCCTTCCTGAATGTATTGTTTTGCAAAAGCTTCTGAAGGCTCATTTTGATTGATTTGATACACTAATTCTTTGAATGATGTTGCCAATTCTATTTTACCAGTCACAATGAAAACATTATCAAACAAATCAACAATTCCTGCGTGATTGTTTGTTTTTTCGTTTTCTGAAAGTAATAAAGCTTTCGCTCCATTTACAAATCCTGCGTAAGCGTGGTAAATAGCATCAGACCATTTTCCTTCGTCGAATGATTCTTGCGCGAAAGTCAATTTGTCTTTAGCTTCTAATAACAAAGTCGCTACTAAATCGATCACAACTCCGGCACATTCTCCAACTCCAACTGCTTTTACGTAGTTATCGGCGTTACCCCAATCAACAAAATCAGCTTCTGTTAAATTGGTTACATCTGCGAAAGGTTTTAAAATTTCATAGAAATATTTCTCTCCTTTTTGATCATAATAGTTTAGGAATTTTTCTCCGTTTGCATTTTTGTCAAAATCATTTAAGATTGTACGCAAAGCATCCGGACCTCTTCTGCTTGGAATCTTAATTACTTTATCTGCAAAACGTCCTTCTCCGTTTCCTAATCTTCCTCCACCTAATAATACTTGTAATGCCGGAGCTACTAGTTTTCCAGAGTTGATTGACATCCCTTGAAAACCAATTGCTGACATATTGTGTTGTCCACAAGCATTCATACAACCAGAAATTTTAATTTCGATTTCGCGGTTGTTTAAGTATTGAGGATATTCAGCATTTATTACTCTTTCTAATTCTTCTGCAATACCGGTACTACTTGCAATCCCCAAGTTGCAAGTATCAGTACCAGGACATGCCGTAATATCTACAGTAGAATTATAACCTAAATGAACAAAGTCTAATTTGGCTAATTCCTGATAAAAGAATGGAAGATTCTCTTCTTTTACGTGACGTATTACAATATTTTGACGCAATGAAAAACGTAATTCATTTGCTGCGTAATTTTTAATTAAAGCGGCTAATAATCTGGCTTTATCAGTATAAAAATCTCCCAATAAAACTTTGATTCCAATTGCGTAATAACCTGCTTGTTTTTGAGCAATTACATTTGATTTTTTCCAGGCTTCATAAGCTGCAGTATCTTCAATTGTAACTTGCGGAACTTCTAATAAGGGCTCTGCAATTGGTCCGTCAAAAGCGGTTGTATCAATTTCGTAGGTTTCAAAAGCGATTGCTTTTTTCTCTTTTTCAACTAAATCAAGGAAAACATCTCTTCCCATTTCTTTGATTAAGAATTTCATACGCGCTTTCATTCTTTTGGCACGCTCGCCATATCTGTCAAAAATACGGATGATTCCTTCTGCTGTCGGGATGATCTCGTTTGCCGGTACAAATTCTGAAAGTAATTCAGCATGTGCTGGCTGAGATCCTAAACCTCCACCAAACATGATTTTGAAACCGCGTTGTCCGTCAACAATTTTTGGAATAAATCCTAAATCGTGTAAATAACTCAAAGCGGTATCTTCATCAGATGATGAGAACGAAATTTTGAATTTACGTCCCATTTCCTGACAAATCGGGTTTCTTAATAAATATTGAAATAAAGCGTGTGCGTAAGGCGAAACATCAAATGGTTCGTTTACATCTACACCTGCCAATTCGCTTCCTGTAATATTACGAACGGTGTTTCCACAAGCTTCACGCAAGGTAACATCGTCTTTAGCCAAATTTGCCCAAAGTTCCGGAGTTCTGTCTAAACTGACATAGTGAATCTGAATATCCTGACGCGTTGTAATGTGCAAACGTCCTGTAGAATATTCATCAGAAACTTTAGTAATACGTACTAATTGCTCGCTGGTTACTTTACCATAAGGCAATTTAATACGAATCATTTGAACACCTTCCTGACGTTGACCGTAAATTCCACGTGCTAAACGAAGACTACGAAAACGCTCATCATCAATTTTTCCTCCACGGAATAAATGAATCTTTTTTTCTAAATCGATAATCTCTTTTTGAACTATCGGATTTTCTATTTCTGTTCTAAAACTTTCCATTTCTCTTTAGTTGTTGGTTGTCAGTTGTTGGTTGTTGGTTTGCTGGCAGAATAACTATCAACCAAAAACCATCAACTATCAACTAGCGAATGAATCCTACTCCTGCTGTTGTGTTCGTTGCGGTATCAATTAAGATAAAAGCTCCGTTTGATTTATTTTCGTTATAGGCATCAAAATATAAAGGCTTGCTTAATTTGATGGTTACTTCGCCAATTTCGTTGATCGCCAATTGCGATGCTTCTTTGGTTCCTGAATAATCTGTTGAGATTGTATTTTTAATACTTTCTACTTTCGCTAAAACTGAGTTTGTGTTGTGTTGTACGATATATTTTGTACCTGCAACCAGTTTTTTACTGTCCATCCAACAGACAGTTGTTGTGATTTCTTTTTCAATTTTTGGAAGCTCTGATGATTTTACAATCATATCGCCTCTTGTAACATTGATATCATTTTCTAATTCGATTGTAATGGAAGAACCTGCAACGGCTTCATCAAATGTTTTATCGAAAAAGTGAATTTTTGATACTTTTGATTCTGTTAAAGAAGGTAGAACCGTAACAGCATCTCCAACTTTAATTGAATTTCCGTATAATTTTCCAGCGTAACCTCTAAAGTCATGATATTCTTCTGTTTTTGGACGAATAACGGTCTGAACCGGGAAACGTGCTTTTCCTGCTTCAAAAACATCTGAAGAATGCAATCCTTCTAAATGTTCCAATACAGTTTGACCTGTATACCAAGGCATATCTTTAGATTGATCCACTACGTTTCCACCGTTGATCGCGCTTAACGGAATGTAACTTACGTTTTGCTCTTTGAAAGTACTTTTAGCATTCAATGCCTGAAAATCGGCTTTGATTTTGTTGTAAACTTCTTCAGAATAATCAACTAAATCCATTTTATTAATCGCAACAATTACTTCTTTTACTCTCAATAAATTATTGATAAAAAAGTGACGGTATGTTTGCTCAATTACACCTTTTCTTGCATCAATTAAAATGATAGAAACCTGAGAAGTCGACGCTCCTGTAACCATGTTTCTTGTGTATTCTACGTGGCCCGGAGTATCTGCAATAATGTAACTTTTCTTTGCGGTCGAAAAATAAATATGCGCAACGTCAATTGTTATTCCTTGTTCTCTTTCTGCTACTAATCCGTCAGTTGCCAAAGAAAAATCAAGATAATCGTACCCTTTTTGTTTACTGCTTTTTTCGATTGCTTCAATTTTATCTGTGGTCAATGATTTTGTATCGTACAATAATCTTCCGATCAAAGTACTTTTCCCGTCATCTACACTTCCTGCTGTTGCTATTTTTAAAACTTCCATCTTAATATTTGTTTCAGGTTTAAATTTTTGTTTCAAGTTTCAGGTTTCAAGTTGTTGAACCGCTCTGACAAAATTTAAATCTGTATGTTTTTTTTGAATTTTCTTTTAGAGATTTTTAATTTTTAATTCCAAATTTTTAATTGAATTAAAAGTACCCTTGTTGTTTTCTTTTTTCCATTGCAGCTTCAGAACGTTTGTCGTCGATTCTGGCTCCTCTTTCAGAAATAGTTGAAGTTCTGATTTCTCCAACAACTTCCTGAATTGTTGCTGCGTAAGATTCAACAGCAGCTGTACAACTCATATCTCCAACGGTTCTGAAGCGAACAATTCGTTCTTCGATTTGTTCGTCTTCTTCCTGATACACAAAAGGAGAATGCGACCAGATTAAACCGTCTCTCAAAAAAACTTTTCTTTTATGTGAAAAATAGATTGATGGAATCTCGATGTGTTCTTTTTCGATATAACTCCAAACATCTAATTCTGTCCAGTTTGAAATTGGGAAAACACGAACGTTTTGGCCATTTTCTATTTTTCCATTCAAAATATCAAACAATTCCGGACGTTGATTTTTTTCATCCCATTGACCAAAATCGTCTCGAACTGAAAAAATACGTTCTTTAGCTCTTGCTTTTTCTTCATCACGACGCGCACCACCAATACAAGCATCAAACTTAAATTCTTCAATTGCATCTAAAAGTGTAATCGTCTGTAAGCTGTTTCTACTAGAATATTTTCCAGTTTCTTCAACCACTTTTCCTTCATCAATAGCATCCTGAACATTACGAACGATCAACTCTAAACCTAATTCTTCAACCAATTTATCTCTGAAAGCAATCGTTTCAGGAAAATTATGTCCCGTATCAACATGTAAAAGAGGAAACGGAATTTTTGCAGGGAAAAAGGCTTTTTGTGCCAAACGCACTAATGTTATAGAATCTTTTCCTCCAGAGAAAAGTAAAACCGGTTTATCAAACTGTGAAATTACCTCTCTGAAAATGTATATTGCTTCACTCTCTAAAGCGTTTGTTTTTAATACTGAACTCATTTTGTTTTTTTGTTTCAAGTTTCAAGTTTCAGGCTGCAAGTTTTGTGGTTTACTCTGAAATTTCAACTATTGTTTTATTCTAATTTCTATATTCTTTTTCGGATCCCATCGGGTTAAAAGCCGACGCTACAATATGAATCGTTCCTCCGGAATTTTAAATCTAAAGTCTTAATTCTTGATTCTTTGCTCTATTCTCTCTATTCTTTCTTAGCGCTGTGTAAACCGCATTCTTTATGACTGGATTCCCACCACCATCTTCCGGCTCTGATATCTTCTCCAGGAAAAATCGCTCTCGTACATGGTGCGCATCCTATACTTACGAAACCTTGTTTGTGTAAAGCATTTTGCGGAACATTGTTTTCTAATAAATATTTTTCGACTTCCTCTAAAGTCCATTTTAATAAAGGATTGAATTTGATGATTTCAAAACCTCCGTCGTATTCAAAAAGTTGAAGATCATGTCTGTTCTCCGATTGTTCTGCTCTTAAACCGGTAATCCAAACTGAGTTTCCAGCCAAAGCTTTTCTAAGCGGAACGACTTTTCGAATAAAACAGCATTCTTTTCTATTCTCAACCGAATCATAAAAGCTATTCGGTCCTTTTTGTTTTAATAAATTTTCCACCGCCGTTGCTTCCGGAAAATAAACTTCAATCTGTTTTTTATATTTTTTTAATGTTTTATGAAAAACATCATAAGTCTCCTGAAATAATCTTCCGGTATCTAAAGTAAAAATGGTAATATCAGTATTGCTTTTTGCAATGTAATCTGTAATTACCTGATCTTCCTGACCAAAAGAAGTCGAAAAAATTACTTTTCCCGGAAATTCTTTAGCTAAAAAAACCAAGGTTTCTTCAAGCGAGAAATTTTTTGTTGTATCTAATAATGATTCTATAATTGGTGCACTCATATTCTTTTCCTTTCTAAAAATTGCTTACAATAATTTAGATAATGTTTTTAAACTCAATAGTATAATTAAAATTCCAACCGCAACCATCATTGGTTTTCTTTTGATCTTATTCACCAAATAAGCTGCTAATGGTGCTGCAATTACACCTCCTATAATCAAACCTATAATTACCTGCCATCCGTGAATTCCTCCAAAAAGCATAAAAGTTATACCACTTGCAAATGACACTGCAAATTCTGCCGCATTTACAGAACCAATTGTATATCTTGGGTTCCTTCCTCTTCCTAACAAAGTAGAAGTTACGATTGGCCCCCAGCCTCCACCACCAACGGCATCCATAAAACCTCCAAAAGTTGCCAGAATTCCCAGCTTTTTAGTTTTCTTTTTAACTATAGTTTTAGCTAATGCTTTTCTGATAATTATCACAGCCAAAACAATCATATATACTGCTATAAAGGGCTTTATTACATCGCCATTGATAACATCGGACAATAAATAAGCCCCTGTAATAGAACCCAAAACACCCGGAATCAATAAATGTTTTACCAGTTTTTTATTGATGTTTCCAAAGCGGTGATGCGAAATCGCCGACGCTCCGGTTGTAAACATTTCCGCAACGTGAACTCCAGTACTACTGATTACCGGAGGAACTCCATAAGCCAACAAAAATGAAGTAGAAGTTGCTCCATAACCCATTCCTAAAGTACCATCTACTAATTGTGCAAAAACACCAATGAAGAAAAAAACTAAAAATTCCTGATTAAATCCTCCAACAAAACCACTCCAGGAAAACTCTGCATAATGATTGTATATTAGTGTAGATAACAAACCTACCAACAAAATCACAGGTATTGCAACCCATAGTTTTTCTTTTATTGACGTATCAGACTTAATACCAACATTATTCAGTTTCAATTCCTTTTCCATATTTCTATGTTTTTTTCTATTTTTAAAATCCATTACCCTATCGGCTTAGTAGATTACTTTGCAAAAGTAACACTTTTTTTTAAATTCAAAATTTTTTTTTGATAATTTTTATCGATTAAAAAGCAATGTCTGCAAGAGAATTACTTTCAAGTATTTTAAGCGTATTATCCCTAACCTCAGTCATTAAGCGTCGTGCGGCACATGTTGACTCATCGTCACAATCATCACATTTTTCATAAAAATTGTGACTTGCACACGGAAGAAGCGCAATTGGCCCTTCGAGGATGCGATAAACTTTGGCCATACTGATATCTTTTGGGTCTTTTATCAGATAATAACCACCGCCTTTTCCTTTTTTTGCTCCCAGAAAACCAGAATTTCTGAGCAGCAATAAAATACTTTCTAAAAACTTAATTGAAATGTGTTCACTTTTGGCAATTTCAGCAATTTGTACAGGCTCGTTATTTTCGCGTCTGGCCAGGTAGGTCAAAGCTTTTATTCCGTATTTTGTTTTCTTTGAAAGCACTTATATTGATTTTAGATTTTAGAATGAAAATTTTAGATTTGCGATCTAAATCTACATTCCGCATATTTATACAACAAAAATATACTTTTTGAATGAGAAAATAACAGAATAGGTATTTAAATTCTACTAAATCTATCAATTTACTGCGTTAGTTATGATTAAATTCAGTTTTTACAAGGAAATATTATTTGCTCTATTCTTTTCCCACATCATAAGATTGAGTTTGTGAGAGATAGAAACATGCCTTCTTTGACAAATTTATATTTTTTACCGAAACAAACACTAAAAAAGAATGACGATTTTTGACAGCAATTCATTTACTATCAAAAATCGTCATTTAATATTATCGTGGTTTCTTAAATCTCAAACTGATTAAGAAAGTGCCTGATCTAAATCGGCAATAACATCTTTTACTGTTTCCAGACCTACAGAAACGCGCACCAAACCTTCTGTAATTCCAACCGCAAGCTTTTCTTCAACAGATAATTTGCTGTGTGTTGTTGATGCCGGATGCGTTACAATAGTTTTTACGTCACCAATGTTTGCAGAAAGTGAACATAATTTAATTTTGTCCAAAAATTTTCTTCCTGCTTCAAGTCCGCCTTTAATTTCAATGGCAATAATATTTCCGCCTAAAAGCATTTGTTTTTTGGCAATCTCATACTTTGGATGTGATTTCAAAAACGGATATTTCACACTCGCTACATTCGGATGACCTTCTAAAAACTCTGCTACTTTTAAAGCATTTTCGCAATGTTTGTCAACACGAACAGCTAAAGTCTCTAAGCTTTTAGACAAAACCCACGCATTAAATGGCGACATTGCAGGTCCTGTATTTCTTGAAAACAAATATATTTTACGAATCAATTCCGCATTTCCAACCGCAACTCCGCCTAAAACACGGCCTTGTCCGTCTATCAATTTTGTTGCTGAATGAATTACTATATCTGCACCATATTTAATTGGCTGCTGAATGTACGGCGTAGCAAAACAGTTGTCAATGATTAAAATCAAATTATGTTTTTTTGCAATTTGCCCTAACAATTCCAAATCAATTACATCGACACCAGGATTTGTTGGTGTTTCAGCATATAAAATTTTAGTATTTGGCTTAATAAAACTTTCGATTGTTTCCGGTTTATTGATATCAAAATAGGACGTTTCAATCTTCCATTTCGGAAAATAAGTCATAAACAACGCATGAGTTGAGCCAAAAACACTTCCTGCAGAAACAATATGATCACCAGATTCAAGCAATCCTGCAAACGTAGAATAGATTGCCGCCATTCCGGTTGCAAAGGCATAACCTGCTTCGGCACCTTCCATAGCGCAAACTTTGTCAACAAATTCTGTAGTATTTGGGTTGCTAAAACGAGAGTAAATATTGCGGATTTTTTCTTCTGTGAATGAAGCTCTCATGTCTTCTGCATCTTCAAATACAAAACTTGATGATAAATACAAAGGAGTTGAATGTTCCTGAAATTGTGTTTTTTCTAAATGTGTACGGATGGCTTGGGTTTCAAAACCAAATTCTTGTTCGTTCATTTTAATTTTTTGTTTTTTTTGTTTCAGGTTTCAAGGTTCAGGTTTCTGCAATGCATAAAACCATGATTTGAAACGTAAACAAGTGAGTCTTTTTGCCAATTTAAAAATTATCTAATTCTCTAATTGACTAATTTTCTAATTCTATAAAATTTCGTTGTTCAAGACAACTTTATATTTAATGGTAGCTGTCGGCTCAACCGTTTTCGCCACTGAGCAATATTTCTCAAAAGAAAGCTGTGCAGCTCTTTGTGCTTTTTCAGGATTGATATCGCCTTCTAAATAAAAAATAACATCAATTTCTTTAAAAGGTTTTGCTTCGTCAATTTGCACTCGGGTTCCTTCTACCTCAGCATTAAATGAGGTTATTTCCTGGCGCTGTTTCTTCAAAATCGAAATCATATCAATAGCGCTGCATCCTGCAACTCCCATCAATACTAATTCCATCGGACTTGCACCTAAATCGCTTCCGCCAAATTCGGCTCTGCTGTCAACATCAACCACATGACCTCTTTCATTTTTTACTTTAAAATGAAACGCGTCGTTTACTCTGTTTAAGGTTACTTTCATTTTTTTTTGTTTTTTGTTTTTGTTTGAGTTCAAATCAGAAATCTAAACTCTAAAATCTGCAATCTAAAATACTTTTACCCTTTATCTGACAATCTCAAAATATCTCCAAAAACACCTCTCGCTGTAACTGCAGAACCTGCACCGGCTCCTTGGATTACGATTGGACGATCGCCATAAGATTCTGTGTAAATTTCGAAGAAAGAATCTGAGCCTTTCAATCCGCCTAAAGCTGTATCTGAAGGCACTGAAACTAATTTTACTTCTAATATTCCTTTGTCATTCTGTAAATCTCCAGACAATTCACCAATGTATCTTAAAACGTGATTTGGTTTTTGATCGGCTTTGATTTTCTCATAAATCGGATCGAATTCTTTTAATTTGGTTAGGAAATCAGAAACATTGCCGTCGCGTAAATGTTCCGGAATTAAATTCTGAATTGAGATTTCTTCAAACTCATTCTGCAAATCTAATTCTCTAGCCAAAATCAATAATTTTCTTCCAACATCATTTCCGCACAAATCCTCACGCGGATCCGGTTCTGTGTATCCGTTGTCAATTGCTTCTTTTAAAATTTCGCTAAACGGAACATCTTTTGCAGAGAAATTATTGAATAAATAACTCAAAGTTCCTGAGAAAACGCCTTTTATTTTTGTGATGTTTTCACCTGAAAGATGCAGTAATTTTATGGTATCTATCAATGGTAAACCGGCACCAACATTAGTTTCATATAAATAATTCTTTTGATTATCTGCAAGAGCTTTTCTCAATTCTTTATAAAAACCATAACTCAAAGTGTTGGCTACTTTATTCGAAGAAATCAAGTCGAAACTGCTTTCTACCAAAGGCACATAATTTTCAACGAATTTTGCACTTGCTGTATTGTCAATCGCAATTAAATTCTCTAAATGATGCTCGTCTGCGTAAGCGATAATATCATTTATCGTATATGCTTCACCTTTATTCTGAATATCGTTTTTCCAATCTTTAGTTACTCCATTTTTATTTAAAAGCAGTTTTTTAGAATTGGCAATCGCGAAAACATTCAGTCTCACATCTTTTCTTTTTTCAATGGCTGAAGCCGATTCTAATATTTGGTTAATTAAAGTTCCGCCTACTAAACCGTGCCCTATAATTGCAATGTTGATTTTTTTAGAAACTCCAAAAATCTCCCCGTGAATTACGTTTAACGCTTTATTAAGTTCTGATTTTTTTACCACCAAACTCACGTTTTTACCCGTAACGGTGTTGTTAAACAAAATCGGAACAATTTTATTTTTGATTAATGCCGTGTAAGGCTTGTGGAAAGTGCTCAAATCCTGACCAATAATCGAAATTACAGACACATTATCTGTCACCGTAATTTGATTTACATCTTTAGAATAAAAGTCGTTTTCAAACTCTTTTTCTAACTCAACCATAGCCAAAGTAGCCTTATCAGTTGCCACAACAAGCCCGATTCCTCTTTCAGAAGAACCTTGCGAAATAATACTCACACTGATATTATGGTCGCCCATTACTTTAAAAATTCGGGCATCGACTCCGGCTTTTCCAAGCAATCCGCGGCCTTCAAGATTTACTAAAGAAACGTTTTCAAGAACAGAAAGTGTTTTGATTCCTTCTTTAGCCGAATCTGAAGTAATTAAAGTTCCGCGATTTTCATGGTTGAAAGTATTTAAAATACGAAGCGGAATATTTTTTTCCAACAGCGGAATAATAGTTTTGGCATGCAAAATAGTTGCTCCAAAATTTGCTAATTCGTTTGCCTCATTAAAAGATAAATATTCGATTTTCTTGGCGTCGGCAACTAAATCCGGATTTGCTGTATAGATTCCGTCAACATGCGTGAAGTTTTGAAGCTCCTCGGCATCTAAATAATTAGCAATTAACGAAGCGGTATAATTACTTCCGTTTCTTCCTAAAGTAGTCGTATCATTATTATTGTTTGAACCGATAAAACCGGTAACAATATTAACCGTAGAACCATTATGAAGCTTGAAATAATTGATTACGTTTTTCTTAGAAAGCTGCTCTAACGGCTGCGCATCTCCAAATTTAGAATCGGTTTTAAGCAATTCTCTTGTATCAACAAAATTGGCAGGAACACCTTTTTCGATTAAAATTGAAGTCAATAATTTAGCTGAAAGCAATTCGCCTTTAGATAAAATCTGATCTTTAATTTTATTGCTGTAATCTCCAATTAAACTAACACCTTCAAAAAGTTTATCTAAAATATTAAATTCTTCTGACAAATCAACTTGCGGATAATCTGAGGTCTGATACGCTTTAAAACTTTCTAACAAAGGCTTGTAATTACCGTTTTTAGCAGCAATTCGTAAAATATCTTCTAATTCATCTGTTGCGTTTCCGCGGGCAGAAACCACAACAGCTATTTTTTCTCCCTGATTTACTTTGTCTAAAATGATTGAAACGACTTTGTTTAGCCCTTCTCCGTTTGATAACGATTTACCTCCAAATTTTAATATTTTCATTTTATTTTTCTATTGTTTCTGCCTTAAAAATAGCGGCAAGTAAATGATCTAATTGTTTGTACTCGATTAAAAAAGCGTCATGTCCGTGAACCGAATCTATTTCGCTGTAAAAAACATTTTCTTTAAACTTTTTGATCTCCTGAAAAGTCTCCAGGTTTTCTTTTGGTGTAAAAAACAAATCCGAATTGATTCCGATAATATGGATCGATGCCTTTGTCTTAGAAATTAATGTCTCGAAATTCTCACTATTTCGAGTTATATCTATGGTTTTGAGCAATTGGTTCATCAATTTATAAGATGACAATTGGTATCTCCTTTGTAATTTTTCGCCGTGGTGCGCCAGCCAGCTTTCTATATTGAATATTAAAAGTTCCTGATTAATGGTACGCTGAAATTTCTCTTTGAATGATTCAGGAGAACGGTAACACAGCATGGCGTGAATTCTGGCATCTTCAACCGGTTTCGAAGAATTATTAAGAATCTGTTCCTGCAAATAACAATTGGCAATCATCCAGTCGGTCGATTTCCAGTCGGTTGCTATCGGAATTAAATGCTCGGTAATATTTGGCTTCAGGGCAATGATTTCCCAAGCAATTCCCCCACCAACAGAACCACCAATGATCGCAAAAACCTGCTCTATTGCTAAAGCCTGAATTCCTTTTATAAAAATGCGTGCTATATCTCTTGTGGTAAAATCCTGGTAATTTTCAACTATAAACGAGTCGTTTCCGTTACCTGGCACATTAAAGGCAAGGATTGTATATCTGGATGTATCAATTGTTTTTCCGTCTCCAATTAAATCGTTCCACCAGCCATTTTTGCCTGTAACCTCAGCATTACCAGTTAATGCATGATTTACCAAAACAATAGGCGCAGTATGCAACGGCAATCCAGAAAGCGTAAAACTTAAAGGTAATGACGGATAAAGTGCACCACTTTCGGTGATGAAATCTTGTATTATAATGGGACTTGGTATATTTTCCAATTTCAAATCTTTTTTATTTTTGATTTGTATGTGGAAATATTAGAAAGAAAGTCTAGAGTGAAACTAGAAAAATTCTTGTTGTTATCTTTCCACGTTTGGGCGTGGTAGAATGCAGCACCTTCTTCGATTTAACGAAGGGTTGCTAAGGATTCATCGGGTCTAATCCCTCGTCCTTTCTTTATAACATTTTCAATACGTTTTTGAACTTAAAGGTGCAAATTAACTACTAATTTCTCTAACAAACAAATTTTATCGAAACTGATTCCGCAATTTCTTGAACATACTTCAAACTAAAACTTATTATACGCAAAAAATTACCGAACAAATTGCCCAGTAAAATTAAGCAGGTATTACCCTATTTTATGATACTTTTCGATTTAGATAAAAAGCGTTTCATTCTCTTTTGAATACATCAAAAACAATAAAGAATTTGGTTCTTTTTTCTCTTCTTTTTTATCGGTCTCCGTCATTCCGAATCTTGGATGTACCAATTCATTTTTTGGTGGTGGCGGATTATTTCTTTTTGCTCTCAAGTCTTTCAATGTAGAAAATGTCTTAGTTAAGTAGTTTAATGTGCTCATGATATTTAAGTTTATGTTAGTTTGCGTTTTATAATCTTTATTTTTTCTTTAATTTTTTGTTATGGCGACCAAAATGGAATAAAAAAACCCTTTTGGATCAGAATACCAAAAGGGTTTAAGTTTTTTACAACTTATATATTCTTTTAGTATCAACAGACGCGTACACAAATAAGTGCGACGTTAAACATCTTGTTCATCTGTAGGGATTTATTCATCTGTTGTGACTTGCTCGCTATTTTAAAAAATTCTTGCATTTGTTTATTTTTATAAGCTTCTCGAAACTGCTGACACATTCTTACTTTTTCTTCTATATAATATTCCAAGAAAAGAAGTTTATTTCAACCGTTTTATCCGATCTGCATAACTTATTAGATAACTAAATTTTTGTTTTTTTGGTAGTTTTTAGGTATTACAAATGTGCGAAATTTTTTTCAATATTCCAAGTGATAATCAAGCAATTAATCTAAAAAATCGTTAAAAAACACAATTTAAACGTTAAAAAACATCTTACAAAAACCTATTTTTACTTTATGAGAGTTAAAACCTACAAATAAAAACTTAATTTTTCTGTTTCAATTTATCAAAGAACAATCTATTAATATTACAAAACCACTACAGCCAAACCGCTTCCTTGTTTTTAATTTTCTCGGCTACTTTCAAAATATCTGTAATAATTCCTCTTGAAATTGCCTGCTTGCACGCCGATGCACTCTTAATCACAATTGGAACACCTGCATAAGATTGTGTATAGATTTCGAAAATCGTATCAGAACCTTTCAATTGTCCGATAGCACTTGTCGCTGGTTCTGAGATTAATTTTACTTCGAGTTTGTTTTTTTCTACATCAAATTCTCCTACATATCTCAAAACATGATTATCTGCCTGAGTGATTTTTGCAATTTTGTAATATTTATCGACAGATTCTTTATCAAGGATTCCGTTTTTTGCCAGATGTTCTTCCCGAATAAGGGAATTGATTTTTATATCCGAAAGCTCAAAATCCTTCCCGATTTCTCTTGTCAGGATCAGTAATTTTTTTGCGGTGTCATTTCCTGATAAATCTTCTTTAAAAGTAGAACGCATTAATCCAAGTAAACTGGCATCTTTCAGAACAGATGAAATAGTAGTTTCTTCAGATGAAAATCGATTAAAAACATAACTCAGATTATCTGAAAATACACCCCTGATTTTGGTTACTTTTTCTCCTGAATAATACAAATCCCTTAAAGTCTGTAAAACCGGAAATCCCGTATCCACAGAGGTTTCATACAAAAACTCTTTATCATACTTTTTAAGATTTACGCGAATTTCTTTATAAAGGTCAATTGGCAGTGTATTGGCTTTTTTGTTTACGGCAACTATATTAAATCCGTTTTGAATTAACGTATTATAATGACTGATCAATTCGTCACTCGCCGTGGCATCAACTGCAATCAGGTTTTCGAATTCATTTTCTTTTGCAAATTCTACAATATCTTCTACTTTAAAAGGAACTGCCAATTGCACAAAATTTGTTTCCCAGGCATATCCAACACCTTCTTTTTCAAAAAAAGCTACCGTAGAATTGGTGATAATCGGGAAATGAAAATCAATATTTTTACTTTGCAGAAAAAACTCCTGACTTTCGATAATCTGATTGATCAACGTGCTTCCTATATTTCCAATTCCGAAAAGAATGATATTTATTTTAAGCTTTGACATAATTTAATGTATTGAGGTTAATTTGAACCATTTAAGTCATATAAGTTTTTATGTTAGGTGTTTACGCTAAAAGGAACTTATATAACTTATATGGTGAAAAAACTTTTATGTTGAATTTCTTATCATAAAAAATCACCTCTAGCAAAACCACTTGCTAAAGGCAATTTTTCAAACAAAAAACAAAAAAACCAAATTCTAATTCTTATTAATGCTGTATTGTGAATGTGTTACACTTTCGAAAACCGTTTTCAAATCAGCAATTAAATCTTCAATATCTTCGATTCCCACTGAAAGTCGGATCAAATCTTTCGAAACTCCTGTTTCTAATTGTTCGTGATCCGTTAATTGTTGATGCGTCGTACTTGCAGGATGAATAATTAGTGATTTCGTATCTCCTATATTGGCCAAAAGCGAGAATAATTTCGTTTCATTAACAACTTTTTTAGCCGCTTCGAAACCCCCTTTTAATCCAAAAGTGATAATTCCGCTTTGTCCTTCAGAAAGATATTGCTGTGCTAAATCGTAATATTTACTTGATTTCAATCCTGGATAATTTACCCAAACCACTTCTTCTTGTTTCTCCAGCCAAGAAGCTAAAGCCAAAGCATTTTCGCTATGTTTTTTAATTCGGATAGGCAATGTTTCTAATCCCTGAATAATCTGAAAAGCATTAAACGGACTCAATGCAGCCCCAAAATCACGCAATCCTTCAATTCTTGCTTTTGCAATAAAGGCTGCATTTCCTAAAGCTTCATGATAAACCAAACCGTGATATCCGGCTGAAGGCTCTGTAAATTCAGGGAATTTTCCGTTAGACCAGTCAAAAGTTCCGGCATCGATAATTGCGCCTCCTAATGAAGTTCCGTTTCCGGAAATATATTTGGTTAAAGAATGAATGACAATATTCGCGCCGTGCTCAATTGGGTTTAATAAATAAGGTGTAGCTACTGTATTGTCTACAATAAACGGAACTTTGAAATTTTTGGCTTCCGCCGAAATTCCTTTCAAGTCCAAAACATCCAATTTTGGATTTCCTAAAGACTCCACAAAGAAAGCTCTCGTATTTTCTTTAGCCGCTTTTGTAAAATTTTCTGGTTTTGAAGGATCTACAAATGTTGTTGTAATTCCTAATCTTGGCAAAGTCACTTTTAATAAATTATAAGTTCCTCCATATAAACTATTTGAAGCCACAATATGATCACCGGCTTTTAGCAAAGTCAGCAAAGTTGTTGAAATTGCCGATGCTCCCGATGCCGTAACCACCGCCGCGATTCCGCCTTCAAGTGCTGCCAGCCGTTGTTCCAAAACATCATTCGTTGGATTATTTAATCTTGTGTAGATAAATCCGGCTTCGGCAAGACCAAATAAATTAGCTGCATGATCTGCATTATTAAATACGTATGACGATGTCTGATAAATTGGCACTGCTCTGGTTCCTGCATTTTTTGTTACGTCGTGTCCTGCGTGTAGTGCGTTTGTTGCAAATTTTTGTGTACTCATGATTTCTTAATTTTTAAATATTAGTTAATACTTATTATATATTGTTATTGAAATTGTTTCGTTGAAATTGAATTTGCATCTCCTAAACATAAAGATCCTCTTCTTCCAGATTATACATTTGAAATAATAAAGATTTCTGATCCTTTATATGCTGTTCAGGATTATACCTTACAGCTTCATTTGTTGGTTCTTCAGATTTATTATTTTTTTGAGAATCTGTTCTCAACAAGTACTGAAATGCGATTGTATTTATATCTAATGTTTTCATGATTTAAAGTTTAAAATGTTGAAATGAAAAAAGCCCTTTCGGATGGCAACCAAAAGGGCTTATAGTTTAACTATAACAAAGATTCTATCTTTTACTTTTGGCAACAGCAAGTTTGGATGCACATTTGCATCATACTACAACACATCATATCTGTTCTTGCTATTGTTTTCATTTTTATTTTAATTTAAAATTTAATTCTTTTTTTTAAACTCGACTAATTCGATAGGGTAAATGTAATAACTATTTATCGAACTACCAAATCAAATATTGATATTTAACAATAAAATTTCATAACAACCTTATATAGTATTGGTTTAGCCACAGATTAAAGGATTACAATGATTAAAGAAATCACTGCTAATTCGTTTAATCGCTATAAATCTGTGGCCGATTTTCCTAATCTTTAAAATTTGAAACTCAAACGGGCAAAACCAAATCTTCCGTTTAATCCAAACTGTGATACAGCTCTTGAATAGGCAAACTGGTTCGCATTCGTTAAGTCAGTACTTGGCGCAGGAGATAAAGTTGGTGTTGTATTTGTAAAGGCAGGAGTTGCCGGATTGTTTCTGTCCGGGTAAACATCTCCTATATTATTAAACCCAACTGTAGCTCTAAAATGCTCATTAATCTGATATCCTAAAGATAAATCGGTTACCAACTTTGCACTGTATTCCGGGTGTTCGTACACTGAAGAAAATCCGTCTAAATTTACATCTGTTGCTCCCGGATCAGTAACTTTTCCGAAATAGCTGTTTCTTAAATAAATATCTAGTTTTTTGATACTGAAAGTTGTCATTAAATTAGCTTTCAATTTTGGAATCGCTTCTTCTAAATAAACTCTGCTTGACTCTGGAAAAAACGAATATTTATAAGGTTCTCCGCCAGCATCAATAATAGATTGCGGTACGTTTAAAGCCCCTACTCTTTTCGTTTCATTAAAACTCAAGGCAAGATCATTTCTGATAATGAAATCTGGAATTACATCATATTTCTGTGAAATTACCAGGTCAATTCCCTTCGTTTCAGAGTTGATTCCGTTTGTCCAGAACGATGCTCTTTCTATACCTTTTGCATCAAATGCCTGTTGAAACAATGTCAGCGCCTCAGCTTGTTCCGGAGATGTTGCCGCAGCTATTTGAGCATCTGTAGGTCTTGAATATTGACCTGTTAAAACAATTCGGTCATCAATTCTGGTGAAATAAGCATCTGTTGCAATTGTTATATTTGCCTCCGGAATCTTAAACGTAAATCCTGTACTGATACTTTTAGATTTCTCTGGTTTTAAATTTTCAACTCCAATACTTTGAGCCGCCTGCGAATCATTTGGGAAATAACCCACCTGATATGGCGAACCATTTATAAATTGAGTCGAACTAGCTTCAAAATATTTTTGCTGTAATGATGGCGCTCTAAATCCGGTTTGACCAGATATTCTCCAATTGATATTGTCGTTTAATTTTAAAAGAGAAGCCAATTTAAAAGTAACCGTGCTTCCAAAATCCGAATAATTCTCGTAACGCGCAGCTCCATTTATAAGCCAGTTTTCGTTTGCATTTAATTCTAAATCAATATAAACTGCACCACTTTTTCTGTCTTTTTCTTTAGCATCTGAAGGCTGAAATCCAGAAAAACCCTGTGCTCCTGCTCCACGTTTGTTACCAAAAAAGTCTGTAACAATTAAAGGCGAGTTGCTTGGCAGAATTCCGGAAACAAAAGCTCCATTAACATCATATAAGCCATAAGAAGCTTCTTCACCTTGTTGTATCTGATAGTTTTCATATCTGAACTCTCCACCAAAAGCCACATTCAATCCAGCCAAAAAATCATACTTTTTAGTAAAATCTAAATTGGTTGTACTCTGCAGAAATGAAACTTTTCCTGCGTCAAAATTAAATGGTGAATTCACTCCCAAAGTCGCATTGATAGTATTATTTACCCCATATTCAAAAGAGTTTGTTCCGAGATTCGTACTTAAATCAGTGTCAAATCCAAATAACTCTGTCGTAACTCCAACAGCCGCAGAAGCATCTAATACATCTGATTCTATCTCAGGTAAAAAACCGTTTTCGTACACTTGCGTGAAAGTTCCGGAACCATTTGGAAGTCGGTTAAAAGCGTATGATTTACCATTTCTATACGAAACACCTCCGAAAGAATACAAAGCAGTTGTTTCATTTAAAGGATATTTAGCATTAAAATAAGCTTGTCCGGAAGCCAATTCCGATTGCCCCACGCTCATATTATAGTCGGTTCTGTCCTGACCTCTGTATGCTAATTCATTATTGGTTACATCAAAATTCAAAGCAGTCTGCATTTGCGCAAGCGTCGTTGCCGAAGAAATCGCAGTTTGCTGAGCAGGTGTAAAATAACTTACCTGAGGAGCGTATTGCTTTAGTGAAGTAAGAATTTGTGCCGAATTTGGAGTTGAGTTAATATTGCTGAAAAGCGAATTGATTTCAACACCATTTTGAGCCGCTCTGTTTTCGACAGCGTTATAGGCATTAAAAATACCATTATTTCTGATTCCGGCTCTGCTGGTCGCTTGTCTTGTTACGGCTGTTCCTGTAATGTTCAGGAAACTTCCCGGTTTACCCAATGAAGTTCCGTAATTTAAATCTGCCTGCAAGGTTTGTCCATCAGATCCGCCTTCAAAATTATTAGATCCTGAAGATAAATTAGCTCCGTACTGAATACCCCCTGAAAGATAATTGGCGTTCTTTTTTAAGACTATATTGATAACGCCCGCAATAGCATCAGAACCATATTGTGCCGCCGCTCCATCTCTTAAAACCTCGATTCTCTCAATTGCAAAAGAAGGAATAGCATTTAAATCCGTTCCGACTGAACCTCTTCCAGGTGAGCCGTTTATGTTTACTAAAGCACTTGTATGCCTGCGTTTTCCATTTACTAAAACCAATACCTGATCTGGTCCCAATCCTCGAAGTTGTGCTGGATCGACGTGATCGGTAGCATCAGCAGTTGAGGTTGGATTACTGGTAAACGATGGCGCAACATAATTTAAAATTTGAGTTATGCTGGTCTGTGGCGATCCTTTTGTTATTTCAGAAATATTGAAAACATCAACCGGAACCGGCACATCTGTTTTTACTCTGTTTTTACTTCTTGATCCAACGATTGTTACTTCTGATAATTCATTGTTTTTTAAAGTATCCTGCTCTTTTTTATTTTCTTGTGCGTAAATACCTGAAAATGTCAAAAGACCTAAAACGATTACTACATTTTTTTTCATTGCTTTTTTCTGATTAATTAATGTTTTGGCTTAAAAAGGTTTTACAGTTTTGTTTGATTTTTGAACAAAAAAAAACCTCTGCGATGTGCAGAGGTTCTATATGATGTTTGAAAATAAACTACAATAGCGTCTCTGCGGAAGGCTCCGGCATCATACAAGACATATTGCAAACTGTTAATTTCATTTTTTCTTTTATTTTGATGAGGCAAATGTGCGAACTATTTTTTAATCGACCAAACAAATACCAAAATAATTTCTATTACCCTATCAATTTAGTATGTTATGTTAAATTTCTACTTATAAAACTAAAAAAAACAGAACTTTAATTTGCAAATCAAAATGGTTTTATACCTTTGCACGCGAATACAGAGGAAAAATTTGAACTGATTGCAACCTCTTCATAATGAAACGGTTCGTTATGAATACTGAAAGATTGATTTCAGTAGTAAAAAATGCTAAAGCAGAAACTCTCCTTTAGCCTTTTTTAGCAATTATTTTCCTCGCTTAATTTTAATTTAATAATTATTATGGCTTATTTATTTACGTCAGAATCTGTTAGTGAAGGGCATCCAGACAAAGTTGCAGATCAAATTTCGGATGCATTAATTGATAACTTCTTAGCATTTGATGCTGACTCAAAAGTAGCATGTGAAACTTTAGTTACAACTGGTCAGGTAATTTTGGCTGGTGAAGTAAAATCGAATACCTATCTTGATGTGCAGCAAATTGCCCGTGAAGTAATCCGTAAAATTGGATATACAAAAAGCGAGTACATGTTTGAGGCTAATTCTTGTGGAATTTTATCAGCAATTCACGAGCAATCAGCAGATATTAATCAAGGTGTTGACAGAGCTAAGCCAGAAGAGCAAGGTGCAGGTGACCAGGGAATGATGTTTGGTTATGCAACTAACGAAACTGAAAACTACATGCCATTGGCTCTTGATTTATCTCATAAATTATTACAGGAATTAGCAATTTTAAGACGTGAAAATAAAGAAATCACTTATTTGCGTCCTGATGCTAAATCGCAGGTCACTTTAGAGTACAGCGATGACAACAAACCAACTCGTATTGATGCTATCGTAATCTCAACTCAACATGATGATTTTGACGAAGAAGCTACGATGTTGGCTAAAATCAAAAAAGACATTATCGAAATTTTGATTCCAAGAATTATCGCTAAAAACCCAGCACACGCTCATTTATTTAATGATAAAATCAACTACCATATTAACCCAACAGGAAAATTTGTTATTGGAGGACCTCACGGAGATACTGGTTTAACAGGAAGAAAAATTATCGTTGATACTTACGGTGGAAAAGGTGCTCACGGTGGTGGTGCTTTTTCTGGAAAAGACCCGAGTAAAGTAGACAGAAGTGCCGCTTATGCTACACGTCATATCGCTAAAAACTTAGTGGCTGCAGGTGTTGCTGACGAAATCTTAGTACAGGTTTCTTACGCAATTGGAGTTGCTGAGCCAATGGGTATTTTTATTGATACTTACGGAACATCAAAAGTAAACTTAACAAACGGTGAAATTGCTAAAAAAGTAGAGTCTTTATTTGATATGCGCCCTTATTTTATCGAGCAACGTTTGAAATTAAGAAATCCAATTTATAGCGAAACTGCTGCTTACGGACACATGGGTCGTAAACCAGAAGTCGTTACTAAAACATTTTCTGCTCCGGGAGGAAACGAAAAAACAGTTACAGTTGAATTATTTACTTGGGAAAAACTTGATTTTGTTGACAAAGTAAAAGCTGAATTTGGATTGTAATTTAATCTGAATCTCATATAAAAAAAGGGCTTTCTTAATATTTTAAGACAGCCCTTTTTCTTTCACTATAAATTATTCATTGAAAAGATGATATTCGCGGCTGAACTGTATATTGTAAAACTCTTGTAGAAAACTGCGAAAAACTGTCATCGTTCACTAACAACCAATCGATAAAATCACCTGTTAATTAGATCGTTGCAATTTTGATGTTTTGAGAACAAAATCAGACTAAATATCTGTTTTAAGTTATTTTATACTTTTGTTTTTTGTAATTTGGCTTTTTTGAAACCAACTTCTTATGAAAAAAACAGTACGTAAAATTTTAGTTCTACTTTTTATTGCCTGTTCATTTTCTATTATTTCTGCACAAAATCAAAAAACAAAGGCTTCTTTAATTTCTCAATTTAATGCTGATGTGGATGATTTTTTAGGATATGATTCTTTTGGATTTTCTTATGACATAAAAAATAATGTTTTTAGAAAAATTAAAGGAAACGAGGCTTTTGAATTCAAAAGTGTTTCATTAGGTAAAATCACGAAAGTCGACATACTAAATCCACTTAAAATAGTATTGTTTTATGAGGATTTTAATACTGTTGTTTTACTCGATAATCAATTAAATAAAATCACAGAGATTAATTTTTCACAAAATAGCGAACCCATTGTTGTACCGGCTATCGGAATGTCAACTCAAAATCAATTGTGGATTTTCAATACTTTAAATCAGCAAATTGGACTTTTTGATTATTTGAAAAACGAATATAAAACGGTTTCTACACCTTTGACAGAAGGTATAAAATACTATCAAACTGACTTTAATACCTTTTTTTGGATTGATAAAAAAAACAATTGGTTCTCTTGTGATATTTTCGGAAAAACAACCGCATTAGGAAAAATTCCTGATTTTGATAAAATTGAAATTCTAAACGACCATCAATATATTTTTAGCAAAGCTAATTTGTTGTTTTTTAAAGACATCGGCAAGACAAAATCAGACACAAGTTCTGAAATTGAAATTTTACAAAAAAGCTTTGATAAATTCTGTTACAAAGACCAAATTTTATCTATTTTTACAACTAAAGAAATCACCAATTATAAAATCGTAACACCGTAATGCACATAGCAATAGCAGGAAATATAGGCGCTGGAAAAACAACATTGACCAAATTACTGGCCAAACATTTTAAATGGGAACCACATTATGAAGATGTTGTTGACAATCCTTATTTGGATGATTTTTACCATCAAATGGAACGTTGGTCGTTTAATTTGCAGATTTACTTCTTAAACAGCAGATTTCGCCAAGTGCAGCAAATTCGCGAAAGCGGTAAAAAAATCATTCAGGACAGAACGATTTATGAGGATGCTTACATCTTTGCTCCCAACTTATATTCGATGGGATTAATGACAAGCCGTGATTTTGAAAATTATACTTCTCTTTTTGAATTAATGGAATCATTGGTTAAAGCTCCCGATTTATTGATTTACCTTAGAAGTTCTATTCCGAATTTAGTGGGACAAATTCACAAACGCGGACGTGAATATGAAAACTCGATTTCGATTGATTATTTAAGTCGCCTGAACGAAAGATACGAAGCCTGGGTTCAGACTTACACTAAAGGAAAACTACTTATTATTGATGTTGACAATATTAACTTTGTTGATAATCCCGAAGATTTAGGAAATATCATTAATAGAATTGATGCTGAATTGAACGGTTTGTTTTAAGAAACATCAATTACACCAATTTACACGAATAAAAAATGCCTCTAAATTTTTAGAGGCATTTTTGTTTGCTTTTTGATATCCATCCTAACAGGTTTCCAAAACCTGTTAGGGTATCGATTTACTTCGCAGCTTCGATTTTTGCTTTAACCTCAGCTTCTGTTCCTTCGTAAACTTCAGTGGTAGTTTTTCCGTTTTCGGTTTTGGTAACGGTTCCAACTGTCACACCATTTGTGGTAGATAAGTTTACTTCAACACGTTTTTTATCGTATTTACTGGTGTCAAAACAATCTGTTTTTTGATACTTATACTTTCCATTTGCATCGTAATGTGCCAGACATTTTGCTGTTTCTTCAGCGGTACATCCTTTTTCTTTGCACATTTTAGCACATTCTTCCTTAGTCATTTTTGAAATATCGCCGCATTTAGAAACACCAGTTGCAGACATTTCCATTTTACAGCATGAACCTTTTTCAGCAATTCCTGAAGTCGAATGACCTTCTCCTAAAATTGGCGCAATTACCAATCCAATCAAACAAGTCAATTTAATTAAGATGTTCATTGATGGCCCTGAAGTATCCTTAAACGGATCTCCAACAGTATCTCCGGTTACAGCAGCTTTGTGTGCGTCTGAACCTTTATATGTCATTTCGCCGTTAATCATCACACCAGCTTCAAAAGATTTTTTAGCATTGTCCCAGGCACCTCCGGCATTGTTTTGAAAAACCGCCCAAAGCACACCTGAAACTGTAACTCCTGCCATATAACCTCCTAACATTTCAGCAATTAACTGATTGTTATCTGCATAAACTAATTTTCCTAATAACACGATTGCAATCGGAAAACCAATGGTCAAGATTCCAGGTAACATCATTTCGCGTAAAGCGGCTTTTGTAGAAATTTCAACACATTTTCCGTATTCCGGTTTTCCGGTACCTTCCATAATTCCCGGAATTTCCTTAAACTGACGACGTACTTCGTACACCATATCCATAGCAGCTTTTCCAACAGAGTTCATAGCCAAAGCTGAAAAAACTACCGGAATCATTCCGCCGACAAATAACATTGCCAAAACAGGTGCTTTAAAGATGTTGATTCCGTCAATTCCTGTAAACGTTACATAGGCAGCAAATAAAGCCAATGAAGTTAAGGCCGCAGATGCAATTGCAAAACCTTTTCCTGTTGCAGCTGTTGTGTTTCCAACTGAATCTAAAATATCTGTTCTTGTACGAACTTCTTTTGGTAATTCGCTCATTTCGGCAATTCCTCCGGCGTTGTCAGAAATTGGTCCAAAAGCATCAATCGCTAATTGCATGGCTGTAGTTGCCATCATGGCCGATGCCGCCAAAGCTACTCCATAAAATCCTGCCAAAGCATAAGAAATCCAAATAGCTGCTGCAAACAAAATCACGGTCGGAAAAGTAGAAATCATACCCGTTGCCAAACCTGCAATTACGTTTGTTCCTGCTCCGGTTGATGATTTTTGAACAATCGCCATAACCGGTTTCGTACCTAATCCTGTGTAATATTCTGTAACCGATGAAATAGCTCCACCCACTACTAATCCAACTAAAGTGGCATAAAAAACACGCATTGAAGAAATATCTTTAGAACCTTCTCCAAAGAAACTCATCTGCATTGTTTCCGGCAACATATGTTTTACTAAAAAGAAACAAGCGATTGCTGTTAAAGCGATTGAGACCCAGTTTCCTATATTTAATGCTTTTTGCACTTGCGCTTCTTTAGCATTATCGTCTGAAATTTTCACTAGTGTCGTTCCGATTATCGAAAATAAAATTCCGAAACCGGCAATTGCCATTGGAAGTAAAATTGGTCCGATTCCTCCAAAAGCATCCTGAATACTTCCGCCCATATCTTTAATAACGTAGTTCCCCAGAACCATCGCTGCTAAAACCGTCGCTACATACGACCCAAATAAATCGGCTCCCATTCCGGCTACGTCTCCAACATTATCTCCAACATTGTCAGCAATTGTAGCAGGATTACGAGGATCATCTTCCGGAATTCCGGCTTCCACTTTACCAACTAAATCGGCACCAACATCGGCTGCTTTAGTGTAAATTCCGCCTCCAACTCTTGCGAAAAGGGCAATCGATTCTGCACCTAGTGAAAATCCTGCTAAAGTTTCTAAAACCTTAGTCATATCCTGAGAGGAAGTCCAGACTCCGTTCATAAATATCTGAAAGAAAACAATAAAAAATCCTGTTAAACCAAGAACTGCCAACCCTGCAACCCCTAATCCCATTACGGTTCCGCCTCCAAAGGAAACTTTTAGAGCTTGTGGCAAACTAGTACGTGCAGCCTGAGTGGTTCTAACATTTGTTTTAGTGGCTATTTTCATCCCCATATTTCCCGCTAATGCCGAGAAAAATGCTCCAAAAATAAATGCTACTACTATTAATATATGTGTGGTGGGAACAATAAAAGAAATTCCGGCTAGTACTAAACTCGCGCCAATTACAAAAAATGTCAGTAATCGATATTCGGCTTTTAAAAATGCGAGGGCTCCTTCGTAAATGTGATCTGAAATCTCTTTCATTTTCCCGTCGCCTGCGTCTTGTTTTAAAACCCAAGTCCTTTTAATTGCCATGAAAAGTAATCCAATTATTGCCATAACAATTGGCAAATAAATCATAAATGCATTCATAATGTTTTAGTGGTTTTGGTTAATAGTCAACAAACTAACTAAAACGAATTTAAACAAAAAAGCAATACTCTTGACGGAGTATTGCTTTTTTTATAATAGAACAGGGTAAAAATTATTTAATACTAAATAATCCTTCTGGTTTGTTTTCAATATCGTTAAAACGTTTAGTACATTCAGCAATAATTGCAAACGCTTCGTTTACGTCTCCCCAACCTTCAACATCTACTTGTTTGTTTTCAAGATCTTTGTAAACCTGGAAGAAATGCTCTATTTCTTTCAATAAATGTCCATTAATATCTGAAAGGTCGTTTAATGAATTCCAGATTGGATCTGAAACTGGTACACAAATAATTTTTTCGTCTGGTCCTTTATCATCTGCCATATGGAAAACACCAATTGGTTTTACTTCTATAACACATCCAGGAAAAGTTGGTTCGTTAATCAAAACCAATACATCAAGAGGATCACCATCAAGAGCTAAAGTTTCTGGAATAAATCCGTAATCAGCTGGGTACATCATTGAAGAGAATAACATTCTGTCAAAACGCATTCTTTTGATTTCAAAATCGTACTCGTATTTATTTCTGCTTCCTCTTGGTATTTCGATTAATACATCGAAAGTTGTTAGTTTGTCTGCGGTCATTTTCGTTTTTTATTTTTTCTATAATTTCGACTGCAAAAGTAACTAAAGAATCCTTTTTTACAATGAAAAAAGTGCATTAATCTACGCATTTTACGCATAAATTAATATACTTTCCTTTTATCTAACAGATAGTTAATAAGTAATTTTCCGATTTCGCTTATTTAAGTAATAATGCCAGAGCAAATACGTAGCATAAGAACGATATGGACTCCACTGTTCCGAGTGAATTTCCATTTCTTGTTTGTCGTGAATATTCAATAATTCTTTGATGGTATTCACTACTGCAATATCGCCTAGGGGAATTAAATCTGGTTCCTGAAGACAGAACATCAGGTAAATGTCAATTGTCCAGTTTCCGATTCCTTTTAATTTGATGAGTTCTTCACGAACTTGTTTTGCGGACTTCGAAGCCAGACTCTCAATATCCAGTTCTTTGTTTAAAACGGCTTCGGAAAGTATTTTGATGTATTTTGTTTTTTGACGGCTGACACCCAAAGCCCGAAATTCTTCATCAGATAAAACCGCCATTGTTTCGGGATTGCAAGTGGTATACGCTTTAATTTTTAAGAATGTGGCTTTCGCTGAATCTATAGAAACCTGTTGTTCGAGAATTAGCAATACCAAAGTTTCAAAACCCTGAGGGCGTTTTGGAATTGGAGGCAAACCATATTTCTCAATGATTTCCTTAAATATTGGATTTTTGGTTAATAGAAAATCGATAGCTTCTTGCATTACTCTGATTTTAAGTCTAATTCAAAATTAAATAAAAAAAGAATCTCGCAAAGGCGCAGAGGCGCAAAGTTTTTTTGCACGCAGATTCCGCAGATTTAAAAAGATTTATTCTAAAACCTAATTATAAATCTGCGCAGATCAGCTTAAATCTGCAAAATCTGCGTGAAATTATTAAGTTGTCAAAAATACAAAAACGCCAAGTTGCAAAGAATAAACTTAGCAACTTGGCGTCTTTGTAGCAATATATATTTTTTTTAGAAATAGAACCCGAAAGATCCTTTTACTGCAAATTTATTAGCATCCGGAGCGTTTAGATAACTTCCTCTCCACGAGAAATCGATTCGGAAAACCTTGAAGATATTCCCAATTCCCGCGTTGTATTCCCAATACACATTTTCCGGTGCATTATAAGGCTGATCTGAAGCGTTGATGGCTCTGTTGGCATCAGAAATGGTTCCATAAACTCCTTTTATACCCACGAATTCTCTCCAATTTAACTTTCTCATAAATGGCACTCTGGCGAATAATCTTCCTCCAAAATCATGATTCCATTGCAAAGTAGTGTATTGGTCAGATATAAATTCATAGAAATTCAGGTTACTAAATGTATTTTCGATGGTCCAATATGTCTGGTTACCCGGAATAACACTCATTAATCCTAACGGAATTGTACCAAATGTTTTACCGGTTTCGACGATAATATTTGATCTTCCTAACGGACCAATAGTGATTGGCTGTTTGTAATATAACTGTACTTTTTCGTAAGCGAAATCACTATTGAAAACGCCTTTTATACCATAACTGAAATTCACAAAGAAATGGCTAAACGGACTATCAACAAGGTCACGCTCTACTCCAAAACCGATAGTTTTGCGATTTGGCATAAATTCAAATTGAACATTTGCTTCAGATTGGGTCACTTGACTTGCAACAACTCCAGCAGGATTTGCAGGACTTGGCAAAGTCGTATAATAATCTAAACTAAAAGTTGGTGAAGCAGATTCTAATGTTCGATATGAAAGACCTGCCTGAACAACGAAATTTTTCATTGGTTCCATTTCAACCGAAACGTTACTCAAATTAATATTGGTTAATTTTCCGTTACTCCCCGTTGTAAATAGTGCTGATGATGCAAAACTTCGCCCAAGAATATCATTAGTTGTGGTTAAACTAGCTCCTATTTGTTCGATGTCGCGCCTGTTTCCTCCAGAAATGATGACTCTCTTTTTTTTGTCGACCATCCATTTTCCTGAAGCTCCGTATTTGAATTTGTTATCATTAAAACCATATGCGGTGTAAGCTTGTATACGCCACGGATCATTTGGTCCAAAATAGGTTCTTCCTCCAACTCTAACCCTCAGACCTTCGACTTCATTATATCCAAATGTGGAGAAAATTGGCCCGTAATCGAAATTTTTGAACTCGACGTAACCACTTCCTAAAATAGAGACCAGATTATATATTTGCTTGAATCGCTTGACGGTTTGTAAAGTATCGAGCATTTTATAAATACCCTGCTCGTCTTTGTTTAGTTTCTCGAAACGATTTTCTTCCCAAAATTCATCGGGGCGATCGTAAACAGCATTGTCGATATAATTTACTTCTTCTTTATAGAATTTCTCTGGTTTCTGAATATTGAATTTATGATCTCTATATAATGTTGTTCGTTTTCCGTAAACGCCTTTAGATTTTTCCTTTTTGTTTAAAGCAAAATCAGACATCATATAATCTCTGGTCAACAAGAAAACCGAATCGTTTTCAACCTCAAATTCCTGTTCGATATAAATATCTTTTACCCAGTTAATATTAGCACTTTTGGTCACGCCCATATTAATTTTCTTGATCGCAAAGGTGGTATCGTTTACCCAGAAATCTCCCTTGAAAGTCAATTCATTTTTTCGCCTAGGATAAAAAACAATGTTATAACACCATTTTTTATCGATATAAGCACTGTCCTTCAGAACATAATTATAAACATCGATTCCGGTTTTTGAAAGCGGGCTTGTAAAACTTTTGTCAAAAAATGTAAGATGGTTATCGTAAATGTTATAATCAGAATAAAGATCTTTTACGAAAGATAAAATCTGCTGATTTCCATTAAAACCAGAAGTTTTGCTACCGGTAATATTTTCTTTTGTTTTCTTTAATTTATTGTCACCATAAACGTCATAAACAGATTCATTAATGAAAATTGGCAAATACGTTTTTCCGGTAACATCAGATGTATCCACATGATCAAATACAAACTCCATTCCTTTAAAGAGTTTATTTTTCATGAAAGCACTGTCGATCGTATTCATATCAAACTCAATTTTTTCGTACTTCTGCATTTGATATTGATTGAACTGATACAATCCGTTTTTACGTTTTCTTTCCCAAATTTTCCTTAGAATATCCAGTGCAGGATTATTTTTTTTGGATGTTTTCCCAGTATAAATTACAACTTCATTAAGTGCTTCAGCTTCGCCCAAAACAATTTTAAAGTTATAATTGACTGCTTTTTCCAATGGTACTTCTTTATCTGAAAAGCCTGCAGAAGTCACTAATAATGCTGTGTACGTTTTTGGTGATTCCAAATAAAAACGACCATCTTCATTCGTAACTATTCCGGTATTTGAACCTTTAAAAACAATATTTGCAAACGGAATAGGCTGATTAGATTTGTCCAAAACAATTCCGCTCACTTTAGTCTGTGCAGTAGCAATATTCGCAAATGCAAATACAAAAAACAGGCTGAGTAAAATTATTTTCTTTATCATATGGCAAAAAAAAACTTCATCAATTAATATGACTGATGAAGTTTTATAAGTATTGTTTGTTTGACTATTTGTACATTACTTTCTTTACTGCTTTTACTACATCAGCTGCATTTGGCAACCAGTCTTTTAGTAAAACAGGAGAGTAAGGCGCAGGAGTATCTGCAGTTGTAATACGTTGAATTGGCGCATCAAGAAAGTCAAAAGCCTGTTCCTGAACGATATATGTAATTTCAGATGAAATACTGGCAAATGGCCACGCTTCTTCTAAAATTACTAAACGGTTTGTTTTTTTAACTGATTTCAAGATCGCTTCGTTATCCATTGGACGAACTGTTCTTAAGTCGATAATCTCACATGAAATTCCTTCTTTAGCCAATTCATCAGCAGCGATAAAAGCTTCTTTAATGATTTTCCCGAAAGAAACGATAGTAACATCTGTTCCTTCACGTTTAACATCAGCAACTCCTAATGGAATTGTATATTCTCCGTCTGGCACTTCTCCTTTGTCACCATACATTTGCTCAGATTCCATAAAAATTACAGGATCGTTATCTCGAATTGCAGATTTCAAAAGGCCTTTTGCATCATAAGGAGTTGAAGGCACAACAACTTTAAGACCTGGAGTATTAGCAAACCAGTTTTCTAAAGCTTGAGAGTGAGTTGCTCCTAATTGACCTGCAGAAGCAGTTGGTCCACGAAAAACGATTGGCACATTGAATTGTCCACCAGTCATTTGACGCATTTTAGCAGCGTTATTTATAATTTGATCAATACCTACTAAACAGAAGTTGAAAGTCATGTACTCTACGATAGGACGACAACCGTTCATAGCTGATCCTACTGCAATTCCTGTAAAACCAAGCTCAGCAATTGGAGTATCGATTACTCTTTTTTCGCCAAACTCAGCAAGCATTCCTTTTGAAGCTTTGTATGCTCCGTTGTATTCTGCAACTTCTTCGCCCATTAAATATATGGATTCATCGTGACGCATTTCTTCGCTCATCGCTTCACAAATGGCCTCTCTAAATTGTATTGTTCTCATATTTATATTGTATGTTGAATTTTCTGAAGAGCAAAAATAATTATTTTAAATAACTTAAAAGCATAAATTGAATTTAAAATCACCCAATCTCTATCCTATACTTCGGTTTTAACTTTTAAAAGAAGTTTGTGATATTTACGAAATCGATATAATAGTGATTATTCCACTGTAAATACATTTTTCAGACAAACTCAAACTGTTTTGTGTAATTCTATTTCTAAAAATTGTTTTGTTAGAACGTGAAAATTAAAAAAGCGGTATAAATTTCATCAAAATTTTATTCCAAACAAGATTATGCCAATTACAAATTCCTTAAGAATCAGCAACAATAAGTGAATTTTCCATTTTGTAAACCGATGAAAAGTATTCAAAAATTCAGAATCTGCGAAAACGTAATAGTTTTTAAAAAATATTATGCGCGCATAGTATATTATTCCGATTTTAATTTCTAAATTTGTAAAAGAATATTATAAATATAAAATATATACTTATGAAAATATTAGTTTGCATCAGCCATGTACCTGATACTACTTCAAAAATTAACTTCTCCAATGGTGATTCAGAATTCGATACCAATGGTGTTCAATATGTAATAAATCCTAATGACGAGTTTGGTTTAACACGTGCAATTTGGTTTCAGGAACAACAAGGTGCTAACGTAACTGTAGTAAATGTTGGAGGTCCGGATACGGAACCAACTTTGCGTAAAGCCCTTGCTATTGGTGCAAATGAAGCGATTCGTGTAAATGCAAATCCAACTGATGGTTTTTTTGTTGCAAAACAATTAGCTGAAGTAATTAAAAATGGCGGATACGATTTAGTTATTGCCGGAAAAGAATCTTTAGATTACAACGGAGGAATGGTTCCTGGAATGATCGCAGGAATTTTAGGTTCTAACTTCTTAAACTCTTGTACAAGTTTAACTGTTGAAGGAAGCAATGTAAAAGCAGTTCGTGAAATCGATGGTGGAAAAGAAACTGTTAGCACTACTTTACCGTTAATTATTGGTGGACAAAAAGGTCTTGTTGAAGAAAAAGATTTACGTATTCCGAACATGAGAGGAATTATGACTGCAAGAACAAAAGCCTTAACTATTCTTGAGCCAGTTGATGCTCCGATCAATACAAAAGCAGTGAAATTTGAAAAACCAGCTCCAAAATCAGCAGTGAAATTAATTTCTCCTGATAATTTAGATGAGTTAATCAATTTATTACACAACGAAGCTAAAGTGATTTAAGATTGTAGATTGTTGAATTGCAATGTAAAATCTAAAAAACAGCTTAAATCGTTAATTTAAAATAACAACCATTTTAATTTCAGATTTTCAAAATCTGAAATTAAAAATCTAAAATCTAAAATTATCATGTCAGTATTAATATATGCAGAATCTGCAGAAGGAAAATTTAAAAAAGTTGCTTTTGAATTAGCTTCATACGCTAAAAAAGTAGCTGAAACTTTAGGAACTACCGTAACCGCTTTGACAGTAAACATTAGTGATGTAAGCGAATTATCAAAATATGGAGTTGACAAAGTATTAAAAGTTAACAACGATAAATTAGCAGGTTTTACTGCGAAGGCTTACGCCGATGTTATCAAACAAGCTGCTGAAAAAGAAGGAACAAAAGTAGTTTTACTTTCTTCTACAACAGACAGTATTTATCTTTCATCATTAGTAGCGGTGGCTTTAAACGCTGGTTTCGCTTCAAATGTTGTTGGATTACCATTGAGCACTTCACCTTTTCAGGTAAAAAGAAATGCTTTCTCAAATAAAGCTTTCAATATTACAGAAATCAATACAGATGTAAAAGTTCTTGGCTTGGCTAAAAACTCTTACGGAATTTTCGAAAATGCAGGATCTGCAACTGAAGAAGATTTTAACCCAACAATTGGCGACAATGATTTTGGAGTAAAAGTAGAATCTGTAGAAAAAGTATCAGGAAAAGTTTCTATCGCTGACGCTGATGTTGTAGTTTCTGGCGGACGTGGATTGAAAGGTCCGGAAAACTGGGGATTAGTTGAAGATTTAGCTGCAGTATTAGGTGCTGCGACTGCTTGCTCTAAACCTGTTTCTGACTTAGGATGGAGACCTCACAGCGAGCACGTTGGACAAACAGGAAAACCGGTAGCTACAAACTTATATATTGCAATTGGTATTTCAGGAGCAATCCAGCATATTGCAGGTATCAACTCATCTAAAGTAAAAGTAGTAATCAACAGTGATCCTGAAGCTCCTTTCTTTAAAGTGGCTGATTACGGTATTGTTGGAGATGCATTTGAAATCGTTCCAAAATTAACAGAGAAACTAAAAGCTTTTAAAGCACAGCATTCATAGTTTAAAAATCTCTATAAAATATAGCTGCCTAAAAATAAGATAATCGTATCTTTGTTTTAGGTGGCTTTTTTGTTCCATATTTTTTGATTAAAATTGCACCTTTATTTTTCAATCAAAAAAAGTATTAAAATGAGGCATTAATTGCCCTTTTTTACCCACATATATGAGTCTAGTAAAATTATCCATAAAAGGAATTTCATACAGTCAAACTCAAAATGGCGCTTATGCCTTAATTTTGAATGAAGTTGATGGTGAAAGAAAATTACCAATTGTTATTGGTGCTTTTGAAGCCCAGTCAATTGCTATTGCCTTAGAAAAAGAAATAAAACCTCCTCGCCCATTAACGCATGATTTATTCAAAAACTTCGCAGAAAGATTTGATATAGTCGTAAAACAAGTCATTATTCATAAATTGGTTGATGGTGTTTTCTATTCAAGCTTAATTTGCGAAAGAGATAAAATCGAAGAAATTATTGATGCAAGAACATCAGACGCAATTGCACTTGCTTTGCGATTTAACGCTCCGATTTTTACCTATAAAAACATTCTGGACAAAGCAGGAATTTATTTAAAATCAAATACTGCAGACACCGATTCTGGTGCTCAGGAAATTGATGACGTCCTTTCAAATCCGGAAACTTTTGGTCATGAAGAAGAAACGAATCAATCTGGCGATGTATATTCTAAACACACATTACAAGAACTAAATGAACTTTTAGATCAGGCCGTTTCTCAGGAAGATTACGAAAAAGCAGCAAAAATTAGAGACGAAATCTCGAAAAGATAAAAATTATTGTTTAATCGTTGATTTGTTTATTCGTTAAATCGGTTAAACAATTAAACGAATAACCGAATAAACCAATTATGAAGCAATACTTAGATTTAGTAAAACATGTTTTAGAGAACGGAAACCAAAAAGGAGACCGAACAGGAACCGGAACAAAAAGTGTTTTTGGTTACCAGATGCGTTTTGATTTAAGTGAAGGTTTCCCAATGGTTACTACCAAAAAACTACATTTAAAATCGATCATTTACGAATTGCTTTGGTTTTTAAAAGGCGATACCAACATCAAATATCTTCAGGACAATGGAGTTAAGATTTGGGACGCCTGGGCTGATTCTAACGGCGATTTAGGTCCGGTTTATGGTCATCAATGGCGTAATTGGAATAGTGAAGAAATTGATCAGATCTCTGAATTAATTACCGAGCTAAAAACAAATCCAAACAGCAGAAGAATGTTGGTTTCCGCATGGAATCCATCAGTTTTGCCAGATACTAAAAAATCATTTGAAGAGAACGTAGCCAACAACAAGGCAGCTTTACCTCCTTGTCATGCATTTTTTCAATTTTACGTTACAAGTCCCGATATTGAAAAAGGCGAAACAAAAGGAAAACTTTCTTGTCAGTTATACCAACGAAGTGCTGATATATTTTTAGGCGTTCCTTTCAACATTGCTTCTTATGCATTGCTAACGATGATGATCGCTCAGGTTTGTGATTTAGAATACGGTGAATTTATTCACACTTTTGGTGACGCACACATATACAACAACCATTTTGAGCAATTAGAATTGCAATTAACCCGTGAACCAAAACCATTGCCAAAAATGATTTTGAATCCGGAGATAAAAAACATTTTTGATTTTGACTACGACGATTTTACACTTTTAGATTATGAACCACACGCTGGTATAAAAGGAAGTGTTGCTGTATAAACAAAAAAATCCGCCATTAATTTGAGCGGATTTTTTATACAATTAAAACACTATTTTCACTTCCTGCAAAATCATTCCATTTATAAGAATCTGCTTCAGGATCATTTACATACAATCCGTCAATAACATACTTAAACTCGTAAATTGCATCTTTTACCAAGTCATATGTAGCTTTAAAAGTTCCGTTTTTTAATTTGCTCAGAGTTCCTTCTTCGGGATTCCAATTGTTAAAATCCCCGACAACAGCTGCTGAAGTTGCATCTTTAGCATCTACCAAAAATGTAACTTTACAAACTGGTTTCGTTTTAATAAATTGTTTCTTTAAAGACATAACTGTTTAATTTTTAGATTTATACATCTAAATTACAGAAATTCAACTAAACAGTCGACAGCCACCACACCGATTTATCATTATAGCAAAAACAGATTATTTTTTTAATATATCAATAATTTAAAGTGCATATAATTTTGTGTTTCTCATTTTTGATTACGTTGAGTACAAATATTCTACAGTCAAAAACATCCAAATTTCAAAATAAATTTTAACTTTATAACCTCATTATTCATTTATTGTCTTATGGAAAAAGAAGTACACGAACAATACGAATACGCCAGAAGAAGACTAAGGCAAAAGAAAATCCTATATTTTCATTTTGTACTTTTTCTTTTAGGTAGTTTATTTTTATTTATTGCAAACAGATTTTTTGGTTTTGGAGCCACTACTGATCAAAATTGGTGTATTTGGGGAATCACAATATGGTTTTTTATCTTCATTTTGCACTTCATAAAAGTCTACATCACAGATCGATTCATGAATAAAAAATGGGAAAGAGAACAAATTGACAGACTTGTTGCTTTGCAGCAAAAAAAAATCAGTCAATTAGAATCTAAAATAAACGAGGATCCTGAAAATAAAATTTAGTTTAGAATACCATGATTATAATGATAGCGGCAGTTGCCGAAAATAATGCTCTTGGAAAAAATAATGAGTTAGTATGGCATCTGCCAAATGACTTTAAAAGATTCAAA
The DNA here is from genome assembly GCF_031458035.1 of Flavobacterium aquidurense. GTDB lineage: Bacteria > Bacteroidota > Bacteroidia > Flavobacteriales > Flavobacteriaceae > Flavobacterium > Flavobacterium aquidurense_C. Next base: position 206,957 of record NZ_JAVDXR010000001.1, read on the forward strand.
TCGCTCACAACCAATCATCACATTATTATGGGAAGAAAAACTTTCGAAAGCTTCCCTAAACCTTTACCAAACAGAGTTCATGTTGTGATAACGCGTCAAAGCGATTACAATCCGGAAGGCTGTATTGTTGTTGACAGCATAGAAAAAGCAATTGCAATTTGCCCTGAAAACGAAGATTCATATATTATTGGAGGAGGAGAAATTTACAACTTAGGAATGGAGCATGCTGATATTTTAGAAATAACAAAAGTTCACCACACTTTTGATGCTGATACCTTTTTTCCTAAAATAAATGAAAGAGATTGGCAACTTGTAGAATCTGAAGAAAATCTTAAAGACGAAAAACATCTTTATGATTACACTTACGAAACATATATCCGTAAATAAAAAAACATCCTCTTTTGAAGGATGTTTTTTAAAAAATGATTGATTGTTTTTTAAATCTGACTTTTCAGGAAGTAGTTTACAGAGAAATCACAGATGTTTAAACATCGTAATAACTGGATAACATTTAAATTATTTGAGAATAAGTCTCAAAAAAGCCTTTAATAACAAATACCACTAAGATATTAAAGGCAAGAAAAATTAAAATTTCCAAAAACAAATTTAATCCTAAGAACGTATTTTGCACTTTAAAAAATAGTATTGCATTTTAAGCACAATACTTCAAAACTACTTACAAGAACAAATGAGATTACCAGCGCAAAAAAAGTATTCATTTGATTTAAGTCATTATACTATATCAATCATTAAAACTTTTGTCATTTTGTCTTTAGCAAAGATGTTTATTAAATCATCACCGCACAATACCCACTTTTAGTGATTTTTTTAAAATACCCACTTTTGGTGATAGTTAAAACAGAAGTAAAATACACCCGGAAAAACTTCTTCTAAAACATTTGATTTACAAATTAAAAAACGCAATTACAGTTAACACAGATTGTGTTATATTTGCGTAAATAAAAAAAATGTCTGAGAAAATAACCCCATATAAAGACTCTTCTTTAGGTAAAAAAGAGCAAGTTGCCCAAATGTTTGACAACATTTCTGGGAACTACGACAATTTGAATCGCGTAATTTCATTTGGAATTGATATTAAGTGGCGTAAAAAAGTATTAAAAATAGTATCTGATACTAACCCGAAAATCATTCTTGATATCGCTACTGGAACTGGAGATCTGGCTATCTTAATGGCTCAGACGAATGCTGAAAAAATCATTGGTTTAGATATTTCTGCAGGAATGCTTGAAGTTGGGAAAAAGAAAGTTCAAGAAAAAAAACTATCACATATTATTGATTTAGTTTTAGGCGACTCAGAAAACATCCCATTTGAAGATAATTATTTCGATGCCATTACAGTTGGTTTTGGGGTTCGAAATTTTGAAAACTTAGAAAAAGGATTTGCTGAAATTTTAAGAGTTTTAAAACCAAATGGTGTATTTGTTATTCTTGAGACCTCTGTTCCGGATAAAACTCCATACAAACAAGGATATAGATTTTACAGCAAAAATATTCTGCCTATAATTGGAAAACTATTTTCAAAAGACAATTCAGCTTATGGATATTTATCAGAATCTGCGGCTGCTTTTCCTTACGGGGAAGCCTTAAACAATATTCTGAGAAAAATTGGGTTTATAGATGTTGTAGCTATGCCTCAAACTTTTGGAGTTGCAACCATTTACTCTGCTTCTAAAAAATAGTATGAAAAAAACAGTAATCTTACTTTTATTAGTCCTAACGACAAAAGGATATTCACAATTTGCTAAAAGCATGTTTAGCAAAGATCCCATAATCAATCTCGAAAACTGGCAAAAACAACGCCTTTATTTCGGATATTATTTAGGATTTAATAGTTTCGACTTTAAATTTGATTACGTAACGCCACCACAAGAAGATATTCAGGTAAAGAAAACAACCGGATTTAATGTAGGTGTTGTTGCCGACCTTAGATTGCAGGAATATATTAATTTACGTTTTGAACCAGGTTTGTACTATACAAAACGTGATCTTTATTATCCACATCAGCCTAATAGTCCAGAATCTTATTACTTAAGAGAAGTAAACAGTACTTATATACATTTTCCTCTATTATTGAAATTCTCCGCATTACGTACCGGAAATATCCGTCCGTATTTAGTTGGAGGAATGTCAACGACATTGAATCTTTCCAGTAACGCAAAATCAAAAGACGACAACTTTGAAGGTAAATTTAGAGTAAAACAGTGGACTGCGGCTTATGAATTAGGTTTCGGAATTGATATTTTCTCTGAATATTTTATTTTCTCTCCTTCAATTAGAGGAATGTTCGGTATTACTGATGAATTAATTCGTGATAATCCTGAAAACAGACCAAGTCCATGGACGGATAATATCGACTCTATGAAATCACGGGCGATTTTGATAAATTTCACTTTCCATTAAAACAAATCCTTAACTATTTCGTTTAAATTCACTAAGAATAATGGCTGTGGCAGTAGCGACATTTAAACTTTCGGTTTTTTGTAACTCTCCAAACCTTGGAATTGTGATACGGCTGGTTACCATTTTTTCAATCTCTGCCGAAATACCATTGGCTTCATTACCCATAATAATGATTCCGTTTTGAGGCAAATTTGATTGATAAATGTTTTCTCCGTTCATAAAAGTTCCGAAAACTGGTAATTTTGTATTTGTGATAAAAGCTTTCAAATCAACATAATTTACATTTACTCTGGCAATAGAACCCATTGTAGCCTGAACTACTTTTGGATTATAAATATCTACTGTTTCTTTAGAGCAAATAATTTGTCTGATACCAAACCAATCACAAAGGCGCAAAATTGTCCCCAGATTTCCGGGATCCCGAATGTCATCTAAGGCCACAATTAAGCCTGAATCAATTGTATTATTTTCGGCAGGGATTTTGAACACAGCTAAACAGGAATTCGGAGTTGACAGGGCACTTATTTTTTTAAGTTCCTGATCATTTACAAGAGTTCTTTTTGAAGATTGAACTGTCTCAAAATCGTTTAAAGTTGTGTATAAGTGTTCTAATTCAAAATTGGATTGCAACAATTCTTGAATTACTTTTACTCCTTCGGCAAAAAATAATTGATTTGCAAAACGCTGCTTTTTTTGATGTAAACCTGTTATAAGTTTTATTTGGTTTTTACTAACCATAAAATAATGTACTTTTGAATTAAATATTTAAGAACACTTGAAAAAGAATTCCACAAAAATAATAGCATTTATTCTAATAGCAATATTTATTTGTGCCTGTAATGCTGTAAAAAGAGTTCCGGACGGAAAAAAGCTTCTTACTAAAAACAATATTCTTGTAAATGGAAAATCTACAAATGATGAAAATGCATCTAATCAGATGTATCAAAAACCTAACGGCAAGCTATTAGGTTTTAAATTACGTCTGAATTTGTACAATTTAGCCAATTTAAATCCAGATTCCACTTATCAGGCAAAGTTTAAAAATCATCCGGGCTTATACGAACGTCAGGCCAAAATTTTATCTGCTAAACAAGTAGACCGACTTGGCCAATCATTTTTATATAAAGGTATTCACGAATTCTTAAAAAGCACCGGAGAACCTCCTGTAATTATTGATACCACAAAAACCAAAAAAACTTTATTACGTTTAAAATTTTACTATTTCAATAATGGTTTTTTTAATGTAAAAACCGATTATACAATTGATAGTATTGCTCCAAAAAAAGCAAGAATAAACTATAATATTTTAACAGGACCCGGCTATACTCTGGATTCTATCAGAACCACTATTTTAACTCCGGCGCTGGATTCATTATATAAAACCAATCCAGAACCTTCTGTTTTAAAATCTGGAAATCAATATAAAACTTCAGATTTTGAAGAAGAAAAAAACCGCATTACTACTTATTTTAGAAACCACGGCGCCTATTTCTTTCAGCCAACATACATAACTTTTGACATCGATACAATTGGCAAAAAAAGTAAAGCTGACATCAATTTAAAAATTGGCAATAACAGTATTCAAGAAAGAGATTCAAGCCGAACGGAACCATTCAAGCTTTACAAAATTAGCGACGTTAATATTTATACTGATTATTCTGCCGCTAATTCAAAAAGCCAAATTAAGGACAGTACAACTTACAATAATTTCAATTTGTACAGTTATAAAGGTCTAAAATATAAACCCCGTGCTATTACCGATGCCGTTTTTATCACTAAAGGAAGTGTTTTTTCAGATACCAGAACAACGCTTTCGTCACGTTATTTAAACAATCTTAAGATTTTCAATTATCCTTCGATACAATATGAAGTCGATAAAAGAGACTCGACTGCGCAATCACTAATTGCAAATGTTTATTTGACACCAAGAAAAAAATATAGTTTTGGTGCCTCTTTGGATGTTACACACTCTAATATTCAGGATTTTGGAATTGGAGCCAGTGTTTCAGAAACGATCCGAAATGTTTTCAACAGAGCTGAAACATTAGAAATTTCTGCTCGTGTCAATGTCGGTTCTTCAAAAGATATGGCTAATCCGAATAATAACTTCTTTAATGTTTCGGAATACGGAATTGACACAAAACTTAATTTCCCAAGAATCTTGATGCCCTTTGGAACTGAAAAAATTATCCCTAAAAGGATGATTCCCTCGACCAGTATTGCTGCTGGTTTTTCAAAACAGCGAAATATTGGTTTAGATAAAGAAAATTTTACCGGAGGACTAGCTTATAACTGGTCGCCAAAACGTCACAATACTGTAAAATTTGAAGTTCTTAATGCGCAATTTGTCCGCAACCTAAATCCTAATAATTATTTTAATGTTTATACTTCCTCTTATGATGAACTGAATGGTATTGCAAATGTTTACAATACTGACCCTTCAAATGTTGATGCGAACGGAAATCTAATTATCTCTGAGGGAACTACAAATTTTACAAATCAGGTTTTGACAGACCAAACTGCTTTAACTCCTGCAGATGAGCAGTATAAAGACGTTAAAAGCATCGAGGAAAGAAGAGTACGTTTGACCGAAAATGACTTTATTCTGGCTTCAAGTTATACTTTTACCAAAACAACAAAAAAAGATCTTGCAGACAATATTTTCTATCAATTTAAAGCTAAAATAGAATCGGCTGGTACTTTATTATCAGCGATTTCTAACGTGGCCAATCTTCCTCAAAATATAAATGGCAACTACGAAATATTCAATTTAGAATATTCTGAATATATTAAAACGGAGTTCGATTATATCAAACACTGGGATTTTGGGAAAGAAAAAGTTTTGGCTGTTCGTAGCTTTTTCGGAATTGCAATTCCTTTCGGCAATTCAGATTATATTCCGTTTTCACGAAGTTATTATTCGGGAGGTTCAAATGATAACCGTGCATGGCAACCTTACTCACTGGGTCCGGGAAGTACTGATGCTTTAGATGATTTTAATGAAGCAAACATGAAAATTGCGCTGAGTGCCGAATTCCGATTTAAAGTTTTTGGAGATGTCAAAGGAGCGGTCTTTGCAGACGCCGGAAATATCTGGAATGTGCTCGATAATGTTATTGATGAAAAGGCAAAATTTGACAGCGTAAACGATTTAGCTGAAATTGCTTTAGGTACAGGATTCGGATTACGATACGATTTAAGCTTCTTTGTTGTTCGATTAGATTTAGGCTTTAAGACTTATAATCCGGCACATGAGGCGGGAGATCGCTGGTTTAAAGAATACAATTTTGGTCACTCGGTTTTAAATTTTGGAATAAATTATCCTTTCTAATGCTAATTAATTCTTATTTTTGCAACCTAAAAACTAAAAACAACTATAAAAAAAATTACAATGGCACACAATATCAAACCAGGAGTAGCTACAGGAGATCAGGTTCAGGAGATTTTTAATTATGCTAAAGAAAAAGGATTTGCACTTCCAGCAGTAAATGTAACGGGGTCAAGCACAATTAATGGAGTTCTTGAAACTGCAGCGAAACTTAATGCGCCAGTTATCATTCAATTTTCAAACGGAGGAGCACAATTTAACGCTGGAAAAGGATTGTCTAACGCAGGTGAAAAAGCAGCAATCGCTGGTGGAATCGCAGGAGCAAAACACATTCATACTTTAGCAGAAGCTTACGGTGCAACTGTAATTTTACACACTGACCACTGTGCAAAAAAATTATTACCATGGATTGATGGTTTATTAGATGCTTCTGAAAAACATTTTGCAGAAACAGGAAAACCATTATTCAGTTCGCATATGATCGATTTGTCTGAGGAGCCAATCGAAGAAAATATCGAAATCTGTAAAGAATATTTAGCGAGAATGAGCAAAATGGGTATGACATTAGAAATCGAGCTTGGTATTACAGGTGGTGAAGAAGATGGTGTTGACAACTCTGACGTTGATAGCTCAAAATTATACACACAACCGGAAGAAGTAGCTTATGCTTACGAAGAATTATCTAAAGTAAGTCCTAAATTTACAATTGCAGCCGCTTTTGGAAACGTTCACGGTGTTTACAAACCAGGAAACGTAAAATTAACTCCAAAAATCTTAAAAAATTCTCAGGATTTCGTTCAAAACAAATTCAACACTGGTCCTAACCCAGTAGATTTCGTTTTCCACGGAGGTTCAGGTTCTACACTTGAAGAAATCAGAGAAGGAATTAGCTACGGAGTTATCAAAATGAATATTGATACAGATTTACAATTTGCATATACAGAGGGAATCCGTGATTATATGGTTAAAAATATTGACTATTTGAAATCACAAATTGGTAACCCAGAAGGTGCTGATGTTCCGAATAAAAAATATTATGACCCAAGAAAATGGGTACGTGAAAGCGAAGTGACATTCAACACAAGACTTGAGCAAGCTTTTGCAGACTTGAATAATGTGAATACACTATAAGTAAAAGTTTAAAGTTTCAGGTTTCAGGTTTCAGGTTCCGCAACTTGAAACTTGAAACCTGAAACAACAAAATTAATAAATATGGCTTGGTTTAAAAGACAGGAAAAAGGAATTACGACCGCTACAGAAGATAAGATGGACGTTCCGAAAGGATTGTGGTACAAATCTCCTACCGGAAAAATTATTGACGCAGACGAATTAGCAAGAAACTTATTTGTTAGTCCGGAAGATGATTTTCACGTTCGAATTGGAAGCGCAACCTATTTTGAAATTTTATTCGACAACAACGAATTTGTTGAGTTAGATAAAAACATGACATCAAAAGATCCTTTGCATTTTGTGGATACAAAAAAATATGCAGAACGATTGAAAGATGTAATGGAAAAAACTCACCTTAAAGACGCTGTACGTACGGGAGTAGGGAAATCTAAAGGAAAAGAACTTGTAATTTGCTGTATGGATTTCGCCTTTATCGGAGGATCTATGGGAGCTGTTGTAGGTGAAAAAATTGCCAGAGGTATTGATCACGCGATCAAAAATAAACTGCCTTTTGTAATGATTTCAAAATCTGGTGGAGCTCGTATGATGGAAGCTGCTTACTCGTTAATGCAATTAGCAAAAACATCTGTAAAACTCGCTCAATTAGCAGAAGCTAAATTACCATACATTTCACTTTGTACTGATCCAACAACTGGAGGAACAACTGCATCATACGCTATGTTAGGAGATATTAATATTTCTGAGCCAGGTGCTTTGATTGGTTTTGCGGGCCCTCGTGTTGTCCGTGACACTACTGGAAAAGATTTACCAGAAGGTTTCCAAACTGCTGAGTTTCTTTTAGAGCATGGTTTCCTTGACTTTATAACGCCTAGAAAAGAATTGAAAGACAAGATCAACTTGTATATTGATTTGATTCAAAATAATACTATTAGATAGTTTAAAACTTCTAAAAACATAAAAAATCCCATTCGCTTCGGCAAATGGGATTTTTTTTATCTTAAAATTTATGTTTTCCATGCAACTTCTGAATTTGACTGAGAATTTATAATACTTAGAATCTCTGTCACTCCGTTTATCATAACATCCAAAAACTACATTCCAGTTCTAATAGCCTCAACAGGATCCAAATTAGCCGCCGAAATCGCTGGTAGAATTCCTGATATTAATCCGATAATAGCTGCCAAAGTAGTTCCTAAGATTATATTCCCAAAGCTTAATACAAATTCAAAATCAAGTGCTTTTGTGAGAATAACTGAAATTCCCCAAACCATTATTAATCCAATTATTCCTCCAATAACGGAAAGAATTATAGCTTCAAACAAAAATTGAAATAAAATAAAACGATTTTTAGCACCTAATGATTTTTGAATTCCTATTAAATTTGTTCGCTCTTTTACCGAAACGAACATAATATTAGCAATTCCGAAACCACCTACCAAGAGAGAAAATCCACTAATAATCCACCCCACCACATTCATCTGACCCAAAATTCCATCAATAAAATCAGTAAATCCCGAAAGCACATTAATGAAAAAATTATCCATTTCTCCCGCTTTCATACCACGAATTGCTCTTAGTTTTTGTGCTACTTCAGCTTTATAAGCTTCCATATCAATACCCTTAACTGGCTTCAAAACAATTACTGGCGTCATAGCATCACTATCACCGTACATTCTGCGTAGAAAATTAGCCGGGAAATAAACCGATGTATCATTACTATCGCCAAAAAAACCAGCACCTTGTTTTGTCATTACTCCAATAACCGTAAAACGCTGTCCATACAAACGAATACTTTTCCCTACAGGATCATCAGATCCGAAAAGCCCCTCTGCAATTTCGTATCCTAAAACAATTACCGGTGCCCCGGAATTTGATTCAGATTCAGTATAAAACCTTCCTTTATCAAAAGTCAATCCGTCAATATCAACCATTTCATAGGAAGAAGGAACCATATTTACATCGGCAACAGTCTTTGAGTCATACTTTAAACTTTCGTGATTCACAAAAAGCTGATACCCTACTTGTTCAGTATTATTAAGAGAATTTTTTAAGGCAATATATTCATCATATTTTACATTTGGAAACTGCTCTCTTTTCCATTGTGGAATTTCAGAAGGCCCGAAACAATATTTCATTAGATAAATTGTATTTTTATCTAAACTGCTTAAATCCTTCGAGATTTTACGATCGAGAGAATCAACAGCAGCTAAAACAGCAATAATTGAAAAGATACCAATTGTCACACCCAACAGTGACAAGAGTGTGCGCAATTTATTATTTCGCAAAGCATTTATGGCAAAGCTTAGACTTTCCTTTAATAATCTTAGATAAAGCAGCATATTTTCGTATTTTTCAATAAAGTAAAATTCAATAAATTAAAATCAAAAACCTAATAAAAGTTAACTAACTCATCAGTAGTTTTTTTTAAGATAATGTTACATTAATTTTCTTTAAAATAATATTTAAAAAAACTACTTTTGCAGTCTGAAAAACATAACTACACAATGAGCACAACAAAAAAAATTCAATCAGCATTAATATCAGTTTTTTCGAAAGACGGGCTAGAGCCAATCGTTAGAAAATTACACGAACAAAACGTAATACTTTATTCGACTGGAGGAACTGAAGATTTCATCAAAAACCTTGGAATTCCAGTAGTTCCGGTAGAAGATATTACTTCATTTCCTGAAATTCTTGGTGGACGAGTGAAAACTTTACACCCGAAAATTTTCGGTGGAATTTTAAATCGTCAGGATAACGAAAGCGATGTTCAACAAATGAAGGAATTTGATATTCCTCAGATTGATTTAGTGATTGTTGATTTATACCCTTTTGAAAAAACAGTTGCTTCAGGTGCTAGCGAACAAGATATTATTGAAAAAATTGATATTGGCGGAATTTCATTGATTCGCGCCGGTGCAAAAAACTTCAAAGACACTGTAATTGTAGCTTCAGTAAATGAATACAGTTTACTTTTAGATCTGATTACAGAACAAAATGGAGCTACAACTCTTGAAAACAGAAGATTGTTTGCTACAAAAGCATTCCATGTTTCATCTCACTACGATGGCGCAATTTTCAATTATTTCAATACAGACGAAACTATTTACAAAGAAAGTATTGCAGACGGACAGGTTTTAAGATACGGAGAAAATCCACATCAAAAAGGGTTTTTCTTTGGAGATTTTGATGCTATGTTTAAAAAAGTTCACGGGAAAGAGTTGTCTTACAATAACTTATTAGATGTTGATGCTGCCGTAAATTTAATTAATGAATTTAAAACTGACGGACCAACGTTCGCCATTTTAAAACATAATAATGCTTGTGGTTTAGCTTCAAGAAAAACAATCAGCGAAGCTTATCTAGCAGCATTAGCATGCGACCCTACATCTGCATTTGGAGGTGTTTTGATTGCAAATACTAAAATCGACTTAGCTACCGCTCAGGAAATCAACAAATTATTCTGCGAAGTAGTTATCGCTCCGGCTTATGATGATGAAGCAATTGCAGTTTTACAGGAAAAGAAAAACAGAATTATATTAGTTCAAAATGAAGTTGAATTACCTTCAAGACAAGTAAGAACATGTCTTAATGGTTTGTTAATTCAGGACAGAAATAATATTACAGATACTAAAGAGCATTTAAAAACCGTTACTACTACAGAGCCAACTGCTCAAGAGATAGAAGATTTAATTTTTGCTTCGAAAATTTGTAAAAACACAAAATCAAATACAATCGTATTTGCTAAAAACGGAACTTTAATTTCATCAGGAACTGGTCAGACATCGAGAGTTGATGCATTGATGCAGGCAGTTGAAAAAGCAAAAGCATTTGGATTTGATTTAACTGGAGCTTCTATGGCAAGTGACGCATTTTTCCCTTTTCCGGATTGTGTTGAATTAGCCAAAAAAGCAGGAATTACAGCAGTAATTCAGCCAGGAGGATCGATAAAAGATGAATTAAGCATAAATTATTGCAACGAAAATAATCTTGCAATGGTATTTACAGGAACACGTCATTTTAAACATTAATTTGTTTAACTTTGTTCGATAATTATTTATAACATTTTAAACCCCTAAAAAACTTATGGGATTTTTTGATTTCATGACCGAGGATATCGCGATAGACCTTGGTACCGCAAACACTTTGATCATACATAATGACAAAGTCGTTATTGATAGTCCGTCAATCGTTGCACGTGATCGAATATCAGGCAAGATCATTGCTGTTGGTAAAGAAGCTAACATGATGCAAGGTAAAACGCATGAAAACATCAAGACCATAAGGCCTTTGAAAGACGGTGTAATTGCCGATTTCGATGCTTCGGAAAAGATGATCAATATGTTCATTAAAAGTATTCCGGCATTGAAAAAAAGAATGTTTACTCCAGCTTTAAGAATGGTAGTATGTATTCCTTCCGGTATTACTGAGGTTGAAATGAGAGCTGTAAAAGAATCTTGTGAAAGAGTAAACGGAAAAGAAGTTTATTTGATTCATGAGCCAATGGCAGCGGCAATTGGTATTGGTATCGATATCATGCAGCCAAAAGGAAATATGATCGTTGATATTGGTGGTGGTACTACTGAAATCGCTGTAATTGCTTTAGGCGGAATTGTATGTGATAAATCTGTAAAAATTGCAGGTGACGTTTTCACAAATGATATCGTGTACTACATGCGTACACAACATAACCTTTTTGTTGGAGAAAGTACTGCTGAGAAAATTAAAATTCAGATTGGTGCAGCTATCGAAGATTTAGACGGACCGCCAGAAGATATGTCAGTTCAGGGTAGAGATTTACTTACAGGAAAACCAAAACAAGTAGATGTTTCATACCGCGAAATTGCAAAAGCATTGGATAAATCTATTCAACGTATCGAAGATGCCGTGATGGAAACTTTATCACAAACTCCTCCTGAATTAGCTGCCGATATTTACAATACTGGTATTTACTTAGCCGGTGGTGGGTCTATGTTAAGAGGTCTTGACAAACGTATTTCGTTAAAAACAGACTTACCTGTTTACATTGCCGAAGATCCTTTAAGAGCAGTTGTTCGTGGAACCGGAATGGCACTGAAAAACATTGCTAAATTTAAAAGTATCTTAATTAAATAAGATTCAAAATAACAACCAATATTTTTTTATTAGAGTCAAATTTGAATATTTGACTCTAATAAACTTGAAACCCAAAGCATATCCTGAAACAAAATAACCAAACAAGAAATGCAGCAAATTTTTAATTTCATTATAAGAAACAGTAATCGATTGCTGTTTTTGCTGCTTTTAGGTATTTCGTTGGCTCTCACAATTCAATCGCATTCCTTTCATAGAAGTAAAGTAATCAGTTCTGCCAATTTTTTAAGCGGAGGAGTATATGAAAGAATCAATCATATCAACGAATATTTGAATTTAAGAACCGAAAATGACGAGCTTGTACTTGAAAACGCAAGATTGAAAAGCCTACTCTTTAACAAAGAGGACACTACAAAACTACCGGCTCCGGATAGCGTAAAAGGTGTAAAACCTGCAGACATTATTGTTTCAAAAGTTATTCATAATTCATATAACAGACACGAAAACTATATTACATTAAATTCCGGAGCAAACGATGGAATTAAACCTGATATGGGGGTAATTAATAGCTTAGGAATTATTGGAGTTATCGATAATACCTCACCAAGATATTCAACGGTGGTTAGTATCTTGAATATGAAATCGCAAATCAATGCGAAACTAAAAAAATCAAATCACTTTGGCTCCTTAACCTGGGACGGAAAAAGCACAGGATTTGTTCAATTAGAAGATGTACCGAGGCTGGCTTCTGTAAAAAAAGGAGATACCATTGTTACAGGTGGGCAGTCTGTAATTTTTCCTGAAGGAATTAATATTGGCACAGTAGATGTTGTATATAAGAAAGAAGGTACAAGTTATTATGTTATAAAAGTTAAGCTATTTAACGATATGACAAATTTAGGCCACGTATATATTATCAAGAGTAAAGACAGAGAAGAACTTATTAATTTAGAAAAAAAGGAAAAAGATGAATAGCGCATTGTTAGTCAATATTTTTCGATTTATTATGTTACTGGCAATTCAGATTGTTATTTTTAATAATATGAATTTTTTAGGATACATAAGTCCTTTTCCGTACATTCTATACATCATACTCTACCCTGTTAACAGTAATAGATCTGGTTTGATAATTTCAAGTTTTTTACTTGGTCTTACTATGGATATGTTTTGTAACTCGGGAGGAATTCATGCTACTGCATGTGTTATTCTTGCTTATTACAGGCCTTATATTTTTAAATTTTCATTTGGACTGAGTTATGAATACCAAACCATAAAACTAAACGATTCGCTAACACCAGAACGTTTTTCATTCATTTTGGTTTCTGTTTTATTGCACCACATTATCTTATTTACACTTGAAGCTTTTCAGTTTAAATTTATTTGGGACATTTTACTGCGAACCTTGTTTAGCACAATATTTACGATAATCATTTCGATCATAATAATTTACATTATCAAGCCCAATAAAAGATGAGAAAAGTTCTGCTGCCCTCTTTAATCATTATCGCAGCATCTTTGCTGCTGATCAGGGTATTTTATCTGCAAGTTATTGATGATTCATTTAAATTAAAATCAGAAAATAACGCAATAAAAAAACAGTATGACTATCCTGAAAGAGGTTATATTTATGACCGAAATGGTAAATTACTAGTTGCCAATCAGGCTTCTTATGATATTATGGTTATTCCCCGCGACATTAAGGAAGATCTTAATGTTGATGAATTATGCACGCTTTTAAACATCACAAAAGAAGATTACGAGAAGAGAATTGCAAAGGCAAAAGTATACAGCCCTCGATTACCTTCTGTTTTCTTATCACAATTAAATAAAAGTGAATTTGCTGCTTTTCAGGAAAAAATCAGAAAATTCGAAGGTTTCTATTTCCAGAAAAGATCGCTTCGTGATTACGAGGTAGACTATGGTGCTAATATTTTTGGATTCATCACTCAGGTAAACGAAAGATTAATTGCTAAAAATCCATATTACAATAGTGGTGATTTAATAGGAATGCAAGGAGTTGAGCAAAGCTATGAAGAGGTTTTACGTGGTATTAAAGGTGTAAAATACATTCAGAAAGACAAATACAATCGTGAAATTGGCTCCTATAAAAATGGAAAATACGATACTATCGCCGTTGCCGGAGAAGACATCAACTTAACAATTGATGCCGAACTACAGAAATATGGCGAAGAATTAATGATTAATAAAAGAGGTGGAATCGTTGCGCTTGAACCAAAAACTGGTGAAATTTTAGCATTAGTAACTGCGCCCTCGTACGATCCGGGTATCTTAGTTGGAAGACAAAGATCTAAAAACTACACTCTTTTATATCACGATTCGATTGCAAAACCATTATATGACAGAGGACTTCTGGCGGAATATCCTCCCGGATCACCTTTTAAAATCTTAACCGGTTTAGTGGCACTTCAGGAAGGGGTAATTAACGAACAGACCACTTTTATGTGCCACCATGGATTTAGTTATGGTAGAGGTCGTTTCATGAAATGTCACGGTTTTGGCCCACACCAATTAAATAATGGTATTTATAATTCCTGCAACACTTACTTTGCACAATCTTATATGTTAACCATTAACAAATATAAGAACCCGGGTCAGGCAGTTGATGTCTGGAGTGATCACGTAAAAAGTTTTGGATTAGGTCAATTTATGGGTTATGATTTACCAACAGGTAAAAAAGGAAATATTCCTACTTCTAAAACATATAAAAAAATATATCCTAACGGTGGATGGAGAAGTACAACAATTGTTTCTAACGCCATTGGTCAGGGAGAAGTTTTAATGACGCCTATTCAACTTGCCAATATGATGGCAACTGTAGCAAATCAAGGTTACTACTACACACCTCATATCATTAAAAAGATTGAAGGCAAAAAAATAGATGCTAAATTTACCACCAAACATGAAACTACTATTGACAAAAAGTATTTTCCACCTGTTATAAATGGTTTATTTGACGTGTACAATAAAGGTACAGCTTACGCTCTAAAGGTTGAAGGTATCGATATTTGTGGAAAAACGGGTACTGCAGAAAACTACGCAAAAATTGACGGAGTTCGAACAAAATTAAAAGATCATTCTATTTTTGTGGCTTTTGCTCCAAAAGACAATCCGAAAATTGCAATCGCTATTATGATTGAAAATGGAGGTTTTGGTGCAAATGTGGCTGGTCCGATAGCTAGTTTGATGATAGAAAAATACCTGAGAAAGAAAATCACAAGAACTGATTTAGAAGTTCGCGTCCTGAATAAAAGTCTTTTAAGCGAATACGCAAAATTAGGAGGTATGACTGAAGCAAGCTTAATTGAATCAACACCGAAAGATTCTATTTTAAAAGCAAAAATTGTCACTCCAAAAGTACCTCTTAAAACAGAAATTAAAAAAACAACCGCAGACACCACTGACAACTAACAAAGATTATTTCAAATGAAAAATCAAAGTGTAAAAAATAACATCGACTGGATAAGTGTTTTTATCTATACTGCGTTAGTAATATTGGGGTGGCTAAACATTTATTCCTCATCATTACTTTCTACAGAAGGAACATATCAAAAACAATTAATTTTTATTGGCTGTACTATTCCACTAATTTTTGTAGTCCTTTTTGTTGACGGAAAGTTCTATGAAAAATATGCCAGTATTATTTTTGGGGTTTCCTTGCTATCCTTAATTGGTTTATTTGTTTTCGGAAAAACTATTGCCGGACAAAGATGCTGGTATGCTATAGGAAGTTTTACATTACAACCTTCTGAGTTCGCTAAAGCCGCAACATCATTGGCATTAGCAAAATATTTAAGTGATACTCAAATAAATTTAAAAGACGTAAACAGGCAAATCCAGGCTTTGGCCATTGTATTTTTACCAGTTTTACTGATTTTACCACAACCCGATCCCGGAAGCGCCTTAATTTACAGTATTTTTATTGTTGTTCTATACAGAGAAGGATTGCCTTCATGGTATGTTTGGACTGGTTTTATAACCATTCTGTTATTTGTACTTACGCTTGTTTTAGAACCCTACGTTGTTATTCTACTAGCTTTAGCGGTGTTATTGATTATTCATTTTAAAGGAAGAGTTGTAGATCGAAATATCATCTTAAGCGGTATATTATTAGTAGGAATCTCGGCTTTTGTTTTATCTGTAGATTATGTTTTTGATCACGTTTTTAAACAACACCATAGGGACCGTTTTAACATTTTGCTTGGAAAAAGTGTCGATATGAAAGGTATCGGATACAACACCAATCAATCGGAAATTGCTATTGGATCAGGAGGATGGCTTGGCAAAGGTTTCTTAGAAGGAACCCAGACTAAAGGTGGTTTTGTACCGGAGCAACATACCGATTATATCTTTACTACAGTTGGTGAAGAATGGGGATTTGTTGGTTCTCTTGTTGTTATTACACTTTTTGTTGGTCTTTTTTTACGTGTAATATATTTAGCAGAAAGACAAAAGACTAAATTCAGCCGCGTTTACGGATATTGTGTTGCTGGTATTTTATTCACTCACTTTTTTGTGAACATTGCAATGGTTATTGGAATTTTCCCTACAATTGGAGTGCCACTTCCCTTCTTTTCTTATGGAGGTTCCGGACTTTGGGGATTCACCATTTTGTTATTTATATTCTTAAAAATGGATGCCAATAAAGTAAATGAATGGTAGCAGATAAATATACCAATATTTAAAATCTAAATTCCTATAAATAGAATTTAGAACATTCTAAATTAAATTCTAAGTAAAAAAAACTAGATATAAAAAAGTCCGAAGTTTAACTTCGGACTTTTTTATTTATATTTCTTCGCTTGTATTTGTTCGTTTTTTAATAAGTTTTAAGAAAACTGGAAATGTCGATAGTATGATAATTCCAATTACAATAACTTCAATATGCTCTTTTAAATCTATTCCGTGTTCCAAAAACACTCCGTATAAATAATGTCCTGAAAAGATCAATATAAAAGACCATAAAAATGAACTTAAAATATTGTAGAACATGAATTTCTTTTTATCCATTGAAACTATTCCTGCAATTATTGGAGCAAAGGTTCTGAAAATTGGAAGGAAACGAGCATAAATAATTGCTTTACCTCCGTACTTTTCAAAAAAGTCTTTTGATTGTAATAAATACTTTTTCTTGAACCAAAACGTATCTTCTTTTTTAAACAGATAATATCCGCTTTTGGCTCCAAACCAATATCCGGTCATATTACCTAAAACACCCATTATACCAACCAAAGTTGAAAGTAAAAAGACATTTATGAAATCACTCGGAATATGAAGAACATTCTGAATTAAATCGCGACTGTAAATTCCTGACAAAAAAAGCAAACTATCTCCTGGTAGAAAAAAACCTGCAAAAAGCCCTGTCTCAGCAAATACTATAAACAGCACAATGTATAAACCAATTTGATAACCGCCAATACTTAATGTTATATAAAATTCAGGGTTAACTAATTGAGTCCAATCGAAATTATTCATAAAATGGTTTGGTTACATTTATAAGTTTGTGAAAGTAAGAATAATTTAGGTTAACCACAATAAATTATGGCATTTTAAAGATTAATTAACGATATAAAAAGCCCAAGTCGAAGCTTGGGCTTTCAAAAAAATTAATCTCTTTCGTACTTACAGCAAGTGTGCAAATTATCATAATCTACCTGTGTTGCTTTTACTTCTTTAGTATCATGACCAACCTTTGCAATGGCCTTATTTAGATCTGACGGCGAACATTTTTCTTCATTTAAAATAACAGTTAGCTGATGTGAGCTAATATCCCAGTTAGCAGTTTTTACACCTGGAACACTAAAAGCCGCCTTTTCAATGCGTTTTTTACATTGCTCACAATTACCGTTTACTTCGGTTGTATATTTTAAATTCTTATTCTTTTTTGTTTGAGCCTGAAGTGAAAAGCCAACAAATGTTACCAGTAATATTAAAACTATCTTTTTCATTATGTTTATTATTAAATTTTTTAAATTTTTATTTTATTTTAAATCGTAATCCTGCGTAATACATTTGTCCAAAAATTGGAGCGTACGCAATAGAAGCATCAAAGTTAGGACCAAACGGATCGTTGGCACCAAGAATTGCTTTTTCCTGTTTATAATTTCCAATATTTTCTCCTCCTATATATACTTCAAAAACAGGCGAAAAAACTCTTGTTACCTGAATATTCATAACTGCGTAAGAAGGTGAAAATTCAGGAAACTGATCTTCAACAGGATTTGATGCCGTGTAAGGCAATTGCTGTTTTCCTGACCAATTGAAAGTATAATCAAACTTCCATTGTTTGTCCTCATTCATAGCAGTTTCATATTCCAGATTCCCTAAAAAACGATGTTTGGCTTGAAGCGGACGCTGAAAAGTTCCTTTTAAATAATCGGTTTGGATATCATAATATTTGTATGCCGTTCTTAAATTCAAATTATGAACCAACTCGTAATTGAACTCTAACTGAAAACTATTCGCAAATGAACTTCCTTTTAAATTATAAAACAACACTTCTTGCGGACTTTGCATTACATCAACAACGGCCTGATTCTGAAAATCTGTTCGGTAGAAATCAAAACCAGCGTCAGCATTTCTATTAAAAAGTTTAAATTTCTGCGAAAAACTTACGCCATAATTCCACGCAATTTCAGGATCCAGACCATAAATTTTTCCGCTATTATCTAAAATCGAAAAAGTTCGCGAACTCGCAAAAAGCTGTTGATTTTCGGCAAAAATATTAGCTGTACGTTTCCCTCTTCCGGCAGAAAAACGAATTACTCCGTCTTTCCACGGATTGTATCTCATGTGCAGACGAGGCGTTACGAAAAATCCCAATCGGTTATGGTTATCAACTCTTCCACCCAAAATCAAACTAAAATTATCCGTATTGTCATAAGTATATTCAAAGAATGCGCCAACCGAATTATCAATTCTACTATAATCATTTACGTTTACAAATTCCTGATACTGATCATAAGTAAAATTTAAACCTGTAGTAAATTTGTGCATCGTATTATTGATAATCGAATTGAAAATTAAATTCGAATAAAAGCTATTCTGCTTAATATTATACAGATTCAGACCAAAATACGAATTTTGATTATGGCTGTTAAAGGCATTCTGAAAACCAATACTCTGATATGGCATATCTTTAAAAACATAACCAATTTTAGTCGACACATCAAAACGCTCCGTATTGATCTCCGAACCCCAATGCTTTGTTGTACCGCGATCGGTGTCTTTATAAAAATCAACTTCTCCGGTTTGTTTTTTATCATTCATATATCTGAAATTGATAAAACTCACCAACCCACTTTCGGGATCGTAGTATTGGTACCGATTTAAAATATTGATTTGCTTTCCTAAAGGATTGTCCAAAAATCCGTCATTATTCATGTCGTTTTTTGCCACACGAGTATTTCCGTGAACGAACAAACCCGTTGCCCATTTATCAGATAGTTTTTTATTGAACTGTGTATTCAATTCAAAACGTGCATCCGTAGATCCGTAAGCATTTAGAAAAAACGGAATATCGGTTAATGGTTTTAAAAGTTCCGTATTTATTTGTCCCGAAATGCTTTCATAACCGTTAATAACACTTCCGGCACCTTTTGTAATCTGGACACTTTCGATCCAGGTTCCTGGTGTGAATGATAATCCATAAGCCTGAGAAGCACCTCGAACCGATGGAATATTTTCTTCAGTAATCATTAAATAAGGACTCGTTAAACCTAACATTTTTATTTGTTTGGTTCCTGTCAGAGCGTCCGAGAAGTTGACATCTATGGACGGATTTGTTTCGAAACTTTCGGCAAGGTTACAACAAGCTGCTTTTAATAATTCCTTGCTAGTAATAACACTTGTATTGGCTGTAAGTGTATAAGATTTTTTTATTCCTTTTTGCTTTTTAGTAACTTTTACTTCCTGTAAATCTTCTTGTGAAAAAACAGATACCGAAAATAAAACCATACCGAAAAACATGATACTTTTTTTCATAAAAATGATTTTAATATTAATTAGAAAACTGTTCCTGAAAGTTGATCATTATTAGAAAAACTCAAAACAGTACACTTCAAGTCATAAAAAGACTTGATTCTAAAAACATTAAAATCAGGAGTAAAAAATATATTGATTATATAGTTTGAATAAGGGAGGCGCATTCGCATCAGAATAATACGAAATGATTTTATTGTTTTTGAAATTCGGAATGGCTAAAAACGCAATTGGTTTATATTCCTGAATTACCGCCGGGAATGCGATTTGAAAAAAGAATATTTTGAAAGTAGCATTATCCGATTTTTTTTCGAAATGAACTACTTTATCTTTACAACACGATGATTTTTTTTCAGATGATCCGCAGCATTTTTTTTTCGGAGATTCTGAATCTGTAGTGTTTAATGAAACCGAGGCTATTTTACCTCCACAATAATGCACATCAAAAGCAAACCCAATGTTGGAAACCAACAATAGGAACGCTAAAAATAGTCCTGTGCACTTTTTGAAATTCATACTGCAAAATTATTTAAAAAAATCTCAGTAAGATATAATGAAATGTTATTTTTTAAAATTTTGCTGCTGATAGTAAAATGCGGGGATAAAAAGCAAAACAAATATGGGCTGAATTATAAATCTTCTTACGTAAAAAAGAAGCCAGTTTGCTTCAGGAAAATAATTCAGAATTATAAAAAACATTCCTAGTAGTAGTATTAAAAAAAACAAATAAAGAAAAGCAGTAAACTTTAAAATTTCCTTATCCTGAAATAATGCGTAAAGAAGTATTAACGATAAAATCGTATTTAAAAAATAGCGAAAGAAAAGACCTTCAAAAAGCCTTAAAGTTTCCACTTGAGGAAATTGCGAATTTTTAAAATTGACTGCGAAATATTTCAAAAAAGGATCATAAAACAATTGGTTTTCAAAAGCTCTAATTGCTCCAAAACACAATATAATAATAACCGTAACTAAAATTTTGACCCTATGTTCTAAAATTTTATTTAGCATATTTTGAAAATTTATTGACCCAAATTATCCACAAAATAAAAACCAGTCCATAAATGATTAAAGGAAATAAGACACCATGTAAAATGTGCTCCTTTTCAGGAAAACGATATAAAAGGACAGTTAATATCGCGATCCGAAAAACATTTAAGATATAAATAAAAATAGTACCTGCTAAAATAAACAATAAAGTGGATTTGAATTTTCCTGAAAAAGCGATTACAAAAGAAATAAACAAAATAATAACACTAATTGCATTGCAGCCTTCGACAATGCGAATTGTAAATTTTTTATTATACCAAACTTCCAGATTAGGATAAAAAATGCTTTTCTGAATTTTAATATCGCAACTAAACATTTGCATCACTTGTTCTACATTACGGCCAACAATAGCTGTTATGCCATCAACATCATTCGCTGCATATGAGTTTAAATAAAACTTGTAAATTAAGGTAAGTAAAATATAAGCAAGAAAAAAAGTGCCAATAAAAATGAGGAAAGGCTTAAATTGTATTAAATATTTTTTCAAGAGATTTTTTTTTCAAATTTATGTATTTTTTGAGATTAGCTTTAAATACTTTTGTATAAAATTTTTATATCATGACATTTCAAGAATTACAACCAAAAATAAGCGCTATTGTAGCTGACAACAATACCATTAGAGACGAAAAATTATTGGCAATTTGTCAATTGTTAAACGAAAATGTAGAATATTATAACTGGGTTGGTTTTTATTTTGCCAATCACGAGAACAAAACTTTGCATTTAGGCCCTTATGTTGGCGCAGAAACTGATCATACAGTAATTCCTTTTGGAAAAGGAATCTGTGGACAAGTTGCAGAAAGTAATGCCAATTTTGTAGTGCCTGATGTTGCCGCTCAGGACAATTATATTGCCTGTAGTTTTACAGTAAAATCAGAAATTGTGGTTCCGTTATTTGTTGATGGAGTAAATATTGGGCAAATTGACATCGACAGCCATGTCATCGACCCTTTTACTGAAGCTGACGAGAGATTTTTAGAGTTTGTAAATCAAGAAGTTGCTAAATTGTATTAAAAGTACTACATTTGTTTTCTGATCAAAAAGAATTCATGAAAAACCATTTGTTTACCAGATTACTATTATTTGTATCAATCGCTTCATTTTCGCAAATTATTAAACCAACCAGGTATAACCTGGATTCTTTGCGTATCCCAACAATCAAACAAGATTTTAAATACATCAGATTGGTTGAAAATTACGACAACCGTCCTAACGTATTCCTTTTCACAGAATATACCCGAGAAGGCAAAATAACAATGAGGGCTATTTCGACAAAAAAAGATGAGCAAAAATTTGAGGGTCCTAGAATAGACTATTACGAAAACGGAAACATAAAACAAGAATCCAACTATATTGATAATAAATTGAGTGGGACACAAATTGATTATTACGAAAACAACGATAAAAAAACAGAAAAAGAAATAACATGGAATCCCGAAAAAAAGATTTCCTCTGTCAAAATTTTACAGTTTTGGAATAAAGACAAACAACAAACTGTAGTCGATGGAAATGGTATTTATGAAGACACTGAGGATGATCTCTATGAAAAAGGAGAAATTAAAAAAGGAGAAAAACAAGGTATTTGGGAAGGGAAAGATCTAAAGAAAAAAATTAATTTTACGGAAAACTATAATGAAGGAGTATTAATTTCCGGCATAAGTACCGATGAAAACAATAATCTATTCCCATATAAAGAAATACTGGAAAAGCCTTTTCCAGCAAAGGGAATGCAAAATTTTTACAAACATATAGGAAGAAATTACAGTACTCCAAAAGTAGAAGGACTAAAAGGAAAAATATATATCACTTTTGTTATAGATGAAGATGGAGATCCGACCAATTTTAGAGTATTAAGAGACATTGGTTATGGCACCGGCTTAGAAGGCATCAAAGTGATAGCAAGTTATGGAAAATGGATTCCTGGCAAAATGAGAGGTATCCCGGAAAAAGTAATGTATTCATTGCCTATTACAGTACAAGCAAGCACCAATCCGTTTCAATATAACAACAATTCGTCTCAAAGAAGCAACGATCCTTTTCAGCAGAACAACAATTCATTTAGATAAACAAATAATTTGTTATTCATATTTCACCATTGCTTCGCCAGTTCACAAAATAAAGAAACCTTTATTTTGTTCATCTCATAATTATTTTTTACATTTGCACCCGTCTTACAAAAGTTGTGAAGACATACATAAAAATCATTAAATAATATTGGAATGTATTTAACTAAAGAAAAAAAGGAAGAGATTTTCGCTCAACACGGTGCTGCAACAAACACTGGAAGCGCAGAAGGTCAGATTGCATTGTTCACTTACAGAATTTCACACTTAACTGAACACTTGAAAAAAAATCGTCACGATTACAACACTGAGCGTTCACTTGTACTACTAGTAGGTAAAAGAAGAGCTTTGTTGGATTACTTGAAAAAGAAAGAGATCAACAGATATCGTGAGATTATCAAAGTATTGAATATCAGAAAATAATCAATATAGGAAAGAGGTGCGAAAGTGCCTCTTTTTTTATTTTAAATTAAAAATCACATTTTTAGATTTTTAACTTTACAAACGCATAAATATTGATTTTTGAAATTGATATTGACATTAAAAAAAGTTTGGTTTTTCATTGGGTTTTAGAAACAATAACTACACACACAACAACTACAACACAACTAAAACCCATTGTATAACCAATAAGGAAAAATTTATGATTCCACAATTATTTGTAGAGAAAATCGATTTAGGTGATGGCAGAAGCATCACAATCGAGACAGGGCGTTTAGCTAAACAAGCTGATGGTTCTGTAGTAGTAAGAATGGGCGACACAATGATACTTGCAACAGCAGTTTCAGCTCGCACTTCTAACCCAGCGGTAGACTTTTTACCATTAACGGTAGATTATCGCGAAAAATTTGCAGCAGCAGGTCGTTTCCCAGGAGGTTTCTTTAAAAGAGAAGCACGCCCAAGCGACAGCGAAGTATTAACAATGAGATTAGTTGACCGTGTCTTACGTCCGCTTTTCCCAGACGATTACCACGCTGAGACTCAAGTTATGATTCAATTAATGTCTCATGACGAAGAAGTTATGCCAGATGCTTTAGCTGGTTTAGCTGCATCTGCAGCATTAGCAGTTTCAGACATTCCTTTTTACAACTTAATTTCTGAAGTACGTGTTGCACGTATCGATGGAAAATTTGTAATCAACCCAAGCAGAACAGAATTAGAAAAATCAGACATTGACATGATGATTGGAGCTTCTTTGGACTCAGTTGCAATGGTTGAAGGAGAGATGAAAGAAATTTCAGAAGCTGAAATGGTTGAGGCAATTAAATTTGCTCACGAAGCTATTAAAGTTCAAATTCAAGCGCAATTGCGTTTACAAGCTGCTTTTGGCAAAAAAGAAATTCGTACTTACGAAGGTGAGAAAGAAAACGAAGAAATCTATAAAAAAGTAAAAGCTGCTGCATACGATAAAATTTATGCTATTGCAAAAGTTGGATCTGCTAAACACGAAAGAAGTGCTGCATTTGCTGAAGTAAAAGAAGAAGTTAAAGCTTTATTTACTGAAGAAGAATTGGCTGCTGATGGAGATTTAGTTTCTAAATATTTCTATAAAACAAACAAAGAAGCTGTTCGTAACGTAGTGTTAGAATTAGGCGTTCGTTTAGACGGTAGAAAAACTACAGATATCAGACCAATCTGGTGTGAAACTGATTATTTACCAAGAGTTCACGGTTCGTCTTTATTTACACGTGGAGAAACTCAGGCATTGGCTACAGTAACTCTTGGAACTTCTAGAGAAGCTAACCAAATTGATTCTCCATCTGAACAAGGTGAAGAGAAATTCTACTTACACTATAACTTCCCTCCTTTCTCAACTGGTGAAGCAAAACCATTAAGAGGAACTTCAAGAAGAGAAGTTGGTCACGGTAACTTAGCTCAAAGAGCTTTGAAAAATATGATTCCTGCTGATTGTCCTTATACTATCCGTATTGTTTCTGAAGTTTTAGAATCTAATGGTTCTTCTTCTATGGCAACAGTTTGTGCTGGTACAATGGCTTTGATGGATGCTGGAGTCCAAATGGTAAAACCAGTTTCTGGAATTGCTATGGGATTAATTACTGACGGTGAGAAATTTGCTGTATTGTCTGATATTTTAGGTGATGAAGATCACTTAGGAGATATGGACTTTAAAGTAACCGGAACTGCTGACGGTATCACAGCTTGTCAAATGGACATCAAAATTGATGGATTACGTTATGACATCATGGAGCAAGCTTTAGGGCAAGCACGTGAAGGACGTTTACATATTTTAGGAAAATTAACTGAAACTATTGCTGCACCAAGAGCTGATGTAAAAGCTCACGCACCAAAAATCATTACCAGAACTATTCCTGGAAACTTTATTGGAGCATTGATCGGACCTGGTGGAAAAGTAATTCAGGAATTACAAAAAGCTACCGGAACAACTATTGTTATCAACGAAGTTGACGAGCAAGGTGTTATCGAAATCTTAGGTACAGATCCTGCTGGAATTGAAGCAGTATTGGCTAAAATTAAGTCAATCACTTTCAAACCACAAATGGGAGAAGCTTACGAAGTGAAAGTAATTAAAATGTTAGATTTTGGAGCTGTTGTTGAATACACTGCTGCACCAGGAAATGAAGTTTTATTACACGTATCTGAGCTAGCTTGGGAACGCACTGAAAACGTAGCTGATGTTGTAAACATGGGCGATGTTTTTGAAGTGAAATACCTAGGTGTTGATCCTAAAACCAAAAAAGAAAAAGTGTCAAGAAAAGCACTTTTACAAAGACCTCCACGTGAGGAGAAAAAAGAGTAATCAGATCTTAGTTTACTAAAGGTTTATTCATAGAAAACCCCAATTCATTTACTTGAATTGGGGTTTTTCGTTTTCAATTATAAATATTTTATTACATTTTAACAATTGTTCATGATTTTTAAGATTTTTTTTTAATACTTTTGAGTTCAACCAACCAAAAACATTAAAATCTACCAATCCTTTGAAAAATCACCAACAAAGATCCTTATTTCTTTTAATATTTGGATTATTCTTAAACTTTTCGACGATTTACAGCCAAACCAATGCAGATATTTCAACCTACAAATGGTTTGATCAGGCTATTAACGACAAAGATCTTGACATTATTAACGGTACACTTCATACCAATCCCTACCGAACAGTTGGGGAGAATAACATGTATTACATTGATGATAAATATGAATCAGGAATTCTTATTTATGAGAATCAAGCGTATTATAACGTAAAACTAAAATATGATATATACCGAGATATTTTAGTTTTAAATCCACCGCAGGCATCCGAGAATATGGGACTCAATGTAATTAGCAGCAAAGTTCAATCTTTCTCGATTAAGGGCAAAACTTTTATAAGAATTGACAGAAAAGATAATGCTGTTCCAGAATTCAGTACAGGATATTACGAAGAAAATAAAATCGCTTCCGATTTTATATTTTATATTAAACATCATAAAGACCAACAAAAAGGAATTAATGATGGTGGTGTATATTATATCTATAAAGAAAACACTTCTTTCTTTCTTGACTTGAAAAACAAGATTTACAAAATAAATGACAAAAGTGATGTTGTTAATCTTTTTCCGGAACAAAAAAAGCAAATCAATGGGTTTTATCTAATGAACAGAGAATTAAAAAAATCTGACTTAAATCAATTTATGACAAATTTGATGAAATATATTAATAACTCTATTTCTGTTCAAACTAAATAAGACAAATGAAAAAAATTCTACTCGCCTTAGTTCTCTTATTCTCTTTTCAATTATCTTTTGCCCAAAATACGAATGAGAAATTAACTATTACATTTAAAGATTCTACTTTAGAAAATGCTCTAAAATCTATTGAATCTTCAACATCGTACAAATTTTATTTTGATCCAACATGGGTTAGCTCAAACAAAACATTAATATCTGGCACCTATACAGATATTAAAATTGATGACTTACTGGATAAAATTTTAAATAAAACTGATTTGAATTTTATTGTATTGAAAAACAAAGTGATCTTAACACTTAACAATACGATTCACGATGACTTGCCTTCAAATTATTTCAAGGATGCTCCTATTGCCACTAGCGATCAAAACAATGCAGGCAATAATGGTGATAATCCTGTTTTCTATCAACAATACGATTCACTAAACAATTATAGTGTAACTAAAAAGGCGTCTATAGTATTTATCGGTAAAGAAAATAAAGAAGTTGGTAAAAAAAGTTATACCGTTTCCGGTTCTATTAAAAATGCTGAAACTGGTAAACCTGAGCCAAACATTTACATTACTGTTCGAAATAAGAACATAAATACCTCAACTGATCCTGATGGAAATTATAGCTTACAACTACCAAGAGGAATAAATGTTATTGAAATTAAATCTTTAAGCCATAAACAAGTTGTAAAAACTTTAATGGTTTATGACAATGGTACTTTTGATGTTAACATTAATGAGAAATCAAATCAATTAGACGAAGTTGTCATTAAAAAGAAAGGCCAAAGACAAACGGAAACCGCTGTTTCGGGATTAGTTTCAATAGATATCGAGGGAATTAAAAATGTTCCGTTAATCCTTGGAGAAAGAGATATATTAAAGGTTGCAACTACTTTTCCCGGTATCAAAACTACTGGCGAAGGATCAGCGGGATTTAACGTTAGAGGTGGAAAAGATGATCAGAATTTAATTCTGTTAGACAATGCCGTTTTGTATAATCCGCAACACTTTTTAGGTTTCTTTTCGGCTATTAATCCATACACTGCAAAAAAAGCTGACATCTACAAAGGTAGTATACCTGCTGATTTTGGTGGAAGATTGTCTTCTGTATTTGATATTGCAACAAAAAATGGAAATCCGGAAAAATTTTCAGGAGAAGGCGCTATTGGCCCAATAACATCAAATCTTACTCTTAGCATGCCAATTGAAAAAAATAAATCAAGCATTATCTTTGGAGGTCGCGCAACATATTCAGACTGGATTTTAAAATCTTTAGATAATGAAGATTTAAAAAATAGTGAAGCCGGATTTTATGATGGAATTCTAAAATACAACAATGCAATCAACAGCAATAATAATTTAGAAGCTACAATGTATTATAGTCATGACCGCTTTAGTCTAAGCTCTGACTCTATTTACAAATACAGCAACAGACTTGCTTCGGTAAAATGGGATCATTCATTCAGCAAAAAAAGCAAAGCTGCATTAATTTTTACAAATAGTGAGTATAAGTTTAATATTGATTATGACTCAGCAGATATTAACTCTTTTGACTTCGGATACAAAGTAAACGAATCACAATTACAGTTAAAATTTAATTATGTACTTAATCCTAAGCATACATTTTCATATGGAATTGCGAGCAAATTATATAACATTTCACCAGGTTACCAACATCCTACTAAGCCAGAAGCTACTTTAATAGCAACTGATATTGAAAAGGAACGAGCCTTGGAATCGGCAGTTTATTTTGCCGACAGTTATAAATTTAGCGATAAATTACTTATCGATTTAGGATTGCGATACTCCTATTATGCAGCTTTAGGAGAAGCCAATGTAAACGTTTACCAACCAGGCTTACCTCTTAGCGATGAAACAGTAATTGGCACTGAACACTATGCGAAAAATGAGGTGACAAAAACCTATGGCGGTCTAGAACCTCGTTTAGCGGCAAGATATTTCTTTACAGAAGATTTCTCTATAAAAGCTGGATTTGACATGACAAGACAGTACATTCACCTTTTATCAAGCAACGTAACTCAATCTCCAACAGACACATGGAAATTGTCTGATGCAAATGTAGCCCCACAAAGTGCACAACAAGTTTCGTTAGGTCTTTTTAAAAATCTAAAAGATGAGGAATACGAACTTAGCCTTGAAGGATATTACAAAAGATCGAAAAACATTCTTGATTATAAAGTTGGTGCCCAGCTTTTACTAAACGAGAATGTTGAAACGGAGCTTCTGCAAGGTGAAGGTAAAGCTTATGGAATTGAATTTTTAATAAAGAAAAACATTGGACGATTAAATGGCTGGATTGGCTATACTTACTCTCGTACCTTTATTAAACTGGATAGCCAATTTAGCTCAGAGATTGTAAATAATGGAGACTATTTCCCAGCAAATTTTGACAAACCTCATGATTTGAGTGCTATTTTAAATTATAAATTTACAAAACGTTACAGCTTGTCTACTAACTTTTTATATCAAACAGGAAGACCAATAACTTACCCGATAGGAACTTTTCACTATGGAAATGCTGATTATACATTATATAGTGATCGAAATGCCTACAGAATCCCTGACTATATTCGTCTAGATATCGGAGTAAACATTGAAGGAAATCATAAAATAAAAAAATTAGCTCATAGTTTCTGGAACATTTCAGTTTATAATGTCTTAGGCAGAAATAATCCATATTCTATTTACTTTGTAACTGATCAAAGCGGAAAAGTAAAAGGATATAAAACGTCTATATTCTCTATACCTGTTCCAAGTATTACTTATAATTTCAAATTTTAAAGAGTGAAAAATCTGAAATTAATAAATATTGTTTTGTTTGCGGTATTGGCTATTGTCTGCAATAGCTGTACCGAAGCATATCCATTACTGACTAATACTTATGAAGAAGCACTAGTCGTGGAAGCAACCATAACAAATGAACTTAAAATCCAGGAAATAAAACTTACAAAAACGGCAAAATTTGAAGATGAAAGCTATCTCCCGGAAAGTGGAGCAGAAGTTAGCGTAACAGACGATGCAGGCAATCATTACAACTTTAGAGATGATGGTGACAGATATGTTTCCGAAATTGAATTTCAAGCTGTACCTCAAAAAAAATACCAATTGCATATTAAAACGAAGGACGGAAGATCTTTTGAATCATCACAAGAAACCCTTCCAGCCATAAATCCTATGCAAGATGTAAAAGCCGCAGTTGAAACCAAAGATGGCAAAACAGGAGTTAGTATAAGAGTCAATAGTTACGACCCTAATAAGCAATCTAATTATTATAGATTCGAATATGAGGAAACGTATAAAATAGTTACTCCCAGATGGGTTCCGACTAAAGCAGTTGTAGAAAAAAATGGATCGGTTTCTTTTGTTCCAAATTCACCTGAAACAAAAGTTTGTTACGGATACAAAAAAAGCACTGACTTGCTTTTGGAAAGCACAAATAAGTTGAGCGAAGATCGGTTAGATTATTTAATCCGTTTTATCAGCGATCAGAATTATATTATTACAACAAGGTATAGTATTTTAGTAAAACAATATGTCGAAAGCTTAAATGCCTATACCTATTATAGTACTTTAAAACAAATTTCAGGATCAGGAACTGCTTTATCTCCTACACAGCCAGGGATTTTGTTAGGCAATATAAGATCTGTAAACAATTCTAACAGCAAAATAGTGGGTTATTTTGATGTAACTTCTGTATCGACCGAAAGGATTTATTTTAATTATTCAGATTTATTTCCAGGAGCACCTCCTCCTCCCTATTACACAGAATGCACAGAGTTTTGTTATGCCGGATATCCATTCAATCCTGTTCCGTGTACGCATGAAGGAAGTTATGCAGATGGTATATTGTCTAATTCCATAAATTATTTATTACATGGTGAGCAATTTATTTTTTGGGTAAATGCTCCTTGCGGAGATTGTACCACATTTGCTTCAAATTTAAAACCTCCATTTTGGATAGATTAAAAGAATCTACTGAGTTGAAGGTCAAAAAAACAATATAGAGTCCATTCTTAAACAGAATGAAAACTATACCAAATACATATTAATATAATGCCTATAAATAAAATATTATATATACTTACAGTATGCTTTTTTATACAAGGCTGTACGGAAACATATCCTTTACTGACTAATACTTATGAAGAGGCATTAGTGGTAGAAACAACCATAACAAATGAACTTAAAACTCAAGAAATAAAACTTACAAAAACGGCAAAATTTGAAGACGAAAAATATCAGCCAGAAATTGGAGCACAAGTCTTTATAACTGATGATGGAGGAAATCAATATGATTTTAAAGATAATGGTGAAAAATATATTTCAACGATCGAATTTCAAGCCGTACCGGATAGAAAATATCAATTGCATATTAAAACTGCGGATGGAAGATCATTTGAATCGTCACCAGAAACCCTCACTACTGTAAATCCAATACAAGAGTTAAATGCAAGTGTAGAAACTCAAGATGATCAAAGAGGAGTCGCTATAAAAGTTGTCAGTTATGATCCTAACCGAAAATCTAATTATTATAGATATGAATACGAGGAAACCTATAAGATAATTGCTCCTAAATGGACATCAGCTTCAATGACACTGGATAAAAATAACGTACTTGTGCCCGGAGTAAATAGTCCTGATCTCAGAGTTTGCTATGGTGACAAGAAAAGTACAGATATCCTTTTAACAAATACAAATGATCAAAATGAAGACCGTACCAATTATACCGTTCGTTTTATAAGTAACAAAAACTACATAATAACAACAAGATACAGTATTTTTGTAAAACAATATATAGAAAGTTTAGGAGCATACACCTATTACAGATCTTTGAAAGAAATGTCAGGCACTCAGAGCATTACATCTCCTAAACAACCCGGAATCTTATTAGGAAATATTAGAGCAGTAGATAATTCTAAAAGTAAAGTTTTAGGTTATTTCGATGTTGCTTCTGTATCATCAGACAGACTTTATTTTAACTATGAAGATTTGTTTCCAAATGAAGCACCTCCTCCATATGTTGAAGATTGTACCCCATTTTGCTATACCGATGTTATTAGTTCCGGTAACCCTTGTACACATGTTTTGTTTAACGATTATAAAGGCGATTTAGAACGGGGCAGAATAATCTTTTTTATGCCCGCTCTATCTAATTACTGGGTCTATACGGCTTGCGGAGATTGTACTTCTTTCTCTTCAAATATAAAACCACCGTTCTGGATAGATTAAAAAAATAAAAATAAAAAATACGGAAAATATTTAACGATTTCCAAGCAAGAAACAATTCAATATCATGTCTTTAAATAAAATATTTTGTATTCTCTTACTCTCTTTTTTCGTACAAAGCTGTACGGAAACATATCCTCTATTAACGAATACGTATGAGGAAGCAATAGTTGTCGAAGCGACATTAACAAACGAGCTTAAAACTCAGGAAATAAAAATCACCAAAACATCCAAGTTTGAAGACAACCAAATTCAAACTGAAAAAGGAGCAATTGTAACTATCAAAGACAATCAAAATAATGAGTATCAATTTGAAGAAAATTCAGGTTCATACAAATCTAAAACAGCATTCCAAATACTGCCAGAAAGACAATATACTTTACAAATTAAAACTACTGATGGCAAAGTTTATCAATCATCACCTGAAACATTAACAACTGTATCACCAATACAAAATGTTGTCCCAACATTAATAACAAATAAAGACAATATAACAGGAATTCAAATTAACGTACAAAGTTACGACCCAAAAAACACTTCAAAATACTATCGATTTGAATATGAAGAATCTTATAAAATTGTCACTCCGAGATGGATGCCATATAAAGTAATTGTAACCGGTCCGGAATCAGTACAAGTAATCCCAAATTCAGCTGATTCCAGAATCTGTTATTCAACCAAAAACTCAACTGATATTATTTTACATACAACAACTGATTTAGCAGAAGACCGTGTTGACCTTCCTATTCGCTTCATTGATGAAGAAAATTATATAATAGGTCACCGATACAGCATTTTAGTAAAACAATATGTAGAAAATTTAGCCGCTTATACTTTTCATAAAACAATGAGGGATATTGCAAGTTCTGCGAGTATTTTGTCTCCGAAGCAACCCGGAGTGATTGCTGGAAACATAAAATGTATTAGCGATTCGAAGACTAAGGTTATTGGTTATTTTGATGTCTCTTCAGTTTCAGAGCAAAGAATATTTTTTAATTATAGTGATTTTTTCCCAGGAAAACCTGCACCATATTTTGATCCTTGCAATGACACATTTTTTAATTTCTGTTTCCGAGGTCCAAACTGTGATGGCGACAGTATGATATACACTATCGAAGAAAACTTAATGACCTATATTAGTAACGCAGGTTTAAGATATACATTTACCCCAGTTGTCTGCGGAGATTGCACCTCTTTTTCATCGAATGTAGTACCTCCATTTTGGATTGAATAAAAAAATATAAATAGATTTTGTTAAATAATGTTGCATCAAAAAATAAATAATATTATCCTTCTTATACTAGCGTCCATCCTTTTCAACGGATGCACAGAGACATTTCCATTACTTACTAACACGTATGAAGAAGCAATTGTAGTGGAAGCCACATTGACCAATGAATTAAAAAATCAACAAATAAAAATCACTAAAACTTCTAAATTAGAAGACAAAACGATTCAAACAGAAACTGGTGCCATGGTAATTGTTAAGGACGACCAAAACAATCTATATGTATTTGCAGAAAATGCTGGGATATATCAGTCACAATCACCTTTTCAAATTTTGCCAGATCGAAAATACACGCTGTCAATCAAAACAAAAGACGGAAAAATATATGAATCAGCGCCGGAAACTTTACCAACTGTAAGCCCAATTACAAGTGTCGTGCCGTCAATCGCTACCAATAAAGACAACGAAACAGGTATTCAAATTAACGTTAATAGTTACGACCCTAAGAGAACTTCTCAATATTATCGATATGAATATGAGGAAACTTACAAAATTATAGCACCGAGCTGGTCTTCGCTAAAAGTAGTTGCAACTGGACCAGAAAGTGTAAAGCTTATTGAAAATGACCCTAATACTAAAACCTGTTACACAACCAAAAACTCAACAGATATACTATTGGTAAACACCACTGACCAATCTGAGGATCGCATAAATTACCCAATCCGATTTATTCAAGAGGACAATTACATTATTGGACACAGATATAGTATTTTAGTAAAACAATATGTAGAAAATTACGAGGCTTATAGTTTTCATAAAATAATGAGAGACATTGCAAGCTCTGCCACCATTTTGTCGCCAAAGCAACCTGGAGTGATTTCCGGAAATATAAAATGCATTACTGATTCTGCAACAAAAGTCATTGGTTATTTTGATGTCACGTCAGTATCAGAGCAGAGAATATTTTTCAATTACAGTGATTTTTTCCCAGGAAAACCCGCTCCATATTTCAATCCTTGTTTTGATGTCGATTATTTATTCTGCTTTAGTTCAGAAGGATGTAATGGCGATTCTATGATTTATAATATTGAACAAAACCTGCAAACTTATGTCAGAAACACTGGCATTCGATATAAACTAGTTGACGCCGTATGCGGAGACTGCACAACATTTTCGTCTAACATAATACCACCATTTTGGATAAACTAAAACACATTATCGTATTCTTAGTGCTTATTAGTACACAATTAATAAATGCACAACAAATA
This sequence comes from Flavobacterium aquidurense, assembly GCF_031458035.1. Classification (GTDB taxonomy): domain Bacteria; phylum Bacteroidota; class Bacteroidia; order Flavobacteriales; family Flavobacteriaceae; genus Flavobacterium; species Flavobacterium aquidurense_C. The sequence goes on from NZ_JAVDXR010000001.1 coordinate 241,461, forward strand.
ATCCCGCTGGATGAAACAGTTTTTGTTCATGCAAATGCTACAACATTTGTTTCTGGAGAAACATTGCTATACAAAATCTATTGTATAAAATCATCTGATAAAACAGCGAGCAACATTAGTAAAGTTGCTTATGTAGAATTAGTGGATGATAGCAAAAAATCTGTTTTTAAAACTAAAATATTTCTGGAAAAAGGCTCCGGTCAAGGGGATTATTTTATACCTACAACCTTAAAAACCGGAAATTATAAACTGATAGGGTATACCAATTGGATGCTAAATCAACCTGTTTCAGAATTGTTTCAAATACCAATTAATATCATTAATCCGTATAAAACAACTGAAAAAGGCGATACAGAAAATGTTTTAAGCAGTAATTCAGCATCTAATAGTAATCAAAATATTTCGACAGAAAACAGTCGCACTAATGAAAATGTAAAATTTGAGCTGAATAAAAAAACATTTACAAACCGTGAATTAGTAGACTTAAAAATTAAAGCTTCAAATAAAGCTTTTGAAGATGGAACGTACTCTTTATCCGTTAGAAAATTAGATAATATTCCGTCGAAAACTCAGATTTCATCTGAAAAATTTGCAGCTAATTTACCGAGCCCAAAATTAATTGATACGCAAAACCCGGAAAAGAAAATCATCTTGCCTGAATTGCGAGGAGAAATAATTTCCGGTAAAATTATATCAAAAAACAATACAGATAAACTTGAAAATGTAAACGTTGGATTATCATTACCTGGTAAATCGTTTGCTTTTAAAGTAGCAACAACGGACGCTGAAGGGAATTTTATTTTTTATATTGGTAAACCATATTACACCTCTGATATTAAGATTCAAATACTGGATGAAAATGCAAGTAACTTTAATATTACTATAGACAATGCTCCAGAGATTGATTACTCAAAACTGACATCAGAATCAAACACAAATTTATCTTATACGATAAAAGAAAGTATTTTAGATCGCTCTGTCTCAAGTCAAATAGAAAATGCTTATTTCCACAAAAAGGTAGATAATGTTTTGAAACCGGAGGTAATTGAACCGTTTTATTCCCCTCTTGCTAAAGAATATGTGTTAGATGATTTTACAAGATTTAAAACACTTAAAGAAACAATTACGGAAGTTGCAACCGAAATCTATCATAAACAAAAAGAAGATAAATTCTATTTGCATGTAACTGACCCATCTGTTTTTCCACAATTGCCAGAATCTGCATTAGTTTTAGTTGATGGATTGTATTTGGAAAATCAAACGGAACTGTTTTCATATAGCATGAAGAATGTTTATAAAATTGAGCTAATCGTTGGAAGATATTATATAGGACCAAAATCTTTCAATGGCCTAATTAGTTTTACCACATTTGATAAAGATTTTAAAAGCACGCAAAGTGGCAGCTATATGATAAAACCAACCGTTTTAAGACCATTGCCAAAAAAAATATATAATAGAATAGATTACTCAAATGCAACTGATAATGCACGAATTCCTGATTTTAGAAATCAATTATTCTGGAATCCTGATGTAAAATTTAGTAATGATAACAATAACTCATTTTACACATCAGATATTTCAGGAACATTTGAAATAATATTAGAAGGATTTACGAAAACAGGTATACCAGTTTCTTTAAAAGAAACCATTGAAGTAAAAGATTCTTCAACTAATTAAACCCATGATTATCAAAATAAAAAATCCCGTTTCGAAGAACTGAAACGGGATTTTTATTTTTATTGAAAAATATTGTAACTTTATTGTTACTCCTTACGTATAACCATTGTACACTTTAAAAATAAGGAGACAAGAAAATGAGACAACTTAAAATCACCAAGCAGGTAACTAATCGTGAAACTGCATCGTTAGATAAATATCTACAAGAAATCGGAAAAGTTGACCTAATTACCGCTGACGAAGAGGTAGAATTAGCACAAAGAATAAAGGCTGGTGATCAAAGAGCTTTAGAAAAACTTACAAAAGCCAACCTACGTTTCGTAGTATCGGTTGCTAAACAATATCAAAATCAAGGATTAACACTTCCTGATTTAATTAACGAAGGAAACTTAGGATTAATTAAAGCGGCTCAACGTTTTGATGAAACTCGTGGTTTCAAATTTATCTCGTACGCAGTTTGGTGGATCCGTCAATCGATTCTTCAGGCGTTAGCAGAGCAATCACGTATTGTACGTTTACCATTAAACAAAATTGGTTCTATCAATAAAATCAACAAAATGTATGCTTTATTAGAGCAATCTAATGAGCGTCCGCCTTCTGCTGAAGAAATTGCAAAAGAACTTGACATGACTGTAAATGACGTAAAAGAGTCTATGAAAAACTCTGGCCGTCACCTATCAATGGATGCACCTCTTGTTGAAGGAGAAGATTCTAACCTTTATGACGTTTTACGTTCAGGAGAATCTCCAAACCCTGACAGAGAATTAATCCATGAATCATTACGTACTGAAATAGAGCGTTCATTAGAAACATTAACTCCAAGAGAGGCTGATGTAGTTCGTTTGTATTTTGGTCTTGGCGATCAGCACCCAATGACATTAGAAGAAATTGGAGAAACTTTCGACTTAACTCGTGAGCGTGTACGTCAGATTAAAGAAAAAGCAATCCGTAGATTAAAACATACTTCAAGAAGTAAAATTCTTAAAACTTATCTTGGGTAAATCCCAAAAGTCCAATACTAGAAATTCCAAATTCCAATTATTTTTTTGGAATTTGGAATTTATTGCGAAACTGCCTATATTGGACCTCAAAGCAAACAACAGTTTGATTGACTGTTCGTTTTTTGATTGATGATTGAAACTCCGGCTGATTACCGGAGTTTTTTATTTATTATCGGGTTGGATTTTTTTTACCACAAAGCGCACAAAGATTTTTTTATCTTATGGAATGTTGAAAAACACAGAGTTCGCAAAGCTTTGTGAACTCTGTGTTTTTTAACAAAACTTACGAAAATTCTTTGCAAACCTTGTGTAATCTTTGTGGCCTTTGTGGTTAGATAAACTTTGCGTAAACCTTTGCGCACTTTGCGGTTAAAAAATTTATCTTTGCAAAAAATAACACACACAACTACACACAATGAAAAATACACTTATTGCTCCTTCTGTTCTTGCAGCTGATTTTGCCAATTTACAACGCGATATCGAAATGATTAATAACAGTCAGGCTGATTGGTTTCATATTGATATTATGGATGGAATTTTTGTTCCAAATATCTCTTTCGGAATGCCTGTTTTAGAAGCAATTTCAAGACATGCAAAAAAAACGATCGATGTACATTTAATGATTGTTGATCCTGACAGATACATTAAAACTTTTGCTGATTTAGGAGCAAACATTTTAAGCGTACATTACGAAGCTTGCACCCACCTACACAGAACTTTACAAGCAATAAAAGCCGAAGGAATGAAAGCAGGAGTTGCCATCAATCCTCATACTAATATTGACCTATTAGAAGACGTAATCAACGATATTGACTTAGTTTGTATTATGAGTGTGAATCCTGGTTTTGGAGGACAATCATTTATCGAAAATACTTATGCAAAAGTTCAGAAACTAAAAGGTTTGATTAATCGCAAAAACGCTTCAACAATTATTGAAATTGACGGTGGTGTAACAAGCAAAAATGCAAAACAATTAGTAGAAGCCGGAGCAGATGTTTTAGTTGCAGGAAGTTTTGTATTTAAAGCTGAAAACCCGACACAAACTATCGCTGAATTAAAAGCTCTGACTACTTTTTAAGTTTTTCAAATTCGGAAAGAAATCAATTCCGGTCATTTTTTCAAGTGTTTCAATCGGAACAACAAAATCGTAAAGTGACTTATCGCTATCTTCATTCGGAATCAAAAATGCAATTGCTTTGTGTTCTTTTCCGGATTTAGCTAAAATGATTTTATAAAAATATTTAGGGACAGCCACTTTTTCTGTCCCTATTTTTTTGTCTGAACCTTTCAAAATCCCTCCAGTTACCACAAAAATATCATTGTATTTTTCAGCCCAATAACGTGTTTTCTGTTCAAGTCTATTCCAGATCCCGCTATTAAAATCGTGTTTTTGAGGTGAAATATTTGAAGTAAAAAAAGTGTCGTTATAAGCATTTTCGTTAAACTCCATATCGCCGGCCGGACAAAGATGCCCTTTATCATAGCCAGATTTTTTATAATTCCTCCAATCTGCTGAACCTGTCGTTACTTTTGGATCTTCAATAAAGTAAGGCCTTTTAAAATCATTATTTTTCAGATATTCCTTTTTCAATTCATAAGCAACCCATTCCGCCTGTTCGAATTTTTCATTATAAGAAAGTGTATAATATTGATGCTTTACAATTTGTCTGGTTGTTGAAGTTGGCAAATAAGCAATAGTATAAACTGGCCCTTTTTCACTCTGATTGGAAACAAAATTCGATTGTAGTTCCTTCACTTCGCTTTTATAATTTTCATTCGTTGCTTCTTTTTTACAAGCAACCAACACAAAACCAATCAAACTTAACAAAATATAATTTCTCATTTACAGGATTTATTTTATAGATTAAACTTACAAAAAAACGCTCCAAAAAAGTTTATTTTTTTTGGAGCGTTTTTATAATGATTGTTGTTCTTCTAAAATTAAGATTTTACTAACTTATCTTTTTTCATTTTAGGAGCGACACCATTTTTTACATAACTCTTAGTCTGTAAATCATCTAAAACATTCAATGCTTCTTCCACATATACATCTTTAGATAATGCCTGATGCCAAGCTTCTCTTTTTTCTTTTAATGTTGCATCACTATTCATTTCAAGTTCTTCATAAGGTAATGATTTAAAAACCAAATTGTTTTTGTATTCTAAAATTGGTTTGTATTTTTTACCTTCATTCTCAACTTGTTCCTGAGTTGCTTTAAAACTATCGATGTTTAAACTATACGTATTTTCTTTGCTCTTAACGTCAATCCATTTAGCATTATCTTCAATTAAATTAAACTGTGCATTTCCAGCAATTCTATTTCTACTGTTCGCAATTGCCTGATTGAATTTTTCATTTGATGTCCAGGTACTGTAATCAGCAGGATCAATTTTATCCCAAGGCATAGCATTATCAATATCACGTTCTCCCATTTTAAGGTAAGCGTAGCGATCTGGCATTACTACATCACTATGAACACCTTCTAACTGTGTTGATCCTCCATTGATTCTATAGAATTTTTGACCTGTAATTTTCAAGGCACCTAAGTCTCCATAATTTGCATTACGAACAAATTGATTCAAATCTAAAACGTTCTGTACAGTACCTTTTCCGTAAGTTTGTTTACTTCCAATAATTACTCCACGTTTGTAATCCTGAATTGCCGCCGCCAAAATCTCTGACGCAGAAGCTGAGAAACTGTTAACCATAATTACTAATGGTCCGTCCCACTCGATTTTTTTATCTTTATCGTATAGAACTTCTTTCTTTTTGCCGGCAGATTTTACCTGAACAATTGGTCCTTCTTCAATAAATAAACCTGCAATATCAACCACTGTGGACAAAGATCCACCACCATCATCACGAACATCAAGAACGATTCCGTTGATATCTTCTTTTTTCAGTCTTTCTACTTCAAGTGCGATATCTTTCCCGGCGTCACGACCGTCTTTATTTTCAAAATCAATATAGAATTTAGGTAAATAAATTACTCCGTATTTCAATCCGTTTCTTTCTACAATACTAGATTTAGCGTAAGTTTCTTCAATTTCAACAACGTCTCTAATAATTGAAATCACTTTAATACTACCATCTACTTTTTTAACTGTAAGTTTTACTTCAGTTCCTTTATGTCCTTTAATTTTTTTCACAACATCATCCAAACGCATTCCTACAACATCTATAGGCTCTTCATTTCCTTGTGCCACTTTCAAAATTAAATCACCAGCTTCAAGTTGTTTTCCTTTCCATGCCGGGCCACCAGAAATTAATTCGTCAATTTGGGTAAAGTCGTTTTTCTTAATTAATCTGGCACCAATTCCTTCTAATTTTCCACTGATATTTACATCAAAACGATCTTTATCTTCCGGCGCAAAATAACTTGTATGCGGATCAAAACGAGTCATTATTGAATTTACGTAAACAGAAAACCAGTCTTCTTTATTCAAATCTTTAATTACACCGAAATTATCATCTAATGATTTTAATGAACTTTCACGGGTTTCTTTCTCTAAAGTTTCAAAAGATTTTGCTTTATAAGCAGGATCTGTTTTCTTTTTATCTTCTTCTAATTTTTGCTTTGTAACAAGAGAAGAAAGTGTAGATAATTTGATTTGTTTTCTCCATCTTTCGTTGATTTCTGTTGCATTTTTAGCATAAGGAAGATGCTCATAATCTGCATTAAAAGTCTCATCAACATTGTAATTGAAAGGTTGCGCCAAAATCGCCTTATAACGTTTTTTGCTTTCTTCCATACGCTTCATCAATCTTGTATATGTAAGATTAAAGAATGTCAGATCCTTGTTCAGAAACTGATCATCTAACTGTAACTCATATTGCTTAAACTCATCAATATCAGACTGTAAAAAGAATCTTTTTGAAGGATCTAAAGCTTCAATATAGTCTTTAAAAATTCCTTTAGAAAAATCATCATTTATTTCTGCCGGACTATAGTGTCCTTTTTCAATAACAAATGCAAGTAATTCTAAAAGTGTTTTATCTCTGTTTGGGTCCGGATCTTCCTGCTTATCTGCATTTATTTTAAACGCAAATAAGGTTAATGACAAGCATAATACGGCTATAAGTATTTTATAATTTCTTTTCATAAATTTAATAATAGCATTCATCAATTTTTTAATCTAAGTTACGGTAAAAACTATGCCACGAAAGCCAAGTTCACTATAATTTTTTGTTAAAGATATAAAAATGTTTAATGCACGTAAACGTTCTTTAATTTAGTTGACAATTTTTATTTATTTGTTAGTATTCTACCAAAATCTGTTACTACATTTGCTTTAAGAAGCTTTAATTTTGACAATTCATAAATGACATTCAGGCATGAAAAATGAAAGACCTTTAATATTAGTTACTAATGACGACGGAATTTTAGCCCCTGGAATAAGAGCTTTGATTAGCGTTATGGAAACTATTGGAGAAGTTGTTGTAGTAGCTCCGGACAAACCGCAAAGCGCTATGGGGCATGCCATCACGATCAACAACACCTTATTTCTGGATAAAATCTCTAAAGAAGATGATTTTATTGATGAATACAGTTGTTCAGGCACACCCGTAGATTGCGTAAAATTGGCAGTAAATGAAATTTTGAAAAGAAAGCCTGACTTATGCGTTTCCGGAATTAATCATGGATCTAATTCATCTATAAATGTAATTTACTCCGGAACAATGAGTGCTGCAGTCGAGGCTGGAATTGAAGGAATTCCGGCAATTGGATTTTCATTGTTAGATTTTGATTGGAATGCGGATTTTGGGCCCATTAAATCTTTCGTAAAAAGAATAACCTTAGAAACTCTGGAAAACAAATTACCAAAAGGCGTCGTGTTAAACGTTAATTTTCCAAAATTAAAAGAAAACGAAATCAAAGGAATTAAAATTTGTCGTCAGGCGAAAGCGTATTACGCTCAGAAATTTGACAAACGACAAACTCCATTTGGGAAAGATTATTACTGGCTTACCGGCAAATTTGTAAACGAAGACAAAGGTGAAGATACTGATGAATGGGCTTTGGAAAATGGTTACGTTTCAGTAGTTCCCGTACAATTTGATTTAACAGCACATCATACTATGCAACAACTTAATACATGGAAATTAAATGAATAAAAAAGACATTCTTATTGGTTTTATTATCGGAATTTTTACTGCTCTTCTTGGTAGTTATTTGTTTATTACATTTTTTACAACTTTTGATCTTTCGTCAGGAATTCAAACTATAAAACATTATGGTTATTTAGGAAAAATAATCACTTTAGGAACTCTTTTAGACCTTGCTGTTTTTCTTATTCTTCTTAAAAAGGACAAGGAATTAATGGCTCGCGGCGTTGTTTTAGCCGTGATTGTTCTGGCAATTTCAACTTTGTTTATTTAAATCTTATCTTTGTACTGCAAAAAAAATTCTGCCTTTATAACTAAAACAGACCTTCAAAAAAAATCATATGAAATACTACATAATAGCTGGTGAAGCTTCTGGAGATTTACATGGCTCAAATTTAATGAAAGCATTATATGAGGAAGATCCTCAGGCCGAAATTAGATTTTGGGGAGGTGATCTAATGCAAAAAGCCGGAGGAACTTTAGTAAAACACTATCGTGAGTTGGCTTTTATGGGTTTTGTTGAAGTTATTTTTAATTTGAAAACTATTTTAAGCAATATTACTTTTTGTAAAAAAGATATTTCTGAGTTCAAACCTGATGTTATCATTTTTATAGACTATCCGGGTTTTAATATGCGTATTGCAAAGTGGGCCAAAGAGCTCAATTATAAAACGCACTACTATATTTCCCCTCAAATTTGGGCATGGAAAGAAAACAGAATCAAAGCCATTAAACAAGATGTCGACAAAATGTTTGTGATTTTGCCTTTTGAAAAAAGCTTTTACGAAGACAAACATCGTTTTCCAGTAGATTTCGTTGGGCATCCCTTAATTGATGCCATTCAAAATCAGCCTCCTTTTAATGAAGCTGTTTTTAGAAGTGAAAATCAATTGGGCGAAAAACCAATAATTGCCGTTTTGCCAGGGAGCCGTAAACAGGAAATCACTAAAATGCTAAGTGTAATGCTAAGTGTTGTTAATGATTTTCAGGACTATGAATTTGTAATTGCTGGCGCCCCAAGTCAGGAATACGATTTTTATCAGCAATTCATCAGCAACAAAAACATCAAATTTGTTTCGAATAAAACCTACGACTTACTTCGTTCGTCAACTGCTGCTTTAGTAACTTCAGGAACAGCAACATTAGAAACTGCGCTTTTTAAAGTTCCCGAAGTGGTTTGTTATAAAGGAAGTTCAATTTCATATCAAATTGCCAAACGTATTATTACATTAAAATACATTTCACTGGTCAATCTAATTATGGATCAGGAAGTTGTAACCGAATTGATTCAAAGTGAATGCAATACCAAACGCATCCAAGAAGAACTTCAAAAATTACTTGAACCGAATCACAGAGAAAAACTGCTTAAAAATTATGATATTTTAGAACAGAAATTAGGTGGTGTAGGTGCCAGTAAAAAAACGGCAAAACTTATTGTGGCCGATTTAAAGCAATCTTAAAAACTTTTGTTTTGAAAAAAATACTGATTTTTCTTTTCCTTGCTGTTGCTTTTACTTCTTGTAAATCAGCTTCTAATGCTGTAAGCAAAAAAGAAACGAAGCGAGAAAACAAACTCCTTGTTGACCATTTAATTGAAAATGCGACCGACAATATTGGGGTAAAATATAAGGCAGGCGGTACAACCAAAAGTGGTTTTGACTGCTCTGGTCTAGTTTTCACTTCTTTCGAATCTGAAAACATAAAACTACCACGCAGCTCTTACGAACAATCTAAAATCGGAAAAATAATCAACATTGACGATGCTCAAAGAGGAGATTTAATTTTCTTTAAAACCAATAAAAGCAAGCAAATTAATCACGTAGGCCTAATTACAGATGTAAATCCAAATGAGATAAAATTTGTACATTCTTCAACTTCAAAAGGTGTTATTATTTCCTCTACAAAAGAATCCTATTATCAAAATTCTTTCGTTCAGATTAATAGAATTATAGAATAAATAATTTTATTATTTATTATTTTTCTTACAAAATTTTAATACTTTTAGATCATGAAAGTATTGGATTTTCCCTTGGCCAAAATTACAATTTGGTTTATTATCGGTATTACGATTTCTTATTTTTGGCAGCCAGCAATTATGTCAGCGATGACACTTCTAATAGCAAGTATCAGCCTCTTTTGTATCTTATATTTTCTACCTAAAAAGAACAAAAATTTAAATGCCCTTTTTGGCTTAAGCACTTGTTTTATTTCATTATGCACAGGCCTGACTGCACTATTAATCAATACCGATTCCTTCCAAAAAACAAATTATATCCACTATAATGAAGCTTTTGAAAAACCACATTATATTAATCTGATTCTACGCGAAAAGCTAAAAAGCAATGATTATAATGATCGTTACATCGCTATTATAAAACATATTGACAACAAAGCTTATTCAGGGCGAATAATTGTAAACTTCTCAAAAGACAGCATTAAAAATCAATTAATTATTGGAAACCTAATTCGGCTAAAAACTATTCTCCAACATAATAGTCCTCTTAAAAATCCAAATCAATTTGATTACAATAAATACCTCTCTAATAAACAAATATATGGACAAATTTATGTTTCAAAAGATGAAATAAGTATCAACAGAAAAATAAAAAAAGACATTTGGTTTTACACCTCTCGTCTGAATGCGAGAATAGTTCGAAATCTGGAAAAAGCAAAATTCCATAAAGCAGAAATGAATGTCGCATTAGCACTGATTTTGGGTCAACAACAGGAAATTTCTTCAGATATTATTCAGGATTATCAATATTCAGGAGCAACTCATGTACTTTCCGTCTCAGGTCTGCATGTTGGTTTTATAATGCTATTTATACTATTTATTTTAAAACCAATTCCAAACACCCAGAAAGGATCTTTGATAAAATTAATTGCGATTTTAATTTCATTATTCCTATTTGCCATTATTTCAGGGCTTTCACCGCCAGTTTTAAGATCAGTTGTAATGTTTTCATTTCTTGCTCTCGGAAACCATTTGCATAGAAACAGCAATACTTATCACACCTTATTGGTTTCAATTTTATTGATCTTACTTTTCGAACCATACTATCTGTTTGATGTTGGTTTTCAATTAAGTTATATTGCGCTATTTTCTATCCTGTGGCTACAGCCATTGCTAAAACAAATTTGGGCTCCCGAAAATAAAATTCTCAATTATATTTGGGAAGCATTAACCGTTTCGTTTGCAGCACAAATAGGCACTTTCCCCCTTTGTCTATATTATTTCCATCAGTTTCCCGGGCTTTTCTTTATAACCAATATTTTAATTATACCTGTTTTATCATTTATCATGGTCGTCGGAATTATAGTTATGATTATATCTGTATTTACTAATTGCCCTTTATTTTTAATCCAAATTTTTGAAAAAAGCATCTATATTCTCAATCAGATAATTCATTACATCGCTGCTTTCAAAGTCTTCGTCATTACGGATATCAGTTTCAATTTATATTTTTTATTTTCTTTTTATTTTCTCGTAATCACAGCCACGATTTATCTTAAAAAACCGAGTTATAATAAATTAATAGCCGTCTTTATTTCAGTTATTCTTGTTCAAATATCTTTTATATTTACTAAAAAGGAAACGCAAAGCCAACAAGAATTTATTGTCTATAATGCGAAGAAAAAAACAATTATTACTGAGAAAAAAGGAAAAGATGTAGCACTTTTCACCAACGACAATATTGCAAAAAACAGCTCTTTAAATTCCTATTTAGTTGGGAATTTTGGGATTTTAAAGTCAGTTAGCAAAACTAAAAATGTCATGTTTTTTAATGATAAAAAGATTTTATTGATAGATAGCACCTGTATTTATAAAAACACAATTGAACCAGATATTCTTATCCTGATACAATCCCCGAAGATTAATTTAGATCGTGTTTTGAAAAATCTACATCCGAAAATTATCATAGCTGATGCTTCAAATGCATATTTAATTCAAAAACGATGGAAAGCTTCCTGTCTCAAAAAAAATATCCCTTTTCATTCAACGAGCGAAAAGGGATTCTACAAATTAAATTAAGAAACTTAATTTTTAACGTTATTACTCACTCGGATGTAAAATCGCATTCGAATCTGATATCCATGCTTTTGCGCCACCTGGTTTATAGGCAATTTTTCCTAAAGCACTAAAAGTAGTTTTGTTTTTTCGTATTGAAGCGCTTGCAAAACATACTTCCGGCAATTCTTCAACACCAAAAGCATTTTTAAGTTTAATATTTTGCTCTTTATCACTATCAGATGCAGATGAATCTGATAAGTCTAGTTTTACCAGAATAACATTGTCACGGGACCATACAGCAAAATCGGGAGTTTTGAATATCTCATTTTGGAGATTGTCTGGTACACCAGATGCAGTGAATAAAATCAACATTGGTTTTCTTTGTTCATTACTAATGGCAATCGCATCGGTCATATTAGTTCTCCATACTAAATTTTGCCCTTGCGATAAAAATGAACCTAAAAAAAATAGTAGGATAAGTAATTTTCTGTTCATATGATTTGGTTTTGGTTAGATTAGAGGAACTAAATTAACATTATATTTTAATTTTCCAAATTTTATTAATACAAAAAATGAATTATATGTTTTTTTAATTATAATAAAATAACAAAACCATAATTATACCGAAAACCATATGAGCAACTTTTCCTACGAAAAAAAATCCCTACACACAAGGTATAGGGATTTTTTTTAATATTATATTGAAGCTTAATGCTACGATTTCTTCGGATTAACAATTCCATCAGCAACTGCCAACCAGGCAGTCGGGCCTCCAGCAACATATCCTGTTTGACCAAGACCTTTGAAATTCACTTTACCATCTTTAGATTCAGCACTTGTAAAATAAATCGTAGGAAATCCTTGAATTCCGAAAGCCTGCTGTAATTCAAGATTCTGATTCTTAATCTCAGGAGTCTGAGGTGTTCTTCTTGGATAATCTAATTCAACCAAAATTACATTATCTGAAGCCCATTTTTTAAACTCTGCAGTCGTTAGAACTTCATTCTGCAGACGGATACACCATCCGCACCAATCACTTCCTGTAAAAAACATCAGCATTGGCTTGTGCGAATCATTACTAACAGTAATTGCCTCTCTTACATCAGTATACCATTTTAATTCTTGTGCCTGCGTTGCAAACGCTCCAACAAAAAACAAGGTAATCAAAATTATTTTTTTCATGCTGTTTTAATTTTCTACAAATTTAAATAAAATATGCATTGATTAATGTCGTCTATTTTACTTCTTGCATTAATTTTTTGATTAACGGCATAGCAATTATTAAAACAACACCTGCAATTACCGCATAAATTGCTAATTGATAATATCCATCAGTATAAGCAATCAACTTAGACATTAAAGTAGTTCCAGTATTAGCATCTGACATTTCAGCTCCTAATTTACCTGCAGCAAACTGACCGAATGCACTTGATAAAAACCATAATCCCATCATCATTCCAAACAATCGCTTAGGAGATAGTTTAGTAATTACAGACATTCCGATTGGCCCAATGCATAATTCTCCAAGCGTATATAAAAGGTATCCTAAAGCAAAAACATCTAGAGAACTTAATCCATCTTTATTTACAAAAAATCTGGCAGCATAAAAAATAAAGAATCCCGCCGCCAGTAAAAGAAATGACAAACCAAATTTAATAATCGTATTTGGCTCAATTTTTCGCTTAGCCATATATATCCATAGGAAGCCAACTAATGGGCTAAGAACAATAACATATAATGAGTTTATACTATTATTTACCACATTTGGATCAATGTTAAAAAACAACAATTTAGTAGATAAATTATCTTTTGCAAACAAAGACAACGAACCCCCTGATTGTTCTGAGATAGCCATAAACATAAAATATGCAAAAATAAAGATGAATGCCGCCAACAGCTTAAGCTGTTGCCTGCTCTCTTTTATCATTATTAATTCATATATAAAATATACTAAAGCCAAAATCCCTATCGTGTACATAAAATACTCTGTATAATCAGAGTTTATAACCATTATGTAAACAAACGGAATTACAACAATAGAACCAGCATAAACCAAGATTTCGTAAAGATTTCGTTTTTTAGGTGCCTGTCTTTCTAATGGAGAATTTCCAATTGGAGCAAGATATTTTTTCGTCAAAAGAAAAGTTGCAACACCAATAATCATAACAATTGCTGCAGAAAGGAAACATAAACTCCAAGAATAGTTTTTCCCTAAATAAATAGGAATAGCGCCTCCCAGCATTCCGCCAATATTGATTCCTGCATAAAACAATCCGTAACCTGCGTCACGGCGTCCATCATTTTCGTGATACAATTCCCCAACCATTGAAGAGACATTTGGCTTAAAAAATCCAGTTCCAATAATAGAAAGTGTTATACCATAATAAAAGAAATCATGCGGATTAGCAGCAATCAGTAAATTACCCAAAATCATAACGATTCCTCCAAAAAGAAGCGACTTCTTAAAACCTAAAACTTTATCAGCAAAAATTCCCCCAATAAAAGTAAAGGCATACACAAAAGCCTGAATCGCTCCATATTGAAGATTAGCTTTTCCTTCTAACAATCCTAACTGGTCAACCATGAAAACTGCTAAAACACCTCTCATTCCGTAGAAGCAAAAACGCTCCCACATTTCAACCAAAAACAAATACCACAATTGCTTTGGGTAATTCCCTTTAAAATTTTGTATTTCTTCTAATGTTATCGTCTTTTCCATATTATCTAACACCGTGCATCATTTTTTTCAAGAACGGAGTCAATGCAAATAAAATTAATGCAGCAATACCAGTAAGAACAACAAATACCATGAAAAACTCGTATAAGTTATGTATTTCGAATCCTGCAAAAAAGTGATTATGCGCACTAATCTGATGTTGATCTAAAAGTGCTAATTGCTCAGCAGTTGGCGTAATTTTATTATCCAAAACCGCCTGAAGATCAATCCCTAATTCTTTTGCTTTAGCAAATTTATCACCTGTTGCGGGCAAAATAGAACCTAGAGTTCCGCCTAAAGCATAACCTGATGCATTTGATAAAAAGAATACTCCGTATAATAATGAAGCAAAACGTTTTGGAGATAATTTACCTACCAATGATAAACCAATTGGAGACAAACATAACTCAGCACAAGTATTTAAGAAATATAATAAAATAAGCCATTTTACTAATAACAATCCAGAAGTTCCGATGTATGAAACCTGAGTTGCAATCATAAAGAAACTAATCGAAATTATAACTAAACCAGCCGCTAATTTTACTGGAGAAATCGGCTCTTTGTCCTTAGCTCTTAATGTATCCCAAAGAATACTAAAAGGCACCGCCATAATAACTACAAATAATCCATTGAAAATTTGAACCATTGATGGTGGCATTAGAAAACCAAAGAAATGTCTGTCTGTCTGGTTATCCGCAATAAAAGTCAAAGAAGAACCAGCCTGTTCAAAAGCTGCCCAGAAGAAAATAATAAAAAACGAAACAATATAAATTACAATAATTCTGTCTCTTTCTATTTTAGTTAATGAAGTATCAGAAATAATTAAACCGGCCAATGCCAATCCACTAGAGTAAATCAAAGTATAAATTAAATTCTGACCTACCGCGTAATGAAAAAAGAATCCTAACGCAATAAATGCAAGCCCCGCAATTGCTAAAGCTTTATTTGAAAAATTAGCTTTTTGCGCTTCACCTTCTTCAAAGTCAGAAGCTTCATTTTTAGAAGGCAAACCTCCTAATGGTCTTCCTTCAGGAGAAACCACATATTTATTTTTTAAGATGTAAAATACAACTGTTCCAATAAGCATTGCTAAAGAAGCTGCCATGAAACCCCATCTAAAAGCATGAATATCTCTAATTCCACCAGCATCTTTAACATCTCCTAATAAAGGACAAATCGACTGACCTAAAAAAGCTCCGATATTAATTCCCATATAGAAAATAGTAAATGCACTATCTAATTTTGTTTTCTCTTGTTTAGGATATAAACTTCCCACCATACTCGAAATGTTTGGCTTAAAGAATCCGTTACCAAATACAATAACTCCTAATGCAGAATACATAATAATCTTTGCTAAAGGCAAATTATTTTCAAAAATACTTCCGCTGGTAAACAATAACATTTGTCCGGTTGCCATTAACAAACCGCCTAACAAAATACAGTTTCTGTTCCCTAAAAAACGATCGGCAACAAAACCTCCCAACATTGGTGTTAAATAACAAAGTCCAAGAAAACCTCCATAAATTAACGAAGCCTCTTCTTCTTTCATCAATAATGAGTTAACAAGAAATAAAGTCAACAGCGCCCGCATTCCATAAAAATTGAATCTCTCCCACATCTCCGTTCCAAACAGTACCCAAAGTCCTTTTGGATGCGCAGTTTTTACTTGAGTTTCTCCCATATTATTCACTATTTATTTAAGTTTAATTGTATTTAAATTATAAATTTTCTTTGATAAAGTTAGTCATTTTATTATAAAGCTGAACTCTCGTTTTCCCTCCATAAATACCATGATTTTTATCTGGATATATCTGAGAATCAAATTGTTTGTTCGCCTGAATTAAGGCTTCCATCATTTGCATAGAATTTTGCACATGAACGTTATCATCTCCTGATCCGTGAATCAATAAAAATTTACCTTTTAATTTCTCAACATGATTTATTGGAGAATTTTGATCATATCCGCTAGCATTTTCCTGTGGAGTCTGCATATATCTTTCTGTGTAAACGCTGTCATAAAAACGCCAGTTCGTTACCGGAGCAACAGCAATCGCCATTTTGAAAACGTCGTTTCCTTGGAAGATACAGTTTGAAGCCATAAAACCACCATAACTCCATCCGAAAATTCCAATTCTTGAAGCATCAACATACGGATACGCTCCAATTACTTTTGCAGCATCAATCTGATCTTCTACTTCATATTTCCCAAGTTCTTTTTGAGTCACTTTTTTAAAATCAGCACCTTTAAAACCAGTACCTCTACCATCGACGCAAGCCACAATATAACCTTGTTGCGTAAGTGACAAGAACCAGTAATCATCTGTATTATTCCAATCGTTGTTTACTTGTTGTGATCCCGGACCAGAATATTGGTACATGAAAACAGGATATTTTTTAGAAGGATCAAAATCTTTTGGCTTTAAAATCCAGGCATTCAATTCATTCCCTTTAGCCGTTTTCAAAACGAAGAATTCTTTTGCAGGAAGGTTGTATGCTTTCAGTTTATCAGCAAGAGCCTGATTGTTTTCGATAACCTGAATTTCTTTTCCAGTTTTCGCCTCATTTAAAGTATAAGTTGTAGGCACTAAATTACTAGAGAAAGTTGTAATGAAAAATTGGAAATTTGGGCTAAAAGTTGCAGCACTTGTTCCTACTTTTGAAGTTAAACGTAATTTATTTTTTCCGTCTAAACCAATTCTATAAATATCTCTGTTGATTGAACCATTTTCTGTAGATTGGTAGAAAATAGTTTTTGTTTTTTCGTCGAAACCGTAGTATGAAACAACTTCCCAGTTTCCTTTTGTAACTTGATTTTTAAGTTTCCCTGTTTTATCATAAACATAAATATGATTGAAACCGTCTTTTTCACTTGTCCAGATAAAGCTATTATCTTTTAAGAATGTCAAATTATCTGTTACATCAACGTAAGCCTTATCTTTTTCATTCAAAACTACTTTTGCAGCGGCAGTTGTTCCGTCTACAAACAATAAATCAAGATTATCCTGATGGCGATTTAAAACCTGCGCTGATAAAACATTGTTATCATTGGTCCATTGTAATCTCGCAATATAAAAATCATTATAGTTTCCTAAATCAACTTTTTTAGTTGCATTTGCAGCTGCATCATATATATGTAATGAAACTACTGAATTTTTTTCTCCTGCTTTTGGATATTTAAACGTCTCAATTGTTGGATATAAATCTTTCTTGAAAATAGACATTGAAAATTCCGGAACAGCACTTTCATCAAAACGAATATAAGCTAGTTTTTTACTGTCTTTGCTCCAATCAAAAGCACGAACAAAAGCAAATTCTTCTTCATAAACCCAATCCGTAATACCATTAATTACAGCATTTTTCTTTCCATCAGTAGTAACTGCTGTTGATTTTTTAGAAGCTACGTCATATACATAAAGATTATTTTCTTTTGCATAAGCGATTTTAGTTCCATCAGGTGAGAAAGTTGGCTCCTGAACTTGAAAATCAAAAAGTTTCGTAAGTGATTTTGAAGCAATATCATATAAAAAATAATCCGCAGTAAATGAGTGACGGAATATTTTATTAGAATTACAAGCAAGTAAAATCTTCTTTTCAGATGCATCAAAAGTATAGCTGTCAATTCCGTTTGCAAGTGCTGCGTGATTTTTCGTGTCGATTAAGTTTGATACTTTTTTTAAAGTTGCGAAATCATACAAATCAATCTGTACGCTTCTGCTGGCTTGATCAACATTTAAAACAGTATATTGATCTGTATTTTTTAAGGATTGCAATTCATCCATACCTTTGGCACGAAATGCTCCGCCATAAATATTTTCGACGGTAATTTTTTGTTGTCCAAACACAGTAGCAACTAGAAACAAAAGCACTACAGTTATTTTACTTGTATTCATTCGAATTGTTTTAAATATAAAAAGAGCCCAATTTTAGTAAAAAAAATAAACATAATACACATTTCAAGTGTTAAATGTTAAAAAAAATAACGATTGCGTACTTTTCAAATATCAAATACATTACAAACAAAGTCTTAAAATAGTATCTTTGTCAACACATTATTATTTAATATACTGAGAATGAACAACGCTGTTGCCGGATTTTCTAAATTATCCAAAAAAGAAAAAATAAACTGGATTGCCAATGAATATTTTTCAACTCCTGAAGAAGCTTTAAATATTATAAGAAATTACTGGAATTCAGATGAAAAGCTTCAACAACTGCATGATGAATTTATAGAAAATACCATCACTAACTTTTATATACCATTAGGAGTAGCACCTAATTTTTTAATAAACGGAAATTACAAAACGATTCCAATGGCAATTGAAGAAAGCTCAGTTGTCGCTGCAGCTTCAAAATCAGCTAAATATTGGGCAACTCGTGGCGGATTTAAAGCAACCGTAATTAATACCGAAAAAATTGGACAGGTTCATTTTACTTTTAATGGAGATGCCGAAAAACTACAATCATTCTTTGATCAAATAAAACCAAAATTCTTCTCAGACACGCAGAGCATCACTAAAAATATGCAGCAACGTGGTGGCGGAATTTTAGACATAAAACTTAAAGATAAAAGAAGTTTACTTGAAAACTACTTTCAGCTTCATGCCACTTTTGAAACCAAAGACAGCATGGGAGCGAATTTTATAAACTCTTGCCTGGAGCAATTTGCCACAACTTTAAAAGAAGAATTTCAGAATTCTGATTTATTTTTAAAAGAAGAATCGGTTAAAGTCATCATGAGCATACTTTCTAACTATGTTCCGAATTGCATCGTTCGTGCCGAAGTTTCATGTCCTGTTGAAGACTTAAACGAAAAACATATTCCGAATCCACAGGAATTTGCAGAGCGCTTTGTTCAGGCAGTACAAATTGCCGAAGTTGAGCCTTTTAGAACGGTAACGCATAATAAAGGTATCATGAATGGTGTTGATGCAGTGATTTTGGCAACAGGAAATGATTTTAGAGCAGTTGAAGCAGGCGTGCATGCTTATGCTTCGCGAAATGGTCAATATTCAAGTTTATCGCATGCTAAAATCGAAAACGGAATATTTACTTTCTGGCTGGAAATTCCTCTTGCATTGGGAACAGTTGGCGGATTAACTTCTTTACATCCTTTAGTAAAATTATGCCTGGAAATGCTGGAAAAACCTTCAGCTGAAGAATTAATGCAAATTGTTGCCGTAGCAGGTCTGGCGCAAAATTTTGCTGCTTTGCGTTCCTTAACTACAACTGGTATCCAGGAAGGCCACATGAAAATGCACTTAAACAATATTATCAATCAGTTTGAGGCTAACGAAGAAGAGCGTCAATTGATAAAGTCACACTTCAAGAAAAATACCGTTTCGCACAGTGCCGTCGTTGAGTTTATTGAAAATTTAAGAAAATAAAACAAATAAAAAATTCCAGTATTACACTATCAGAAAATTCCAAATCCCAACAATAATTTGAATCTGTACTCTAGTGCAGACGAACAGGCGAAGCAATTTTAAAATATTGGAATTTATTATAAAACATAATATATCGGGGCTAAAAAATACAGAATGAAAACAACCTTTTACAGTAACGGAAAACTCTTAATTACGGGTGAATATTTAGTTCTAGATGGCGCCAATGCCTTTGCATTACCAACAAAATTTGGACAAAATTTAATTGTCGAAGATGGCAAAAATCAGGAAATAATCTGGAAGAGCTATAATTTTGACGATCAGCTTTGGTTTGAAGACATTATTTTATTTTCTGAAATCATAACCAATATTGAAGCTAAAATCGAAACTGTAAAATCGACTTTGATTAACATTCTGCACGAAGCCTATCTTTTAAATCCAGATTTTATTAAGAGTAGTGATGGATACAAAATCAGTACGCATTTAACATTTCCAAAAAATTGGGGGCTAGGCACTTCTTCTACCCTATTAAACAACATAGCACAATGGACCAAAATTGATGCATTTACACTACTTAAAAACAGTTTTGGAGGCAGCGGTTATGATATTGCCTGCGCGCAAAATAATGCTCCCATTATTTATCGACTTGAACAAAATACGCCAACTGTAGAAACGGCAGAATTTAAGCCTGATTTCACTCAAAACATATTTTTTGTTTACCTGAATAAAAAACAAAGCAGCAAGATTGCGATCAAAGCGTACTATAATAACAAAAATGAAGATTTAGCTGAAAATATTGCAGTTAGCAACAAAATTACCAATGCCATTTTACACGCAAAAACACTTAAAGATTTCGCACATGCTGTTGAAAAACACGAAATTCATTTAAGTAATATTCTGGAACTTGAAACCATTCAAGAACTTGCTTTCCCAGATTTTAATGGTGTTGTTAAAAGTCTTGGTGCCTGGGGCGGAGATTTTGTAATGGTAATTTCAAAAGAAAATCCGAAACAATATTTTACCACAAAAGGATATGAGACAATTCTTACGTATGACGAAATGATTTTACAGGAATAAAATATTGATGTAATAAAAACAACTTAGAAATTTACTTTCTTATTCTCAATTTCATTCGTTTCAAGACGACGAACCTTTTGAGATTCTAGTTCATTAGATTCGATAAGAGTATTGTGTAAACGTTCCGCCATTTTTTCTATACTATTAGTGATAGAATCATATACGACTTCCATTCTACGATGCTTTTCTTCCTTAACGGCTTTTAAAACATCTTCAACAAATACCTTATCATATTTTTCCGCAACAGAATCACGAGTGTTGGTTAGCCTGATAACATAATCGTTACTTAAGATAGTAACCTTAAAATGTTGTTCTTCGTTACTTAAATAATATTTCCCTCCCAATTCATCAACATTGATGTCGGTGCTGCTAACTTTTAAAAGTTCCGTTATTATTCCATAAATATGATTCTCAATTTTGGAATATACTCTAGGCTTTCTTTTAAAAAAATCAAACATGAAAAACATTAATCACTTGATTATTAAGGTAGTTTTTTATCATTTTTTTGCAATTTTTATTTAACATTTATAAAATTAAATATACTTTCCTAAAACAAAAATTCGAGCAAATTAACTGTATAATTTTGAATATCACAAATTTTTTAAATTATATTTCGATTACTCCTATATAATTAAAATTAACGAGACGGCATTTATTCCAAAAAGGCAAATTTTAAAACGCCTTTAAAAAGCAAAAACCCGAAACGCATTGAACATTTCGGGTTTTCTATTTTATATAAAATCTTGAACTTAGTAATTAAACTGTAGTCTGTTGTCTTCAATTTTAGCATTGTTTTTCAACGCTGGTAAAATTCTGCTTGCGTCAGATGCGCTTTGTGCTTTTACTTTAGCAACATATTCTGCATGGTTAGCAAGCGCAGGAGCTTTTACAGTACTGATGTTTTTCACAACATATACTCCTGTATTTCCTTCAATTGGAGCAGAAATTTTATTAGCACTTAAAGCAAATGCATTACCAACAACTTTTGGCTCTTGTCCAACTCCACCAGGTAAAACCGGGTTATCCATTGTTACATTAGCTGCTTGTTGAACAGTAGTTCCAGCACTTTTAGCAATAGCTTCAAGACTTGAACCTGTCATTTTAGCTGTTAACATTTCAGCTTTTTTCTTGTTTTTCAAGATTGATTCAACGTATGGTCTAGCCATAGCTACCGAAACTAAACCTGATTTGTTTTCGCTTTTGTATTGTGCAATAACGTGACCGATATTTGCCAATTCAAAACGTTTTACATCTCCAATGCTAGTTTCTTTATCAAATGCCCATCTGATAATGTTACGTTGGTTTCCTAATGGACCAAATGCTTCATCCATTGCTTTAGCAGTTACCGGAGCAGCAACTTTTAAACCTAATTCTTTCGCTGTAGCAGCAAAATCTTTGTCGGCAGCATCCATTTCGAATTTAGTTGCCAATGTAAATACTTTATCAGAAGTAGCTTCAGAAGGCTCAATTTTTTGAGCGATTGTAGCTAAACGAATTCCGTCTTGCTTATCAGTAATTTTGATGATATGAAATCCGAAAGGTGTTTCAACTAAACCAACTTTACCAATACCGTTACTGAATACAAAGTCATTGAATGGTTTTACCATTTGGTTTGGACCAAAATACCCTAAATCACCACCTTGCTGAGCAGATGAATCATCAGAAGCTGTAAAAGCCAACATCATGAAACTATCCGGATTAGCCTGAACCTGAGCTAGAATTTGTTCTGCTTTAGCCTTAGCTTCTTCTTTAGTTCTTTTTTCTTTTTGGTTTGGAGTTTGAGATCCTTCATAACCAATTAAAATATGACTTGCTTTTGCATTAACTCCAGATTTAAATCCTAAAGATTTAGAAATACATAAGTATTTTCCAAAAACGTAAGGCCCGTAGATTGCACCAGCAGGCAAACTGAATAATTTATCAGCATCAACAGCTGGTAATTCATTTTTCGCTACATAAGTTGAATCGTAAGGAACATCAGAATTTGAGTTTACAAATTCAGCAATATTTGTTGCGTTTTTAAAACCTGGCAAAGTATCATTTTTACCTGTTTTAGCATTGTAAACAACACTTCCGTTTAATAATCCAGTAATTTTAGCTTTAATTTCAGCCTCATCTTCTTTCGAAGCTTTGTCTTCAACTAAAACGTATTGAATTTCACGAGTTTCATCCGCTTTGAATTTTTTCTCGTTTTTCTTCATATAATCTACGATATCTGAATCAGAAATTTTTACTTCACTATCTTTAATAGAAGAATACAGTGCACCAACATAAGCAAAGTTTACTTTGTTAGCTTCCATTTCGTATTTCAACTTTCCTTCACTAGCAGTTGTGTAAAGTCCAGATTTAATTAACGTATTGTAGATTTGAAATTTTGCGTTTAATTCAGCATCTTTTTCTTTTGCAGAAATATATTGCGCCGCTTCAGGATTTGTTTTGAAATACTCTTTGAATTTCACAACATCAAACATTCCTGCTGCATTTAAGAACATTGGGTTTTTTCCAATATTTGGATCTGCTTTCAAAACTTCAATTAAGTGTTTTTCACCAACTCTTAATCCTAATTTATCAAACTGAGCTGATAATAATGCGATTGAAACTTCTTGATCCCAAACTCTGTTTGCAGCTTCAGTGGAAGTAATCCCTTGCCCACTTTTTTCAACATTACTAACTTTAACTCTAAAGTCTTCAAATGAAATATCTTTTCCGTCGATGCTTCCCACATCTTTTGAACTTTGACTAAATGTTCCTTTACCGATTAGATCTTGTATTATAAATGCAAATAATGCAAGTGCAATAACTCCTATCAATAAAGCGGAACGCTGTCTAATTTTTGCTAAAACTGCCATTTTTATTATCGTTAATTTTATATTCAGTTTGCGAAAATACAATTATCTAGTTAATAACAATACAACTAGCAATTTATTTTGCATATTTTTTTTTATTAATAAAAGAAATCACTCTTTTATTGTCATTTTAACCAATTCAATTTTCTTATTTGTCGCTTCTTCTATCACAAAATGATAGCTATCTATTACAATTTCTTCG
This sequence comes from Flavobacterium aquidurense, assembly GCF_031458035.1. Classification (GTDB taxonomy): domain Bacteria; phylum Bacteroidota; class Bacteroidia; order Flavobacteriales; family Flavobacteriaceae; genus Flavobacterium; species Flavobacterium aquidurense_C. The sequence goes on from NZ_JAVDXR010000001.1 coordinate 265,480, forward strand.
CCTTTTTGAGGGATTTCCTTCGTGTGATGCACTATAAATCCGCCTAAAGTTCCGTACGAATCTTCTTCAGGAATCTCTAATTTATAGGTTTCATTCAAGTACTCTACATCTAATCTGGTCGAAAACAAATACTTACCATCACCTAATTCCTGCTCTATTAATTCTTCATCTAAATCATGCTCATCTTCAATTTCTCCAAACAGCTCTTCAACAATATCTTCTATTGTAATAATTCCGGATGTCCCCCCATATTCATCTAAAACGACAGCCACATTTTTTCTTTTTTTAATCAAAAGATTTAAAGCATCTTTAATCAAAATTGTTTCAGGCACAAACTCAACAGTCATCAGAACCGATTTGATTGTTTTTGGCTTTTTAAATAAATCGAATGAATGCACGTAACCCACAATATCATCAAGAGAGTTCTGACTCACTACAATCTTAGAATAACCGGTTTCTATAAAAAGCTCTTTAAGATCTGCAATACTGTCAAACAAATCGATATCGACAATTTCAGTACGCGGCGTCATTATATCACGCGCTTTTACACCTGAAAATTCTAACGCATTCTGGAAAATCTGAATTTCAGAATCTACCTCTTCGTCATCTTCCACCGAATTCATTTGTTCTGTGATATAATTTCCCAGCTCGACTTTACTAAAATACAATTGCACCTGATCTCCTTCTGTTTTAAAAAATTTTCTCAAAACAAAATCGGAAATCCAGATAAAAAAAGTAGAGATATAGTAGAACAACCGATAAAACAAATAGGCCGGAACTGCCAAAATCTTGATTAATGAATTGGCATAAATCTGAAAAAAAACTTTTGGAAGAAATTCAGCTGTTATCAAAACTATAAAAGTTGAAATCACTGTCTGAACCAATAAGCCGGTAATATCTGAAAAATGAAACCCCAGTTTGGCGATACAATTTAAAATTAAATCACCCATAAAAAACCCGTAAACTACCAAGGCAATATTGTTACCTATAAGCATTGCAGCAATAAATTTTGATGGATTCTCTGTAAGCTTGCTCAGGATTTGGGAGGCAAAATTATCTTGTTTTTTTTCAATCCCGAGATAAATTTTATTTGAGGAAATAAAGGCTATTTCCATTCCTGAAAAAAAGGCGGATAGTATTAAACAAAGTATTATAATACTAATTTCCATTTTTACTGTTTTTTATTACGATCATCAAATTTCTTGACAAACTTTCTTCTGAAGAAAAACATAAAAACTGCCATGCCGGCGATTATAAAACTCAAGGCATAATTCTCACTACCTTCATTCAATTTTATAACACCATCATAAATAAAGTAAACTGCAAATGCGATATAAACGTATTGTGTATATTTTAAGTAACCCATAATTTGTTTTATTCGTTGGCTTCTAATTCGCCAGTTATTCGTTGTGAATTTATTACTTTAAAATCTTTACTAAAATCTATACCCTGCCCGTTTGATACTCCTTTAGCATCAGTAAGCTTGAATTTTCTTTCGGTATAAAACCATTCGTTTTTCTGATCAAAATAAAGTTGTTCCGTTTCGAGCATCTGACCAGTTTCTGATGTAATTTTAACTTTACCCTGTAAATCTATAATTCCGGTTTGCTTATATGAAACCGCATAATTTCCTTTTATAAATGTACGCTTTTGTTTTTTATCATAAAGTGTAACATCAATTCCTTTTGGGAATTCTGTAAAAGGGAATTCAAGATTGGAGTAATCGAGCATTTTTCGGCTTTTCAAAACTCCTGTAATTCGGCCAGAATCAGTATATTTTATATTTACAGTATCCGCATCACTTCCCGGAACGAATTCTGAAAAGTTAATTTTTTGAACTTCCTTAAAATTACTTTCGCATCCAAAAAACATTGTCACAGCAAGAACTGTGACAGCGTTGATAATATATTTTTTTGGTAAATTCATTTGCCAAATGTAGTAAATTGTAACGAGCTTAAAAAAGCGTAAAACTTTATGCTTAATTGAATTTACTTTTCACGAACCATCTGTCGTTAAAAGAGAAGCTTAAACTAAAATTGAAATAATTTTCCTGAACTAAACCTGCAGTCGTCGTCCCTCTTTTACCAAATTCAAGTCCTAAATTTACATTTGAAAAAGATCCGGTAATAGGAAATCCTGCTCCTAAAGTCATTCCAACATCATTAATTGATTCATTATTAATCACTAAACCAATTTTCTCATATTTTAAACCCGCTCTATACGTGATTCTGCTGAAATAACTTGAAAATGAAGTGTAGTTCGGAATATAATATCCACCAACAGCATATTTTGAATATTTTTCGTAACGAACTTCATCACTTGAATTATAGTAATTTGCGTATTGTCCATTACCCTGAAAAGCCAATGTAGTACCAACTAACCATTTTCTTGCCTCTCCAACTCCAACTCCAATACTTAATTTGTTAGGCAATTTCAATTTATTATCTGTTGCAGGATAAGGATATGGATCCGGATCTCCAGAAACTGTAATAACTCTTGTATTAGCAGAATTTAAAGTACTGGCAAAGGTGTAATCTAAACTTGTAAAAATTGACATTTTCTTGTAAATTTTTCTTTGATACATAGTACCAATATTAAAATTCACACCAGATAATTCTGATTCATTAGTCTCTGCAGTTACATTTTGAACATCTGTAATCCCCTCGATACTTGACGTTGTAATTTTTCCAAAATTATATTGCACATCCGTTCCAATATTCCAGTTCGGCAAAATTTTATATCCAAGGCCAAAAAACACTTTGTTAACGCCACCTTTTCCCTCATATTGAGTATTTCTGGCACCACTAACATCGGTATTATTATTAATAATCTTATATCCAACTGATGATAATGGAACCAAACCAAAAGCAGCACCAAATTTACCCATAGGAATTCCCAATGCCAAGTAATCAAAAGTAGCTCTTTGCGCTTTTGCAGATTCATCACTATTTTTTAATGTAGTTGTTCCAAAACTTCCTCCAACTGTAAATGTAGTTTGTCCCAAACTGGCATAACTTGAAGGATTGTCAACATTCAAGTGGATACTATCCTGCTCTACTGAAACTCCAGCCATAGATCTATTTTCAAGAGTACCTTTAAATCTTGCATCACCAATTCCGTAAAAAGAATAAGGAGAAGCAGTACCTTGCTGAGCAAATGAAACGAACGAGATAAGTAAGCAGGCACTTATTATAATTTTTTTAATCATTGTCGATTTTATATTGAAATGTTTGGTTCAAACTTTCCAGAAGGAAATTTGAATTGGCAAATATGGTATTTTTTAATCGTTTAGCCAAAAAATCTGCATCGCCTCCCGTTAAAATTATTATAAAATTTGAAAAGTTCTCTCGATATTCGTCGATAAAACCGTCAATCTCATAGACGAAGCCGTTTACAACACCAGAATGAATTGCCTCTTTAGTAGAATTGCCTATATATGATTCAGGTGTATCTAAAGTCAGCAACGGCAACTTGGCCGTGAAATTGTGTAATGCTTCGTAACGCAATCTCAAACCTGGAGAAATAGCTCCGCCTAAATAATTATCGTTTTCGTCGATAAAATCATAGGTTATGCATGTACCAGCATCAATGACCAATCTATTTTGTTCCGGGAACTGCAAAGTAGCTCCGGCTGCCAAAACCATTCGATCAATCCCTAAAGTTTTTGGAGTTGCATATTTATTTGTAAAGGGAAAAACATCTTCATGTGTTAAAAAATGGATTTTAAGTTGATTTTCGAAAGTCAAAAAAGATTGTTTTTCGACACTACCAACCGAAGCAACGACCAAATCGGAACAATTTTGAAATTTTTTTAAAATTTTTTCAATTTTTTTTTCGAGCTCATTTTTCTCAAAAATAAAATTTTCAAGAACAGTACTACCCTCAAAGACAGCTGCTTTAATTCGAGTGTTTCCGACGTCAACCGCTAAAACCATATTTATTTTTTTACCAGTGCGAAGATACGAATTGATTTTTTTAAAAAAATCTTTTGGATAAACGAAAAATGATTCTATCTTTGCACCCGCAATGAGCACAGCTCGGTACCTTAGCTCAGATGGTAGAGCAATGGACTGAAAATCCATGTGTCCCTGGTTCGATCCCTGGAGGTACCACCAAAACCCACTCAACTGAGTGGGTTTTTTGTTTTTAATACTTTGTGTGAATTTAAATTCCAATTTTTTTAAATTCCAAATTCCAATAAAACTAAAGCACTAAGGTTCAATAAGTTTAATCTAAAGCTGTGTGAATTTGTATGTTTTGTTTCTCGATGTTATCTTTCTACTTAGAAAATATTACAAGAAAATTAAAGCGCTTAGTGAAATATCTCGCAAAGACGCTAAGTCGCAAGGGCTCAAAAAAATTTAGCGGTATAACTTCTTTATAGCATTTTCCTCATTAGGCTTTCTCCTTAAATTCATCTCCATCAATCTTTCCTGCTGCTTAAAAATGCAAAATCAACAATTAAATGGTTTTTGTTAAAAAAGCATCAATTAAATAAAAAAATATCTTATATATTCGTAAAATAATACTTTATACTTTTATTTATTATCAAGAACACAAGAACACTTTATGAGTAATACTTCTACAAAAGGCATTTGGAAAGTAATTTCGGCCTCATCAATGGGAACCATGATTGAATGGTATGATTTCTATATTTTTGGTAGCTTAGCCGTTGTAATTTCAACTAAATTCTTTCCAAGCGATAATCCAACCGCTGCATTTTTATCGACATTGGCAACTTTTGCCGCCGGATTTGTTGTAAGACCTTTTGGAGCTTTATTTTTTGGAAGACTTGGTGATATCATTGGCCGTAAATATACTTTTATGGCTACCTTATTATTAATGGGAGGTTCTACTTTTTTAATTGGCTGTATTCCGAGTTATGAAACAATTGGCTTTTTTGCACCACTCCTGGTCTTAATTCTTCGTTTATTGCAAGGACTTGCTTTAGGAGGGGAATATGGCGGTGCAGCAACTTATGTAGCAGAACATGCTCCTGCTGGGCAAAAAGGGTATTGGACTTCGTGGATTCAGACTACAGCTACTGTTGGACTATTTATTTCTTTGATGGTAATTCTTGCCACAAAAAATGTTCTTTCAGCTGAAGACTTTGACACTTGGGGATGGCGTGTACCGTTTTGGGTTTCTATAGTTATGGTTGGCGTTTCTTATTTGATTCGAAAAAATATGGATGAATCTCCTGAATTTGCCAAAGCAAAAAAAGAAGGAACAACCAGTACGAATCCACTAAAAGAAAGTTTTGGAAACCGATATAATTTAAAATTTGTTTTACTGGCTCTTTTTGGGGCAACAATGGGCCAAGGTGTCGTTTGGTACACCGGACAATTTTATGCTATGAGCTTCATGAAAACTGTCATGAACATAGAGTCTTCTCAAGTTGATGGATTACTTGGAATCGCATTATTAATTGGAACTCCGTTTTTTATTGTCTTTGGATGGCTAAGTGATAAAGTGGGAAGGAAATACATTATGATGGGCGGTATGTTACTTGCGATTTTATTGTACAGGCCAATTTATAAAATGATGTATACCACAACCGATGTCAGCCTTAAAACTGAAATCATCGCACAAACAAAACAAACTGTAGAAATAAACGGAAGCAATGATGCTATAACGACAACTAAAAAAGTATATACCGACGGAACAGTTTCTGTAGAAAAGAAAACCCATTTTGCAAGCAAAAAAGAAGATCAGATCACTACCTCTATTAGCATTAATTCAAATGATGAATGGACTCTTATCTTTCTGGTTTTTATCCAGGTTTTATTTGTAACTATGGTGTATGGGCCAATCGCAGCATTTTTAGTCGAAATGTTTCCAACTAAAATCAGATACACTTCGATGTCACTGCCTTATCATGTTGGAAATGGAATTTTTGGAGGTTTACTTCCTGCAATTTCAACTTATTTTGTGACACATGCCAAAGCCAACGGGAAAACAGATTTTTACCTTGATGGCCTCTGGTACCCAATTATTATTGCATCAGTATGCTTTGTAATCGGGATGATTTATATTGACAATAAAAACAAAACTAATCACCTTTAATACCTACATCAATATGAATGCAATTAAAAGAATTTTAGGTGTTTTGTGGATTATACTTTCCGTTGCCGCAGCCTACTTTTGCGTGTTTGAATTTGGCTTACCTAAGTTTTTATCAGACAAACAAGATGATTTAGTCTTCGGAATTATCATCCTATTTATTCTAACCCCATTAATCGTTTTAGGACTGGGAACATTTGGTTATTTTTCTTTGCTTGGAGAATACGACAAGAAAAAATAACTAAATCCACTCAAAAAACAAAAGGGCTGTCTATAATAGACGGCCCTTTTTGCAATTACTAACAAAACCAAATTTTAATCGGTTAGAAGCAAATGATATACTTCTAACTTTCTTTCTTAATAAATTTCATTACCTGAACTTTATTATTTTTATCTAGTGCTTTTATAATTTTTCATCAACCAGTTTGGTTGATGCTCTATGAAAAAAGAGCTATCCTGCGATAGCCCTTTTGTATTTTTAAGAAATATTACCCTTGATTTGGAATCATTAAATAACTTCCGTCTAAATCATTGAAATAAACAACATATTTAGATTTTTGAACCGGAATATTATCTCCTGTACCGCCTCCTGAGAAAGGAGTTGTACCTCCCCAAGAAACATCCCATGCGTTATTTGCTCTAAATTTCATTCCACCATCTTTTAAAGGAGTTATTCCAAGGCTCCAAATGTGTGGATTGAAAGAAGATTTAGTCATTGCTGTCGAAGAATCCCAACCACCTTGTGTACTGTCTCCAATAATACCCACTGTTGAGTATGTTTTTGCAGCAGAAGCATCATAAGGAACTAAATCATAAGTTAACTTTTTCACATCCATTGTAAAAGTGTAATATCCATCAGTAGGAATTACAAAACTAGCCGGATCAGGATCCGATTCTTTCCCTCTGTACACTAAAACTTTATTAGAACCACCATACATTGGTGCCCAAGCCCCTAATGTTGAAATGGTTTTAAAAGCACCAGCTTTAAAGAATCCTGTATATTTATACACGTTAGCATCTTTTCCATCTCTGAATAAAATTTGGTTTCCTTTATTGTTCTCCCAGCCTGAAACAGTTGCATCTCCAACCAAATACCACTCCGTAAAGTTGTAATCAACTTTTCCTGCATAAGGAGTTACACTAATTGTAATCACACCTTTAGCGGTTTGTGGAACTCCACCAGAAACGCTCGAAGTAACTTTTACATCAAACTGAGTTGCTACATCTGTAGGTCCTCCAAGATCAATTGCTGCCTGATTTAATTCTTTAACAATTATAGAAGCTTCAGTAACATTACTTGTTGTAGCCAAGGTTTTAGCTTTTGTAAAATCACCGCCTTTTTTATCAATTAATAAAGTGTATTTTACTACTACCGCTTCATTATATGTTGCAGCAGACCAGGTAAATTTAGCTGCTACATCTGATCCTTTATCACCATTTAAAACAAAGGCTGTTCCCGTTGCAGGCGCAGTCATTTCTGGCGTTGAAACTGCTTCGACAATTGGTCTGTTATCTACATCATCAGCATTACATGACACCGCCAATACACCAATAAATGCGATTAAAATTTTATATATATTTTTCATTTTACTGTTTTATAAAGGTGTTAGTATCCTGGATTTTGCTTCAAAGTTGGATTTGCCTGAATAATTCTTGATGGAATTGGCATTAAATCTCTATATGATTCTGTTGCAGCACCATTCATAGCCCCACCTTTCCATTGCCATAGTTTAGATCCACCTGTGAATTTTCCAAAACGAATTAAATCCGTTCTTCTGTGACATTCCCAGTACAATTCCCTTCCTCTTTCAGCCAGAATAAAATCAAGCGTTAAATCTGCTGTTCCGACTGTAGGTGCATTTGCTCTGGTTCTAATTTGGTTAATGTAACCCAAAGCAGTATTCAAATTACCTGTTGAAGCTCCTCTTACAACTGCCTCAGCATACATTAAATAAGCATCCGTAAGTCTAAACATTGGAAAATCAGTATCAGGCATATCTACCCTTTGACCAGCTGTTCCGTTTGATTTTAAGTTAGTATATTTTGAAATTGCATAACCATCTGTAAAAGTTCCGATATTAGCAATATCCAATGCCTGTCCTGGTGTATAGGCATATAACCTTTTATCAGTCCATACTTGTTGTTTACCTAACGATACCGGAGCATTGTTAAATCCAACAGGAGCCGCAACTTCAACACCGTTCAAAGTAATTTTACCCGTTACAAGATTAAGCACATAAGTGTTATTAGCATTGTAACCAGTTTCTTTTTCGTTTTTATCACTTGAGTCAAAAGCCTGACCATCTTTATTAACCAAGATACCTGTGTTATTTACGAAATTTTTATTTTTTGTTTGATAGAACTCAAAAGAACTAGTTGGCGCACCAAAACTTTCTACAAACTCTTTACGAGCTCTTGTTCCAAACCAACCACCATCCATACCTCTTGAAGCGGCATCGATACTACCTCCGATAGAAGCGTGAATGATAAAACTCATTCCTCCACCAATTGCTCTAATAGCGTTTCCGTCACCGATAATTGGGAAAATAAATTCGTTTTGCGCTCCATTGGTATCATTATCTGCAGAAAACAAATTACGATATGGAATATTAGCAAAAGTATATCCTGAACCAATAATCTCACTACACAAAGTCGCTACTTCATTATTTCTTTCTGTGCCTGTATAAACTTTAGAATTCAAATAAATCTGTGCTAATAAAAATTTAGCCGCAGTTTTATCTATTCTACCGTACTCATTTTTTCTTGGTGCGACAAGACTACCATCTAAATCTTTCAATTCAGCTTCAACAAAAGCAAAAACTTCAGCTCTTGTTTTTTGTTCTGGATAAAAGAAACCTACAGGGTCTTTTTCTGTAGTAATTGGCACATTACCAAACAAATCCATCAAATTCACATAAGAAAAAGCTCTTAAGAAACGAGCTTCTGCTCTAAAAGTTGCAATTTCAGCCTTTAAATTTGCATCAACCCCTCTTTCGGAAAGTTTTTCATCAGTAGTCTGTCTTAAAAACTCATTAGCAACACTAATGTGATAGAATGCTCTAGAAAATGTTCCTGCTAAGAATTCGTTTGCAGGTGACCATGTTTGCGTATTAATAGTTGGCAACGAACCGTCAGCCCAAGCGATAACCGCCTCATCTGTTGGAAGTTCCTGAGTTACAAAAAGCAATCTCAAGTAACTACTAAAATCTCCACCAATTCCGGCAATATCAGCTTGTCCATCTCCATCATTTCCTCCTACATACAATCCTGCATATAATTTTGCCAATACTTCTTTGTATGATGCCGGATCTTTAAAAAATTCTTCAGATAGAAATTCATCATCATCGCCTGGTGTTACGTTTAAATCGTCCGTACACGAGGTAAGCGTCATACTTACTCCTAAAATGAATAGGAAAAAGTAAGATATATATTTAAATGATATTTTCATTTTATTTGTTTTTAAAATTTGTTTTCAATATTCTACTAGAAATTTGCATTTACTCCAAACAAGAAAGTTCTGGCTCTTGGGTAAACGTTATTATCAATTCCGTTGAATTTCTCCGGATCTAAACCATTATATTTCGTAAGAACAAAAACATTTTGAACACCAGCAGTAAATCTTAAAGAAGCTGCTTTTAGTAATGTTTTATCGAAAGTATACCCTAGGGTCACATTGTCTAGTTTAATGAAAGAAGCATCTTTAATAAAATAATTAGACAAATAACGCATTGTACCATTATCTTCATAAGTAAAGCCAGTGTTTAGATAATCTGAACTTACGTTAGAAAGATCTGTTTGTCTTCTTAAACCTGCATCTGAATATCCTAAGTTAGAACTTACGTTATCAAAAATGTAATTTCCTAAACTCGCTCTCCAGTTCATTGTAAAGTCAAACTTTTTGTAGTTTAACGTTGAGAACAAACCAAATGTATAATCTGGTGTTGGTTTGTGGAATCTGTAACGATCTGCATCGTCTATTTTTCCATCAGCATTTCTATCTACATAAGCACCTGCAATTGGTTTTTTGTTGGCATCATATAATTGCTCATAAACCAGGAATGAATTTGGAGCAAAACCTACTGAGTTAACCTGAATTTTATTTCCAGCTCCTCCAGCAATATTATCTCCTGAAAGGTATCCTTGGAAACCAGGAACTGTAATTCCTAAATCTGTAATTTTTTGATCAATATATGTTGTATTGAAAGCAACATTCCAGGTCAAGTTATCATTTTTAACAACATCTGACTGAATATTAAATTCGATACCTTTCGTTCTAACACTACCGATATTATAAGTACCTTGATTTCTAATGTTTGCTCCATCGGGAACCACAACATCAGCTAATAAATCGCTAGATTTTTTATCAAAATAGTTCACCGTACCAGTAATTCTATCATTAAGGAAACCAAAATCAACACCTACGTTTGTTTCTGCTAATTCTTCCCATTTAATGTTTTCATTATAACCTTCTGGTCTTGCAGTAGAATATACCTTACCACCAAAAATATATTGTGTATTAATTGTTCCTAAAGTAACACGTCTCAAATAATCATACTGAGCAGGAATATCTTGTTGTCCGGTTGTACCGTATCCGAATCTTAATTTTAAGCTTGATAAAGTCTCATTATCTTTTAAGAATTCTTCTTCAGCAATATTCCATGCCAAAGCAATACCTCCAAAATTACCCCATCTGTTATCTTCAGAAAAACGTGAAGTTCCGTCTCTTCTGTAATTTACAGTTGCTAAATAACGACTGTCGTAATTCAACGTTAAACGTCCAAAGTAAGATTGTAAGTTAATATCCGGATCAGTAGTAACATCCTCATTAGGATTTGGTTGTCTTGTTTCTCCTGATTGATATTTTTCTTTTTGGAATAATTGGTAGTTATAACCTGCAGTTGCATCAATTTTAATTTTTCCTAAATCTTTAGTATAATTAAAATAAGCATTTAAGTTTTTGTTCTGCAACATGTCAGTATAGCTAGAGTAGTTTCCTAAGTTCACATAGCCTGGATCACTAAAAGGTTTTGGCTGATACCCTAAAGCACTTTGAGTACTTACTTCAGTATAACCATCACTGTCAAATCTATCAATACCAGCTTCTACAACCGCTCTTAAATCTTCAAAGAAATGAAATTTATAATCTAATCTAACATTCCCCCATTTTCTGGTAGAAGTAGATCTTCTGTTATCTTGATTCAATCTTGCAACTGGGTTTCTAGCTGGCAATAAAGGCAAGTTTCCTGTTGGCTCTAACCATTCAAAGTATCCTCCATAACGAGAACCTGCTTCGTATACAGATTGTGTTGGGTCGAAACCAATAGCACTTCCAATTACAGCACCTTCGTCCTGAAATTGATTTTTACCAAAAGATAAGTTTCCGCTAATATCAATTTTTAAATGATTATCAAATAAAACCGGATTTAACGATAATGATGTCGTAGTTCTTTCAAAAGAAGTATTTCTTAAGATTCCAGGATTATTAACATTTCCAACAGATAAACGTACTGGCACTTTATTAAATAAAGAACCGCTAGCAGAAATATTGTTATTAGTTGTAAGGGCTGTATGGAAAATCTCATCCTGCCAGTTTGTATTAGCAGTACCCATTAAAGCTTGTTGATCTGCTGTACCTTTCGTATTTACCAATTCACGAAATTGGTCAGCACTTAATACATCAACCTGATTAGCCACAGTATTGATACCAACCTGAGAGCTAAAATTCACTTTTACACCACCTTTTGCCCCTTTTTTAGTAGTAATAACAATTACACCATTTGCAGCTCTGGAACCATAAATTGCAGCTGCAGAAGCATCTTTCAATACAGTAAAAGATTCAATATCATTAGGATCAATAGTAGATAAAATACTTGTTGAACCTTCTGGTTTAGCATTACTCAATGGTAATCCGTCCAAAACAATTAATGGCTCATTTGATGCCGTTAATGAAGATCCTCCACGAATTCTAATATCTGCTTTTGCACCTGGTGCTCCACCTCCTGTAACGTTAACACCGGCAATACGACCGCTAATTAAGCTTTCTGGAGTTACATTTATTCCTTTATTAAATTCTTTTGCAGAGATTTGAGAAACAGATCCCGTTGCGTCTTTTTTCTTAACAGTACCGTAACCAACTTGTACCACTACTTCCTTAAGTTGATTAGTATCTTCCTCTAAAGAAACATTCAATGTTTTTTGCCCGTTGAAATCAAGGGTTTGAGTTTTGTATCCAATAAAAGAAACAACAATTTTATTACCACTTTTAACATTTGACAGCTGGTAATTACCATCAAATCCTGTCGATGCTCCGCTTGGCGCACCCTGTACATTTACATTTACTCCCGGTATTGGCTGTCCTGTCGCTTTATCGACAACAGTACCTGTTAATGTGTTTTGAGCTAACACAGTAAACGGCAACAGTAGGAATAAAAATAACAACTTTTTGTAAATTGTTTTCATACTTTTTGTTTAAATTAGTTTGAGTTTGTGATTGTTAGTTAAGTTTTTAATTTTACTTCGAATTTCAAAATTATGAATTTATTAACACCACCAACCAAACTCAATTTTTATCTAGTTACGAAAACGTGATAGTGTTGAAAACTTTCTATTTTTTGTAATATTATCAGTCAAAAATTATCAATACTAAAAATTTAAGATACCTTTATTAATAATTAGATTTTTTCCAACAACTATTATGAAACGTAAAATCACCTTAAAACAGATTGCAAAAGAACTTGACGTATCTATTTCAACTGTCTCAAAATCACTACGAAACAGTCTTGAAATAGGTGAAGAAACGCGCTTAAAAGTGCAGGCTTTTGCAAAGTTTTACAACTATAAACCCAACAATATTGCCCTTAGTCTAAAAAATCGGAAAACCAAAAGTATCGGTATTATCATTCCGGAAATTGTACATTATTTTTTCTCTACGGTAATTAACGGAATTGAACAGGTGGCTAACGAAAATGGCTATAGTGTTGTCATATGTCTATCTGATGATTCTTTCGATAAAGAAGTCTTAAATATGGAGATGTTAGCTAATGGAAGCATCGATGGTTTTATCATGTCACTTTCGAAAGAAACCCAATACAAAGGTGACTTTCACCACATTACAGAAGTTATCAATCAGGGAATGCCAGTTGTAATGTTCGATCGTGTAACCAATGATATTTTATGCGATAAAGTAATTATTGATGATAAAGCTGCAGCTTATGAAGCCGTTCAGAGTTTGATTGATAATGGCCGAAAAAAAATCGCACTAGTTACAACTGTCGATTACGTAAGTGTTGGAAAACTAAGAACGGACGGTTACGAAAAAGCACTTTTAGACAACGGATTACCTTTCAACGAAGATTTAATCATCAAAATTGAAGATGTTGATACCTGCGAAATTACCATTAGCCAGCTTTTGCATGACAGAGCTTTTGATGCTGTTTTCGCTGTAAATGAGCTTTTTGCGGTAACAATTATAAAAACAGCCAGCAAAATGGGACTTAAGGTTCCTGAAGATTTAGCAGTAATTGCTTTTACTGACGGAATTATTTCAAAATACTCTACTCCAAGTATTACAACAGTGAGTCAAAGCGGTGAAAAAATGGGAAATAAAGCTGCAAAAATGCTTATTGAAAGACTTGAAGCCGAACACGATGATGACGAAGAAGAAAATGAAAATTACACTACAGAAGTAATAGAAACACATCTTATAAAAAGAGAATCTACTGACTAAAATTCTTAAAATCAACATATTCTAAAGCCATAATTAATATTTATGGCTTTTTTGTTAGCATATATCTAAAATTAATTTATACTTTTACGGCTGTCAAAGCTTTTACTTTTACTTCGAAAAAAACAGTAAGTTTTGATAAGCATAGCGCTTATCGTCTAATTAATTTTTTAATTACGATAATGGAAAAGCGTAAATTAAGTTTCTGGGAAATTTGGAACATGAGTTTCGGTTTCTTAGGAATACAAATGGGATTCGCACTTCAGAATGCAAATGCCAGTAGAATTCTTCAAATTTTTGGTGCCGATGTACATGAACTATCATGGTTCTGGATTATTGCCCCTCTTATGGGATTAATAGTACAGCCTGTTATTGGTCATTACAGCGATAAAACCTGGGGAAAATTCGGAAGACGAAAGCCCTTCTTTCTTGTTGGTGCAATCCTGGCGTCGGTTGGTTTAATTTTAATGCCTCAGGCTAATATTTTCATTTCTGTTTTGCCTGCCTTATGGGTTGGAGCCGGAATGTTAATGATCATGGATGCTTCTTTTAATATTGCTATGGAGCCGTTTCGCGCTTTGGTTGGTGATAATTTAAGAACAGATCAGCGTACTGCAGGATTCAGTATCCAAACTTCGTTAATTGGTTTTGGAGCTGTAATTGGTTCGGCATTGCCTTATGTCTTAACAAAGTATTTTCATGTTTCAAACAATGCTGCTGCCGGAAGTATTCCTTTAAATCTGAAATTATCATTTATCATTGGAGCTGCAGTTTTAATTGGATCAATTCTGGTAACACTTTTTACAACAAAAGAATATACTCCGGAAGAATTATCTAATTTTCAAGATCCTCAAAGTGAAGTTGATGTTCCTTCTGACGAAAAATCAAAACTCTCAGACATTTTTACTGATTTTGCAAAAATGCCAACAACAATGCGCCAGCTGAGCTGGGTACAGTTTTTCTCTTGGTTCGGATTATTCGGAATGTGGGTTTTTACAACTCCCGCAATTGCACATCACATTTACGGATTGCCATTAAATGACACTTCAAGTCAGCAATATCAGGATGCTGGGGATTGGGTTGGAATTTTATTTGGAGTTTACAATTTAGTTTCCGCCATTATCGCTTTATTTTTCTTACCGTTTATCGCTAAAAAAATCGGCCGTAAATCAACTCACGCCGTATCACTTATCATTGGTGGAATCGGATTAATTTCGATTTACTTTATGCCAAATGAAGACTGGGTTGTACTTCCAATGATTTTAATTGGCGTAGCCTGGGCAAGTATTTTGGCTATGCCTTACGCTATTCTTGCAGGATCTATTGCTCCTAAAAAAATGGGGGTTTATATGGGAATTTTCAACTTTTTTGTTGTTATTCCACAAATTGTAAATGCACTTATTGGAGGTCCAATTGTAAAATATCTTTACAATGGCGACGCTATTTACGCCCTAATTACAAGTGGTGTAAGTTTTCTAATTGCTGCTCTTTTAGTCTACAAAGTAAAAGATGTAGACGACACTATTCAAAAATCATAAATAAGAATTTCCCTTATAATGAAAAAAGCATTCATATTCGATCTTGATGGCGTGATCGTCGATACCGCCAAATACCATTTTTTAGCCTGGCAAAAAATCGCTCAGTCTTTAAATATAAATTTTACACATGAAGACAACGAACTGCTTAAAGGCGTGAGCCGTGTACGTTCATTAGATATTATACTTGGGTTAGGAAATGTTCAGGCTTCTCAGGAAGACAAAGACAAATGGCTGATTCAAAAAAATGAAGATTACTTATCTTATTTAGTTGACATGGACGAAAGCGAGATTCTTCCTGGAGTTTTTACAATTCTGCAACTATTAAAAGACAAAAACCAAGGAATTGCGTTGGGTTCTGCGAGTAAAAACGCCCGACCAATTCTTGAAAAGACAGGAATCCTTTCGTATTTCGATGTTATTGTTGACGGAAACGACGTTACCAATGCCAAACCAGATCCGGAAGTTTTCTTAAAAGCGGCTCAATTATTAAATATTGATCCAAAAAATGCAATCGTATTTGAAGATTCTGTTGCCGGAATTCAGGCAGCAAACATAGGAGAAATGGTGAGTGTAGGAATTGGTGAGGAAACAATTTTACATGAAGCTGATTATATTTTTAAAGATTTCACCGAAATAGACACTGCGTTTATTGAGAAATTAATCAACTAATTGAAAAATTAAAAGATTGAAAGATTTAAAAATTAAGATTCAAAATCTTTAAATTTTTAAATCTTTCAATCATTAAATTGTAAAAAATGAATCAAGATTATATAAAACCAGACAATTGGTCCATCATAGAAGAAGGATTTGATGTAGAAAGAGTAAAATCGTCTGAGAGTCTTTTTAGTATCGGGAACGGTGCTATGGGGCAACGTGCCAATTTTGAAGAAACATACTCTGGCGAAACTTTTCAGGGGAGCTATATCGCCGGAATTTATTACCCGGACAAAACTAAAGTAGGCTGGTGGAAAAACGGATATCCAAAATATTTTGCGAAAGTATTAAACGCGCCAAACTGGATTGGAATTGACGTTCAAATCAACGAAGAAAACTTAGATTTAAATACTTGTACGGAGGTTAAAAACTTCCGTCGAGAATTGAATATGAAAGAAGGATGGTACAACCGTTCTTTTGAAGCAACATTAAAAAACGGAACTGAAATTGCCGTAAATATTCGTCGTTTTCTTTCTTTAGATTTGGATGAAGCCGGAATTATCAAATACGAAATCACGCCTTTAAACAAAGATGCCAAAATTGTTTACAAACCTTATATCGACGCAGGAGTTACCAATGAAGATGCTAACTGGGAAGAAAAATTCTGGGAACCTCTTGAAGTAAAAAAAGGAACAAATGAGGCTTTTGTAACAGCGCAGACTTTTAAAACGCATTTTAAAGTTACAACTTTCATGCACAATACGATTTTTGCAAACGGAGAAAACGTAAACATTTCGCCTTCAACAATCGATTCCACTACAGATAAAGTTCAGTTTACTTACGGAACTATTATCGCCAAAGGACAAACCTCATCCATTCAAAAAATTGGTGGATATACTGTCTCTTTAAATCACGAAAACACTTTGGCTGCAGCCGAAAAAACAATTAAGGCTGCCGTTACTTTAGGATATGATGCCTTACTTCAAAATCAAATTGACGCCTGGAGCAAAATCTGGGAAATGTCAGATATTACCATTGATGGCGATGTAAAAGCACAACAGGGAATTCGTTTCAATATTTTCCAATTAAATCAAACCTATTTAGGTAAAGATTCTCGTTTGAATATCGGACCAAAAGGTTTTACCGGAGAAAAATACGGCGGATCGACTTATTGGGACACTGAAGCTTATTGTATTCCGTTTTACATGGCTACAAAAGATCAGCAAGTTGCAAGAAATTTATTGACGTACCGTTTCAATCAATTGGATAAAGCGATTGAAAATGCGAAGGACAATTTAGGTTTCAAAAATGGTGCGGCGCTGTATCCGATGGTTACCATGAATGGTGAAGAATGTCACAACGAATGGGAAATCACACACGAAGAAATTCACAGAAATGGTGCGATTGCTTTTGCCATTTACAACTATTACCGTTTTACCGGAGATTACTCTTATATTCCTGAAAAAGGTTTAGAAGTTTTAATCGGAATTGCGCGTTTCTGGCATCAGAGAGCTTCTTTTTCTAAAGAAAAAAATCAATATGTAATTCTGGGTGTTACCGGTCCGAATGAATACGAGAATAACATCAACAATAATTTCTACACCAATTATATTGCAAAATGGTGTATCGATTATGCAGCGGAACAAATTACTAAAGTCGCTTTAGAATATCCTGCAGATCACAAACGTATTCTTGAAAAAGTAAGCCTTTCGGTGAATGAAATTCAGGAATGGAAAAAAGTGGCTGATGATATGTATTTCCCAACTTCAAAAGAATTGGGTATTTATTTACAGCAAGACGGATTTTTAGATAAAGATTTAGTTCCGGTAAAAGACTTAGATCGTTCACAAAGACCAATCAATCAAAAATGGTCTTGGGATCGCGTTTTACGTTCTCCTTATATCAAACAAGCTGATGTTTTGCAGTGTTTCTATTTCTTTGAAGATCATTTTTCTAAAGAAGAATTAGAACGCAACTTCGATTTTTATGAGTCTTTTACGGTTCATGAAAGTTCGCTTTCGCCTTGTGTACACTCGATTCAGGCTGCACATTTAGACAAAATGGATATGGCATATACGTTCTACTTAAGAACTTCTCGTCTGGATTTAGATGATTATAATAAAGAAGTAGAAGAAGGCTGTCACATTACGTCAATGGCCGGAACATGGATGAGTATTGTGGAAGGTTTTGGCGGAATGCGTGTTAAAAATGACCAGCTTCATTTTGCTCCAAAAATCCCAAAAGAATGGGAAGGTTATTCGTTTAAAATCAATTTCAGAAATCAAATTTTGAAGGTTGCTGTAAACCACAACGAAACAACATTTACAGTAGACAGCGATCAGGATTTAACTATTGTAGTAAATGGAAAACCAGTAATAGCCACAAAATTGGCAACAGTTTAAAATTATTAAACACTAATTACACAGATTTGCACGAATTAGTTGGCTCATTCGCCGATTTATAAAATTAAACACATAGAAACATAGTTTTATTCTTTCGAAAGATTAAAATAAATGACAAATCATTTTCACATAGCTATGTGTTTTGTAGCAAGTGAAACGCCTTTTTAAACTATCCCAATCTATGATTCTATGTGTTAAAAAACAGCATTAATTTTAGTGTTAATTAGTGAAAATTGTGTTTAACTTTTAAAGCATTAATCACTTTTAAATAAAAAATATGAAAAAATTATTTTTCGCAAGTTTAATCTTGTTTGCTTTTAGCTCAATTGCAGAAGCACAACAATTAAAATCACCCGAAGGAAAGTTCGTAATGGAATTTTCGCTTCAAAACGACGGAACACCAACTTACAACTTAAAATACAAAAATAAAGAAGTCGTAAAAACAAGTAAATTAGGTCTTGAACTTAAAAACGACACCAAATCTTTACTAAACGATTTTACGATTGTTGATACTAAAACTTCCACTTTTGATGAAAACTGGAAACCGGTTTGGGGAGAAGTGGACAACATTAGAAATCATTATAATGAATTGGCGGTTACTTTAAATCAAAAAGGAACAGACAGACAAATCGTAATTCGTTTCCGTTTGTTTGATGACGGACTTGGATTTAGATATGAATTCCCAACTCAAAAGAACCTTACTTACTTCGTAATCAAAGAAGAAAGAACACAATTTGCAATGGCGGGCGACCACACTGCTTTTTGGATTCCAGGAGATTACGATACGCAGGAATACGATTATACAAAATCAAAATTATCTGAAATTAGAGGTTTATCTCAAAAAGCATATACGGCAAACGTTTCGCAAAAGAATTTTTCTCCAACAGGAGTTCAGACTTCTTTGATGTTAAAAACTGCTGATGGAATCTACATCAACCTGCACGAAGCAGCTTTGATCAACTATTCTTGTATGCATTTGAATTTAGATGACAAAAACATGATTTTTGAATCTTGGTTAACGCCAGACGCAAAAGGAGATAAAGGTTATATTCAGGCGCCAAGCCACTCGCCTTGGAGAACGGTTATGGTTAGTGATGATGCCAGAGAAATCTTAGCTTCAAAAATGACTTTAAACTTAAATGATCCATCAAAAATTGATGATACTTCCTGGATTAAACCTGTAAAATACGTTGGTGTTTGGTGGGAAATGATCACAGGAAAAAGCTCTTGGTCGTACACTAACGATTTTCCAACCGTACAATTAGGCGTTTCTGATTTTTCAAAAGCAAAACCAAGCGGAACGCACGGCGCAAACAATGCTAACGTAAAAAAATATATTGATTTTGCTGCTGCAAATGGTTTCGACGCTGTTTTAGTTGAAGGTTGGAATGAAGGTTGGGAAGACTGGTTTGGACATTCAAAAGATTATGTTTTTGATTTCCTTACCCCTTACCCGGACTTTGATGTAAAAGGTTTGCACGAATATGCAAAATCTAAAGGAATTAAAATTATCATGCACCATGAAACTTCTGGTTCGGTTCGTAACTACGAGCGCCATATGGACAAAGCGTACCAATTCATGAAAGACAACGGATACGATGCTGTAAAAAGCGGTTATGTTGGCGATATTTTGCCTCGCGGTGAAAACCATTACGATCAATGGATTGTAAATCACTACCAATATGCAATCGAAAAAGCAGCTGATTATAAAATTATGGTAAACGCTCACGAAGCCGTTCGCCCAACCGGAATTTGCAGAACATACCCAAATTTAATTGGAAACGAAGCAGCAAGAGGAACAGAATACCAGGCTTTTGGTGGTTCTAAACCAAATCACGTTACGGTATTGCCGTTTACACGCTTAATTGGAGGTCCGATGGATTATACTCCGGGAATCTTCGAAATGGATATCAGTAAAATGAATCCGGATAACAAATCGCATGTAAACAGTACAATCTGTAATCAATTAGCTTTATACGTTACAATGTACAGCCCGTTGCAAATGGCGGCTGATACGCCGGATAACTACAACCGTTTCCCAGATGCTTTCCAGTTCATTAAAGATGTAGCTGTAGATTGGTCTGAAAGTAAATATATCGAAGCTGAACCAGGTGATTTTATTACGGTTGCCCGTAAAGCAAAAGGAACTAACAACTGGTTTGTTGGAAACGTAAACGGAGATAATTCCCGTACTTCAAACATCGATTTCAGCTTCCTTGAAAAAGGTAAAAAATACACTGCAACAATTTATGCTGATGCAAAAGATGCGCACTACAAAACAAATCCGCAAGCTTATACCATCAAAAAAATTGCTGTAACAAATAAATCAAAATTATCACAGCTTTCTGCTTCAGGCGGAGGTTATGCGATCAGCATAATTGAAAATAAATAATTTTTTAAAGACAAGTAAATTTTCCCCAGAATTACTTGTCTTTTTTTTATTACTAAATACCTAACAGGTCTTGAAGACCTGTTAGGAAATCACCTCCATCTCCTAACAGGTTTTTAAAACCTGTTAGGTATATAAATTATAAGATTATGAAAAACTTAAAAACATCATTTCAAATTAACCACATCTTCTACAAAATAGTCCTCTTCATTCTCCTTTTTTCCGCTTCCGCGAATGCGCAAATTCAGAAAGTAGAACCGCCATTTTGGTACGCTGGGATGAAAAATCCGGAATTGCAGATTATGTTTTACGGGAAAAATATTGCACAATATGAAGCTTCGGTTTCTAATAATGTGGTGATTAAAAATGTCGAAAAAACAGAAAACCCTAACTACCTTTTTGTTACAATAGACACACAAAACCTAAAAGCTTCAGAATTGGTTTTCTCTTTTAAAGCCAATAACAAAGTCGCTTTTACTCAAAAATATTACCTTAAAGAAAGAAGAGCCAATTCGGCTAACCGAAAAAGTTACGATTCTTCAGACTTGATTTACCTAATTATGCCAGATCGTTTTGCTAACGGAAATCCGAAAAATGATACCAATGCTTCTTTAACTGAAAAAGGAAATCGCGCAGAACAGGCGGGACGTCATGGTGGAGATATCGAAGGAATTATTAAAAATTTAGATTATATTTCGTCTCTGGGTGCAACCACTGTTTGGAACACGCCTTTATGCGAAGACAACGACAAACAGCATTCGTATCATGGATATGCGCAGTCTGATGTTTACAAAATAGATCCTCGTTACGGAACGAATGAAGATTACGTTCGTTTGTCATCAGAATTGCACAAAAAAGACATGAAACTGGTTATGGATTATGTTACCAATCACTGGGGAATTACACACTGGATGATGAAAGACATGCCAACTAAAACCTGGTTCAATCAATTTGAAAATTTCACACAAACACACCACAGACGTGAGGTAATTACAGATATTCACGCTTCAAAAATAGATAAGGAAGTTTGTGTTGATGGATGGTTTGTGCCTTCTATGCCTGACTTGAATTTGAGAAATCCTTTAGTAGCAAAATACTTAACTCAAAACGCAATCTGGTGGATTGAATACGCCAATTTAGATGGATTTAGAGTGGATACTTATAATTACTCTGACCAAACGGCAATGGCCAATTGGGCAAAAGCAATTACAAATGAATACCCGAAATTTAATATTGTTGGCGAAATTTGGATGCACAATCAGGCGAATTTAGCGTATTGGCAAAAAGACAGTAAAATTGGCGCCATCGAAAACTACAATTCGAACTTGCCAAGTGTAATGGATTTTACGCTTCAAAGTCAGGTTACTTCTGCTTTCAATGAAAGTGATGCAACTTGGGACAATGGAATGATTAAATTCTACAATAATTTTGCTATGGATTATTTATATCCAAACACGAATAATATTTTAGTTTTTGCCGAAAATCATGACACTGATCGTATGAATGATAAGTTTAAATACGATTTACCAAAATACAAACTGGCGATGACTTTATTGGCTACAGTTCGTGGAATTCCGCAAGTGTATTATGGTTCAGAAATTGGAATGGGCGGTGACAAAAGTAAAGGCGATGCAGACATTCGTCAAGATTTTCCAGGTGGATGGGCCGGCGACAAAAACAATGCACTAACTGCAGCAGGAAGAACTGCTGAACAAGCGCAATACTTCGATTTTACTTCAAAATTATTCAACTGGAGAAAATCAAACGAAGCAATTCATACCGGTAAAATGACACATTATATTCCGGAAAATAACACTTATGTTTATTTCAGATATAATGATGCAAAAACCGTTATGGTCGTTTTCAATAACAATGCAAAAGCACAAACTGTCAAGACAAACCGTTTTAAAGAAAACATCAAAAACTTTAAATCAGGAAAAGATGTTTTGACGGGAAAAACATTTGATTTAGCTACTGAAATTACATTGGAACCAAAATCGGCTTTGGTTTTAGAATTGGAATAAGATAATAATATAGGAACAAAGATTTTTGCCACAGATTAAAGGATTAACCCAGATTAAAAAAATCATTTTAATCTTGTAATCTGTGGCTATTATTTTCAACGCATAATGTATTTCCGCCACGAATTCACGAATTATTATTTACCATCTTATTGAAGAAAATAAATTCGTGAATTCGTGGCGGAATTTTTATTTTGAACAAATTATAAATGCTTGTTAAATTTAGAATAAATGAAAAAATACACTTTCCTTTTTTTACCTTTAGTATTCTTAATCACGAGTTGTTCTGGCTCAAAATCAGTTTCAATGAATAACGAAAATACTTCGAAAACACCTTTCGTTTGGGAAGGAGCAAATGTTTACTTTTTACTTACCGATCGTTTTTATAATGGAAATACTGCCAACGATATAAATTTCAACCGAACCAAAACTCCAGCAAAATTGCGTGGATTTGAAGGCGGAGATATCATCGGAATCACAAAAAAAATAGAATCCGGATATTTTGAGAAACTAGGAATAAATGCCATTTGGCTTACGCCGATTGTAGAGCAAATTCACGACGGCGTTGATGAAGGAACGGGTTTGACTTATGGCTTTCACGGATATTGGGCAAAAGACTGGACCGCTTTGGATCCGAATTTTGGAACAAGGGAAGATTTGGCAAAACTAGTTCAAAAAGCACATGAAAAAGGCATCCGAATTATATTAGACGGCGTTATCAACCACACTGGGCCTGTAACTGCCGAAGATCCTGTTTGGCCTTCGGATTGGGTTAGAACTGGTGTTGTCTGTGATTACAAATCTTTCGAAAATACAACGATGTGTACTTTGGTTGATAATCTTCCGGATGTAAGAACAGAAAGTACTCAGGAAGTGCAGCTTCCTCCTTTTTTGATTGAAAAATGGAAAAAAGAAGGCCGTTATGAAAAAGAAATAGCCTCTTTGGATGAATTCTTCAAAAGAACCAATTATCCAAGAACACCAAAATATTACATCATAAAATGGCTTACGGATTATATTGTTGAATTCGGAATTGATGGGTACCGCGCTGATACCGTAAAACACACCAACGAAGACGTTTGGGCCGATTTTAAAAAAGAATGTGATTACGCTTTTGAAACCTGGAAAAAACATCATCCTCTACAAGTTTTAGATCAAAACCAGTTTTACACTATTGCCGAAGTTTATGGCTATGGAATTAGTGGTGGACAGGATTATGATTTTGGAGATAGAAAAGTAAATTATTTCCAAAATGGTTTCAACAGCATGATCAATTTTGAATTCAAATGGAATGCCGGTCAAAACAATTACGAAGGTTTGTTTTCTAAATATTCAAATGCTTTAAACAATGAACTCAAAGGATATTCTGTCCTTAATTATATGTCTTCCCACGACGATGGGCAGCCGTTTGATGCGAACAGAACTAAAACTTTAGAAGCCGGAACAAAACTCTTATTATCGCCAGGAATGTCTCAAGTTTATTATGGAGATGAATCCGGAAGATCGCTGGTTGTGGAAGGAACTAACGGCGACGCAACGCTTCGTTCTAATATGAATTGGGACGATATTCAGAACAATCCTGAAACGCAAAGAACGCTTTTACATTGGCAGAAATTAGGGCAATTCAGGAAAAATCATCCTGCAATTGGCGCCGGAATTCATCAACAAATTAGTTCAGAATTTTATGTTTTCTCCAGAACTTTCTCAAAAGGAACTTTCGAAGATAAAGTCGTTATTGGTTTAGATTTACCAAAAGGTAAAAAAGAAATTCCGGTAAATGCTATTTTCCAAAACGGAACAAAATTAAGAGACACTTATTCGGATCAAAACCTTGAAGTTATTGATGGCAAAGTGACTATTGATAGTGATTTCGATGTCGTTTTACTTGAAAAACCGTAGCGTTATACCACAAAGAAACACAGAGATTTTCGCAGAGATACGCTAAGATTTTTTAGCCACAGATTAAAAGATTAACACAGATTTAAAAAATCATTTTAATCTTTTAATCTGTGGCTATTATTTTAAATTGGAAAGTTGAAGAACAATTGTTTTCTTTCTTTGAGCCTTTGTACCTTTGCACCTCTGAACCTTCATGAAATGAACAAAATGCTCAAGATTGCACATCGCGGTGCCAAAGGCTACGAACCCGAGAATACTTTACAGGCCTTCCAAAAAGCATTAGACCTCAATGCTGACGGAATCGAACTCGACGTTCACTTAAGCGTTGACGGGCACATAATCGTAATTCACGACGAAACCATCGACAAAATGACCAATGGAAAAGGTTTTGTAAATACCTTATCTTTGCCGGAGTTAAAATCGTTTTTGATTAATGGAAAGCATGAAATTCCAACTTTAAATGAAGTTTTTGATCTGGTAAACAAAAAATGTTTCATTAATATCGAATTGAAAAGTAAAGACGCACTGCAGTACGTCTCTACATTAATTGAAGAATATGTTTCAGAGAAAAATTGGAAATACGAGCATTTCATTGTCTCGAGTTTTGATTGGAGTGCCTTGCAACATGTTCATGATTTAAATCAAAATATCCCAATTGGTGTATTAACAGAAACGGATCTGAATTTAGCTTTGGCTTTCGCCGAAACAATAAAAGCAAAAGCCATTCATCCTTATTATCATTTACTGAATGAGGAAAACACAAAAGAAATACAAGAAAAAGGATTTCTAGTTTTACCCTGGACAGTAAATATTGAAGAAGACATTCAAAAAATAAAAAGCTATAAAGTAGAAGGAATCATTACTGATTTTCCAGATAAAATATAAAAAATATAGCCACAGATTTCACAGATTAACACAGATTTTTAATCATTTAAATTTGTGAAATCTGTGGCAAAAAATTACAAAAGCCAAAAGAAAAATTGGTGCAAATTCGTGGAATTCGTGGCAAAAAAAAATGGCAATCCAAAAAATATGATTCAAAATTTCGATATCCTAATTGTTGGCGGAGGCGCTGCAGGATTTTTTACAGCGATAAATATTGCAGAGAAAAATCCTAAACTGAAAATTGCCATTTTAGAAAGAGGAAAAGAAGTACTTTCTAAAGTTCGCGTCTCTGGTGGCGGAAGATGCAACGTAACGCATGCTTGTTTTGAACCGAACGAATTGGTTAAATTTTATCCCCGTGGCGAAAAAGAACTTCGCGGTCCTTTTCATCAATTTTGTTCAGGAGATACAATTGAATGGTTCGAAAAACATGGTGTTGAATTAAAAATTGAAGACGACGGCAGAATGTTTCCTGTTTCTAATTCTTCACAAACTATAATCGATTGTTTCTTAAAAGCAACCGAAAAATTGGGCATCAAAGTTTTGACAGGCCAAAGTGTACAATCGATTTACAAAGCTGAAAATCATTGGAAAATCGACACACAAAACGATAAATTTATTGCCGAAAAATTAGTTATGGCAACCGGAAGCAATCCTAAAATTTGGGAAATGCTTCAAGAGAAAGGGCACGCTATTGTGAGTCCGGTTCCTTCCTTGTTTACTTTCAACATTAAAGATCCAAGAATTAAGGAATTGCCCGGCGTTGCGGCACAAGTTACCGTTAACGTAAAAGATACCAAACTAGAATCCACCGGACCTTTATTAATCACACATTGGGGAATGAGTGGTCCAGCAATTCTAAAGCTTTCAGCCTGGGGTGCCCGCATTTTATTCGACAAAAATTATCAGTTTACGATTTTCGTCAATTGGTTAAATGACGTTGATACTGAAGATGCCGCGAAAATCCTAAAAGACTTAAAACAGGAACATGCTAAAAAAGCAGTTTCAAAAAAATCTCCGTTTGACTTTCCAAATCGTTTGTGGGAAAGTTTGGTTTTAGCTTCTGAAATTGAAGCTGAAACAAAATGGGCTGATTTATCTAAAATTCAATTACAAAACTTAGCTGGTCAATTGACAAAAGCAAAATTTCAGGTAAACGGAAAAAGCACTTTTAAAGAAGAATTTGTAACTGCAGGTGGAATCGATTTAAAAGAAATCAACTTTAAAACCATGGAAAGCAAACTGCATCAAAATCTTTATTTTGCCGGCGAAATTGTAAATATTGACGCCATTACCGGAGGTTTTAATTTTCAGAATGCGTGGACAAGCGGATTTATTTTGGCCAATAATATTTAAAAGAATGAAATACAAAGGAATTATTTTTGATTTAGACGGAACTTTAGTGAATTCATTAGAAGACATTTCAGACGCCATGAATAATGTTCTTACCAATCTAAATTATCCAACCCATACTTACGATGCTTATCAATATTTTATTGGTAGCGGATTGCGAAATTTGGTAAGTAAAGCTTTGCCTGTATCAAACAATTCTGAGGATGAAATCGAAGTCTGTTTCCAAAATATGATTGCAGAATATCGTGAAATTTGTACGCTGAAAACAAAACCTTATGCAGGAATTGTTGAATTGCTGGATAATTTAGTTTCGAGAGATATTAAATTAGCTGTTTTTTCAAACAAAGCCGACGAACTTACCAAAAAGATCGCATCAGAAATATTCCCGGATTATTTTAATACTGCAGTTGGTTTAAGCACTGAAGCACTTAAAAAACCTAATCCGTTTGAAGCAATAGAAATAAGCAAAAACTGGAATTTAAAAACAGAAGAAATTATTTTTATAGGCGACTCCGATATTGATATGTTAACGGCAACTAACGCCAATATGTTTCCTCTTGGTGTTTCATGGGGTTATAGAACTGAAGATGAATTAATCGCAAGTGGCGCAAAATTGGTCATAAATACACCTTTAGATTTAATTGAAATATTGTAGAAAGTTTTCAGTCGCAGTTTTCAGTCACAGACTTGCAACTTAAAACTGCGACTGTGACTGAAAACCCCACAAAATCGAATTAACAAGAATTTACAGATTCGCTAAGTTTTCGTTAAGACAATTCTAATAATTTTACTATCAGCTAAATACCATTAGATGAAAGTAAAATTACTTACCACAATTTCTTTTTTCACTTACCAGCTTTCTGTTTCTCAAACAGAAAAATTACTTCACGGAAAAGTTGTTTCTCAAAATTTAGTTCTTCAGGATGTTGAGGTCATTAATAAAACAGCCAAAACAAGTACGACAACAAATGCTTTGGGAGAATTTTCTATCTTGGTAAATGTCAAAGACAGTTTGATATTCTTTTCTAAAGATTATTTCTTTTCAAGATTAAAAGTAACATCTCAAAATATTGAAACTAATAATCTTGTGGTTAATATGATTTTAAAGCCAGAAGAATTAGATGAAGTAGTAATAACAAAAATAAAATTTCCTCATGTAGGCGCTGCTGACGAAGGTTCAACTGTAATACCGTCTCCATCTTTGCAAAAATATACTGGAGTTTATGATGGAACTATTGCAAATGGTGTAAATTTTATAGCAGTTGGGACTCTAATTTCTGATTTATTCAAAAAAGAAGAAGAACCTAAAAAGAAAATTCCGGAAATCGATTTTAAAAAACTTATAATCACTACAATCCCTGAAACTTTTTTTACAAAAGACTTAAAATTAACTTCTGAAGAAAAAGAGCTATTTCTCCAATTCTGCGATGCTGATCCGAAATCTAAAACGCTATTAGAGCATCCCAATATTTTGGCGACAATGGATTTTTTAACTGCTAAAAGTGAAGCGTTTAAAAAATTAAAAACAGAACTAAAAAACTAAAAGCATAATTAAACCTGAAACTAAAAAAACCTGAAACCTGAAACTAACCTTTTATCGATTCAACCACCAAATACTGGCATTCAAAATCCCTGCAAAAGCCACCCAAGCCAAATATGGAATCAATAAATAACCTGCCGTTTTATTGATTTTGGTGAATTTCAAATAGGTTTCATAGATTATCAGCCATAAAAGCACAATTTCGATTAGAGCCAACATTGGATTTTTTAATCCGAAGAAAATATACGACCAAACGGCATTCAGAATTAATTGAGCTAAAAAGAAACCCAACGCTTTTTTCACTTCTTCATTTTGCTCTTTTATTTTATCCCAAACTAATCCGGCAGCAACGCCCATCAAAATAAAAAGTAAGGTCCAAACTGGCATAAAAACCCAATTTGGCGGATTAAAACTTGGTTTTAAAATCGTTGGATACCAAGTCTCTACTCCTTCCTTTGTAAAAGTAGAGGATGAATATCCAACTGCTAAACAAACGATTACAGCTATTGCGATTCGTATTATTTTGTTCATTTTTGTTTCTTTTTTTATCCAAAAATAACTAAAAAGATAGTTTAAACCATATAAGAGATGTAAGTTCATTTTAACTTAACTGAAAAATACTTTATCATCTTAGAACATATTAGATATAAACTCTAATTGATTATTCCATAAATTGAATTCTTAGAGCTTTCTTTTAACTTATATGATTTAAAAACACTCTAAACAACTTAAATTTACTTACATAACTTATATGGTGAAATATTTTAAAAACTATCTTTGCCAAAATTTATATTTCATGTTTACAGCAGCCGATTTTATTCCTAAAAAATATACTTCTACAATCGAAAACGGAAACTTTGAGTGGAGCGCTCCCAGCAATATCGCATTAGTGAAATATTGGGGGAAAAAAGACAATCAAATTCCGGCAAATCCTTCCGTGAGTTTTACGTTGAGTAATTGTAAAACGATTACGAAATTAGGTTTTAAGAAAAATGCTTCTCCCGAAATTTCGGGATCGCTCAGCAAGACAAGCGAGTTTTCATTTGATTTATTATTTGAAGGAAAACCAAAAGAAGATTTCAAGCCAAAAATTCAGAAGTTTTTAGAGCGAATTGAAGTTTATTTGCCTTTTTTGAAAGATTATCATTTTACGATTGATACTCAAAATACTTTTCCGCACAGTTCCGGAATTGCTTCTTCTGCATCTGGAATGGCGGCTTTGGCGATGAATTTCATGAGTTTAGAAAAAGTTTTGAATCCAGAAATGACAGAAGATTATTTCTACCAAAAAGCATCATTTTTAGCACGTTTAGGCTCTGGAAGTGCTTGCCGAAGTGTAAAAGGAAATGTTGTGGTTTGGGGAAATCAGGCAAATATTGAAGGAAGTTCAGATTTGTTTGGAGTTGAATTTCCTTATGCTATCCATGAAAATTTCAAGAATTATCAAGACACAATTTTATTGGTTGACAAAGGCGAAAAACAGGTTTCGAGCACTGTTGGTCACGATTTGATGCACAATCATCCGTATGCAGAGAGACGTTTTGCGCAAGCACATGAAAATCTGGATCAGTTGATTGCTATTTTTGAAAATGGAAATCTCGAAGAATTCATTAAAGTGGTCGAAAGTGAAGCTTTGACTTTACACGCCATGATGATGACTTCAATGCCGTATTTTATTTTGATGAAACCAAATACTTTGCAAATCATCAATGCGATTTGGAAATTCAGAAACGAAACCCAGATTCCGGTTTGTTTTACGCTGGATGCAGGAGCAAATGTTCACGTTTTATATCCCGAAAACGTTAGCGAAAAAGTACTGCAGTTTATTCAGGACGAATTAGTTGTATTTTGCCAGAATGGTCAGTACATTTGTGACCAAATTGGAGAAGGATCAATTGCATTATAATTTTCCGTATCTTTAATTAAAATTTTGATTATGGACATTCAATTAGAAAAACGTGAAGTGATAGATATTCTGGAAGGTACAAATGACCTTTCAATCATTTTGGCGGTCAAAAAATTGTTAACCAAAAAGAAGAAAGATTGGTGGGATGATTTGACTGAGGCCCAAAAAGAAGATATTGCTCAAAGTGAATTAGAATTTGAAAAAGGAGAATTTACAAGCTTTGAAGATGTGATGAAAAAATACAAGTAGTGAATCTAAAAGTAAATATTTCAAAAACAGCTGAGAAGAATTTAGAGACTGTTTTAAATTTTATTGAAGTAAGATGGTCTAAAAAATCAAAGGATATATTTCTAATTAAATTTCAAAAAGCAGTTTCAATAATCAGCATGAATTCTGAAATTTTTCCGAAATCATCAGTAAATAAAAAATATCGAAAATGTGTAATTACAAAACAATCAAGTTTCTTGTATAGTTTTGGTTCAAATGAAATTAGAATTCACACCATTTTCGACACAAGACAAGACCCAAATAAAATAAAGAAAGACATAAAATAAACATGAAAGGACCATTATTTTACTCAAAAATATTACTCTTTGGAGAATACGGAATCATCCGCGACTCTAAAGGACTTTCTATTCCTTATAATTTTTACAACGGTGCTTTGAAGAAAATCGAAGATCCTTCGGCAGAAGCAATAGCATCAAACGCAAGTTTAAAACGTTTTACATCTTACCTTGAAACTTTACAAACAGAACAACCTGAATTGGTTGCTTTTGATTTGGCAGCTTTAAAAAACGATGTTGAAACCGGAATGTATTTCGATTCTAGTATTCCGCAAGGTTACGGCGTTGGAAGCAGCGGTGCGTTGGTTGCTGCGATTTACGATAAATACGCTACTCACAAAATAACAGTTTTAGAGAATTTAACCCGTGAAAAACTGTTACAATTAAAAAATATATTTTCTCAAATGGAGAGTTTTTTCCACGGAAAAAGTTCTGGTTTAGATCCGCTAAACAGTTATTTGAGTATTCCGATTTTAATTAATTCTAAAGATAATATTGAAGCAACAGGAATTCCGACTCAGAGTTTTGACGGAAAAGGTGCTGTGTTTTTATTAGATTCAGGAATTGTAGGCGAAACGGCTCCAATGGTGAACATTTTCATGGAAAACCTGAAAGACAAAGGTTTCCGTACGATGCTTAAAAATCAATTTGTAAAATATACGGATGCCTGCGTAGAAAACTTTTTACACGGTGACATGAAATCCTTATTTACCAATACCAAAAAACTTTCTAAAGTGGTATTGAATAATTTCAAACCAATGATTCCCGAACAATTTCACGGAATCTGGCAAAACGGAATTGACACAAATGATTATTATTTAAAACTTTGTGGCTCTGGCGGCGGTGGTTATATCCTAGGTTTTACTGAAGATCTTGAACGTGCAAAAGCTTCTTTGAAAGATTATAAACTTGAAGTGGTTTATCAGTTCTAGAAATCAAATTCATTTCGAACGGTTTAATTTAAAATTATCCTTCTAAAAATTAATAAAGCCATTTTTAGGATGAATGATAAGCATTAATGAACTGTTAAATTAACTTTGATTGAACGGCGGCTTCGGCAAAAAATCTTAAATTACGTCAAAATCCCAAACTTAAATCAAAAAATGTTAAGCAGACAGCACAAACTTTTAGTAATGAAAATTGTTAGTTTGTTCTCTGTCGTAAGGGGTTACAACATTCCTATAATTGTTCTGGCGCAATATTTATCGGCTATTTTTATTTTGGCTCCAGAAAAAAGGGCTCTCGACATTTTACTTGATTTTAATTTATTTTTGATTGTTTTTGCTTC
The DNA here is from genome assembly GCF_031458035.1 of Flavobacterium aquidurense. Classification (GTDB taxonomy): domain Bacteria; phylum Bacteroidota; class Bacteroidia; order Flavobacteriales; family Flavobacteriaceae; genus Flavobacterium; species Flavobacterium aquidurense_C. Next base: position 297,704 of record NZ_JAVDXR010000001.1, read on the forward strand.
AGCGATTACGATTGCTTCAGGATATATCATCAATAATTTTTACGACAGTCAGAAAGACTTAATTAATCGACCAAACAAATCAATGCTGGACCGTTTGGTGAGTCAGAAAACGAAATTGACAGTTTATTTTACTTTGAATTTCCTTGCCGTTTTAATGGCACTGATTGTTTCCTGGCGTGCTTTCTTATTCTTTTCGGCTTATATTTTTCTGATATGGTTCTATTCGCATAAAGTCAAAAAACTTCCAATTGTCGGCAATCTAATGGCGGCTTTTATGGCGGTTATTCCATTTTTTGCAATACTGCTTTACTTCTATAATAAGATTTCGTTTGAAGACATTGAAGATCATATGAGTCATTTTATGGTTATTTCGGCACATGCGGTCTTCTTGTTTTTGTTACTGCTGATTCGGGAAATGATAAAGGATTTAGAAAACTTAAAAGGCGACTTGGCAAACAATTACAGAACGATCCCAATACTTTATAACGAAACGACTTCGAAGCAAATTATTACTGTTTTGACTATTTTGACAGTACTTCCGGTTTATGTTTTGATCAATATTTATGATGTTGGCTATATGGACATTTACTTCTATGTTTGTTTTGGCGTTTTACTTTTTTTTCTGATTTATTTATGGAGATCTAATTCGAAGGAACAATATTTACTGCTTCACAATGTTTTGAAATTCCTGATTGTGTCGGGCGTTTTTTGCATTGTTTTGATTAACCCGAGTGTTTTGTGGCACGGGAAGAATTTAATATCCCGATTCTAGGAAAGTTATTTCACAGAGATTCACGAAGATTTCGCGAAGATTCACAAAGCTCTTTTAAAAACTTTGCGAATCTCTGTGTGAACTCCGTGAATCTCTGTGAAATAACAACAATTCAAAATGACTAAAAAAGCCAATTACGACTCTTTAAAACTCCAAAAAATGAAAGCTATTAATCTAAGAACAATGAACTTAAGATTATTTAGCAAGAATAAACTATCTTTGCACAAATTACAGAATTTATGAACAATAAGGAAGGCAATAATAAAAGAGGCGGTTCGAGACCAAACAGCTCGAGATCAAACTCTAGCAAGCCAAAACCTCCTATGGCGAAGCGTGCGCAAGGGCCAAAAAAAGTGAAACCAGCTGTGAAAGCTGCTGAAGAAGAAAAAGCGGAAAAAATTAAAAAACAGAATCAGGCTCCGAAGAGACAAAAAGCTGCAGACGAAATTCGTCTGAACAAATACATCTCTAATTCAGGTGTTTGCTCGCGTCGTGATGCCGATATATACATCCAGTCTGGAAACGTTAAAGTAAATGGCGTGCCGGTTACTGAAATGGGTTATTTAGTAAAATTAAACGATGTTGTGAATTTTGATGGTGTTACTTTAACTCCTGAAAAGAAAGAATACATCTTACTGAACAAACCTAAAAACTTTACAACAGCACTTGACGAAGGTCAGGAATATCGTAATGTTCTGGAACTTGTTCGCGGTTCTACCACGGCAAAAATTGCTCCGATTGGAAGAATGGACAAAAATACAACTGGTTTGTTGTTGTTTACAAACGACACTGATATGATTCGTAAATTTACTTTACCGAGTCAGAAATCGTCTAAAATTTACCAGGTTTCATTAGATAAAAACTTAAAATTTGAGGATTTAGAAAAAATCAGCAAAGGTTTAGTTCTTGACGGACACCGTGTGTTTGTTGAAGAAGTAAGTTATATTGATAATGAACCTAAGAGCGAAGTTGGCCTTAAATTACGTTCATCTAATGTAAAAGTGGTTCGTGCTATTTTCGAAAACTTTGACTATGATGTTTTACGTATAGATCGTGTTTCTTTTGCTGGTTTGACCAAAAAGAATTTACCTAGAGGTAACTGGCGTTTCTTGACAGATCAAGAAATCATTAATTTGAAAAACGTTTAATAAACGACTCAAATTCAAGAATATAAATCCTGTTTTACTTTGGTAAGATGGGATTTTTTATTTTAGAAACTGAAAAAATTGTGTCCAAAAAGTGTGAAAATTGATCTTCCCATGGATTGGTTTTTGTCTTCGACAACTTCGTAACAGGTAAAACCTAAGATAATTTTAATTCCGGGCTGGATACTGTTTAAAATCTCTCTTTTTTGCTCTTCCAGCAATAATTTTAAACTGTCTAATAATTGCAAATTATTTTTAAGATACGAAACTACCAGAAGTGCTGAGAAGTTAAGAATTTCCCTTGCTGTTTCGCTTTTGATTCCGACTTCATTTGAAATCATTTCTGAAATTCTTCCTTTTTTCTCTGTAAAAATTTCTTTCAATAATGCATTTCCTTCTAAACGGTAACAATCATCCACTGATAAAATTCGGCCAGAAGCAAAATCAACTTCCTGATAAAAAGTAGAATCTTCTTCAATTAATTTTATTAGTTCTTTATAAAAACCCGACTCCTCGGCCCTGTTATACAAACCCATTAAAATTGTTCCAATCGAAACATCGATTCCTTTGATTAAAAGTGCATCATTTTCAAAATAAAACTTGTTTAACTTTGAAACAACATTAGAAGAAATAAAACGTCTAAGTTCAATTTGTAGGTTAGGAGTCATAGTTAATTTATTTAAAATTATTTAAATTAATTCAAAATAATCGATAAAAGGGGCGTTTTTATCGTTTATCAGGATAAAAATATAAAATATTTTAACATTTCCAAAGATTAAGTTAAAAATTTAATAAAGGCATTAAACAGTTTTAAAACTAAAAATTGTTGAGTCCCAACAAACATAACCCTTTCGTAATCAAACCAGCTGAAAAAAAAATTTATGAAAAATTAAGGATCCATTCCAAAACTTATTATTATAAGAAAAAACTTAAATGCATGTTATACAATTAAAATAATATTGTTCGATATTCCCATGTGAGATGTAGAAAAATACCTAGAAAAATAATACAAAAAACAAAATTTATAAAACTAGATGCAAGAAAACCCAGCAAAGAACCGGTCGCAGCTTTCAAGGCTCTTTTATGATTTTTTGAATCGTAAATTAACTCGCCTACGAAGGCTCCAACAAAAGGCCCGATAATTACACCAAACGGAATTGGAGCTAAAATTCCGACCACTAAACCAATATTTGTTCCCCAGACACCGTACGAACTTCCGCCAAATTTTTTAGTCCCTTTTGCAGGAATTACATAATCGAGAATTGTGATTATTATGGTTATCAAAAGTGTAATACCCAACATCCAATAATTATTTTCGACCGCCTTTGTCAAGTACAAAAGCAACAAACCAAGCCAACAACTTGACAAGCCTGGCAAAACAGGCAAAAAGCTACCAAAAACACCAACAATCATGCAGATAAAACCAAGAAGTAAGAGTAGTAAATCCATATATTTTTTTGTAAATTTGTAGTCCACTCCGTCAGAAAAATTAGACAATGCATAGACTCTTAAAATTATTTTTTATTTGTTTCTTGATCCTTTTGATCAATCCTAATTCATACGCACAAGTTAAAAAACTCTCTGTCGACGATCAATTGCTTCAGGACAGTATTTATAAAAGTAATAAGAAAAAAGTTTTAAATTTCTCTATGAAGGATTTTGATGCCCTTTTCTTTGAATTTTTTGAGCGTAAAAATGATCCGAATATTATGATGACTAAAACCGAGTTTTTTAATTATACCGTTCAGATTGCCACTTTTTCAGATCGGTTAGCGCATTTATATCCTGAACAAAAAGAAGTTGCAGCTCAAAATAAAGAACAATGGCTTTCTGAAAGCTATGAAGATTATTTGCAATACAAAGCTTCCCAAAAAAAATAATTGTATTTTTATATCATAATAAGTTCAAAATCAACATCAAAAAATTGAAGCAGTTTTCCCTTTTTTTAGTTTTTATAATTTTCAATTCTTGTCAATATTTTGACAAGCAGGTTCCTTCTGAAAAAGAGTTACTACAAAAAGAATTAAAAGCAATCAACTGGAAAGAAGTTGACGAATATCCATCTGTAGTTGATTGCGAAAAAATTGCCGACAAAAAACAGCGTCAACAATGTTTTTTTCAGGTTATGGCACAGCTTATTCAGGAAAAACTGGATGTTGATACACTTTCCATATTGTATCCTGAATTGGATACTATTGCAGTAAAAGTGACTGTTTTTCCTAATGCGACAATGAAATTCGAACCGCAATTCCCTAAGGATTCTGTGGCTTATGATACCATTAAAATCGACAGCATTTTACACGCGCGTCTTGTCGATTTTCCAAAAGTAAATCCTGCGATTAAAAGAGGAATTCCCGTAAAAACGCAATTTATTCTGCCTGTAATTATTAAGGAAAAAGTAAAAGAATAATTTTTTTCTACCATATAAGTGATGTAAGTCAATTATGTAGTTTTGGAATTTTTAAGGAGCTATTCCCGCTATCCGTTTCAATCTTTTGTATCCGCTGTCGCGGCAACAAAAGGATTTTCACTACTATCGGGGCTAGGGCACTCATTTTCATAAGAAAGTTTTACAGTTTTGTTTGTCATCCGGAGGGACGAGGGATATCAAGTTTGTGCTCTTATTCTATTGGAATTTGGAATTTATTTTTTGGAATTTATTTTTCAAACCTTCTCCCCTTCCACTCATAACTCCCAACCAAACTGTACAAAGCCACAGCCGAACTAAAAAAAGGGTAAAACAAACTGCTCAAAAACAGGCTTTTTATCTTAGTTCTTGTCAAAAATTGATTGGTTTTGTAAAGTAAAACAAAATCAATTAAGAATTTTAAAAAGGCAAACAAAACAAAAATTGGATATGACCAAATTCCGAAAAGGAAAAAGAAAAAGCCAATTACAAAACTTAAATTTCCGAAGAAAACAATCATACCTAAATATTTGCCGAAACTGCTTTCGTACGAACTTGTTTTGGCGGCCCAACGCACTCTCTGATAAAATAAGTCTTTCCAGTTTTCAGTAGGTTTGGTTATTACAATTGCTTCTTCAGCTTTTAAATAATGAACTTCTTTTGGGAATCTTTCAACGGCTTTTTGCAGTAAAAAAACATCATCGCCGCTGGCAATTATATTGTTTCCTTCAAATCCATTTAGTTTTTCGAACAATGATTTTGTGTACGCAAAATTTGCCCCGTTGCACATAAAAGCACGATCGAGTCCAAAACTTCCAATGGTCGCGCCTTGCAGACTTGTTAAATCCAACTGCTGAAAATGATGCAAAAATGAATTCTTACACGCATACGAAACCGCTCCGGCCAGCATCGAAACCTGATTTTCCTGAATATAATTATCGAACGTTAAAAGCCAATTTTCTGGTACAATACAATCGGCATCTGTTGTAATAACCCAATTGGTTTTTACATGCTGCATTGCTGTTGTAATGGCGTCTTTTTTAGGTGAATTTGAAACCCGAAGATTATCAACAATCCTTATTTGGAATTTGGAATTTAAAATTTGAAATTTTTCTAAAGAGCTATCATCTACTAAAATAACTTCAAATAAATCCGTCGGATAATTTAGTTTTGAAATGCTATTTAAAAGATTCGGAAGATTCTCTGCTTCATTACGAAACGGAACAATAATGGTAAAACTCGTTTGTGGCTTTAAATCTTTCTTTTGATACTTTTTTATTCGGCTAAAGCCAAAAATCAGCAAGCCAATGCTAATTAAATAAATTTTTAATATGACGAATAAAGCCAAACTCATTCGGCAGCTTTTGTTTTAAAATTCAGCACATAATAACTTCCCCAAACTACTGGTAAAACTACATTTAAAAACCACATTAAGGTAGTTACAAAAACGACAATCCATTCGTTTACATGCAGTATTCCGAAGAAATAAACTGCTACACTTCCTTTTACTGCAAAGTCTAAAAACTGAAAAGTCGGTAATGAAGAGGCTAAAAAGTAAACAACCGCAATCGTTGAAATCAAAGTCAAATAAGGCAACTGAACATCAAAAGCCAAAAACAAAAAGTAATATTGATGCGAGAAAACCAAATATCTTAAAATGCCTAAAAGAATATTTTTACGATGAATCGTCTTCGGAATTTCGTTGATTTTCTGGATCAACTTTTCAATTGAATATCCTTTGATTTTTATGTTTTTTAAGAAGAAAGAAAAAAGAATCAGGAAAAAAGATAGTGCGATTATTGCCAGAACCCATTTCCAATATCCTAGAAATAATAGACCGATTGTTCCGAAAATCACTGTCAAGATCATTTGGATTCCGTTGCAGATTAAATTCAGGAAAACCACTCTTTTTGCTTCTGATTTTTGAAAATACAATGCTTTTCCGGCGTACTCTCCTACTCCATTTGGCGTAAAAATTCCGGCTGTAAGTGCTGCCAAAACCTGTTTTGTGGCTTCTCCCAAAGAAATTTCATGAATGACTTTGGCCAGATTCTGCCATTTTAAAATCTCAAAATAGCGATTCAAAACACTCAAAAGCAATATAAATCCAATTCCTAAAATGGATTGATTTTTTCGGAACAATACTATGAACTTTTGCCAATCGAGTTTATCGTTATTCGCCAGTTGATTGTAAATAAAATAAAATGCACCGCCTACAATCAAAAGTTTGATCAGAAGAACTAGGAATTGCTTAGCTTTGTGTGGAATTGAAATCATGCCGCAAAAGTAATCAAAACTATTGCGAAAAAGCTATTTCACAAAGATTCTCAAAGAAGCCACAAAGACACACAAAGAGATTAAAAATAAACTCAGTGAAGCTCTGCGCTGACTTTGTGAAACTCTGTGTAACCAAAATAAAAATGACAAAAGAACGTATCATATTAGGTATCGACCCGGGAACTACAATTATGGGTTTTGGACTGATTAAAGTCATCAACAAAAAAATGGAGTTTTTGCAGTTAAACGAACTGCAATTGTCCAAATATGACAATCATTACCAAAAACTAAAAATCATTTTCGAACGTACCATTGAATTAATCGAAACGCATCATCCTGACGAAATTGCAATTGAAGCTCCTTTCTTCGGAAAGAACGTTCAATCGATGCTAAAGCTAGGTCGCGCACAAGGCGTTGCCATGGCAGCGGGACTTTCGAGAGATATTCCAATTACTGAATACGAACCTAAAAAGATAAAAATGGCGATTACCGGAAACGGAAACGCCAGTAAAGAACAAGTTGCCAAAATGCTCCAACAACTTTTAGGCTTAAAAGAATTGCCTAAGAACCTGGATTCAACAGATGGTTTGGCAGCGGCAGTTTGTCATTTCTTTAATTCCGGAAAAATCGTAGCCGGTAAAAGTTATTCGGGTTGGGATGCTTTTGTAAAACAAAATGAAGACAAAATCCGCAAATGAGAAAATCCGCAAATGAGAAAATGTGCCAATTAGAAAATTAGATAATTCTTGTATTGTACATATTTTAATTTTCTAATTTGTTAATACCTTTTTTGGCTAACGTTCTCATTATCTAATTATCACATTATCTAATTATCTAATTATCTAATTAATGTCCGGTATCTACATCCACATTCCTTTTTGCAAGCAGGCTTGTCATTATTGTGACTTTCATTTCTCGACTTCGATGAAGAAGAAAGAGGAGATGGTTTTGGCTTTGGCCAAAGAAATTGGCATGCGTAAAAATGAGTTCGAAAATGATGTTGTAGAAACCATTTATTTCGGCGGGGGAACTCCTTCTGTTTTGGCAAATGAAGAAATAAACTTTTTAATTTCTGAAGTTTATAAAAACTATAAAGTCTCAGAAAATCCGGAGATTACATTGGAAGCCAATCCGGATGATTTGTCTTCAGAACGAATTTTGGAATTGTCTAAAAGTCCGATAAACCGTTTAAGCATTGGGATTCAGTCTTTTTATGAAGACGATTTGAAAATGATGAACCGTGCTCATAATTCGGCGGAAGCCAAAAAATGTTTAGAACAAGCTACCAAATACTTTGATAATATTTCACTCGACTTGATTTACGGAATTCCGGGATTAACTGATGAAATGTGGAAACAAAATATTGAAACGGCTTTGAGTTTTGGTATTCCGCATATTTCAAGTTACGCTTTAACGGTCGAACCGAAAACAGCTTTAAGAAAACTAATTGATACCGGAAAAATTGCTGAACCACAGGATGAAGTAGCTTCAAACCACTTTATGATTTTGGTCGACACCCTTCAAAAAAATGGTTTTATTCATTATGAATTATCAAATTTCGGGAAAGAGAATTATTTCTCCAGAAACAATTCGGCGTATTGGCTTGGGAAGAAATATATCGGAATTGGTCCTTCGGCACATAGTTATGACGGCGAAAAAAGAGGCTGGAATATTGCTAATAATTCGCTTTATTTAAAATCGATTCAGGAAAATATTTTACCGATTGAAACTGAGGTTCTTTCAAAATCGGATCGTTATAATGAATATATTATGACTGGATTGCGGACGATTTGGGGTGTTTCATTAGAAATAATTGAAAAGGAATTTGGCTTGGAATACTTAAATTATCTGCAAAAACAAAGTCAGAAATTCCTAAACGATGATTTACTTTCAATTGAAAATGACATTTTAAAACCAACTGCAAAAGGAAAATTTCTGACAGATGGAATTGCAAGTGATCTGTTTTACTTAAATTTGGAATGAGACTTAACCGCAAGGTTCGCTAAGGGTTTACGCAAAGTTCGCGAAATCTAATTTACCATAGGAATAATCTTATTTTTTTGTATTTTAATTGTATTTTTACTAATCTTAAAATATATAAAAATTATTTATGTCAGAGAATGAACTATCCCGAATTGCTTTTGATTGTGCTTTAAAAGTTCATCAAACTTTAGGACCGGGTCTTTTAGAAAGTGCTTATGAAGAATGCCTCTTTTATGAGTTAAAGAAGACAGGCTTAACAGTTGAAAAACAAAAACCATTACCCTTAATTTACAATGAAATAAAACTAGAAATTGGTTACCGACTAGATATCATAATCGAAAATAAATTAATTTTGGAAATAAAATCAGTTGATGCTTTAAATGAAATTCATTTTGCGCAACTATTGACTTATTTAAAATTAACAGATTGCAAGTTAGGTTTACTACTTAATTTTAATGTTATTTTGATAAAAAACGGAATTAAAAGAGTTGTAAACAAACTATAGATTTTAAATTAAAAAACAAAAAAATAAGCCTTGCGAACCTTGCGTAAACCCTTAGCGACCCTTGCGGTTAAATAATCATGCTAGCAAAAATCAACAACTTCGAAATCGACTTATCAAAACCCATTGATATTTCAATTCCTTTAACCAATACAGACGAAAACCCGATTGCGTGGTATATTGAAAAACCAGCCATAGAACCCGTAGTTTTTGGAGATTGGATTGGAAAAGTTTCGGAAGGGAAATCGTCAACGAATTTCAATAATATTTTCTTTAATCCGCATGGGCACGGGACGCACACGGAATGTCTAGGACATATAACGAATGATTTTTACAGTATAAATCAAGCTTTAAAACAATTTTTCTTTTTTGCCAAATTGATTACGGTTGAACCTGAAAAGATTGGTGAAGATTTCGTTATTACGAAAGATCAAATTTCGACTGCGATCAATATAACAAGTGCTTCTACTTCGCTCAGCATGAAAAACCAAGCTTTAATTATCAGAACACTTCCAAACCAAAAAGAGAAAAAATCGAGGAAATATTCTAATACAAATCCGCCCTATTTATCTGAAGAAGCAGCGACTTTCATCCGCGAAAGCGAAATTCAGCATCTACTGATTGATTTACCAAGTGTCGATAAAGAGCATGACGAAGGCAAATTATTGGCTCATAAAGCGTTTTGGAATGTAAAAAATACGCATCAATTAAATGCTGATGCACGACTCAACGCTACAATAACCGAAATGATTTTTGTTTCTGATGAAATTGAAGATGGAGATTATGTACTAAACTTACAAATTGCTTCTTTCGAAAATGATGCAAGTCCAAGTAAGCCAGTTTTATATAAAATTATTGGCAATTAATCCGTAGTTTTATAATTATCAATGATTAAGAATCTTATATTGAGACCTTTAAAGAGACAAATCCCAAGCCGAAAAAATCATAATGTTATTGGATTATGTATTTTCGTGATGATTTTTTTTCTCAGTTTTACACCTTTATACAGCCAAAAAGAAAATCAAAAAGATACTGCCAATTTTATCTATTATCCAGATAAAATAATGATCCGGGCAAATTTGAGTTCGCAAACTGACAATTACTTATTGAACAGTAAAAATGGCGCAAATCTCGATTTGGAAACCAATAGTAGTTACAAATTATTTTTAAGTATCGATTATAAATTTATTGGTTTCAGTTATGGTTTTTACCCAAAATTTTTTGGAACGAACAAAGACGAAGATTTAAAAGGCAAATCTTCTTTTTCAGATTATAATTTTCGTTTCTTTTTAGGACGCTGGTTTCAAACGGTCAATTATAGTAAGACAAAAGGATATTATGTCGCCAATATGAAAGATTTTGCACCGGATTGGGTTGAAGGAAAAGATCCTTATCTTCAATTTCCCGATTTCAGGACTTTGCAATTAGGAATGTCGACCTCATATCTTTTCAATCCTAAATTCTCACTTAAAAGTATTACCTCTTTTATGGAATGGCAAAAAAAGAGTGCCGGAAGTTTTATTCCTTCGTTGATTTACAATTACAATACAATCAAGTCGAAAGCAACTGATTATGATGGCAAACAAAAAGAATTTGACCTTAAACTCGCTGCGGGATATTACTATAATTTTATTATCCACAAAAACTTTTATGTGGCTCCCAATTTATCTCCATCCATTGGAGTGAAATTTATGAAAGATAAAAGTAGAGATGCCGGAGTTGAAACGATAGAGAAAGACACCTATTTTACAAGAAATCTGGATGGCGGACTTAAGATGGGATATAATTCGGACCGAGTACTTTTTGGTGCCAGCCTAAATTTCAGCGTTAGCTCTTATAATGAGGACAAAGACAATATTATTAGTAATGATAAAGTTTATGGTTTGTTGTATTTTGGTTACCGTTTTAAAGCACCCGGTTTTATTGCAAAACCCGTAGAAAAAATTGACGAGAAAATTAAAATGTAGTAAAAATAATTGCTAAGGTTCTGAGATCCTAAGAAGCTAAGTTTCCTTAGTACCTCAGAACCTTAGTACCTCAGAACCTATTCAAAAAAAATGAATCAAATTACCGTTTCTACTGATAAAAACAAACTCGACGTTCCGTTTATTCAGGACTTTTTAAAAGATATTTATTGGGCAGCCGGCCGAACTATCGAAGAAGTACAAACTACAATTGATGCTTCAGTTTGTTTTGGAATTTACTTAAACGACAAACAAATTGGTTTCGCGCGCGTTATTACAGATTATGTCGTATTTGGGTATGTAATGGATGTTTTTATTTCTGAAGAACACCGTGGAAAAGGATATTCGTCTATTTTGATTGAAAAGATGGTGAATGAACCGCTTTTGAAAAACATTCAAATTTGGAGATTAGCCACAACCGATGCTCATTTCTTATATGAAAAATTCGGTTTTAAACCTTTGGAACATCCCGAGAAAATGATGGAGAAGAAAATTTAACAACACAAATTTCACTAATTTACACGAAGTTTTTGCTTCCACATTAGTGAAAATCTGTGCTATTCGTGTTTAATTTTATATTTTAAAAATGAATCTAGAAACGTATTACGAATATTGTCTTTCGAAAAAAGGTGTCAGCGAACATTTTCCTTTTGATGAAGATACTTTAGTTTTTAAAGTAGGTGGAAAAATGTTTGCTTTATCTTCCTTGTCGCAATGGGAAAAGAATGAACCTTCTGTCAATTTAAAATGCGATCCCGAACGCGCGCAGGAGCTCCGAGCCGAATATGATGAAATAAAACCGGGCTTTCATATGAGCAAAGTGCATTGGAATACTATTGCGCTGAATGGCACTTTGTCGACCGCTTTTATAAAAGAACTTATCGATCATTCGTATGAATTGGTTTTCAAAAGTTTGACAAAGAAAATTCAGAATGAAATTATCGCCCCGAGGTAATTTTTTACCGAACAGGCGGAGCAATTAGAAAATTAGGCATTACATTTGTAACGTTAGTCAAAAAACTTAGCAAATCAGTTATTTAGCAACTTATCAAAAAACATGAAAGAACAATTTAAAAAATTTCTGAACGAAGAACAAGATCCAAAAGCGATTGAAAAAATCACATCAAAACTCAATGATTTATTGATGAAAGGTGAAGAAGTTGGATATATTGCAGTTCAAAAAAAACCTGCAATTACTGTTTTTCCTGATAGTATTGTATTGACAAATAAAAGAATTATCATCTGTAAACCTAAAAATTTAGGACTTTCAATGGACTTTACAGATTATACCTGGGATGAAATTGTAGGTACTTTTGTAAAAGAAAACATCTTAGGATCTGAGTTTTCTTTTTCTACAAAAACTGACATTCAGGCTTCGATAGATTATATTCCAAAAATTCAGGCAAGAAAGATTTTTACTTACGCCAAAGAACAATTGGATATCTTGAAAAACCCGGTTACAGCTGCAACACCTATTCAGGAAATTGTTGAACCAGAATACGAAGAGGAAGAAGAAGCAGTTGAAGAAGTTGAAACTGAGGAAGTGATGAATTATGCTGAAATTATGCCGGCAACAACACCTTCTTACACGGAGACTTTTGAGCCAATTCAACCAACACAACCTTCAACGGGAGAACGTAAATTAAGCGAATTATCGAAAGAGGAACTTTTTGATAAATTACAGAATTATAAAAAATTATTAGACAACGGATTGATCCTTCAGGGAGAATATGATTCGTATAAAAAAGAGATATTAAATTATATGTAAGTCTTAAAGTCAAAAGTCGAAAGTCTTAAAGTTTTTGACTTTGACTGAAATAAAAAAGCCAGAATAGAATTTTCTATTTCTGGCTTTCTTTTTTATATAAAGCAAACGACTTTATGACTTTTGGCTTTCAAACTTTCGACTAAAGAGTCGCTTTCTGTTTTTCTACAAAATTATTTGATTGCAATTCTAATAATTCTGTTGCATTTTTACGCTGCAGATCGTATAAACTTTTATCCTCGGCAATATCAGCATAAACTCGGTCGTGCATTTGAGCGCTGGTTTTCTTAAGCAATTCACGCTGGTATTTGTTTTGTTCCAAAGTCGCTTTCATTGCTGTTTCAGCTTCTTCCTGCTTGAAGTCGAATTCACCTTTTGGAGCCAATAATTTTGCAATAATTGGAGATGTTTCGATTGCCAAAAACAACAGCATAATGAAAAAAGAAGGCATCCACGGTAATTTGTTCAAGGCATTAATTCTGGCCATTAAACCATCAAAGCCTTCAATAATAGGCTGTGTTTGCGAAACTTTTTTATCTAAGTCAGCTTGCAGTTGTTTGCCTGTTTTTTCTTTTTCTGCGATTTTAGCTTCGTTCGTTGCTTTCAAAACTTCAAATTCTTTTAAAGTCGCATCGTGTTTTTCACGTTTCTCTTTATAAACGGGTCCTTTTCCAAGTTTTTTAGTTCCGGAAGTTCCTTCTGCTTCTGTGATATAGGTTGAATATAAAGCATTTAATTCTTTCTCTTTCGCTACAATATCATTTTTCAAACCAGCAATCTCAGCTTTATTTTTATCTAAATCCGATTTGAAATAATTGCCGACTTGTTTTTTATTGGCCAATTCCATTTCGTTTTTTTCCTTCAATAAAACGGTATTGATTTCTTTTTCGAAAATTTTGATTTCCAAAGGTTTCGAGATTACGATTGCAATAATAATCGCCAACGCAATACGCGGAGTGGCTTGCAGAAATTCATCAAAAAAACGATCTCTTTTTTTGATTGTCGAAACTATAAATCGGTCCAGATTGAAGATCAATAAACTCCAGACAAATCCAAAAATTAAGGCAGGATAAATAGAGTCAAAAACAGTAAAAAGCGCATAAGCACTGGCTAGGAAAGCCATAACTGCTGTAAAAAAAACGGTGGCTCCAATACCAACATATTTGGTTTGTTCGCCTTCTGAACAGCCTTCGAGAAGATCTCTGTCGGCGCCAGAACATAGGATGAAAAATTGTTTTAACATGATTGATGATTTTTGATTGTGATTGATAAGGCAAATTTAACGCCAAAAATTTAATTCTGAGATAAATAGTTGATTTGTTTTTAGTTGGCTCTATTTTTTTCACTATTCTGTTATCTCCAAAATATTTAAAAACAAAAAAGCTGTTCATATGAACAGCTTTTTTAGTTTGAATTATTAATTTCCCTTATTCTGTAATCGGTGCACCAGCCAAGATTTCGGCATTGGCAAACTCTTCAAATTTGGCGAAATTAGCTTTAAATTTTGCAGCTAATTCAATTGCTTTTTTATCGTATAACTCAGGGTTTTCCCAAGTATTTCTAGGATTTAAAATTTCACTTGGAACATTTGGACAGCTTTCAGGCTGTGCAATTCCAAATACTGCATGATTTTTAAATACTACGTTATCTAATTCACCATTTAAGGCAGCAGTAATCATGGCACGCGTATATTTTAATTTCATACGGCTTCCTGTTCCGTAAGCTCCGCCTGTCCAACCTGTGTTGATCAACCAAACTTTTACGCCTGCATCTTTCATTTTTTTAGTTAGCATTTCGGCATAACGTGTTGGGTGCAAAGGCATGAATGGTGCTCCAAAACAAGCTGAAAAGTTAGGTTGTGGCTCTGTTACACCCGCTTCAGTTCCGGCAACCTTTGCAGTATATCCTGAAATAAAGTGGTAAGCAGCCTGACCTGGTGTCAATTTTGAGATTGGAGGCAAAATTCCAAAAGAATCTGCCGTTAAGAAAAATATATTTTTTGGATTGTGTCCAATAGAACCCGGCTGAATATTATCAATGTGTGTTATTGGGTAACTTACACGCGTATTTTGAGTGATTGAAACATCATCATAATCTACTTCGTTCGTTCCGGCTTTGAAAACCACATTTTCTAAAAGCGCTCCTTTTTTGATCGCTCTAAAAATGTCCGGCTCATTTTCTTCTGATAAGTTGATTACTTTAGCATAACAACCTCCTTCAAAGTTAAATACCGTATTTTCAGCAGTCCATCCGTGCTCGTCATCTCCAATTAATTTACGTGCAGGATCGGCAGATAACGTTGTTTTTCCTGTTCCTGATAATCCGAAGAAAATTGCAGTGTCTCCAGCTTCACCAACGTTTGCACTACAGTGCATTGGTAATGTATTTTCAAAAACTGGTAAAATGAAATTTAAAGCCGAAAAAATTCCTTTTTTCATTTCTCCAGTATAACCAGTTCCGCCAATAAGTGCTATTTTTTTAGTAAAATCTAAAATAGCAAAATTAGACTGACGTGTTCCGTCTACAGCAGGATCTGCCATAAAACTTGGAGCACAAATTACTGTCCATTCCGGAGTAAAATTTGCTAGTTCAGACTCTTCCGGTCTTAAAAACATATTGTAACAAAACAAATTAGACCAGGCCGTTTCAGTCACTACACGAACATTTAATCTGTAATTAGCATCTGCACAAACATAAGAGTCACGTACAAATACTTCTTTATTAGATAAAAACTGTGTTACTTTATTATATAATTTCTCGAAAGCTTCTGATGAAAACGGAATGTTTACATTTCCCCACCAAACTTTATCTTCTGTAATACTATCTTTTACAATAAAACGATCTTGCGGAGAACGCCCGGTGAACTCACCTGTATTGATCGCCAATGCTCCTGTAGAGTTTTCGACACCTTGTCCTGATTGCACTGTAATTGCATGCAGTTCGTCTGCAGATAATTGATAGTGAACTTTGGCATTTTCAATTCCTAATTCTTTTAACGAAATCGATTGCGAGAAAAGTGTGTTAGTGTCCATAAATTTGTCGTTGTGTATGTTATTTTTTTAGTGCACAAACATATTTTTACTTTGGCTTTTAAGCGATTAACTTAAAAAAACGAATTGTTATATTTTTTACCGATACAGATAAAAAGTAATAAAAATTCACAGAAGTAAAGTTTTATGTTATTTATGAGACAAAATTAAAGATTAATTTTTAGATAGAATTTTTTATTCGGTATTTTATGATTTTTGCTTCAAAATACTTACAAATAATGCCAACCAAGCAAGAATTAATAAAAACCCGCCTACTGGAGTTGCGAATACGATAATTTTAGAGTCAAATACCGTAATGTTTTTTGTAGCTAATAAATAGATAGAACCGCTAAATAAAATTACTCCTGCAAGAACCAAATTGTAAATAGTTTTTAATGTTTTTTGAGCTAGCTCTTTTCTTGTCGAAAGAAAAAACAAAAAGAAAGCATGATACATTTGGTAACGAACACCAGTTTCAAAAGTAACCAATTGCTCTACTGACAACCATTTTTTAAGTAGATGAGCTCCAAAAGCACCCAAAATAATAGCCAACATTCCAATAAAAGCACCAGTCAGGATAATTTGTCTTTTCATATTTTCTACAGCTTTACAATTTTTAGCAAAAATACTTTAATACAATTTAAAAAGCATTTTACTTTTAAAATATATTTTAAATATCCCAGAATCATTGCTTAATTTCTTAAAATTGAAAAGAAATGAATTTTTTCGAATATTTTAATTGTTACATTTATAACATTTTAATATATTTGTGTTATATATTTAAAACATGAGAAGCATTTTAATCATCGGAGCCGGAAGATCAGCTTCTTCATTGATACGTTATTTACTATCAAAATCAGAGAGCGAAAACCTACATCTTATTGTAGCTGACTTATCATTGGCTTTAGCCGAAAAAAAGACAGAAAAGCACCCGAATGCAACTCCTATTGCTTTAAATATATTTGATACAAAAGAAAGGAAAGCAGCAATAGAAAAATCTTCTATCGTTATTTCGATGCTGCCTGCTCATTTGCATATTGAAATTGCAAAAGACTGTCTTGAATTTAAAAAACATCTTGTTACGGCTTCCTATATAAGTGATGCCATGCAGGCACTAAACGAGGAGGCAATAAAAAATAATTTGATTTTCATGAACGAGATTGGTCTTGACCCCGGAATAGACCATATGAGTGCCATGAAAGTTATTGATGAAATTAGATCAAAAGGTGGTAATATGTTACTTTTTGAATCTTTCTGTGGTGGTTTGGTAGCGCCGGAATGCGACAACAATTTGTGGAATTACAAATTTACCTGGGCACCAAGAAATGTAGTATTGGCGGGTCAGGGTGGCGCGGCAAAATTTATTCAGGAAGGCACTTACAAATACATTCCGTACGGAACTTTGTTTCGCAGAACGGAATTCCTGGAAGTTGAGGGCTATGGTAAATTTGAAGCCTACTCCAACCGTGATTCGCTTAAATATCGCTCAATTTATGGTTTAGATGATATTCTGACTTTATATCGGGGAACCATCAGAAGAGTTGGTTTCTCTAAAGCGTGGAATATGTTTGTGCAATTGGGAATGACGGATGATAGTTACATCATGGAATATTCTGAAAACATGAGTTACCGTCAGTTTACAAACTCCTTTTTGCCGTATCATCCAACGGATTCTGTCGAAATTAAAACCCGCCTGATTTTAAAAATTGATCAGGATGATATTATGTGGGATAAACTTTTGGAATTGGATTTGTTTAACCCAAACAAAAAAGTGAATTTGCCAAATGCTACTCCTGCGCAAATTTTAGAAAAAATACTTTCTGATAGCTGGACACTTGAACCTGCTGATAAAGATATGATTGTGATGTACCACAAATTCGGTTATGAATTGAACGGCGAGAAAAAACAAATCGACTCAAAAATGGTTTGTATTGGCGACGATCAAACGTATACTGCAATGGCAAAAACAGTCGGACTTCCGGTTGCAATCGCTACCTTATTGATTTTGAACGGAAAAATTACAACCCCGGGTGTTCAGCTTCCGATTAGAAAGGAAGTTTATGTGCCAATTTTAGATGAATTAGAAGCGTATGGCGTCGTTTTTAACGAACAAACCATGCCTTATTTTGGATATAATCCGGACTTATTTTAGTTCTGATCTTTACTTTAATTTTTTAGAATTTTTTTTGTTTTTATTTTATCCGCTTCCCTTAAAAGAAGCGGATTTTTTATTTTTGAAGGGACAAAGGTTCGGAGCGACAAAGGAGCAAAGGTTTTAGTGAGGAGTTTAATTCCTTCTTAACCTTTGCAACTTGCACCTATGTTTCTTTATTTTTCAGCTTGAATAGTAATTGGCAGACTGTACATAACGCGTACTGGTTTTCCCTTGTCAGATGCCGGAATCCATTTTGGAGAAAGTTTCAAAACACGAACTGCTTCTTCCCCTGCACCATATCCTAATTTATCTCTTAAAATAGTTATTTCGCTTAGCGAACCATCTTTCTCAATCATAAATTGAAGGTAAACTTTACCATTTGTTTTGTTTTCTGAAAGCTCTTTCGGTACTCTATAATTTTGTCCAACAAGCTTATAAAACTCCACAATTCCGCCCGGAAACTCAGGTTTAACATCAACATCAGTAGTCATCAGAAAATCTTTAGAATTATTTTCTATTTTTGAAACTTCCTGTGCAACGGCATCAGTGCTAAAAATAAAAAGCATTAAAACACTAACAATCCCTACAGTAAAAACTTTCAGGATAATTTTAATCGGAGATTTTTCTTTGCTCATCATAAGAAAACGTTTTTTTGTTATTAAATAATTGATGTTACTCGCCAGAGCAATGTTTGTTTTGTGGTAAGCAATATCAAGCAGCAGGCTCTGATAAGTTGAAACCGATTCAAATTGTTCGTTTACAGCCTGATCTGCCAGGAATTCATGATTGAGTTTAATGGCTTTTTTAAATAAAATTATTAGGGGATTAAACCAGAATATAATCTGTAAAATCTCTATAAAAAGTATATCCAGAGAATGTTTTTGTTTTATATGAGCTTGTTCATGTACAATTAATTCCGACGGGATTTTACCATTTTCGAATTCTTTGGCATTGATAAAAATGGCATTCCAAAACGAATGAGGCAAGATGGATTCTTTAACCAAAACAATTTTTTGGTCATTTATGATCTCTGTTTTATTGTTTTTGATTTTTTTATAGAAAGAATACAAATTCCTGAAAAAACGAATGATCAAAATCAATACAATGGCACCGTAGACAATTCCTGGAACATACATTAAAATTTGATTGTAGTCAATTTTGCCCAAAACCTCCCGGTTAGTTTTAATGATCATTCCATCCATCTGGATAACATTAATTCCTGCCGAAAAAAATGGTTTTATTGAAAACAATCGCAATGGAATTATCAAACTAAAAATTATACTTCCAAGAAGATAAATGCGGTTAAAACGAAACAACCTTTCGTTTTCTAAAAGTAATTTATATACTGCAAAGAATATTAAAAGCAGTACTCCGGATTTTAAAAGATACGTTATCATTTTTTCTTCTTTTTAATTTCTGAATCGATTATTTTTTTGAGCTCTTCTAATTCCGATGCCGATAAATTGGTTTCAGTTGTAAAGAAAGAAGCAAATTGAGATGCTGAATTATTAAAAAAGTTACTTATTAATCCGTTGACGTGTTTGGAGAAATAAGCCGTTTTTTTAACCAACGGATAATATTCACGCGAATTCCCAAATTCATTGTAAGCAACAAATTTCTTGTCGATCATTCTTTTCAAAAGCGTTGCTACTGTTGTGGTTGCAGGCTTTGGTTCCGGATATGCTTCGAGCAAATCTTTCATGAAAGCTTTTTCAAGTTTCCAAAGATGCTCCATTAACTGTTCTTCTGAGTTTGATAGTTGCATATTTTTATTTTTTTAGGTTCTATCCCGAAGCCTCGGGACTGAGATGCTAAGGTGCTAAGTTTTTTTTTAATTATTTTTCCTTTTTTTGATTGCTAACTTTTTCCAATTCTGGTAGTTCTTTTTTGTAGGCTTCGACGTCCCAAACGATATCAAATTTTTTCGCATATTCGGCGATTGGTCCTAATCCTACTTCAGCTCGTCTTTTATCTACATTGTCAGGATCTTCAAGAGGCGAAACAAATGATTTTTTTGTTATTGAATTTGTCGCAATCTGGCTTCCGTATATTTGCTTGTGTCCTTCTCTTAAAGCGACTCTGTCTTCCATTAAGGCCAATGAACCTGCGTTTGCATTTCCTTTTTTCACTGCTTCTCTCATCATTGGCAAATACTTTTGCTGCGATTTTAAATCGGCATGCTGAATGACTAAAAATAAGGTTTGATTTGCCTGTGATCCTACAACATCTTTTCCAACCCAACCGCGTTCATCAAGTATTTTAGAAACTTTGATAAGATTTAAACTATCTCTGTGCATCATGATTTTCCCAATACTATCAACAGCTTTGCTTCCAGTACCTTTCTCTTTGTAAATTTTCATAAAATCAAAACGAATACTCTGATCATCAGCATAAATTGCCAATAGCTCTTTTTGCAGAGGCTTATCATAATTTGCCTCTAAAACTTCTAATTTCTTTTGAAATTTAGTAATTAATTTCTCCCATTCTTTTTTATCATGCAAAAATTCTAAATCTTTATCAATTTGCAAATGTGTTATATTTTCGTAACCATTATCAATCGCCAGATTTAACCAGTTAAAGGCTTTTTTATCTTCTTTAAACAACGCTGCAGAACATGACGCATTATATAAATCCGTTGTGTTTTTTTGTTCTATTTTGAAAGCTTTGTCATAATAACCAACAGACAATTTATATTCTTTTGCACGATAACACGAATCGGCCTTTTGAACAAAATCCTTGTAGGTTTGAGCTTGCACTAACCCAATATTTAATGAGATAAGAATGATAACGAATAGTTTTTTCATAGATTTAATGTTATGTTGCTATTTTATTTTTTGTACCGAGATTAATTCGCCGTTGTTGTATTTTTTAATCTCTGTTAATTTTCCGTTATCTGAATAAAATTTCCAATCACCGAAGTAAAACCAGTGTGTTTCTTTTGAATTAGTTTCCATTTTAGTTTTCCCTGTTGATTGTACTTTTCCGTTTTCATAATAATATTTAACCGTAGAGATTCCGTTTTTGTATTTCTCCGTTTTGTAGATTTTTCCATTAATGTAGGATTTCCACTTTTTTACGGGTTCATCGTGTTTGTAATATTCGAACGATTTGTATGGTGTGCTGTCTTGTTTATAATTGTCAATCCATACACCCTCTTTTTTGTGATCGATCTTCTGATTGATGGGTTTGCTTTTACAACCTGAAAGCAGAATTCCGCAAAATAATAAAACAAATATTGTACGCATATTTTTGGTTTTATCTCTACACTTATAGATGTTGTTCTACAAATGTAGAGATTAATTTTTAATGTGCAAGTGTTTTTTGAAAAAAGGTTCTGAGGGGCTAAGTTGCTAAGGGTCTGAGCTTTTTTTGAATAGGCTCCAGCTTTAGCTGGGGTTTATTATAGATTGTGGAGAAATGGCTTTAGCCAAATAATTGCGTTTTGAGAATAAAAAAATTCGGCTAAAGCCAATTCATTTTCGCTAAAAACTATTCAATTTTACGCTAAAACCTCTTTCGTTTTGAGCTATTCTTCTGCGTTAGGGATAGGAGCGGTATCCTTTTTTGTGGCTTTTTCTGCCACGAAAAAGATATAGCGTATAGCCCGACCGAAGGGAACGCCCAAAAAAAAATCCGCTCATTTCTGAACGGATTTTATATATTAAAACTTAGCGTCTTAGCGCCTTCGTGGCAAAACCTTACTTACTTAATTCCACAAAATACTTGTAAAACAACGGAATAGTCTCAATTCCTTTTAAGTAATTGAAGATTCCGAAATGCTCGTTTGGCGAGTGAATGGCATCAGAATCTAAACCGAATCCCATCAAAATGGTTTTGCTTTTTAATTCTTTTTCGAACAACGCTACAATCGGAATACTTCCCCCTGAACGAACCGGAATTGCAGGAAGTCCAAACGTTTCTGTGTATGCCTTATTGGCTGCCTGATATCCAATGCTGTCAATTGGCGTTACATAACCTTGCCCGCCGTGGTGTGGCTTCACCTTTACGGTAACTCCGGCCGGTGCAATGCTTGTGAAATGTTTGGTGAAAAGTTCTGTGATTTCTTCCCAATCCTGATTTGGAACCAAACGCATTGAGATTTTAGCAAAAGCTTTGCTCGCAATAACTGTTTTTGCTCCTTCGCCCTGGTATCCGCCCCAGATTCCGTTTACGTCTAATGTTGGACGGATTGAGTTGCGCTCGTTGGTTACATATCCTTTTTCGCCATAAACATCGGCGATGTTTAAAGCATTTTTATATTTTTCTAAACTGAAAGGCGCTTTTGCCATCTCCGCTCTTTCTTCAGCTGTTAATTCCTGTACTTTATCATAGAATCCCGGAATCGTAATGTGATTGTCTTCGTCGTGCAACGAAGCGATCATTTTTGCCAGAATATTAATTGGGTTCGCCACTGCTCCACCGTATAATCCTGAGTGTAAATCACGATTTGGTCCTGTAACTTCAACCTCAACATAACTCAAACCTCTTAAACCTGTTGTGATTGAAGGCTGTTGATTCGAAATCATTCCGGTATCTGAAATTAAAATAACGTCGTTTTTCAGTTTCTCCTGATTACGTTCGACGAACCAGGCTAAACTTGCTGAACCTACTTCTTCTTCTCCTTCGATCATGAATTTTACGTTGCACGGAAGTGTATTGCTTTGCACCATATATTCTAATGCTTTTACGTGCATATACATTTGCCCTTTGTCGTCACACGCACCGCGCGCGAAAATTGCGCCTTCTGGATGAATTTCGGTTGTTTTGATAACAGGTTCGAAAGGTGGTGATGTCCATAATTCCATTGGATCTGGCGGCTGAACATCATAGTGCCCGTACACTAAAACGGTAGGTAAATTTGGGTCGATTATTTTCTCTCCGTAGATAATTGGATAACCTGGAGTATCGCAAGTTTCGACAAAATCGCAGCCTGCTTTTGATAAACTTTCTTTTACAGCGGCTGCTGTGTCAATAACATCTTGCGAGTATGCAGTGTCGGCGCTAACCGACGGAATTTTTAATAATTCGATCAACTCATTGATAAAGCGATCTTTATGTTGTTGAACGTATGACTTAATATTTTCCATTTAAAAGATTTTTATAGAATTTCAAAAATACAAAAAAGAGAATTAATATTTTTTTTCAAAAATGCTTTGAAAATTCGAAGTTATGCTTATCTTTGCACCCACAATTACGCGGATATGGTGAAATTGGTAGACATGCCAGACTTAGGATCTGGTGCCGCAAGGCGTGTAGGTTCGAGTCCTATTATCCGCACTGAAAAAGCTTCTGAGAAATCAGAAGCTTTTTTGTTTTTAGGCATTCGCCGAAATTGTATTTAAACCTTATAAGTAACATTAAGTTCATTTTCGTCAATTATCAAATCTTTCTACGTTTTTAGGTATATCAGAAAGTAGTTCCAATATTTATTAGCCAATCAAACAAAAAAATAGAAAAGTCAATTTTTTTATATTGGCCTGTATCCTTATTTTTACTTTTTAATAAATCTTCAATTGGGTTAATTCGTTTTAAACTTTTATATATGTTCAAAAAATCAACTTTTGCTATTATTGTTCTTTTTGTTTTAAATTCCTGTGCCGTTCAGCAAAAAAACTTAGCAATGGACGATTGGTATGCCTTTACCAAAACAAATACAGCACAACAAAAACCATCAGACATTTATGAGTTTAAAGACGGCATGATTCGCATGCATGGAAATGACAATAGCTGTTTGATGACCAAAAACAGCTATAAAAATTTTGAACTTGAATTAGAATACAGATGGAATCTGGAAGAGCAATACAAAACAAACAGCACAAAAAACAGCGGTGTAATGTATAATATTCCTTTAGACGCCTCTGATAAAATCTGGCCGAAAGGAATTCAATTTCAAATAAAAGAAAAGACTACCGGTGATTTTATTTTCCTGGATCAGGTAACGGCAAAAGTAAACGGTAAATTAATTGAAGCCGGCGCAAGTGTCGTTTCGCCTAAGTTTTTAGCCAATGAGAAACCTTATGGCGAATGGAATATTGTTGTTATTAAATCTTTCAACGGAAAAATTACGCAATACTTAAACGGAAAATTAGTGAATGAGTGTACTGACGCTTCTTCGACAGAAGGCAAAATTTCTTTGAATTATGAACGGTCACCAATTGATTTCAGGAATATTACGATAAAAGAGATTTCGAAAGAATAATTTTCGACAAAGTTTTTTTTCCGCCACGAATTCACGAATTAATTTAAAAATTCGTGAATTCGCGGCGGAAACTCAGTGTGTTTATTACTTTGTATTGGGATTTAGTAACTCAATTATCTTATCCACATTAACCTCACTGTAATCATTTATATAAAAGTCACAAGGAGGCAACTGTTCTTTTGTATGTGAACTCAAAACACCAACCACTTTCATTCCTGCACTTAATCCAGCTGTAACACCCGAAAAAGAATCTTCGAAAACAACACAGTCCGAAGGAGCAACGCCAACACGTTCTGCCGATTTTAGATATACTTCCGGATTTGGTTTATGCTGTTTTACGTCTTCGCTTGATAGCATCGAATCCATTTTTTCATCTAATTTTAAAACATTGGCAATCAAATCCAAATTCGCACGTGGAGCTGATGTTGCAACGGCCGTTTTAAAACCACGAGATCTCAATTCGCTTAAAAAATCCAAATAATGCGGAATCGTTTCGACTTTGTCTTTATAAACCTCACGGAACATTCCTTCTTTTTCATCTTCCAGTTTTGTAAGTTCTTCTCCGGTAATTGGACGCTTGAAAAAATGCGACATAATATAACCGTTATGTTTTCCATACATATGTTCCTCAAACTCTTGCTCTGAATGAGGAATTTGATATTTATCGAAAAAGGTCTCGAAAGCTTTTGCATGATGTGGATTGGTGTGACAAATCACGCCATCCATATCAAAAATAACACATTGCTGCTTCATTGTATATTTTGTTTTTTTAACGGTCGCAAGATAATTAATTCCACAGAGTTGCACAGAGGTTTCTCGCAGAGATTCGCTAAGATTTGTTTTTTAATCGCGCAGAGCCGCAAAGTTTTGTTTCACGCAGATCCCGCAGATTTAAGCAGATATCCGCAGATTTATTTTTGATTAATCATCTGCGGATATCTGCCTAAATCTTTTTAAAATCTGCGTGAAACAAAATCCTTACAATCTTTTTAATCTGTGGCATAAATAAAACTTTGCGACTCTGCGCCTTTGCGCGATTAATTTCCTACCCTATCCAAATTTTACTCTTAACCAAAGTCATCGTTTGTTTTAAATGCTGATTTAATGCAATTAGAATAATCAAAACCACCAAACCATATCCAACAATCGTATAAATTTCCATATCAGCCAATAACGTTGCTTGTTTGGTAATCGTTCCGAAAACTTTTTTCAAGGCCAAAGTATTCGCGTTGTCTGCCGAATAACCTTTTGCCATAAAACTCTGTGCTGTTGAAGCAATAGTTTGTTGGGCTTCCGGGCTTTCGCCAGTTACAAATTGACTTAGTTTTAAAAAGTGCTTTTTATTCAGGAATACCATTGCATTCTGCATCACGCAAAACCCAATTGTACTTCCCCAAAAACGCCCTGAAACACCGACGATCCCCGAAGAAACGGCCATTTTAGCCGGAACGGAAGATGTCGTAAACAAGATTAACGGAACGAATAAAAAACCAACTCCAACACCTTGTAAAATATATGGAATAATAATATCTGACAGCGCCACATCGGGCACAAAAAGAAACGTAAACCAAAAATGAAACAACGCAATCAATGAAAATCCAATGATAAAGATGATTTTAGTCGAAACGGATTTCATTAGAAAATAAGCAGCCAAAACCAATCCGATTACGTTTCCTAATCCGTTAATGTATTGCACGCCCGCAACACGCGACGGATCCCAATTCCAAATAGAAAACATTGCGGAATGACAAAGACTAAGCGTTGCTCTGCTGATGTAAAAAAGGAAAAACAATAGAAACCCAATTCGCAAATTGGCATACTTAAAAACTTCAAAATTAAAAGTTGGTCTTTTTACCAAAAGCTCTTTAAAGATGAACAAGCCTCCCGTTATCAAGGCAATGATCAGCATTAAAACCATTTCAGAAGACTGAAACCAGTATTTTTTTTCGGCATAAACAAAGAAATAAGCACCACAAAGTATGGCAGTTAAAACCAAAATATAACTCAGCCAGTCGATTTGATAAAGTGGAATTTTCTTTGTAATTCTATGTCCACGAAAAGTAACTAAGATCAAAAAAACATTCAAAACCTGAAGTCCGCCTGAAACATACAACATGTATTTCCAATCGTAATGATCCAGAAACCAAACCGCAATATTCATGATAAACGGCGTTGACAATAATAGTGAACCATAATAAAAGGAGAAACCAATTATAATGGCGTTTTTAGAATTAAACTGTTCAATCAACAATTGTCTGATCGTAATTACCGGAAGCGCCATTAAAATTCCCTCGGCAACTCTCAATAATAAAAAGAGATAAAAGTTGGTAATGTAGGCCGATGAAATAATAGTAATTCCGATTACCGAATACACCGCCATCAGGTAATTTTTTGCAGGGAAAAAACTCGAAAATCGGCTTTCGATCAAAATCGTGGCCAGCAAAGTTCCGTAGGTAACGCACATCGCAAACTGCAAATCTTCTGGTTCAATGTCCAGAAAACTTGCGGCGTAGGTTACGTTTGAAGTATAAACTCCCAATAAAATCATGGAATGCAGCAAACAGACAAACAAAATAATAATGATTGCCCATTTGGGAACCCAGGATTTAAAAATACTTTTATCTTCCATTTTAGTGGTGTTCGGCGATAACGGTGATGTTCATTCCGGCTCTTAAAAAGTCGGTTTGTTTATCGTTGTCTTTTAACTGAATTCTAACCGGAATTCTTTGCTCGATTTTCACGAAGTTTCCTGTTGCATTATCCGGAGGTAATAACGAAAATCTCGCACCGCTCGCAGGTGATAACGAAGCAATAATTCCTTTAAATTCTTTATTATTTAAGGCATCGGCTTTTATTTCAACTTCCTGACCTACTGTTAAATATTGCAATTGAGTTTCTTTAAAATTGGCTGTAATCCATTTTTCTTTGCTTACAATTGATAGCAGCGATTGACCTTCTTTTACCAATTGTCCCGGCTGTAAAGTTCTTTTCCCGATCCAGCCGTCGTAAGGTGCTGTGATAATCGTGTACGAAAAAAATAATGCAGCATTATCAGCAACAGCTTGTCTGGAAGCAATGTTAGTCTGCGTTGTTGGCACATTAGCTTCAGCAACGGAAGTACTTAAAGTAGAAGAATGAATTCTTTCTTTCATCTCCTGAAAATGCGCCTGTGCCGATTCGTAATCGGCTTTTACTTTCTCTAATTGCTGAGATGTTGCCGCTTCCTCTTTTACCAAAGCTTTGTACCTTTCGTATTCTAATTTTGTTTTCCAAAGATTCGATTTCGAAGCTTCTAATTGTGATTCTCCAATTGCCGTCGTACTGGCTGTCGTTGCCACATTTTTCTCGGCCACAACACTACTTTGCTGCGCGCTTTGAACATCGGCCAGCGCCACATTCAATTTCGATTTGTATTCTCTGTTATCAATCACAACTAAAGTATCGCCTTTATGCACAAACTGATTTTCATCAAAACGAACTTCCTGCACATAACCTGTAATTCTCGACATAATTGGCGTTACATATTGCTCCACCTGAGCGTCATTGGTTTCTTCGTGATTGCTATTGAAAACATAAAACCAAATCCCCAAAATAACCCCGCTCACCACAAGCGCACAAGCTATACTTATTATTATGATATGAAACGTTCTGTTTCTACTAGTTTCATTTTTTATCTTAACCATAAACTCTATATATTTTGTCTATTTTCTATATTCTATTTTCTATTTTCCAAAATCTTGTCTCTTGTCTCTTGCTTCTAAAAGTCTAAAATCTAACAAGCTAACTCTGAGGCATTATCCCCGCAGTATGCAACAACTCATAATGTTTTAAAACAGCATCCAATCGGGTAGAAACTTTGTTGTATTTCGCCTGAAGCAAAGCATTATCAGCATCCACCATTTCTGTTATTAAAACCAATTGATTTAAGTATTTCAGCTTTACAATGCGGTAATTTTCATTCGCTAAATCCAAAGCTTTGTCTACCACCACAAATTTTTCAAGGATTTCATGATATTGCGTATGTTCTTTATATAGTTGATCCTGAATTTCATCTTTTATAATTTCAGACTGCATTTGCTGCCATTCGATTTTAGTATTCGCCTGCGCCATTTTGGTTTTGTTTTTATATAAAGCCGAAATATCGAAATGCGCTGCTATCCCGATTTGCCCTAAAGTGTACAAATACGGATTTGGTGGGAAAAATTTGTAGTTCGGATAATAGAAACCATAATTTCCGAAGAAGTTTACCGTTGGAAGATAATTTCCTTTAACCAATTTCAACTCGGTTTTTTTGATCTCTAATTCCTGGCTCGCCATTCGCATTTCTTCGTTTTGAGAAGCTTTATTCAGATAATAATCATACGGATCTATACCATTCATTTCATCAAAATTTGCTGTAGTATCAATCGCGATTTCTTCATTTTCAGGAAGCTGAATTAAAGTTTTCAGATCGTGAAGCGCAATTTTTATGTTTTTGGAATTTGTAAGCGCATTTAATTCACGATCCGAAAGCTGTAATTCGGCTCTAATGACTTCATTTTTAGTAAGCGTTCCGTGTTTTTGAAGCGACTGTACTTCTTTCAATCGGCTTTTTTCTTCCTTGATATTTTCTTCAAAAATCTTCTGAAGTTCTATCATTTTATAAATCGCCAGATAGTTGGCAACCACTTCAAGCTCGATATCATTTTCAGTCTTTTCTGTTTTTATTTTGGCAATTTCACTTTCCTGATTTGCAATTTTGATGGCATTATTGATCTTATTTCCAGCATAAATTGGCATTGTAAAAGTTGAATTTACCTGATAAATTTCAGGAATTGCTTTCGTAACCTCTTTGCCGTTCAAAAAACCGCTTCCTTTGAATTCGGTAATATTCGTAATTCTGGAATACTCGCCGTTTAATTCGATATCCGGCAGGCGGAGTTCTTTTCTTTCTTTGATGTTTTGCTCTGAGAGCGTAGTCTCTAATTGAGATCTTAGGATTTTTTTATTGTTTTCTTTGGCTAATTTCAAGGCTTCACTTAATGAAACCGAATGAATTTCCTGTGCTTGTACATTATTGAATGTGAATACAATTAGAAATAACAGCAGGATTTTGAGAAAACAATCTTCTGTAGAATTTGTTGTTTTATTAAGGAACATGATTACATAAATAATTTTATGGTGCAAAGTTCCCACATTATTTTATTGACTGATAATTCTAAAAAGTCAATAACATATTCATTTCAGACAAATGCTAAAATTGTTATTTTCGAAAACGTTATATTAAAACACTGGTAAACAATTCATTAAAACATTTCTTATTTTAAAGGTTTAACGCAGATTTAAAAAGGATTTAGGCAGATGTACGCAGATTATTTATTCTGAGGAAAATTCTACGTAGATTCTAAATAGATTTAATCAGATATTTTAAATTTAAATCTGCGCCGATCTGCTAAAATCTGCCAAATCTGCGTGAAATATTTTTAAAACACCTACGTAAATAATTTATCTGCTTTTTAAGGTTTCACGCAGATTTAAAAAAAGATTTAGGCAGATGTACGCAGATTTTTTATTTCTGAGGTAAATTTTACAGAGATTTTGAATAGATTATTAAGCAGATATTTTTAAATTAAATCTGCACTGATCTGCTTAAATCTGCCAAATCTGCGTGAAATAATTTTTAGAATGTCTGCGAGAGAAATAATTTTATCTGCTTTTTAAAACATCTTCCCCATTCAAATAGTCAGAAGGTCTTTGTCCGAGGATTTTGAAGAAAGTATTACTGAATGTCGGCACACTATTATAACCTACTTCCAGCGCGACTTCTTTGACTGAAAGTTTTCTGTCCAGCAGCAATTCGATTGCTTTCAGAATTCTTCTGATGGTATAATATTGAATGAAAGACATTTTGAGATCTTTTTGAAACAAGCGATACAAAGAGCGTTCGCTATAACCGAATTCATGGGCAACTTCAGAAAAGAGAATTGTTTCTCCTAAATTATTCTCGATATGTCGAAGGATTTTCCCTAGTCGTTTGTCTTTTGGCTGTGGTAATTCCAAAGGCAGATTGTTAGTGCAAATTTGAGGTAAGATTGCTTTAATAGCTTTTGCAATTGTAAAATTCGGAGAACCTTTCTTCAAATCACCATTCCATTGATTGGTAAAAAGCATCATTTGAAGCAGTAAATTATTCACCGGATAAATACCTTCGTTTTTATAATATTCATCCTCATCTTTCTCCACCGGAAAATATAAATTTCGCATCATGACATTTTCCGACTTCGGTTGGATGCTATGCTCTACACCAGCCGGAATCCAGATAAAATGCCTTGCCGGCAAAAAATACGTTTTGGTTTCAGTAGTTACAAAAACCACATCTCCTTCGGCATAGAGCATTTGTGCTTTATTGTGTTTGTGCGTTGGAACCAACAACTCTCCCATCAAATCATGGTGGCAGTAAATACTTTTTTTATCAGCATCTACTTTTGTGAGGTAGTACTTGTCTACTTTGAATATTGATTGTTCCATTTGAAGTGGTAATATCTTATAAAAGTAGACAAATTAAATTCCAAATAAAAAATTCCAAATTCCAATGGGATAGAGATATTATTGGAATTTGGAATTTAAAAGATTGGGATTTATTTTAGAACACTTTCTAAAATTAAAAAAGCCTTTCCGTTAAGAAAGGCTTCTTCCAATATTTGCGGTCTGGACGGGACTCGAACCCGCGACCCCATGCGTGACAGGCATGTATTCTAACCAACTGAACTACCAAACCAACTGCGTTATTGTGACTGCAAAAATACAATAGAACTTTGATTCTGCAAGGGTTTTTAAGAATAAAAATTTAGAAAATTTTAATGAGCTAAATTCCAATATTTTATCCCGAAGCATCGGGACCAAATTCTAATAGAATACGCAAACCTTTGTCAAAGTTTGAAAGTTTTCAAAAGTTTTTTCGTACACAAATATACATTTTCTTGTCAAACATAGCCCGTGGTTTCAACCACGGTGATACGGAGTTTGATCATAATCCATGATTGTTTCCCCGTGGTTGAAACCACGGGCTATGCTTAAAATGGAATTTGGTCCCGATGCTTCGGGATAAAAATTTTGGGATTTGCCTTTTACCAAAAGGCTATAAATCAAAAAAGCCATCCACAAAAGTGGAAAGCTTTTCATTGGTCTAACTACTAAACCAGCTACGAGTTACAAAGTCGTAGCAAAACAACACAACTAATCTTAGATACCGTATTTGGGCAAAAAAGCCTTTCCGTTAAGAAAGGCTTCTCCCAATATTGCGGTCTGGACGGGACTCGAACCCGCGACCCCATGCGTGACAGGCATGTATTCTAACCAACTGAACTACCAAACCTCTGCGTTATTGCGGTTGCAAAGATAGTACAGAATTTCGTTTCTGCAAGTGTTTTGATAAAAAAAATTGAATAAATTTTTAAATTATTAGCCAAAGTTTTGTTTTTCAACTAAATATGTTGTCAATATTTTTTCAAAATTATCACCAACATTGACCGGTACATACTTAATTTGGTTCTTTGCACAGGTTAAAGCCAGGTTTTTAAAATAAGCTTCTGCCCTTTTTTCATATTCCAATTTTACGTTATCTGCAAAAATCGATACTTCTTCGCCCGATTCTACGTCGATAAACTTCCTTGGCGTATTATCAAAATCGAATTTCAACTCGGTTTCATGATCAACGACATGAAATAAAACGACTTTATGCTTATTATGTTTTAAATGCTGTAACGCATTAAACAACTTCTCATCATCTTCCGACTGAAACATATCGGTGAACAAAATAATCATCGAACGTCGGTGCATTTTCTCCGCAATTTGATGCAAATACGTAATTGTATCTGTGCTTTTTCTAACTTTTGGCTGCACTAACAATTGCTCCAGTTTGTTAAGTAACATTCTGTGGTGACGGTCGCTTCCCTTTTCGGGAGCGTAATATTCGTAATTATCTGAGAAAACGCTTAAACCAACAGCATCACGTTGTTTCTTTAAAATATTCATCAAAACGGCCGAAGCGAGAACTGCAAAACCAATCTTCTTTTCATAAAAAGGCTGATTCGATTTTAATTCCGGGTAATGCATTGAAGATGAATTATCGA
Source organism: Flavobacterium aquidurense (assembly GCF_031458035.1). Classification (GTDB taxonomy): domain Bacteria; phylum Bacteroidota; class Bacteroidia; order Flavobacteriales; family Flavobacteriaceae; genus Flavobacterium; species Flavobacterium aquidurense_C. The sequence continues at coordinate 330,013 of NZ_JAVDXR010000001.1, forward strand.
CAATAATATGACAGCGTAAATTGGTTTCTTCTTCAAAACGTTTTGTGTACAAACGATCCGTTTTAGCAAATAATTTCCAGTCGATATGTTTAGTGCTTTCGCCGGCATTATATACTTTATGCTCAGCGAATTCAGCCGAAAACCCATGAAACGGACTCTTGTGCATTCCGGATATAAAACCTTCCACAACCTGATTCGCCAGCAATTCAAGATGTTGAAAACTGGAGACTTTCTCTATTTCCGATTCGATTTTCATTCCGTTCTTTTTTTAATATCGGACTAAAATTAAGATTTCTTTTAAGATGTTTGCCACTAATTTCCACTAATTATTTTAATACCGCTTAACTCTTGGCGTAATTAATAAAAATATTTAAACACATAGCAAATGGTTTTTGTAAACTTAAAAAAAAGCATTATTCTAAAATAAGAGTTATGTCTCTATTGTTTAAAATAATTAAGCCAACTTTATTCCAATAAAAAAGGCTTGACTTTCGCCAAACCTTTTTTATATAAATCATAATCTTACGATTACAACAAAGCGTCTAAACTATCTGCATAGGTTTGTTTCGGAGCAACTCCTACTTGTTTACCTACAACTTCACCGTTATGAAAAACCAAAACGGTTGGTATGTTACGCACACCATATTTTGCAGCGAATTCCTGATTAGCATCAACATCAACTTTTCCAACAACTACTTTACCTGCGTATTCGTTGCTTAATTCATCGATGATTGGACCAACCATTCTACAAGGACCGCACCATGCTGCCCAAAAATCTACCATTACTGGTTTATCTGATTTTAAAACTACTTCGTCAAAAGTAGCATCTGTTATTGCTAATGCCATAATAATTTTTATTTAAGTTCATCCCTTCGACGTTGCTTAGGGAACAATTTTGAATGTTGTTTTTTAACAGTACAAATTTAGAAATTTAAAACCAATCAAACACCATTCGTAAATTAGTTTTGACTATAAATGCATTGTCAATAATTATATTAATAACAAAGCGGTTGCTGGTGCGAAATACAATCAATAATAAACTGGAAATCACATTATTAATATTGTATCATTTTTTATATTATCTTTAATGGTATCGAAAATCTGATCCTATGCCAGCAATTTTACATAGAATAAAAAACTTTCTACAATCAGCCCCATTAAAAAAATACGCCAAACGCTTTGGTTATTTTATTTTAGGATGTATCGGAATCATTCTTATTGCCTGCGGTGGTTTATCCGTTTATTTCAATCGGAATAAAACCGAAATAATGGCCAAAATCAACAGTAAAATTAATGATAATATCAATGGTGATTTCCATATTGGCGATTTCCAGTATAAATTTTTAACCGGTTTACCCAATTTTACTTTGGCTTTAAAAGATGTTGAACTTAAAGACAAACAATGGAAAACCCACAAACATACTTTACTGAAAGCCAATGAAATCGAAGTACGCTTAAACGTTTGGAGTTTGCTTCAAAAGGAAATCAACATTCATAAAATCCTGATCAACGACGCTCAGATTTATCTTTATAAAGCCGAAAACGGTTATTCGAACTCGGACATTTTCAAACCAAAAAAGAAAAAAACACCCGAAAACAAAGAGAAGCCTGAAACCATAATCAATCAGGTCGACCTCAACAATGTTCATTTTGTTTTGGACAATCGCATCGGGCATAAATTATTTGATTTTGATGTTGCCAGTTTAAAATCTAAAGTAAAATATGAAAATGACGGCTGGCAAACCGATGTTTTTTTAGACACTCAAATTGGCAGTTTAGCCTTTAATACCGTTCACGGAAGTTTCGCCAAACAAAAACAACTCAAAGGAACATTTGCCGTTTCTTATTCTGGCGCAAACGAAAAAATTGACGTAAAAACCAGCGGCCTGAAAATCGGAAGTGATTCTTTTGATATAGTTGCTTTTTTCAATTTAGCCAAAGGAAATGCGCTGTTCGGCATCAATATTGGAACTACAATTTTATGGCAAAATGCTTCCAATTTATTATCGGCAAACATCAGTTCTAAGCTGAACCATTTTAATCTAAAAAAAGAAATTGATGTGAATTGCGACATCAAAGGCGATTTTAATGCCGAAGGTGATCCGCGAATTGTCGTTCAGGCAGAAGTTCACAACAATGAATTGAGTATTCCAGACGGTTTAATTACCGATTGTGATTTTAAAGGAATTTTCACCAATAATTTCAAACCAAAAGAAGGTTTTTCAGATGCCAATTCGGCTGTGATTTTGACGCGTTTTTCTGGGAAATACAAAAATGTTCCACTTAAAATTGCGCAATTATCGATCAATAATCTCGAAAAACCACTGGCCACCGGAATCGTGAGTTCCGATTTTGACCTTCCGGTTATGAACGAAGAAAGCACCGAAAAATGGATTCATTTTACTGAAGGTCATGCCTCGCTCAACTTAAAATTTCAGTTTGATATTGTCAATTTATACATTACCAAACCGCGTTTTATTGGAAATGTAGATATTAAAAATGTCTCTTTCCATTTTATTCCGAAAAACGTTCATGCCGAAAAAATAAACGTGCAATTACAATTTACGCAAGAGGCCCTGATCATTAATAAAATTGCCTACAAAAATAAAAACAACACCATATTTATAGACGGAAAAATCAATAATTTCCTGAATTTATATTACGATGCTCCAGAAAAAATGGTCGTAAACTGGAATATCTATTGCCCAAGTATCGATGTCAAACAGTTTCTGGGCGTTTTGGCCACTTCTCAAAAAAGGAAAGTAAATGCCAAAAAACCTTCTATGTCGAATCAGTTGCGCAACGCGATCGAAAAATGTATTGTAGACATCAACCTCAAAGCCGACAAAATCACGTACAATAAACTGACCGCAACCAATACAAAAGCGCAGATTCAGATGATCGATTCCCGATTGGTAATCAAAAATGGTTCACTGCAGAGCTGTGGCGGAAGCATTAATTTTAGTACGACGCTTTCTCCAAATGGCAAAAATTACAATTTCGCTTCAAACGCACAGGTCAATCAGGTTGATATTACACAGTTTTTAAAGTCGTTTAACAACTTCGGAATCAGATCCTTTACGCCAAATAACATTCGCGGAAAACTCACCAGCAACACCAATTTTACGGGAATGATCCATAACGGCGAATTAGTCCCGAATTCAACACACGGAAGCCTGAATTTCAACGTCACTCAGGGCGCCTTGATAAATTTTGAGCCTATTATGAAAATTGGCAAATTTGCGTTTCCGTTTCGCGATGTCAAAAACATCACTTTCAGCGATATATCCGGCAATTGCAAACTTCGCGGCGAACTCGTCGATATCAACAAGCTAACGATAAGTTCGAGCGTTTTAAACCTCGATGCACAGGGTATTTATTCCTTTGGAAGAGGCACTAATATGGCGCTCACCGTCCCACTCCGAAACTCCAAAGACGACGCCAAACTTGCCACCAAAGCCGAGCGCGACGCCGTTCGCAACAACGGAATTGTCCTGCATTTACTTGCTGTAGATGATAATGGAAAAATGAAAATTAAATGGGGAAAGAAGGATAAGGGGAAGAATAAAAAGGAGAGATAAGCGAGCAGTTTGTCATTGTACAAAGAGAAAAACACCCCAGTTTGTCATTCCGAGGAAGTTCTGTTTTGTCACTCTGAGCGAAGTCGAAGAGCCACACAAGAAACTCGACAAAGATTAGCACTATAGTATAATCAAGTTTGTCATTTCACCCGAGTATAAACACACAGTTTGTCATTCCGAGGAACGAGGAATCCCCGCAAGAAACTCGACAAAAATTGGCACTATAGCACACAACAAACAACCCAGTTTGTCATTTCGACGAAGGAGAAATCCTCGCAAGAAACTCGACAAAGATTGTCACCAAAGTCTACACAAAATAAGAGTTGGAATTTGGAATTTTCAAATTTTGGAATTTTGGAATTTCTTTTTCATTAGGAGCTATTTCCTGCTATCCACTTGTATCTTTTTAGGCAGATAATTTACGGTAAACAAAATATTTCCGATAGCCTAAAAAGGATACCGCTTCTATCAGGGCTAGGGGACTTGGTTTCAGTAGAAAGTTTTAGAAAATCAGATTTCTAGCATACTTTCTATTCTACTAAGTTCTTTTATAAGTAAACGTTTTGCTTCAATTATACAATCTTTTTTTAATGGTATTCCTAATACAAAAATCAAACTGGTAACTTCATTAATTGTATTTTTATACTTTATTTTTTTTATTTCTAATTGGTCAGATGGATAGCAAAGAAAACCAAACTTCAAATCTGTTTTACCAAATGAAGAATAAGCCATGATCTGATGTAAATCATGTCTATAATCATCTTTAAGAGTTTCACTATTGCTAGACTTATTATACAGATTTGATTTATATTTAGCATCGATGAACACCATCAGATTTTCCTTTTGATAAATAGCATCCGGTTCAATATGTTTTAATTCCCAAGAATAGTGTTTAGAAGTTTTAGAATGAAATTTAAAATTTGAAAATAATCTACCGCCAGTTTCTTTAGTAACTTCTCTGAAAATATATTGAACAAATTTTTCAAAAACATCACAAAAATCCACTCTCCAAGCAGTAGAATCAATTAAATTAAAGTTTAATATCTTATTAGCTTGTTCTTTGCAAGATTTTACAATTACATTATCAGATGTTTTAACTGTAATGTTATTCGTTATTTTTGGTTTGTGATAATACAATTTTTCTTCAATGAAATTTAACTTTGCTCTCATTGTATTTTTAATTCTTTGAGGAGTATTTGAAGAAAGTAACTCGCCTTTACAAATGCCAAATACATAACGTACTTCTGCATACTCACTATGAAATTCGCTTAATATATTTTTTCGGACAGGAAACTTTAACCGATTTTCAATTTTGAATTCATTGTTGATGTATTTCTTCCAATTTATTTGACCATTTGGTTGATTTGATATTTTTTCAACATTATCAAATTTACACCAAGACTTCGACAATAATAGTTCAAGAGAGGAGATGAATTTTACTGCTTCTAAATACAATGGTGGTCTAAAATTTTTACCTGAAGCAAGAGGTAAGCTATCAATAATTTCTGGGCTTATTTCTGCACCAAGTAAGTTTAAAATTTCAATGTAATCTTCAAAACGATCACGACCAGTAAATCTTGGCATTACTACAAAATCACCAATTTGTTTACCTGTGTCAGAGGCTCTTAACGGAACAGTTCCAATGAAACCCGATGATCGGAAAACTAATGCAATATTTTTGTCCGTACCAATTAGAAATGGCTGAATACCTAAAAATTTAAATTGAGCTAAATTGTATTCTATAAACTTTTGAAGATTTTGCCCTATAACTCTTGGATCTACCGATTTGAACCATTTTTTTTGCAAATAAATCCCACTTAACTGTCTGGATTGTTCAGTTAAGCATGGCATCTCAAAAAAAACATCTATTGGCTTACTCATTCAAAAAGTGATTGATTTATACGTGAAGCAAAATAATTATTAAATTCTTCTTTGGCAGTTCTAACCAATCCTTCTTGCAAATATTCTTTTATCAATGGAAATATTTCATATTGAATCCTGCTTTTCATTTCCTCTTCACTTTTTGCAATAAAGTAGCCTTGTCCGGGTTGTAATGAAAGCTCATTACTAGAAGCATACCAATCAAAAATTTCATTAATTTTCGAGAAATCTTCAAGAAAGAAATATTCTTCAGAATTATTTATTTCAGACACACTCACATTTGCCAAATTTTTCTTTTTCCCGTTAATAGGTGTTGGCTTTAAATCATACCATGCAAATCTTCTTCTCAATGCAAAATCTACTACAGACAAACTTCTATCGGCCGTATTCATAGTCGCGATTACGTGAAAATTATCTGGCAATCTATTAATTTTAAAGTCCGGCGAAATCTCTATTTCAACATCCCAAGTGTCCATTTTATGTTCAAACAAATAAAAAATAGGCCCCAAAACATTAGAAAGATTTGCTCTGTTAATCTCGTCAATTATTAAAATTATTTTTTCATTACTATTTTCTTTTGCATACTTCAAGGCTTTAGTGAAAATTCCTAAATTTTCTTTATAGAGAAGTTGATTACTATTCAAATCTGGTCGGATACCAAATATGAAATCAGAAAAGCTTGTTTCTGCGTGAAATTGAGTGAAAAATGTTTTTGCTTTTATTTTTTCTGCAACTTCCTTCGCCGTTCTAGTTTTTCCGGTTCCGGGAGATCCTTGAAGAACAACGTATTTTCTATCACTAAGAAGATTTTTAATTTCTTCAACTTCGTCTATTTTCTCTTCTTTAAAAAAAGGTTTTAATGCATCTAAAATTGCTTTACGCTGATCCTTATTGGATGGCCAATTTCGAAGTTTCGCATAACCAGCAACAAATGCAGTTATTATTTTCTTTCCTTCTTCACTTTCAGGATTTTCAACAATTTGGCAAACAGGTAAAACTTTTGTGTAGGTCTTTATTGTGTTCTTTATTTGCTCTAGATCTTCACTATTAGCAATCGTTTTTGGCAAAGGAGTTTCTATATCTGCAAAGTCTAATTTACAAAAACCTTTATCATTAATAAGTTTCGAAAAAAGTCTTCTGACGCCAGGATAGTTGGCAAGCTCGTAATCATTTTTGAAACCGCTTGACCCAATACCTAAGCAAACTAACCAAGGTTTATCTTCAATACATGGAAAAATAGTTAATGAAAAATCATGGAATGGCCCTCCAGATTCTTCCTCTGGGTGAATAAACCCAAAATAAGCTCCTTTATCTTTAAGAGAATCTGAACCAGTATTATTTCTCTCGATATAGGATTTATTAAATTCTTTACCATTATTTGCTCCAAATTCCTCAGCTTTTTGCTTGATGAAAGCTCTTATATTTTCAATACTTGTTTTTTTTTCGCTCATATTTTCTATTGAAGTATCATATTACAATTATGCAAATCTTTATTAATATTATTCATCGAATAAGTCTTTTATCTTAACTTCTAAAGCATTCGCTAATCTTTCAACAACTTCAATAGAAACATTTCTTTCACCTTTTTCAATCGTTGGCAGATAGGTTCGATCTATCTCTGCTAAATTGGCTAGCTTTTCTTGAGACAGTCCTTTGAGTTTTCTAAGCTCTTTAATTTTAAGTCCAAATTTTTGCTTAATATCCATGTTAACAAAAGTTGCAAAATGTAGACTCTAAAACAACGGAGTATAGTCGGGTTTTTATTTATCTTTGAAATAAAATTCCTATGTTAAGCTTAAATAAAAAAATTCAACATTTAGAAAATTACTTATCGCAACCAAATGAAAATTATGCAGATAGCTTTAAAGAAGACATTCTTATGTTTATAGATGATTTTACAAATCAAAATAAGCTTTTGTCTTTTCTAAACAACTTTAATTCTTTAGAAGGAATTGAAAATTGGGTGGACAATTTATGCTCTAGGATTGTTTTAAAGTTTGATTCTGAAGGAGAAGAAATCAACGATTTTATATATGATTATATACAATTTGGTTAATTTAAAAAAATATGAAAGAATATTCAATCTTAGAAATTCCAACTGTACTTAATCCACCCATAAAACTTACAGATATTATTTACAATTGTCCTCTTTGTGATTACGAAATTGAAATAGATATGTTTGTCGACGATAATAGTTTTGTAAAATGCGACGTTTGTGATCACATAACTAAATTTAAAATTAAAAAAATCTGAATAGAGACAATTACTTTTAATTTACTTTTGATTGTCGAGCTACTTGCGGGGATTCCTCTCCCGAAGCCTCGGGATCGGAATGACAAAAAAAGCGCTCAAAATTTCATAATGTTTCCTTAACTCACTTGGCTTTTCATCTTAAAAAAGATAGCTTTGAGAAACAATCATTAAATATAAACCGATATGAAAATTCAAATCAATACCGACAAAAACATCGAAGGACACGAAAGATTAGAAGCGTATTTCTCTGGAGAATTAGAAAAAGGGCTAACACGTTTTGAAGAAAAAATAACCCGCGTTGAAGTACATTTTGGTGATGAAAACGGCGAGAAATTCAGTTTAAACGATAAGAAGTGTGTAATCGAAGTGCGTACAGCTAAACTACAACCCATAACCGTTACAGAACACTCAGATACACTTGAAAAAGCTTTTAGTGGCGCTTTGGCTAAAGCCAAAAAAACATTAACAACTACTTTCGAAAAACAAAAAACTTTTTAGATATATAGCAGACGGTTTTTTTTACCATATAAGTGATGTAAGTTCATTTAATAACTTTGTGCTTATTTTTTTTACTATATAAGTACATATAAAGTGCTTATTGGTGCCTGTTCTCACGCAAAGTCGCGAAGCCGCAAAGTTTTAATTTCTTTGCGGCTTCGCGACTTTTAGTGAAATTTAAGTTGAATACTTATATGACCTTTGTTATTTAAAAATTTAGCGCAAAGTAAACATTCCAATTAAATGAACTTACATCACTTATATGGTGAAAAAATTTAGCGCAAAGCAAAACACTCCAATTTAAATGAACTTATATCAGTTATATGGTTTTTACTTTGGACTTTTGACCTTCGACTTTCGACTAATTTAAGTTTTTGGTAAGGGTGCACCTACTGCAATATCGCAACGATGTCCCGGTTGTCCGTGTGCCGGATTCATTCCTTCAGCAACTTTTGGCGCTTCGGTACTTAATAAAGCCGGAACTGCATTTGTATTTGCTGGTGGTGGTGTAACGGTAAAACTTTGTGTGGAGCTTCCACTTTGCGTTGGCGTTGCAGCAACTGGTTTTGCAACCGGAGAATTTAAAGGAGCTCCAACCGGAATATCACATCTGTGCCCTGGCTGACCGTGCGACGGATTCATTCCTTTTCCCACTTTTACCGGAGCGGCAACAGTTGTCGTCGTAACTACATTCTGCTTACTCGGATTTGCTTGTATTGTTTGTGTTTGTTGTACTTGTGTTTGTGCCGGAGCCGAATTCAATGGTGCGCCAACCGCAATATCACAACGATGTCCTGGTTGTCCATGCGCCGGATTCAATCCTTTGGTTTCACTTAAAACAGAATTCGGATTGGTTTGTGGCTGTGGCGCCTCAACTACCGATTTGACTTTTGCTGTATCTTTCGCTAATCCTAATTTTACCAATTCTGATGTTGGCGTGTTTTCCTGAGGCTCTAATTCTTTTTTACAAGAAGTAAAAACTAACGAACTAATAACAATCGAACTGATAAAGATTTTCGGATTCATGATGTGGTATTTTAAAGCATTCAAATATACTCTTTTTTTAAAATTACACCATATAAGTTATATAAGTTCATATTAAGTTTTACCGTGATTTACTTTGTCATTTAATCGCGCAAAGGCGCAGTCCCGAGGCTTCGGGAGCAAAGTTTTGTTTCACGCAGATTTTAAAAAGATTTAAGCAGATCTGCGCAGATCATTTATAAATTAAATCTGTGTGAATCTTTTAATCTGTGGCTAAAAATAAAACTTTCCCGCTCCGCTTTCGATAGTTATCGGGACCAGTGTTTTTGTTTCACGCAGATTTTAAAAAGATTTAAGCAGATCTGCGCAGATTATTTATAAATTAAGGTTAGATAAAATCATTAAAAATCTGCCTAAATCTGCAAAATCTTCGTGAAACTTTTATCATTTACCAATTGATTCTTACCTTTAACTAAAATAACCTAACTCATGAAAAAATCAATACTACTTTTATTATTTGTGACCGTTTTTGCGAATGCTCAAAAGGCAGAAAAAGAAAAAATCAATAAAACGTTAGACGCATGGCATAAAGCTGCTGCCGAAGTGAAATTTGAAGACTATTTTAACGCAATGACCGAAGATGCCGTTTTCATTGGGACAGATGCCAATGAAAACTGGGTTAAATCTGATTTTCAGACTTGGGCTGAACCATTTTTCAAAAGTGGAAAAACATGGAATTTCACTTCATTAGAGCGCCATATCTTTTTTGATAAAACCGGAAATGTCGCTTGGTTTGACGAATTGCTAAATACGCAAATGAGAATCTGTCGTGGATCAGGAGTTTTGGTTAAAGTAGGAAAAGAATGGAAAATTCAGCAATATGTTTTATCGATGACTATTCCGAATGACGAAGTTGAAGCCGCAATTAAACTAAAAGCGCCAATCGAGGATGTTTTGATTAACAAACTTCAAAAAAAATAAAACAATTTCTAACTTTCTTATTATAAACCTAACTTTTATAGCACTTTAGCAATCAGAGTATCAATTCTTTTATGATAAATTTGACAATTAGAACTCTCATTTATTACTTATAAATGTAATTCTGTCAAAAAAACGGGGTTGATTTTATAAAATTGACTAAAATAAAACACTAGCCTCTATTTTAACAGCCCTCAAAATCTAAATCTTTATTTTTTTTTAACTTTGACCCCAAAAAAAATAGGGTTCAATAAAGTATTTGAAGAATGAAAATAGAAAGACGCTGGATCATTTCCTTTATTATAATAAGTTTAGTTTGTATTACAGGTGCCATTTGGCCAACAGTTACTCAAAATAGTTACGTATTATCAGAATTTGGCACTACAGATCATATTGTTCCTGCCGACGTTGCCTGGATGTTAACTTCATGCTGTCTCGTTTTGATCATGACTCCGGGATTATCGTTTTTCTATGGCGGAATGGTAGGCAAGAAAAATGTAATTTCGACCATGCTGCAAAGTTTCATTTGTTTGGGTGTTGTTACACTTTTATGGGTTGTTGTTGGTTTTAGTTTAGCGTTTGGTGATCCTGTCGGTTTTGGATCTGGTAAACACTTTTACAGCTTCTTCGGAAATCCGACTACTTTTGCTTTTATGGATTATGTGGGTGTATTGCCGCATAAAAAATTAGCCAGCACGATTCCGTTTATGCTTTTTGCTTTGTTCCAAATGAAATTTGCCATCATTGCTCCGGCGATTATTACAGGTTCATTTGCAGAGCGCGTTCGCTTTATTTCTTATCTGATTTTCATTAGTTTATTTACGATTTTTATATATGCACCGCTTTGTCACGCCGTTTGGTATCCGACAGGGGTTTTAGGAAGTTATTTTGGCGTAAAAGATTTCGCCGGAGGAACTGTTGTGCACATGAGTTCAGGATTCGCCGCTTTGGCTGGAGTTCTGGTTTTAGGAAAAAGAAAAAATAGTCATCATATTCCAACTAATATTCCGTTTGTATTATTAGGAACCGGAATGTTATGGTTTGGCTGGTTCGGATTCAATGCTGGTTCTGCTCTTGCTGCCAACGGAACTGCTGCGATGGCTTTTGCAACAACAACAACTTCATCGGCGGCAGCCATGTTAACCTGGATTTTCTTTGACCGGGTAAATGGCAGAAAAGTTTCGGCGTTAGGAGCTTGTATTGGAGCTGTTGTGGGTTTGGTAGCTATTACGCCTGCTGCCGGATTTGTATCTGTCCCTGAAAGTATGTTTTTCGGATTTGTAACAGCTCTGGTTTCAAACTCAGCGGTGAACTGTCGTTTTTCAAGACGATTTGATGATACACTTGATGTTTTTGCCTGTCATGGTGTTGGTGGAATTATGGGAATGATTCTGACCGCAATTTTTGCTCACGGCGAAAATGCCAGTTTGTTACACGGTGGCTGGAGCGTATTTGGGCATCACATGATGGCGTTGGTATTGGTTTCCATTTTTACTTTCTTCGGAGCGTATTTCTTATTCAAAGTAACCAACTTTATTATTCCCCTAAGAGTTTCAGAAGAGTCGGAACACATCGGATTGGATTTATCACAACACGATGAAACTTTAGATCCAAAAACAAAAGCAATCACAGAACCGCATTACGGATAAAAAAATATGCCACAGATTTCACAGATTCACACAGATTACTGATTTAATCCAATCAAAAAATCTTTTTAATCTGTGAAATCTGTGGCAAAAAATAAAACTAGGCACTTCTGTCCTGTTCATTCGTTTATATTCCTTAATTTTGCTGAAAATTTTTGTAAAAGTGGGAAGTAAAAATAAACTAAAAAGATTCAGAGAAAACGAAACATTTCAAAACGTTTTTCAACCAACAAGAGAAGAAGTTGTAGGCGATTTAATGCCTTTGAAAGGAAAATGGAATTCTGATTTCTTTAAAAATGACAATCCATTAGTTTTAGAATTAGGATGTGGAAAAGGAGAATATTCTGTTGGATTAGCGGAAAGATATCCAAACAAAAATTTTATCGGAATTGATATTAAAGGAGCCCGTTTCTGGAGAGGTGCTAAAACCGCTGTTGAAAACGGACTGCATAATGTTGCTTTCATTCGAACTCAAATCGAATTGATTGATCATATTTTTAATGAAAATGAGGTAGACGAAATCTGGATTACTTTTCCGGATCCGCAAATCAAATACAAAAGAACAAAACACAGAATGACAAACTCTGAGTTTTTAAAATTGTACAAAAAAATCCTTAAAAAAGACGGTGTTGTAAACCTTAAAACCGACAGCGAATTTATGCACGGTTACACCCTTGGACTGCTTCACGGTGAAGGACATGAAGTTTTATATGCGAATCATAATGTATATAAAAATGAAGGAAGTCCTGAAGAAGTTACTGCTTTTCAGACTTTTTATGAAAAACAATATTTAGAAATTAACAAGGCAATTACGTATATTCGTTTCAAAATTAAAGACTAATTTAATTTTGAAAAACAGATTTCACTAACCCCTCAAACTACTGAATGGTCTTAATTACTCCATTACTTTCAGGTTTTATTGCCGCTTTCATTGGAATTATTCCTCCAGGTTTAATCAACATGACTGCAGCAAAAGTAAATTTGAAAGAAGGAAGAAAGAATGCATTATGGTTTGTTGCGGGTGCACTTCTGGTTATTTTTTTTCAGGTTTATGTGGCTGTTTTATTCGCACATGTCATTGACAATCGCCCGGATGTCGTGACGTTATTGCGTGAAGTTGGTTTTGTGATTTTTTCCATGCTAACAATCTATTTTCTGTTTATAGCCAAAGGACCAAAAACCAAAAAAAAATCCAAGATAAAAAAGAGCAGCAAAAAAAGTCGTTTCTTTTTAGGAATGCTGCTTTCAGGATTGAACTTTTTCCCGATTCCGTATTATGTTTTGGTGAGTGTTACTTTAGCATCTTATCATCTTTTTGTATTTGAAAGCAATATCATTTTCACCTTTGTAATGGGCTCCGTTTTGGGTTCGTTTGCTGCCTTATACAGTTATATTGGTTTCTTCGGAAAAATAGAAAAAAAGACTGATTACCTGATGCGTAACATGAATACTATTATTGGAAGTATTACTGGTCTAGTTGCAGTTGTGACTCTTTTTAATATTTTGAATTACTATTTTGGATAAAAAATATTAGCCACAGATTAAGGGATTCGCTCTTTTGTGGTCAAAAAATATTTCACGCAGATTTTGCAGATTTCAGCAGATTTAAAGGGATATTTTTGACTAAACTAATGTTTCTATTTGGTAAAATATTCAACTTATTAAGGATTAAAAAGATTTATATTTGATCTGCTCAAATCTGCAAAATCTGCGTGAAACCAATTTTAAACTTATGGCTGAAGATAATTTTTTTGAAAGAGTTTATACGATCGCCAGACAAATTCCGTATGGAAAAGTAACTTCTTATGGCGCTATTGCAAAGGCTTTAGGAACCGCTCGCTCTGCCCGAATGGTCGGCTGGGCAATGAATGCCTGTCATAATATGGATGACGTTCCAGCGCATCGCGTTGTCAATAGAAAAGGCCTTCTAACAGGAAAGCACCATTTTAACGGAACCAATTTAATGCAGCAGCTTCTCGAAAATGAAGGCATTGAAGTCGTAGACAATCAAATTATAGATTTTGAAAAACACTTTTGGACACCGGATGTTTCCACCATATAAGTGATATAAGTTCATTTTTAAGGTTTTACTTCACTTTTTCATTTAATCTCGCAAAGGCGCGAAGGCGCAAAGTTTTTATTTACTCCTACAGATTGAAAAGATTATTTCACGCAGATTTTTAAAAGATTTAAGCAGATGTACGCAGATTGTTTATATATTAAATCTGCTTAAATCTGCAGAATCTGCGTGAAACAAAAACTTTGCTCCCGAAGCCTCGGGACTGCGTCTTTACGAGAGATTTATCCGCAATCCATAATGAACTTATATCACTTATATGGTGGAAAAAAATCAAATCAAACAAATAACAAAACTCGTTTTATCCTCATCGGTTTGATAACTCAAATAACCTCCGTGGGCTTCAATGATGTTTTTAGAAAGTGTTAAACCAATTCCGGCGCCGTCTTTTCTGGTGGTGAAAAACGGCAAGAAAACTTTGTCTCTAATTTCAGAATCAATTCCTTTTCCGTTATCCGAAATCGTGATGAAGAAACGATTGTTTTCGGTATAACTTGAAAGAAACATTTTCTTTTCCTGTTTATCTTTTAAAGCATAAATACTATTGGTAATCAAATTAATAATCACCTGCTCCATCTGGTTTTTATCAATTAAAATAGAACGTGAACTATTAATTTCATTAATCAATTCAATATTTTCTGCTTTCAAAATTGGATTCATGATTCGGAGGCAATCATCGAAAAGCGCGTTGATTGGTGTCATCACTTTAGTTGGCGTTGGAAGCATTGCCAGTTTTCTGTAATTCTCCACAAAAACCTGCAAATGATCACTTCTGTTTATAATCGTCGAAATACTGCTTTTGATATCGTCGAAATCGTCTTCTTCCAGTTTTTCCTGATCGACAATTTGGAGTAAATTCTGGGAAAGCGCGCGTATGGGCGTTAAGGAATTCATTAATTCGTGCGAGATAATTTTCATCAGATTAATCCAGGCTTCTTTTTCTTTTTTCTCAATAACCCGCTGAATGCTATCCAATAAAATAATGAAATATTCTTTATTATAGGTTTTTGTTAATGAGGTTTGCAGCATAAAAGTCTGCAAATCCTGCTCTTCAATTTTAATCGAAATCGCCGACTTTACTTCTGCAAAATCAGATTTTTCAATTTCATTACAAAGCGATGGCAAATAGTTTTTGAGGTAATTCCAATGACTGACTTTTGGTACTTTAAACAAAGTCGAAAAACAATCGTTCATCAAAAAGATATTCCACGCCTCATTTTCTTTTTCTAATATTAAAGTTGCGGTATCAATGCTGTTTAAAATAGATTTATAAACCAATTCTTTTGAAACCTGTTCCTGTTGCTGCACTTTCAAAGTGTCGTATAAGAGATACAAACTTTTAAAGTTATCCTTTTTATTCTCTTCAGGAAAATTGGTCGAAAAATCATTTTGAAGCATCGAAAGCAATGTTCTGTCATAAAAAAGCAATTTGTTTTTGACAAAAAAATACATTTCGAATAACATTACAACAGCAAAAAGCCCAACCAAAATAGCGTTGTAATAAAACATTTTATAGATCAGAAAAACGCAAAAGAAGAAGAGTGTCATGACAAACAAGACTCTCACAAATAAGGCGTTATAAAACTTCCAATTCTTCATTGTTTTATTTTTTTGTTGCCACAGATTACTCGATTAAAAATGATTTCTTCACTTGACTATATAATTCTCTCGCAGATTCTGCAGATTTGGCAGATAAAAATCTTGATTCTTGATTCTTGGCTCTTTAACCATTTTTCAAATCGTATTTCTCAATTCTTCTATATAAAGCAGCTCTTGACAAACCTAATTCTTCGGCTGTTTTACTGATATTTCCGTGGTGTTTGAATAAGGCTTTTTCTATCGCCGTTTTCTCCATTTCAGACAACGGATTTTCGTCGTTTTCCTGAATTTCTTCAAAATCCAAAATATCTAAGTTGTGTACAGAAATTGTATTATTATCAGCTAAAATCAAAGCACGTTCAATTTTGTTTTCCATTTCGCGGACATTTCCTTTCCATGGATATTTTTCTAAATAGGGACCGGCATTTTCTTCAAATTGCCATCCCGAAGCTTCGGGACCATGATTGTATTTCTCCGCAATCTGATCGAGGATAAAATTGGCCATCGGAACAATATCATCTTTTCGTTCGCGTAAGGATGGCAAATGAATTTCCATGGTATTGATTCGGTACAATAAATCTTCACGGAATGTTTTATTTTTTACTTCCGCTTTAATATCGCTATTTGTTGCGGCAATAATACGGACATTTAACGGTCTTGGTTTGCTTTCGCCCAAGCGGGTTACGGTTTTGGTTTGTAAAACATGTAATAATTTAGCCTGTAAATGCAACGGAATATTGCCAATTTCGTCCAGAAAAATAGTACCATTTGAGGCCATTTCGAATCTTCCCGGAGTATCAATTTTGGCATCCGTAAAAGCGCCTTTCGCATATCCAAAAAGTTCGCTTTCAAATAAATTATCGCTCAAAGAACCCAAATCGACATGCACAAAAGGCTGGTTTTTTCGCTCTGAATGCTGATGAATAAACTCGGCAAAAACATATTTTCCGGTTCCGTTTTCACCTAAAATCAATACATTAGCATCGGTTTTCGCAACTCTTTCAGCAATAGAATAAGCTTGTTTTATTTTTTGGGAAGTCCCTACAAAATATCTTTTTTCGGTTTTATCAACTACTGGTTTTTTACTGTTTTTTCTACTTTCGGCCACAGCCTTATCAATTGTTTCCAGCAATTTTTCGTTGTGCCAGGGTTTCAAAACATAATCGAAAGCACCAATTTTGATTCCTTCGACAGCCGTTTCAATTTTACCAAATGCCGTCATTAAAATTACAATAGTTTGTGGCGAAAGTGTTTTGATTTCTTTCAGCCAATGAATTCCTTCTCGCCCATCTTCAAAACCAATGCGGTAATTCATGTCTAACAGAACCACATTTATTTCATTTTCGCTTAAAAGAGAAATGATTTTTTTTGGATTGTTAGTGGTAAAAATGGTTTCAAAATGCTTTTTGAGAATCATTTTTGCCGAAAAAAGAATTTCTTCCTGATCGTCAACAATTAATATTTGAGCTATTTTTTTTCGCATCTGTCTTTTTTTGTCCGATTTTGAACGGTCAACTGTTCATTATTGAACACTCCTTTTTTTGAATGGTTTTTAAAGCTTCTTTAAAATCAAGGCTTTACAAATTATAAATTTTGTGGCACAGTATTTACCTATTGGTAATCAGTAAATTATTTAAAAAATGGACAAGGTAATTCCTCGTAAAAATAGAAAATTTAGATATCTCACAATAGCAATTGGAGTTTTTTTAGTTTTGGCCGTTATCGTCTTTTTTTCGTTTAACACTAAAAGAAGTTTAAATGTAAAAGCTGAAGAACTATCAATTCAAAAAATAGAAAAAGCCTATTTTGAAGATTTTGTGGTTTTCCAGGCCAAAGTCGAACCTTTGAATGTAATGCTTGTAAATGTTACCGAAGGAGGATCTGTAAAAGAGATTTTTGTCGAAAACGGAGCAATGGTAACCAAAGGACAGTCGCTGGCACGATTGTATAACCCAAACACAGAATTGAATTATCTTACTCAGGAAACAGCCATTATCGAGCAAATCAATAATCTGAATAGTGGAAAATTGAATATCAGAAATCAGGAACTGAACTTAAATAAAGATTTGGTTTTGATCGAACACGATTACAACGACGCAAAAAGATTGTACGATATGAATGCACGTTTGTATGAGAAAGAAGTGATTTCGAAAAACGACTGGAATACTTTTAAAGAAAGCCTACGTTTTCAGGAAGAACGAAAAAGAACGATTCAGCAAAGTATCCAGAAAGAGAAACAAACCAATCAGATTCAGATTTCACAAATCAATCGTTCCATTCAGACGATGGAAAAAAGTCTGGATATTTTAAGAAACAATAAAAAGAACTTTTTGATTACAGCTCCTGAAACTGGCCGATTGACATCCTTCGAACCTGTATTAGGAAAAACATTCCAGGCAGGAGAAAGCATCGGAAAAATTGATTCAAAACGTGGTTACAAACTGGCCGCGGATGTAGATGAATTTTATCTCGAAAAAATTCGCGAAGGCTTAAAAGGTCAGGTAGAATTTAAAGGAAAAACATTGGAAGTTTTGGTAACCAAAGTAATTCCGGAAGTAAAAAGCGGACATTTTACAGTGGAACTAGCTTTTACCTCTAAAGAAGAAATCGTTTTACAGGACGGACTTAGTTTTGGCGTAAAACTGATTTTATCAGAAAAAAACAAAACATTAGTAGTTCCAAAAGGAAGCTTCAATCAGGAGACAGCCGGGAAATGGATTTTTGTAGTAAAAGGAAATAAAGCCGAAAGAAGAAACATCAAATTAGGCAGAGAAAATCCTTCTTATTATGAAATCCTGGAAGGATTAAAAGAAGGAGAATCTGTGATTACTTCATCTTATACGGATTATAAAGATGTTGAGGAGTTGTCGATTAGTTCTCAATAAAAAAGGTTTCAAGTTTCAAGTTTGAGGTTTCAGGTTTCAGGTTTCAAGTTTCAGGTTTCAAGTTTCAAACCTCACAATTCACAATTTACAATTTACAATTTACAATTAATAAGGGTTTCAATCATCAATCAAAAAATCAACATTAACACATTTAACACCTTTAGCATTATGATAACAATTCAAAATTTAACCAAAGTTTTTAGAACAGAAGAAGTAGAAACATCAGCTTTAAGCGGAATCAATTTAGAAATTAAAAAAGGTGATTTTTTAACTATCATGGGACCTTCAGGTTGTGGAAAATCGACTTTGCTAAATATCATCGGACTTTTAGACAGTGCTACCGGCGGAAGTTATAAATTATTAGGCCAGGAAATGCTTGGCCTTAAAGAAAAAGGCAGATCACAGGTCCGAAAAGAAAATATCGGGTTTATTTTTCAGAATTTTAACCTGATCGATGAGCTTTCTGTTTACGATAATATCGAATTGCCTTTGCTTTACAACAACGTAAAAGCTTCGGACAGAAAACAAAAAATTGAAGCCATTGCCGAAAAACTAAATATTTCGCATCGTTTAAAACATTATCCACAACAGCTTTCCGGTGGTCAACAACAAAGAGTTGCTGTTGCAAGAGCTTTGGTTAATGATCCGAAAATCATTTTAGCCGATGAGCCAACTGGTAACCTGGACAGTAAAAACGGTAATGAAGTAATGGAACTTTTGACTGATTTGCACGCAAAAGGCGCGACAATTTTGATGGTAACCCACTCTGATTATGACGCTTCGTTTTCGCAAAAAACGATTCATATGAAAGACGGTATAATATTTTCTGAAAAATTAAATCAGAGAAATGTGGATGTTTTTATGGACGCTAAATAATTTCAAAATGATAAAATTTATTATAACTGCAATTACAATCCTGGTAGGATTTGTTTGCCAAATATTGTCAATTATTTAAAAAAAAACTAATAGGCACAAGGTCTTTTAGTCTTCAAAAAAACTAACTAATTATAAAAAATACACCATGATTTTTAACTGGTTTAAAATATTTATTTATCATTTAAAGCAAAACAAACTGTTTTCGTTTTTGAATGTTTTAGGATTAAGCATCGGGATTGCCGGTGTAATATTCGCTATTTTATATTGGAATAATGAAAATGCATACGATCAATGGAACTCTGAAAAAGAAAATTCGTATCAGGTACTAAATCAATTACCTACGGGTGATGTTTGGGCCAATAGCTCTATTCCGTTTGGAGAAACCTGTAAAGCTACAATTCCGGAAATTGAGAAAATCTGCTTTTTTGATATTTGGTATACAGAGTCTGTCATAAAATTTCAAAATCAGAAATTAATCGATAAAAAAATAGTACTAACCGATAACAATTTCTTCGATTTTTTCCCTTTCCCAATCGTAAAAGGAGCAAAAACAGATATTTTAAAAGAAAAAAACAGTGTTGCAATCTCAGAAGAACAAGCCAAACTGCTTTTTAAAAATGAAGACCCAATTGGGAAGTCTATCAATTTTAATAATAAATTCTATACTGTAAAAGCTGTTTATCAAATTGTAAAACCATCTTCGATTGAACCAAATTACGTTTTTGGAGGGTATAAAAGAGAACAAGATGCAGACCAATGGGGGAATTTCAACTATGGCTTGATGGTTAAAATTAAGAAAAATGCTGATCCCGCTCTGGTTTTAAAGAAAATGCAAAATGTCAATTTTGTAAACAGAACCGCAAAAGATGCTAAAGAAAGCGGACAAACTGTGGCGCAATATATTAAAGAAAACGGCGAACTCACTGTTATTCTGGACCAACTAAAAGTAGCCCGTTTACATGGTACAAAATCGAATGCCGGATCAAACTTTCCGGAAGGAAAAGGCAACTTGCAACTACTTTATATCATGGTGGGCCTTTCTATTTTGATTCTAACCTTATCTCTGGTTAATTATATCAATTTAGCAACTGCTTCTGCTATAAAACGAGCTAAAGAAGTAGGTGTCCGCAAAATTGTGGGCGCAAGCAAAAAACAAATTATTGCACAGTTTATATTTGAAACTTCTATAATTGTGGTTCTTGCTATTTTATTTGCCTTAGCAATAGTTGAACTTTCTCTACCCTATTATAACTTCTTTTTAAAGAAATCTTTGACTATGAATGGTGGCGAATTTTACCTGCAGCTCATTTTGATATTTGGATTAGTAATCATTCTTGCGGGTATTTTCCCTGCCATTTATATCTCAAATTTTGAAACTTTAAAAGTCTTAAAAGGAAATTTCTCCAGAAGCAAAAGCGGTATCTGGATTAGAAATTCGATGCTTATTTTTCAATTCGGAATTGCGGCCTTTTTCATTATCGGTGCATTAATCGTGAATTCGCAGGTTACTTATATGATGAACAAGGATTTGGGATTTAGTGGCGACCAGGTGATACGAATTCCATTTAACTATGTAGATTTCAAAAAGAAAACAGACAAATATCTGGCAATGAAACCCGAAATTACAAAAATATCTGGTGTTCAGGAAGTCTCTACTTTTGCCGGGAATTTTGGAAGCAGTGCGGGATCTAGTTCGGGATTCACCCATAATGGCGTTTTTGTGCAGCCTCTAAATGTTGAAATGGACTTTGGTTTTCTGAAAATGATGAAAATTAAAGTTGTTGAAGGCAGAGATTTGTCTCCCCAATTTGCCTCTGACACAATTGACAACTGGCTGATAAATGAAACCCTTGCCAAAAAATTGAATCTAAAAAAACCTTTAAATACTGTTATTTCATCTGGTTGGGGAAATGAAAAAGGGAATATGAAATTTAAAATTGTAGGTATTGTTAAAGATTTTCATATTACCGGATTTCAAGACGAAGTGAGACCGATGGTTTTTATCAACCTTAAAACTTTAAAATGGAACAACTTTAATAATGTTTTCGTAAAAGTCTCTCCAGATAATTTGAATGAAACTTTAGCAAAATTAAAAACATACTGGGAGAAAAATGTAAATCCTGATTATCCGTTTGATTACGAATTTGTCAATAAAGGATTTGCCAAAACTTATGCAGAACAAGTAAAACAAAAAGATTTGTTTTTCATTTTGAATCTTGTCGTAATTATTATCGCCATTTTTGGATTATTTGCTTTGGCATCATTTTCGATGGAAAGAAGATTGAAAGAAATTGCAATCAGAAAAACATTAGGAGCAGAAACGGATATTTTGCTTAAAGAATTATCAAAACAATATGTGATTTTTTGCTTAATAGGATTTTTGATCGGGATTGTTCCGGCTTATATTTTATTACAAAAATGGCTTGAAAACTTTGCCTTTCGAGTGAATATTTCGCCAGTTCCGTTTACTGTTGCATTAGTTTCTTTATTAGTATTGACGTTGATGATTGTTTTGGCAAAAGCCTATCAGGTAACGAAAATAGATATATTGAAATACTTAAAATACGAATAAACTTGTAGACCATTTTTTTTAAAACCCAATCGATTTTTTCTTCGGTTGGGTTTCTTTTTTTATTTAATTCATCAATCCTCTGATCAATAAATATGATTCAAAAACGCAGAAATACGAACATAATGAGTTATCTTTGCAGTCTGAAATGAGTTTAAATAAACATAGTACATAGGCGAATTTCATCAATAGAAAATACCTACATTAAAAATGAAATTAGATAGAAAAGAAATTCTTAAAGCTCTAGAAACGATTACTATAGCAGGAGAAGGAAAAAATATGGTTGAAAGTGGCGCTGTTGCTAACGTATTAACCTTTGGCGATGAAGTTGTAGTAGATTTAGTACTACATACGCCAGCAATGCACATTAAAAAAAGAGCGGAAGATGATATCAAAAAAACAATTCATGAATTGATATCTCCTGAGGCAAAAATCAAAGTAAACATTAAGGTTGAAACTAAAGAAAACCCTAACGAAATAAAAGGAAAAGCAATTCCGGGAATTAAAAATATTATTGCCGTTGCCTCTGGTAAAGGTGGAGTAGGTAAATCTACAGTTACTGCAAATCTAGCTGTAACACTTGCCAAAATGGGATTTGCTGTTGGAGTTTTAGATGCTGATATTTACGGGCCTTCGATGCCAATTATGTTTGACGTTGAAAACGAAAAACCAATTTCGATTACCGTTGACGGAAAATCTAAAATGAAACCAATCGAAAGTTATGAAATCAAAATACTTTCTATTGGCTTCTTTACTTCGCCAAGTCAGGCTGTAATCTGGAGAGGTCCGATGGCTGCAAAAGCATTAAACCAAATGATCTTTGATGCTGATTGGGGAGAATTAGATTTTATGCTAATCGATTTGCCTCCGGGAACAGGAGACATTCATCTTTCGATTATGCAATCATTACCAATAACCGGAGCAGTAGTAGTTAGTACACCTCAGGCTGTGGCTCTTGCCGATGCTAAAAAAGGAGTTGCAATGTTCATGCAGGACAACATTAATGTTCCTGTTTTGGGAATCATCGAAAATATGGCGTACTTTACACCAGAAGAATTACCTGACAACAAATATTATATCTTTGGTCAGGAAGGAGCAAAAAACCTTGCAGAAGATTTAAATGTTCCTTTCTTGGGAGAAGTACCAATTGTACAATCTATCCGTGAAGCTGGAGATTATGGTCGTCCGGCAGCTTTACAAACAGCATCAACAATTGAAACTGTTTTTGAAGAAATCACCAGAAATGTGGTACAGGAAGTAGTAAACAGAAACGATAGTTTACCAGCAACAGAAGCCATTAAAATTACAACTATGGCAGGATGTTCAGCGGTTAAAAAGAATTAGATAATTTGGATAATTAGATAATTAGATAATGTAGTAGTAGAGAATTAAAATTTTCTAATTAGCACATTTTCTAATTCTCTAATTTTCTAATTGACACATTAATAATTATGACAACAGAAGAATTAACAAGCAACGTATTACTGGCTCTGGATGAAATCAGACCTTTTTTAAATTCTGATGGAGGAGATATTACGCTTATTTCGATAGATGATGACAAACATGTTAAAGTTCGTCTTGAAGGAGCATGCATTAGCTGCAGCGTAAACCAAATGACTCTAAAAGCAGGAGTTGAAACAACAATAAAAAAATACGCTCCACAGATAGAAACGGTGGTAAATATCTTGTAATAATAGAGAGATATTTGAGCTTTAAAATTTTATTCTATTTAACAAGAATAATACCTCTTTAGGTGTTTGGTTTGTGAATTTTAAAAAAAACAGCTGAAAAAAAAGTTGCTTTTTGCGAATTTATCAAAAAACAACATAAAGATTTAAGAGTTTTAGTTGTGGAATTTTTACATTTTTAACTTAAATTTGTAACATAACCCCTAAATCTCAAAATATGAAGAATTATTACGCTCTATTTTTATTGTTATTTTTTGCATCTGTAAATGCGCAACAAGCCACACAAACTTTAATAGTTGATAAAGCGTGGTTAAACGATTCGGAAGAATGGACTGACTTTACATATTCAGGACAAATTATATTTTCAACAAATGCAAATGCTGAAGAAGGAAGCTTAAGAATCGGTAATTACGATTTTTTATATGATTTCTGTGAAGGAAAAGCTAAATTTGCCAACAAAGCAACTTATAGTGCTGCAGAATTCGCACACCCTAGAAAACTATCTGCTACCACAGACAAACAAGGAGTGTTAAACTCAACTTACGAAGGCACTTTAATTTTTCAGGCAGATAGAGATTATTATTCTGTAATTGCCGTAGTTACAATATTAGAAAAAAATGGAAACACGCTTGGCGTAAAAATGCACCTTAAAGAAGGTAACAAAAAGGAATACGCTTTTAGCTTAAAGTCCAGTTAACATAAATAAAGGATTTTTTCACGTTATAAAATCCAAACCAATAATTTCCAATTAATAAAATGGATGTATTAATAAAGATTAAAGATCGAGAAGGAGTTATACACGAGTTGCAGGCTCCCACTGATATGGCAATGAATATAATGGAGTTATGCAAAGCATACGAACTTCCTGTTGAAGGAACCTGCGGAGGAATGGCAATGTGTGCCTCCTGCCAGTGTTATGTTCTGAATGATATTGCATTACCAGAAATGGGAGATGAAGAAGAAGCCATGCTTTCGGAAGCATTTTATGTTAAATCTAACAGCCGTTTAGGTTGTCAGATTCCAATTACTACAGAATTAGAAGGCTTAGAATTAGAACTGGCCCCAGAATATTAAAAAACGAAAAAGCGAGAATTTAGATTCTCGCTTTTTTTTATGCCTTTTATAAAATCGACAGGTTTTATCCTGAGACTTCGGGACTGTCGGGTTTCCTATATCCTATTAAAACCTACAAAAAAACCGCAATCACATTGCTGCAATTGCGGTTTCTTCTTTATAACAATCTTCTTTAATCTCTAATTATACCAAACCAGCTGCAATCAGGTATTCGGCAATCTGGATGGTGTTTGTTGCAGCCCCTTTTCTTAAGTTATCAGCAACGATCCACATGTTTAATGTATTTGGCTGGCTTTCGTCGCGACGGATTCTTCCAACAAAAACATCATTTTTACCTTCAGCATAAAGCGGCATTGGGTAAGTGAAAGTATCTAAATTATCCTGAACCACTACTCCATCAGTATTGTGCAAAATTTCGCGTACTTCATTTACATCAAAATCATTTGTAAACTCAACATTTACTGCTTCACTATGTCCTCCAACAACTGGTACACGTACCGCAGTAGCCGTTACTCTGATGGTATTATCACCAAGAATTTTTTGAGTCTCACGAACTAATTTCATTTCTTCTTTAGTGTATCCGTTTTCTTCAAAACTATCGCAATGTGGAATAGCATTTCTATGAATTGGATATTTGTAAGCCATTTCACCCTGAATTCCTGCATATTCATTTTCTAATTGTCTTACCGCTTTTACACCAGTTCCGGTGATGGATTGGTAAGTAGAAACAATTACTCTTTTAATATTGTATTTTTTGTGCAAGGGAGCCAATGCCAAAACCATTTGAATAGTAGAGCAGTTTGGATTTGCAATAATTTTATCTTCTTTAGTTAAACTTGAAGCATTGATTTCCGGCACTACTAATTTCTTTGTAGGGTCCATTCTCCATGCCGAAGAATTATCAATAACTGTTGTTCCGGCTGCAGCAAATTTTGGAGCCCACTCTAACGAAGTGTCACCACCAGCAGAGAAAACCGCAATATCAGCTTTCATATCTACAGCAGTTTGCATTCCTACAACCTTATATTTTGTTCCTTTATATTCAATTTCTTTTCCTACTGATCTTTCAGATGCAACAGGAATTAATTCTGTAACCGGAAAATTTCTTTCGGCTAAAACTTTCAGCATTACTTCGCCAACCATACCAGTGGCACCTACAACCGCTATTCTCATTTTTATATTTTTAGTATGAATTAATCTAAATTATATTGCAAAAGTATACATAATAAAAGTGAAAACAAGACGCTTCACAAAAAATAACAAAATGTTACAAATTAAACAAAATCAAAAAAACCGCCCCAATTAAGGAACGGTTAAATTAGACTTAGTGTAGCGGTATATTATTTATTTTTTAATAGATCTCTAATTTGAGTAAGTAATTCTTCCTGAGTTGGTCCAGCTGGTGGCGGAGCAACAACTTTGTCTTTCTTTTTAGCGGCATTGATTCCTTTGATGATCAAGAACAAAACAAAAGCAACAATTATAAAATTAATTACAGCCGAAAGGAACAAACCATATTTTACTCCTCCAAAAGCAGTTAATTCCTCAATCGTAGATAAATGTGCTGCGTCCAGAGCAGGTTTCAATAACAATGGCGTAATTACATTTTCGATAAATGAGCTTACAATTTTACCAAAAGCAGCTCCAATGATTACACCGACAGCCAGATCAACCACGTTGCCTTTCATTGCAAATTCCTTAAATTCAGAAAAAAATCCCATAATTGTTTATTTAATTGCGATTAATATAACCCGAATTTACGGAATTTTCTTTGAAATTCCAGCAAACTATCGGAAAAACACTCTTTTTACGCGCTGCGAAATACTTGTTAAAATTTCATACGGAATCGTTTTTAAAGCAGCGGCGATTTCAATAACCGTTGGGCTTTCGCCAAAAATAATAACCGAATCTCCTTCTTTGCAATCAATTTCACTTACATCTACCATTAGCATATCCATACATACACTCCCCAAAATAAAAGCTTTTTGATTTTTGATTACCACATAACCAATCTCATTACCCCACAATCTCGAAATTCCGTCAGCATACCCTATTGGGATTGTGGCTATTTTTGTTTCTTTTTCAGCCATAAAACGACGGCCGTAACCAACACTATCACCAGCCGGAATAGTTCTTATTTGAGAGATAATCGATTTTAGAGTACTTACGTTTTCTAAATATTTTTGTTCCGATGGATCATTGGAAACGCCGTATAAACCAATTCCTAAGCGTACCATATTATATTGTGCGTCAGGAAAATTACTGATTCCGGAAGTATTCAAAATGTGACGAATTGGGTTGATATTTAATTCTGATATTAATTTTGATGATAATTTTTCGAACAAATTAATCTGCGAAAGTGCAAATTCATAATGTTTCATCTCATCACTTGTAGCCATGTGTGACAAAATACTTTGAATTCGAACGGTTGAATTTCCTTTTAAAGTTGCTATAAGTTCATCGATTGTATTCTCTTCAAAACCCAGACGATGCATTCCGGTATCTAATTTAATATGAATCGGAAAATCTTTAAGATTCCTTTCCCTTGCAATTTTCAAAAATGCATTTAATCCTTTTATACTATAAATTTCAGGCTCTAACTGATATTGAATTATCGACGGAAAACTGGTCGACTCCGGGTTCAAAACCATTATTGGTGATTTGATTCCGCCATTTTTTAATGAAATTCCCTCATCGGCAAATGCCACACCTAAATAATCTACTTTATGATGTTCTAGTAGTTTTGCGATTTCCAATCCTCCATTTCCGTATCCAAAAGCTTTTACCATCACCATGATTTTCACTCCGGGATTTAATTTCGCCTTAAAGAAATTCAGGTTATGACTGATCGAATCTAAGTTGATTTCAAGAACGGTCTCATGTGTTTTTTCTTCAAGCAACGAAACGATTTCCTCAAACTGAAATGATCTTGCTCCTTTAATTAAAATCGTTTCATTATTGAAACTCAAACTTTCTATCTTAGAAATAAATTCGGCTGTATTTTGAAACGTGGTAATATTCGAAAATTTGGCTGCAAAAGACGAAATAGTCGCACCAATTCCTATAACACGATTTACTTTGTTATCAGTAATAAGCTGGGCAACTTTAGTATATAATTCTTCATTTGAAAATCCGCTCTGGAAAATATCAGATAAAATAACCGTTTTAGAAGCATTCTTTTTTTGGCTTTCTAAAAAATCCAAAGCAATTTTAAGCGACTGAAAATCGGAACTGTAACTATCATCAATAATACTGCAATTGTTGATTCCGTTTTTAACTTCCAAACGCATTTCAACAGGATATAACATTTCCATACGACTCTGAACTGTATCAAAATCATACTTAAAATAAAGTAAAACCAATAAACATGAAATAGCATTTTCGATAGAAGCCGAATCCTGAAATGGAATTTCCAAATCGAAAGTTTCTCCTTTATATTGATATTCAATATGCGTGAATGTTGTTTTATTTTCTTTTTTCAGAATAAAAACATCAGCCGATTTATCTGTGAAACTCCAGGAGAATAATTTTCTGTCATTTAAATGATTTTCTGCAGAAAACTGAATTAAACATTTATCTATCAGAGCATTTTTTTGATAAACAACAACTTTTGATTTTTTGAAAAGCAATAATTTCTCTTTGATTTTTTGCTCCAGATTTTCAAAACCTTCGTCGTGTGCAGAACCAATATTCGTTAAAACTCCAATAGTGGGTTTTATGATATTTTCGAGTTTGCTCATTTCGTTAACAGTCGAAATGCCGGCTTCGAAAATACCTAAATTATGTTTTTCGTTTATTGCAATCACAGAAAGCGGCACTCCAACCTGAGAATTATAGCTTTTAGGGCTTCTGATAATATTATAGTCGGGACTTAATAAAAAATTAAGCCATTCTTTTACAATTGTTTTTCCGTTGCTTCCGGTAATTCCGATAATAGGAAAATCGAAAAGATCACGATAATAACCTGCAAATTCCTGCAACGCTTTTAAGGTGTTTTTTACCACCAAAAAATTCGCTTTTCCGTTGCAATTTTCAGGAATATATTGAACGACAAAATTCTGAACGCCTTTTTCTATAAGCTCTGGAATAAATAAATGAGCATTATTATTCACACCTGTTAAAGCAAAAAACAAAGTTTTTGAACCATTTTGCAACGAACGGCTGTCTATAGAAATATGATCAACAAAAACATCAGCGTCTGAACCAATCCATTTGGCGTCAAGAACCGGAATCAGGTTTTTTAAATTTATGCTCATTTAGAAAATTTCTTTTGTCAAATTTAGAAAAAGGTTTGCCACTTATTTCACAAATTTTCACTAATTATTCGTTTTGCACCAAAGTAAATGGGAAAAAGTTTGCCACAAACTGCACTAATTTTCACGAATTCTTATTTTGTTTTTTGCCACAGATTATAAAATTAAAAAGATTCCAATCTGTGATAATCTTATAATCTGTGGCATATATTTTTAAGGCGTGTCAGTAATATAGTTCGTGTAAATTCGTGTAATTCGTGGCAAAAAAACTGTAATTCGGGGCAAAAACATTATTATATTTGTTGAATTGAACCACAAAATATAGCATTTTGAAAAAAATACTTCCACTATTCTCTTATATACTTCATCCGATATTTATATCGATGTATGCTACATTGTTTTATCTTTTCTGTAAGGAGGACACTTTTTCAAATCAGGAGAAATATTATGTCTTGTTTCAAATCCTGATTATTACGATTCTGGTTCCTGTTTTGTTCTTTTTATTGCTGCGTTCTACAGGACACGCAAATTCAGTAATGCTTCCTGAAACCTCACAACGTAAAATTCCGCTAATTTTACAATGTTTTTTATATATTTTATTGGTAAAAAGGAGTATTGTCATTGCACGTTATCCTGAACTTCATTTCTTTTTCCTGGGTGCATTATTCAGTACCATTTTGGCGTTAGTCTGCTCACTTTTTAAAATAAAAGCAAGTTTACACATGGTGGCTATTACCGGTTTTACCGTTTTCGTAATCGGTTTAACTGTTCATTTGCAAATGCAAAATCCTTACTGGGGCGCTTTGATGATTTTCATGACTGGAATTATCGCTTCATCAAGATTAGAAATGGAAGCTCATACACCAAAAGAACTAATGATTGGATTGTTACTTGGGTCGATTCCACAGTTAATGTTTTTGTATTTGTGGCTATAGAATATAAAACATCAAACCAAGATTCAGCGTTCTCATATTAACACTTTCTCCATTCAATGTCTTAACATACGATTTATACAACGGATTCAGTCCATAATAAGCATAAACATTCCAGGTATTGTATCCCGCCGAAATATAGGCTCCGTATTGAAAATCATTTAGATCTGGATTATTCTTGATTTTATAAGTCGTTTCTCCATCATTCAAAATAGATTTGGCTGCAAAAACGTAGCTAAATTTAAATCCGGCATAAATTCTCCAGAATTTAGTACTTTCAAAAGTCGAGTTTCTCCACCTAAATTCTATCGGCAAATCGACGGAATATTGTCGAAATCTATTCGATACAAATTCATTGTAATTATTGACCCCATATAAGTACGATCCATCAACAGTTGTTGAAACGGTCAGATTTTGATAGTAATTCTGATAACTAAATCCCAATCCGGGTGCAATTGCAAAGGTTCTTTTTTTATTAAGTGGAATATCACGTAAAAATCCTGTAGAAAATCCCGCAGAAAACTTATCCTGCTTCAAACCTTCAGGACCCTGAACTAACATATTATACGTTATGGAAAAATAGAACTGATCTTCACGATACAGAGAGTCAATTTTTACAATTGGCTGTATTTTAGGCGGTTCATCTTGTGAGAAACCATTAAAAAACGAAACTAAAAACAAACAACTAAAAAGGAATCGCATATCGTATTTTGGTTTTAAGGAGGTTTTCAAGTAAACGTTTTTTAGAGTAAATTTATTTTACTTACAAATATAATATAATGCCAGTTCAGGAGACGAACTGAACGCAATTATTCTCTTTTTACTTAAGAATAAAATCTTTTGTTGAATAATTTTCAATAAATCATCTACGGAAACAAAAAAACAAATCGAATATTCATTGCGCTTTTATACCTTTGTGGTATATGAAAAGAAGGCAGCTCATATTAAGTATTTCTTTGGCAGTAACGGTATTGTTCTCAATATTGTTTCAGTCTATACACAGTTATGAGCACATTGTAAAGCAACTTTCAGAAAAACAATGTCATCACGATTATAGCGATCCAAGCGGAGAAATAACACATCAGCATCATAATTATGATTTGTGTTATGTTTGTCATTTCGCTTTCGGAAGTTATATTCTTCCACAGGATTTCACTATTCAATTTCGCACTTTTCACAAAGAAATCCCATATTTCTTTTCTTTTTCAGAGAGCATTGTTTCCTTTTCAGGCAGCGCTTATTTATTGCGTGGCCCACCTGCTGCTATAGTTTCTTAGATTTCGAAATACTCGAAATAAACTCAAATTCTTAATATAAAATTCGAAAGAAAATAAATTTTCCATCTTGATATATTTCAGGATTGGGACTTTTGCTTTGATTTCTGTTTTTATTTTAAATGAAAAATCAATTAACTATAGCATCATTTTCAAATGAAAAAAATAATATTAGCCCTTATTTTAGGGTTCTCCAGCATTCTTTCCGCTCAAAATTCGGTATCAGGTATTGTAACCGATGCTCAAAATCAACCCTTGCCAGGAGTATCCGTTTATGCACAGGAATTGCATAAAGGAACTACAACCGATGCAAACGGAAAATACGAATTTACGAATCTTCCAAACGGAAGTTTACGTCTTGCTTTTTCTTATGTTGGATATGCCAATCAAAATCAAACGATCGATAAATTATTAAAAGAAAATACACTTAATATTAAACTTTTAGAATCTATTTTAGAAATGGATGAAGTCGTGGTTTCTACTCCTTTCAACAAATTGCAATCGCAAAATGTCATGAAAATTGAACACGAAAGCATCAAAACATTACAGCAAAAAGGGACTTCAACTTTAATTGAAGGTCTGGCAACCATTCCCGGAGTTTCTCAGATTTCGACAGGAACTTCTATCGGAAAACCCGTTATTCGTGGTTTGAGTGGCAATCGTGTTTTGGTATATTCTCAAGGTGTACGTATCGAAAATCAACAATTTGGAGATGAACACGGACTTGGTTTAAACGATGCCGGAATCGAAAGTGTTGAAGTTATCAAAGGACCCGCATCTCTACTATATGGTTCTGATGCTTTGGGCGGCGTATTGTATTTTAATCCTGAAAAATTTGCTGATGAGAATACTTTCAAAGCTAATTTCAGTCAAAAATATTTCACTAATACACAAGGAAGCAATTCATCAATCGGATTAAAAACATCGACTGATAACTGGAAATTTTTAGCTCGCGGAAGTTTCAACACTCATTCTGATTATAAAATTGCCGACGGCGATCGTGTAACGAATTCACGTTATAACGAAACCGATTTTAAAACTGGAATAGGATACAGCAACTCTAGTTTTTCAAGTGTTTTGAGATACAATTACAATAAATTAGATATTGGAATTCCCGAGGACGGAATTGCAGAACAATCTTCCAGCAAAGACACCCAATTTCCGAGACAGGGAATTTTTAATCATTTATTGAGTTTGAACAACGTCATCTTTTTTGAGAATTCTAAATTAGATGTCGATTTGGGTTATATCGCCAACGACCGAAGCGAATTTGAAGACAGCAACGATGCATCGCTTCAAATGAAATTAAATACTTTCAATTATAATGCAAAATACCATTTCCCGAAATTCGGTAAAATTGAAACTATTTTGGGTGTTCAGGGAATGCATCAAACCAATAAAAATTTTGGAGAAGAGTATTTGATTCCGGATGCTACAACCAATGATTTTGGTGCTTTTGGAACAGCCAATTACGAGTGGAACAATAGTGTTTTACAAGCCGGATTGCGTTTTGACAATCGAAAAATAAATTCTGAAGCGCACGGAATTGCTGGCGAAGAAGGTTATTTTGAAACTTTGGATAAATCTTTCGACAGTTTTAATGCTTCTTTGGGATATAAAACAAAGTTAGCAGAACCTTTAACGCTTCGCTTGAATATTGCAACTGGATTCAGAGCGCCAAACTTAGCCGAATTAACTTCAAACGGAGTCCACGAAGGAACGAATCGATATGAAATTGGAAATGCTGATTTGAAAACAGAACAAAACGTTCAGACCGATTTGAATTTAGAATATAAAAATTCGCATTTCGAATTTTTCGTAAACGGATTTTACAATCATGTGAATAATTACATCTACACTTCGCCAACGGGAGATGTTATTGACGATAATGATGTTTTTGTGTATGTTCAGGATAATGCGCAATTGTTTGGTGGGGAAGCTGGTCTGCATTTTCACCCACATCCTTTAGACTGGCTGCATTTTGAAACAAGTTTTGAAACTGTAACCGGTAAAAAAGATAACAAAGATTATTTGCCTTTGATTCCTGCGAATAATTGGACTAATACACTGAGAACCGAATTCAAAATCAAAGACTGGTTTCAGGAAGGTTTTGCGACTTTGAACGTTTCTTCTACTTTTAGTCAGGATAATGTGAGTGGTTTTGAAACGGCTTCAAAAGGATATACTTTGGTAAATTTAGGTTTTGGAGGAACAGTAAAACTAGGAAAAACAGCTTTTGATTTAAATCTGAACGGAAACAATTTATTTGATAAAAATTATATCGCTCACCTTTCTAGATTAAAAACAGACGGCATTCCAAACATTGGAAGAAATATCGTATTGGGAGTGAATTTTAATTTATAATTTTAACTTAACCGCAAAGGACGCCAGGAATTACGCAAGGTTCGCAAAGCTTTGTTATAAACTTTGCGAACCTTGCGTAAATCACTTTGCGCACTTTGCGGTTAAATATTTATCATCGAACAAAAAATGCTATTTTTGTTACAACCGAAAACTAAAACGATGAAAAAAACAATTCTGATAATGGCTATTACAACTGCAGGAATTTCATTTGGACAAAATAATATCCAATATCCCGAAACAAAAAAAGGCGAAACTGTCGATGTTTATTTTGACACAAAAGTAAACGACCCGTATCGCTGGCTTGAAGACGACAAATCTGCTGAAACCGGAGCTTGGGTAAAAGCTCAAAATCAAGTTACTTATGGTTATTTAGATAAAATTCCGTTTCGTGATGCATTAAAAAAACGAATGGAACAACTTTGGAATTATGAAAAAATAAGTGCTCCATTTACAGAAGGAAAATATACTTATTATTCGAAAAATAACGGGCTTCAAAATCAATCTGTAATTTACAGAAAAGGTTCTGACGGAAAAGAAGAAGTTTTCTTAGACCCGAATACTTTCTCTAAAGACGGAACAACTTCACTTGGTGGATTAGATTTTTCTAAAGATGGATCGAAAGCAGCCTACTCTATTTCTGAAGGCGGAAGCGACTGGAGAAAAGTAATTATTATTGATGCTTTGTCTAAAAAAGTTTTAGAAGACACTTTAGTGGATGTAAAATTCAGCGGAATTTCATGGCATGGAAATGAAGGTTTTTATTACTCTAGTTACGACAAGCCTAAAGGAAGCGAATTATCTGCTAAAACAGATCAGCATAAATTGTATTTCCATAAACTGGGAACTTCTCAAAAAGAAGACAAAGTTATTTTTGGAGCCGACCAGAAAAGAAGATACGTTGGCGGTTATGTTACTGAAGACGATCATTATTTAGTGATTTCAGCCGCTAATTCTACTTACGGAAACGAGTTGTACATTAAGGATCTAAAAACTGCCAAGAGTCCGATAATTACTATTGTAGACAACTTTAACAGCGACAATTCAATTATCGAAAATGAAGGAAGCAAATTGTTTATCGAAACAGATTTGAATGCGCCAAACAAACGTGTTGTTTCTGTTGATTTCAATAATCCGAAACCAGAAAACTGGAAGGACTTTATTAAAGAAACTCAAAATATACTTTCGCCTTCAACCGGTGGCGGCTACTTCTTTGCGAATTATACGAAAGATGCTGTTTCGTTTGTTCAGCAATATGATTATAACGGAAAATTAGTTCGTGAAATCAAACTTCCGGCGGTAGGAACAGCAGGTGGATTTGGCGGTAAAAAAGACGAAAAAAAAATATACTATAGCTTCACCAATTATACTACGCCGGGAACTATTTATTCTTTAGAACCAAAATCTGGTAAATCAGAAATCTATCAAAAACCAAAAGTAGATTTCAAAAGTGAAGATTACGAATCTAAACAAGTTTTCTATACTTCAAAAGACGGAACAAAAATCCCAATGATTATTACCTATAAAAAAGGATTGAAATTAAACGGTAAAAACCCAACTATCCTTTATGGTTACGGCGGATTTAATATTAGTTTAACTCCAGCTTTTAGTATTGCAAACGCAGTCTGGATGGAAAATGGAGGTGTTTATGCTGTTGCCAATTTAAGAGGTGGCGGTGAATACGGGAAAAAATGGCATGATGCAGGAACTAAATTGCAAAAACAAAATGTATTTGACGATTTTATCGCAGCAGGTGAATACCTAATCGCT
This sequence comes from Flavobacterium aquidurense, assembly GCF_031458035.1. Classification (GTDB taxonomy): domain Bacteria; phylum Bacteroidota; class Bacteroidia; order Flavobacteriales; family Flavobacteriaceae; genus Flavobacterium; species Flavobacterium aquidurense_C. Next base: position 365,192 of record NZ_JAVDXR010000001.1, read on the forward strand.
CAAAAATATACTTCATCAGATTTCCTAGCGATTCGCGGAGGTTCTAATGGAGGTTTATTGGTCGGAGCAACAATGACACAACGCCCGGATTTAATGAAAGTAGCATTGCCAGCCGTTGGTGTTATGGATATGTTGCGTTACCATACTTTTACAGCGGGTGCTGGTTGGGCATACGATTATGGAACTGCTCAGGACAACAAAGAAATGTTTGAATACCTGAAAGGTTATTCGCCTGTTCAAAACGTAAAAGCAGGAGTTAAATATCCGGCTACGATGGTAACAACAGGAGATCATGACGACCGTGTTGTTCCGGCACACAGTTTTAAATTTGCTGCCGAATTACAGGATAAGCAAACTGGCGATAATCCGGTTTTAATTCGTATCGATGTAAAAGCCGGACACGGAGCAGGAAAATCTGTTGCAGCCTCTATTCAGGAAAATGTAGATGTTCAGGCATTCACGCTTTACAATATGGGTCTTACAGCTTTACCGAAAAAATAAAATAAAATTTAAGTTTTTTTAGCCACGAATTACACGAATTTCCACTAATTAAATTCGTGAATTCGTGGCTTATTTATTAGTTATCTAGTATTTTGTTTTCACGCAGATTTTGCAGATTCAGGCAGATTTTATTTGATTTAATAAATAAAAAAATCTGTGTATATCTGCTAAAATCTTTTTAAATCTGCGTGAAAAATAATTCGCGAAAATTCGTGAAATTAGTGGCAAACCTTTTTTTAAATTTGAAAAACTAAAAAACCGAAAGATGAAAATCATAAAATGGGGAATTATAGGCTGTGGAAATGTAACCGAAGTTAAAAGCGGACCCGCTTTTCAAAAAACTCCCAATTCAGCTTTAGTTGCCGTAATGCGAAGAGATGGGGCTCTTGCCGAAGATTACGCCAAACGTCATAATGTTCCGAAATGGTATTCTAATGCTATTGATTTAATCAACGATCCGGAAGTTGATGCCGTTTATATTGCAACTCCCCCGTCATCTCATAAAGAATACACCATTTTATGCGCCAAAGCAGGAAAACCTGTTTATGTCGAAAAACCAATGGCACTTACATTTGAAGAATGCAACGAAATGATCCGCGTTTGCAAAGAACACAATGTACCTTTATTCGTTGCCTATTACAGAAGAAGTTTACCTCGATTCTTGAAAATAAAAGAACTAATCGATCAAAATAAAATTGGAACTGTAAGACATGTAAACTGCGTTTTATACCATCCGTTTGAAGAACGTTACGACGATGAAATTAATTTGCCCTGGACTGTTTTACCTCATATTTCCGGCGGAGGAATTTTTGTTGACTTAGCATGTCATACTTTAGATTTCCTTGATTTTGTTCTTGGTCCGATTAAATCGGTTCGCGGGCATGCGAGCTCGCAGCTTATGGCTTATCCTGCCGAAGATGCAGTTTCGATGTCCTTTTTATTTGAAAACGGAATTCACGGAACGGGATTATGGAATTTTGGCAGTTTCGAACGTTACGACAATACTGAAATTGTTGGAGATAAAGGAAAAATTTCTTTTTCAACTTTCGGAAATGACCCAATTCATATTCAATATACAAACGGAGAAAAAGAAAGTACTGCCATCGAAAATCCACTTCATATCCAGCAGCCGTTTATAGAAACTGTAGTTTCTGAACTTTTAGGTGCCGAAGGAGCTTCTCCATCAAAAGGAATTTCCGCAGCCAGAACGAGCTGGGTTATTGATGAAGTTTTGAAGGAATTTAGGGGCTCGAAGATTTAAGTAATTCTTGAATTGCCTCCTGCTTTAGCTGGAGGCTGAAGAATTGATAGCAAAAGGCTTTAGCCAAAAGATTAAGTCCTTTTTGGCTAAAGCCTAGCCTTCTTTTCTTTCTCGCATTTCATTCCTCCAGCTAAAGCAGGAGGCAATTCAATTTCTTTTGCCCTAAACATTTTGAAGCAAAAAAAAGAGGATATTCAATGAACATCCTCTTTTTATAAACTATAAATTCTTTAGAATTATAGGCTGTATTTAAGACCTAAAGTTAATCCTAAACCTGAGATTCCAACATAAGAGCTTAATTCATCCATTGGTTTAGCTGTATCAACACCATTTGGATTAGTTAAAGCATTATTTGAATTTGTATCTAAATGATCTACATAATTTGTATGAATTGCAGCAGTTGAAGCAGCTCTGAATGAAGTTGTAGTGTTTAATTTATCTACTCCATTTTCAGTATACTCAGTAGTTTCTTTAGTTTTTCCGTGTACAGTAAAGTTACGGTATTCTAATTCAGCAAAAGCAGAAATGTGTTTTCCTAATTTATAAGATGTACCGAAAGCAGCCATGAAACCCAGTGTTGGATTTGGTTTTACAACATCTTTTGAGTAAGCTTGAGTAACTGCTACTTGATTAGCACCTACAAAAGAAGTGTAAGTTCTATCAGTTTTAATATCTAATGTACCGTGAATTGGAACAATCACCCCAACTTTAGTGTAAGGTTCAAAACCATGAGCCTCTCCTAAGAACATTACAATTGCCGGAGCTAAATCAAAAGCTTTAATTTCTCCTTGTGCTGTAAAATTCACATAAGTCGCAACAGTTGTCTGTGGGTTATAAGAAGCAAGTCTGTTTGTAGTTTGAGCCATAGTTTTCTCATTACTAATGTAGTAATTTGCAGCCATCTCAACTCCTAAACGTGTAGAAAAACGGTAACCAGCTGTAATTCCAGATCTGAAACCCTGACCAAAAGATCCTGTAACGCTTTCTCTTGAAACTAATTTATTATTTGTTAAAGTACCTGCATAAACATCTCTATTTGGCAATTGACCTCCTACAACAGGAAATTCTGTTGAAGCTGTTTGATTAAAATAAGATCCTCCTAATTTAAAATACCAGCTTTCTGGCTTATCTGCTTTTTCTGTTTGCGCCATTGTGGCCATAGAGCAAACTAATAATCCTAATAAAAATAGGTTCTTTTTCATAATTCTGATTTAATTAATTTATGCAAACTTAAAATATTTTAACATATTTTTTTGGTTTGCAAAGTTAGACTTGGAACGAAAACGTTATAATTTTGGGCAATATTACTAAAAAACTATTATGCGTGCATATTTTTAACATAAAAAATTAGCATTTTCTTAAATTTTAACTGTTAAAATTTAATTCAGCTTAAAATTTATCTGCATTTTTTCTAATTCCTGCAATAGCTCTGTTGAAATCTTGACTTTTAATCTCCTGCTTGGCATTGTTAATTTAGTAACCACTTTTATTTCTTCAATTTCTTTTACTTCCTGAATTTTAGTATCTTCCAATGACGCATCAATATCCTCATTTTCATCTACAAAAACGGCGTCTTCAGTTTCTTCAAATTCAGTATTGGTTTCTACTTCAACTAAACGTTTTATTTTTTCTAATTCCATGATTTCAAAAGTCACCGAATTATCGCCTTTATTCTCATTAAACAAATGACTCAGCTTATGAATAAAATCTGCGTGCAAATCTTTAATATTCAATAAAAGAATTAGCTTTTTAGCAAAGGCTTCTAATATGTCCTGCAATTGTCGTATCTCAACAAACTGCATTCTTGGATCCGATTTTTTTCCTGTATCATGATTTACCCATCCATCTTTGATTAATATTTTTAAATAGGCAAAATTATTCTGAATTAAGAAATGGCGGAATTTTAAATACTCCTCACCAAATATCTTAAACTCATAACTTTCATCATATCCTTCAAGATTAAATACAGCCCATCCTTTTCCGTTTTTAGCCACACGATGCTGTACGTTATTAATAATTCCGGCAAAATTTAGATTTTTACCCACATATTCGTTCATGCTTTTCAGTGCTTCTAATCTAGCGTTGCAGAAGTATTTCATCTCAAACCTAAAATCGTCCAAAGGATGTCCCGAAATATAAATTCCGACAACTTCCTTTTCCTTCGCTAATTTTTCCATGGTGCTCCAGTCTTCACATGGAGGCACGACAGGTTCGGCAATTTGAACTTCACTCGTTTCTCCAAATAAACTTACTTGCGACGAGTTTTCATTTTCCTGAAATTTAGATCCGTAACGCATCGCTTTTTCATAAAATGTAATTCCATCGCCATCATCATGAAAATATTGCGCTCTGGTAGTTCCTTCAAAAGAATCAAAACCACCTGCAAGTGCTAAATTTTCAATCGCTTTTTTATTCGCAGCACGCAAATCAATACGTTTCGCCAAATCAAAAATCGATTTATATCTTCCGTCTTTTCTGTTTTCAACAATTGTTGCTACCGCCCCTGAACCTACACCTTTAATAGCACCCATTCCAAAACGAACAGCATAACTATCGTTTACCGTAAATTTATAGTACGATTCGTTTACATCTGGCCCTAAAACCTGCAAGCCCATTCGCTTACATTCTTCCATAAAAAACGAAACCTGTTTGATGTCGTTCATATTATTCGAAAGTACCGCCGCCATATATTCGGCAGGGTAATGTGCTTTTAAATATGCCGTTTGGTACGCAATCCAGGCATAACAAGTGGAGTGCGATTTGTTGAAGGCATAACTCGCAAAGGCTTCCCAGTCTTTCCAGATCTTTTCCAAAATTTTCGCATCGTGACCTTTTAAAGCAGCTTGTTCAACAAATTTTGGCTTCATTTTATCCAGAACGTCCTTTTGCTTTTTACCCATCGCTTTACGTAAAACGTCGGCCTCACCTTTTGTAAAACCAGCAAGCGATTGGGACAAAAGCATTACCTGCTCCTGATAAACCGTAATTCCGTAGGTTTCTCCTAAATATTCTTCGCAGGCATCTAAATCATATTTAATTTCCTCTTCTCCATTTTTTCTTCGAACGAAAGAAGGAATATATTCTAAAGGTCCGGGACGATATAAGGCATTCATCGCAATTAAATCTCCAAAAACCGTTGGCTTCAGATCCTTCATATATTTCTGCATTCCGGGTGACTCATATTGAAAGATCCCAACCGTTTCCCCTCTTTGGAATAGCGCATAGGTTTCCGGATCATCAATCGGAAAAGTATCCGGATCCAAATCAATATTTGTTCTGTATTTTACCAGTTTAACGGTATCTTTTATCAGTGTAAGGGTCTTCAGACCCAAGAAGTCCATTTTCAGCAATCCTGCACTTTCAGCAACCGAGTTATCAAACTGCGTTACGTATAAATCGGAATCTTTTGCGGTAGTAACGGGAACGAAATTCGTAATATCCGATGGCGTAATGATTACCCCGCAGGCGTGAATTCCCGTATTTCGCATCGATCCTTCAAGGATTTTTGCCTGCTGAATCGTTTCTCCTGCCAAATCATCTTCATTGGCAATCGCGATTAATTCTTTTACGGCGTCAAATTCATCAGAACGAAGCGCTTTTTTAACCTCTTCTTCGCTTTCCGAAATAAAACGCGCCAAATTCCATTTTGACGGCATCATTCCGGGAATCAGTTTTGCAATTCTATCGGCTTCAAAAAGCGGTAAATCCAAAACACGCGCCGTATCACGAATCGCCGATTTGGTTGCCATTTTACCATAGGTGATAATCTGGGCAACCTGATTTTTACCGTATTTGTTGATTACGTAATCCATAACACGACCACGACCCTCGTCATCAAAATCGATATCAATATCGGGCATGGACACACGATCCGGATTCAGGAAACGCTCAAAAAGCAAATCATACTTAATCGGGTCGATGTTTGTAATTCCTAAACAATATGCCACTGCAGAACCGGCAGCAGATCCACGTCCCGGCCCTACCGAAACGTCCATTTTTCTGGCCTCGGCGATAAAATCCTGAACGATCAAAAAGTAACCTGGGTATCCGGAATTCGAAATCGTCAATAACTCAAAATCTAAACGTTCCTGAATCGATTCTGTAATTTCACCATATCTTTTTGCAGCACCAACCATAGTAAGATGACGCAAATATTTATTTTCACCCCGAACCCCACCATCAGCTTCATCTTCTGCAACAACAAATTCTTCCGGAATATCAAATTTTGGAAGTAATACATCGCGATAAAGAGAATATCCTTCAACCTTATCGACAATCTCCTGAATATTGATAATCGCTTCCGGTAAATCTGCAAAGAGTTTTTTCATCTCTTCTTCCGACTTATAATAGTATTCCTGATTCGGTAATCCATAACGGTAACCACGGCCGCGCCCAATTGGTGTTGCCTGTTTTTCACCATCTTTTACACACAATAAAATATCGTGCGCGTTGGCATCTTCTTTATTTAAATAGTAAGTATTATTGGTCGCAATTAATTTGACATCGTGCTTCTTAGAAAATTCAATCAGGGTTTTGTTAACACGATTTTCATCTTCCTGATTATGGCGCATGACTTCCAGATAGAAATCATCTCCAAATTGTTCTTTCCACCAAATCAAAGCTTCTTCGGCTTGATTTTCACCGATGTTCAGAATTTTACTCGGAATCTCTCCGTATAAATTTCCGGACAAAACCATAATATCTTCTTTGTATTTTTCGATGATATTTCGATCAATCCTCGGAACATAATAAAATCCTTCCGTAAAAGCGATGGACGACATTTTTGCCAGATTGTGATATCCCTTTTTATTTTTAGCCAGCAATACAACCTGATTTCCGTTGTCTTTTTTGCTCTTGTCTAAGTGATTGTCACAAACATTAAATTCACAACCTACAATTGGTTTGATCTCCGTTTCGGTTGGTTCTTCTCCGGCTTCAACTAAAGCTTTGTTTTTTGTCGATGCCGCTTTGTTGTGGTTCATAACAGCGCTCACAAAATGGAAAGCGCCCATCATATTTCCAGTATCGGTCATGGCAACAGCCGGCATCCCGTTTTTGGCTGTAGCAGCAACAATATTTCCAATTCCGATTGTCGATTGAAGAACCGAAAACTGCGTATGATTATGTAAATGCGAATATTTTGCTGCTTTAAAATCGGCTCTGTCTGTAGCTGAAACCGTAGTTTGTACATCATCAACCTGTAAAGCTTTTATTTGCTCTCTGATTTTATCAGAAGCCGCTTTTAAATTGATGTGTTTTAATCCGATTAATGGAAATTCCTGTGGATTTCTTTCCTGAAATTCCTTGAAATAATCCTTTGGAACATCTAACTCTTCTTTAGTAAAAACCTCTCTTCTAATTAACTCTAAAAAACAACGCGTAGTTGCCTCAACGTCGGCAGTTGCGTTGTGCGCTTCCGCGAAAGGCTTATTAAAAAGATAACTATGTAATTCTGTTAAGGTCGGTAATTTAAATTTTCCTCCACGACCTCCGGGAAGCTGTAATAACGAAGCGGTAACTTCGGTACAGGTATCCAAAACCGGCATCGTACTCATTGAAGAATCCACACCCATTCTATGGAATTCAGCTCCCATAATATTGACGTCAAAACCTAAATTCTGACCAACAATGAATTTGGTTTTGCTTAAAGCGATATTGAATTTCTCCAAAACTTCAGCCAAAGTGATTCCATCGGCTTCAGCCAATTCGGTCGAAATCCCATGAATACGTTCGGCGTCATACGGAATATTAAATCCGTCCGGTTTTACCAAATAATCCTGGTGCTCTATAAGCTGTCCCATTTCGTCATGGAGCTGCCATGCGATCTGAATACAGCGGGGCCAGTTATCAGAATCGGTAATTGGGGCGTCCCAGCGTTTTGGTAATCCGGTTGTTTCGGTATCGAATATTAAATACATAGAGTTAAATAACAAAAATTAAAGCTCCAAATTCCAATTTTACCAATATAAATCTTTGATTTTATGGAGGATAAAAAATTGCCTTATATAAAATGGAGGAGGTTCAAATTTACGCTTTTTTTACAGAAATAACGAAGCGAAAGTTGTTAACAAAAGCATTATTTAATACCCATTGGTTGTTATTCATAAAGCATATTAAACACATAGAAACATAGATTTTAGTTTATAAAATAGAAATTTAAAAAAAATCTAGATTTTCACACATAGTCCCGATCCCGAAACTTCGGGACGGGATGTTTTAAATAAGTGAAACGCCTTTTTAAAGTAACAAATCTATGTTTCTATGTGTTAAAAAATTACGCACAAAGTTTTTTTAGCTGTTATATAATCCTAAAAAAATCGATTATTCATTTTGGATACTCATTGCACCAAAATGGATACTTTTTAACTCCTCTCTATCCTGAACTTTGCTTCATCAAATAAAAACAAATTATTATGAAAACAATTTTTATCACAGGCGCATCTTCCGGATTAGGAAAAGCAACAGCAAAATTATTTCACCAACAAGGATGGAATGTAATCGCAACAATGAGAAGTCCAGAAAAGGAAACAGAACTTTCTGGTTTACAAAATGTAACGCTATTACCCTTGGATGTTACCAATTATGACCAAATACAAAGCACGGTTCAAAAAGCACTGGAATTAGGTGATATTGATGTTGTTTTTAACAATGCCGGTTACGGTTTAATTGGTCCCTTGGAAAGTTTTAACGATGATCAAATTACCAAACAACTTAATACTAATTTATTGGGCGTAATACGTGTTACCAATGCTTTTATTCCGTATTTCAGAGAAAGAAAAAGCGGACTATTCATCTCCACCACTTCTATTGGCGGCTTGATTTCTTTTCCTTTAGGATCTGTTTATCACGCAACCAAATGGGGACTTGAAGGCTGGAGCGAAAGTATGGCGTATGAATTAAATCCGTTTGGTGTGAACATTAAAACGGTTTCTCCGGGCGGTATCAAAACAGAATTTCTGCACGGTTCACTTGATACAGGAGGCAGACCTGAATATGAAGCAATGACAAACAAAATGTTTGAAAATGTGGATGCCATGTTTGAGATGGCATCGACTGCAGAACAAATTGCCGAAGTTGTCTACGAAGCAGCTACAGATGGAAAAACCAAACTCAGATATGTGGCCGGAGAAGATGCTAAAGCACTTTATCAACAAAGACTGGAACAAGGCGATGAAGTTTTTCGCGCTGCCTTTGGAAAACAATTTTTGGGAGCATAATTCATTAATTCCTAACTGATACCGTACAGATTTTGATAGGCTGCACGGTATTGGTTTTTGATTTTTTATACCTTTATATCATGGATAAGAAACACAACAATCCGTCGAGACTTTCTTCTATATCGCAATTTCATAGTTTATTTCGGTTACCAAAACCGATTCATCCTATGATTAGTCTGGTTGACAATACCAAATTGGTTATCAATGCTGAATTGACGAATAATGCTTTTTTGCTTGATTTTTATAAAATATCTTATAAATATTCTACCAACGGAAAAATGGGCTACGGTCAGGGTTATTATGATTTTAATGAAGGTGGATTAATGTTTACTTCTCCCAATCAACTGATTTTCACTGATAATGAAGAAGGAGCCGAATATCACGGTTTTACATTGTTTTTCCATCCGGACTTTATTAGAAATTATCCTTTGGGGAAAAACATCAAAAAATATGGTTTCTTCTCTTATGATACCAACGAAGCGCTACACCTTTCTGATACTGAAAAAACAACCATTATAGGATTATTAAATAGTATTGATAGTGAGCTTCATAATGCCATAGATGAAATGAGCCAGGATGTAATTGTTTCTTATCTTGACGTTTTGCTGAATTACAGCAATCGTTTTTACAAACGACAATTCATTACACGAAAAACGATTAGTAGCGATCTATTGCTGAAAGTAGAAGAAACACTTGACAATTATCTCAACGATGCCGAAACCTTAAAGAGAGGATTACCAACAGTAGATTTTCTTGCTTCGCAAATTAATGTTTCCAGTCACTATTTGAGCGACATGCTCCGGAATTTAACCGGACAAAATGCACAACAGCATATTCATTCAAAACTAATTGAAAAATCTAAGGACTTCCTGATTTCCACCAATCTTTCGGTAGCAGAAGTAGCGTACCAACTTGGCTTTGAATATCCGCAGTCGTTTAGTAAATTATTCAAAAAGAAAACGAATCTTACTCCTTTAGAATTCAAAAATTCATTGAATTAGTCTAAAATAAATTCTCTGCATTATCATTCCTTTTTCCTCCTAATATTCATAAATTTTCATAAAAATACACTTCTTGGATGTCGTAGTATTTGAATTAAAATTGGACTTACCGATATCCATCCTAAATTGATTTTTTAGACTTTAAAATCATATTAATTGCCAACTTCTTAAATTCTAAAAGACAATCCAAAACTAACAATTATTACTATTTTTACTCATTTTGTTACATTTTTTTAAATAAAACAGTATATTTTATAGTGATTTTGAGATAAATTTGCAAACTATTAAAATTAAAAGCAATCCTGTCAAAATTAACGGGAAAAAGAAAAACAAAAGCAATTTATCATTGATTTTCCGAACAAAATTAAACGGATAAATACGAATAGTAATTTGTATTTAAGTTTGGGTATCGTATATAATGAAATATTGAAATTGACCACTTTGTATCTTTTTTTACTTTTGTTTTGCTATTATCAGGAATTGCTGTGATTATAGAAATTACAATTAAAAAAAATAAAAAATGAGTAAGACATTATTTGACAAAGTATGGGATTCACATGTAGTGCGTAAAATTGAAGATGGACCAGATGTGTTTTTTATTGACCGCCATTTCATTCACGAAGTTACGAGTCCTGTTGCTTTTTTAGGATTAAAAGCCAGAGGCGTTAAGGTTCTTTACCCAGAGCGTACTTTTGCAACTGCAGATCACAATACACCAACCATAAACCAACATTTACCCGTTCAGGATGCGCTATCAGCTAATCAGCTGAAAGCACTTGAAGACAATGCCAACGAATACGGAATTTCACACTGGGGATTAGGTCACATTAAAAACGGAATTGTACACGTAGTTGGTCCTGAAAACGGAATTACTTTGCCAGGTGCTACTATTGTTTGTGGAGATTCACATACTTCTACTCATGGTGCTTTTGGTGCTATTGCTTTTGGTATCGGAACTTCTGAGGTTGAGATGGTGCTTTCTACACAATGTATCATGCAGCCAAAACCAAAGAAAATGCGTATCAACGTAAACGGTCAATTGAGTAAAGGTGTTGGTCCAAAAGACGTTGCACTTTATATTATTGCACAATTAACTACTTCTGGAGGAACTGGATATTTTGTTGAATACGCCGGAGATGTTTTCGAAAATATGACTATGGAAGGCCGTATGACAGTTTGTAACTTAAGTATCGAAATGGGAGCTCGTGGAGGTATGATTGCACCAGACCAAACTACTTTTGATTTCCTTGAAGGAAGATTATATGCTCCAAAAGGTGAAGCCTGGACTAAAGCGGTTGAATACTGGAAAACTTTAAAAACGGATGCTGATGCAGTTTTTGATGCTGAATTAAACATCAACGCTTCAGACATTGAACCAATGATTACTTATGGTACTAACCCTGGAATGGGAATTGGTATCTCAAAACATATTCCGAACGCCAATCAAGTTGAAGGTGGTGCCGAAACTTACAAGAAATCTCTAGCTTACATGGGCTTCCACGAAGATGATGTAATGATTGGAAAACCAATTGATTATGTTTTCTTAGGAAGTTGTACAAACGGACGTATTGAAGATTTTAGAGCTTTCGCTGAAATTGTAAAAGGAAGAAAAAAAGCAGATAATGTTACCGCTTGGTTAGTTCCGGGTTCTCACGTTGTTGAAGCTCAGATTAAAGAAGAAGGTATTTTAGATATTTTAACTGAAGCTGGTTTTGTATTACGTCAGCCAGGATGTTCAGCATGTTTGGCAATGAACGATGATAAAGTTCCAGCTGGAAAATATGCAGTGAGTACATCAAACAGAAACTTTGAAGGTCGTCAGGGTCCTGGTTCAAGAACTTTGTTAGCTTCTCCAATTATGGCAGCAGCGGCTGCTGTTACAGGAAAACTAACTGATCCGAGGGAACTTTTTTAATTTTAGATTGAAGATTTTAGATTTTAGATTTCACTATGTGTCGTTTGTCTTCTAAAATTCTTCAAACAAAAATTGATTTACATTATTTAATACAAAACATTTTTAGATTCTAAGTTTAAGTTTTCAAAAGAAAATCTAAAATCTAAAAATCTAAAATCTAAAATTCCAAAAAATGGCATACGATAAATTTAATATACTTACTAGTAGTGCTGTGCCACTACCAATTGAGAACGTAGATACAGATCAAATCATTCCGGCTCGTTTCCTGAAAGCTACAAAACGTGAAGGTTTTGGAGATAATCTTTTTAGAGACTGGAGATATAATGGAGATGATACTCCAAAAGCTGATTTCGTTTTAAACGATTCAACTTATAGTGGAAAAATCCTGGTTGGAGGAAAAAACTTCGGTTCAGGATCTTCAAGAGAACATGCTGCGTGGGCGGTTTACGATTACGGTTTTAGAGCTGTAGTTTCAAGTTTCTTTGCTGATATCTTCAAAGGAAACTGTTTGAATATTGGTGTTTTGCCAGTTCAGGTTAGCCCTGAATTTGCTGATACAATTTTCAAGGCAATCGAAGCTGATCCTAAAACAGAATTAGAAATCAACTTACCAAATCAAACAATTACTTTATTGGCAACTGGTCAATCAGAATCTTTTGCAATCAACGGATACAAAAAGAACAACATGATCAATGGTTTTGATGACATTGATTATTTGCAAAATATTAAGGAAGATATTGTGGCTTTCGCCGATAAACTTCCTTACTAAAAAATCAGGTTCAGTCCTATGAGACCCGACAGGTTTTTTAAAATCTGTCGGGTCTTTATAAGTTAAGCTAAACCAAGACAACATAACTACAATTTACTTTGAAAAGGAATTTAGAAATCAATATGGAAAAAAGAAAAATTGAAATAATGGATACGACGCTTCGTGATGGTGAACAAACCTCAGGAGTATCATTTTCTGCTGCAGAAAAACTAACCATTGCGCAATTGTTGTTGGAGGAATTAAATATTGATCGAATCGAAATTGCTTCCGCCCGTGTAAGCGAAGGCGAGTTTCAGGCTGTAAAAGGCATTACAACCTGGGCTAAAGAAAGAGGATATATTAATCGCATTGAAGTACTTTCGTTTGTAGATGGAGGAGTTTCAATTGAATGGATGAAAAAAGCCGGTGCCAAAGTACAGAATCTATTGACCAAAGGTTCGATGAATCACTTAACGCATCAATTAAAAAAAACTCCGGAACAACACTTTTCTGAAATTGCACAAATCATCGCTTTAGCGAAAGAAAATGACATTGAAACCAATGTTTATTTGGAAGACTGGAGCAACGGAATGCGAAATTCTCCAGACTATGTTTTTCAATTTCTGGATTTCTTATCCACTCAACCCGTTAAAAGGATATTGCTTCCGGACACTTTAGGCGTTTTAATTCCGTCCCTGACTTTCGAATTTCTTTCAAAAATCAGAGCAAAATATCCGACAATTCATTTTGATTTTCATGCACATAACGATTACGATTTAAGCGTGGCAAACGTTATGGAAGCCATTAAAGCTGGCATAAACGGACTACATGTTACGGTAAACGGAATGGGAGAACGTGCCGGAAATGCTCCACTTGAAAGTACCGTTGCTGTAATAAATGACTATTTACCGGAGGTTAGCATTAACATCAAAGAAACTTCTTTATACTCTGTAAGTAAGCTTGTAGAAACTTTTACAGGTTATAGAATTCCAGCCAACAAACCAATTGTCGGCGATAATGTTTTTACACAAACTGCAGGAATTCATGCTGACGGAGACAATAAAAACAATTTATATTTTAATGATTTGCTTCCGGAGCGTTTCGGAAGAACTCGAAAATATGCTTTAGGAAAAACTTCCGGAAAAGCCAATATTGAAAAGAATCTTCAGGAATTAGGTTTGAAATTAAACCAGGAAGATTTAAAATTGGTTACCCAAAGAATCATCGAATTAGGCGATAAAAAAGAAACCGTTACCAAAGAAGATTTGCCATACATTATTTCTGATGTTTTGGACAGTCACACTTACGAAGATAAAATTACAATCGAGTCATATATATTAGTGCACTCAAAAGGAATGCGCCCATCAACGACTTTATGCCTAAAAATTGATGGCGAAGTAATTGAAGAACACGCTCAGGGCGATGGTCAGTTTGATGCTTTTATGAATGCTTTGTCAAAAATTTACAAAAGCAAAAAACTAACGCTTCCAAAACTAATTGATTACGCAGTGCGAATTCCACCCGGAAGTAGTTCTGACGCTTTGTGCGAAACAATTATCACCTGGATAAACAACGAAAAAGAATTTAAAACCCGAGGATTAGATTCAGATCAAACGGTTGCAGCGATTATTGCAACGCAGAAGATGTTGAATGTAATTGCTTAATTTAAGGGACAAAGGTTCAAAGTTACAGAGGGACAGAGGTTCTCTCACTTTGTGTTTTAAACTTTGAACCTTTGTTCCTCTGAACCTTTGAACCTTAAAATAAAAAATAAAAAAATGAAATTTAACATAGCCCTTTTAGCCGGAGACGGAATCGGACCAGAAGTAATTAATGAAGCTGTAAAAGTTTCTGATGCTATTGCAAAAAAATTCAATCACGAAATAACATGGACACCTGCATTGACAGGAGCTTGTGCAATTGATGCCGTTGGAGTTCCTTATCCTGACGAAACTCACGAAATCTGTATGAAAGCGGATGCGGTTTTGTTTGGAGCTATTGGACACCCAAAATACGACAATGATCCAAGCGCTCCAGTAAGACCAGAACAAGGATTATTGTTAATGCGTAAAAAATTAGGTTTATTTGCTAATGTACGTCCAACCTTTACTTTTCCTTCTTTAATTGATAATTCTCCTTTAAAAAGAGAAAGAATCGAAGGAACTGATTTAGTTTTCTTAAGAGAATTAACTGGCGGAATTTACTTTGGAGAAAAAGGAAGAAAAGATGGTGGAGAAACTGCTTTTGACAATTGTGTTTACACAAGAGCTGAAGTGCAGCGTTTGGCTAAAAAAGGTTTTGAACTAGCAATGACACGTAGCAAAAAATTATGCTGCGTTGACAAAGCAAACGTTTTGGAAACTTCACGTTTGTGGAGAGAGACGGTTCAGGCAATGGAAAAAGATTATCCTGAAGTTACAGTTTCTTACGAATTTGTTGATGCTGTTGCAATGCGTTTGGTGCAATGGCCAAACTCTTATGATGTATTGATAACAGAAAATTTATTTGGAGATATTTTAACTGATGAAGCTTCTGTAATTTCAGGTTCTATGGGATTAATGCCATCTGCTTCTGTTGGAGAGCACACTTCATTATACGAACCAATCCACGGATCATATCCACAAGCAACAGGATTGAATATTGCTAATCCGTTAGCGACTATTTTATCTGCAGCAATGATGTTCGAAGATGCTTTCGGATTAAAAGATGAGGCGGAAGCAATTAGAGCAGTTGTAAATAAATCTTTAGAACAGGGAATTGTTACCGAAGATTTAGCTCCAAAAGGATCAAAAGCCTACAAAACAAGCGAAGTTGGAGATTGGCTTATAGCTAACTTATAGGATTGTTTCAAGTTTTATTTGTTTCAAGTTTCATGTAGAGGCGCACAGCAGTGCGTCTTCAACTTGTGTTAGATGCACTGCTGTGCATCTCTACAGAAAATATTCTTAAAAAGGACAAACAAAGGCTTTAGGTTTTTCCAACTTGAAACCTGAAACAAAATAAACCTGAAACAAAATTATTTATCACAAAAAAAAGGGATCAACTTTCGTTGATCCCTTTTATATATTTAGAAAAAAATATTAATATCCTCCTCTGTTACCTCCACGGTCATTTCCACCACGGCTGTTTCCTCCACCATAACCACCGCGTGAATCACCACCACGACTGTTATTGTTGAAGCTTCTTCTTTCGCCTTCTGGTTTCGGTTCAGATTTATTAACTACAATTGCACGACCTTGAACAGTAGCTCCGTTCAATTCATCAATTGCTTTTTGAGCTTCAGCATCGTTTGGCATCTCAACAAAACCAAAACCTTTGCTTCTTCCTGTAAATTTATCAGTAATGATTTTAACTGAATCTACTGCTCCGTAAGCCTCGAAAGACTCTCTTAAATCTGCTTCCTCAATACTGAATGGAAGGCTTCCAACAAAAATGTTCATATGTACTTATTTATAATAATGTAGCAAATGTAATCTTATTTTTCTCTAATCTACTATATATTAGCTTATTTATGTTTTTATTTTGATTTTAAAAAACAGAATCCACTAAAACCAATTGATTACAAATAAAAAATTTACTTCGCTGGAGCAACTGCAATTGGGATTTTATAAAAAACGCCTTCAGTAAAAACAACTTTTGGGCTTTCAATATTACTTTCGTCCTTATTAGGAGCCGTGAATTTAAATGTTCCCGAAATCGTGTTTGTTTCTGTATTAAACTCAGTAACAACAATCTGACCAGTACCTTTATTTGCACCCGTACTGAAATCAGCTAATTGTCCTGGAAAAGTATTTGAAAAAGATGCAACTGTAAGATTATCAACCCCCAGAACGTACGTTTTTACCGCGGTAGAAGGAATTTTCAAAATCACTTTTTCATAGCCTAAAGTACCTTCGATAATCATATTTCCGGCGGTTCCCGTGTATGCATTATAACCAATTGCCCTCCAAAAAACATTATCTTTTAAAGTTTGGAAAGCCGGATTATTAAACTTAACATCCTCAGTACAAGATGAAAAAGCAAAAACAAGCAACAGAAAATACAAGGTTTTTTTCATGTAGAAAGAGTTTGATACAAAAGTACCTTATTTGATATAAACATTTAAAAATTACAACCTAAAACCGAAAAAAAAGTTAAAAAGCGATCTCAAATATATTTAATATTATTTGGAACACATAATTCATAAAAAAATTATATCTTTGCGCCCTTAATTAACAGAGGTCGAGTACCTCAAAATTTAATCATAAGATTATGTCAGTAAAAATTAGATTACAAAGACACGGTAAAAAAGGAAAACCTTTTTACTGGGTTGTAGCTGCAGATGCACGCTCAAAAAGAGATGGTAAATACTTAGAGAAAATCGGTACTTACAATCCAAACACTAACCCTGCAACTATCGACTTAAACCTTGATAGCGCTGTAAAATGGTTACACAATGGTGCACAACCAACTGATACTGCCAGAGCAATTCTTTCTTACAAAGGTGCTTTATTGAAACACCACCTTGATGGAGGTATTCGTAAAGGTGCTTTAACTCAAGAGCAAGCTGATGCTAAATTAGCTGCTTGGTTAGAAGCTAAAGCTGGAAAAGTTGATGCTAAAAAAGACGGTTTAACAAAAGCGCAAGCTGATGCTAAAGCTAAAGCTTTTAAAGCAGAACAAGAAGTTAACGCTAAACGTTTAGCTGCTGCAGCTCAAGCTGAAGCTGATGCTATCGCTGCTGCAACACCTGCAGTTGAAGAAGAAGAAGTTGCTGAAGTTGAAGCGGAAGCTGCTACTGAAGAAGCTCCTGCTGCTGAAGAAAATAACGAAACAACTGAAGCATAATTTTACTAAGCGAGAATGCGTAAAGAAGAATGTTTTTATTTAGGTAAAATCGCTAAAAAATTTAGTTTCAAAGGTGAAGTTCTGGCTTATTTAGACACGGACGAACCTGAGTTATACGAAAACCTGGAATCAGTGTTTGTTGAATGCAACAAACACTTGGTTCCTTTTTTTATTGAAAAAAGTTCTCTACACAAAAACGATTTTCTTAGAATTCGTTTTGAAGACATGAATACAGAAGAAGAAGCAGATGCCATTATGGGAAATGCAATTTATCTTCCGTTAAGTATGTTGCCAAAACTTTCAGGCAACAAATTTTATTTCCATGAGGTTATCGGTTTTGAAATCGAAGACCAGCGTTTAGGCGTTTTTGGAAAAATTGTCGCTGTCAATGACACCACTGCACAACCTCTTTTTGAAGTTTTAAATGGCGAAGTCGAAATGTTAATTCCGATGATCGATCATTTCCTTGTAAAAATTGATCGTGAAAACAAAAAAGTAATCATGAATCTGCCAGAAGGTTTGGTGGAGATGTACCTTTAAGAAGAAATTCCAAATTTTTTTAAATTCCAAATTCCAAAAAAAGGAATTCCAAATCTCAATAATAAAATTGAACTTCAATTTTGTAAATGACCTTTTTATTAAAAAAAAATTGAAAGAAAAATCTTATTTAAAAATAAATTCTTATTTTTGAACCCTACTTATTGAAAATTGGAAATTAAAAGAATTGGAAATTTTTATGATTAACAAACCATATGATTTAGAAGAGAGAACTTTTTTGTTTGCAAAAGATTGTCGTCTATACATTAAAACTTTAACTACAACAATATCCAATATTGAAGATGGCAAACAATTAGCCAGATCATCAGGTTCTGTTGGTGCGAATTACATTGAAGCAAATGAAAAACTCGGAGATAAAGATTTAATTTTTCGACTAAAAATATCCCGAAAAGAAGCTAAAGAATCTAAATATTGGCTACGACTATTACAAGAATTAAATCCTGAACAAAAAAACCATTCAGAATCTCTACTGTACGAAATCGAAGAATTAAGAAAAATTCTATCCGCAATAATCACCAAAACTTCGAAATAAAAATTAAGATTTTAATCTTACTTTTGCAACTCAAAATTACTCCGCTTTAAATTTGGGATTTGGAATTTCTTTATTGGAATTTTATTTTTCGAGTTGGAATTTGGAATTTAAAAAATTGGAATTTAATTTTTATGTTTACATTCAAACAATTCTCTATTCAACAAGACAAAACCGCTATGAAAGTCGGGACTGATGGCGTTTTACTTGGTGCCTGGGCTCCAGTAAGCCACAATCCTTTTAGTATTTTAGATGTTGGTGCCGGAACAGGAATTATTGCTTTGATGTTGGCTCAACGAAGTCATGCCGAACAAATTGATGCTCTTGAAATAGATGAAGAAGCATATGAACAGGCCGTAGAAAATTTCGAAAATTCACCTTGGGGAGATCGATTGTTTTGTTTCCATGCTGGTCTTGATGAATTTATTGAAGAACCGGAAGATGAGTACGATTTGATTGTTTCGAATCCGCCTTTTTATGCCGAAGATTATAAAACTGAAAGCGAACAGCGCGACTTAGCTCGTTTTCAGGATGCCATGCCTTTTGAAGAATTAGTGCAAGCTGCTGATTTATTACTTTCCGAAAATGGAATATTTGCTTTAATTATTCCTTTCAAAGAAGAAGAAAAATTTATCGCTCTTGCGAGAGAATCTGAATTGTATCCCCTAAAAATTACGCGCGTTAAAGGAACATCAAAATCTGAAATTAAGCGCAGTTTATTGGCTTTTAGCCGAAATGAAACGTCTGAAATCGAAATCGATGAATTAATTATCGAAATCGACAGACACGTTTATACTCCTGAATATATTGAATTGACAAAGGAATTTTATTTGAAGATGTAAAATTATCTTTGTCAAAATTTAAAACTTTGAAGATTACACGCGCAGTCAAACCTGCTCAAAAATATTCTTAAACTGATACAGTACTCTTTCTATTAATCTCAAATCTTCAGTCACAATCTCAGCACTTCCTTTCATTTCCTGCTGAAATATAATTTGCTTGTTGTACGAAGTCAATAAGCCATTTGGCAAGGCAACATCTAACAACAAATTTCCATCTTTATCCGGAATAAGGGAAATATTTTGAATTTTTCCTTTCAAAACACCAAACTCTCTGTCCGGAAAATTAGCCAGCCTGATGTTTACGGTTTGACCTACTTTTATTTTACCCGAGTTCAATGCCGGAGCTTTTACTTTTCCGATAAAACCATTTTTAGCATCGGGAATAATTGAAAATACATTATCACCTACATTAATCGTTTGGTTTTCTGTCCAAACCTGCAAAAAAGTAACCACACCGCTAACGGATGATTTTAAAGTGTAAGCCAATTCCCAATCTTTTATCACTTTTTTAAGCTGATAAAAAGACTGCGCCATGTTGCGACCTAGGTTAACTTCTTCTTTAGTCCCGCTTATCTGCGAATTCTGACTCAATTTTGTATTATCTATCAAAGAGGACTTCAACTCTGAAATCGACGATAACAGACTTCTATAATTCTTTTGTGCCTGCAAATAAGTTAGTTTTTTGGCTTCCATTTCCTGAGCTGAAATAATTCCTTTATTGAACAACGTTTCAAAACGGGCAATTTCATTTTTTTGAAGTTGTAATTCGCTTTCGTTTAATACTTTTTGCTGCTGCAGAATTTCCAATCGATCCTTGATCTGAATTTTTTCAGAATTTTGTGCTCTGTTTTCTACTTCAAATGGCTGTAGATTTTTATTTAATTCCTGCGCTTCATAATCTTTCTGAAAAACAGCGTAGGCACTTTCTATTTCGCCTAATTGTGTATTTTTTAAAACAGCAAATGGAAATGCTTTTCGACTATTATTAACATTATAATTATCGACTATGTTTTTCAGCAAAAAAACATCTTTGTAATTGGCTGTATTTTCAATAATAGCTAAGGTTGTATTTTTTGGCACTGCAGCTTTATCCTTTACTAAAATTGCTTCAATGCGTCCGGAGGATTTTGATACTATTTTCTCCGGAGGAATATTAGTTGTGATTACAATTTCGGTGTTGACAACATCAGGATATTTGATGAACCACGACACGAAAAACAGCATAAAAATGATGGCAAATATCAAAACAGTTCCCCATCGGATCATCCAATGTGGGACTTTGGTAAGAATGTCCTGAACTTCTTCGCTTCGTAATTCGAATGTATCTTCAACCATGATTTAATTTCCTAATTGCAATTGATTCTTAACCAGTTCGAAATAATTTCCTTTTTGTTCCACTAAAGCAGAATGATTTCCGATTTCGATAATTTTTCCTTTATCCAAAACCACAATCTGATCCGCGTTCATAACAGTACTTAGTCGGTGCGCTATCACGACCACCGTTTTATTTTTGAAAAAAGTATCGAGTTTTTGCATTATTTCTTTCTCATTATTTGCATCTAATGCCGATGTTGCTTCATCAAAAAACAATATTTCAGGGTTTTTATACACCGCCCTCGCTATCAATAAACGCTGTTTTTGTCCGGTGCTCATTCCCATTCCTTCTGCACCAACTTTAGTGTTGTAACCAAGAGGCAGTTCACTAATGTATTCTTTTATATTAGCAACATCTGCAGCGTAGACCAAACGTTGTTTATCTATTTTATCAACACCAATTGCAATATTATTGGCAATGGTATCACTAAAAATAAAACCTTCCTGCATCACAGCGCCAACTGTAGATCGCCATGCTTTTTGTGCAATATTTTTAAGTTGAGCATTTCCTATTGTTATTTCGCCTTTTTCGGGTTCATAAAATTTTAGCAGTAATTTCATCAAGGTTGTTTTTCCGCTGCCGCTGACACCAACTATTGCCGTCACTTTATTGGCCGGAATAATCAGATTCATATTATCTAAAACAGGAATATCTGATCCTAAATAACGATATGAGAGGTTTTTTATCACAATATCAGAATCGTATGGAACTTCATTTGTCTGATGAACTTCTTGTTGTGTTTCATCTTCTTTTTCGTGAATTTCAGACAATCTCGCCAATGATATTTTGGCATCCTGCAATTCTCTTACAAATTCGATTAGCTGTGTTATTGGGCCGTTTAAACTCCCCACAATTGAACTGATAGCCAACATCATTCCAAGTGAAATCGACCCTTCAATTACCAATTTTGCTGAAAGAAATATTATAAAAATGTTCTTTAATTCATTAATAAAAGAGGAACCTACAGTTTGAGTTTGTTCTAGAATCAGTCCTTTTATTGAAACCCTGAAAAGTCTCGCCTGTACATACTCCCAACCCCAACGTTTTTGTTTTTCGGCATTATGAAGCTTGATTTCCTGCATGCCATTAATTAGCTCTATAACTTTACTTTGTTCCTGCGAAACCTCAGCAAAACGTTTATAATCGAGAACTTCTCTTCGTTTTAAAAACAGAGTAATCCATCCAAAATAAAGAACGCTTCCGATGAAAAAAACGAGAAATATCTTCAAATTAAAATAAGCCAGAACGCCTCCCAAAACAAACATATTGATGACAGAGAACAATACATTTAAAGACGATGTGGTCAGAATTTTTTCTATACGACGATGGTCGTTAATACGCTGCATAATATCTCCGGTCATGCGGACATCAAAAAATGAAATGGGGAGATTCATCAGTTTTATAAAAAAATCTGAGATAAGCGAAATATTTATCCGGGTAGAAAGGTGAAGCAATATCCAGCTTCTGATAAGCTCTAGTCCCATCCTGCCCACAAAGACGAACAATTGTGCAAAAAGTATTAAATAAACAAAATGAAGGTTTTGATTCTGTATCCCGACATCAACAATACTCTGGGTCAAAAAAGGCGAAATCAGCATCAATAAACTACTGGCAAACAAACCAACACTTAATTGGGTCAAAAATGATTTATAACGCAGCACATATTGCGATAACAATTTAAATCCTAAACCTTTATTCTCCTCTTTATCAAATTCAGACTGAAAGAATTTTGGTGTTGGCTCGAGCAATAATGCAATTCCTTCTTTAGTTAAATTATCAGCGTTATTTCCAATCCAAAACTTGATGAAATCTTCTTTATTATATTCAATCAATCCAAAACCAGGATCTGAAATATAATAATTATTTTTTTTTATTTTATAAAGTACAACGTAATGATTTTTATTCCAATGCAAAACACATGGCAAAGGAGCTTCTTCTAATCGTTCTACATTTAATTTTACCCCTAAACTCCTGAAACCCATTTTTTCTGCAGCATCGCTTAAAAAAAGCAAATTACTTCCTTCACGAGTTGTTTCGCTGATATCCCGCAACTCCTGAATGTTGACTGTTTTGCCATAATGTTTTGCTATAATTTTCAAACATGTTGGCCCACAGTCTTTAAAATCTGCTTGTTTGTAATGGGTAAATTTTTTCAATTTATTTTTGGTTTATTCAGCAGCAATTTAACATTATATTTTTTGATATAATATTAAAAAAAAACAGAGAAGAAACAAATCTTCTCTGTTAAGTATTTAAAAACGTTATTATTAGTAAAACAATTTCTGTAGGATATGGCACTGGTTAACTCTAACCAAGTAAAACTAACACAGTGACCAATTTTCCTAAGAATCCCGACACCAATCATCAATGTTGGGATATTTGCTCAATGTTCCACGATCGAGCGCCTACAAATTAAAAAAAACATGACTAAATTCTAATAAAGGCTATTTTGTTTTACTATAAAAGTTAAAAATTAGCAGCAAAGGCGACTTGAATCACATACACCCGATGTTTTATCTATTGGGCAAGGTTCACCAAATGGCATTAAAACACAACCTGCCTCTAAAGCATAAATCCAACATTCAGGAATTACACCCTTAATTGTCTTCTGTTCAGTTTTGCTAATATGCTGAGCATTTTTAAGATTTAAAATTTCTTTTAACATATTGATTTTGTTTTAATTGCTAAATCACTTTCTATTGACTTGAAATTCTCTTTTTAGAAAATTTTTAATTTATCATGCTATATAGTTCCAACGGAAAATATGGCGTACAATCTTCATACGTTATCAATGTCTCATTCCAGGTATCACATCGTGATGATCTTTCTTTTACATTACTGGCAATAATCTTTTTTTGTTCATTTGCCGTTAATTCCTGAGTTCCCTCAAGGTTTAAAATATTCTTTAGCATAAGGTTAATTTTTGGGGATAATCGTTCTAAAGCCTTTGAAATTGTGTCGGTATATTGCTATAATTAATTTTTAATGTTATGCTATTTTTTCAAGAACTTCAATTTCTTCTACATAATCGTTTAAAAAATATCTCAACTCATTGAGTTCATATTCATTCGGAAACAATTTATCATTTACAATTTTAACCGGTGTATAATTAAAGTTATTTTTAGAACACCATTCGTATTGCTTTTGTATTTCCTGATTTATCATCATGCTAACCGGCTCTCCGTGCCATTTTTTCAACCATTTTTTGAGTCCAATTTTCTTAATATGCCAATCTGAAATAGCTTCCACTATTTTTCCGGGAGTTGATCTATTAATTGCCAAGAGCCTCTCAACCACAATCTTGTATGGATTATCTGTATTTTCAGGATTGATATTGAATAAAACTTTCAAATATATTCTGTCCGGAAATTTCAAAACTAAATCAAACGCTTCCTGAAATGTATTATGGCAATGTTCGCAACTCGGACTTATAATTACAGATAGTTTTACAGCTCCATTTCTATTACCAAAATTCAAACCTCTCAAATCATCAAATCCTTTTGTGTTAGGTACTTTTTTAGATAAGAAGTTTAATAGTGAATAATTTCTTTTGAATTTTTTTAATTCTTTGAGAGAATTTTCATTATTCAGAATATTTTTCAACATTGGCTTCATTGCAAGCCAGATAGGAACCAAAATGATCAGTGAAAATAAAAATGGAAAAATACTTTCAAAAGCAAAAGTTAATGTAAAGAGATCTGATATAAACCAAATAACGCTTTGTGTAAAAATTAAAAGCGAAACCATTAAACACATAACGCACCATTTCTGAATTTCAAATTTTTGAATCCAAATTGAAGACACTATAACAGGGATAGTCAATAAACTTAAAAACCCAACGAAAATTGCAGAATCTAAAGGTTGTACCAAAATTGCAATCGTGCTTGCTCCGAAAAAGAACAATGGTAAATCTGAAAAATTTAATAACTTATTCTGATTTTTACCAGTAGAATTAATAACCGAATTACATGATGAATTTGGACTTAGATCGCAAAATTTTGAAATTATGTTATTTTTAAAGCCCAATTTTTCCTGCACGATAAAAATGCTAACTATAAAACCTAAAATAGATGTCGTTAAAAAAACAAGACTAAATACGTTATAGGTGTTGTAAAAAAAAGATAGCCCCACTAAAAGCAATAAAGGCAAAATATACTTTAACCAGCTGTATTCAACTTTTAAGTTTTCTCTCGCTATTATATTGTTTGGTTCGATTGCTACAATTACTCCGCTCCAGTCTAAAAGGAATTTTTCATAAGCCATTTTAAAGACTCCTTTTTTAGAACTCGTAACACGAACACCATTTTTAGCTTTTTCTACCAATATAAGTTCGTCTTGAAAATACGCTAAAAAATTTGACGGCAAATCTACGATCTGTTCCTTCGGAACTCTTATTGCTGCATTTTCTATAGACATTAAATCTAACGAATCTGTTATTGCAAATAAACTTGGATAATTGGGATGAGAAAGAAACAGATCCTTAAACTCATTTTTTATCTCTGAGTATCTATTAATTTGAAGAAATTTTTGGACAAGTTGTAACATCTTTCTGTACCGTTTAAATCATAATTACAGTACAAATATTGTTGATTTTTTCATAAAATATAGACTAGCCTTACACATTTTATCAATTATACTACATACAATTTATAAATTATAGCAACCATATAAACCGAATTAATCATTTGATTTTAAGATATTTACATTGAAATAATTTTAATAAAAAACCTCAAAACCGCAATATCGATTAAGCGTTTTCCTTTTTGTCTAGTTTTGAGGTAGTAATAATTAAATACCTAAGAACATGGCAAATAAGAAATTAAGATTCGAAGATTTTGAAGAAGAAAAATTATCTAAAAATCAACAAAAAACCGTTAGAGGTGGTGATGATCCAGTTGTTCTTCCTCCAATCGATGGCGATCCTGGAAAAGGTGGAACTAGTGGAGGACATGGCGTTACTCAACCATAAGGTAATGAAAAATTAAAAGGCCGATGATTTAGAAGAATAAAATCATCAAAAAGCTATCAGAAAAAGCACCTAGTAGAGATCTCTCTTTGTGAATCTGATCTTAAAAACAAGGAAAAACCTTAAAATATTTAAATACTATTCGCAAACTGAGCCGGAGAAACTCCGGTTCTTTTGCGAAATGACTTTGCAAAAGAAACCGCATTTTTAAATCCTACACTTTCTGCAATTGCCTGCGTAGAATATTTGCGATACATATGATTGGTTATCATCTCATTGATAACGTAATTAATTTTTAGTTCGTTCGAATATTCACCAAAAGATTTACCAAATCGTTTATTGACTACATAGGATAAATAAGTCGTATTTGTTTTTATTTTTTTTGCCACATATGGCAACGTAAAATCGGCATTCAAAAATTCCTGTTTACTCTCGAGCGCCAATAGTTTTTCGACTATTTTATTCTCTTTAGCTTCATCAATACTTAAATTGATATTTTCTTTTTTCAACAGAACCTCCTCAGGCTCCGGAACCAGTTCAGGCAGTTCCGGTTCGGTTTCGATTTGATTTCTCTTTTCAATGTTTGCCTTAAACTCTTCAATTAAAGCATTCATCTTTTTATGTGCATTATTTTTGTCTCTAATATTTTTGATTAACAAAAAGACTATCCCCACAAACAACAGCATGTAAAAAACTTTCAGAAATCTATCCCAAAAAACATCGTTTTGGTATTTTTTCTCAATGGTAATCATCTCAGCAGTCAAATCACCAACCCCTTGTTTATAATTTACTTCTAATGCTTCTTCGCTCAATTTTTCTTCAAACTTCTCATAATTATCCAAATAGATTTTTGAATGTTTATAAGCTAATTCAGGTTTTTTAAGGATGTTATAAATTTTGGCCTGATAGTAATTCGACTTTACAAAATCTATTTTATTGATTTGTGTTATCGCCGCAATTGAATCGCATTTTTTAAAGAACACTAAAGCTTTTTCATACTTTTTGGTGAAGTAATAAATGTCCCCTAAATTATAGTTTGCAACGCATAAAATATCTTTCTGATTGTTTTGTTGTGAAAGGAAGACTACATCA
This sequence comes from Flavobacterium aquidurense, assembly GCF_031458035.1. Lineage (GTDB taxonomy): Bacteria > Bacteroidota > Bacteroidia > Flavobacteriales > Flavobacteriaceae > Flavobacterium > Flavobacterium aquidurense_C. Next base: position 392,024 of record NZ_JAVDXR010000001.1, read on the forward strand.
TAATACGTTTTTTCAGCATTTTTATAGTCCTTCTTCCAATTATACACATTTCCCAAACTTAATTTCGCGGTAATCTTATTATCCGTGAAAGTTTGAGAATAATTGATCGATTTCTTGTAAAAATATTCTGCCGAATCTAAAAGATGCCTCTTATTTGGATTCTTCACGAAGTAACTTTCATAGGCACTTCCTAAATTCAAATTGATATTACTTTTATAATTCAATAATTGATCTTTAGTATAAACGCCCTCATTTTGTTCGACAAAATTATTCAGGTATTTTAAGTTTTTAATAGCCAATTGGTAATTTCCAACTCCCTCATTAACTAAAGCTATATTAGCTTTAAATTTAACGATCTGTTTGATATCATTTATTGCTGTAGAAAGCTTTAATCCTATTTGGTAGGTTTCAAGAGCTTCACTTAAATTACCTTTGTGCCACTCTGTCAATCCTTTATAATTATACAAGTAAGACTTTAATTGCGTCTTATCTCGTGAATCGGTCATTTTTTCTAAATAACTAAGCGCCTCACTATATTTCTTTTTAGAATCATTAGTACTGCCTTTTATTTGATACAAATAAGACATTACACCATTTGCGAATGCTAAATGTTTATAGTTATTCGATTTAGCCATTTCTTTGGCATATACGAACGAACTATCGACATTTACATTAAGATTTAGTCGAATTTTGTCCTGTAATAATAAATACTCCTGTTCTGTTAGCTCAACTTTATGCTGAGCGAAGGTATTATTCAGAACAAAAAGCAGTAAAAAAGAGATGATTAGCCTCATTTAATTTGATTTTGGAGTATCAAAAATAACTTATAAATTATCAATAAACTCATTATATATCGTAATGTTGTCTTGACGATGCAAAAATATAACAATTTACCTTTGTTTTGTTATATTTTTATTGCGTAAATTTGTTTTAGTTAAACTATCAAAAATGAAACCAGATTTATTTCAAGCCCCAGATTATTACAACCTTGACGATTTATTGACAGACGAACACAAGCTAGTTCGCGAATCAGCACGTGCATGGGTAAAAAGAGAAGTTTCTCCTATTATAGAAGAGTATGCTCAAAAAGCAGAATTCCCAAAACAAATTATAAAAGGACTTGGAGAAATTGGCGGCTTTGGACCATATATTCCAGTAGAATATGGTGGTGCTGGTTTAGACCAGATTTCATATGGTTTAATCATGCAGGAAATTGAGCGCGGAGATTCGGGTGTACGATCTACTTCATCAGTTCAGTCTTCATTGGTAATGTACCCAATTTGGAAGTATGGAAACGAAGAACAAAGAATGAAATATCTCCCAAAATTAGCAACTGGAGAATTTATGGGTTGTTTTGGACTGACTGAACCTGATCACGGTTCTGATCCTGCAAGCATGATTACCAACTTTAAAGACATGGGAGATCATTATCTTTTAAACGGTGCCAAAATGTGGATTTCGAATGCTCCTTTTGCTGATATTGCAGTGGTTTGGGCTAAAAATGAAGAAGGCAGAATTCATGGTTTAATCGTTGAACGAGGAATGGAAGGTTTTACAACTCCTGAAACTCATAATAAATGGTCGCTTCGTGCATCATCGACCGGTGAATTGATTTTTGATAATGTTAAAGTACCAAAGGAAAATCTTTTACCAAATAAATCCGGATTAGGAGCCCCGCTTGGCTGCTTAGATTCTGCACGATACGGAATCGCCTGGGGAGCAATAGGAGCCGCAATGGACTGTTACGATACAGCTTTGCGCTACGCGAAAGAAAGAATTCAGTTTGGGAAACCAATTGGAGGAACACAGTTACAACAAAAAAAATTAGCCGAAATGATTACTGAAATTACCAAAGCCCAATTATTAACCTGGCGTTTAGGTGTTTTAAGAAACGAAGGAAAAGCTACAACAGCACAAATTTCGATGGCAAAACGTAATAATGTCGATATGGCTATTCATATTGCACGCGAAGCCCGACAAATGTTAGGCGGAATGGGAATCACAGGTGAATACTCCATCATGCGACATATGATGAATCTTGAAAGTGTAATTACTTATGAAGGAACGCACGACATTCATTTGTTGATTACCGGAATGGATGTAACCGGAATTGCAGCATTTAAATAGCTGACAACTATTAAAATATATACAAAATCAATATAAAAAGCTTCTCTTAACAAGAAGCTTTTTATCTTTGCAAAAATTTTACAAATGAATATTGAAACTATAAACAATAGCATTCAACCTCAAAAGGAGCAACTTTTACAACATTCTTTATACAACAAAATCCAGAGCATTGATGATTTGCATAGTTTCTTAGAGAGTCACGTTTATGCAGTTTGGGATTTTATGTCACTACTAAAAGCTTTACAAGCCAAACTAACTTGCACTACAACGCCTTGGTTTGCTACTAAAAACCCTGAAACAAGATATTTAATCAACGAAATTGTTCTTGCTGAAGAAACAGATTTAACTATCGACGGAAGAAGACAAAGTCATTATGAAATGTATCTTGAAGCAATGGAAGATTGTGGCGCTGATACAAGCGGAATCAATAATTTTTTAGCTGAAGTGCATTCGCTTCACAATATTTTTGTTGCAATCAAACAAAGTTCATTACACCCCAATATTAAAGCATTTTTAGATTTTACTTTCCGCGTTATCGAAGAAGGAAAACCACATCAAATTGCCGCTGCATTCACTTTTGGAAGAGAAGATTTGATTCCGAGTATGTTTACCCAAATCCTTAAAAACTTTCAGAAGAATTTACCTGAAACTGATTTGAGCAAATTACTCTATTATTTTGAAAGACATATCGAACTTGATGCCGACGAACATGGACCAATGGCGATGCAGATGATCCATGATTTATGTGAAGATGATGCTCAAAAATGGAAAGAGGTGGAAGAAATTTCGATATTGGCGTTAGAAAAACGCATCGGACTTTGGAATGCCATCGAAGAAGAAATTCTGCTGAAAACAGAAATGGCATAAAAACCAAAACAAAATATTTAACGTAACTATTTGTTTCGAATGATGTATAAGCTAATTTTTAGAAATTATGAAACCACAATTCAAGCAAATAGTTACGATTATACTGGCTATTTTTCTTTTAAGCTGCAATAGTGACGAAACTCCTTCGCCAATTGTTGTTTCTCCTCCACATGTAATTCCTCCTGTAAACCAGGTTCCAGTTAAGCCAATTTCAAGCACTGTAACTTATTTAGCTTTAGGCGATAGTTATACGATTGGTCAAAGTGTTTGTGAAACTTGTCGCTTTCCGGAACAATTAAAGTCAAATTTAAAAGCAGTTTTTCCACAAAGCGCGTTTTCGTTAAAAATAATTGCAACAACCGGATGGACCACTACCAATTTAATTTCGGCAATAAATACTCAAAAACCAGAATCAAATTATGATTTGGTTACCCTTTTAATTGGCGTAAACAATCAATATCAGGGAAGAGATTTTTCAATTTATGAAAAAGAATTTCCTGAACTAGTTGCTAAAGCAATAACTTTAGCGAAAGGTGATAAAAAAAACGTCATTGTTCTTTCTATTCCTGATTATGCCTACACACCCTTTGGAAAAACGACTATGAATCAGGAGACAATCTCCAACGAAATAAACAAATACAATTCATTTGCCGAGAACTATTGTACGATGAATAATGTCGCCTTTGTTTCAATTACAGATATTACCAGACAAGGTTTGAATAACCCAGGTTTAGTAACAACAGATGGCTTACATCCTTCTGAGTTGGCCTATAAAATGTTTGTAGAACGTATGCTTTCTAAAGTTAAGATGGTTTTGCAGGATTAGATTTTTTAGTTTTCCATATAAATCCGTCAAGCAAATAATGTGTAAACTGTGGTACACTTAGCAAGGGTACTATTAAAAATTGCCAGGTTGAAAAATCAAAAGTCAACATTGATATATTTTCTTTCCAGACCATGATTTCCCATAAAAATTCTTCTGTAAAGGAAATTCCCAACAAAATTAAAACATAAATAAGTATCGCGTTATAGCTTTTCAAATAACCAAAAATACCTGATTTTACATTTGTTTTACTTTCGACTTCTTTGAAATAAATCAAGGCGATATACGGAATACCATGTGAAATGACATTTAATAACGTAAAAATAAGATCATCATTAAAATAAACAATACCAAAATACCAAGAAAGGGCTGTCCCTAAAATAATTGCATTTTTGGGAATGTTTACAAATTTATTTTTGACGCTTTTGTTGATAGTATAAATTATATAAACAAGAATAATCGCAACATAACTCCATTTTGAAAGTTGCAGTAAAAAGTCATTTTGAAAGCGAAAAAACTCATTCTCAACAAACCAATTAAATTTTCTGTCGGAAGACAAAAACCAATACAGCATCGGATAACCGGTTGAAGAATAGATTACAAGATTATCCAAAACAACAGATAGTTTTGTTTTCTCTTCGTTTCTGCTGTACAAACGCATGAAACCATATTGCTGCCTTATAAAATGAAAAACGGCAACGTATGCTAGAAAAGACCAAAAGACTAAACTTCCAAAAGAAAAAAGAATGATTCCGATTGCGAAACAAATTGTCGGTAATAACAGCAATCTTTTCTTATTTTTTCTAAACTCATCGGCTACGAAATAGGTTTTAAATAATGTCGCATAAACGTGTGCTACGTCAATAAAAACAATAAGAAACAACCAAGTATAAAATGAATATTTACTTTCAATTTTGGTTATGTAATCCTGAAATAGAAAGATAATGGCCAATACAAAAAATGAAGGCCCGATAATAAAAAACGCATCCGTTTTGGCTTTATGAATCCAGGGTTGTTTCATCTAAAATTTGGTTTACGACGTTAATTCCGTGATGAAAGCCTTCTTCAAAAATTGAAATTCCCGACAAATCGGTATGAGCAAAATATATCATATTCTTAATACTTCTTGAAGCCTCTTTTTTTGTTTCGCCAAAAATAAATCCGGGTGACGGGCTAATCATTCCATGGCCTAATAAAAAAACCTCCATTTGCTCCGTACAATCCTCAATGTCCGGATGTGCGATTTTTAGATCGTCAAAAACGAACTGTTTCCAATATTCTTTATCCTTTTTGTACAATTCTTTTCGTGATTTTTTTAAATCTGAAGAAGAAAAACTGTAGTAGTACGTAATTACTTTTTTATTCTGAATTTGTTCTAAAGACTGATGCTGATCATAAACATAACCCAATCCTTTAGCACCATAAATAACATTGTCCCATGAAAGTGGAAAACTAAAATTATCCGATAAATTTGTCACCGTTAAAGTCGCCAGAAGCCAGGGAGTATAATGAAATTCTTTTGTGAATTCTTTTCGATCCTGAATTAAATATTGATTTACAAATTGAGGTGTCGCCATAATTACCTTGTCTGCGATTATTTCCAGCGATACTTTTTTGACATCATCAAATGCCGTGGCAATGACTTTATTGGCTTCAATCTTCACTTCATAAACCAAATGATTTTTCAGTGTTTTATTATTGGTATACTTTTTTAAGTGAGATGCCAATCTTGCATTTCCTTCAGGCCAGGTCAAAACGCTTTCTTTTTTATCAGAAGTTGCATCTTGTTTTCGTCCGGCAAAATAATGAATTCCAGCCCAGGCAGAAACATAATTAATTCCCAGTCCAAAGTCATCTTTACAACAGTAATCAATATAATCGAACAATGGTTTGGTTTTAAAATTATTGGTTTCAAACCATTCCTTCATTGTAATTTTATCTAAACTTATATTTGCAGTATCTCTTGATGAAAGGTAAAGCGGAATATCAAATAAATATTTTCCATCAGCTCCCTTTCCTTCTCTAAAAGAATCCATCAATTTAAAGAATCGCTGAAATTCGAAATCTTCTTCTTTAGAATTTCCTTCTTTGGGGACCACACCATCCTGCCAGTTATTTTTATAAAACAAACGTTCGTCAGGAGCAAATGACAATTGTAATTCATCAAAAATGGGGAAACCTTTCTGATCATATCCTAAAATGATTTTTTCTTCTTCTAAAAACTGTAATAATTCTTTATCATGAAAATTTGGCAAAGGCAAATAATGTGCTCCTAACGGAAATTTAGAATGCTCATTTTCTCCGTTTGAAGAATTTCCGCCTAAATGTCCTTCTAATTCAATTACCAGAAAATCAGAAATTCCTTTTTTATGAAATTGTCTGGCAGCACTCAGACCCGAAATCCCGCCACCAATTATAAGATAGGGAACATAAATTTGTTTACTTGGTTTTGGAAAATCTTTAATCCAAAGACGATGTCCCAAAAGATGATTTGTTCCAGACAAACGAATCAGTAAATGAACTATTTTATCTGAGCAAAACTGTAAAAAAGGGATTAACAACAAAGAAGCCGTAATTCCTTTTACAAAATTCCGCCGTGATTTACTGTAATTTTCCCCATTCTTCATCAAAATAGCGTACTAAAATTTGGTTGTCCAATCGATTGATTTCAATTTCATTTGAGATCATATCGTTGGTAAAATAATTAAATCGATCGAACTGATAATTGTAGAATTTTAATCCGGGAGCTTTTCTATTAACCTGATTAAAAGTAGTTCCAAATCCGTTAATTGCAATAGTATACCCCCATTCTCCAAACGAAGGAACGTAGGCGTGATACGCATCCACCTGAGAAAAAACCCGCATTACTGTTTTATTAATACACCAAAATGATTTTGGCGCAAAATAAGGTGATGTTGTCTGAATTACGACTGCTGCGTCAGGCTGTAAAATGTTTTTTACCGTTTGATAAAAATTAAGTGAATACAATTTTCCTAAGCTATAATTTGATGGATCGGGAAAATCTATAATCGCCACATCAAACTTTTCCTTAAAGCTTTTTGCCCAAATATAAGCATCGGTATTTATGACGGTCACTTTTGAATTATTTAGGGAACCTTTATTAAAATCAGTTAAAACTTTATTGGTCTTGAATAATTTTGTCATTCCCTGATCTAAATCAACCAAAGTAATTTTCTGAACGTCTTTGTATTTAAGAATTTCGCGCACTGCCAGACCATCTCCCCCTCCAAGCACTAAAACATTTTTGACACTTTTAGCAATCGACATTACCGGATGAACTAATGCTTCGTGATAGCGATATTCATCGGCTGAACTGAATTGTAAATTGTTGTTTAAATATAGTCTGTAATCGCTCTTATTATGAGTTAAAACAATACGCTGATAAGGAGTTGAGTTTGTATAAATGATATTTTCTCCATAAAGCTTTCCTTCGGAATACGCTAAAATCATATCCGAAAAGATAAATACGCCTAATAAAATTGCGAATGAAAAAACAGCTTTTACTTTTAAGAAATAGCTATTTTTAAGCTCTCTCTTTAAAAGAAAACATAAGGCAATTGCGATACTAACGTTGATCATTCCGAAGAACAATGAGGTTCCCATAATCCCCAACTTCGGAACTAAAATTAAAGGAAAAAGTATCGATGCCAGCAACGCTCCAATATAATCGAAGGTAAATACATTGGAAACTAAATCTTTAAATTCGACTTTGTCTTTTAAGATATTCATCAACAATGGAATTTCTAATCCCACTAAAAATCCTGTTACGAAAACCAACAGGTATAAGATGAACTGAAAGTATTCGACACTTTCAAACAATAAAAATAAAACTACTGAACTTAATCCTCCAATTAGACCAACTAAAATTTCGATTTCGACGAAAGTATTTAGTAGATTTTTATTGAAAAACTTAGAGAAAAAAGAGCCGATACCCATTGAAAACAGGTAAACTCCAATAATAAACGAAAACTGCTTTACTGAATCTCCTAATAAATAACTGGCCAAAGTACCCGCAACAAGTTCGTAGACAAGTCCGCAGGTCGCGATAACAAATACTGCAAATAGAAGTAAAAATTCAAATCGGAGAAACTTTTTACCCATGAATCGCGGCACTAATAATCATTGAGATCCCAATGATAAACGCTGCAAGAACAATTGCAACTGCTATATTGTTTTTTTGAACCACTTCTTTCCACGTATTTTCGGGAGTGATTTTTTCGATAATAAAATAAGCCACTATTAAGATTATAATTCCTAAAAACGAATAAATGATCGAATTAGCGATTGGCTGAGTGTGTATTAAATCCATATTTTAAAATTATTATTTGTGATAAAAACGATTTATGGAACTATGACTTCCTGATGAACTATATTTTTCTGTTGATTCGCAATCACAAATTCGGTTTCCTGAATACGCAAAATACAAATATGCTGCAAAGCAAAATAAGCCTATTACGGTTGCAGCTACATTATTCTTTATAAAATCGAAAATTTCTTTCATCTTCTTTTATTCGCTATAGGGAGAATAGGAGCTGTCTGACCATCTCTTTTTCTCAAAATTGATTTTTAAAAAACGGATCAATAGGAAAACAGCAATCATAAAAATGACAACGAGCCAAACATTTCGGGTTGAGGGTTCATTCCATAATACTTTTACCGTCATTATATTATTATTAATATCTTCCGGCGCCTTTACCGGTGTAATTAAAAGGTGATATTTTCCTGCCTTTACACCACAGATATTAAACTTTTCATTTGAACTTCCTTCTGTCCAGCTTTCTCCGTCTTCGTAACCGTGATAAAATTCGATATCTTTATTGGCATGAATTTCTTCATTATTTTTCTCATCTACCAAAGCCACATCGACATTTGCCCATGAATTATTTACATCGGTTGACACGTGAATTGTAATTGGTGCCGAACCTCCGCTCAAAACAAATGAATCACCTATGATATCTTTATCATTGAAATCAGTAAACGTAAATGATCTATCAAATACCGTTTGCTGTGTCTGATCTTTATAAATGTACCAGTTTGAAACTATAATCAATAAAGCAAAAATGCAAAATATTATCGCTGTGTTTTGCAGGTCAAAATAAAAGGGCTGGGTTATATTTACTCCCGTTTGATACGGTAAATTGGCATCAGGAAATCCTTTTTTAATTTCGTTTTTAGCGATGTATTCACCAAGAAAAGCAGTTTCTGCCTGATCTATTTTTTCAACCGAAATCATTAAAGGAGGCTGAATATATTCAACCATATGAATTTTATAATTTGGCAATGAAAAATCAAAATATCCCTGAGCATTTTCAATTCTCGCATCACAATACTCATAAAGGTCAAAATTGGTATTGTTGTATTCCAATTTTTTGGGATGTTTACTGACCTCAAATTTTTCTTCCATTTCTGTTAAAAGAATCCAATTTCCATCTGATTCCGAAAGGTAAACAAAATCACCTGTTGCGCTGTTTAAAATATATTCTGTCCAATAATAACCGCCGCTGACTTTTTTGACTATTGCACCTGTAACTGTATATTCAACTCCTTTTAGAACTCCTTCTTCTCCAATCTTGAAGGCAAAATCATTTACTTCAGGTGTATATTTCGTTTTTAATCGAAGCTGTCCTTCACTATCAGACACGTATAAACTGTGACATGAGGGGCAAACAAAGTTTTTAACTTCAAAACCAACTTCTAATTCAGTAACAGTATTACAATTATAGCAGGGAACTTTCATATACTATCGATTAATTTCAAAATCTTTTATAATTGTTCCTTCAAAATAAGCAATATAGCCGGCCACAATATCTCGTACTTTTTGAGAATTATCCTGCTGATAATTGCACAGATAAACATCTAAAGTCAGTTGATTGTATTCAGGCCATGTGTGTATACAAATATGGGATTCTTTAAGGCAAAAAGAAATTGTAAAACTATCATTGTCAAAATCATGAACAATAACACCTACTTTTTCAAGTTGATAAGCCTCTAAAATTGAATTGGTAATTGCAACAAAACCTTTACTATCCGTTAGCCTTTGAGGGTGATCGACATGTAGCGTAATTAGTTTATGCAACCCCGGAGAGTAAGCAGGTAAATCCATTAAAATTATTTATATACGTTTCAAATATATAATATTTTTGGATATTTTTAACAAGAAACAATATCCCCCAAACGAAATCTTATACCGTGTATGGGTTTGGAAAAATATTTCTATTTTTACCAAAAGTTGTTTACTCATAACCTAATCAGTTAACAATTAAAACAATGCAAGTTTCACCGCCAAAAGAATTATTATCTTACATAAAACATTATCTTTTTTTAGATAATGAAGAAACGGCGATCCAAAAACTTCGCTTATTTTCTGACGGCAATACCGGGCTTGTATTTTCTTTAAAAAGCAAACTTATTTCAGGAATCAGTAATTACAAAGTAAAAAATTATCTGCCAGCTTCCTTTTTATACGGGCAGCTCGACGGCTTTAAAGACATTTATTCGAATAATGAAATTGCTTTAATAATCGTTGTTTTTCAACCGAACGGAATACATCAGTTATTAGGAATTTCTGCGAATGAATTTCAGGATTCCATTATTTCAATTGATGATATATTTGGTTCAGAAGGTTTGATTCTTCAGGAAAATTTAGCCGAAAAGCATAATAATCACACCCGACTTGAATTTTTAAATGATTTCTTCAGAAATTTAATCTGCCAGAACAAATCATCAAACCAATTTATAATCAATAGTTCTTTAGATTTTATAATGGTAAAAAAAGGCGTTTTCTCTTTAGAACAATTAGTAAAACATAGTGGCTATACGGAAAGACATCTGGAAAGAAAATTCAAAGAATCAATTGGCTTAAATCCGAAGAAATTTGGCAATATCATAAGGCTGCATCATTTTTTAAAATTGTTAAAAGACAAACCTAACCATACGAATCTTACTTCAATTTGTTATGATGCAGGATTTTCAGATCAATCTCATTTGATAAAAGAATTCAGGAAACACACCGGAATATCTCCCAAAGAATATTCTTCCACCAGCGGAAAATTAACCAGCAATCTTATCAAAACGACTCCAGCTGTTTCTCTTTAAAATGTCGGTTTTATACAATTTATAAGATTTTCCAAATACTACTTTTAATTCTAAAATAATAAGCAGTAATATGAAAAATCTAAAAATTGCAACAGCTCAGTTCGAAAATAAAAGCGGCGACAAAAAATACAATTTAGGTGTAATAGAAACGCTTTCGCAGAAGGCCGCCAATGACGGCTGCGATATAATTTCGTTTCACGAATGTTCTATCACCGGATATACTTTTGCCAGAAATTTATCGAAAGAACAAATGCTGGATTTGGCCGAAATTATACCCATTGGAGAAAGCATCTTAAAACTTACTGAAATTGCTCAAAACCAAAATATTATAATCTTAGCAGGGCTTTTTGAAAAGGATGAAAATGACAATTTATTCAAAGCTTATGTCTGTGTTGATAAAAATGGTCTAGTCGCCAAATACAGAAAACTTCATCCGTTTATAAATCCGTATTTAACACCTGGAGATTGCTATTGCATTTTTGAAATCAAAGGCTGGAAATGCGGCATTTTAATTTGCTATGACAATAATATTATCGAAAATGTCCGTGCCACAAAACTTTTAGGCGCAGACATTATTTTCATGCCACACGTGACGATGTGTACCCCTTCTACACGTCCTGGCGCCGGATTTGTGGATTCGCAGCTATGGGAAAACCGCGAAGCTGACCCAACTTCTTTACGTTTGGAATTCAACGGAATGAAAGGGCGTGACTGGTTAATGAAATGGCTTCCTGCAAGATCTTATGACAATGCGATTTATACGATTTTTTCAAACCCAATTGGTATGGATGACGATCAGCTTAAAAATGGCTGTTCGATGATTATTGATCCTTTTGGAGATATTATTGCTGAATGTCATTCTTTTGACGATTCATTTGCAACGGCAATTATAACGCCTAAAAAATGCCGTAAGGCTGGAGGAAATCGCTATATACAAGCCCGAAGACCAGAATTATACCGGGACATTATTGGGCAGGAACACGAATCGAAACAAAATGTAATTTGGCTAAACTCTGACGAAATAAATTAAGAAAAAACTTATTATTTGTGTTTTGTGCTTTCGTTATTCCTTATAATATCGAGGATACACTTTCTTATTTTCTGAAAATCAAAGTATTAAATCAAGTTGCACTATCTTTGATAATTGCCTCGCAATTATGGAACAAAAAAAAGATAGTTCAATAGCGCTAAATAAGACTTCAGATGAACATACGATACATCAAACGACTGAACTACTTTTAGCCAATAAAAAGCTCATTTTACAAATTCAAAATAATGAAAAACGTACTACTGAATTAGTTGTTGCTAATAAGGAAATTGCTTTTCAGAATAAAGAAAAAGAAAATCGTGCTTCTGAACTTGTTGTTGCCACTACCGAACTGGCTTTTCAGAATCAGGAAAAAGAAAATCGGGCTGCTGAACTCTTCCTTGCCAATACCGAACTTGCTTTTCAAAATCAGGAAAAAGAAAATCGTGCCGCCGAACTTCTGATTGCCAACACTGAACTTGCTTTTCAGAACACAGAAAAAGAAAAACGGGCTGCGGAACTTGTGGTTGCCAATGCTGAACTTGCTTTTCAGAATCGGGAAAAAGAAAATCGAGCCGCTGAACTGCTAATTGCCAATACAGAACTTATTTTTCAGAATAAGGAAAAAGAGAAACGGGCTGCCGAGCTTGTTGTTGCCAATGCTGAACTTGCTTTTCAGAATCAGGAAAAAGAAAACCGGGCCGCTGAACTGTTAATTGCAAATACAGAACTTATTTTTCAGAACACAGAAAAAGAAAAACGTGCTGCCGAATTAGTGCTTGCCAATAAAGAACTTGAAGCTTTCACTTATATTTCAAGCCATCATTTACAGGAACCTTTAAGAAAAATACAGGTTTTTTCTGATAGAATTCTGACAGAAGAACTCCAAAATTTTTCCGCAAAAGGAAAGTTTTATTTTGAACGAATTAAAGTTTCTGCTTCTCATATGCAGGCACTTATCAACGATTTACTGACGTATTCAAGAACTAATGTAACAGAAAGAAAATTTGAAAGTACAAATATTAATACCGTTATAAATACAGCGTTAGAAGATTTAAAAGAAGATTTATTGCTGCAAAACGCCATTATTGAAATATCCGGAAATTGTAAAGCCAATATTATTACCTCGCAGTTTGAACAGCTTTTTTACAACCTGATCAGCAATTCGATTAAATTTTCAAAACCTAATGAAACTCCGCACATAACAATAGAAACCTCTTATACGAAACCAAACATTGGAAACATTACTTTACCCAATGATTATTGTCACATTATAATTTCTGACAACGGAATTGGATTTGATTCTCAATTTGAGAATCGCGTTTTCGAGATGTTTCAGCAGCTTCACAGTAAAACTGATTATAAAGGAACCGGAATTGGTCTGGCCATCGTAAAAAAAATTGTAGAAAACCACAACGGAATTATCAAAGCTTCGGGGAAATTAAATGAAGGAGTAAAGTTTGATATTTATATTCCGGTAGAGCACTAAAAAGTATAACCAAGTCTTACGTGAAAATAAGGCGTATATTGATTTCTGTTTGTAGACGAATCATCAACATTTTGCGCAACTCCATTATAATAATTTGGTTTAAGAAAAACAATTCTGTATCCTAAACCGGCTCCGCCTTCATATGTAAAATGCTCTCCAACCACTCGTCTAAATCCCCAGGTAGGAACAATCGATAAATCCGCGGTTTTTGTGATATTATCATCTAAATTCAACACGAACCAATCAGGATGATAACTTGTTTTTAACGAGACATAATTTCCACTGTTTTTGGATATATTTTTCCCGTTTTGACTTCTTTTATTCAAATTATAATAAAGCTTAGGTTCTATAGTCAACACTGGTTGAAAAATAAAACCTGCTCCTTCATATTGATCTCCAACAGCGATATCATGTTCAATTCCAACCTCACTTCTTAACACAAAGTTATTTACAAGACGACTTTCATTGTTAATCCATAATCCAATAAATCCCGCTTGTGCTCCAAATATAGATTTTTCAGCTGTTGCAGTTTGAGCATGTAAATTCAAACTTATTCCAAGGATTACTAATAATAAAATTCTTTTCATTTACAATTTTTACTTTTTTAATAGACAATAAAAAAACCTGCAAAATAATTTACAGGTTTTAATTTTATTCAGCAGAGAGGATGGGATTCGAACCCACGATACAGTTACCCATATACTAGCTTTCCAGGCTAGCTCCTTCAACCACTCGGACACCTCTCTTTGTTGGTCTGCAAAGAACACAAAAAAAAACGAGTTAGAAAAACAAAATCAAAAATTACTTTACATACTTTTTCTGAATTCTTCTATAAACAATTTTACAGCCTTTTTTTGATACGCGCCTTCAATGGTAAGTATGAACGAATCTCGTTGTGTTCCAACGCCGGTAATCTGAATTGCTTTTAAATTATCCCAGCCTTGCAGGGCTTTTTCGGTTACAATTGTCGCCCAATCGCTGTCTCCAACCAATCGTAAAAGTGCATGAACTGCGTTTAATTCAATCGAAACTTTTGGTTTCATATTATTTTTCAAAAACAATTCATCTAAAAACTCTCTTGAATTAAATCCGCGAACGGGCAAAATAAGTGGAATATCTTCTATTTTCTTAAACGGAATTTTATCTAAAACCGCCAAAGGATGTGATTTTGCAACCGCCATAACCAGATTTGAAGTAAACAATGGAATTTTCTGAAAAGAACGCTTAATCTCATTATAAGAAATGACCAAAACCATGTCTAATTCATTGTCTAATAATTTTTGTTCCAAAGGTTCGGTCGTTCCATATTCTACCACAATTTTTAAATTCGGATATGTTTTTGCAAACGAATTTACAATCGGTAAAACCAAAAGTCCGAAAATGTACGTCACTCCTATTCGTAATTCGCCACCAATCATCTCGTTCAAATCATCAATTGCCTGCTTTCCATTCTGAACATTTTCTATAACCTGTCTGGCGTGAATTAAAAAAACAGAACCCGCTTCAGTAAGTTGTACTTTTTTTCCAATTCGAATAAACAAAGGCATCCCGAGTTCTTCTTCTAATTTTTTTATCTGCTGTGACAATCCGGATTGCGTTACAAAACACAACTCGGCCGCTCTTGTAAAATGCAGTACTTCAGCAGTTTTGATAAAATATTGCAATTGATAGATTTCCATATTGATAAGTTTTTCTACTCATTATCAGTAAAATTATTAATTTTTCTAATGAAATCATAATCCCGAACTTTGTAAAAAAATATTTAGGATTATGTTTAAAGCGTTAAAATCAAAAAACTTCAAATTGTTCTTTTACGGACAATCGGTTTCTGTTATCGGAACGTGGCTTCAAAAAACAGCCGTAAGTTGGATGGTTTACAGCGTTACCGGTTCTGTTTTCTTATTGGGTTTAGCTACTTTTTTAAGTATGATTCCGTCTTTATTTCTGGCGCCAATTGCCGGAAGCATTATTGGGCGTTACGACAGACACAAAAGCATGATTTTATTGCAATCTCTGGCAATGTTTCAGGCGGGAGCTTTGGCTTTGCTGATTTATCTAAAAATATACAACATCAATTATATCCTGGCTTTGAGTCTTTTTCAGGGAATCATCAATTCTTTCGACATGACCTGCAGACAAACCATGATGATTGATATTGTGAATGACAAAGAAGATTTACCAAATGCCGTTGCCCTTAACTCTACATTGAACAATTTCGCCCGAATCGCAGGTCCTGCTTTGGCGGGAATTATTCTGCATCAATATGGCGAAGACATTTGTTTTATTGGGAACTTCCTGAGTTATATTCCTGTTTTGATTTCTTTGTTGATGATGAAAATCACGCCGCATATTAAAGCAACAGATAAATTGAAAATGTGGGATGATTTTATTGAAGGCCTGGACTATGTTAAAAAAGAAACTGAAATGACAAAAATGCTTTTGATGTTAATGGTCAGCAGCTTATTTGTGATTTCTTTCAATACTTTGATGCCGGTTTTTGCGAAAGATATTTTTAGCGGAAATGCCCAAACTTTCAGCTGGTTTGAAAGTGCTGCCGGAATTGGTTCTATTGTATCAGCCATTTATCTGGCCAATCTTAAAAAATCCGACAATATGAATAAAATAATGATCGCAGCGAGCTTATTATTAGGCTTTAGCATCATTATACTTGCTTATTCAAATAGTTTGACTGTAGCGCTAATTTGCATGGCCTTGAGCGGTGTAGGGATGATGGCGCAAACCTCATCGATCAACATTTATGTGCAAACGCAAAGTACCGTAAATATGAGATCCAGAAGTATCAGTTATTATCTAATGGCTTATCAGGGAATGATTCCTGTGGGAAGTTTGATAATCGGTTACGTTTCTCACATTATCGGAACGAGAACGACGGTAGCAATTCAGGGTATAATCTGTATTATTTCGGTTATTGTTTATGTGTATTACAAAAAACAAAGTTCTGATGAAGAGTTGGAAACTTGTGCAGTGAGATATAAAAATTGATAAATTCAATAAAAAAATTCCAAATTCCAAACTTTAGAAATAATTTTCTTCGTTTTGGAATTTGGAATTTTTTTATTGGAATTTTCTATAGTGAAATCTCCCCGCGCAAGGCAGTTTCAAAAATAGTTTTGAAGTTTTCTTTTGGAATATTATGCCCCAGCAAATACATCAATTTTGTAATAGCTGCTTCTGTAGTGATGTCTTTTCCTGAGATAACGCCCAAGGATTTCAACTTTGTACTAGTTTCGTATTGTCCCATATTTACGCTTCCGCCTGAGCATTGCGTTACATTTACGATGTGCAGACCTGACTGAATGGCTTTCTGAATTAAATTCAAAAACCAATCTTCGGTTGGCGCATTTCCTGAGCCATATGTTTCAAGGACGATACCTTTTAAATCTTTTATAGCTAAAATTGAGGACAAAACAACTTCGCTCATTCCCGGAAACATTTTTATGATGGCAACGTGATTATCTAAATTTTTATGAACAATCAATTTGGCATCTTTCTTTACAGGAAGAAATAAATGTCTGTTTAATTTAAGGTGCACACCAGATTCTACCAATTCAGGATAATTGGGTGCTGTAAAGGCTTTAAAATGTTCAGCATTTACTTTTGAAGTTCGGTTACCTCGGTACAATTTATACTCAAAATACAGACAAACTTCAGTAATAACGGGTTTTCCATTTTCCTGAAGAGAAGCAATCTGAATGGCTGTGATCAGGTTTTCTTTGGCATCGGTACGCAAATCTCCAATTGGCAATTGCGAACCCGTAAACACAACAGGTTTTGCTAAATTTTCGAGCATAAAACTCAAAGCCGAAGCTGAATACGACATGGTATCTGAACCGTGAAGAACTACAAATCCGTCGTAAGCAGTGTAATTTTCCTCGATAATTGTGGCAATTTTCGTCCACATTTCGGGATTCATGTTAGAGGAATCAATTGGGTTTTCAAAAGAAACCGTTTCGATTTCGCAATCTAATTGTTTGATTTCAGGAATCTTTTGCAATAATTTTCCAAAGTTGAACGCTTTAAGTGCGCCGGTTTCAAAATCTTTACTCATACCAATAGTTCCACCGGTATAAATCAAGAGTATTTTAGCTTTAGATGACATCCTGATATTTTAATTTATTGACAACCGGATTGGCATACATGCACAAAAATCCTTGTTTGGTAACAGGATTGTCACTTCCGATACGCATTTCTAAACGACGCTCAAAAAGCGATTTTTCATTCTCTTTATACATATGAGAGAATTTATTTGTTTCGTTTAAAATATCGTAAGCAATAAAATTGGTTGGCCATAATTGATAACTTTTCAAAATCGAATCATCAATAACTTGTGCCAAAGCCTGAACTTGTTTGTTTGCGTTATCATTTTCTGCTACAATCTGATCAATTTCAGTGTCCAGAACATCTCCAACAGAAATATGTATTCTTTTTTTGGTTCCCATAATACCACTTAGAATGGTCATGAAATCCTCATTTTTTTCTTTAATGTAAACTTCGTTTTTTGCTTCGGCCATTAATTGTGGCATTTTCAAAACATCAGTCGGATCGTATTCGTAGGAGATAGAAACCGGAACGATTTTTAATTTTTTGAAATAATCCATCAAATTAGCTTCGTCAGAACCCATTCCGATCATTTTAAGAACACCCGGATTGGTTTCATCATTTCCGTCTTTTGTACGTCCTTCACGCTGCGCAATCCAAACCGAACGATTTTCGCGAAGCAATAATTGTCCCATATATTCTGAAAGCAATTTAGAACTCTGCAGCATTTCTCTTGGCGTCAATCCTCTCAAAACCAAAAAGTTTCTGTTCAGTTTTGCCAAAGTGCTCAGGAATGCTTTTTTAACCAGGTTGTCTCCAATTGCAGAAGCTGTCATGACCAACCCATGTTCGAATAGACAAACATTCAATAAAGTTGTATCTAAAAGAATATCTCTGTGATTCGAAATAAATAAGTAAGAAGTATTTTTTTCTAGTTTTTCGAATCCTGAAGTTGTAAGACCTTCAGAACTTTTCTCCAAAACCTTTTGTATTGTATTATAAATAAAGTTGCATTGAAAATCACGAATTGAATGTGTTTTTTTAAGCTGCTCTTTCCAAACCTCATCTTCAACTTCCGGAAAAGTAAAGTTCATCATGGTTTTCATCATCGGATGATTCACAACATCATGAAGCGCTTCATTTATTTCTGAATCATAAAACGGTCGAATGGCATCAAATTTCTGCATTATAAATATTTATTTAGGTGGGCAAAAGAACAAAAAAAAAATTAAAGTATTGTTAGTTGATTATTAAATACCAAAAACGTCTTTCGAGTTTTGTGTTGTAATTTCTGCAATTTCTTCTTCAGAAATATTATAAATATAAGATAATTTTGCTAAAACATTGACTAAATAACTGCTTTCATTTCGTTTTCCACGGTACGGAATCGGCGCTAAATAAGGAGAATCGGTCTCTAAAACAACATGCTTTAAATCAATTTGATTCAGGAATTGATCGATTTTTCCGTTCTTAAAAGTTACGACTCCGCCAATTCCCAACTTCATATTATAGGATATGGCTTGTAAAGCCTGTTCGTGTGTTCCGGTAAAACAATGAAAAATTCCGAACAAATCATCCGATTTTTCTTCTTCTAAAATTTCAAAAATCTCGTCAAAAGCTTCACGACAATGAATTACAATCGGCAATTTGTATTGTTTTGCCAATTGAATTTGTCTTCTAAAAGCAATTTGCTGCTCTTTTAAATGGGTTTTATCCCAGTATAAATCAATTCCGATTTCGCCAACAGCGTAAAACTTTCGTTTGGCTAATTCGGTTTCAACATGTTTAAGTTCTTCCTCGTAATTATCTTTCACGTAAGTCGGATGCAAACCCATCATCAAAAAGACATATTCCGAATAATTTTGCTCTAAATCGTACATTGATTGTGTTGCAGCGGCATCAATAGCTGGAATAAAAAAACGTGTTACTCCGACATTTATCGCTCTCTGTATCATTTCGTCACGATCCTGATCAAACTCTTCAGAATATAAATGGGTATGTGTATCGGTAATTATGGGTGTTGAATTCAATACTGTAATTTTTAAAAGGGCAAAATTACGACAATATTAAAAACTTTCCCAATTTGAATGAAATGGCACGCGGATGATACGGATTCACTTCATGAAAACGCGGATTTAGCACGGATTTTTATTTTGTCGGACTGAGCGCAAAAAAAAAAATTCGCAAAGCTTTTTATAACTCTGCGAATTTCTGTTTATTTCTTCGTGTATCTCTGTGAAACAACTCTAATCTAAAGCATCCAAAAGCTCCTGAACTTCATCGTAATCTTCATAATCCTGCGAAATCGTCTGAAGAATTGCTTTACATCCTTTGTAATCTTTCTGTTTTAATTTTATTAAAGCTAAATTCCAGATTGCTTTGTCTTTGTAATCCGGACTGCCTGCTTTTAATTCATTTAGAACATTTTCTGCTTTTTCATACTGATTGGCTTCCATCAATGTAACGCCATAAGAATATTGAACCTCCGGCGTTTTGTTTTCTTTACGAATTGCCTCAAAAAACGGAATTGCATCTTTAAATTTTCTCGTGTTAAATGCTTTTTCGGCCTGTACCAAATTTACATCAGTAGCCTTTTTTGTTGCAAAATGAACTTGCCCAGGATGGTTGTAATCATGAAAGCTCGGTTTCTGATTATAATCAAAAAAGAATAATCCGAATAAAATAATTACAGATATTGCCACCGCATAATACCAAGGACGCATCAATGCAGCTTTTGGTTTATTTGGATTGAAGTGTTTTTCTGAAATGTGATTCAGATTTTCCTTAAACGCCTCTCTTTCGGCATCGTTTTCTTTATTTTGTAAAAGATTTTGTTGATTTTCGAATTCTTCTGTTTGCCCAATTAATGCAAGTGCAGATTCATTAATAGAGATGACATCTTCGTGAATTGTAACACCTTTATTAGAAATTTTTTCAAACTCGCGAACCCATTTTCTTTTGCATAATAGAAAAAAGTAAGCTTCAAACGGGCATGTCAATTGCAATGTTTTGGTTTTCGTCTGATCGAAAAGCAATATCAAAACTTCTTTCACTATTTTTTGTGCCTCTTCTTTCCCTCCGGAATTATTCATTACAAAAAAGACGACTTTTGGTACGAATTTCTTATAAATAGACTGAATTATTTCGGAATCATTTGCTGCAATTCCTTCAATATACACTTGATCAGGATGAATTTTGTTGCCCATAAAAAAAACATTTTGTTAGCTAATTTAGAAAAAGAATCTGAAATAAATACCATTTTACAGAGTAACAATTACAAAGTCAGGCTGATATAGAGGAATTTTATTTTTTTTATCCCAATAAAATGAAAAGAATCAGGATCTGTTTTAGAAATTACTTTATTTTTGACTTTCAATCTCAATCGAAATGGAAAACCTTCATCAAGTTCTCAAGAAAAAGAAATACAAAAAAATAAAATTCAAAGTTTCTAAAACACAGCATCTTTTAATAAAAGGCCGCATCAATGGTATTTTAGGAAATTTTATTTTAGACACCGGAGCGTCAAATTCTTGTGTAGGATTTGAGAGTATCGATCGTTTTGAATTATTGGCAAAAAAATCAAAAACCAAAGCTTCCGGCGCCGGCGGAACGGGTATGAAAACCCAAATATCTGCTCACAATCTCTTACAAATCGGGAGCTGGAAAAACTCAGATTTTAGTTTAGTGATTTTTGATCTTTCACATGTAAATGAAGCTCTTGAGGCGTACAAATCAAAACCTGTTGACGGTATTATCGGAGCTGACGTTCTACTTGAAGGTAAGGCAATTATAGATTATTACAATAATTATTTATATTTGCAATAAAACATACGTTTAGGTTTTTTAGTTATATTTGGGCAGCCCATTTTAACAAATCTAATACTATGAAAAAAACTTTACTTTGTTTTCTTTTCTTATTTACTACTACTTTTTATGCTCAGGTGAGCGACATGATTGGATGTCAAACTTATCCAATTTTTGACTTAACTACCCGAAAAGCACAATTAATTGGCAATTTAAATCCTGCAGAAACTACTGTTAGTTTTCATTTGAGCGTCAATGATGCTACCAATAATGCAAATGTGATTCCAAATCCAACAGCTTATATTTCGGAGACTGCAAAAACAATTTTTGCGCGAATTGACAATAAAGGAGCCATTACTACAAATTTTTTTAATATAATTTTTCCTCCACCATTACAAGTAATATGGGCTATGCGGGTACCTGCTTGCGAAAATCAAAAAGGAGGCCTTGATATTTTAGCAACCGGAGGAACACCTCCCTATTTTTATTCTATCGACAACGGGCAAACTTACAGTACCACTGGACGTTTTGATTATCTTAATCCTGGCGTATATAATATAAGAGTGCGCGACAGCTACAACTGTATAACACAACCTGGACCAGTTGCACAAATACCAGCAGCTCCAAGTCCTTTAATTGCAATTGGGACTGTTACGGAAGGTGTTAATTGCGGAGATCGTGATTTAGTAACGCTTAAAGCATCTGGAGGGCAAGGGCCTTATTATTATTCTTTTACGGATATAAATAATTTCACGAGTGTAACAACAGCAAATAATTTGGCTGCGGGAACACGAACTTTATATGTAAAAGATCAAAATGGCTGCATCTCTAGCACAACTGTTACTGTAAATAACTTTAAGGCAACATTATCTTCAACTATAGATATTCAACCTATTTCTTGTGTCAATACTAAAGGTACTATTACCGCAAAAGGATTGGGTGGAAAATCTCCTTATCTGTACTCTTTAAATGGTCAGTCTTACCAATCAAATAATGTATTTACAAATTTAGTTCCTGGAATATATGAAGTTAAAACTAAGGACGCTTTAGGTTGTGAAGCATCATTAATCGGGGTCATAACCGATTTTATTCCTTTAAAATTAAATACTTTTACAGCAACTTCACCAACTTGTTTTGGAGAGTCAAACGGATCTATTAACGTAAGTGTTTCTGATGGAAAGGCACCATATAGCTATTCACTTAAAGGCATTTCTGGTGTTCCTATTGTAAATTCTCAACAGAGCACTATTTTTACGAATTTACTTTCCGGTACTTATACCGTTGAAGTAACTGATGCAATGGGATGTATAGTCTCATTTATGGCAGAAATTACTCAACCATCAAATTTAGTTGCTGTAATTAATGTCCAAAATAAAACTATAGAAATTACTACTACTGGCGGAACTGGCACTCATGTATATTCTTTAGACGGAGGTACTTTTCAACAAAACAATATTTTTACAAATGTAAGTTATGGAACACATGAGATATTAATTAAGGATGTAAATGGTTGCATCGTTTCAATGGTCGCCGATGTAAAACCGTCTGCGCCTTTAGTAAATGGCAAAAATATCATCACTTTAATTTACAAAATCGGTCAAACTCTTGCAGATCTTATTATTGACGGTCAAAACATTAAATGGTATCTAAATCAGAATCCATTGGCTGGAAAAACGAGTAGAACAACCGAAGCACCTTTACCCTTAACAACAGTTATTGTTGATGGAACTACTTATTACGCTTCGCAAACGATAGACGGAATCGAAAGTGTCGAACGTCTTGCTGTTACAGCAAAATCAAACGGAGCGCTTTCAACCTCAGATTTTAATTTGCCTAATTTTAAATTTTATCCAAATCCGGTAAAACATATTTTGACTCTAAATAATACGGCTCTTATTGACGAAATTGAAATATTCTCTATTTCAGGAAAATCTGTTTTATCAAAAAAATTAAACAGCAATCATTCTGAAATTGATTTATCTCAGGTTTCTTCAGGGCTTTATCTATTAAAATTAAAATCAGAAGGCAAGACAAAAACAATCAAATTTATTAAAGAATAAAGAAATTCAAATTCCAATATAAAAAATTCCAAATTCTAAATTTTAGAAGTTCCACGATTAATTTTTTTTATAAAAAAATCCCAAACTCCTTTCGGAATTTGGGATTTTTTGTATTTGAGATTCCTTTGGAATTTGGAATTTCTTTATTGAATTTTCTAGTGCGTATGTTTCGGATTGAAACCGTCTTCGCTTAATTCGGTATGCTCATAATCGGCAACCATTTCAGCTTCGTAATCGATTTTTTCTCCTTTAGAGAATTTATGAATAATTTTCTCCATGATGTTATAAATAACAGGAACCACAATCAAGGTTAGGAATAAAGAAGAAATTAATCCTCCGATAATTACCCAAGCCAATCCGTTTTTCCATTCAGCGCCAGCTCCAGACGCTAATGCAATTGGGAACATACCAAATACCATCGCAATTGTAGTCATCAAAATCGGACGTAAACGAGCGTGATTCGCCTGAATTAATGCCGTTCTGATTGATTCTCCGGCAGCTCTTCTTTGGTTGGTATAATCGACAAGCATGATCGCATTCTTACACACCAGACCAATCAACATAATGATACCTAAAATGGTAAAGATGTTTAATGAGTTATTTGTTAAAGCTAATGCCAACATCGCACCAATAAACGAAAGTGGGATAGCAAACAATACTACGAATGGGTGAACGAAACTGTCATACAAACTCACCATTACCAAGTAAACTAAAATAATAGCGGCTAATAAAGCGATTCCTAAAGTACCAAATCCTTCAGACTGATTCTCCTGATCACCTCCCCAGATATAGTTTACACCTGCTGGTTTTTTCAATTTGTCTAATTTAACCTGCCATTGTTGTACAATTGTTCCTGACGGAACCCCAACGTTTTGTCCTTTTACAGTTACCGACGCTGATTTATCTCTACGCTCTAACTGGCTAGGTCCTGAACCTTCAGTAATTGTAGCAAATTGAGATAATTTAATTTGTTGACCTGCTGCATTGATGAAAATCAAATTACTAACATCAGTAATACTTTTTCTGTCGAATGCATTATATCTGATGTTGATGTCGTATTCGTATTCACCAGCTCTGTATTTACCGTCTGTGTTTCCGCTAAAAGCAGTTTGCATGGTTAAACCAACTGTTTGTAATGTCAATCCTAAAGCGGACATTTTATCACGATCCACCTTAACGTTAATCTCCGGATTACCATCTTCAACCGTTAATTTGATCTCGGTTGTTCCAGGAATTGTACGTAATTCAGCTTCCGCCTGTTTAGCAAATGCCATAGCCGCTTCTGTTGAAGGACCAGTTACGATCAATCCTAAAGTTGCATCTTCAGCAGTACCTAAGATACCAACCGGGACCGTTTTTACTTTTGCTCCAACTAATACTTTTTCAAGTTTACGTTTAATTTTTGCAGCGTATACATTCGCATCATCCGTACGATCTTTTTGCTCGATCATTTTTACGTCAATCTCCGCTTTGTAAGCTGTAGCTTGCGATGCTCCAAAACCTTCAGAAGTTTGTCCTACTGTTGTAATCTGACTGTGAACATATTCCTGAGCTTTCAAATAAGCTTCTGCTTTTTGCGTCATGAAGTTGGTTTGTTCTAACGAAGCATCTTTTGGCATTTCGATTTGAACTAAGAACTCTCCACTATCAGAAGAAGCAAAAAACTCTCCTCCAATGAAACCTCCACCCATTAATCCTATTGTTGATCCGAAGAACAATACCAATACAACTAAGATAGTTTTAACATAGTGATCTAAACACCAAGTCAATAATTCAGAAACCCAGTTTGTAAAACGAGTTAAATAACTTTCGAAGCCAAGAATTACTCTTCCAAATAAATTCTTTCCTTCGATATGCTCTAATTTACCAAAACGAGATGATAACCATGGAATAATAGTAAATGAAGCTAAAAGTGATAGTAAAGTTGAAATAATTACGGTAACACAGAATTGTGTAATAATATTAGAAACTAAACCAGAACTCATCGCGATAGGCAAGAATACAACCACAATTACCAATGTAATCGAAGTTACAGTTCCACCAATTTCTGCAGTTCCATCGTATGATGCACGGATTCTGCTTTTACCCATTTCCATGTGCCTGTAAATATTTTCCAATACTACAATCGCATCATCCACAAGAATACCAACCACCAGAGATAATCCTAATAAACTCATTAAGTTCAGAGTATATCCCATTAAATAAATACCAATAAATGTTGCGATCAAAGATGCCGGAATAGAAACCATTACAATCAACGAGTTTCTAATACTGTGCAAGAAGAACAACATTACAAAAGCTACCAGAATTACCGCAATCAATAAATCGTGAACCACAGAGTCTGCTGCTTCAAGCGTAAAGATTGTACTGTCTTTTGCTACTTCTAGTTTTAAATGATTTTTTTCATAATCTTTTTCAAGAGTGGCAATTGTTTTTAATAACTGCTCACTTACCGCAACCGCATTTGCATCAGATTGTTTAACGATTTGTAAAACAATTGCACTTTTTTGATCTACACGAGATATTTTCTCAGCGATTTTTTGAGTATCCTGAACATCCGCAATATCGCTTAAACGAATTTGAATTCCGTTTTGAGAAGAAACTACTAAGTTTCTTAATTCTTCAACACTTCTATATTTACCCGCTAAACGAATTAATATTTTTTGATTTCTTGTCTGAATGTTTCCTGTGGGGAAATCTAAGTTTGAAGTCAAAATATTTTGTTGCACCTGAGGAATAGATAATCCGTAACCCTGCATTTTTACTGCATCAAGATTTACCTGAATCTCACGTTCTTCACCTCCAATAATATTTACCTGTGCTACACCTTGTACACGAGATAAAATAGGAGCGATTTTTTTATCAATTAAGTCATAAAACTCTGCTTCATCCATTTTTCCGTTGGCACCCAATGTCATAATTGGTAAATCACTCAGCGAGAATTTGGTTAGTGAAGGGGTCTCTGCATCATCGGGTAAATCACTAATAATCGCGTTGATTTTTCGCTGCGCATCATTTAATGAGAAATCGACTTTTGCATTTGATGTCAATGTAATCGAAACAATAGACAAACTTTCGTACGATTTCGAGTCAATTTTCTTGACATTTTCTAAGGACGCAATCGCATCCTCAATTTTCTTGGTTACGGTGTTTTCTACCTCACTTGGAGAGGCTCCAGGATAAATTGTAGAAATTGTAATAACGTTTTGCTCAAATTTAGGGATCAGCTCATAACCTAACTGGCTGTAACTGAACAATCCACCAAGTGTCAGAATTGTAAACAATACAATTACTAACGACGGACGTTTTATGGATATTTCGGCTAATTTCATATTTTTTTAATGCTATAGGCTTTAGGCTCTAGGCTTTAAGCTTTAAGGTTTAATTTCATATTTTGTTTACGACTTTAGACTATAAGCTATTGGCTTTTTAAAAAAGCTTATAGCTTATTGCCTATAGCTTAAAGCTTACTTAATAATTTCTACTTTATTACCGTCTTGTAAGTTAATCTGACCGGTAGTAATTACTTTTTCGCCATCAGATAATCCATTGATGATTTCAACCTGATCTCCTAAAATTCTTCCCGCAGTTACTTTTTTCAATTTTGCGACACCATTTTCAGCTACAAAAATCTCGTTGCTGCTTACACTTCCTACGAATGCATTTCTAGGTACAACCATTAAATGTTGTTTTTGTTGGTTTGAAGCAAAATTTGCAGTTCCGTACATACCTGCTTTCAGGTCGTTGTTGATGTTGTTTGCGATTTCAATTTCAACTGGAAAGTTTAAACTCTCATCTGCTTTTGCAGCAATAAAAGTTATTTTTCCAGAAAAAGTTTTATCAGGATAAACACTAGCAGTTACGTTAATAGTATTTCCAACTTTTAAACTTGCAACCTGATTTTCGTTTACTGTTACTACTAATTTTAGTTTAGAAACATTAACAATATCAAACAATGCAGTTGCAGGCATTCCGGTTAAAATAGATCCCGGCTCAATGTATTTTTTATTAATGAAACCACTAATTGGAGCTTTTACTCTTGTATCTCCAACATTAATGTTTGCCTGTGTTAAACTAGATTGCGCATTTGTCAACGCTAATTTTGCCTGATCTAATTGCTGTTTTGTAACACCACCCGTTTTGTAAGCATTTTCATATCTCGCATAATCAGATTTTGCATTTGCATATACAGCCTGTGCTTGTTGTGCATTCACATTGATTACATCTCCCCTCATTGTTAATAAAGTCTGACCTACTTTTACGTAATCACCTTCTTTTGCCAAAACGCTGATTACTTTTCCAGATTTCTCAGCTGAGAATGTCAACTGTTGAATAGGTTGGAAATTTCCGTTTGCAACGAAGTCCAATGAAACTTCCTCTGTTTTTACAGGAGAAATTTTTACTGAAACCGCAGCATTTTTTTCTGCTACAATATCTGTTTTCTCTTTATTCTCTTTCTTATTCTTATTTAAGACAAATCCAATCAGAGCCAATGCTGCAATTATGATTACGATAGTTA
Organism: Flavobacterium aquidurense; assembly: GCF_031458035.1. Classification (GTDB taxonomy): domain Bacteria; phylum Bacteroidota; class Bacteroidia; order Flavobacteriales; family Flavobacteriaceae; genus Flavobacterium; species Flavobacterium aquidurense_C. Next base: position 419,915 of record NZ_JAVDXR010000001.1, read on the forward strand.
TAATAGTTTTCTTCATTTTTATTTAGTTATTTAATAAGAGTTTTTAGTTCGCCTTTTGATTTGATTAGTGTTATCTCAGCAATTTTGTAATTTAAAACTGCTCTTGTGAAATTATTTTGAGCTTCAAGAGATTCGTTCTCAGCATCCAGTAAATCTGTTAATGAAGCTAATCCCTGAAGATAATTATTTTTTGTATCGCTTAAAATTTCTTTTGCCAAACGCATGTTTTCCCTTTGATTATTAATCGTGATAAGGTTGTTCTCAATTTGAGCCATTGCGTTTCTGTAATCCAGATCAAGTGAAAGTTTGGTGTCTTTAATATCTTCCTGAAGTGATCTGATTTCAACATCGGCTTGTCTTACTTTAGCACGAGTTCCGAAACCTGTAAAAATTGGTACGTGTAAATTCAATCCAATTGCAGAGTAGTCTGACCAATAAACGCCATCTTTTGGTTTAGCAAAAAGAGGCATTTCAGGGCCCTGACCTATATAATTATAACCAGCAACTAAGTTTAATGTTGGATAATAAAGTGCTTCCGTAGCTTTTTTATTAAATACTAAAAGCTCTTCTTGTTTTTTCAAAAGCAAATATTCCGTTCTGTTTTCAACATTAGGAACTTCTGTTAATGCAGCCGGAACCACTTCAAATTCTTCTTTTGGAATTACGATTTGTGCTTCAATAGGCATTCCCATATAAAACTTCAACGCATTTTCCTGTAAAGTAATCTGATTTTTAATTTGTTGACGCTCTGTATCAATGTTTGACATTTTTACGATAATACGGTCTAAATCAATTTTTTTAGCCAATCCGTTGTCAAATTGTCCTTGAACTATATTGCGAACTTTAGTCGTATTAACGTAATTACTATCTAATAAAATTAATCTTTCGCGTTGTACATAAACACCGTAGTAATTATTTGCAACTCTTTCTATTACTTGCTCTTCTGTCAACTGATCATTAATTTGATAAAATTCACGAGTAGATTTTGCAGCTCGTAATCCTGTAAAAACAGATTGATCAAACAAAGCCTGACTTAAAGAAATCCCGGCTCCTGAAGTCCAGTTTTGGCCAAAAGTCGCCTGAATGGTAGTTCCTGGCTGACCAAAAGAACCTCCATCAATAACATTAGTTTGCAAAATTGGATTATAAGTTAAACTTGCATTACCTGAAATTTGCGGTAATGCTCTGGAGCGAATTTCCTGAATTTGATATTCACTATTTTCAACCTGTAATTTAGATTTCTTAGCATCCGCTTTGTTTTGAAGCGCATAGTTAAGAGCATCTTTTAAGGTTAAAGTCTGGACTTGTGCGCTGGCAGTCAAACCAATTGAACACAAAAATATAAGAATTATTCGTTTCATATATATAGATTAATTAAGAGTAATTTTTTTAAGTTGTTTTTCTAATTCCAAAATTCCTTCCGGGGTCGCCATAGCTCTGGTGTGATATTCCAACGCTTCCAATTCTATTTTTTGTGCTTCTCTTTCAGAAACCGTAGTTTCATTAATATGAAAAATCAGCGTGTAATAAAATTTCACATACAAAGGAATATTCAAATCCGGTCTGTATAAATTCTCACGGATTCCTTTCAGAATATTATCTTTAAAATAATGATTGCACTGATCGATTTCATGTGTCATTACGTTTTGATATATTTCAGGATAATGCTTTTTCAACTGATAAAGAGGAGACGTATCCGTGGCATTTTTAAACATATCGCGAAACATTTCTCTGATCTCAAAATTCTCATGAATCGCATTATAATTTTTTGCCACAATGGTATCAATAACTTCATGAACTTGTTTATGCACCATCGAAGTACTCTCTTCAATCAAAACCTCTTTATTACAAAAATATTTGTAAATCGTTTTTTTCGAAATACACATTTCTCCTGCAATATCATCCATCGTAACACTTTTAAAACCGAGTCTTAAAAATAATTCACTCGCTTTTGATATAATTTTATCTTTCATTTTGATTTTAAAATTGCATTACAAATATACTTAGGAAACTAAAACCTAAAAAATAGTTTCCGTTGTATTTGTAATAATTTTACGTTAATTTTTTCATTAAGTAAGATTTATATGCTGAATTCTAAATTTGCAATAAGTTTAATATCCTTTCCTAATGCTAAACCACCATTGTAGTTGTACGCATTATAATCTAAACCGAAGTCCTGACGTTTAATATCTCCTTTGATTTCAAAAGCAACTTTTCTCTCTCCATTGTATGAGTTGATACCGATAAATTCTGCATCAAGTTCTACAACTTTAGTGACATCTTTTATGGTTAAATCACCTTTGAAAAAATTAATGTTATTATTGATTTTTTGAAATGAAGTCGATTTAAAACTGATAATCGGATGCTCATTCACATTGAATAAATCATTGAGTTGCATGTGAGAATCGATTTGCTGAAAACTGTCATTTTTATTATTAATATCCAATGAAAATTCAACCGAAGCATCTTCGATTTCATTGTCTTCAATACTAACATAACCATCAAATTTATTTGTAGTTCCTCCTAAATAGGCAATGATCGAATGTCTCATCTTAATTAAAACATCTGACTGGCTAGAATCTAAGGTCCATGTTGTTTTCATAAATATTTGGTTTTGTTAGTTCAAAAAATACCTGAATTTCTTTTGGAAACTTTTATAGTGTTCAAAGTTTCCGTTAAAGATTGCAAATATAGACAGGAAACTCTAAACACCAAAAAAGTTTCCGTGTTTTTTTAAAATATTTTTAACGCCTTTAAATTGAGTTCAATTCTGACTGATTTTAAATCTTGATTACCATTTAGATTTTTGGACGGAATAATTCATATTTGAATTGTATCTTTGAGCCTCGATAATCAGATTTTCATTTTATGCACGATATTAGTCAGTACCAGGAATTTTTCATTAATTATTTAGAAAGCCAAAGTATAAGCAAAGAGCCTAAAAATCTTTACGAACCTATCACTTATATTTTAGGTCTTGGAGGAAAAAGAATGCGTCCTGTACTAACATTAATGGCTGCCGAAGTTTTTGATGCCGATTATAAAATAGCGCTTCCGGCAGCAATGGCGGTCGAAGTTTTTCATAATTTCTCTTTAGTTCATGATGATATTATGGACGACGCGCCTTTGAGAAGAGGAAAAGTAACCGTGCATGAAAAATGGAATATCAACACCGGAATTCTTTCTGGTGACGCGATGCTAATTCTTGCGTATCAATATTTTGAACAATACGAACCAGCCGTTTTTAGGGATTTGGCGAAATTATTCAGCAAAACTGCCCTTGAAGTTTGCGAAGGACAACAATGGGATGTTGATTTTGAAGAAAGAAGCAACGTTACCATTCCTGAATACCTGAAAATGATTGAATACAAAACAGCCGTTTTAGTTGCCGCGGCCATGAAAATGGGTGCAATTGTAGCCAAAACTTCTGAAAAAGAAGCCGATTTAATTTATGATTTCGGACTTAATTTAGGATTGGCTTTTCAGTTGCAGGATGATTATTTAGATGCTTTTGGAGATCCTGAAACTTTCGGGAAACAAGTTGGCGGTGATATCATCGAAAACAAAAAAACCTATTTATATCTTAAAGCGATTGAATTTTCATCTGAAGAAAAAGCATCAGAATTACAAAAATTATTCGGATTGCAATTAGAAGATAATTCAGAAAAAATAGAAACTGCAAAAGTCATTTTTAACGAATCCGGAGCTTCAGAAGCCACACAGGAAGCGATTGAAATGTACACTTTTAAAGCTTTTGAAACTTTAGAAAAAATGAATATCAATGCCGAGAAAAAAGACATTCTAAGAACTTTCGGCGAGAATTTAATGGGACGCAAGGTTTAGTTTTCAGTCGCAATTTTCAGTTTTCAACATCAAAAAATCTACAATCATAAATCAGCAATCTAAAATCTAAAATTAAAATGTTTGTAGCACCAATCAATACCGAATCGTTGTTAGCAGAAGCTCAGGCAGCCACTTTATACCTCAACCTGATTGAACAAATCAACAAGGATTTTAATTTGGCCAATGAAGGAATTGATTTCCCTTTAAGCATTTCTCCCGAAGAATTAAAGATTCAGCTACATGAAAAAATCTACCGAATGATTCAGTACAAGTTCGCTGAATATTTGAATCTCCTTTATATTATTGATGTTTCTGAACCTGAAATTAAAAAACTCGATGGCTCCGATTTAGTGATTCTTGCTGAACAGGTTTCGTTTTTGATTTTAAAAAGAGAATGGCAGAAGGTTTGGTTTAGGAAGAATTTTAAGTAAAGGGTACAAAGGTGCAGAGTAGCAAAGGGACAGAGTTTTCCTTACTTTGCGTCAATGAGTAAAACCTTTGTTGCTTTGAACCTTTGAGCCTTTGAACCTCCTAAAAATACGCCCTCACAAAAGGCATAAATCCAGAGCCGTAAAGACTCGTGTTTGGATTATACAAGACATCATAACGTGCGCCAATTGTTACATTCCCGGTTCTGTAACCAGCACCGAGATATAAGGCTGTGTTCCAAAAATTATCAGAATAAGCAGGGAAATAATAGGTTGCTTCATAATTTGTATTGACTCTCACCTGTTCCAATTCGGCAGATAACTGAATTTGCGGAATCGGATTTACATAGGTTAAAAAACTTGCTCCATAGACGAAAGAGTCGTAATAATTTTTTTGATATAAGTAACCAAATTGCAGTCCAACCCCCAGCGACACAATCTCATTAACATTATAAATTGCACTTGGCATTACAGAAATATTGGTATATCCAGATCCAAATCCAAGTCCTAAACCACCTCCGAACTGAACTTTATCCCAAAAGTTAGGACTCTGATCTATAACATAATTTTGCTGTGCACTGGTATAATTAAAAAAAAACAGTACCATAATCACATAAAAAGGTTTGAAAACGATTGAAATTTGATTTTTATTCATAGTTGTGTCTATTTTTAACAAATTTTTACGTAAAAGTACGTAAAAAAAAGATTTAAATAAATGTGATTGTTGTACTTTTGCCATTCTATTTAACAAAAAGTATATTCACTAATATTATGGATAGGTTTTCATTTTTAAATGCAGCGCATACAGAGTTTTTCGCACAATTATATGATCAGTATTTAGTTAACCCAGATAGCGTTGAGCCAAGCTGGAGAAGTTTTTTTCAAGGTTTCGACTTTGGACAGACGACTTATAATGACGAAAATCCGGTTCAACAAATCGTTGAATATGTGACTAGCCCAAGCACAGATTACACTCAGGTTTCTGAAAAGTTACAAAAAGAATTCAACGTATTAAAATTAATTGATGGTTACCGTACGCGCGGGCATTTGTTTACAAAAACAAATCCGGTTCGTGACCGTAGAACTTCATCTCCAACCTTAGATATTGAAAATTTCGGACTAACAAGTGCTGATCTTTCAACCGTTTTTGATGCAGCTAAGACTATCGGAGTTGGACCATCTACTTTACAGGATATTGTAACTCGTCTTAAATCGATTTACTGCCAGCATATTGGAATTGAATATATGTACATCAGAAATCCTGGTGTTGTAAAATGGATCCAGGATAAATTAGCAGTTAATGTTAATCAGCCTAATTTTTCTACAGAAGAAAAGAAAACAATCTTAAATAAATTAAACGAAGCAGTTTCTTTCGAGAACTTCTTACACACTAAATATGTTGGACAAAAACGTTTTTCACTAGAAGGTGGAGAATCTATTATTCCAGCTTTAGATGCTTTGATCGAGCAAGCTGCTGAAAAAGGTGTTGAACAATTCGTAATGGGAATGGCACACCGTGGTCGTTTGAACGTTTTGGCAAACATCTTCGGAAAATCTACTCAGGATATTTTTGGTGAGTTTGACGGTAAAGATTACGATCAGGAATATTTTGATGGTGACGTAAAATACCACTTAGGTCTTACTGCTGACAAAAAAACAAGATCAGGAAAAAGTATCAACATCAATTTAGCACCAAACCCTTCGCACTTAGAAACTGTTGGAGCTGTTATTGAAGGAATCACAAGAGCAAAACAAGATAAATATTATGCTGACGATTTCTCTAAAGTATTACCTATCGCCGTTCACGGAGATGCTGCAATTGCAGGACAGGGTATCTTATACGAAATCATTCAGATGGCTCAGCTTGACGGTTACAAAACTGGAGGAACAATCCATATTGTAATTAATAATCAGGTTGGTTTTACAACCAATTATTTAGACGCTCGTTCATCAACTTATTGTACAGATGTTGCCAAAGTAACGCTTTCACCAGTATTACACGTAAATGCTGATGATGCTGAAGCTGTTGTACACGCAGTATCGTTTGCATTAGACTACAGAATGCAATTTGGACGTGACGTATTTATCGATTTATTAGGATACAGAAAATACGGTCATAACGAAGGTGATGAACCTCGTTTTACTCAACCGGTTTTATATAAAATTATCGCAAAACATAAAAACCCAAGGGATATTTATGCAGAGAAATTATTGTCTGATGGCGTAATCGATGCTTCTTATGTAAATGCTCTGGAAACAGAATACAAATCGGATTTGGAGCAGAATCTAGAAGCTTCCCGTAAAAAAGATTTGACCATTATAACTCCATTCATGAAAAATGAATGGGACGGATTTGTTCAGGTAACTGATACACAAATGCTTCAAAAAGTTGACACTACTTTTGATAAAAAAGGACTGGATTCTATTATCAATACCATCTCAACTTTACCATCTGACAAAAAATTCATCAATAAGATAACTAAAATTGTTACAGATAGAAAAACAGGATACGACAATAACACTATTGACTGGGGAACTGCTGAGGCGTTAGCTTACGGATCTCTTTTAACTGAAGGATTTGATGTTCGTATTTCTGGTCAGGACGTAGAACGTGGTACTTTCTCTCACCGTCATGCGGTAGTTAAAGTTGAAGATTCTGAAGAAGAAGTAGTTTTATTAGATGCTATCGAAAACAAAAAAGGAAAATTCGGCGTGTTCAATTCTCTATTATCTGAATATGGCGTTCTTGGTTTTGATTATGGATATGCATTGGCAAATCCAAATGCATTAACGATTTGGGAAGCACAATTTGGAGATTTCTCTAATGGAGCGCAAATTATGATTGACCAATATATTTCATGTGGTGAAGATAAATGGAACAACCAAAACGGTATTGTTTTACTATTGCCTCACGGATATGAAGGACAAGGTGCAGAACACTCTTCTGCAAGAATGGAGCGTTATTTACAACTTTGTGCAAGACAAAATATGTACGTTGCAGATTGTACAACTCCGGCCAACTTCTTCCACTTGTTGAGAAGACAAATGAAAACGAATTTCCGTAAGCCTTTGGTAGTGTTCTCTCCAAAAAGTTTATTGCGTGACCCAAGATGCGTTTCTACAGCAGATGAACTAGCAACAGGAAGTTTCCAGGAAACAATTGACGACAATACAGTAGATAAAAAAGGAGTAAAAACTTTAGTTTTTGTTACAGGTAAATTCTACTATGATATTGTTGCAGAAAGAGAAAACAACGGAAGAAATGACGTTGCAGTTGTTCGTATCGAGCAATTATTCCCTTTACCGGTTGAACAATTAAAAGCAATTATTGCACAATATCCAAATGCTGATGATTATGTTTGGGCACAAGAAGAGCCTAAAAACATGGGAGCTTACAGCTTTATGTTAATGAACTTTGATCTTGTAAAATGGAGATTAGCTTCATTAAAAGCTTACGCTGCACCAGCATCAGGAAGTTATACACGTGCAAAACGTCGCCATGCTGATGCAATTAGAATGGTTTTCGATAAAAATTTATTCAGATAAAAAAGAATGTTTCAAGTTTAAAGTTTCAAGTTTGATGACCTGAAATTTTAAACCATAAAAACCTTAAACAAAAACAAAGATGATTTTAGAAATGAAAGTCCCATCACCAGGGGAATCAATAAAAGAAGTTGAAATTGCAACTTGGTTAGTAAAAGACGGAGATTATGTAGAGAAAGATCAAGCTATTGCTGAAGTTGATTCAGATAAAGCTACTCTTGAATTGCCTGCTGAAATGAGCGGAATTATTACGCTTAAAGCTGAAGAAGGTGATACAGTTGCAGTAGGAGCTGTCGTTTGTTTAATTGATACAGATGCAGCAAAACCTGCAGGTGATGCACCAGCGGCTCCAGTAGCTGAAGCGCCGAAAGCTGAGGTACCTAAAGCTGAAGCCCCAAAAGCAGCTCCTGCTCCGGCAGCAGCGCCAGCAGCAACAAGTTACGCAGCTGGAACTCCATCTCCAGCAGCAAGAAAAATATTAGACGAAAAAAATATAGCACCAGCAACAGTTTCAGGAACTGGTAAAGGTGGAAGAATCACAAAAGATGACGCTGTAAATGCAGTACCTTCAATGGGAACTCCAACTGGTGGAAGCCGTGGAACTGAGCGTACAAAATTATCAATGTTACGTCGTAAAGTAGCAGAAAGACTAGTTTCTGCGAAAAACGAAACAGCAATGTTAACGACTTTCAACGAAGTTAACATGACGCCAATCAACCAAATTCGTAATGAATACAAAGATGCATTCAAAGCGAAACATGGTGGTTTAGGATTAGGTTTCATGTCTTTCTTTACAAAAGCAGTTACAAGAGCCTTACAATTATATCCGGATGTTAACTCAATGATGGATGGTGATTACAAAATCGCTTACGATTTTGCTGATATCTCTATCGCAGTTTCCGGACCAAAAGGTTTAATGGTTCCTGTTGTTCGCAACGCTGAACTATTAACTTTCCGTGGAATTGAAGCTGAAATCAAAAGATTAGCTTTAAGAGCTCGTGATGGTCAAATTACTGTTGACGATATGACTGGTGGAACTTTCACTATTACTAATGGTGGAGTTTTTGGAAGTATGTTAAGTACTCCAATCATCAACCCTCCTCAATCAGGAATTTTAGGAATGCACAACATTATCGAGCGTCCAATCGCTGTAAACGGTAAAGTTGAAATTCACCCAATGATGTACGTTGCTCTTTCTTACGATCACAGAATTATCGACGGACGTGAGTCAGTTGGTTTCTTGGTTGCTGTTAAAGAAGCCTTAGAAAATCCATTAGAATTATTGATGAATGGCGATGCTAAACGTGCTTTAGAGTTGTAATTTAAAGTAATTTTTCAACAATATTAAAAGCCTGTTCTTCATTGAACAGGCTTTTTTTCTGCTTAACAATAGCTTAAGATTAGCTTAAGATGTTAATTTTTTGAGAAAATGAAAATTTTAACCCTTAAAAAATAATTTATTTAGAATAAATAAAAATAACTTGTATAGGTGGTGTTCGCGACTTAAATTTGCACTATTCAAATCAATTCTAAATAAAAAATGAAATATAAAGTTACCATTTCTTTTTTGAGCGTTTGTTTCTTATTATTAACAAGCACATCAATTTGGGCCCAGGAAAAAGCAACAATTAAAGGCCAAATCACCTTAACACCAAATCAGCCCGCAGATAACGTTTCAATAACTTTAAAAGGTACAAAAATTGGAACCAATACTGACAATACAGGTCACTACGAGATTAAAAATCTAAAACCAGGAAATTATATACTACGAGTTTCTGCTGTTGGCTTTACCTCTAAAGAAAAAAGCATTACTCTAAATAGTGGAGACGAAATTATAGAGGATTTTACTATTAGTTCAAACTCTGAACAGTTAGACGAAATTGTAATTAATGGCAATGCTAAAAAAAATACATTTGCCCGCAAAGAAACACAACAAGTGTCAAGACTGCCTCTTAAAAATCTTGAAAACCCACAAGTTTATACCACAATCACAAACGAACTTTTAAAGGAACAAGTGGTTACTAATATTGATGACGCACTTAAAAATGCTCCGGGATTATCTCCTCTTTGGGCTTCTACAGGACGTGGAGGCGACGGTGCAGGTTATTTCTCTTTAAGAGGATTTGCTGTACAGCCAACCATGATCAACGGACTGCCAGGATTAACAAACGGAAGTATTGATCCTGCAAATATTGATAAAATTGAAGTAATAAAAGGACCGTCTGGAACTTTATTTGGAAGCAGTTTAATCTCTTATGGAGGTTTAATAAACTTAACGACTAAAAAACCATACGACCATTTTGGAGGAATAGTAGATTACACAGCAGGAAGTTATGGTTTAAACCGCGTTACTGTTGATGTTAATACTCCATTAGATGAAGAGCACAAAATTAACGTTCGGGTAAATTCAGCTTATCATACTGAAAACAGTTTTCAGGATGCAGGATTTAAAAAATCATTCTTTTTTGCACCCTCTTTATCTTATCAGGTTAGCGATAAACTTTCGTTTTTCATCAACACTGAATTCATGAATTACAGAGCTACTAATCCAACAATGTTATTTTTAGACAGAGGAGCTGCATTGAGAGTTCATAATATTGATGAATTAGGGTATGACAACAAACGTTCTTACACAAGTAATGAATTGGCAATCGAAACTCCGTCATTTAACCTTCAGGGACAAATGAACTATAAATTTTCTGATCAATGGAGTTCTCAAACTGTAGTTTCCAGAGGATCATCAAAATCAGATGGATACTATTCTTACATTTATGAAGGTACACAATCTGCACCAACTGCAATTTCAGAAGGTATTGTTTTAGCCCGTTACATGAACTACCAAAACTCTACAACTTTAACAACTGACATTCAACAAAACTTTATTGGTGACTTTGCAATCGGAAACATGAGAAACCGAATTGTTGCCGGTTTAGATTACTTCAATAGAGGTGCTATTGACAATGGATCAGGATATGTAGGAAATGGACTTATTTATATTGGAAATCTTGATTTGAAAACAGTAAATGAAAACCTTTACGGTATTACTGACCCAGCGAAATACATCACAAATGGTGATAGCGGAATCTTAACAAAAGCAGGATCTGATGCGCTTTTAGCGACAGCTCCAATGAACAATAATAAAACAAAACAAGAAGTTTACAGTGCTTATGTATCTGATGTAATCAACTTTACTCCAGGTTTATCTGCAATGGCAAGTTTGCGTGTTGACCGTTTTATGACAGAAGGTGATGTTAGCACAAATGCTGACGATTATAACCAAACTTCTCTTTCTCCTAAATTTGGTTTAGTTTACCAGCCAATTATAGACAAAGTTTCGATTTTTGCTAACTATATGGATGGTTTTGCTAATACTGCTCCGGTAAATGATGTTTTACCCGATGGAACTTCTCAACCACGAACTTTCTCTCCTGAGCATGCAAATCAATTTGAAGTTGGAACAAAATTGAATATTTTTCAGGACAAACTTTATGCTACATTCAGCTACTACGACATTAAAGTAACAGATCAGGTTTATACCGTTTATACTGCTACAACGCAAACCTCTTACCAAAACGGTGGACAAAGAAACAAAGGTTTCGAAGCTGAAATCGTTGCAAACCCGATTACAGGCTTAAACATTGTTGCCGGATACAGCTATAATGATGCTCTTTTGACTGCTGGTGATCCGGATTTCGTAGGTCACAGACCAGAAAGCGCAGGGCCACAAAACACGGCAAACCTTTGGGCAAGCTATAAATTTTCTGAAGGAGATTTACAAGGCTTTGGTTTAGGTTTTGGAGGAAATTATGCTGATAAGAATAAAATCATGAACAGAACCGTAACGGGTCAATTTACATTACCATCTTACACGGTTTTAAATTCATCTATTTTCTACGGAACTGAAAAGTATGTTTTGACTCTTAAACTTGATAATATTTCAAACATCGATACATATGATGGCTGGTCTACAATTCACCCAAAAAACATGAGAAGTGTATCAGCAAATTTCTCCTATAAATTCTAATAGAAAACAACAAAAAACACCTTTCTGTTAAACCAGAAAGGTGTTTTTAAATTTTTAAGATGATGATAACAATTGCCAGTCTTATCGTTTTTTTAGCTTTTTATACGCTGTATTACACCTCAAAAAGAGCGACTTTGTCTTATGATTTAGGTTTTGAAAAATGGATGAAAAACAATCCAAAACAAACTAAAATTACAGGATTATTACTTCTTTTATTAGCTTACTCAGTATGGCTTTTTACACAATCATTATGTTGCGGTACTCTCATGTTTTTTGTTCAGCTTATGGCAATTGGCAGTTTGATTATCATTTTAAAACCACTAAAAAAAGTAAATAGCATTGCTCTTTTATTGTTCTTTATAATTATCGCTTTATTAGAATTTTATTATTACTAATTACTTAAGCAGTCTATGCCAGCAAATCCAAAATATTTAACCCAATCAAAATGGCAACGCTTTGCCAAAATTACCGCTGCCATTCTAGGCGGCTATTTTGTTTCTGTTACTTTTCATTTGGCTTTGGCTTCATGGTTCAACAGAGCAAATATTTTAATGACAATGGCTTTTACTGGTTTTATTTTGTGGGTAGCATTAATGGTAATTGCATTTCTGGCAAAAAGCGGATGGAAAATCTGGGGTATTTATATACTGCTTACCTTAATTTTTTCTCTTTTTATTTATTTGGGTCAAACCTATAATCCAATGACACAATAACTCATGAGCAACCGTAATTATAATATCTACTTTCACACCCATACTGTTAGCGGAATCGTTATTAGTGTTGTCCTTTTTGTAATTTTCTTTGCAGGATCTTTTTCTTTTTTTAGAGATGAAATCATCAATTGGGAAAGAAGTGAATCTACTGCTATTACAAAAGAAATTCAGTTAGACTACAATAAAGCTTTGCAAAAGTTAGACAAACAATATGTCTTACATGGAAGAGATATTACAATTTCTAAACCAAGTACAGAAAGAAGAGTTGCCATTTACATGGAAGGCACTAAAGATACTTTGGCTCCTGCTAAACAAAAAGAAGGTTCGTTTTTTTATTTGGACACTAAATCTTTCAAAACCTTTACTTATGAAGAATCCTATTCTTTAGGTGAGTTTTTATACCGATTGCATTTTCTTGCTCAAATTCCATATCCTGTTGGATATTATCTTTCTGGCTTTATTGCGCTATTTTTCTTGTTTGCTATTATTACAGGTGTTTTATTGCATTGGAAAAAAATAGTTTCTAATTTTTATGTTTTCCGTCCAAAGGAAAAATTAAAAACATTGTGGACAGATGCACATACCGCTTTAGGAATGATTGGTCTGCCTTTTCAATTTGTTTATGCTGTTACAGGAGCTTTTTTCATGATTAAGCTTTTGATAGTTGCTCCAGCTGTCATGGCTTTATATCAAGGCGATCAGGACAAATTATATAAAGAATTAGAATACACAGATCCTCAATATAAATTTGAAAATAAAAAACTGGCTACTCCTTTTAATATTGATCAGTTGGTTGCGAAAGCAAAAAACAATTGGTCCGATTTTGAAGTTACCCGCGTTTTTATTCAGAATTATGGTGATGCCAATATGCATATTTTGGTTGAAGGTGAATTGCCTAATCACAAAAAATTCACTGGGATTGGAAAAGTACTTTACCGTGTTTCTGATGGAAAAGAAATTGCAAAGAAAAACCCTGTTACGCAAACCAGTTATTTAGATATCGTCAAAAATGTTTTGTACAGAATTCACTATGGTGATTACGGTGGTTACGCTTTAAAAATAGTCAGCTTCATTTTAGGAATTATTACCTGTTTTGTGATCATTTCGGGAGTTATGATTTGGCTCGTTGCAAGACAAAAAAACAATATGCCTGAAAAGAAAAGACGTTTTAATAATGCCGTTGTTCGCATTTATTTGGCCATTTGTTTGAGCATGTATCCAATTACCGCCCTTGCCTTTATCGTTACTAAAATATTTTATCCTTTGACTCAGGATAATCTTTATACGTTTTATTTTGTGGGATGGCTGATTCTTACCCTCTTTTTTATCCTTAAAAAGAATGATGCTTTCACCAATAAATGCTGTTTGATTTTAGGAAGTATTTTAGGTTTTTTAATCCCGATTACAAACGGAATTGTTTCCGGAAACTGGTTTTGGACTTCTTTTATGGAGAATAAAATTCAGGTTTTTGTTATCGATGTTTTCTGGATTGTTCTGGCTTCAATATCACTTTATGTTGCGTACCATCTTAAACCTAAAAAAGAGGCTGTTGCCGAAAAATAATTGAAATGTTTTACCTTTTTAATCAAAGAAAATAATAAGATCCATTTAAAATAATCTCGCAAAGTCGCGAAGTCGCAAAGTTTTTGTACTCTTTGCGACTTCGCGACTTTGCGTGAACCATCTACTCCGCAATTAACTTTATAATCTCTTTTATTTGAAAAGAACTAAAATATTTGTCTCTTATTGATTTAGCATATACTTTTACGCTTTTATTCAAAAGATGGGATTCAAAAAACAAGTACGTTTTCTACATAAATGGCTCGGATTAATTTCCGGGCTTATTGTTTTTATAATAAGTATTACAGGATGTATCTTTTGTTTTCATGATGAAATAAAAGACATTACAAGAAAAGAATGGCGATTAGTTGAAACCCAAAATAAACCTTTTCTCTCTCCATCTGTATTACAGCAAAAGGCAAAAGACATTGCTCCAAAGAATACAGCAAGTATGGTTTCTTATTATGGGAGAAATCGGTCTGCGATTGTCTATACTTACTCTGAAACTGAAAATTTATACCTGTATTTTAATCCGTACACGGGAAAATATCTAAAAACCGAAAATCCAAAAACTGATTTTTTTATTATTGTCGAATACATTCATTTATATCTACTCCTTCCCGATTATATTGGAAAACACATTATTGGCGGTGCAACCATAATCTTTATTTTACTGTTGATTTCAGGAATTATTCAATGGTGGCCGAAACGAAAAAGCGATATAAAAAGAAGCTTATCTGTAAAATGGTCCGCTCGCTGGCGTCGTGTAAATTACGACTGGCATAATACTTCCGGATTTTATATTGCGCTTATTGCAACCATTATTGCGATTACCGGTTTGACTTTTACCTACGAATGGGTTGGCGACGGGATTTATAAAACTTTTAATTTTGGCGGAGACAAAGCACTTGAAACCAAAGCGCCAATAATTGATACAACAAAATTTAAAACTAATAGCATAATTGCTGTTGATCGGGCGTTTATCGAAACTGAAAAATTACAGCCAAAATCTGAGATGTTTTACGTTACGTTTCCACATCAAAAAGGGGATATTATAAATACAGGTGCCTACCCTCATACCTTAAGATATGATCATCAGAGTAATTATTATTTTCATCCGCTTGACGGAAAACTACTTCAAAGCGATCCTTACAATAAAAAGAGTTTAGGCTTGCAAGTTGTCGAAATGAACTACGGAATTCATACAGGCCAGATTCTGGATTTACCCGGAAAAATTATAGCTTTTATTGTAAGTTTAATAGCAGCAGCTCTGCCAGTATCAGGTTTTATAATCTGGTACGGAAGAAAGAAGAAAAGCTGCAAAAAGTTGAAAGCATAAAAAAACCGCTCATAAAAAGCGGTTCTTTATTTGTATCTTCGAAATTACTTTAGTTACTATTTGCTAAAGCATTTTTCTGTAAGTTTTTAACTGAGCTGATTCTGCTGTTTTCATAAGCAACTTCGCATAGGCTTTTTTCATTAAAGAAAATCCATTTTCCAGTTTTCAATCCATCTGTGTATTCTCCTACGGCAACTTTATTCCCATTTTCATCATATGATACCCAAACGCCATCCAGTTTACCATCCTTAAAAAAGCCTTCTTGTTGTACTTTACCATTATCATAATAATAAGTAGCTTTTACCTTGTTTCCAACAGCTTCTAATTCGGGTTTTACTTCTTGTGCAACTAAAATTCCAGAGAACAATATTGCAACTAAAATTACACACTTTTTCATATCTTTAGGTATTAATGTTATCAAATCGTTATCAAATATAATCATAAGTTTACATTAAACAAACTTTTACTTAACAATTTGGTAACATTAGATAAAAGCTTAACATTGGAAATTCTCAAAAAACAAAAAAACCAACGCTTAAGCATTGGTTTTACTGGGATTTTAGAAAAAATCCAATATTACGAAATCGTTATCAATTTTGTACAGAAATTAATTCAATATAGAATCTAATTGCATTTGAAGTTCTGGAGAAGAGGGTCTTGCAGCATCAGAACTCACAACATTCCCTGTCGGATCAATTAGAATAAATCTCGGAATTCCGTTTACTTCATAACTTGTTACAAAATCAGATTTCCACTCATTATCTGAAAATAATTGAATTCCTCCTAATTGTTTATCTGTTACAAATTTTTGCCATTTGTCATGATCTTTTAAGGCATCAACCGAAATACTCACAAATTCAATGTTTTTTCCATGATACTTTTCTTCAATTTTTTGCAAATACGGAATTTCAGCTCTGCAAGGCCCACACCATGTTGCCCAAAGATCAATATAAACATATTTCCCTTTTAAATCAGAAAGCTTTGTTTTTCCTCCTTTATGATTTTCAAAATCAAAATCAGGCGATGATTTACCAACCATTTTCTTTGCTTTTGACACTCTTTCATATTCTTGCGAAGCATATTGATTGAAACGTTCAAAGTTACTTTGCATCGCCGTTACAAATTCCGGATCAAAAGATCCTTTTTCCAAACTTTCAACATCCGCCTTTTTCTTAGCCTCAAATAATACAGCAAATTCATCAGACCCTTTAGAAAAACCTTCTTCAAGTTTTTCATTCCTTAAAGATTGTTGTGCAAGAAAATTACTTTCGTCTACACCTTTACCTTTATAAACAATCGTTTCATCAAATTCTTTGGCATTCATCGTTAAGTTTACCACAGAATTTGGCTTCAAATATAATCTCGAAGATTCAATTCCGTCAGAAAACACATAAAATCCTTTTGGGGCATCAAATGAAGCCACAAAAACTTCCTTTTTGTTAATCGGAATAACTTTCTTAAAATCTTTTCCTTGTATGACTAAAGTATCACTATTTCGATTCGCAATTTTAGCAGTAAATTTGATTTGATTTTTGGCTTGACCAATAACATTCAAAGCACTAAAAATCAATAGGCCAGTGACGAAAAATTTCTTCATATATATTAAAGTTTGAAATTAATACCTCAAATCTAAAGAAATTAGAACGCCAATATTTAACAATTAACAAAATATTTCAAATTAATACTCATCTAGTTGCACACTTTTCTATATTAATTTGAATTTTGTGTTTACTTTTGCAGTCTAAAATTTTGATCATGTATAGAAGTCATAATTGTGGCGAGTTAAACGCCTCAAATATTAATACCGAAGTTACGCTTGCAGGCTGGGTACAAAAATCACGCGATAAAGGATTTATGAATTGGGTTGATTTGCGTGACCGTTACGGAATTACACAACTTATTTTCGACGAAAGCCGTACTGAGAAAACTGTTTTTGAATTAGCAAAAACTCTTGGGAGAGAATTTGTAATTCAGGTTAAAGGAACTGTGATTGAGCGTGAAGCCAAAAACAAAAATATTCCGACTGGTGAAATCGAAATTTTAGTTTCAGAATTGACAATTTTGAATGCAGCTTTAACGCCTCCATTTACAATCGAAGATGAAACCGATGGCGGAGAAGATATCAGAATGAAATACCGTTATTTAGACATCAGAAGAAATCCTGTAAAAAACAGTTTGTTATTCCGTCATAAAGTAGCGATGGAAGTTCGTAAATATTTATCTGATTTAGATTTCTGCGAAGTTGAAACGCCTTATTTAATTAAATCTACTCCTGAAGGAGCAAGAGATTTCGTTGTACCAAGCCGTATGAACGAAGGACAATTTTATGCTTTGCCACAATCTCCACAAACTTTCAAACAATTATTGATGGTGGGTGGAATGGATAAATATTTCCAAATCGTGAAATGTTTCCGTGATGAAGATTTGCGTGCAGACCGTCAGCCCGAATTTACACAAATCGATTGCGAAATGGCATTTGTGGAGCAGGAAGATATTTTGAATGTTTTTGAAGGATTGACAAGACATTTACTAAAAGAAATTAAAGGTATTGAAGTAGATAAATTTCCAAGAATCACCTACGATTATGCCATGAAAACATACGGAAATGACAAACCGGACATTCGTTTCGGAATGGAGTTTGGTGAGTTAAACCAATTCGCACAACATAAAGATTTTCCAGTATTCAATGCTGCGGAATTAGTAGTTGGAATTGCAGTTCCGGGAGCAGGAAATTATACCCGTAAAGAAATTGACGGATTAATTGATTGGGTAAAACGTCCCCAAGTTGGAGCATCTGGAATGGTATATTCAAAATGCAATGACGACGGAACTTTTAAATCATCTGTAGATAAATTTTACGATCAGGATGATCTAGGACAATGGGCAAAAATTACAGGAGCAAAACCTGGCGATATGATTTTTGTACTTTCTGGTCCTGCTAATAAAACACGTGCACAACTTTCAGCACTTCGTATGGAATTGGCAACGCGCTTGGGGTTACGTAATCCGGAAGAATTTGCTCCATTATGGGTTGTAGATTTCCCATTATTAGAGCTTGATGAAGAAAGTGGACGTTATCACGCCATGCACCACCCGTTTACATCTCCAAAACCAGAAGATATGCAATTATTGGAAACTGAACCTGGAAAAGTTCGCGCCAATGCTTATGATATGGTTCTTAACGGAAATGAAATAGGTGGAGGATCAATTCGTATTCACGATAAAGCTACTCAACAATTAATGTTCAAATATTTAGGATTTACCGAAGAAGAAGCAAAAGCGCAATTCGGTTTCTTAATGGATGCTTTCCAATTTGGAGCTCCGCCTCACGGAGGTTTAGCATTTGGTCTTGACAGACTTGTTGCAATTTTAGGTGGTCAGGAAACCATTAGAGATTTTATCGCATTCCCGAAAAACAATTCAGGACGTGATGTTATGATCGATGCACCTGCAACAATTGATGATGCTCAATTAAAAGAGCTGCATATTAAAGTTGACATTCTATAAATTCTAAGAATTTTTAAATAACAAAAGCTGCAATTTGAAAATAATTGTAGCTTTTTTTTATTAATAATTGGTAATAGATAAATTCAGGAAAAATGTCAAAAAAAAGATTAAATGCACACAAAAGTGAACAAATTCAAATAATTGTCAAAATGACCTTAAATGCGGCCTGATTTTCCCTAGTTCTATTCTTACAATTAACGATTCTCAAATAAAGCACATCTGTATAAGATTTGATGCAATATAAATAGCGAAAAGACTGTGAATCAATAATTTTTACAAAAAATTAACACCTTATTGTCTTTTGTATGAATTTATATCTTACATTTGCTTCATTATAAATTATTATTACAATTACAATGCGTACAGGTACAGTAAAATTTTTCAATGAGTCTAAAGGTTATGGATTCATTACAGACGAAGAAACAGGAAAAGATATCTTCGTTCACGCTTCAGGAATTAACGCGGAAGAATTACGCGAAGGTGACCGTGTAAGCTATGAAGAAGAAGAAGGAAGAAAAGGGAAAGTTGCTGCTAAAGTAGCAGTAATCTAAGAAAAATATAGCAATTTATTTTTTTTGCCTCTGAATGGTTTTGAAAACGTTTCGATTTATTTCGAAACGTTTTTTTTTGCTCATTTCTTAAAAAAATATTAAAATTTCCTAATCTTATTTATAATCAATAAAAATTAGACACAAACGCAGTTTCAGAGCGCACTTAAATCATTTTTTAGCTTGTGATTTACAGAGTTGAAAGTTATCTTTGTGGCTTATTCTTTAAGTAAAAACCCTAAGTTTATGCAATCTGATCAATACAGTTACATTCCTATTTTAATGCAGTTCATTTTAGCTGTTGGTTTTGTGGTAGGAACAATCATTATTTCTGGAAAATTAGGACCAAAGAGAACCTCTGAAGTGAAAGACAAAAACTTCGAGTGCGGTATCGAATCTGTTGGTAACGCTCGTATTCCGTTTTCTGTAAAATACTTCTTAGTAGCTATTTTGTTCGTATTGTTTGACGTAGAGGTAATTTTCCTTTATCCTTGGGCAGTAAATTTCAAGGAACTGGGAATGGAAGGAATGTTGAAAATGATTGTCTTCATGGCACTTCTTTTAGTTGGTTTTTTCTATATCATCAAAAAGAAAGCTTTAGACTGGGAATAACACGATTTTAGATTTTAGATTGATGATTTTAGATTTAAGAATTAAAGCTTAACTGAAACATAATTTAAAATTTGAATTCTTCGAATTAATATACTGATTTAAAAAATTGATTTTATCTTTTACGATTTCAAAAATCTAAAATCTAAAATCAGAAATCTAAAATAAAATGAGCGATTCAAATGTAAATATGGTTGCGCCGCCGGAAGGAGTTGTAGGAGAAGGTTTCTTCGCTACAAAACTAAATGACGTTGTAGGTTTGGCAAGAGCCAACTCATTATGGCCATTACCTTTTGCAACTTCATGCTGTGGTATCGAATTCATGGCGACTATGGCTTCACATTATGATTTAGCACGATTTGGTTCTGAGCGTGTGAGTTTTTCTCCGCGTCAGGCAGATATGTTGATGGTTATGGGAACTATTTCTAAAAAAATGGCACCTATTTTAAGACAGGTTTACGAGCAAATGTCTGAGCCTCGCTGGGTAATTGCAGTTGGAGCTTGTGCTTCATCAGGTGGAATCTTCGATACTTATTCTGTTTTACAAGGAATTGACAAAGTAATTCCGGTTGACGTTTACGTTCCGGGATGCCCGCCAAGACCAGAACAAATTGTTGATGGAGTAATGAAACTTCAGGAATTGGTAAGAAGCGAATCTGTTAGACGCAGAAGCTCTCCAGAATACCAAGAATTATTAGCTTCATATAATATCTCATAAGATGGCCTTAGAAAATACCCTGATTCAGGACAAACTTACAGAAACATTTGATTCAAGTGTTTTTAACTTTCAAGAAGAAAGAGATATTTTTTCAATAGAAACAACAGCTGATAAAATCACTGCTTTAATTCTTTTTTTGAAAAATGATTCTGATTTACGTTTTCACTTTTTAACTGATTTATGCGGAATTCACTATCCGGACAACGAAGCAGATCGTCAGTTTGCGATAGTATATCATTTGCACAACTGGTACGAAAACAAACGCATCAGAATTAAAGTATATCTTAACGGCGAAAAACCAGAGATAAAAACCATTTCAAATATTTTCCTGAGCTCCAACTGGATGGAAAGAGAAACTTACGATTTCTTCGGAATTAACTTTATTGGACATCCGCAATTGAAACGTATTTTGAATATGGATGAAATGATCTCTTTCCCAATGCGAAAAGAATTCCCAATGGAAGACAGCGGAAGAACGGATAAAGACGACAGATTCTTTGGAAGAACAACAACAAATTGCTAAAAAATAAATAATTCAACATTATAAAATGTCAGAACTATTATTACCACCAGAGCATCGATATGCTAAAATAATAAACGAGAAACTAAACGAAGACGGAAGCGAGCTTTCAGTACTGAATTTAGGTCCAACACACCCTGCAACTCACGGTATTTTTCAAAATATCTTATTGATGGATGGTGAAAGAATTCTTGAGGCTGAACCAACTATTGGTTATATCCACAGAGCATTCGAAAAAATTGCCGAAAATCGTCCTTTCTATCAAATTACGCCTCTTACAGACCGTATGAACTATTGCTCCTCTCCTATCAATAATATGGGATGGTGGATGACTTTAGAGAAATTGTTGGGAATTGAAGTTCCAAAACGTGCTCAATATTTAAGAGTGATCGTAATGGAATTAGCTCGTATTACTGACCACTTAATCTGTAACTCGATTTTGGGTGTAGATACTGGTGCATATACTGGTTTTTTATACGTTTTTCAATTTAGAGAAAAAGTTTACGAAATCTACGAAGAAATTTGTGGTGCTCGTTTAACAACAAATATGGGAAGAATTGGTGGTTTCGAAAGAGATTGGTCACCAGAAGCTTTCCGCAAATTAGAAGTGTTTTTAAGAGATTTTCCTGTCGCTTGGCAAGAATTTGAAAACTTATTCGAAAGAAACAGAATTTTCCTTGACAGAACTGTAAACGTTGGAGCAATCTCAGCAGAACAAGCAATGGCTTACGGATTTACAGGTCCAAATTTACGTGCTGCAGGAGTTGATTACGATGTTCGTGTCGCACAGCCTTACTCGTCTTACGAAGATTTTGATTTTATTGTTCCTGTTGGAAAATCAGGCGATACTTACGATCGTTTTTGTGTTCGTAATGCCGAAGTTCGTGAAAGTTTAAGCATCATTCGTCAGGCTTTAGATAAAATGCCGGCCGGAAACGAATATCATGCAGAAGTTCCGGATTATTACCTTCCTCCAAAAGAAGATGTTTACACTTCAATGGAATCTTTAATTTATCACTTTAAGATTGTAATGGGAGAAGTTCCTGTACCAGTTGCAGAAATTTACCACCCTGTTGAAGGAGGAAATGGAGAATTAGGATTTTATTTAGTTACTGACGGAAGCCGAACTCCATATAGATTACATTTCAGAAGACCTTGCTTTATTTATTACCAGGCATATCCTGAAATGATTAAAGGTGCTTTATTATCAGATGCAATTGTTATCCTTTCAAGTTTAAATGTTATTGCAGGAGAATTAGACGCCTAAAAAAATTGTTGATTTTAGATTTTAGAATGTAGATTGAAAAATCTAAAATCATAAATCTAAAATCATAAATCTAAAATCTAAAATAAAAGAGATTGCAGAATATGGATTAAGGACAAAGATTGAAAAAATCTAAAATCTAAAATCTAAAATCTAAAATAAAAATGGAACGTAAACATTACAAACAAGAAATAAACATGACTGAAGCATTGATGACTCGCATCAATGAGTTGATCAGTCATTATCCTGAAGATAAAAGAAAATCAGCTTTGTTGCCTGTTTTGCACGAAGTGCAGGATGCGCACGATAACTGGTTAAGTATCGAGTTGCAGGATAAGGTTGCTGAAATTTTGCACATCAAACCAATTGAGGTTTACGAAGTGGTTACTTTTTATACCATGTACAACCAAAAACCAATTGGAAAATACATGTTCGAATTCTGCCAGACTTCTTGTTGTTGTTTAAATGGTGCTGAAAATTTAATGGATTATACTTCTGAAAAATTAGGCATTAAAATGGGAGAAACAACTCCTGATGGAATGTTTACCATTGCCGGAGTAGAATGTTTAGGTGCTTGCGGATATGCTCCGATGATGCAGTTAGGCGATTTCTACAAAGAAAAATTGACAGAAGAAAAAATCGATCAGTTAATCGCTGATTGTAGAGATGATAAAATAATATTACACGATAAATAAGATGTCACAGAAAATATTATTAGATAAAATCAATGTTCCAGGTATTAAAACCTACGAAGTATACCGTCAAAATGGTGGTTATGCTTCTGTAGAAAAAGCTTTGAAAACACTTACGCCAGACGAAGTTGTTGAAGAAGTTAAAAAATCAGGACTTCGTGGCCGTGGTGGTGCGGGTTTCCCTGCCGGAATGAAATGGAGTTTTATTGATAAAAAATCAGGTAAACCAAGACACTTAGTTTGCAATGCCGATGAGTCTGAACCAGGAACTTTCAAAGATCGTTATTTGATGGAGTTTATCCCTCACTTATTGATCGAAGGAATGATTACCTCAAGTTTTGCCTTAGGTGCTAACCTTTCGTATATCTACATTCGTGGAGAATATATGTGGGTTTTCAAAATTTTAGAAAGAGCAATCGCCGAAGCAAAAGCTGCCGGTTGGTTAGGAAAAAATATATTAGGAACAGGTTACGATTTAGAATTACACGTTCACTGTGGAGCCGGAGCTTATATCTGTGGAGAAGAAACTGCACTTATAGAATCTTTGGAAGGTAAAAGAGGAAATCCTCGTATTAAACCACCTTTCCCAGCGGTTTCTGGACTTTGGGCTAATCCGACAGTAGTAAACAATGTGGAGACTATCGCAACTGTGCCTTGGATCATCAACAACTCTGGAGATGATTATGCTAAAATCGGAATTGGTCGTTCAACCGGAACTAAATTAATTTCTGCTTCAGGACACATTAAAAACCCAGGAGTTTATGAAATTGAATTAGGTTTAAGTGTTGACGAATTCATGAATTCTGATGAGTATTTAGGCGGAATGTCTTCTAGCAGACCTTTGAAAGCGTTTGTTCCCGGAGGATCTTCGGTGCCAATTTTACCAGCTGAATTGATTTTCAAAACAGCAAACGGCGAAGACAGATTAATGACTTACGAATCTTTAAGTGATGGTGGTTTTGCTACCGGATCAATGTTAGGTTCAGGAGGATTTATCGTTTATAATGATACTGCTTGTGTAGTAAGAAATACATGGAATTTTGCACGTTTTTACCACCACGAATCTTGCGGACAATGTACGCCTTGCCGTGAAGGAACTGGATGGTTGGAAAAAATCTTATGGAGAATTGAAAACGGTCAGGGGCGTGAAGAAGATATCGAATTATTGTGGAGCATTCAAAGTAAAATCGAGGGTAATACCATTTGCCCGCTTGGCGACGCAGCTTCTTGGCCAGTAGCAGCAGCGATCCGTCACTTTAGAGATGAATTTGAATACCACGTTCGTTTCCCTGAAAAAATAAAAAATAGAGATCATTTTGTTGCTGAACCTTTCTCGCAAGTGAAACATTTAGTAGGCAAATTAACAGTATAAAAAGTTTCAAGTTTCAAGTTTTTTTAGTTTCAAGTCAAAACCTGAAACGTGAAACCTGAAACTAAAAAAACAAAATTAAGAGATGAAAGTAACCATAGACGGTCAAAGTATAGACGTAGAGCCAGGAACAACGATCCTGCAGGCTGCACGTATGATTGGTGGAGATTTGGTACCGCCAGCCATGTGCTATTACTCAAAATTAAAAGGCAGCGGCGGAAAATGTCGTTGTTGTTTAGTTGAAGTTGCTAAAGGTAGCGAAGCTGACCCAAGACCAATGCCGAAGTTAATGGCATCTTGTGTAACAGGATGTATGGACGGAATGGAAGTAAACAGTAAATCTTCTGACAGAGTAACGGAAGCCCGTAAATCTGTAACAGAATTTTTATTGATCAATCACCCGCTTGACTGCCCGGTTTGTGATCAGGCTGGAGAATGTGATTTGCAAAACTTAAGTTTTGAGCACGGAAATCCAAAATCACGTTTTATTGAAGAAAAAAGAACATTTGAACCAGAAGATATTGGTCCAAATATTCAACTGCATATGAACCGTTGTATTCTATGCCAAAGATGTGTACAAGTTGCAGATCAATTGACAGACAACAGAGTTCACGGGGTATTAGATCGTGGAGATCACGCTAATATTTCAACAGGGATTTCAAAAGCTATTGACAATGAATTCTCTGGAAATATGATTGACGTTTGTCCTGTTGGAGCATTAACTGATAAAACTTTCCGTTTCAAATCAAGAGTTTGGTTCAACAAACCTTATAATGCACACAGAGAATGTACAACTCCGGGATGTTGCGGAAAAACTACCGTTTGGATGTTTGGAGGAGAAATTCAACGTGTAACGGGTCGTAAAGACGAGTATCATGAAGTGGAAGAATTCATCTGTAACTCTTGTCGTTTTGATCACAAAAACGTAAATGACTGGGTTATTGAAGGACCAAGAGAATTTGAAAAAGATTCTGTTATCAATCAAAATAACTACACTCAAAAATTAGAGAAAGTAGAAATCGATACTGAAAAAACTATCCTTATGGGTAGAGATATTGACCGTAAAAAAATTAGTATGGCTGAAATTCCATTAAACACTAACAACAAAATTTCTTAATGATGGTAGATGGTACGTTTATTATAGAGAAAAGTGTTGTAATTGTTGTGGTATTTGCTATAACAATGATTATGGCGATGTATTCTACCTGGGCTGAACGTAAAGTTGCGGCTTTTCTTCAGGATCGTGTAGGACCAAACCGTGCCGGATGGGGAGGTTTATTACAACCACTTGCAGATGGTATGAAATTATTCTCAAAAGAAGAATTTGAGCCAAACACGCCTAATAAATTTTTATTCGTTGTTGGTCCGGCAATTGCCATGAGTACGGCTTTGATGACCAGCGCTGTAATTCCATGGGGAGACAGACTACATGTTTTTGGACGTGACGTTTTATTGCAGGCTACAGATGTAAATATTGCCTTATTATATGTTTTCGGAGTAATTTCTGTTGGAGTTTACGGAATCATGATTGGTGGATGGGCGTCAAACAATAAATTTTCCTTGATGGGAGCTGTTCGTGCGGCTTCGCAAATGGTTTCTTATGAAGTTGCTATGGGATTATCAATGATTGCATTGTTGATGATGACCGGAACTTTAAGCTTAAAAGAAATTTCTGAGCAGCAAGCTGGGATGAACTGGAATGTTTTTTATCAGCCATTATCCTTCTTGATTTTCTTGATTTGTGCTTTCGCAGAAACAAACAGAACGCCTTTCGATTTAGCAGAATGTGAGTCTGAGTTAATTGGTGGATATCATACTGAATATTCATCTATGAAAATGGGATTCTATTTATTTGCTGAGTATGCCAATATGTTTATCTCTGCTACCATTATATCAGTATTGTTTTTTGGAGGATACAATTATCCAGGAATGCAATGGATGGTAGAAAATGCAGGAGTTAATATAGCTAACGTTTTAGGAATTGCAGTATTATTTGCTAAAATATGCTTCTGGATCTTTTTCTATATGTGGGTTCGTTGGACAATTCCAAGATTTAGATATGACCAATTAATGAATTTGGGATGGAAAATTTTAATTCCGCTTTCGATTGTGAATATCATGATTACAGGAGTTGTAATTTTAAGACATGATATCGCAGCATACTTAGGGTTTTAATACCTGAGTGCCCTAGCCCTGATAGAAGCAGCATCCTTTTGTTTTTTTCTTTAAAAAACAAAAGATACAGCTGATAGCAGGATTAGCTACAAATTAAAAATAAAATAGATTTTGGATTTGATTTAACCGTCAAATTGTGAATCGTAAATCATACATTAAAAAATGTCAATAGAAACTATATCATTATCGGGTAGAAAAAAGATGGTCTCGAACAAAGAGATGACTTTTTGGGAGCGATTGTATCTTGTGGCGATTGTGAAAGGATTGTTCATTACACTTAAACACCTTTTCAGAAAAAAAGTAACCATTCATTACCCAGAGCAAGTGCGTGAAATGAGTCCGGTTTATCGTGGTCAACACCAGTTGAAACGCGATGAACAAGGTCGTGAAAACTGTACTGCTTGTGGTTTGTGTGCTTTATCTTGCCCTGCAGAAGCAATCACAATGAAAGCTGCTGAGCGTAAACCAGATGAAAAACATTTATATAGAGAAGAAAAATATGCTGAGATTTACGAAATCAACATGTTAAGATGTATTTTCTGTGGTCTTTGTGAAGAAGCTTGCCCGAAAGATGCCATTTATTTGACAACTTCAAAAGTTTTGGTTCCTTCTAGTTATGAAAGAGAAGATTTCATTTTTGGAAAAGACAGATTAGTGATGCCTCTTGATGTGGCGATCAAAAATGCTCAACTTAATAATGCTAACTAAATGATACATATTCCTGATTTTGCACACGCAACAACTGTACAAATAATATTTTGTTTCTTAGCGTTTATTACGGTGATGACCGCATTTTTGACCATTTTTAGCAGAAACCCAATTCATAGTGCTATTTATTTAGTGATTTGTTTTTTCTCAATTGCCGGTCATTATTTACTATTAAACTCTCAATTTTTGGCTATCGTACATATTATAGTCTACTCGGGAGCAATTATGATTTTGTTCCTGTTTACGATTATGTTAATGAATTTAAATGAGCGCCATCAGGTTCACAGACCAAGAATTACTCGTTTGGGTGCTATTGTTTCTTTTTGTTTAATTGTTATTGTATTGATTACAATTTTCATCAATTCTAAACCAATTGTTGGAGAATATGATTCGACTGGAGAAGATTTTCAATCTATAAAAGTATTGGGTAAAATATTATTGAACGAATACATGGTTCCGTTTGAATTTGCTTCGATTTTGCTTTTAGTAGCCATGATTGGAACAGTATTATTGTCTAAAAAAGAAAAATTAAATAAATAATGGGTAATATATTAAATCAAATAGGTATTGAAAACTACATCTTTTTAAGTGTTGTACTTTTTTGTATTGGTGTTTTTGGTGTATTGTACAGACGAAATGCTATTATCGTTTTCATGTCTATCGAAATCATGTTGAATGCAGTTAACCTTTTATTTGTTGCTTTTTCAACGTATCATCAAGATGCACAAGGACAAGTTTTTGTGTTCTTTTCGATGGCAGTTGCTGCAGCAGAAGTTGCGGTAGGATTGGCCATTTTGGTTTCTATTTTTAGAAATTTAGGCTCAATTAGTATCGATAATTTAAAAAATTTAAAAGGATAAATGGAAATGGATACCAATTTAGCTTTAGTCTTAGTTTTATCTCCTTTTTTAGGATTTTTAATCAATGTTTTTTTCGGGAAAAGCTTAGGAAAAACAGTTTCGGGTATTATCGGAACAGTTGCCGTAGCAGTTTCTTTTGTGGTTACACTTGTACTTTTTAATCAAATTACTTCAACTGGAAAAGCCATTCAGGTAACTTTATTTGACTGGATCCAGATCAGTAATGTTCATATTAATCTAGGATTTTTATTAGATCAATTATCAGTTTTATGGTTGCTTTTTGTAACTGGAATTGGATCATTGATTCACTTATATTCTATCAGCTACATGCACGATGATGAGAATATGCATAAGTTTTTCGCGTATTTGAATCTATTCGTATTCTTCATGATTACGCTTGTAATTGGAAGCAACTTATTAGTATTGTTTATTGGTTGGGAAGGTGTTGGACTTTGCTCGTACTTATTAATTGGATTCTGGCATAAAAACCAGGATTACAATGATGCTGCGAAAAAAGCTTTCATCATGAACAGAATTGGAGATTTAGGTTTATTAATCGGAATGTTCATTCTTGGTTCAATGTTCTCCACTTTAGATTATGCAACTTTAAAAACAGCAATTGCCGGAGCAACAAATCTGAACTTGCCTTTACTTTCATTAGCAGCTTTATGTTTGTTTATTGGAGCTTGTGGTAAATCAGCACAAATTCCGTTATACACCTGGTTACCTGATGCGATGGCTGGACCAACTCCGGTTTCGGCATTGATTCACGCAGCGACGATGGTTACTGCTGGTATCTTTATGGTAACGCGATTAAACTTTGTTTTTGATTTAGCGCCAGACGTTCAGACAGTAATTGCAATTGTTGGAGCTGTAACTTCATTAGTAGCAGCAACAATTGGTTTAGTTCAGACAGATATCAAAAAAGTATTAGCCTACTCTACTGTTTCTCAATTAGGTTTAATGTTTTTAGCGTTAGGATTCGGTGCTTATGAAGTAGCCGTTTTTCACGTAATTACACATGCTTTCTTTAAAGCTTGTTTGTTCTTAGGATCAGGATCTGTAATTCACGGATTGCACGGAGAGCAAGATATGCGTAAAATGGGTGGTTTACGTAAAGCAATGCCAATCACTTTCTGGACGATGTTGATTTCATCATTAGCTATTTCAGGTGTTCCTTTGTTTTCAGGTTTCTTCTCTAAAGATGAAATTTTAATGACTGCTTTTCACCATAGTATTCCTTTATACGTTATCGGATCTATTGCTTCAATCATGACAGCATTTTACATGTTCAGATTGATATTCCTTACTTTTTTCAAAGATTTCAGAGGATCGGAAGAGCAAAAACATCATTTACATGAAAGTGATGGATTGATTACTTTCCCATTAATGATATTAGCTTTGTTAGCAACTTTTGGAGGTCTTATCAGTCTTCCTGGAAATAGCTGGCTAAATGAATATATGGCTCCACTTTTCACAAAAGTGGCCGGAGATGAACATCATTTAGGTACAACAGAATATACGCTAATGGGAGTTGCTGTTTTAGGCGGATTGATCGGTATCTTAATTGCTTATATCAAATATTTCAAACAAGATAATGTTCCTGAATCAGATGAGAATATCACTGGTTTAACCAAAGTTTTATACAACAAATATTACGTAGACGAAATTTACGATGCGATATTTGTACGCTCTATAAACGGATTGTCAAAATTCTTTAGAGATTATGTTGAAACAGGTTTATCAGCAGTTGTTTTCGGATTAGGCAAAGTAACTAATGAACTGGCTTTTCAAGGTAAAAAATTACAAAACGGAAGTATCGGATTATATCTATTTGCTTTTGTTTTGGGTCTTTGTGCCATTATTTCCTATATATTTTTAGCTCAATAATTTTATAACTATGAACGTTTCTCTTATATTAATTATTCTTTTAATTGGTGCATTTGTCACTTATTTTGTTGGTGATAAACTAGCATCAAAAGTAGCTTTGTTCTTTAGTTTGGCAGCTTTGGGCTGTTCGGTTGTCTTATTAAATCATTTTTGTGCTGGTGAAAACATCAGTGTAATTAATGCATGGATTACACAACCTAAAATTTCATTTGCGCTAAATGCTGATGGATTGGCAATTGCTATGCTTTTATTGACCGTAGCTTTAACGCCAATTATTATATTCTCTTCTTTTGGGAATGAATATAAAAATGCTAAAGGTTTTTATGCTTTAATTTTATTTATGGCTTTTGCTATGACAGGAACCTTCCTGGCGGCAGATGGTCTTTTATATTATATTTTCTGGGAATTAGCTTTAATTCCGATTTACTTTATTGCACTTATTTGGGGTAATGGAGATGCTGAAGAACGCAGAAAAGCAGTGGTTAAATTCTTTATTTACACACTTGCAGGTTCACTGTTCATGCTAGTTGCTTTCATTTACTTGTACCAAAAAGCCGGAAGTTTCCTAATCGAAGATTTATACAAATTAAACTTATCTGCTGATGAGCAGTTATGGATATTCTTAGCTTTCTTTTTAGCTTACGCAATCAAAATTCCAATTATTCCTTTCCACACTTGGCAGGCAAATGTGTACCAAAAAGCACCAACTGTTGGAACTATGCTTTTATCTGGTATCATGTTAAAAATGGGATTATACAGTGTTATTCGTTGGCAATTGCCAATTGCACCTCTTGCTGCAAAAGAATACATGCATATTTTCATCGCTCTAGGAATTGCAGGTGTAATCTACGGATCAATCGTTGCTTTAAGACAAAAAGATCTAAAGAAATTATTGGCTTATTCTTCTCTTGCTCACGTTGGATTAATTGCTGCCGGAACTTACACTTTAACTATTGACGGTTTCCGCGGAGCAGTTTTACAAATGATCGCTCACGGTTTTGTTGTAGTTGGATTATTCTACGCTGCTGAAATTATTTATAGAAGATTTGAAACCAGAAACATTTCTGAATTGGGTGGTATTCGTACGCAATCGCCAAAATTCACTTCGATGTTTTTAATTTTGGTTTTAGCGTCTGTAGCTTTGCCAACAACTTTTAACTTCGTAGGAGAATTTACAGTTCTATATAGTTTATCTCAAATTAATATCTGGTTTGCTGTTTTAGGCGGAACAACTATTATTTTAGGAGCTTATTATATGCTTAAGATGTTTCAAAATGTAATGTTAGGCGAAACAAATTCGAAAATTTTTGCAGATGTATCTGTTAATGAAGGAATTTCATTAGTAGTGATTATAGCTGTTTTAATTTTCTTCGGATTTTATCCAAAACCAATTACAGATTTGATTACACCAAGTTTAGAAACGATTTTGAGCGTTATCAATAAAAATTAATATTTTAAATAAAAATAAATTAGGACATCTGTAGTTTGGATTTCCTAAATCAAAAAAGCAAAAATGAATACATTAATAGCTATAACAGGATTGGGTATTTTCTGCCTATTATTTGAAATTCTTAATTTAAGAAAAGCCATTGTTCCAATCACCATTCTTGGTTTATTGGGCGTTTTGGCACTTAATTTTTCTGAATTTGGATCAACAGAAAGTTACTACAACAATATGATCACAGTGAGCAAATTCTCTACTGCGTTTTCTTCATTGTTTATTATCCTGACCATTTTCTTAGTGGCATTAAGTCATAATTTCTATGAAAATCATCCTACCAAAATCTCAGATTTTGTTGCTATAAAAATATTTTTATTGGCAGGAGGGGTTGCAATGGTTTCTTTTGGAAACTTAGCGATGTTCTTTTTAGGAATCGAAATTTTATCCATTGCCTTATATGTACTTGCAGCAAGTGAGCGTTTAAATCTGAAAAGTAACGAAGCCGGTATGAAATACTTTTTGATGGGATCATTTGCATCAGGAATTATTTTATTTGGTATCTGTTTGATTTACGGAGCCATGGGAAGTTTTGACGTTGTTGAAATCAGCGAAAGTTCTTTATCTGCCGAATTACCAATTTGGTTCCCTATTGGGATGGTTTTGATGGTAATTGGAATGTTGTTTAAAGTAGCAGCAGTTCCATTTCACTTTTGGGCTCCGGATGTTTACGAAGGATCCCCAGCTTTGACAACAGCCTTAATGAGTACTTTGGCAAAAGTAGTAGCTATTGCAACCTTATATAAATTAATCTCAGCATTGAATTTAATCCCATCACTTGATAATCAGGATTTATTACCAACTTTTGAAACTATTGTTGTTATCATTTCTATTGCTTCTATGACTGTTGGAAATATAATGGCATTGCGTCAGGTAAATGTAAAACGTATGTTGGCATTCTCAGGAATCTCACATGCAGGTTTTATGTTGATGACATTATTGACGATCGCAACCTCAGCAGGAGTTTTACTTTATTACACTGCTGCTTATGCATTAGCGGGAATCGCTGCATTTAGTGTTATTTTATACGTTTGCAAAAATCAGGATAACGAAGATATCACCAATTTCCATGGTTTAGGAAAAACTAATCCGTTATTGGCTGCAATCTTAACCGGTTCATTATTATCGATGGCTGGTATTCCAATTTTCTCTGGATTCTTTGCTAAATTATTTTTATTTAACCAAACAATCGAAGCTGGATATATCGCTTTAGTTATTGTAGCTGTTATCAACTCCATTATTAGTGTTGGATATTATTTCAAACTAATTTTGGCAATGTACTCTAAAGAACCAAATCAAGAACGTGCCGGAAAGCCATTTCTTATTTATGCCGTTGCAATAATTTCAATGGTATTAAATATTGTTTTAGGTTTGTTCCCATCTTTAGTTTTAGATTTATTGAACTAAAAATTACATCAAAATAAATACAGGTCCATCAAGAGTTTTTTTGATGGACTTTTTATTTTAAAGCCTTGTAAGAACAAAGAAAATTTCATGTTAAAAATTTTACAGAAACAATTGCACTTCAAAAAAACTCCATATATTTGAGTACAATTAAATGTATTAGAAATATGAACTTCAATTCAAAAAATCCATTTTTAAGCGACAAGCGTTTTTCATCAAATGCTGTTTCAAAAGCTGAAGAAGTGCACGAAGCAAAGATTATTGATTACAATCAGGAAATGACTTTGTCAGGTACTATCAATAAAACAGCTATTTTATTTTTAATTTTAACGGCTGCCGCTATGGTAACATGGTGGATGGCTTTCAACGGAATGAATCCAATTTTGCCTGCTTTTGGAGGTGCAATTGTTGGTTTAATTCTAGTTGTTATATCTTCTTTCAAACCGCAGCTTTCCCCATATTTAGCCCCGGGATATGCGTTATTTGAAGGTCTATTTATTGGAGGAATCTCTGCTATTTTTGAAATTAAATATCCCGGAATTGTTGTCAACGCTGTTAGCGCAACCTTAGTAACGTTCTTAGTTTGCTTAGGTTTATATAAATTTAAAATTGTAAAAGTTACTGAGCAATTCAAGTCTGTAGTTATTGCTTCGACACTGGCAATAGCAACGTACTACTTGTTTTCTTGGTTAGCTTCCCTAATTTTCAATTTCACACCGGTACACTATGGAAATGGTATGATGAGCATTGGAATTAGTGTTTTTGTAATTGTCATCGCAGCTTTAAATCTTTTCTTAGATTTCGATCAAATCGAAAAAGGAGTTCAGCAAAGAATGCCAAAATTCATGGAATGGTTTGGCGCTATGGGATTAATGATTACGCTAGTTTGGCTATACGTCGAATTTTTAAGATTATTATCTAAATTAGCAAACAATAAATAATTTTTTCTACAACACATAAAAAAAAGCCCTTTTGAAATTCAAAAGGGCTTTTTTTTATGCGCCTTTTTAAACAAATACATTCTTATCAATACATTTATGTATTTACCCAAATCAGGAATCTTGTTTTTTAAACAAAGTAGGTCTCTTAAAAAGCAGATTCATTTGATCCAAATAATTTCAATTTAAAAAGTTTTTCAAGAATATGTAATAAATTGCATTTTGTGTAATTTATTACATATATGTTAAAAATTTAGTATTTTTTTTATATGATGTATTTTTTAATCATAAAATAATTAGAATTCAAAAAATATGCATATGTTTGTGTAATCGATTACAATTTTAAATTATCTAAAAAGAATCGAAATCTCCAAAAACCACAAACTAACTACTTAAAAAACTCTACTAATGATGAAAAAATTACTTTATCTTATTTTCCTGCTGGCTATTTTACCACTTTCGGCCCAACAGATAACCTTTACCGAATCTTCTGGCTGGCTTGAATCAGCTTTTGTAAAATGGACACCGCTCACGGGAGCTGACACGTACAATGTTTACTATACAGGAGGCGGACAAACAAACAAAAAAATCGATAACGAATTAATCCGCAGTTATGGATCTTATTTTCGTGCAGACATTCCAGGACTTGCGGCCGGAAATTATACGATAACCGTAAAACCAGTTACAGCTAGTGTAGAAGGAACAGGAAGCACAACATCGAGCTTAACAGTATTACCGCAAGATCGAACAGGTTTTGCTTTTGATGGCGGACGAGTTCCGGGAGGATACAATGCAGACGGAACTCCAAAAACCGGAGCCGTAATTCTTTACATCACTCAAAACACAAAAAACACTATTTCCATGAATATTACAGGAGCCAGCGCCAATCCGTGTGTTGGGTTACAAAATATTCTATACGGTATTAAAAAAGGGAAAGATACCCGCCCATTTATCATCCGATTAATTGGAAACATTACTGATATGACCGTAATGGAAGGTGGCGATATTACAATTGAAAACACTAACAATGCAAGCAGCTATTTAACAATTGAAGGAATTGGAAATGATGCCGTAATAAATGGAATGGGTATTCGTCTAAAATCTGCTTCAAATATTGAAGTTAGCAATCTGGGATTCATGAACTGTAACAGTACAGCAGGAGATAATGTAGGACTACAGGATAAAAACGATCACGTTTGGGTTCATAATTGTGATTTATTTTATGGAGACGCAGGTTCAGATGCCGATCAAATAAAAGGAGATGGAGCAATGGACAATAAAGGGTCGACGTTTATTACCTTCTCATACAATCACTTTTGGGATAGTGGAAAATCAAGTCTCTTAGGATTAAGTGAAGACACTACAACCGGACTCTATATAACGTATCACCATAACTGGTTTGACCACTCCGATTCACGTCACCCGCGTGTACGTTTTTATTCCGCCCATATTTACAATAATTATTATGACGGTGTTTCAAAATACGGCGCAGGTTCGACTATGGGTTCTTCACTTTTTGTAGAAGGTAATTACTATCGTAATAGCAAACATCCAATGATGACTTCACTACAAGGTACAGACGTTTGGGACGAAGCTGGTCAAAAAAATAATCCGGGCACTATGGGTACTTTTTCAGGTGAAGCCGGCGGATCCATTAAAGCATTCAACAATACATTCGATACCGATATTGCGACAAATAATATGCGCTTTGTAGCTTATGGAGATACAAACCCATTATTCAATATTGCAGGAAAAATTAATTCTACAACAGATTTTGATGCTTATGTAGTAACAAATAGAGAGGATCAGGTTCCATCAACTGTGTTATCATTTTCCGGAGCCAACACCTACAATAACTTTGATACCAACGCTTCATTTTATGTAAAAAACCTTATTATAGAACAACCTGCTACCGCAAAAAATAAAGTAATACAATATGCAGGACGCGTTTCTGGCGGTGATTTAAAATGGACTTTTAACAATTCTATTGACGATGCATCATCAACAGTTATCGCAGCATTAAAAAACGCTCTTAGCACTTATACTTCTACAATGGTTGCTGTACAAGGCGAAACTGTTGCCGTTGTAACCAGTCAGACACTTTCTACAGATACGGACAACAATCAAACTGTAAGTGCTGACACAGCAATTACACCAATGATTTATACTTGGGGCGGTGACGCAACAGATGCAACCGTAACAGGATTACCAGCATCTGGAGTAAGTTTTGTAAAAGATACTACAGCTAAAAAAATCACAATTTCAGGAACTCCAACAGCTAACATTTCATTCTCAATAAAAACAACCGGTGCAAGCGGAACCCCTGCAAATGCAACAGGATCTATAACTCTTGAAGGTGTGGTAACGCCACCGCCTGCAGATCTTGTACATAACTTTACAGAGAAAGGAAAGGACAACAGCTTTTATGCAATTACTGGAAATCTTGCCACAAACAAAGGAACTGTTACCTATAATGGATTAACATTAACGCAATGCCTAAAAATGGAAACGGCAACAACTATTACTTATAAAACATCTAAGGCAAGCACACTAACTTTAGTTTTTATCGAAGCAGCAGCCACCGCAATAGTAGATAACATTGCTTATACTGCAAACGGCGGAATAATTAGCATAGATTTAGAAGGTGGAAATCATATAATTGCCAAAAAAAATACCGCTAACTTATTTTATATGAAGACGGTTTATTCTGGTACACTGGGATTAGGTTCAAAATTTGAAACAAGTAAATTGACACTCTATCCAAATCCTGCTACGAATCAAATTTTTATTTCCGGGCAAGATATTGAAAGAGTTGACATTTATAATCTATTAGGAATATTGGTGAAAACTGTCGATAAAAACACCCAAACTATTGATGTGAGCAATCTACCAACTGGCAATTATATTGTAAAAATGACAAACGGAGAAGGTACAGTAACTAAAAAAATCATCAAAAAATAACATTTCTTGCTCATTATAAAGTAAAAAGGCTTCCAAAAATTTGGAAGCCTTTTTTTCTACTACTATTTCAAAAATATTCTTAACTAATTTTACAAATCAAATTTGATTCCTTGTGCCAATGGCAAACTAGTTGTATAATTAATCGTGTTGGTTTGACGACGCATATAAATTTTCCAGGCATCAGATCCAGATTCACGGCCTCCTCCTGTTTCTTTTTCACCTCCAAAAGCACCGCCAATTTCAGCTCCAGAAGTTCCGATATTTACATTTGCAATTCCACAATCAGAACCTACAACTGATAAAAATCTCTCAGCCTCACGTAAATTATTTGTCATAATTGCCGATGATAATCCTTGCCCTACTCCATTCTGAATATCGATTGCATTATCAACTTCACCGGAATATTTAATTAAATATAATACCGGAGCAAATGTTTCGTGCTGTACAATTGCAAATGAATTTTCAGCTTCAGCAATTGCCGGTTTTACGTAACAGCCACTTTCATATCCTTCTCCAGAAAGCACCCCTCCTTCTACTAAAATTTTTCCACCCTCGGCAACAACTCTGTTTAGAGCAACTGCATACATTTCGACAGCGTGCGTATCAATAAGTGGCCCCACATGATTATTTTCGTCAAGCGGATTTCCAATTCTTAATTGTTTGTAAGCTGCTACCAAAGCATCTTTAACTTTATCATAAATACTTTCGTGAATAATCAAACGACGTGTTGAAGTACAACGTTGTCCGGCAGTTCCGACAGCTCCGAAAACGGCTCCAATAACTGTCATTTTAATATCCGCATCTGGCGTAACAATGATTGCATTATTTCCTCCTAATTCCAATAATGATTTTCCTAAACGGCCTGCAACTGCCTGGGCAACAATTTTTCCCATTCGTGTTGAACCAGTTGCTGAAATTAACGGAATACGAGTGTCTTTCGTCATTAATTCTCCTATTTGGTAATCACCATTAATAAGACAAGAAATACCTTCAGGAAGATTATTTTCTTTGATCACCTGTGCGATAATATTTTGACAAGCAATTCCGCATAAAGGTGTTTTTTCAGAAGGTTTCCAAACACAAACATCACCAGAAATCCATGCTAAAGCAGTGTTCCAGGCCCAAACTGCCACTGGAAAATTAAATGCAGAAATAATTCCCACAACACCCAATGAATGATATTGCTCATACATACGGTGACCCGGTCTTTCAGAATGCATTGTTAATCCGTGTAATTGGCGCGATAATCCAACAGCAAAATCACAGATATCAATCATTTCCTGAACTTCTCCATAACCTTCCTGCAAAGATTTTCCCATTTCATAGGAAACCAATTTACCAAGAGCTTCTTTATTTTGACGTAATTTTTCTCCAAACTGACGTACAATTTCGCCACGCTGTGGTGCCGGAATTAAACGAAATGTTTTGAAAGCCTCCGTTGCGGATCGCATTACTTTTTCGTAATCTTCTTGTGTTGACATTTTTACAGAAGCAATTAATTTTCCATCAACTGGTGAAAAACTATTCAAAATTTCTCCTGATGAAAAATTTTGCAAACCTGTTGATGTTCCTTCATTTATCAATTTGATGCCCAATTTATCCAGAGCCTCATTCATTCCAAATTGCGATGCTATTGTTGTCATTGTAACTTTTTTAGTTAAAATTGTTATATTTTTGTGTAAAGATATTATTTCGCGTTGAATTCTGGTTGAATTACGTTGTTAAAATCAAAGTAAATTTAGGGTTAATTAATATGAATTTCGGGCAAACCCGCCTATTTATTCACTTTAATTGATGAAATTTGCAGTATAAAATTTTTTAGATATGACCTTTTTAAACCGGTTTTTAATTTGTTTCGTTTTAATTTCTTTCAATGCTTTTTCTCAAAAAGAGCAAAAATCAGCATTTCAGGTTGTTCCTTTGGGCGTGAAAGGCGGAATAGATGAGAAAAATTTATCCGCTTATTTGATTGCTCCAACGAACACAAAAGATTATATCTGTCTTGATGCCGGAACCCTAAATTCCGGAATTGAAAAAGCAATCGAAAACAAAGTCTTCAAAGTTTCTACTAGCGAAGTTTTAAGAAAATATATAAAAGGTTATTTAATTTCACATGCCCATTTAGACCACGTTTCGGGCTTAATTATCAACTCGCCAGCCGATTCTTCAAAGACAGTTTACGCTACCAATAAATGTATAGAAATGATGGAAAATCATTATTTCAACGATCAGACCTGGGTAAATTTTGGCGATCAGGGTGTTGGTTTTCCGCTGAAAAAATATCATTTTCAAACTTTAAATATTGCAGAAGAAACTCCACTGACGAATACTACAATGACTGTAAAAGCTTTTTCGCTAAGTCACGTGAATCCTTTTGAGAGTACTGCTTTTTTAGTTAAAAACGAAAATGATTATGCTCTATATCTTGGCGATACAGGATCTGATGAAGTAGAAAAAAGCAACGACTTACAAACTTTATGGACCGCAATTGCTCCACTCGTTAAAAATAAACAGCTGAAAGGAATTTTTATTGAAGTTTCTTATCCAAATGAACAGCCTGACAAATTTTTGTTTGGGCATTTGACTCCAAATTATTTGATGAAAGAGCTTCATGTTTTAGAAACATTAGCAGGAAAAGATTCTTTAAAAGGTTTTAAAATTATCATCACACATTTAAAACCACCGGCTAAGAATATTGCAAAAATTAAAGAACAATTGAAAAATCAGAATGATTTAGGTTTGAAGATAATTTTTCCTGAACAAGGGAAGAGTTTTGAATTGTAATTTTATTTGGCCACAGATTACAATGATTTAACTGATTTTCTTTAACAAAAAAATTTAAACCATTAAGAGATTAAGAAAAATTAAGATTTCATACTTAACCAAACTTAATCTCTTAATGGTTTTTTATTTAATTGTAATAACTAAATCTTCTTGTGAAAACGGATACCCTAGCCCCGATAGCAGTGGAAATCCTTTTTTATTGTTTTTTCTACAATAAAAAAGATTGAAACGGATAGCGGGAAATAGCTCCTAATAAAACTATTTCTTCGCTGTAAATCTAGGATCTGATTCCATTACAGTTCCGCATTTATCGCAGGTTCTCAGGTCTTCAGAATTGTAAAAATGTTCGAAATGAGGCAGAAAATCTTTCTCGATGTTATGCAATTCAAAATAGACTTCGTATAATTTATGATTGCAGTTTTCGCAATGCCAAAGCAATCCATCAGTATATCCTTTTCCGGCACGCTTGCGCTCGATTACCAATCCGATTGAACCCGCAGAACGCACTGGAGAATGCGGGATTTTGGCTGGATGCAAGTACATATCGCCGGCATTTAGCTCCATCTCTTTACGTTCGCCATCTTCCTGAATTACGACTTTTATAGATCCTTCAAGTTGATAAAAAAGTTCTTCGGTTTCGTTGTAATGATAGTCTTTACGGGCATTCGGACCCGCAACAACCATCACAATATAATCGCCTGAATCAACATAGAGATTTTTATTTCCAACTGGTGGTTTTAATAAATGACGGTTTTCGTCGATCCATTTAGTAAGGTTGAAAGGTTTTGCTATTGCCATTTTTTAGTGGTACTGAGTTTGTAAGTAGCTAAGTTAAGAAAAAGTTTTCTGTAGAGGCGCACAGCAATGCGTCTAAACGTGCCTAATTTGACAAATGAAGACGCACTGCTGTGCGCCTCTACGGTAAAAAAATCAATTCTTTTCTTTTATCAAATAAATATAAACGGGAAAATGATCGCTGAAACCCACTTCGGTTTGACTATGACGCAATGGATATCCTTTGTATTGACCAGAAGTCTGAATGAGATACGATTTATTGAAAATGCCTGATTTCCAAAATTTAAAAGATTCGAAATCGGGTCGTATAAAAGATTCTGTCATTATAATTTGGTCAAAAATATCCCAAGAATCGCGAAAAGCAATTGTTCCCATTCCTTTATTGGCCATTTCTTCAAAGGGATTAAAGGTGCCAAATTCTGGAACTTCAGATTTTTTTGCTTTTGTACCTAAAGCAATTTTCAGGCTTTTATTGTAGGGTCCGTCGTTTAAATCACCCATTGTAAGTACTTTTGCGTTCGGATTTATTTTTTGAAGCGAATCAATAATCTTCCGGTTTAGTTTTCCTGCTTCTTCGCGAAATTTGCTTGATGCTTTTTCGCCACCCGAGCGCGACGGCCAGTGATTGACAATAATACTTATTTCTTCGCCTTCTAAAAAACCGGTAATTAAAAGCTGGTCTCGCGTAAAAACTCTATTGTTTTCGCTTATAATTTCAGGTTCATCACTTTCCGTTTCTTCTTTTTTATTCTCTTTGATAACGATTTTATCTTTGTAGATAATTAAAGGTATATTGGAGTATGAAATAGGTTTGAAGTATTTTTTCTGATACAATAATGCAACATCGATTCCGCGTTTATCCGGCGAATCAAAATGAATGATTCCGTAATCGAAATTGAGTAATTTGGGTTGTTTGATTAAATCTTCGATTACACCGCGATTTTCTATTTCGGAACCGCCAATTAATGTTGGTGCATTTGGATTTTCGGGTGTTCCGATTTCGGATAAAACTTTTGAAAGGTTTTTTAATTTCTGTTGATATTTTTCTTCTGTCCAATGTTGAGCTCCTGTTGGTGTCCATTCATCATCATTGGTATTAATGTCGTTATTGAAATCAAAAAAGTTTTCGAAATTATAAAATGCGACAGTGTGAATACTGTATTTTTTAGACTGTGCTTGTAAACCTGCAATAGAAAAAAGAAGAAGTAAATAGAAACGGATTTTAAAGCTGTGCATAAATTTCAATAATTAAAAGGCTAAAATTAAACAAATTATTATTTTGTAAGAAATTTCTAATTATTTAGTTTTTTAAAATCTCTATATTTGTTTTTCTATTCTATTTACAAGTACAAGAAATTATGAACCACCTCCTATCTCAAAATATAAAGAAACACTTTACCCGCTATAAATTCGTATTTCTTATTTTTGCCTTACAATCATTCACCTGTCAATCTCAACAAAACATGATAACACCACCTTATTTAAAAAAAGGCGATACTGTAGCACTTTTGGCAACTGCCAGAAAAAATATCGATGACAATCTAAAACCTACTATTGATTTATTGCACAGCTGGGGTTTAGAAGCTGTTATTGGAACCACAATCGGATTGGATGTTAACCAATTAGCCGGAACTGATGAACAACGTGCAGCCGATTTTCAACACCAATTAGATAACCCAAATATTAAAGCAATCTGGTGTGTTCGTGGTGGTTATGGTACGGTAAGAATGGTCGATTTACTTGATTTCACCAAATTCAAAAAACACCCAAAATGGGTCATTGGTTTTAGTGATGTGACCGTGTTGCACAATCATTTAAATACAATGGGATACAAATCAATTCACGGTACAATGCCAGTCAGTGTAGCCCGAAATACTCCGGAAGCGATCAATTCGCTGAAAGCAAGTTTATTTGGAGAGCCTTTGTCCTATACTGTTGCGCCTGATCCGATGAACCGTTTCGGGAAAGCAACTGGCGAATTAGTGGGCGGAAATTTATCTATTTTGTATAGTTTATTAGGGTCACCATCGGCTATTGATTGCAAGGATAAAATTTTATTCATCGAAGATTTAGACGAATATCTTTATCATATTGATCGTATGATGATGAATCTGCGACGCAATGGCTGTATTGAAAACCTAAAGGGAATTGTTATTGGTGCCATGACCAGCATGAAAGATAACGAAGTGCCTTGGGGAAAAAATGCCCTGGAAATTATTGACGATGTTACCAAAAAATACAATATTCCGGTGATTTTTAATTTCCCAGCCGGTCATATCAGAGACAATAGAGCGCTTATTATGGGAAATACAGTTACTATTGATGTAAATGCAACTGGAAGCACAGTTGTTTTTCAAAAATAATATACTGCCTATTATTTTCTGAGTTAAGAAAAAATACCACGATATATCAAACAAAGACGCAAAGTCGCAAAGTCTAGAAACCTATACTTTGCGACTTTGCGTCTTTGCGTGCAATTTTAAATTTAAAAATCTAAATTCTATACCTCAATAAGCTGTAAATCAAACTTATAACTCTAATTTATAACTTAAAAAAATGGCTGAACACAACGAACTCGGAAAAAAAGGCGAAGAACTTGCCGTAGAATTTCTCCAGCAAAATGGTTATGAAATTCTGGATCGAAATTGGGTTTTTCAGAAGGCTGAAATTGATATTATTGCACAAAAAGATAATTTTCTGGCGATAATTGAAGTGAAAACTCGGTCTAGTTTAGATTTTGGTTCGCCACAGGATTTTGTAAAGCCTAAAAAAATTCAATTATTGACAAAAGCAGTAAATGCCTACATAAACTATAGGGAAAAGGATTTTGAACATGATTTTGATGTTCGGTTTGACATTATTGCCATCTTAAAAACAGGCGAAACATTTGCAATTGAACATCTTACTGATGCTTTTTATCACTTTTAACATAATTTTCTTTTGTTATAATTGTAACAAATTGTTTTTTTATTTATCTTTGTCAAGATTTTTAACATCACTATTAACTAAACCAACACAGATTAAGTTACAAAAAAAAAAGAAAAATTATGAAAACTGTTTCTTCAATTGTAGAAAATTACATCAAAACAAAACCTTTTTTATTAAATGCGTTATCGCTTGGAATCATCAATCTAACTTCTCTTTCACGGAACATTATGACCGAATTGGAAAGTGAATTTGGAAAAGAAGTAAAACAAGGCGCTGTTGTAATGTCGCTTAAACGACTCACTGAAGAATTAGATTTTAAACTGAATCATAAAATCAATAAAGTCATCAAGAACATTGGTGAAATTACG
Organism: Flavobacterium aquidurense; assembly: GCF_031458035.1. Taxonomy (GTDB): domain Bacteria; phylum Bacteroidota; class Bacteroidia; order Flavobacteriales; family Flavobacteriaceae; genus Flavobacterium; species Flavobacterium aquidurense_C. The sequence continues at coordinate 463,901 of NZ_JAVDXR010000001.1, forward strand.
GTTCGATCTGAGTTGACGGATTACACTTTTGCAGCTTCAGAAACCGTTTTAAACAAACAAGCCGATTTAATTTCAGATATTAATGCTTTATCAGATATTTTTTATACCTCATCTCGTGGCGTAAACGAAACTAACATTGTGGTGAGCAGTAGTGTTAATCATTTGGTTGAGAAACACTTTATGAGAGAAAAATTAATTCAGAAATTAGATAATCTTGCTTCAATCACAGTAAAATTACCAAAAGAAAACATCGTAGTTCCGGGGATTTATTACTTCATTTTTCAACGTTTGGCCTGGGAAGGAATTATTATCAATGAGGTAATTTCAACTTCAAATGAATTTACTATTTTGGTAGGAGAAGATCAGGTTGATGTTGCTTTTAAAGTGATTAAAGATCTGAAAAACTAAATTTCGAATCAACAGAATTTTTATCATACAATCCTTTTGTCTTTTCAAAACAAGACAAAAGGGTTTTTTATTTTATTAAATTTCTAAACCATACCCAATAATGACATGAAAAAGCCATAATCGACGCGATATTTTACTGGGTTTACAATGTCAATATTGATGGTTTTAGATGTAATGCTGCGGATTTAGTTCCGATGAATTTCTGGTCGCAGGCCATTACCGAAATCCGAAAAATCAAAAACCAAAAAATGATTTTAATAACCAAGGGGACAAGAGCCAATCATTATGATGCTGGTTTCGATTATACCTTTGGCTTTGCCTATCTTGATGCCTTAAAAAAGTTTTTTCAGAAGTGCTGCCTGCTTCTAATTTATAGCAAACATCAAAAATAAAGCTGTTAAATATACCGCGTCTACCGCATTGGCAAATACAACCTGGACAAATGCATTAACAGGAAATCCGGTTACAATTGGTACCGAAATAAGTCTAAATGCGTACCAATATTTAATCCTGAAAAAGTAATTAATGCCTTTAATAAATTAGATTTGCAAAAAACTAAATAACATGAATTTTCAATCCAAAAAAATGCATTCTCAAATTCGTTTGGGCAAAAAAATCGCGCTCTTACTTTTTGTGTGCGCAAACTCTGTCTGGATTCAGGCGCAGGAAATAAATTCTCCTGACAAAAATCTCTCTTTAAAATTTGAATTGAAAGAAGGCGGAATTCCATCTTATCAATTATCATATAAACAAAAAGCAGTTATTAAGCCGAGTTCTTTAGGTTTAGAACTTCAAAATTTGCCTTCATTCATGGATGGTTTTACGATAACAAATACCGCACAATCTTCGGTTGATGAAAATTGGAATCCGGTTTTAGGCGAAGAAAAAACAATCCGCAATCATTACAACGAATTGGTTGTCACTTTAGCGCAGGCGAAAAACAACAACCGTTACATTCGAATCCGTTTCCGTTTATTCAATGACGGATTAGGTTTTAGATATGAATTTCCAAAGCAAAATGATTTAAGTTATTTTGTAATTAAGGAAGAGCGTTCCGAATTTAATTTGGCTGGAAATCATAAAATTTTCTGGATTCCGGGAGATTATGATACCAACGAATATGCTTACACCACTTCGAAAATTTCTGAGATTCCTTCGTTGATGAAAAAAGCGACTATCGAAATCAATTCACAATGGCCAATAAAAGAACTTTCTGTTCAAACGCCATCAATGATGAAATCTGATGATGGTTTATACATCAATATACACGAAGCGGGTTTAATCAATTATCCGGCAATGTATCTTGAAGTTGATGCCGTAAACAATAAAATGCGCAGTCATTTGGCACCAGATGCCGTTGGCGCAAAAGGTTATATTCAGACCGACGCACAATCACCTTGGAGAACAATTGTGGTTAGCGATAAAGCAACTGAAATCCTGGCTTCAAAATTAATTCTGAACCTTAACGAACCTACAAGTTACAAAGATGTTTCATGGATTAAACCAGTAAAATATATCGGAATTTGGTGGGAATATTTTGTTGCTGGAAAAAGTACGTGGGCTTTCGGAAAAGAAAACAATGTAAAGTTGACTGATGATTTCACTAAGCTTACGCCGAATGGAAAACACGGAGCGACAACAGAACGCGCCAAAGAATATATTGATTTTGCATCTAAAAATGGTTTCGACGCCATTCTGATCGAAGGATGGAACATTGGCTGGGAAGACTGGATCAACAACTGGAAAGAAGAAGTTTTTGATTATGTTACCGCTTACCCAGATTTTGATGTAAAAGCAGTTCATGAATATGCAGCTTCAAAAGGAGTAAAAATTATCATGCACCACGAAACTTCGGGATCTGCAACTAATTATGAGCGTCGTTTAGATCGTGCATTTCAATTTATGAATGACAACGGTTACGATGCTGTAAAAACTGGTTATGTTGGGAAAATTATTCCGCGTGGCGAACATCATGACGGACAATGGATGGTGAATCATTATATTAACGTAGCCAAACGTGCAGCCGATTATAAAATTATGATTGACAGTCACGAAGCGGTTCGTCCAACGGGTTTAAACAGAACTTTCCCAAACTGGATTGCACAGGAATCTGCTCGCGGAACTGAGTTTGAATCAATGGGAGGATTAGCGCCGGATCATACGACGATTTTGCCTTTTACAAGATTAATGGGAGGCCCAATGGATTATACGCCGGGGATTTTCCAAACTGATCTTTCGTATTACGGAACTGGAAGTACGCAACGTGTAAATACTACTTTGGTAAAACAATTGGCGTATTATGTAACCATGTACAGTCCGTTGCAAATGGCAGCTGATATTCCGGGGAATTACGAACGTTTTCCAGATGCTTTCCAATTTATTAAAGATGTTGCTGTCGATTGGGATAACAGTTATATTCTTGAAGCTGAACCTGGAGATTACATCACAATTGCACGTAAAGCAAAAGGAAAAGACGCTTGGTTCGTTGGTGGAATTACCGATGAAAATGCAAGAACGGCAAACATCACTTTTGATTATCTGCCTGCAGGCAAAAAATTCATCGCTACTATTTATGCTGATGCAAAAGAAGCCAACTGGAATGTAAATCCGCAAAAATATACGGTGACTAAAGTTGTTATAACTTCAAAAACAGTTTTAAAACAATACTTGGCTCCGGGTGGTGGAGTTGCAATTAGTATCAAAGAAGGAAATGCAACAGAATTAAAGGGATTGAAAAAGATATAATTTTTTCGCCACGAATTGCACGAATTAGCACGAATTAATTTTTAAAAGTAAATGCCGGATGAAAAATTTCATCCGGCATTTTTATTATTTTTTGGCACAAATCTACACGAATTAAATTCGGTTTGCTTCATGAAAAAATTTGTGAAAATTCGTGACTCGAGTGATAGCGAACAGGCGAAGCAAATTCGTGGCAACTTTTTCTTTTACTCACCCAACATCTCCATTAATTCCAAAGCTCGTTTAGTAGACTTTACATTCTCAAAAGTCAATAAAAGACGTAAACCATTTGGTGTTTGCTTTTCTTTCATTTGGCAAAGTGCGCTATATTTTTGAACAAATTGTAACACCTTTCTAAACTTAGAAGATTGGTAATAATCAGATTGCTGATCCGAAACAAAATAACCAATCATTTTGCCTTTCTTCATCACAAGTTTTTCGATTCCAATGTTGGTTGCGATCCATTTGATGCGAATGCTGTTCATCAAAGCATTGGCGCGCGGAGGCATTGGCCCAAAACGGTCTATTAATTTGTTTTGAAAGATAACAAGCTCTTCTTCATTTTTTACAGAACCCAACTCGTTGTATAAACTCAAACGTTCGGTAACATTATTGATATATTCATCAGAAAACAACAACTCAAAATCGGTATCGATTTGCAAATCTTTTACGTATTCTTTCGTTTCAATATCGTTCTCTTCCGGATATAAATCTTTGAACTCGTTTTCCTTCAGTTCTTCGATCGCTTCATTCATGATTTTTTGGTACGTATCAAAACCAATTTCGTTAATGAAACCACTTTGTTCTCCACCTAATAAATCTCCGGCGCCACGGATTTCGAGATCTTTCATGGCAATGTTGAAACCGCTTCCGAGTTCGCTGAATTGCTCCAAAGCCTGAATACGTTTTCTGGCATCTTCGGTCATAGAAGAATATGGCGGACAGATGAAATAACAGAACGCTTTTTTGTTGCTTCGCCCTACTCGACCACGCATTTGATGCAGATCTGACAATCCGAAATTATTGGCGTTGTTGATGAAAATCGTGTTAGCATTTGGCACATCCAAACCACTTTCGATAATTGTAGTTGCCACCAAAACATCAAAATCCCCGTTCATGAAACCTAACATCAACTCTTCAAGTTTAGCGCCTTCCATTTGTCCGTGACCAATTCCGACTCTGGCATTTGGTACCAAACGCTGAATCATTCCGGCCACCTCTTTAATATTTTCAATTCGGTTATTGATGAAGAAAACCTGTCCGTTTCGCTGAATTTCATACGAAATCGCATCACGGATAATCTCTTCATTAAAACCAACCACATTTGTTTCAATCGGATAACGATTTGGCGGAGGCGTTGTAATTACGGATAAATCGCGTGCCGCCATCAATGAAAACTGAAGTGTTCTCGGAATTGGGGTTGCGGTTAATGTCAGGGTATCAACATTCGCGGCAATTGTTTTTAATTTATCTTTTACGTTTACACCAAACTTTTGTTCTTCGTCGACAATCAATAAACCAAGGTCTTTAAAAACCACATTTTTATTTACTAATTGATGTGTTCCGATGACGATATCCAGTTTTCCTTCGGCTAAATCTTTTAAGGTTTGTGCTTTTTGTTTGGCTGTTCTGAATCGGTTTAAATAACCAATTGAAACCGGCATATCTTTTAATCTTTCGGTAAAAGTTCTATAATGCTGGTACGCTAAAATCGTTGTCGGCACTAAAATTGCTACTTGTTTACTATTATCAACCGCTTTAAAAGCAGCACGAATCGCAACTTCCGTTTTTCCGAAACCTACGTCACCGCAAACCAAACGATCCATAGGGCGATCGCTTTCCATGTCGGCTTTTACTTCCTGCGTCGATTTAGTCTGATCCGGTGTATCTTCATAAATAAACGAACTTTCTAATTCATTTTGCAAATAACTGTCCGGCGCAAACTGAAACCCTTTTTCTAACCTTCGCTTTGCGTACAACTGAATCAAATTGAAGGCAATATGTTTAACACGCGCTTTGGTTTTTTGTTTTAAAACTTTCCAGGCGTTTGATCCTAATTTATAAATTTTGGGAGGAGTACCGTCTTTTCCATTGTATTTGGAGATTTTATGAAGTGAGTGAATGCTCACATAAACGATATCATTATCGGCATAAACCAATTTTATGGCTTCCTGCGTTTTTCCTTCGACCTGAATTTTCTGCAATCCGCCAAACTTCCCAATTCCGTGATCGATATGCGTTACATAATCGCCCACCGAAAGTGCGGTCAATTCTTTCAGCGTAATATTCTGCTTTTTCGAATAGCCGTTTTTGATGTTGAATTTATGATAACGTTCAAAAATCTGGTGATCAGTATAGGCTGTAATTTGATTTTCTTCGTCAATAAAACCTTGGTACAATGGCAAAACAACGGTATGATATTGTTTTCGGATATTCTCTGAATTGGCTTCGTCCAAAGTTTCAAAAATATCATGAAAACGTTTTGCCTGCGTTTCATTTGAACAAAACAGATAATTTTTATAACCGTTAAAATGATTGTCGCTTAAATTGTTCAAAAGCAAATCAAATTGTTTATTGAAAGAAGGCTGCGGCTGAAAATGAAATTCGAAATTTTTCGTCGTTTTAAAAATTGGTTTTGAAGCCAATTCTACAATTGAAAAATCCAACGCACGTTTAATAAACGAACTCTGATTTAAGAATAATTGTTCTGGCGTGGCGTGTTTTATTTCTCCCGAAAGTTTCTCAAAAGCTTCTTCGGCCCTTGCGAATTGTTTGTCTAACTGACTAAAAAGTCCGTCGGTATTTTGAATGAAAATGACTGTTTTCTCTGCAATATAATCTAAGAAACTTTCACGGTTCTCCTGAAATATCTTGTTTTCGACATTCGGAATGATCGTGATTTTTTTATGGGTTTCTACAGATAATTGTGTTTCAACATCAAAGCTTCGGATGCTGTCCACTTCGTTTCCAAAAAACTCAATTCTGTACGGATGATCGTTTGAAAATGAAAACACATCGACGATTCCCCCACGAACTGAAAACTCTCCGGGTTCTGTAATAAAATCAACTCTTTTAAATTCGTATTCAAACAAAACTTCGTTGATAAAATCAATTGAAATTTTATCGTTCAAAGCGACTTTCAAAGTGTTTTTATCGAGTTGTTTTCTAGTTACAACTTTTTCAAAAAGCGCTTCCGGATAGGTAACAATTACAGCTGGTTTTTTTCGGGAATTGATTCGGTTTAAAACCTCAGCACGAAGCAAAACGTTGGCATTATCTGTTTCATCAATTTGATACGGACGGCGAAATGACGCCGGATAAAACAATACATCCTGCTCGCCAATCATTTGCTCCAGATCGTTCAAATAATAAGCAGCTTCTTCTTTATTGTCTAAAACAACTAAAAATGGCAATTCGGTCTTTTTGAAAACAGCCCGAATAATAAATGAAACTGCTGATCCCAACAAACCGCTAAGATGCATTTTTACCTGATTTTGCTCTAGTAATTGTGTGGCAATCTGCTCTGTTTTAGGCAGATTGTCATATGTTGTATATAAGGCGTTTTTACTCAACTTTTGGTAAATTTGGGTCGATTGGCGGCACTGGTCCTGAATTTGGAATCGCGCGCGCTGTATCTAACATTCTTAAAAAATCTTCTTCACCTTCTTCTTTTGGAATCTTGCTTTTCTCTACAATTTTATCCATTTGTCTTTCTAATGAAACTAATTCCTTGTTGATTTCTCCAATCAAAAAAGTCACTTTTTCATCTGGAATTGTACTCAAATGAATAAACAAATCCATCATTTTGATCTTAGTGATCAAAATTGAAATTCGACTTCTTATTTGAGGCTGATTAAATTCTACAGGAATATTGTTGTTCAGTGCAATGGCTTTTTTTGAAATTGCGGTTGATTTTTTTTGAAATGCTCCGATTGTCTTTCTTGGTTTTTCTCCAAGTTCTTTCAAAAAATCACGCCACTCATTCCATGAATTCACATTTTTTTCTGAAACTTCATTGATTGGTTCGTCTATAAAAACCCAGCCTTTATTGATATTATTGAAGATTTTTTCGTTCTTTTTAGCTTCTTTTTCTCGTTCGGCAAGACGTTTTTCATTTTCATTTTGACACGAATTCAGCACAAAAATCAAAAGTAAAAAAAGAGATATTTTATATTTCATTTGGAAAAACATTAAGCTACAAAGTTACAAAGTAAATTTACAAATACGAATTCTGATTTTCTGCTAAAGATTCTATAAATCAAGGTTATTTTTTAGCCACAGATTATAAGATTAACACAGATTCTTTTTAAAACAAGACAGTAATAAATCCTTATATAATCTTTTAATCAGTGGCAAACACTTTTAAAACACAAGGCTTCTCAAAGAGAATAATCCAAAAAACGAACTTCATTATTGTAAATTTTACAATTTGATCTACGAAAAAGCAAAATTATTTGCGAAAACGTTATATTTGCATAGCTAAAAAAACTACAAATGAATCCAAAAATCTTGATCATCGGTGCTTGCGGTCAAATTGGGACAGAATTAACCCAGAAATTACGTCAGCTATATGGAACAGAAAATGTTATTGCTTCTGATATTCGAAAATTAAATACTGATGTTGTTAATTCGGGACCATTTGAAGTAGTAAATGCTTTAGATTTTAACCAAATCGAGCATCTCGTCGAAATACATCAAATTACCGATATTTATCTGATGGCAGCACTTTTATCTGCTACAGCCGAAAAAAATCCCGCATTTGCCTGGGATCTGAATATGAATTCATTATTTCACGTATTGAATCTGGCGAAAGCCAAAAAAATAAAAAAGGTTTTCTGGCCTTCAAGTATTGCCGTTTTTGGACCAACAACTCCCAAAGAAAACACACCGCAATATACCATCATGGAACCTTCGACAGTTTATGGAATTAGTAAACAAGCTGGTGAAAGATGGTGTGAATATTACCATAATATTTACGGTGTTGATGTTCGAAGCATCCGTTATCCTGGTTTAATTAGCTGGTCGACTCCTCCGGGCGGCGGAACTACTGATTATGCAGTTGATATTTTCTATAAGGCTATAGCTGATAAAAAATACGAGTGTTTTTTATCATCGGAAACTAAAATGCCGATGATGTATATGGATGATGCGATAAATGCAACCATTAATATCATGAAGGCACCTGCTGAAAAAATCAAGATACATTCTTCATACAATTTGGCCGCAATGAGTTTTACACCAACTGAAATTGCTGCCGAAATTAAAAAACATATTCCGGAATTCGAGATTACTTACAATCCTGATTTCCGTCAGAAAATTGCAGACAGCTGGCCTGCCAGTATTGACGATTCATCTGCAAGACAAGATTGGGACTGGAAACATACTTTTGACCTTGAAAGTATGACTAAAGATATGTTGGAGCATTTGGGATAAAAGACTACAATTCTAAGTTTTTGGTTTGAAAATTCGTTACTTTTGGTGTTATCATTAATTGAATATCAGTAAGTTAATGTTATAATTTTCAAACCAAAAACCATATGAAAAAACTCATTATCCTTTATTTTACATTCCTTCTGGCACTTTCTAGCTGCAACAAAAAAGACAGTACCGATGCTTCTTCCGGATCCGGAGATGAAGCTTTTCTAAAATTATCTGAAAAATATATTACCGAAAGCCTTGAATTTAGTCCTCAATTTGGAGTTTATTTAGGACTGCACGAGTATGACGGAAAATTAGGTCCTTTAAGCAAAAAGGATCTTGAAAAACGACTTACTTCACTTAAAAAATTTGATCAGGAATTTTCTTCAATTGATTCTTCTTCGTTAAGCAAAAAAGTATATTACGATTGGAAAATCATTAAATCAAGTGTAAAAAACGACATATATACATTTGAAGATCGAAAATCCTACACTAAAAACCCAATGGTATATGCGGGAGCGATTGACGTTAACATTTATATCCAGCGTAATTTTGCCCCAATCGAACAACAAATAAAATCGATCATTTCGATTGAAAAATCTGCTCCGGAGTATTTTAAAAATGCAAAAGCAAATTTAGAAGATTCATTGGCTTTACCACATATTCAGCTGGCTATTGACATTGCAAAAGGCTCTGCATCATTTTTAGGAAATGATCTTTTGGTGGCTTTAAAAGATGTAAAAAATGACAGCCTGATGAAAGCTTTTAATGAAGCCAATAAAAATGCAATTGCTGCTATTAATGATTATGCTTCTTATTTGGAAAAAGAAAAACTGCCAAAAGCCGATAACGACTACGCCATTGGAGTTGAGAATTATAAAAAAATGCTGCTGTATCAGGAAGAAATCAAATTATCTCCAGATGAAATTTTGGCTATTGGTCTGAAAGAATTAAAGAAAGAACAGGAATCTTTTAATAAGGCTGCAAAAATCATCAACCCAAATAAAAAACCGGTTGATGTTTATAATGACATGCAAAAGGAACATCCTACGGCTGCAGATTTGATTCCGCATGCGAAAAAGAATATCGAAGCAATCCGTCAATATTTAATTGATCATAAAATTGTGACGATGCCTTCGGAAGTGCGTGTTAAAATTCAGGAAACTCCTGCTTATGCAAGATCTACAAGTACGGCTTCAATGGATTCTCCGGGCCCTTTTGAAACGAAAGCGACTCAGGCATTTTATTATATTACGCCGGTAGATCCAAAATGGACACCAAAACAACAGGAAGACTGGCTTGCTCAATTTAATTTTTACACTACTGATATTGTTTCTATCCACGAAGCGTATCCGGGGCATTACACTCAGTTTTTGCACTCAAATGCTTCTAAAAGTTCTACGATTCAAAAGATTTTTATGAGTTATGCTTTTGTGGAAGGCTGGGCTCATTATACTGAAAAAATGATGATTGATGAAGGATATGGAAACACGGGCGACCCAATAAAAGCAGCCAAATATCGTTTGGCACAATCTGGAGATGCGCTTTTGCGTATATGCCGTTTATGTGTTTCGATCAAAACGCATTGCCACGGAATGAAGGTTGATGAAGCCACGAAGTTCTTTATGGATAATTGGTATCAGGGTGATAAGCCTTCACGTCAGGAAGCTATGCGCGGCACTTATGATCCGGGTTATTTATTTTATACTTTAGGAAAACTGCAAATTTTAAAACTTCGTGAAGATTATAAAAAACAGGAAGGAAGCAACTACAGCTTACAAAAATTTAATGACGCAATGCTTGACAACGGTATGCCGCCAATTCAAATTATGAGAGAGATCTTATTGAAAGACGAGAAAACATGGGAGGCAATTTTATAGCTTAAAAATATTTTTTCAGATAAATAAGCCACATGAACTGAATTTACCACAAATTTCACAAATTAACACAAATTAGCGACCACGAAAATAGTGAACTTACGAAGTAAATTAATCTTCTCTAATTTGAGAAAATTTGTGCAATTTGTAGTTAAAAAATTAGAAGTTAAAAGCGAAATTCACTAAAAGGCATCGTTTTAAACTATTTAAATAAAAAAGTCCCGTTTATTAATTTAAACGGGACTTTTATTATTTTTCAATTGTGATTTTTTTAACTCTTAAATAAAACATAAGAAATTACTCATATATGATAAATACTTTTTCTTTGTTCTTTCATTTAAAGAAAATCTTATTTATGCGTATCTATTTTATTTTTATCGTATTCTGCTGTACCTCTTTCTTTTATGCTCAATCTCAAAATAATATTATAGCAAATGATAGTTTAAAAGCTCAGCCTATCGATCCCTTAAGACCTGCAAAAGCAGGTTTTTATTCTGCAATTTTGCCAGGCTTGGGACAGGTTTACAATAAAAAATATTGGAAAGTTCCTTTGGTTTATGGCGCAATTGGTACAAGTATTTATTTTTATGTTGATAGTAGAAAACAGTACAACATTTACAGAAATGAATATAAAAGCAGACTTGCAGGAGGTCAAAATAATTCAGAATATTTGGCTCGATTAAGTGATTCTCAATTAATTTCTGCTCAAAAACAATTCAAACGAAATGGTGATTTGTCTTTATTATTTGCTCTGGGATTCTATGTTTTAAATATTATTGATGCAAATGTCGATGCGGCTCTATCACAATTTAATGTAAGCAATCAATTAGCATTTAAACCGACAATAAATATTAATGAGATAGCTCCAAGTAAAAATGTTGGTTTGAGTTGTGTCTATTCCTTTTAAAAAAACAAAAAAGCCCTTAAAAATTATTTTTAAGGGCTTTTTACTATAAAGTTATTTTTGAATTATTTCACTTCAAAAACATTATTTGCAGCTTTAACATCAGCCATTAATCCGCTTTGATCTATGATGATTTTTTTGATTGCAGTTTTGTTTTTGTCAATTGTAAAACTATAATTTGACATTGCCCATGCCCAGTCATCCAAAACTGTTCTTTTTACGTTTGGATTTGGATTTGGTTTAATGAAATTCATCATTCTTAATGGAATGTAGAAACTTTCAGAAGTTCCGTCAGTGTATTCCACAGTCAAATCAATTGGCATTGGCATTCTTCCGATTCTCTCTAAAGTTACGGTTGTTTTTCCTGCGTTATCAGCTACATCTTTAATTCCGTAATCGATTGTGTTCGCTGTTTCTGTCCAATCTACTAAATACCAATCCAATTCAGCTCCTGAAACTCTCTCTGCTGTTCTTTTGATATCATTTGGAGAAGGATGCTTGAATTTAAAATCATTGTAATATCTTTTTAACGTAGCATCTAAATTTTCCTGACCAATTACATACACTAATTGTGATAAAAAGATACTTCCTTTTACATATGCTGAAATGCTGTAAGGTCTGTTTTCGTCGTAACGATCACCATGAGTCGATTGTGGTTGTTCTTTCCCAGAATTTACTAAACTATAATAAGCTGCATAATTTCCTTTGAAAGGATTAGCCTCTTTTTTATCTCCTTTTAATTCATTCAAAGCACTGTCTTCGATGTAAGTCGTAAAACCTTCGTCCATCCATGGGTGTTTTGACTCGTTTGAAGCCAAAATATGCTGAAACCAAGAGTGCCCTAATTCGTGAGTTGCAGTTCCTAAAATTCCTTCAAGAGTTCCGCTTCCTAACATTAATGTACACATCGCATACTCCATTCCTCCATCTCCACCTTGAATAAATGAATATTGTTTATACGGATAAACTCCAACTTCATGGTTGTAATAATCCATAACTTTAACCATTAGAGGCTCTAACTTTTTCCAGTTTTCAGTTGTTTTTGGATCATTTTTGTAGAAGAAATGCAAATCAACATCATTTGGTCCTTTTACAATATCGTGGGTATATGCTTTATCTGCAGCCCAGGTAAAATCGTGAACATTTGGCGCAATAAAATGCCATGTTAACGTTTTTGCTTTTTTAGGATAAACAACCGTTACGCCTGCATCTTCATATCCATGACCAATTGAATTTTTATCCTGCAAATATCCTGTACCTCCAATAGTGTACTCTTTATCGATTGTAAGTTTTACATCAAAATTACCCCAAACACCGTGAAATTCTCTTGCGATATAAGGATCTGCATGCCATCCTTCGAAATCAAATTCGGCTAATTTTGGATACCATTGCGACATCGATAATTCAACTCCTTCTTTATTATTTCTTCCAGAACGACGAATTTGAACCGGAACTTGTCCTTCAAAATCTAAAGTAAAAGTTGTTTTAGAATTTGGCAAAATTGGTTTAGCCAAAGTTACCTCCAAAATAGTTGATGAAGTTCTTGTTTGTGCCGTTACGCCATCTTGTTTAAAATTACTGATCTTTAAAAATCCAATTTCATTTGGTTTCAACGTTTCAATTCGGCTTTGTTTTACTTCTTTTCCATCAGCATCTTTTACTTTGTTTACCATTCTTCCATCAGGATCTTTGATAGAATGTAAACGTGCATCCATTTCACTTCCTGGCTGAAAGGCATTTGGAAATAAATGATAGAATACTTTTTTTAAAGTATCAGGAGAATTATTGGTATAAACCAATTCTTGCTTTCCTTTATATTGATAGTTTTTTACATCCATCGACACCTCCATTTTGTAATCGACATGTTGTTGCCAATATGGGGCGTTCTGTGCAAATGCTGAGTTTAAACCAAAACTCAAAAAAGAAAGTAAAATAATTTTTCGCATCATAGTTTTAATAAAAATGGAAGAGCTGCAACTCTTCCATTGGATTAGTATTTAATATTTTATTATTTTTTAGACATTTTTTCGGCCATCAATAAAGCATTATAAGCATTGACCATTTTAGCTGTTTTTGATGATTCAGCCGATGACACCGCCACTGCTTCCTGATCTGGATTAGGATTTTCACCCAAAACTACCTTCGCAGGAAGTGCAACCCCGGAATCCATCAGAATTTGTTTTACCTGAGATGCTTTTAGTTTTGGATAATAAGAACGAATTAATGCAGCAACTCCCGCAGCATTTGGAGATGCCATTGAAGTTCCCTGTAAATATTTGTATTTGTTGTTTGGAACCGTTGCATAAATTTCTTCTCCCGGAGCAAAAACATCCACATTAATTTTTCCGAAGTTTGAAAATCCAGCTACTACATGTTCTCCGTACTCTTTGTTAATTGCACCAATTGTAATAACGTTATTCGTATATTCTTTAATGTTGTCCTCAGAATCGTTTGGATAATTGATGTTTTTTGTCTCATCAATATTGTAACCATCGTTACCAGCAGCATGCACAATTAATACATCTTTTTTAGCAGCATATTTTATTGCATCATAAACCCATTGTTTATGCGGAGAAAAACTTTTACCAAAACTTCCGTTAATTACTTTTGCGCCATTATCAACTGCATAACGAATTGCAAGTGCAATATCTTTATCATATTCGTCTCCATCCGGCACAGCACGAACCGTTAAAATTTCGACATTATTAGAAATTCCGTCTCCACCTAAATTATTACCGCGAACTTGTGCAATAATTCCGGCCACGTGTGTTCCGTGAAGTGCTTCTTCTTTTTCCGGACCAAAAACAATATTATTCCCATAATGGTTGTCTTTGATATCTTCAGGATTATCGCCTACGGCTTTTCTTCCGTCAAATTCTTTATTTAAATTGTAATTTAACTCATTGTAAACCTGATCACTATATTCTTTCAATTCGGCTTCCGGGTCAAAAGTTGGTCCTGCATTAGTAAAAATCTGAGTCATGATCATTTTACTTCTCTCAACTTTAGGATCTGTAGAAGTAATCGTGCTTAAATCTTCAAGTTTATAAGTTGTTTTGTTTAATTGTTTTTTAATAGTATTATGAACTTCTAATAAAAAATCTACTTGTTGCTTATCTTTTAAAGCCTTCTCATATTTCTCATTATATTGTGCTAAAGCATTTTTATATTCAGCCGAACCGTTATCTCCTTTTTTGACAACACGGGTCAATTCAAGATTTTCGTGTACCGCATTTCCAAGGAAATTCCAGCCATGTACATCATCAATAAAACCATTTTTATCGTCATCGATTCCGTTTCCGGGAATTTCTTTTGGATTTGTCCAGATCATTCCTTTTAGGTCTTCGTGCTCAATATCAACACCAGAATCAACAATTCCTACAATTACTTTTTTCCCGGTTTTTCCTTGTAATAATTCGGCGTAAGCCTTATCAACACTCATTCCAGGAATAGAGTCTTTTAATAAATCCAGATGACTCCATCTTTTTAATTCGTTTTCTGTAACCGGAGCTTTTTTGACAATTGCCAAAGGTGCAATAATAGGTGTTTTTGCAGCTGAAGCCTGTGCGTGTAAGGTAGCACTACAACCTGCTAAAACAATTAATGCAAAAGCAGAGAAACAATTAGATTTTATATGACTCATGTATTTTATAATAAAAGTTAAAGATGGGCCTAAATTATGATTTTTTGTTACAAAAAACTAACCCTTAACACTGTGTTATGATTTTTTTGTTGTGATTTAAGAAATTTAGAAAAAAGAGTGAATTACATCTTAACAGCCTCGCAACTATTTCTTATTAAAATTACGCTCTTAAACTTTTTTGAATATTTCTTCACGCAGGAAAAGAATCAAAAAGTAAAATCCCTTTACGTCTTTCCGTAAAAAAATTTATAAAAAAATTCGTATTATTACGCTTCCAAATTTTAAACCCAATCTATGAAAACAAAACTACTTTTCTTATTTTTATTGCTTTCTTTACCATCGTTTTCCCAAACCAACCTGGTGCCAAATGGTGATTTCGAAAACTGGTCTGCCTCATCACAACCAATTAGCTGGTTTCGCGATTTTAACGGTTTACTTTATCAAAGTTCATCAGCTCAAAGCGGTGCATCAAGTACCAGTATGGAGTTGACCGGCGCAAACAAAACATCGAGCTTCATGAACAGCACTGTTTTTCCTGTGGAAACCGGAAAAACATATCGCGTAACTTTATACCACAAAGTTGAAACCGGAACATTTACTTCTCTTGAATTGAGGTTAACGCATAATATTTTTAAAGACGTATTAATAAAAAAAACAGATGCTACTTTTTCTACATCTGAATGGAGAAAAATTGAATTTGATTACACATCAACAGTTGATGAAAATATTGAGGTAGCTATTTGGGCATACGGAACACCTAATGGCAGAATTTTATTAGATAATGTTTCAGTGATAGATGTAACAGCACCTGTTCTGCAATATACTGCAATTCCAGACCCTAATTTTGAAAAAAAATTAATTGCTCTTGGTCTCGATTCAGGAACTGTAGACGGAAAAGTACTGACATCAAATATTCAGTCAGAAACAAGTCTTGATGTCTCCCAATCAAATATTTCAGATTTAACAGGGATTCAGGACTTTACTTCTTTAACAGATTTAAACTGCTCTACTAATGCCTTAACAAGTATAAATGTATCTTCTAATGTAAAACTGGAAAATTTACAAGTCGCAAAAAATAAATTGACGGATTTAAACATTTCTACAAACATTTTATTGAAGTATTTATATTGCTCTAATAATCTTTTAACAAGTATAGATGTATCTTCTAATGTAAAACTAGAAAGTTTACTGATTGCAAACAATCAATTGGCGAGTTTAAACGTTTCTACAAATATCTTATTGAAGTATTTATATTGTGCGATTAATAAATTGACAAGCCTTGACGTATCACCTTTAGTTTCTTTAATAGAATTAGATTGCGGCGTTAATAAACTAACTACACTAAATGTTGATACTAACATTTCATTACAAGACTTACGATGTCCTACAAATCAACTAACCAGCATCAATGTTTCAAAAAACACAAAATTGTACAATTTTTTTTGTCACCAAAACTTGATTTCTAACGTAAATCTTTCAAGCAATCCTTTGCTTGACGGTTTCATATGTTACGAAAATAAATTAACTTCTCTTGATGTATCAAACAACACAAAGTTAACAATGCTGGATTGTTTTGACAATAAAATTACATCATTAGACATTTCAAAAAACCCTTTAATATATGAATTAGCCTGCGAAAACAATCAATTAACTTATTTGAATTTAAAAAACGGAAACAATACTATTTTACGTTTGGCTTTTTCAAAATTTGTAAATAATCCGGCTTTAACTTGTATTCTAGTTGATGATGTTGCTTACTCAAATACAAATTGGAGCGGCATTAAAGATACAACTGCCAATTTTAATAATGAGTGTTTTTCATATACTGCGATTCCGGATATTAACTTCGAAAACAAATTAATAGAATTAGGAATTGACTCAGGAACTCCCGATGGAAAAGTACTAACATCAAAAATTGATTCTATTAAAGAAATCGATCTTTTCAGCAGCAACATTACCAATTTGACAGGAATAGAAGATTTTAAAGCTTTGACACGTTTAAGCTGTATTTGGAACAAATTGACAACCATCGATCTATCTAAAAACGTAAATTTAACCTATTTAGATGCTACCAATAATAAACTAACGACAATGGATTTTTCCAATAATCCTTTGCTTGAAAATATCATATTATCAAATAACAGCTTAACAAGTATAAATGTTACAAATAACCTTAATTTAAAATATTTAACTTGCTTTTCAAATCAATTACCCAATATTGATGTTACAAACAACAAATTATTAGGTTTGTTGATGTGCTCTTCTAACCTGCTAACCAGCTTAGATGTTTCTCAAAACCCTTCACTATATGCTATAATTTGTTCTGACAACAAGTTACTTTCAAATGTGAATTTACAAAATGGCAGAAATAGCTTTTTCCTGCCATCAAGTATTAATTTAACCAATAATCCATCATTAAGTTGTATTTTGGTTGACAATGCTTTATCTGCTAATACAAATTGGGCAAAATGCAAAGATGCATCCGCCTCTTATACTACGGTAGATTGCTCGCAAGCTACTGCCATTCCCGACCCCGTATTTGAAGATAAATTAATCGCCTTGAATATTGATAAAGATGGTAAAAATGGATCTGTTTTAAATAGTAGTATATCAGCAATCATTTCTTTAGATGTTTCTTCAACTAGTATTAAAGACTTAACAGGAATAAAAGGTTTCACAAATTTAAATACTCTAAATTGTTCTGGAAATTTATTATCTGTTTTAGACCTTTCTCAAAATACAAATCTAAATCTTGTGAATTGCAGTAACAATACTTTAGTTGGTTTAAATTTAAAGAATGGAAATAATATTAATTTTGATCTCAATTCTAACTTTACTTCCAATCCTAATTTAACTTGCATTTTAGTCGATGATGATGTGTATACTACCGCAAATTGGACAACACTTAAAGACAATACTGCAAATTATAATGTAGATTGTAATGCATATACTTTAATTCCAGATCCTAATTTTGAAGATAAATTAATTGCATTAGATATTGACAAAGATGGTAAAAATGGAAAAGTTAAAACTGAGAGCATCAATCAAATTACATTTTTAGATGTTGCTAATAGCAATATTTCAGATTTAACAGGGTTAGAGAATTTTGAATCATTGATATACTTTTTCTGTGACCATAACAAAATCAAAAATATTGATTTCAGTAAAAACCTAATGCTTGAAAACATTGGCGTATTAGACAATAGCTTAACAAGCATAGACGTAAGAATAAATACCAAACTTCATACTCTGGAACTTTCAAAGAATCAAATAACATCTGTAAATTTATCTCAAAATATAAATCTTAAAAGACTAGGCTTTGAGAATAACAAACTAACAGAAATAGATCTTACAAATAATAAAGAATTATGGTTTATAAGTGGTTTTGGGAATCAATTAACGAGCTTGGATTTATCTCAAAATAAAAAGATAGAAGTTGTAAATGTGGACAATAATCTACTCAAAACTATAAATTTACAAAACGGAAATAATGAAAATTTTTTATTAGCAACAAATCCAACGGGTAAAAAAAACACGTCTATAGTTACTGTATTCACTAGCTTTTTAAATAATCCTAGTTTAACCTGTATTCAAGTAGACAATGTTGAATATTCGAATATGAAGTGGTCAAATATTAAAGATGCTTCAGCAACTTATGTATCAACTTGTAAACAATTGGGTCTTGAAGATTCTGTTTTTGATAAAGTTGTTATGTATCCAAATCCAACCAAGGGAGAAGTAAACATCAATAATATAGCTCTTGATAAAGTAACGGTTTACAATTCAACAGGACAATTGGTAAAATCATATTCTTTGAATTCAGGTGATACCAGCAATAAATTAGATTTGTCTGGGTTAACAAGAGGAATCTATTACTTGTACTTAATTAATCAGGACGCTGCATCAGCTAAGAAAATTATAGTTGAATAAATAAACTTTCATCAATATAAAATCCCATTTTCAACGTAATGAAAATGGGATTTTTTTATGAATATGCTTTTTATAAAATATTATTCTTAACTTAGTTTTCAGGCTGATAACCATCAAAATAAAGACAGCAAATGAATAAAGTTATTTTTTTGATTTTCATTTTATTTTTCTTCAGGATCAGCGCGCAAACGTCTGATACTTTAGTGAAAAAAAATAGCGATGTAAAAATTAAAGATTTAAAAATAACCCAAGAACAATGGACGGATACTTTAGTCTTAAAAAATAATGATGTTATAATTGGCGAAATAAAATCACTGAATAAAGGAGTTGTTCAAATTGAAACAGATTACAGCAAATCTGACTTCAAACTGGAATGGAAACAGGTAAAATATATTTCTTCGAGCAGAACACATATTATAAATTTGTCTTCGGGAGTTTTATTGAACGGTATTCTATCAAAAGGAGCAAGTCCGGACAAATGCAAAATCACAAATATCGAAACTGATACCCAAACCGAAGTAAACCTTAATAATATAGTGTATATAAAACCTGTTGATGATAGCTTTTGGGACAGACTCGATGCCGGTTTTGATGTTGGAATAAAACTAACCAAATCCCAAAACCTA
Organism: Flavobacterium aquidurense; assembly: GCF_031458035.1. Taxonomy (GTDB): domain Bacteria; phylum Bacteroidota; class Bacteroidia; order Flavobacteriales; family Flavobacteriaceae; genus Flavobacterium; species Flavobacterium aquidurense_C. Next base: position 483,449 of record NZ_JAVDXR010000001.1, read on the forward strand.
CAGCAATTAACCATAAATGCAAACTTAGGATACACCGCAAAAAGATGGTATGCAACCGGCACCTACAAACGAATGCAATCGACTCAGGACGATAGCGAACCAATTCGAAGAATTGATACGGATTTAAGTTATGTACACTTACTCCCTCGGGATTATTTCATTCCTTTATCAGTAACCACCTTGTCAAATACAGAACAGGATATTGAATTGAGGGTTATTTCAAAAGCAGGGTACGGAAAATATATCATTCACGGCAACACAAAATATTGGGGTCTTGCGACAGGTTTATCCTTCAATCACGAACGTTATTTAAATACAAGCGAACCAACAAAAAGTTTGGAGCTTTTTCTTGGCACCGATTTGAATTTATATGATATTGGCGATTTTAGTATTCAGTCCAAAGTAACTTTTTATCCGAGTATAACAGAAAGCAAAAGGATTCGTACAGATTTTAATCTTGATACCAAATATGATTTGCCTTTTGATTTTTTCATCAAGCTTTCATTCGTTTATAATTACGACAACAAACCTCAAAATAGCGCCTCAAAAGACGATTATGTTTTTCAAACTTCATTCGGATGGAAATTAGATTAAACCGAATAGTCAAAAGTCAAAAGTTTAAAAGTCAAAGGCTTGTCAATATTGATTTTGCTCACTTTTTGAGTACACCTTAAGGGTGAAAATAAAAATGAGCGAAAGTCAATAAGTACAGGACTTTAAAAACTTTATGACATTTGACTTGCGACTTTAGCCTCTAAAATACTTCTTCGCAAGTAAAAACTTCTTTTAAGCGAACTCCTTTTTCAGTATGTTCAACCGTTATAATTTGATTGTGTGCATCATGCTCCAGAAACAAAAAGTAATTTTTATCTGCGGCAGCGTTTAATAATTTAGCTTTTTCAGGCATTGTCAAAAGTGGCCGCGTGTCATAGCCCATTACATAAGGAAGCGGAATATGTCCGGCTGTCGCCAAAAGATCGGCGCAAAAAACAATCGTTTTATCTTTATATTGAATGTGCGGAATCATTTGTTTTTCGGTATGGCCGTCAACATAATAAATTCCAAAATTCATTTCTTCAGAAAAACCAAAATCAGCATCCGGACGTTTTATAAAATAAAGTTGTCCACTTTCCTGCATCGGTAAAATATTCTCAGTCAAAAAAGAAGCTTTTTCTCGCTGATTAGGCTTCGTAGCCCATTCCCAATGATTTTCATTAGTCCAATATTTCGCATTTTTAAACGCAGGCTCGTATCCTGTTTTATCTGAATTCCATTGTACACTTCCACCACAGTGGTCAAAATGCAGATGCGTCATAAATACATCGGTAATATCATTTCGCTGAAAACCATATTTTGCCAATGATTTGTCAAGTGAATGGGATCCCCAAAGCGAATAATATCCAAAAAACTTCTCAGATTGCTTGTCTCCCATTCCGGTGTCGATCAAAATCAGGCGATTTCCATCTTCAATAAGCAAACAACGCGCTGCAATATCAATTAAATTATTGGCATCTGCCGGATTGGTTTTGTTCCAAATTGTTTTCGGTACAACGCCAAACATAGCACCACCGTCTAACTTAAAATTTCCTGATTCTATTGGGTAAAGCTTCATAAGAGTAAATTTCTAAATAGGAAAACAAAGCTAGGAAATCCAATTTCGTTATGCTAGAAATTTAGCTGTAAAATACTTAGAAATAGAAAGCGATAAAATTATAAGTGCCAATTTCACGCAAAGTCGCAAAGTCGCAACGAAATTGAATTCAAAACTTTGACTTCACGTCTTTGCATGACATTATTTGTCTAAAATATTGATATTTTTTAATTTTTAATTCCTGATTTTTAACTCTTACTCAAGTGTAATAGAAGTACTTCCCATGATTTCCTGTTTGTCGAAGAAGTTGACAAAATAAGTTCCTTTTGGAAAATGACTTTCGTCAGCATTTAAAATACCATAAACATTTGCAGGTTTTCCCTGAAAATCAGTTGCTACAATAAAGCTGTAAACCAAAGCCTTATTGTTTCCGAATTCCACTATTTTATCTTCACCCAAAACATTATTTTTTTGATCTAAAACCTGCACATAAAAAATTTTCTTTCCGGTTTTTGCTATCGAATTTCCATTAACAGAAAAACTTACCTTAAGCTTTTGCGCATTTTTTGCTTTGTATGTTTCTAATTCTTTTCCTGATTTTTTTTCACGAAGTGCCACTACTTTAAAATTGTTCGCTGTCAACTTTGAAGCATCCTTTAAAGTCGATTCCAATTTCTTTTGCTTGGAAACTAAAGTATCATTTTCGGTCTTTTGTTTATACATAACCACATTCTGATTCTCAATTTCTGACAGCAAATTTTTGTTTTGATATTTCAGTTTTTTAACTTCGAGCACACTCGAATTTAAAGAATTCCGAAGATCTGAAAGCTGCTTACGGTATAAAATGATTTGTTCTATTGAAGGGTTTTTTGATGCCTTTATGATCTCCATCAAATTTTCAATATTCTTTTTTTCAAATTCCAATTGTTCTGACAATGTGGTTTTTTCCAAAATTGCAGCATCGTACGCAACTTTCAAGGTATTTAAAGAATCTAATATTTCTTTTTGAACCATTGCATGCTTACTCAAAATAAACAACTCTTCTTTTTTATCTGTTAAGGTTTTGGATGAATCAGAAACAATACCTGATTCATTACCAAAAATATATAATGTAGCACCTAATCCAAAAACAAATAATATTGCAAAAAGTGCTTTTATCGAATATTTTCTACCAAGCTGTGTCATAATTAATCTAAATTTTACGCAAAAATAATACTATTTTAATAGTCAAAATACGTATAAATACGGTATTTTAACTATTTTCCAGTATTGTTGTCAATTAAATAGTAAAAAAGACAAATGGTAAACTTTTCTAATTTTTTATTAAAAAAACAATTTTTGCCAAAGTCAAATCACCCATTCCCAAAAACAAAATAACTTCTCTCTATTTTAACATTTGTTATAATAATGTGAACCGTTATGGAAAAAGGTTTTTAAGTCGTATCTTTGCAGACAATTTCATTTGAACATTGAAACACAGCACTTTAAAAATGTAATACTTTCATTACTATTTTATAATCTGAATTAAAAATGAAAGAAAAAAAACAAATACTATAAACAATGATAAAAGTTTCTGATACAGCCAAAAAGAAAATCATCGACCTGATGAGTGATGATGGTTTTGATGCCGCACATGACTACGTACGTGTAGGTGTGAAAAGTGGCGGATGCTCTGGTTTGTCATATGATTTAAAATTTGATAAAACCAAAGGCGAAGACGATAAAATATTTGTAGACAACGACATAACAATTGCAGTTGAAAAAAAATCATTTCTATATTTAGCTGGAACAATTCTGGAATTTTCTGGAGGTCTAAACGGAAAAGGATTTGTATTCAATAATCCAAATGCAAGCAGAACTTGTGGTTGCGGAGAATCATTTTCTCTTTAAAATAATTAAATGATTGCAAAATTTAAAGATTTAAAAATTACAGAAGTGGTTTTATTTAAATCCTTCAATTTTGAAATCTTTCAATAAAAAAACAATGAGCAAATACACAGAAGACGATTTAAAAATCGAACTCGAAACTAAAGAATACGAATACGGGTTTTACACCGATATCGAATCGGAGACGTTCCCTATTGGCTTAAACGAAGATATCGTAAGAGCTATTTCTCTTAAAAAAGAAGAGCCGGAATGGATGACCGAATGGCGCATTGAGGCTTTTCGTGCCTGGAAGGAAATGATCGAGCCGGAATGGGCAAACGTTCATTACCAAAAACCAGATTTCCAAGCCATTTCTTATTATTCAGCTCCAAAACAAGTAGATCCAACTAAAACTTTGGACGATGTTGATCCGGAACTTTTAGAAATGTACAAAAAGTTAGGAATCTCTGTCGATGAACAAAAAATGATGAACAATGTCGCTATGGATATTGTGGTCGATTCTGTTTCTGTAGCTACTACTTTCAAGAAAACATTAGGAGAAAAAGGAATTATTTTCTGCCCGATTTCTGAAGCTATTAAAGAGCATCCGGAATTAGTGAAAAAATATTTAGGAACTGTTGTACCTCAAAAAGACAACTTCTACGCAGCATTAAACTCAGCAGTTTTCTCTGACGGAAGTTTCTGTTATATTCCAAAAGGTGTTCGTTGTCCAATGGAACTTTCAACGTATTTCAGAATCAATCAGGCAGGAACAGGACAATTCGAAAGAACACTTGTTATTGCTGATGCAGGAAGTTACGTATCCTACCTTGAAGGCTGTACAGCTCCAAGTCGTGACGAAAATCAATTGCACGCTGCGGTGGTTGAATTAATCGCTTTGGATGATGCAGAAATTAAATATTCTACCGTTCAAAACTGGTTTCCTGGAAACAAAGAAGGAAAAGGTGGAGTTTACAACTTTGTAACCAAAAGAGGTTTATGCGAAACAAACGCTAAAATTTCATGGACACAAGTTGAAACAGGTTCTGCTGTAACCTGGAAATATCCTTCTTGTGTATTAAAAGGAGATAATTCGGTAGGAGAATTTTATTCTATTGCCGTTACCAATAATTACCAACAAGCAGATACCGGAACTAAAATGATCCATTTAGGTAAAAACACTAAATCGACTATTATTTCTAAAGGTATTTCGGCTGGTAAATCGCAAAACAGTTACCGTGGATTAGTGCAAATTAGCCCTAGAGCTGAGAATGCAAGAAACTTTTCACAATGCGATTCTCTTTTAATGGGTAACAATTGCGGAGCTCATACTTTCCCTTATATCGAAAGTAAAAATCCATCGGCTAAAATCGAGCACGAAGCAACTACAAGTAAAATTGGAGAAGATCAGGTTTTTTATTGCAACCAAAGAGGTATCCCGACTGAAAAAGCGATTGCCTTAATTGTAAATGGTTTCAGTAAAGATGTATTGAACAAATTACCAATGGAATTTGCTGTTGAAGCTCAAAAATTATTAGAGATTTCTTTAGAAGGATCTGTAGGTTAATTACAAAATGGAAGGTAAAAAAGTAATCATTTTAGGTTCATCACGAAAAAACGGAAACACAACAAAAATTGTAGACGAGATTTCTAAAGAAACCGGAATAGATGTAATTAATTTGAGTGATTATAATATTTCGTATTATGATTATGAAAGCAAAAACAGAGAAGATGATTTTCTTCCCTTAATAAGAAGAATACTTGAACAGTACGACACTTTAATTTTTGCAACGCCCATATATTGGTATAATATGAGTGGGATTATGAAGGTTTTCTTTGATCGTTTTTCGGATTTAATCCGAATTGAAAAAGAAACCGGACGAAAGCTTAGAGGAAAGAAAATTGGTGTGATATCAAATTCACACGACAACGAAATTGAAGAGAGTTTTTACATTCCGTTCAAAAAATCTGCCGATTATTTAGGCATGGAATATTTAGGACACGCGCATTTTAATGCCAACATCCTAAACCAAACAACAAAAATAGAATTGACATTTATATAAAAATAAAAAAAACAATGTTATCAATAAAAAACCTTCACGCCGGAATTGGTGATAAAGAAATCCTTAAAGGAATTAATATAGAAGTTAAAGCTGGCGAAGTACACGCTATCATGGGACCAAACGGTTCTGGAAAAAGTACACTTTCTGCTGTTATCGCAGGAAACGAAAACTACGAAGTTACTGACGGACAAGTTTTCCTTGATGGAGAAGATCTTGCTGATCTGGCTCCTGAAGAAAGAGCACACAAAGGAGTTTTCCTTTCGTTTCAATATCCTGTAGAAATTCCTGGAGTTAGCGTAACTAACTTTATGAAAACTGCCATCAATGAAACTCGTAAAGCAAACGGTCAGGAAGAAATGCCGGCTAACGAAATGCTAAAAGTAATTCGTGAGAAATCTGAATTATTAGAAATCGATCGTAAATTTTTATCTCGTTCTTTAAACGAAGGTTTTTCAGGAGGAGAGAAAAAAAGAAACGAGATTTTTCAAATGGCAATGTTAGAACCAAAATTGGCCATCCTTGACGAAACCGATTCTGGTCTTGATATCGATGCTTTAAGAATTGTGGCTAACGGAGTTAACAAATTGAAAAGCGAGAAAAACGCAATTATCGTGATCACACACTACCAACGTTTGTTAGATTATATCGTTCCGGATTTTGTTCACGTTCTTTACAACGGAAGGATTGTAAAATCAGGAGGAAAAGAATTGGCTTACGAATTGGAAGAAAAAGGATACGACTGGATTAAAGCGGAGAACTAGTCAGTCTGAAAGTCTAAAGTCATAAAGTCAAAAGTAAAGCATGAGTAAATTTAAATCTTTTGAAGAAATAAATTCCTGGCAGAAATCTAGAATCTTCAATAAGAAAATATATCTGGCAACCGAAAATTCTAATTTTAAAAAAGACTTTGATTTCGTTAGACAAATAAGACGCGCATCACTTTCTATATCATCAAATATTGCAGAAGGCTTTGAAAGAAATACAGATAAAGAGTTTGTTTATTTTTTATATGTAGCCAAAGCATCTGCAGGAGAAGTTAGATCTCAATTATATTTAGCTTTTGATTTAGAATATATTATAAAAGAAGAATTTGAAATGCTTTTAGATTCGGTAACTGAAATATCGAAATTATTAAGCGGTTTCATTAAATATTTGAGTCAAAAGTCATAAAGTCACAAGTCATAAAGTATTTACTTTGGCTTTAATTTTTGAAATTTGACAAAAGTAGTCGGTAATCCTGAGTCTTTCGACTTTCGACTTTCGACTTTAAGACTAAAAAAGAACAATGGATTTAAAAGAAAAATTAGTATCGTCTTTTATGGCTTTTGAAGAGCGTGTCGATGTACATTCAGATTTGCATGACATTCGCACAAATGCCTTAAAAAACTTCGAAAATAAAGGTTTCCCAACCAAAAAAGAAGAAGCCTGGAAATATACATCGCTAAATGCCATCTTAAAAAATGACTTTACCGTTTTTCCAAAGCAGGAGAATGCAATCGAATTTAACCACGTAAAAAAATACTTTTTACACGAAATTGACACTTATAAATTGGTGTTTATCGATGGGGTTTTCAGCTCGCATTTGTCTTCTACAACACATGACGGAATCGATGTTTGCTTAATGTCTTCGGCATTGACCAAACCAAAATATAAAATGGTTATCGATAAATACTTCAACCAAATTGCAAGCAAAGACGAAAGTTTGACTTCGTTGAATACTGCCTTTGCAAGTGAAGGAGCTTTTATCAATATTCCGCAAAAGAAAGTGGCTGACAAACCTATTGAGATCATGTATTTCTCAACAGGAAACGAATCTGCTTTATTAGTTCAGCCAAGAAATTTGATTATTGTAGGTGAAAATTCACATGTTCAAATTATCGAGCGTCACCAAAGTTTGAATGAAAATCCGGTTCTAACCAATTCGGTTACTGAGATTTTTGCTCAAAAACGTGCGATTGTAGATCACTACAAAATTCAAAATGACAATCTTGAAGCGAATTTAATTGATAATACGTATGTTTCACAACAACAAGAAAGTCATGTTTATGTACATACTTTTTCTTTTGGAGGAAATCTAACGCGTAACAATTTGAACTTTTACCATTTTGGGGAAAGATTGACAAGTACGCTAAACGGAATCACAATCATTGGCGAAAAACAACACGTTGATCATTATACTTTGGTAAACCACGCAACACCAAATTGCGAAAGTTTCCAGGATTATAAAGGAATTTTCTCTGATCGTTCGACCGGAGTTTTCAACGGAAAAGTTTTGGTAGAAAAAGAAGCTCAAAAAACAAATGCTTTCCAAAAAAGCAACAACATTTTATTGAGTGACAAAGCAACTATCAATGCAAAACCACAATTAGAAATTTTTGCTGATGACGTAAAATGTTCTCACGGTTGTACTGTCGGACAATTAGACGAAACTGCAATGTTCTACATGCAATCACGTGGTATTCCTAAAAAAGAAGCTAAAGCTTTATTGATGTACGCATTCTCAAATGCCGTTATCGAAAGCATCAAAATACCGGAATTAAAACAACGAATTACTAAAATCATTGCCATGAAATTGGGCGTGAATTTAGGATTTGATTTGTAGAAAATTTTATTCTTTAAAAAATAAAAACCGATAAGTTATTAAAGCTTATCGGTTTTTTTATGCTTTCCTGCAAGGTTTCCAAAACCTTGTAGGTATCGAAACGCAAACATAATACCTACAAGGTTTTGGAAACCTTGCAGGAATAAAACAATCTACTTCTTCACACTATCAATTATCCCCTTCAAAAACCCATTAAAATCAAATCCAGGCTCTTCTTCCTTCACTCCCATTCTCACTATTACCATATCTAAAGATGGGATAATCGCCACCATTTGTCCTTGGTAACCACTGCAATAAAACATATCACGAGGCACATCCGGGAATTTTCCTCCGGCGTTTAACCAAAACTGCGCTCCATATTTCCCTTCAGAAGTATTTGTTGGTGTTGCAGTATATTTCACCCAGCTTTCATCTAAGATTTGTTCTCCGTTCCAGTTTCCTTTATGCAGGTATAACAATCCAAATTTTGACCAGTCTCTTGGTGTTGCCCATCCGTATGATGAACCTACAAAAGTTCCGGACATATCTTGTTCCACAATCATCGAATTCATTCCGATTTTGTCAATTAAAGCGCCGTACCAAAAATCAAGATATTCTTGTTGTGTTTTAAACTGGCTTCTTAAAATTCGGGATAATAAATTAGTTGTTCCTGAAGAGTAATTCCAATGTGTGTTAGGTTTAAATTGTGCTGGTTTATCCAATTGCACTTTCCCCATATCTTCGGCCTGAAAAAGCATCTTTGTCGCATCGCAAATTTTGGTATAATTCTCTTCCCATTCCAAACCGGAATTCATATGAAGTAAATCGTTAATCGTGATAATCTTGCGATCATCTTTTTGCCATTCTGCAATTGGAGCGGCTTTATAAATATCAATTTTTCCTTGTTTGGCTAAAACTCCAAAAGCCGAACTTGTAATGCTTTTTGTCATCGACCAACCTAAAATTTTACTGTCTTTATTAAAACCGGTATCGTATTTTTCTGCTATCAATTTATCTTTATATATAACTACAACGGCACGTGTTCTCTTTGCTTTTCCTCCATTTTTATCGAAAGAATTATCAACGGCACTTTTCAATTTTGCATAATCAATATTAGAAAACAATGTATCTTTTGGCGCATTATTCCCGTAAGGAAAAGGAAGATTGTTAACTAATTTTGTTCTTTTTGGAAGCAAATATGGTTTCGAAACATCAAAATCATCATCAATCAAAGTTGCGCCTAAACCTTCTCTGTAAATCGCTTTTCTTTCTTTTAAACCATAAACCGAAGCCGTTGCAAACTTACCAGACTCATCAATGGAATTTTTAGCCAAATCAATCATATTGATATCATTGTCCGTTTTCTGAATCAGGTCCAAAGATCGATTATCCATAAAATGACCAGAAGCCACACTTTTGGCTGAGAAACCGGAAATCAAGTCCAACTTCGGATAAGTGGTGAATCCGAAATACAAAAAGGCAAGAACCAAAACAAGCGCAAGTACTTTGAGAAATTTTTTCATAATGACGTTAGCTATTTTTAATGCAATATAATTAATTTATGATCACGATATTATGATCGAATTTAGATTTCCATTTCATATAATTTATAAAATCAAATCTAATTTTACGGAATCGACATTTAAACCTCTCGCTGATGGCGTCATAAAAGGAAATTATAGTTTTGATGAAGAAACCAATTTAGTTTTAGTACTTTTGTAGATAGAATTTTTCTAAATAAGACATGCTAGATATCCAAAAAATAAGAGCTGAATTTCCAATACTTTCACAAAAAGTAAACGGAAAACCATTGGTATATTTCGATAACGGAGCGACTTCGCAAAAGCCACAAATTGTGATCGATGCTGAAGTGAAATATTATCAGGAAATAAACGCCAATATTCATAGAGGTGTTCACACTTTAAGTCAATTAGCTACTGATGCTTACGAAATTTCTCGTGGCAAAGTACAGCAACATATTAATGCAAAATTTGCTCACGAAGTACTTTTTACTTCAGGAACAACACACGGAATTAATTTAGTTACAAACGGTTTTGCATCTATTTTAAAACCGGGCGACGAAGTAATTGTTTCTTCTTTAGAGCATCATAGTAATATTGTGCCGTGGCAAATGTTATGCGAAAAAACCGGAGCAACTTTAAAGGTAATTCCGATGAACGAAGATGGCGAATTGATTCTGGAAGCTTTTGATGCTTTGTTATCAGAAAAAACCAAAGTCGTTACCGTAAATCATATTTCGAACGCATTGGGAATCATCAATCCGATAAAATATATTATTGATAAAGCACACGCTGTTGGAGCTGCAGTTTTAATTGATGGCGCACAGGCTGTTCCGCATTTAAAACCAGACGTTCAGGAGTTAAATTGTGATTTCTACGCTTTTTCCGGACATAAAATGTGCGGTCCAACCGGAACCGGAATTCTATACGGAAAAGAAGCATGGCTAAATAAACTTCCTCCTTATCAGGGTGGTGGAGAGATGATCAAAGAAGTGACGTTCGAGAAAACAACTTATGCTGATCTTCCTCACAAATTTGAAGCCGGAACGCCTAATATCGCAGGCGGAATTGTTTTGGGAACTGCTATTGATTATTTGAACAATATAGGTTTTGACAATATTCAACAATATGAACACGAATTATTAGATCACGCTACAAAACGTTTACTAGAAATTGAAGGTTTACGAATTTACGGAACCGGAAAAAATAAAGCTTCTGTGGTTTCGTTTAATATTGATGGAATTCATCCTTACGACGTTGGCTCAATTATCGACAAATTAGGAATTGCCGTTCGTACCGGACACCATTGTGCTCAACCCATTATGAACTTCTTTTGCATTCCTGGAACCATTCGTGCTTCTTTTTCTTTTTATAATACGAAAGAAGAAATTGATGCCATGGTTGAAGCAGTGAAAAAAGCAAAAACCATGTTAAGCTAAAAAATATTTTATGAAAATAGTATCTTTATTATTACTAGTTATTTGTATCGGAACAGGCTGTTCAAGCCAAAAAAAAACTGATATGACAGGAACTCAGATTGAATACACTGCCATGTCTAGAGGTCTCTACAAAAGAATTGTTGTTCAGGATCAAAAAGTTTCAGTAACCAACGGAAGAGATACAGAAGCAATTGTAAGTGAAATAGATAATGCAAAGTGGAATAAAATTGTATCCGAATTTGAAAAAATAAATTTAGATAGTCTTTCTGCTTTAAAAGCACCAACCGAAAAACGTTTTTATGATGGTGCCGCAATTGGAAATTTAAAAATAATTCAGAATCCAAAAACGTACGAAACAGCAGGTTTCGACAATGGTTTTCCTCCAAAGGAAATCGAAAAATTAGTAAATTTGCTGACGGATTTTGCTAAAGAATAATTATGACAATAAAAGAAATACAAAACGAGATAATAGACGAATTCTCAATGTTTGACGACTGGATGCAACGTTACGAATACATCATCGAATTAGGAAAAAGTCTTCCGTTAATCAAAGAAGAATACAAAACCGACGAGAATTTAATCAAAGGTTGTCAATCAAAAGTTTGGCTGCAAGGTGAACAACAAGACGACAAAATTGTCTTTACTGCGGATAGTGATGCGATTTTAACCAAGGGAATAATCGCAATTTTAATCCGTGCATTCTCCAATCAAAAAGCAGAAGATATCATAAATGCCGATACTCTATTTATTGACGAAATTGGATTGAAAGAACATTTATCGGCAACACGCGCAAACGGTTTGGTTTCGATGATTAAAAATATCAAAATGTACGCTTTGGCTTTTAATGCTAAAAATAATTAGATGCTAATTTTGAACCATATAAGTTCATGTTAGAAATATAAGCGTTGCGTTTACTAAGCGTTTTAAGTTAAAATATAAGAAGAATTAAAACTAAACTTTTAAATGAACTTATATTACTTATATGGTCGAAAAAACACCAAAAGTAAGTTTTATCTTTCTTTTTTATTTCTTATTATTGCTGAAAAATAGTAATGATAACGAAGAAATATTTGAAAGATTTAATTTATCAAGTTAATGGAGCAGCAATTGAGGTTCATAAAAATATTGGAGCAGGACTTTTAGAAAATATCTATCATCAATGCATGATCAAAGAATTATCTTTAAGAGGAATAAATTTTCAATCTGAGTTAGTGATTCCTGTTGAATACAAAGGCTTAGAATTAGAATCAGATTTGAGATGTGATTTATTCATCGAAAAATGTTTAGTTGTGGAATTAAAAGCAGTAGATCAAATTATACCTGTTCATATTGCTAAATTAATGTCTTATATGAAACTTTTAAAATGCCCACTAGGATTAATGATAAACTTTAACGTTACAAACATTTATCACGAAGGCCAAAAAACATACGTCAACGAATTATATCGCTGGCTCGAAGATTAGAAATTAAATTTAAACCATATAAGTATTATAAGAGATTATTAGCCTTTTGCTTAAATGATCTAAAAAAATTATAAAGTTAGAGAAACAACGCAACGTTTTAAATGAACTTATATCACTTATATGGTGAAAAAAAACAAAAAAATGGAACAAGAAATTGACACAAACGAATTAGGAGAATCAATCGTAAAAGTTTTAAAAGGCATTTACGATCCGGAGATTCCTGTAGATATTTATGAGTTAGGATTGATTTACGATGTAATGGTAAACACAGATTACGAAGTAAAAATCTTAATGACATTAACCTCTCCAAACTGCCCGGTAGCGGAGAGTTTACCAAGAGAAGTAGAAGAAAAAGTAAAAACTATCGAACATATTAAAGATGTAGATGTTGAGATTACTTTCGATCCGCCTTGGACTAAAGATTTAATGAGCGAAGAAGCAAAATTAGAATTAGGAATGCTTTAAATTAGTCATAAAGTCAAAAGTCATAAAGTCCCAAAGAAAAGACATTATGACTTTCGACATTCGACTTTAAGACTTCAACAATGGAAGAAATCATCAATAAAGTTGCCAATAGCGCACTCGAAGTATTTGACCTTGAGGATTATTATCCAAAAGGAATGCGTGTGCAAATTGACATCTCACAATGGCTTTTAGAAGGGTTTTTATTGAAAGAAAAAGACTTTAGAGAGCATCTAAAAAACCATGACTGGTCACAATATCAAGATCAATACGTAGCTGTACATTGCAGTACTGACGCTATCGTTCCGGCTTGGGCTTTAATTTTGGTGAGTGTTCATTTGGCACCTTTTGCCAAAAAAATTGTCAACGGAACTATCGAAGATTTAGATGGAAGTTTATACGAAGAAATCTTAAAAAACATTGATTATTCAGCCTACAAAAACAAACCTGTAATCGTAAAAGGCTGTTCTAAAAAACCGGTCCCAATGCGTGCATACATTTTAGCTACAACGTACTTACAGCCATTTGCAAGAAGTATTATGTACGGAGAAGCCTGTTCTGCAGTACCTTTATATAAAGAAAATAAGAAATAACTTTCTTTTAAATCCCGAACCTTTTAGCGGTTTTTAGTATATTTGTTAATACACTTAAACTAAACAACCATGAGGAAGCTAACGTTATTAATCTTCATTTTAGCGAACTTTACTTTTGTTCAAGCTCAAAATACAGAGAAAGAGTTAATTCAGAATACCGAAAAAGCGGTAACAAAAATAAACGATACTATCGAGGGCGAAGGTTGGAAAAAAAAAGGAACGGTATCTCTTTTATTAAATCAATCAAGTTTTAATAACTGGATTGCCGGAGGTGAAGATAGTTTCTCAGGAACTTTAGGAATCAATTATGATTTCAACTACAAAAAAGGCGACCTTACTTGGGACAACAAAATCTTAGCGTATTACGGACTTTTACAAACTAAAAATGCTGACTTCTCGAAAAAAACAGATGACCGTTTAGAATTCAATTCCATCGTTGGAAAAAAAGCTTTTGGGCAATGGTATTACTCTTATTTCCTGAATTTTAGAACTCAATTTTCAACTGGTTATATTTACGGTCAGGACGCTAACGGAAAAGAAATCAGAACTGAACGTACCAAATTTATGTCTCCGGGGTATCTAACAACTGGTCCTGGTATTTATTGGACAAAAGATGCTAATCTAAAAATAAACTTTGCTCCTTTGACTTCAAAATTTACTTTTGTAGACAATGCTTATACAACGGGAATCGATCAAGCCACTGGCTTACCGTATGTAGATGGAGATTATTTTGGTGTTGACGAAGGCAAAACTATGCGTTACGAATTAGGTTTTTATGCTTCAGTCTATTACAGATTGGCCATTATGACCAACGTAACTGCCGAAAACACACTGAATCTATATTCCAATTATTTAGAAGATCCTCAAAATGTTGATATCGACTACTCGCTAAACATCGTTATGAAAGTCAATAAATTTTTATCGGCTAATTTATCATTTCAGGCCATTTATGACGACAATGCCTATCAAGGACTTCAAACCAGAGAAGTATTTGGTTTAGGGCTTAATTTCGGATTCTAATCTGGAAAACCTTATAATATTTTACCACAAAGAGCGCAAAGATTTTTTGCAGACTTAACTTTATAAACGCAAAGTTCGCAAACCCTGATGTAGAATTAGCTTTGCGAACTTTGCGTTTTATAATACTTTAGGGTAAAAGTATTTGCGCTCTTTGCGGTTAAAAAAATCTTATTCTTCTTCTTTTTCGATTGCATCTTTATAATCCGGATACAAAAACTTATTATACGGGAATCTGGTAATATGAATCTGACGAACTGCTTCGTAAACCCTTTCTCTAAATTCCTCAAAATTTTCTTTATTCGTAGCCGAAATAAACAATGCATTATCTTCACCTAAACGATGCATCCAGGTTGTTTTCCACTCTTCAAGCGTATAATGTCTTGGCGTTTTTTCGGTCATCAAATCATCTTCATCAATCGTCAAATGTTTGTAGGCATCAATTTTATTAAAAACCATGATAACCGGTTTTTCATGCGCTTTAATATCCTGTAAAGTTTGATTTACAGATTCGATATGATCTTCAAAATCAGGATGCGAAATATCTACAATGTGTAATAACAAATCGGCTTCGCGAACCTCATCAAGCGTACTTTTAAAAGAATCTACCAATTGAGTTGGCAATTTTCTAATAAAACCTACGGTATCAGAAAGCAAAAAAGGAAGGTTTTTAATTACCACTTTTCGAACCGTTGTATCTAAAGTTGCGAATAATTTATTCTCAACAAAAACATCACTTTTACCAACTGCATTCATCAAAGTCGATTTTCCAACATTGGTATAGCCCACCAAAGCCACACGAACCATTGCGCCGCGATTGCTTCGTTGAACTCCCATTTGCTTATCGATTGTTTTGATTTTATCTTTCAATAACGAGATTCTGTCACGTACAATACGTCTGTCCGTTTCAATCTCCGTTTCTCCGGGACCACGCATACCAATACCCCCTTTTTGACGCTCAAGGTGTGTCCATAAACCAGAAAGTCTTGGCAATAAATAGATGCATTGCGCCAATTCAACCTGCGTTCTTGCATAAGAACTTTCAGCTCTTTGTGCAAAAATATCCAGAATCAAATTGGTTCTGTCCAGGATTTTACAATCTATAATTTTCGAGATGTTTTTTTGCTGTGAAGGCGACAATTCATCATCAAAAATTAAAGTCGATATATCGTTTTCTTTTACAAAAAGATTGATTTCTTCAATTTTTCCCGTACCCATAAAAGTCTTCGGATTCGGGCGTTCCATTTTTTGCGAAAAACGCTTAATAACTTCACCGCCAGCAGTAAACGTCAAAAACTCTAATTCGTCAAGATATTCGTTTAGTTTCTCTTCACTTTGGTTTTGAGTCACAATACCAACAATGGCAGTTCTTTCAAAATTTATAACTTCTTTATCTAACATAGCTTTGAATAAGTTGCAAATTTAATGATTTGTGAGCTACTAACGCTTATAGAATTTTGTTTTTAAGTTCTATTTAAGAAATTCTCATTATCTCATAAAAAAACCATTTAGAAATCGAATTTAATTTCTAAATGGTCTACTATGTTTTTTGTTACAGGGTCAACAATCAACAAAAAAACTTTATTCGTAAATAAAAGTTTTTTCTGTTTTCACGATTCCGTTTTCCTCAAGTTGAGAACATGAAATCGGGAAATTTAGTTTGTTGTATTTGTATTTTCTCGTCACACCCACATATACAGTAGAAGACGGAATAAAATTCAATTCGTTGTTATACGATATTGCTTCAAAACTAAATTCATCTTCGTGATAAGAGATCAAAGGAACGATTACCTTGTAATTATCCCCAAACAAATTTTGAACGATTAATGATTCTACCGATTTTTTGTCATCAAAAGTATAGGTTTTAGAGATTTTATCGCCCACTAATCCTTTATGTTTGATCACATTATCATTTGTATAAACATATTCTATTTTACCAATAATCTGTTTATTTCTATCGCGCATTGTACGTCTTGCAATTAGGCCATTTTCAGTAACATATTCAATATCCTCATAAGGACTCAAATGACTGTTACTCTTTTTCGTAATCGCTTTTATTCTTGCGCCTTCATACGTAAACGATACTGTTTTCGTAACATATTCATTTCCTTCCTGATATTTTTTAGTGAATTTGGTAATGTTCAAATCCGCATCGTAAACATAATTCGCCACTTCTTTCCAGTCGCTTCCAACTTTTTCTTTCACGGTCATATCCAATAATCCGCTTTTATTATAGAAAAATTTCTGAATAACATCCGAAGTAGTGATCGATTGTATTTTTCCGTCGTGAAACAACACGGTTTTGTTTACAATTTCACCATCTTTAAAATTCTGATAGTTTGTTTTTACAATGTTAATTTGTTTTAATCTTACGGGTGCAGTATCATCCTGGCTATGCACTAAGCATGGAAAAACCATCATCATAATGGCAATAAAGTAGGTTTTCATGTGGTATTTGTATTGATTTGGGAAGACCAAAATACAAAATTCCTTTAAATTTTAACAATTTGAAGTTCAAAAACTATGCATTATTACATTATCATCTAAAAATGAATGGTTTAATTTTAGTTTTAAAAAATTGAAACTTATTTTTCTCCAAAAATTTTAATGTCATCCACCATAAAAGCACCGTTAAGTGTTTTATCTTTTCCTGAGCCAATATATTTAAATGCTATAAAAATATTTCCTGAGTAGGCCGACAAATCAACTCCGCCAGAACTTATAAATTCTCGAGAAGGAGTTGCCAGAGAAGGAAATTTTGCCGTTAATTTTGTCCATTTTGCTTTAGTCACATTAGAACCGTCAAAATTTGTTGACACATAAATTTCTAGCGCATTTAATGGAGAATCAACTTTTAAATCGTGTTGGGCACTTCTAAAAGATAACACAGCATTTTTATAATCAGCCATATTAATTTTAGGCGAAACCAGCCAGGCGATATTTTCTGCAGCAGTTGTACTTGTTGTATTAAATTCGGCATAACCATTGCCTCCATAGACCATGCTTTTCCATAATTTAGTGGCTTTTTCAACAATATTACTCCATCCAGGAAGCATAAAATTGACATTGTTTTTTACTGATTGAAAATCTTCTGCAAAAAACGGCACATTTCTTTTTCTATCAAGCACAACATCTTTTTCTGACCTTACCATCATTTGGTAATCAGATCCAAATTTTGTTATTATTCCTCTTATTGTGCCACTTCCTTCAGGCACAGGCTGATTTGCGAAAGCGGCATAACTACTAGTTCTAAAAATAATCTGATTACCTGTTTTATCACGAAGACTCCAATTCGTTGAGCCTCCGACATTATTTGTTTCTTCAAAATAATGACGGCCTAAGGCAGATTCTGTAAATTCAACATCCTTAAGCGCTATCAAGGTATTTAATTTACTATCATCTAATGCCTCTTCTATAGAAAATGACTTGACCAATTGTTTTTCGTCAATTACAGTGCAGGAAGCACTCAAAACATTTTTGTAATCATTTTGAGAAATTCTGCCTATTGTTGGTTCACCGGCATTACTTACATACAAACTTCCAATTCGCATTCCACCATAAAACAAATCGGTAAATTGGTTTTTAAGTTTTATATAAACTTTATTTCCAACGCGATAATCTATATAGGTATTAGAAGCATCAATAGGCACACTGAAACCTGTAGCCGGATTGTCTTCCGATGGCAAAGTCTGAAATGTAATAGTCTTAAAAAAATTACCATCTTCATCACTCGATATTACATAGGCCTCGATAATATCGTCATAAACATACTGTTTAGCAACATTCCCTGACAGTTCATGAATTTTTTCGACGGTTTTATTCGTTACTAAATTAGGTTGCGAACATTCTAATTCAGGAAGTGCAACTTCGTTATTACAGCTACAAAAAGTCAAAAATGTTAGTGATAAAAATGAACTCAAAAATCTATTTTTCATGTTTTTTGATGTTTTTTTTTTAAAAGAATTTAAATCGGTTCAATTTTATAATCCGATTGTAAGATTTACAAAATAAGTCCTCCCGTATCCGTAATAATATTTTGGTCCAAATGAAGGTGTTCCGCTGGATAAATCCTGATTAAGTGACCTATAATTAGCATTTCGTGCCTGCTCAAATCCGCCAGTTTTGTAAACCTTATCCAGCACATTATTTACACTTGCAAAAAGCCCGATATATTTACCATAAATGCGCCATGATTTACCACCGCTAATATTCAACAACATAAGAGGATCAAATTTTTCCTGTTTCAGCAATTCGGCTCCACGCTCACGTGTTGCTTCCGGAAAAGTAAAACCATTATCGGGGTTAATATAAAATTGTGACGTTCGCGCAATAGGTGAAACATCAATGTAATTTCCTGCCAGATAATTGATATTTGAAGCCAGCCACCAAAACTTAGGATCTCGATATTCTAATCCCAGAGAATAAGCTTGCTGTGGCGTTCCAGCTTGTTTATAGTTTTTAAGAAGCGCTTTGCCAAAATTAAAATTAGCCTGAGTTCCTTTTGCAATATTTGCATCGTTGGTTATGGAAACATTGGGATTACTATCGTATTTATAGTTACCATAAGCTGCGGCCATTGTAGTTTTGAATGTCGATGAAAGTTGATATTCAAAACTTAATTCTGCTCCAATATTCTTCTTGTTTAAATGTGTCAAAGTTTGGCTCACAAAAGCATCCGTCGCATCATAACCCGCACCATTATCAAAGATTCCTTCGGCGTAAAAAAAAGATGTTTTTGTACTGTTTTTAATCAACGTATAATATCCGGTCAGCCTCATTTTAAGTTTAGGTGAATGATAAACGTAATTTACTTCGGCACTGCTGAGATTCTCACTTTCTAATCCGTCAACAATTGAATTATTTAAACGGGAATTAGAAAAAACATTCCGAAGTGACGGTGCTCTGGTTAAATGTGAACCATTAAAGAACAAAGATTGCCTGCCTGAAATTTTATAAGCGAAACCTCCTTTGAAACCAAAATTCTCAAAATTTAGTTTTTCACTTTTACCCAAAGAAGTGTTTGCATAAAGTCCATTTTGATATAATCCTTCTCTTTGATAATCTGAGATTGAGAAAGTTTGCGACAGATAAAAATCCGTTTTTTTATAGGAGAACCGAAACTGAGTAAAGGCATCAATTGTATTGGCTAAAAAATTATAATTGTATCCATAAACATCCCCTTCTTTCACTTTTCGATTTGGTTTTTGCAAATCCGATTGAGATTGATCACCTTTATAAAATGCATCAATATCTTCGAAATATTCTCCTGCGAGCAAATCTAAAAGACACTGAAAATTATGCGATTTAAGGTTTCGAAAAGTCAGACCTCCATCAAAAAAAATATTGGTTGTTAGCTGCGCATTCAGGTTTGTATTTACTGCAAAAGTTTTATCATCCATTCGATCTTCATATAAAACATACCTACTTTGCGCCGGCTCTGAATTTGTAATTGATTTCTGATTTGCTTTGTACAATGACTTCCAATCTATTTGAAGATTTTCCAGAAATGAGACTTTACTTTTTTCGGCATTTTCATAATCCGGAGTAAATTCCCCCGAAAATTCTCCTTGATCTTTTGCGTAAAGCGAGCTGAAATAACTCGGTAATTTCCGGTAATAAGTTGGATCCGGACTGTTGGCTTTTTGATAATCGATATTACTATTCCCTACTTTTCCAAATTGATACATGACGCTTGAATTCAGATTGGCAGTTTCATTTATTTTAAAATAATGATTAAACATCAACAATGGTTCTTCGACATTTTTAACCCTTGCATTTCGCTTTTCTCCATTTTGCCAACCCCAATACGGATTGTACTTTTCACTCGTTAATTGCGTAACTTCAGCTGTGTTTGCTGCATTTTTCCCTCGTGAATTTGGCGTATAAAATCCCGTAAAATTAATAGCATTTTTGTCGTTTAATTTCTTCTCAATACTAGCAAAAAAAGATTCAGCTTTGAAATTCGTCCCTTCAAAATATCCTTCTTCTGACCAGCGTTTTCCTGCTGAAATAACATACGCCCAACCCGATTTGTTACTACCAGAAGCATACGATCCAACGACGCGCCAATTATAATTTGTGTTACTTCCTGAAAAAGTTAATTGAGTACCTTTTCTGTAGATAGATGCCCGTGTTGAAATTTGTTGTGTTCCTAAAATGCCTCCAAAAGTATAATTTGAAATTGCTGCTCCAACCGAAAATTCCTGATTTCGGAGGACATTATTCAAACCTCCCCAATTATTCCACTGTGGCCTTCCATCATAAATTTTATTCATTAGCATGCCGTTGAGCATCATCGTCCCGTTTTCACTGTCAAGGCCACGAATTCGAAATCGGGCCTGACCCCAATTAAAAGCCGAAGCCTGCATGAAAGCATCTTTTGAAGATTGTAATAGACCTGAAGTTGTTTCGGAAGAACTATTGTCATCGGATAAATCAGTTTCTAATAAGGTAATTAAAGTTCCCGGAATCTCATCAGAAAAATTATCTTCCAATTGTAATATTCCGAGATTAACTTTAAATCCAAAATTCGATTCTAATTTTAATAACAAATCTTTATAGCCGTGACTATGAAGCAAAAGCAATTGCTCTTCTTTTATTGTCGAGTGCAGTTCAAATCTTCCGCTTTTTGAAGTGAGTTGTGTTATTGAAGAATTCTGAATAGAGACCACTACGTTCTCTATAGGATTTTGCGTTTTGGCATCAATTACGATTCCAAAGAAGATGGTTTCCTCCTGTGCGAAGGCATGAATAAAAGGCAATAAAATAAAAAAGACCAAGTACTTTTTTCTCATCAAAAATTCCA
Source organism: Flavobacterium aquidurense (assembly GCF_031458035.1). GTDB lineage: Bacteria > Bacteroidota > Bacteroidia > Flavobacteriales > Flavobacteriaceae > Flavobacterium > Flavobacterium aquidurense_C. The sequence goes on from NZ_JAVDXR010000001.1 coordinate 504,849, forward strand.
ATTTACTTTGAAAATAACTTTAGGATATTAATCCTATTCAAAAGATAAAATTGGTTTTTGGAAGATTCCCGCTTTTTATTATAAGCTGAAATTCAAATGTAGATAAAACATTTAATAAAATAAATAAATTCCTACTAATGTTTTGGTTGAAATTTGAAATTAATTAAGTAGATTTGCCATTTTTTATTTTTTTTAAGCACTACGTTTTAAACTGTCGTTCTAATTTTAGAGACCATAAAAGCAATCAGAACACCAAATATTCCGATAAAAGCAAAAGAAAATTGAAGTCCGAAATTTTCAGCAATGTGTCCAATTACTGGCGGTCCCATTAAAAACCCAAGAAAACTTACACTCGATACAATCGTCAACGCTTCTCCCGGAGGAACTGTTGGATTTTTTCCTGCCATACTGTAAACTGTTGGAACGATTGTCGCAACTCCCAAACCAACGGCCATAAAAGCAATTGTACACGGAATAATATAAGGAAGAAAAACAGCCGTAAAAAGTCCGGCCGAAATCATAACTCCACTGATTTGCATAACGCGTTCACGACCAAATTTATTAATTAGTCCATCTCCTAAAAATCTTCCGCTGGCCATCATAATCATAAATGAGGTGTACCCTAAAATCACCAAAGGTCCTGGCGCTTTTACGATATCTTTAAAATAAACACCGCTCCAGTCAAACATTACGCCTTCACTCGCCATACTGCAAAAACCAATTACTCCAAGCCAAATTAAAGCACTGTCTGGTTTTACAAATAATTTTTTCTTTTCGGAGGATTTATGCTGCATTTTTTCTTTGGCTTTGACCAAAAATTTAAAATTAAAAACAATCATAAGTAGTACCACAGCCCCAACAATTAAGAAATGATAAAACGGTGTGAGATTTAATGCTAACATTCCTAAACCAACTAAAGCTCCTGTGAATCCAGCGAAACTCCACATTCCGTGAAATGATGACATTATTGTTTTTTTGAAAAGTACTTCGGTATAAACGCCTTGTGTGTTTACGGCAATGTTAGCTAAATTTCCAAATAGACCAAACATAAATAAACCAAGCGATAATTGTAATGCCGTCGTTGCCAAACCTAAATTGGCAAGGCATAAAACGTACATTACAAGAGAGAAAATTAATATGCGGTGACTGCCAAATTTGGTGACCATTTTTCCTGAAAAAGGCATAATGACCAATTGCCCCATTGGCAGGGCAAAAAGTATCGAACCCAAATCGCCTTCTGTCAAATGCAAAGCAGTTTTGATATCTGGAATTCGACTCGCCCAGGTTGCAAAACTTAAACCCATTCCGAAATAAAACATTCCAACTGCAAAACGAATTCGGTTTAAATAAGAAGCTTTTGCTTCTCTATAGACTTTCTTGATTTTTCCTTTGGTTTGAAAAAGTGATAATGGATTGAAGTTTATCAAAATGATGGATTTTTGGATTGGTAGTATAAAAATACAAAAAATGTACTTTACACACTAGCGAAGACTAGCAGTTCCTCAATTTATAACGTTATATGTTTATAATTTTTTTTAAGAATCAAAGGTTCTGATGAACAAAGGGACAAAGGTTCTCTATCTATACACAAAAAAAAGACGCACTGCTGTGCGTCTCTACGATATTATAAATGTGAAAATCCAAAAAAAATAATTTACAAATCAATTGCTTTTCGTTGCACGTTACTTGCGATCGCGGCTTCAATAATCTGCATTACTTTTACGCCGTCTTGTGCGGTAACGGGTTCTGGTTTGTTGTTTGCAATAGATTCATAAACACCATCAAAAAAGGAGAAATAGTTTCCTTGTAATGTTGGTATTTTTTCTCTGATTACCTCACCATTGATTTCCGTATGTAGAAGTCCCTGCAATGTTTCAGATTCGGTTCCCCAAGTATCCAGATTCGGTTTTTTACCAATTTTCAATTCATCTTCCTGGACATCACCACGAGGTTTTAAGAAAGATCCTTTTTTACCGTGAATGGTGTAAGCCGGATTAGCTTCTCTCACAAAAAAACCTGCTTTCAAACGCACTCTGAAATCATCATAAATCAATAACAAATCGATCCAGTCATCTACTAAAGAGTTTTCTCTGGTATAACGAATATCTCCAAAAACCGACTTTGGCGAACCAAACAGGGAAACCGCCTGATCTATTAAATGCGGCCCTAAATCTTTCAGGATTCCGGCACCATCATTTACGGTTTCTTTATGTGCTTTTGGGCTTAATAATGGGTTGTATCTGTCAAAATGAAATTCGGCTTCGACCAAATCTCCTAAAACTCCTTCCTTAATTATCTTCTGAATCGTTTTAAAATCACTGTCCCATCTTCTGTTTTGGAAAACGGCTAATTTTAATCCGCTTTCTTTGGCGATTTTAGCTAATTCTTCGGCCTCAGCCACCGTGGTAGTAAAGGCTTTTTCAACAACGGCATGTTTCCCGGCCAAAAGCACTTTTTTAGCGTATTCATAATGTGTTCCAACCGGTGTATTTACGATAACCAAATCGACATCATCTGCTAATAACTCATCGATTGATGCATAACTTTTAACGTACGGATAATCTTCCTGAATCAATTTTTTGCTTCTTTCCCAGGAACCTAATAATTCAAATCCGGGATGAATATCTAAAAATGGAGCGTGAAAAACTTTTCCCGACATTCCGTATGATAATAGTGCTGTTTTTATTTTTTGCATTGTTTATGGTATTTGTTTTTTGCCACAGATTCTATTGATTAAAATGATTTTTTTGCCACGAATTCCACTAATTTTCGCTAATTTTAATTCCGTTTGAACTCAATTTAATTCGTGAAATTCGTGGCAATTTTTTTTTTAAAATCTTTTTAATCTGTGAAATCTGTGGCTAAATAAATTTTTAATTTTTAGCGCGTTCGTATTGTTTTGGCCATTGAATATCTTCATTTAAATCTTTAGCAAAATCTAACGGCAAGTTTGGATTTCTAAGCGATTCTCTGGCGAATAAAACCAAATCAGCCTGATTGTTTTTTAGAATATCCTCCGCTTGTACGGCGTGTGTAATTAAACCAACAGCTCCGGTTAAAATATTGGCTTCTTTTTTAATTTTTTCTGCGAATGGAACCTGATAATTTGGATGTAACGGAATTTGCTGATATGAAACCAATCCGCCTGAAGAAACATCAATTAAATCAACTCCTTTTTCTTTTAATATTGCCGAAAGCTGTACAGATTCTTCGGGATTCCATCCACCTTCTGCCCAGTCTGTTGCAGAAATTCGGACGAATAAAGGCAAATTCGAAGGCCATTCTGACTGAACCGCTTCTACAATTTCTAAAGTCAATCGGATTCTGTTTTCGAAACTTCCTCCGTATACATCGGTTCTGTTATTTGTTAAAGGAGAAAGAAACTGATGCAACAAATAACCATGAGCACCATGAATTTCTAAAACCTGATAACCTGCTTCAGCGGCTCTTTTAGTTGCCGATTTAAAATCAGAAACTACTTTTTGGATTCCGTTTTTATCTAAAGCTGTGGGAAGAAAAGGTTCATCATCATGATACGGAATCGCACTTGAAGAAACCGTTTGCCATCCGCCCTGACCTAAATCTAACTTTTTATTGCCTTCCCAAGGAGCAGAAACACTTGCTTTTCGGCCTGCATGCGCCAATTGAATTCCGGGAATTGAATTTTGTGAAACGATAAATTCGTTAATACTTTTCAATTTCTGAATGTGTTCATCTTTCCAAATTCCTAAATCGGAAGGAGAAATTCTGGCTTCCGGAGAAACTGCTGTTGCTTCCTGAATAATCAATCCTACACCTCCGCTGGCACGGCTTCCTAAATGAACCAGATGCCAATCGTTTGCAAATCCGTCAATTGCCGAATATTGACACATGGGAGAAATTACGATTCTGTTTTTTAAAGTGATTTTTTTTATGGTAAGTGGAGAAAATAATAATGAAGCCATATTTATGTAACTTTTAATGGTTTTTAGCTACCAATTAAGTACGATAGCGTATAAAAAAGTAAAGTTACAGCATCTTGTTAAATCTAGAAATCTAAATGTTTATTAATTAACAAACATTTAAAACCTTATGTATTATATTGCACTATCAAATTAAAATAGAAACGTTACTTTTGTGCGTTAAATTACGAACTAAAAATACAAAATGGATATAGTTATCAAACTCTCTCAATTTCTATTGAGTTTATCTTTACTTATTATTCTTCACGAATTAGGACATTTTATTCCTGCTAAATTATTTAAAACCAGAGTCGAAAAATTTTACTTGTTTTTTGATGTTAAATATTCACTGTTAAAAAAGAAAATTGGCGAAACAGAATACGGAATTGGTTGGTTACCACTTGGAGGTTATGTGAAAATTTCCGGGATGATCGACGAAAGTATGGACAAAGAACAAATGGCACTTCCGCCTCAACCGTGGGAATTCCGTTCTAAACCAGCCTGGCAACGTTTGATTATTATGTTGGGTGGTGTTACGGTAAACTTTATATTGGCTTTTATTATCTATATCGGAATGGCTTTTGCTTACGGTGAGACATATGTAGCAAATTCTGATTTAAAAGATGGCGTATGGATAACGAATCCTGCAATTGAGAATATAGGAATTCTAACAGGCGATAAAATAATCTCTATCGACGGTCAGAAAATCGAGAATTTTGACGATGACACCAATATGAAAGTGATCATGGCTAAAGAAGTTGTGATTGAAAGAAACGGAAAGCAGCAAACTATCAAAATACCAACAGATTTCGTTGATAAGCTATCAAAACATGAAAAAGGGTTATTGATCAGTCCTAGAATGCCTTTTGTTGTTGGAGGTCTGGACGAAAGTTCTAAAAATACTTCTCTGAAACCAAAAGATTTATTTGTGACATTAAATGGTCAGGAAGCAAAATATTATGATCAGGTAAAAAGGATATTAGATGCTAACAAAGGAAAAACCATTCCTGCAGTTGTTTTGCGTGATTTAAAACAAACTACAATTAGTGTTACAGTTTCTAAGGCAGGAAAACTTGGAGTTATTCCTGGTAGTTTAGATATAAAATCATTAGAAAAATTAGGCTACTATAAAATCAGTACTAAAGAATATAGTTTTGCTGAATCTATTCCGGTTGGACTTACAAAAGGAAAAAACCAATTAGTAGGTTACGGAAAACAATTGAAAATGATTTTTAATCCGGAAACAAAAGCGTACAAACAAGTAGGTGGTTTTGCAGCGATTTTTAACATTTTTCCGAGTTCTTGGAGCTGGGAAACGTTCTGGTCCATCACGGCTTTATTGTCAATTATGCTTGGAGTAATGAATTTATTGCCAATTCCGGCGCTTGATGGTGGTCATGTGATGTTTTTATTATACGAAATAATTAGTGGTAAAAAACCAAGCGATAAATTCCTTGAAAACGCCCAAATGGTTGGTTTCGTTCTACTTATAGCACTGCTTTTATTTGCTAACGGAAACGATATTTACAAGGCGATTGTCAAGTAGAAAAAATAATTAATAAAAAGAGTTAAAATATTTTTGGTAAATTAAAAAATCAACTATATTTGCACTCGCTAAAAAGAGCAACAACTTCCTCCTTAGCTCAGTTGGTTAGAGCATCTGACTGTTAATCAGAGGGTCCTTGGTTCGAGCCCAAGAGGGGGAGCAACTTTTTTTAGCAAACATATTTACCTTTAAGGTGATTCCTCCTTAGCTCAGTTGGTTAGAGCATCTGACTGTTAATCAGAGGGTCCTTGGTTCGAGCCCAAGAGGGGGAGCTTAAAAAAAGACTATCATTTTCATGATAGTCTTTTTTTTGCTTATAGAATACGTGGAACTACTCTTTCGCAATTTTATCTGCATTTTTACTTTCAAATACTATCATCATTTCAGCGGCCTTTTCTTTTTGGCCGGTTTCTTTTAATGCTTGAGCATATCTATAGTAATAGGAAGCTTCTAAATCTGGAGACATGTCAACCAACTGTGCGTAATATTTTGCCGCATCAGCCATTTCACCATCAAAATAGTGTTTATCTGCCACCTTTTTAAGCATTTCAGGTGAAGTATAACCTTTGTCTACAACCTTCATATAAGTGTCCGTAAGATAAACTGTGAGATATTTTGGTTCTTGTGTCGGAGCAATTACCTCAACTTTAACCGGATCAATAGTTGCCGCTCCTTCTTTTATCGTTTGAGACGACATCGCAATTTGCTGTGTTGGCTTAACTTTTACTTTTCTATATTTTGGAGTTACAGTTCTGGTATTGTTTGGCCCAAGATCATACGTGCTCACCATATCTAATTTTGAAACTTCATATTTAGTAACCCTTCTTCCAAAGGTCATATTAATTGTTTCTTCAACGTAATAAGATTCTATGACAAGATCACTATCCGAATTGGTGTCAGTAGCCGACAATTGTGCATTTGCTATTGCTTTATTGACAGGAGTGGCTCGCTGTGCAAAACAGCTAAAAGAAAAAACACATGCAATTATTATAAAAGATGCGTAAGTTTTCATGATGTGTAGATTAAATATTGTTTAAAGTTAGTTATACTTCCTTTTTTTATTTTATTATTCCTATAAACAACCTTAAAAAACGTTAAAGTGCTGTTTTTTAATCATAAACAAACATTAAACTGCTCGAAAAATGTAAATTTGAAGTGATCTGATTTTGTTTTATTATCTATTTAATCGAAAAAAATTATAATTTTTAAACCGTAAAAAAAGCGCCACAATTTATTGCAGCGCTTTTTTATTTTCGAGATGCCGAAAAACCTAAACTCCTAATTTCTTAGCAATTTCTGTTGGAATTCCGCCTTTGTTTACTAACAAAGAAACAAGAAACCTTTGTAGTCGTTTGTTTCTTCCCACGAATATTTTAGTTTTGATATGATTATCGCATCCAGTTGCTGCCGAAGACGATATAATACGCCCATTCTTCCGGACCTTTTGCGACATCTATACCCATTCTGAGTTTAAATTTACGTGCCAGCAAATACCTGAAGCCAGAGCCATAACTATAAACCACAGGTTTGGCAAAAGCCTGATCCCAATCATTAAAAGCACTTGCCAAACCGCCATAAGCCATGAGACTCCATCTTCTGTACAAATCCCATCTAAATTCGGTTTCGGTAACGATACTTGTTTTTCCCATGTATCTCGCGGCTGGAATCCCTCTCATATTTATTGCGGGCAAAAGATAAAATGGCGGACTTCCTAATGCTTGTTCTCCTTCAATTCTTAATCCGCCAATTAATTTTTTTGATAACGGATAGTAACCAATTGCGGATAAATTGATCCGCCAGGAATTATAATCACTACCAATAGCTTTATCTGACCAGAAAAAATCTGATTGTACGCGGATTCCTTTATCGGGCGTAAAAATATTGTCTCGACCATCAAACTGAACGGCAGCCCCCAATTGACTTACTAAACTTTTATAATCTTTCGGCTTGACAAAAGATGGCGGAAGATTTACATCTAAATCCGGTAAATTAATATCAGAATTCAATAAAAGATATTGCGGTCCTGCACTCCATTTTGCATTTTTAAACTGTTTTAGCCATTGCGTATAGAATATAGCGGTTTTAAAATTGAGCTTAAATTCTTTGTCATTACCATTAGGCATATTTTCATAAAAAGACAAATTCATATTGCCATACGCAGCAAATACACGATACAAAATCTTTGGTTTTATTAAAGTACTGGAACGAAACGCTCCTGCCAGCCAGCTTTTGTTTCCAGTGTACATTCCGATTCCTCCCGTAATATCCGGATTTATAAATCGTTTTGTACCATCCTCCTCAATTACCGGTTCATGTTTTTTAAGAAAAATAGGCGCAACAGCCACTCCAATTCCTCCCAGAGCAGGCTCGGTAACAATTGTCGGAATCACAAGAAAACCGTGTGCATAAATGATATAATCGCTTAGATCGACTGCGCCGTCTATAGAATCTTTTAAACTAATATGTTGTTTTTGTCCCATCATCATATTGAATGACAAAAGAAAAAAAACATTTACGAGAACAAACTTCCGGAAGAATTTTGCATTTTTCATATTAGCATGTTAATATTAGGTACTTAAACCAACTGCGTTTACTTCTTAAAATCAAATCTCTTACTATTCTTTCTTTAAACTAAAGATATATAAGCCCATCGCTCCCAAAATATGACCTCCTTTCAGTTGCGCCTTTACGGCAAAAAAACCAAAAAGAAAAACCAAGGTTTAGATTGATTTTATTGCGTGTTGTGGTTTAAATTTCGTTCGCATAAATTATGTTTTAGAATTAAAATGACCCAGCAACCATCTTTTAAACTTTAATACTCAGTTTGAAGATTGTTTCAAATAATAAGCATTCGCTTTTTCCGAACTGATTCTGATTACTTTGAAATATTCAGAAGGCGATTTTCCGGTATGTTTCAAAAAAGCCCTAAAACAGGTTGTTCTGGATTTAAAACCCGAGCCCCAGGCCATTCCTTCAAGAGATAAATCTTTCCATTCCGGATCGTTTATTTTTTCCTTGAAATATTCAATTCGCTTCAGGTTTACATAGTCCTGAAAATGAAGGTTAAATTCTGAATTGATTAAATTTGAAAGATGATGTACAGATATTCCTGTTTCTTCAGCAATATCGCGAATCACTAAATCTTTCTTTAGAAAAAGTTTTTTTGTAGCAAAGATGCTTTCTAATTTGGCGAGATATAATTGTTTTTTTTCTTTCGTTAATTCCTTTACTAACGGCAGACTTTTTGTTTCATTTGATTTGATGACAATCAGATGACGTTCTTTCTCATCAAAATTAATATTCTCATTTACCACATCTACTTCCACTATTTCGTTGTTTTCATTTTCATCGTAGAAAATATGCGGCTTAAAATAAAGCCATCCAACTGTAAAGACAAGCACTGAGGAAATCAGGATATAACATGAAAAGTCGATACTATCAACCGGGTTCACTAAAAAATAATGCACAAAAAGCGTCGAAAACAAAAACAAAATCATCAAATTATAAAGACGTATCCAGCTTAAAACTTTGATTCTGTTAAATTGATTTATGTTGAATTTTTTCAAATCATAATTCAAAATCATCATCGTTTGACAAAAAGCATACAACAGCCAGATCGTAAGACTCAGCATTGAAAATGGACTTTTTATTTTAGCTGAAAGATAATTAACAATCTGAAAATCAACATTATTACTGACCCATATAATTAAAGTTAAACTAAAATAAAAGATAAAGGGTATAAAATGTATCCAATCGTATTTTCTGAAAATCTTTTCGGAAAACAAAATACTTCTTACATATAAAAAAGCGGAAGGCGCTACTAAAAACATGAAGGACTTTGTAATCATGAACAGATTTGGAAAAGGCTTAAAAGTATTAGCCGATAAATAGAAATTATAAAAACTAACAACAGCCAGACTGAACAGGAAAAGTCCCAAAAAGAAACTTCTAGAATAGTTTTTTTTCGAAAACAGGACCATAAATGATGTCGCAAAACCAACTATCGAAGCTATAAAAAAGAAAAGAGAAAGTACTATATCGAGCATGGTTTCCGGCTTAAATTTTTAAAAGGTATTTAGTATTCTTTCAAAAAAAATTAAAAGAAGAGACATGGGGTCATTGAAAAGGCAATACTTATTTGTCAAAAAACAAATAAGTATATTGCCTTATACACTAAATTTTAAGCTATTTTTTGGCTAATCCCGGAGGGAAACCTTCTAATATTTTTTTGATTGCACCCTTGATAAACTCTTCCGGATTGTCAGGTTTACTATCAATTTCGGCATTACCAATTCCTTGCCAAACCAGTTTATCAGTTTTAGTCGATACAATATCAATTATCAACGAGCCATCAACATAATCGTAAGTATTAAATGTTGTTGAACCGCTCATCATGCCTCCGCCGCCCCAATATCCGTACGGACGATACATACCACCATAACCGTAATAATTTGAGTTAGCCGTAACCTGGGTTTTATTTTTTAAAATTGAAACAGCATTTACTTTCAGATCAGGATTGCTGGTTGTTTCTGTAAAACCTTTAGCCGTCATTTCGGCACGAATTGCTTTCGCTACACGATCAACATTTAATTGGTTTACCTGACCTTCCTGTGCTCGTAAATCATAGATCGTAAAAGTTTTAAATTCGCTGAAATTAACACCGTGGTCATAATCATTTGTAACTTTTACTGTTGGAGAACAGCTGTAAAGTAATCCCAACAAGAAAAATGGGATTATGCGAAGATTCTTTCTTTTAATATTCATTTTGTGGTATTTAAATTAATGTATAAATTAGTTTAACTTGAAAGTATTAAAATCTTGACTAAATCTGGGAGGAACGAAAAACAACATTCAACAGATGTTAATGTAGCACAAACTACTATAAAACAATCTATTACTATACACTCAAAGATAAATTATTTTCTTTAATAAACATAGCAGACTGGCTAAATTTCTTACTTATTTAAAGTAAACAACGACATAACTATCCTGACCATCTTTGAAATTGGCTGGCAATAAAAATTGTTATAGATAAGGTATTTTTGACCATCTATAGTTTTTATTTTAGTAGACTTCTGCCGAAACAGGTAATCTCCCGTCTTTAACTGCTTCGAGCATTTTCGTGTAATCTGCTTCATTTTGATCTGCATACGACATGGAAAATTTGGCGATTGCATTGGCAAATTCATTACTGTTTCCAATATATCCCGACAATACTGACGGATCGCCGGTTCGTGCATGCGCTCTTGCCAACGCCCATCCGCAGGCTTTTGCGTAATCGGCTATGTTTTTTGCTTTCATGATTTCCAGAATCGGTTTTACTTTGGCATCGCGAAGCTGTCGGATATAGAAAAATTTATTCTGATCATCATTTGTCCATCCTAAAAACATATCCGAAGCGGATTGCATTAGTTTTTGTCCCATCACAATGCGTTCTCCCTGATGTTCATATTTGCTTTTCGTTTTCAGATGGGCTTCTAAAACACTTTTTCGTGCTTCCTTAAATTGTAAAAAATGGGTTCCCCCGTTGCCGACATGAGTAGACTGATTCCGCAGATTGTGCCTACGCTTCCTACGCCTACAACCTTTACAGCCAAATCATGCAAAGTATATCTGCTTAATAATACTTGCCTGTCGTCCGGCAAAGACTCGATATAGCGTTTATGAACCGTCTCCATTTCACGCAAAATTCGTATTCCTTCTTCTCCTGTCGGATGAAAAATCAAAGGCGGATCATCTTTTATTCTTTCACGCGAACCATCGAGATACGTCATTTTTGCAAACTCTTTTTATATTTTCCTAATTAATTATCTGAGAAGACTTTCTTCCAATCATCTTTCATGCTGATGACGTGATATTTGTATTTTGCGGCAGTATTTAAAGACAAATTATCTTTTTCCTGATAATTGTATTCTCTGATAGAATCATTGTGATTTACGAGCATTTGAAAAGAAGGATATTTACTTCCTGAAGAATATCTAAGCATGGCAAGATCGCCAGCTCCGCCTTCGTTTCCGCAGGCAAAAACAGGTCTTTGTCCAATATGAAGTTGTATCCCAACTGGTTTTCCTACCTTATCATCTAAAAGATCTAAAGCAGGCTCTCTTTTGATACTATTAGTTGCGTCATCAAAAGAGTATTTAAAAGAAGTTCCAACAACTTGGTCTTTTGGGATTCCGTAGAAATCTGCTGAAATTGCTCTAACTAATTCAACCGTCCCACCAGTAACAATGAAAGTTTTGAAACCATTTGCACGCAAATAATTTAAAAGCTCCAATTGAGGCTGGTATCTGATTTGTTTTAGAGGAACATTTTTACCAGGATATTGGGCTCCCGCAAAAAACTCTTTTGTAGATGCTTCAAACTCATCTTCGGTCATACCGGTATGGGTTGCGGCAACTAATTCGATTAGTGCTTTATCGCCACCTTTTTCGAAGAAAGTTTTATCTTTTTCGATAATGGCTTTAAAAGGTTGTTTTTGTGCCAAAGCAGGATTTGCCTCTACCATTTTTTTAACTCTGTAGAAAGCGAATAATTCCTGAACATAAGGTTTTTCAGCCCAAAGCGTTCCGTCATTATCAAAAGTGGCAATTCTGCTTTCAACCGGAATAAAATCAGGACTTCCTTCTTTTGTTACTTTAGAAACATAATCGATGATTTCTTTTTTCAACGCTCCATCATTCCAGCTTGGCAGCGGATCACCACTTGTTGCAACAGTTGAAGTACTGTCTTTGGAACCTGCAGTTGTAACAGCATCTGTTTTTTTACAAGAAATCAACAATAATAAAAATAGGGGCAACATATATATTTTCTTATACATAATGATACTATTTTAATGAAAGAAACAGGACTGTTTTAAATCCTGTTTCTTTAAAGGTTAATTATTTTTTCTTTTTTGCATCTTCTGCTTCATCCTCTTTTAACTTAGGAAGAACATTTTTCTCAATATATTTCTGTGCTTTAATATCTTTCATTGCCTCTTCCATAATGGTATAAGCTGAGAAGCTTGGCGGAATTGATCTTGGAGGATAATCTTTAAATGTTTCTGCAAATACAACTACATCTTGTATTGCACCATACATAAGCTGAACGTGATTCAATTGCCACTCCCAAAAACTATTCGAAGTGATATCGGCTCTTTCAAAAGGATCTTGGTACAAATTGAATATTTTTTGTAAACGTAGTTTTGTAAATGGTTCTGCCCAAACTCCCATTGTACCTTCCAGACGTTGTTCTGCAAAAACATATTTATAATCACCTTCTCTCAAACCAACTAATAAGCCATCATCATCTGTATAGAAGAATTTATCTCTGGCACTTTTTGGGGTCGTGCCACGTAAAAAATTACTTTGATCAAAACCATCTAAATGCACTTTATAATTTTTTCCGTTGGCAGTATACCCTTTTAAAAGTTTGTTTATTAAATCAGGTTCACCAGCAATTGACGCTAAAGTTGGCATCCAATCGTTATGGCTCATCAATTCAGTTGTTACAGTTCCCGGTTTAATTACACCAGGCCAGCGTACAATACAAGGTACACGGAAAGCTCCTTCCCAATTGGTATTTTTCTCTGAACGGTAAGGTGTCATTGCAGCATCTGGCCATGTATTCATGTGAGGGCCGTTGTCTGTAGAATAAATTACAATAGTATTGTCAGCGATCCCTAAATCATCTAATGCTTTTAAAATACTTCCTATAGTTTCATCATGTTCGATCATACCATCGATATATTCACTATCTCCGTGCGTATATCTTCCTCTATGTTCTGGTCTTACGTGTGTACGAAGGTGCATACGGGTAGCATTGAACCAACAGAAAAATGGTTTTCCTGCTGCATTTTGTCTTTTGATAAAATCAATAGCTGCTGCAGAAGTTTCGTCATCTATTGTTTCCATTCTCTTTTTAGTAAGAGGGCCTGTATCTTCGATTCTTTGTTTTCCAACTCTTCCAAATCGAGGATCTGTGGTTGCATCATCTGAACTTGTTGCTGCACATTTTAAAACTCCTCTAGGGCCAAATTTTTTCAAGTATTCCGGATCTTTAGGATAATCAGGCAATTCTGGTTCTTCTTCCGCATTTAAGTGGTACAGATTTCCGAAAAATTCATCAAAACCATTTACCGTCGGTAAACTTTCATTACGGTCACCCACGTGATTTTTACCAAATTGTCCTGTTACATAACCCAAATTTTTCATGATTCCGCCAATTGAAGGATCCAATTGACTCATACCCATTGGAGCTCCCGGGAAACCTACTTTTGTAAGACCGGTTCTAAGTCCATGTTGTCCTGTTAATAAGGCAGCACGCCCTGCAGTACAGCTTTGTTCTCCATAATAATGCAAAAAACGCATTCCTTCGTTTGCCAGACGATCAATGTTAGGAGTTGTATAACCCATTACTCCATCGCTATAAGCACTAATATTAGTAGTTCCAATGTCATCACCCCAAAGAATTAAAACATTGAGCTTTTTTTTGTCCTGAGCTTGCGCCTGTATGGTGAAGCACCCTAATGCAAAAAGCATTATTGCATTTTTAAAAACACATTTAAGTCTAACTTGTTTCATGGTAATAAATTTTGTTAATAATTCCTTTATATAAATGGTATGTATAAAATCAAAAAAGTCTTATTCTTTATTTTGGATAAAACATTCAACTCTTTAATCTGGAATGTTTCAAATTTTTTTACTGAAGTATTTCGGGCGAATGTGAAACAAAAATTTTCTTAACATTCTGTTGTATTTCTCAAAATTAACTAATAAATAACCGGACTATAGTAATTATGAGGTTTGACATTGTTTCATTTTATAAAATGGAACGTTAAATATGTTTTATTTTGCTCCACAGTGTTTCATTTTATAAAATGAACCTCGTAAAAAACATGGAACCAGTGAGTTATATTTAAAATTTTATTCTGTTATATTGATGATTTTGGAATAAAATTCTTTGTTTAAAAAGTTATTTTTTAATTTTTCAAAAATGATATCATTTTTTGACCATTTATTGCTCCAAAAATCAAATTTGTTTAAGGTTTAGATGGTAAATTTGAACACATTGCGCCAATAAAACAGGAAAATACTTATTTTATGTAGTTACTTAAAACCCATTTTAATTTAAAGGATTTTTAAACTGAAAGAGAAAAAAACCGTTTTTCAGATTTTCAGAAGAAGAAATATTTGGACAAAAAAAAGCCGTCAAATTATTTTGACGGCTTTCAATTTTATAGTAAAAAAGAAACTATTCTATCTCAGAAACTCTCATGGTGTTTACCATTCCTTTATCTTTAATTGGCATAGCTGCAAGGTTGATCAAATAATCCCCTTTTTCAACATATCCTTTTTGTTTTGCAATTTCGTTAACATCAGTTACTGTATCATCAGTACTTTCGTCTTTATCATAGAAGTAAGATTTAACTCCCCATAATAAATTCAATTGTGTTAAGATTCTTTTGTTTGAAGTAAATACCAAAATATGCGATGATGGTCTCCAAGCCGAAATTTGGAAAGCTGTATATCCGCTATTTGTTAAAGTACAAATTGCTTTTGCTTTGATTTCGTTCGCCAATAAAGCTGCCTGATGACAAACTGTTTTAGTAACAAAACGCTTCGTTTTAATTTGTGGTGTATTTTGTGGAACCTGAATAAGCGGAGAATCCTCAACAGCCTCACAAATTTGAGTCATTTTTTGGATAACCTGTACCGGATAATTTCCTGTAGCCGTTTCTCCAGACAACATTACAGCATCAGCTCCATCCATTACAGAGTTGGCAACGTCATTTACTTCAGCTCTTGTTGGAGTTAAACTTGTAATCATTGTCTCCATCATTTGTGTTGCAACGATAACCGGAATTCTAGCCGTTTTAGCTCTGCGAATCAAATCTTTTTGTACCAATGGTACTTCGTGTGCAGGAAGTTCAACCCCTAAATCTCCACGAGCCACCATAAGACCATCACAATATGCAATAATTTTATCGATGTTCTCCAAAGCTTCCGGCATCTCAATTTTAGCAACGATTGGAATTTTATAATCAGAATGCTTAGCAATCAATTCTTGTAAATCCTGTAAATCGCGAGGTGTTTTTACAAACGAAAGTGCGATCCAGTCTACTTTTTGTTCGATAGCAAAAATAGCATCTGCAATATCTTTTTCAGTTAAAGCCGGTAAAGAAATTTTTGTGTTTGGAAGATTAACCCCTTTTTTAGATTTTAATTCTCCACCCTGAATAACCTTAGCAACAACTTCTGTCTTTTTATCAGTAGAAATAATTTCGAAAATAAGTTTACCGTCATCAAGCAAAATACGCTCTCCAACATTTACATCATTTGGAAAATTTTGATATTTCATGAATGCTTTTTGAGCTGTTCCGATAATATCTTCTGCAGTTGTAAATGTAATTAAATCACCATCGTTCACTACAGTTCCTTCTTCCATTACACCCACTCTAAGTTTTGGTCCCTGCAAATCGCCAAGGATTGCAGTTGTATAACCAAACTCTTCGTTTAGATCTCTAATAATATTTATTTTTTCTTTTACTCCTTCGTAATCAGCATGCGAAAAATTGATTCTAAACACATTAACCCCAGCTTCGATCATATCTTTGATAATCTCTCTCGTACTACATGCGGGACCTAGCGTAGCAACAATTTTGGTTTTCTTGTTTGTTAGCATTTTTTTTAAAAAATTAGATTGTTTTTTGATTTTATTTTGTTGGTATCGACAGCATATATTGCTGCAATACTTTCTATTGAATTTAGTTTTTGCTGAATTTCTGAAAAATCGACAGCCTCATCGCTATTGTCTATTTTCAGGAAAAAATCTACCTTTTTGAATTCAGGAAGTAAATGAATTGCTGTTGAAACCTCACTTGTTTCATTAGAAAACAAATTCTGGAAATCATTCGTACTCACAGAAATGATCTCATTTTTATTCTGAATCAAATTCCAGGAAATGGCTTTTTCGGAATCATAATAATAAAACCTGGAAAAATTTGCTTCGCCTTCCTTAGTTTGAGCATGGATCTCGTTTTTGCTCTTACTTAAGTTGATCGGAAGGTTTTTATTGATAAAATAGGCTAGTCTGTAATCTTCTAAAGAAGTATGAATTGCCATTAAATAATAATCAATCTCGTCAAATTCGTCTAAATCCAATCTATGAATAGCCATATCATGAAAAATCAAGTTGTAAATATACTATTTCTAACGGAGCATCAATAATTAAGATGTGGTTGTTTTTGTTAATTTATAAACGAAAACGTTATAGCTTTAAGAAAGGAACCGTATTTTTGTAGTTATTTCTTATCTATTTTTTCCTGAAATGCAAAATAAGCTCGTTGTGATGCTTTTTCTTCTGCCTTCTTTTTTGAAGTTGCTCGCGCTCTTGCGATTACTTTATCGTCTATACTTAATTTGACACCAAACAGGCGTTGTCCATCAATACCGTTATCTTCAAAAATATCATAATGAAATACTCTCTTCTCTTTCTGACACCATTCGATAACCAAACTTTTGTAACTAATTACCTTTCCTTCAAGTCGTGCAATATCGACGTAAGGGATAATAACTCTTTTTTGTATAAATTTTTCGCAAAATGAATAACCCTTATCCAGGTAAATAGCGCCAATAAGCGATTCGAAAATATTACCATGAATATTTTCTCCAAAATGCTGAATAGGCACTTTACTCTCGACAAAGCGCACTAAATTTAAATCTTTACCTAATTCATTCAAATGCTCACGGCTTACAATTTTTGAGCGCATTTTTGTTAAGTAACCTTCATCTCCGTTTGGTGCTTTGTTAAACAAATGTGCAGCAATTACGGCACTTAACATAGCATCACCTAAAAACTCTAATCGTTCATAATTAATTGGATGTCCTGCTTCATCAAGCTTGTTTGAAGATCGGTGGGTAAATGCTTTCTTATAAAAATCAACATTTGCAGGCGAAAAACCAAGTATTTTCTGAATAGTGTCAAAAAAAATCCCGTCTTCTAGAGAACGGGATTTAGAAAATATTTTTTTGATAATATTCATATACAGAAATTAGTCAACTAATTTTTTAAACAATACACAAGCATTGTGACCTCCAAAACCAAATGTATTACTCATAGCAACATTTACCTCTCTTTTTTGAGGTTTGTTTAAAGTAAGATTTAAGGCTGGATCAATTTTCTCATCAACAACTGTGTGGTTAATCGTTGGAGGAACAATTCCGTGTTGCATTGCCAGGATAGAAGCAATTGCTTCAATAGCTCCGGCAGCACCAAGTAAGTGGCCTGTCATAGATTTTGTTGAGTTGATATTGATGTTTTTTGCATGATCTCCAAAAACAGCACTAATAGCTTTCAATTCAGCTACATCTCCTAGTGGAGTAGAAGTTCCGTGAGTATTGATATGATCAATATCTTCAGGATTCATTCCTGCATCTCTCAATGTATTTTTCATTACTGCAATAACACCAATTCCTTCCGGATGTGGAGCTGTTAAATGGTAAGCATCAGATGACATTCCGCCACCACCAATTTCGCAATAAATTTTTGCGCCTCTGGCTTTAGCATGTTCATAATCTTCAAGAACTAAAGCTCCTGCTCCTTCTCCTAATACGAAACCATCTCTGGTTCCATCAAAAGGTCTTGAAGCTGTTTCCGGACTTTCATTTCTTGTTGATAAAGCGTGCATAGAGTTAAAACCTCCCATACCAGCAATGGTAATAGCAGCTTCTGAACCACCTGATACAATAACATCACACATTCCTAAACGAATGTAGTTGAAAGCATCGATTAATGCATTTGCAGAAGATGCACATGCAGAAACTGTAGTATAATTTGGACCCATATAGCCATTACGCATCGAAATGTGCGCAGGAGCAATATCGGCAATCATTTTAGGTATAAAAAACGGATTGAATTTTGGAGTTCCGTCACCTTTAGCGTAGTAAATTACCTCTTCCTGAAAAGTTTCTAAACCACCAATTCCTGCTCCCCAGATAACACCAACTCTTGTTTTATCGATATTATCGTTTGTAAGTCCGGCATCTTTAATAGCTTCATCACTGGCAGCAATTGCATATTGAGCGAATTTATCTAATCTACGAGATTCCTTGCGATCCATGTAATCTTCAATGTTGAAGTTTTTTACTTCGCAGGCAAATTTCGTTTTATGCTTCTCTGTATCATAATATGTAATAGGAGCCGCTCCGCTAACCCCATTCACAAGTGCATCCCAATATTCCTGGATATTATTCCCGATAGGAGTAAGAGCACCTAGTCCTGTTACAACAACTCGCCTTAATGCCATAAATATGTATTTTGTACTTTAAACAAATAAAACCCACGCTTTCTTAACAGTATTGTTACTTAAGAGCCATGGGCATTACAATATAAATATATCTTTTTGATTGAAAATCAATCGAAATTTAAATTTTAAAAAAATAATAACACCCGATCCTTAGAAATTACAAAAATCAAAAGTCAAATTCCAATTGGAATTTGGAATTTCAAAAATTGGCATTTTTAGAAACCGGGTGCAGTATTATTATTTTTTAGCTTCTTCGATATAAGAAATAGCTTGACCAACAGTAGCAATGTTTTCTGCTTGATCGTCTGGAATTTGAATATCAAATTCTTTTTCGAATTCCATAATAAGCTCAACAGTGTCTAATGAGTCAGCTCCTAAATCATTAGTGAAGCTTGCTTCTGTTACAACTTCGTTTTCGTCAACACCTAATTTGTCTACGATAATCGCTTTTACTCTTGATGCAATGTCTGACATAATCTTTAATTTTAGAATTTAATTTGTTGGCAAAAATAAAAAACTTTATTTTAAAACAACGATTTAGTTTATAAATGTAACACTAATTTATAAAATTAATTTCAAGAAAGCCCTTTTAATACTATTTATTTTCGATTTTTATTCCGTTTTTTGCATTCTCAAAATAAATTCGATTATGAAAAAAATTATTGTTTTTGCCTCAGGATCAGGAACTAATGCTGAAAACATCATAAAATATTTTGCAAAAACCAAAATTGCGACCGTTGTTTCCGTGTTTACAAATAATGCAGCAGCAAAAGTGATCGAAAGGGCAAAAAATCATCAAATTCCAGTCGAAATCTTCTCAAAAAACGAACTTTTAGAGCGAAATGTATTACAAAAAATACAAAAAATCGACCCGGATCTAATCGTTCTTGCCGGTTTTTTGCTGAAATTCCCCGAAAATATAATCGAGAAATATCCTAACAAAATAATCAACATCCATCCGGCACTTTTACCTAATTATGGAGGAAAAGGAATGTACGGAATGCACATACACAGGGCTATAATCAACAATAAGGAAAAAGAAACCGGAATTTCTATTCATTATGTAAATGAAAATTATGATGAAGGCGGTATTATTTTCCAGAAAAATGTGGCCCTCACAGAAGAAGACACCCCGGAAACTGTAGCCGAAAAGATCCATGAACTGGAACAAAAGTATTTTCCGGAAATTATAGCTAGATTATTAGATTGTTAGATATAAGACTTCTTAGACATAAGACTTTTTAGATTCTGGATTTATATTTTAAATAATTAGAATCTTGAATTTAAATAATTTTGAATTTAAAAATCTAAGAAGTTATAATATCTATTATCTAAGAAGTCTTATGTCTAACAATCTAATATCTAAGAAGTCTAACGTCCAAAAATCTAAGAAGTCTAAATGAATCACGAAGTACACATATATACAGATGGCGCTGCAAAAGGGAATCCCGGAAACGGCGGTTATGGTGTTGTGATGGAATTGGTAGGGACTCCGCATAAAAAAGAATTCTACGAAGGTTTTCGCCTGACGACTAATAACAGGATGGAACTTTTGGCTGTAATTGTTGGTTTAGAGAAATTAAAAAACCCAAATATGAAGGTTTTAGTTATTTCGGATTCTAAATACGTTGTCGATTCTGTTGAGAAAAAATGGGTTTTAGGCTGGGAGAAAAAGAAATTTGCCGGCAGAAAAAATGCCGATTTATGGCAACGCTTTTTAATTGTTTACCGTAAACACCAAGTCAATTTTAAATGGATTAAAGGTCACAATAATCATCCTCAAAACGAACGTTGTGATCAATTGGCCGTTATGGCATCCATGCAGCCCAAACTATCGGTTGATGTTTATTACGAAACTATCGGCTCAAAAATGGAATAAAAAAATAACGCATCAGGAAAATTCCCGATACGTTATTAAAGTTACTAACTTAAAAAATCTTTATTCTTTATCTAAATCTTTGGCAGTTCTAAATCCAGCCAATAATCCAGCTCCGGCCATTATGAAAATAATAGAAGGATAAACCGCATCATCGTCTAAAGAAGTATAGGTTGTAATTAATAAGGCTAGAAAAATACCAATGCCGCTTCCTATTAATAAGAAAGCTAAATTCACAACGAAAACTTTCCACGCAGAGCCTTTTCCGGCTCCCTTTAAAAAGATGCTGGCATCAACGCCTTTTTCTATTAGAGCCATACGCTCCCTGTTTCTGGTGGAGAAAAAAAGATAGACAATCCCGAAGATCATCAGAAATAGACTAACTGGTATTAAAACTTGTGGTCCCATAATTTCATTTTATTTAATTGATTGATACTCCATATGACGAGAGGTTTTTTATTTAGGTTACAAGAATTTGAAAATAAATTCCAAATTTTTTAAACTCCAAATTCCAATTGCATTGATTATCAGTTAATTTTGAGTATTAAATTTCTTTTTATAAACTACAAACTTTGTCAAAGCTGAAATTACTTATCTGAAAATTGGAATTTGCATTTTTTTTATTGGAATTTAATTTTTTTAAAATTCCTTGTAACCTAAACCGTATAACTTTCGTCCTATATAATATGAGTGCAATCAGTGATCAACATTATATCGATAAAATTCTGCAGGGCGAGACTAATTCTTTTGCCGTGCTGGTAGATCGTTATAAGGATATGATTTTTACATTGGCACTGAAAATGATTAAAAACAGAGAAGAAGCAGAAGAAGTTGCACAGGATACTTTTATTAAAATTTACAGTTCACTGAGCAAGTTTAAGGGCGATTCAAAATTTTCGACCTGGATTTATAAGATTGCTTATAATACGTGTTTAGATCGTTTGAAGAAAAATAAAAAAGAAGACCTTAATATATCGATAGACGAATTTTCGGCACATTTAATTAAAACGATGGACAACGCTTTGAGTGCTTTGGAAGATAAAGAACGAAAGCAAACGATTCAGAATTGTTTGAATTTATTACCGAGTGATGAGAATTTCCTGCTCACTTTATTTTATTTTGAAGATCAGAGTTTAGAAGAAATCGGGAAGATTATGAGCATTAATGCTAACAATGTCAAAGTAAAATTATTTAGAAGCCGACAGAAATTAGCCGTAATTTTGAGAAAGCAATTAGAACCAGAAACAGTAGAGAGTTATGAAAGAGGAAGATAAAAATATCGAAAAACTTATTGATAAAATGATGGCCGAAAACACTTTGGAGTCGCCATCTTTTGACTTTACTTCAAAAATAATGACGCAGGTTTTAGTGGCTGAACAAAGCAAAATTAAAACCTACAAACCTTTAATTTCTAAATCAATATGGATTATTATTGGTTTGGGCTTAATTGGTTTAGCAGTTTACGCATCACTTTTTTCAGGAAATGAATATAATCTGGGAATTGATAAATCGTATACAGAAAAATTCTCAGCTGTATTTTCAGGAATTCATTTTTCTAAAAACATTTTATACGCGATTTTAATTGTTCCTTTTATGATTCTGATTCAGATTGGGTTATTGAAGAATTATTTTGATAAGAAATATCAGTTGTAAAATTTACTAAAAAAAAACTAATTATGATTGAAGATGAAAGTGAACAAATTGGAAGAGATTTATCCGAAGAAGAATTTACACGTTGGATTGAAATTGCTGAAAAATCCCCAACAATGTCTTTAGAAATGTTTAATAAAAAATGGGAAGAGAAAAAGCTGAAAATCTTCGAATTCTATCAACTATAATTTATTTAAAAGAATCTTCTCTTTTCCAAATATAATATGCAGCGTTGTAATCATCAAAACCAACATCATATCTATTTTTATATAAAAGGTATTTTATTGTTGAAAGCTCATTTTTCTGAATAATTGATTTGTTAAGTCTAAGCTTTTCTTTTCCAACATTATCTTCTGAATACTTTTTTAAAAATTTATCAAATCCTAAACTGATATATTCTTTCTGTATTTTTTGATCTAATTTAAAAGAATATGAGTCGTCTAAATTTTCATCTAAAAGATAATCTTGATTTAAGACGACATTTAAAAACTTTTCAAATGAAATAAATTCTTCAACATAATCCTTTTTATAATAAGAGAACAAATCATGATTGTTTGTTTTATAAATTTCTTTGCCACTTTTCCAAACGTATAAATCAAGCCCTAAATATCTAGATGGCAATAAACCTAATTTTGGATCTTCTTGCATATACGCCAATTTCTCAATCATTTCTTTAGAAAAGTTTGGTTCTTTTCTTTCACAAGAAATCAAAAAACAAAACAACAATAATAAGGTAAGGATTTTCTTCATGAATTAGATTTTGATATTGAGACAAATCTAACGAAAAACATTCAAAGCTTTTTTCGAAAATAAATCTTGCACTTTAAATCCAAAAAACCTATTTTAATCCTTCAAAAGATTCAAATATAAATCTCTCATTTACAATAGTTTTAGCCCCGCAAACGTTATTGTTTTTTTATGAAAATTTTGAGAACTTAAACCATTGCAATATTGCAACTTATGAAGTATCTTTGCACCCTAATTCGAAATTCATAAAATGAATAAATTATTGATTGTTGGAACGGTTGCTTTCGACGCGATTGAAACTCCTTTCGGAAAAACAGATAAAATATTAGGTGGTGCTGCAACGTACATTGGTTTATCAGCATCCTTTTTTAACTTGCAATCGGCCATTGTTTCTGTAGTTGGCGACGATTTTCCTCAAGAACATTTAGATTTATTGACTTCAAAAAATATTGATATCTCTGGTATCGAAATTGTAAAAGGCGGAAAAACCTTTTTCTGGAGCGGTTTATACCACAACGATCTAAACTCAAGAGATACTTTGGTTACTGAACTAAACGTTTTGGCAGATTTTCAGCCAAAAGTTCCTCAAAACTTTAAAGATGCTGATGTTGTGATGTTAGGAAACTTACATCCGTTAGTACAAAGCAGTGTTTTGGATCAAATGGAAAAGAAACCAAAATTAGTAGTTTTAGACACTATGAATTTTTGGATGGACTGTGCTCTTCCTGAATTATTGGACGTAATTAAACGTGTAGACGTAATTACTATCAACGATGAAGAAGCAAGACAACTTTCAGGAGAATATTCATTAGTAAGAGCTGCAAACAGAATTCAGGAAATGGGACCAAAATACGTGGTGATCAAAAAAGGAGAACACGGCGCACTTTTATTCCACAATAGAGAAGTATTCTTTGCACCAGCTTTACCGTTAGAAGATGTTTTTGATCCGACAGGAGCCGGAGACACTTTCGCAGGAGGTTTTTCTGGATTCATTGCGCAAAGTGAAAACATATCATTTGGCAACATGAAAAATGCAATTATTTATGGTTCTAATTTAGCTTCATTCTGTGTAGAGAAATTTGGAACTGAAAGGATGGAAACATTAAGCAAAGCTGAAGTAGCGATTCGATTACAGCAATTTAAGTCGTTAACTCAGTTTGACATAGAAATATAATGCCCTAAAGCCTCGATAACACGGGGCTTTTTTATTACGTTAATACACACAACTTACAACAACACAAAATACAAAACACAATGAGCGACGCGTTAAAACACGAATGTGGTATAGCCTTAGTTAGACTTCTTAAACCGCTTGAATATTACAAAGAGAAATACGGAACTGCTTTTTACGGGATACAAAAAATGTATCTGATGATGGAGAAGCAGCACAACCGTGGTCAGGATGGTGCTGGTTTTGCGAGCATCAAATTTGATGTTGAGCCTGGTGAGCGTTATATCAGCAGAGTTCGTTCGAATCATGCACAGCCAATTCAGGACGTTTTCAAACAAATCAATGAGCGTATTAATGAGGAAATGACAAGTCATCCTGAATACGCAAATGATGTTGCAGCTCAAAAAGCGAACATACCTTATATAGGTGAATTATTTTTAGGACACGTTCGTTACGGAACTTTCGGAAAAAACAGTATTGAAAGCGTTCACCCATTTTTACGTCAGAGTAACTGGATGCACCGTAATTTGATTTTGGCCGGAAACTTCAATATGACGAATGTTAAAGAGCTTTTCGAAAATTTAGTAGAGCTTGGACAGCATCCAAAAGAAATGGCGGATACTGTTACCGTAATGGAAAAAATTGGTCACTTCTTAGATAAAGAGGTGATGTCATTGTATCAGGATTGCAAAGAAGAAGGCTATTCTAAAAGAGAAGCTTCTCCAGTAATCGCTGACCGTTTGGATATCGCAAAAATACTAACACGCTCAGCAAAGAATTTAGACGGAGGTTATGCAATGGCCGGATTATTAGGTCATGGTGATGCTTTCGTTTTTAGAGATCCTGCCGGAATTCGTCCAGCTTATTTCTACCAAGATGACGAAGTGGTTGTTGTAGCTTCTGAAAGACCTGTTATTCAAACTGTATTTAATGTACCATTTGAAAGTGTTCAGGAAATTGAACCAGGAAATGCTTTGATCATCAAAAAAGACGGAAAAGTTTCTATGAATCAGATTTTGGAACCAACCGTTAAGAAAGCTTGTTCATTCGAAAGAATTTATTTCTCAAGAGGGAGTGATGCTGAAATTTATCAGGAACGTAAAAATTTAGGAAAATTAATTTTACCTGCCGTTCTTAAATCAATTGACAGCGATACAGATAACACCGTATTCTCTTACATCCCGAATACTGCCGAAACTTCTTTTTATGGTTTAGTGGAAGCTGCTCAGGACTTCTTAAACCAAAGAAAAAACAATTATATTTTAGAAAACAGAAATACACTTACGGCTGAAACTTTACAAGAATTATTAGCTGTAAAAATCCGTACGGAAAAAGTTGCTATTAAAGATGCTAAACTTAGAACCTTTATTACTGAAGACAGCAGCCGTGATGATTTAGTAGCTCACGTTTACGACGTAACGTACGGAGTAATCAAACCAACTGATAATCTGGTTATTATTGATGACAGTATTGTTCGTGGTACTACTCTTAAAATGAGTATCATTAAAATGATGGATCGTTTGAAACCAAAACGTATTGTAATCGTTTCTTCGGCACCGCAAATTCGTTACCCTGATTGTTACGGAATTGACATGGCGAAGCTTGAAGGTCTTGTTGCTTTTAGAGCAGCATTAGCTTTATTGAAAGAAAGAAATTTATATCATATCGTAGACGAAGTTTATGCAAAATGTAAAGCTCAGGAAAATTATGTTGACACTGATGTTGTTAATTACGTAACAGCAATTTATGATCAATTTACTCCAGAGGAAATTTCAGATAAAATTGCAGAAATGTTAAGTTCACCTGAAATTAATGCCGAGGTAAAAATAATTTTCCAAAAGGTAGAAGATTTACATATTGCGTGTCCTAAGAACTTGGGTGACTGGTACTTTACAGGAGATTATCCTACCCCTGGAGGGAATCGTGTAGTGAACCGTGCATTCATGAATTTTTACGAAGGAAAAGACGCCAGAGCGTACTAAAAGTATTAACAAAAGGTTAAATTATGCATTTCATCGGTTTTTTTTGCCGTTAATCCTATATGTTTGGCAAAACCGAAAAGCTAAATTACTTTTGGAAGACCATAACATTAGTAGGTTAAGTTTATGGTAGATTTGGGGCAAAAAGGGTGGGAGAAATTCCACCTTTTTTATTGGAATAAAGTCAAGGATTTCAAAAACAAGAAATTACCGTCACTTAATCGGATATATTTGCCATTCATCTAAAAAGTTTTTTTCATTAAAATAGCTGTCTTACATTTACAGAACCATAACATTAGTAGGTTAAGTTTATGGTAGATTTGGGGCAAAAAAGGCAGAAGAGATTCTGCCTTTTTTATTTTTATTTCTAGAGGATAGAAGAAAGAGAATAGAGCAAAGAATAAAGATTGTTGAACATAGCCTCTACAGATTACAACAAAAGATCAAAGAAGAAAGAATAAAGATTGTTGAACATACTTTTATAGACGACAACAAAAGACGGACAGCCTATCAGGCCATCCGTCTTTTTTATTTTCCCTTTATATTCTATCCTCTATATTCTATCCTCTATATTCTATCCTCTATTCTCTATTCTCTATTCTCTATTCTCTATATTCTATTCTCTATTCTCTATATTCTATTCTCTATATTCTATTCTCTATATTCTATTCTCTTCCATCTTTGCTCTTTCATCTTTGCTCTTGATTCTATCTTCATACTTACTTCATCGGATATATTTACCTTTCATCTAAAAAGTTTTTTTCATTAAAATTGCTGTCTTACATTTACAGAACCATAACATTAGTAGGTTAAGTTTATGGTAGATTTGGGGCAAAAAAGATAAAAGAACAAAGATTATAGAATAAAGATTAAAAGTATAGGCAAAAAAAATAGACGAATAACCTTAAGTCATCCGTCTATTCTCTATATTCTTTATTTTATTATCTCTTAAAAAGACTATTTGTCTAAAGCATATCTTCTTGCAACTTCTGTCCAGTTAATGACGCTGAAGAAAGCTTCGATATAATCTGGTCTTCTGTTTTGGTAGTTTAAATAGTAAGCATGCTCCCAAACATCCATTCCTAAGATTGGAGTTCCACCGTTACCAGCAACTTCTGGCATTAATGGATTATCCTGGTTTGGAGTACCTACAACTTCTAATTTTCCTCCTTTTTGTACTGTTAACCAAGCCCATCCTGAACCAAATTGTGTAGCACCGGCTTTAGCAAATTTTGCTTTAAATTCTTCAAAAGTTCCAAAAGAAGACTCAATTGCAGCTAATAAATCACCTGTTGGTAATCCGCCACCGTTTGGAGACATTACAGTCCAGAATAAATTGTGGTTGTAGAAACCTCCACCATTGTTACGAACTGCAGCGTTTGATTTATCTAAGTTGATTAAAATGTTTTCGATTGTTTTCCCCTCTAAATCTGTTCCTGCAATAGCAGCGTTAAGATTTGTTGTATATGCATTATGATGTTTAGAATGGTGAATTTCCATTGTACGGGCATCAATATGTGGTTCTAATGCATCATATGCATAAGGTAATTGTGGTAATTCAAAAGCCATGATATTATGATTTTATGATTTATAATAATTTATTCCAAATTTAAACATTTAACTTTGGAATAGAAAATACTATTTCGTTATAATTGAATTAAATTAATTAATAAATTGATTATTTAATAGCTAAATAGCTGAAAATCTTTATTTTCCATTAAAAGTAGTCATTGTATTTTCTAATCCGGCCGTTCCGAATGATCTGATAATTTCTGAAGATATTTCTAAGCGTTCCGGTAATTTTGCTTTTTCTTCTTCATCCCAATCTCCCAAAACATAATCAATCTGTTGTCCTTTTTTGAACTGATCACTGATTCCGAATCTGAAACGGGTGTATTGCTGCGTATTTAAAACAAGATTAATATTTTTTAATCCGTTATGACCTCCGTCGCTTCCTTTTGGTTTGATTCGAATGGTTCCGAAAGACAGGTTTAAATCGTCCGTAATTACCAGAATGTTTTCTAAAGGAATATTTTCTTTGTCCATCCAGTATTTTACAGCTTTCCCGCTTAGGTTCATGTATGTGTTTGGTTTGAGCAGTAAAAAGGTTCTTCCTTTGAATTTATATTCGGCAAGCGCTCCCAGTTTTACGGTTTCGAAAGAAAGGCTTTCTTTTTTAGCCAAAAAATCAAGGACTTTAAATCCGATGTTATGTCTTGTGTTTACGTATTCAGCTCCAATATTGCCCAGTCCTACGATTAAATATTTTTTACTCACGCTTTTTATATTGTTTTTTGGCTGTTCGTGAACCTCCGGTTTCATATTGTCTGTGTTCTCTTCTTTTTGTGTTGATGAAAACAGTTTTGTAATCCATTTTATCATGATGCAAAAATAGGGTTAATGTTGGTAATTAGAAAATGTGGCAATTAGATAATTAGGAAATGTGTTAATTAGATAATTTGATTTATATTGTCATTAACCGCAAAGAACGCAATCCCGATAGCTATCGAGATACGCAAGGTGCGCTAAGAATGGAACGCGGATGACACGGATTTAAACTGATTCACGCCGATTTTTTATTACAATTTATCCCATTGACGCTAGAGTACTTTGTCCTTTGAACCTTTGAACCTCTTTCTTATAGAAATGAATCATTCTTGCTAGCCCTGACAGCAGCGGTATCCTTTTTCTTGCTCCTTTAGCAAGGAAAAGATATAGCGGATGGCAGGAAGGTCACGTCTTGAAAAACCTGAAACTTCTGCTCCCGAAAAATTAGAAAATTAGAAAATGTGGCAATTAGATCATTACTTTTAACCGCAATGTGGTGTAAGAATGGCACACGGATGATGCGGATTTAAACTGATTAACACGGATTTCATTTATACTTTGTGTTCGCTTGGTTTGAGTTAAAGTAAAAGCACTTTGTCCCTTTGCAACTTTGAACCTTTGTACTTTTTCTCAGAACCTTAGCATCTTAGAACCTCAGAACCTTTAAAAGCAAAAAAAAGCACCAATCTTTCGATTGATGCTTTTTGTATTGATTTGAAAAAAATTATTTTTTCTTTCCTTTTGCAGGAGCTTTTGCAGCTTTTGCAGCTTCTTGAGCAGCTTTCATAGCAGCACGAGAAATTCTTACCTGAGCAACAACTGTATTCTCTGGGTGCATCACTTTGTATTCTGGAGCACCAACTTTAGTAACGTATAATTTGTTACCCATTTCAAGTGGAGTAATGTCAGCTTCAACAAAATCAGGAAGATTTTTAGGTAAAGCTTTAACTTTTAATTTACGAGTGTTTAAACGTAAAACACCACCTGCAAGAACACCTTTAGATGTACCAACAACTTTTACAGGAACTTCCATAGTGATTTCTTTGTCATCAAATAACTGGAAGAAGTCAATGTGTAAAATTTTGTCAGATACAGGGTGTACTTGAATGTCTTGCAAAATTGCATTGAATGATTTTCCTTTTCCAAGTTCGATCACAACTGTGTGAGCGTTTGGAGTGTAAACCAAGTTTTTGAATGCCGCAGCGTCCGCTGAGAAATGTACTGCCTGATTTCCTCCGTATAACACGCAAGGAACCGCTCCAGCATTACGTAAGGCTTTAGTTGACACTTTGCCCACGCTTTCTCTTTCTGATCCTTTAATTGTAATCGATTTCATTGTAAAAAAATATAGTTATTAATAAATATTCTAATT
Organism: Flavobacterium aquidurense; assembly: GCF_031458035.1. GTDB lineage: Bacteria > Bacteroidota > Bacteroidia > Flavobacteriales > Flavobacteriaceae > Flavobacterium > Flavobacterium aquidurense_C. Next base: position 534,747 of record NZ_JAVDXR010000001.1, read on the forward strand.
TGCTTTAAGCTTTAGGCCATAGGCTTTAGGCTTTTTCTGCACTAAGTAATAAAGCTTATAGCCTAAGGCTTAAAGCTTACTGCTTCTTACATTATAAATTTTCCACTGATGGAATTGTTGTGGTGCACCATGTGCATAACTTCAGCAAAAAGAGGTGCACAACTCACTACTCTAATTTTGTTTGATTCTTTCTTTAATGGGATTGAATCGGTAACTATTAATTCGCTTAATTTTGAATTTTCAATTTTTTCGTAAGCGCCACCTGATAAAATAGCGTGTGTACAAATTGCTCTAACGCTTAATGCTCCTTTTTCGATCATTAAATCGGCAGCTTTTGCTAATGTTCCACCCGTATCGATCATGTCGTCTACTAATATTACGTTACGCCCTTTTACTTCACCAATAAGCTCCATAGTGTCGATAACGTTGGCTGCTTTTCTTTGTTTGTAACAGATTACTACATCTGATTCTAGAAACTTAGAGTAAGCATATGCTCTTTTTGAACCACCCATGTCCGGAGATGCAATAGTCAAATTTTCCAATTTTAAACTCTGCACGTATGGCAAAAAGATTGTAGATGCAAATAAATGATCTACTGGTTTTTCAAAGAATCCCTGAATTTGATCTGCGTGCAAATCCATTGTCATGATTCTCGTTGCTCCGGCTGCAGTTAATAAGTTAGCTACTAACTTTGCTCCAATCGGAACTCTTGGTTTGTCTTTTCTATCCTGTCTTGCCCAACCAAAATAAGGCATAACAGCTGTAATATGTCTTGCTGATGCGCGTTTTGCTGCATCGATCATTAGTAACAATTCCATCAAATTATCGGCCGAAGGGAAAGTTGAGCACACGATAAAAACGCGTAATCCTCTTATTGATTCTTCGTAAGATGGTTGAAATTCTCCATCACTATACGTTGACATCGTTACTTTGCCTAACGGAATTCCGTATTGTTCGGCAATTTTTTCTGCAAGATAGACACTTTGTGAACAAGCAAAAATTTTAGCTTCTGGTTCTAGGTGCGACATTATAATTTGTTGTTTTTGCTCCGTTGCGCCTGTACAATTTGGCTTGACCTTTTTTGGTAAAACAAAACGTGTATAAATGCCTCGGGTGTAGTTAGTTGTGTGTGCGTCGTTTTAACGAGGTGCAAATTTAGAAAATTTATTGGACACTGAAAGGAAAAATTTAAGTATTTTTAGTAGAACATTTAATTTAATTTTTTACATTTGCACCGTGTTAAAGGAATAAGCACAGTTATGACATCATAATTTCTTATTCTATTGCGTTAAAATAACTGATTTATTGGTTGTTTTTTCGTCTGCTAAGCCCGGATGGCGGAATTGGTAGACGCGCTGGTCTCAAACACCTGTGGGAAACCGTGCCGGTTCGACTCCGGCTCCGGGTACTTAAAACCTCTTCGAAAGAAGAGGTTTTTTTGGTTTTAGGAAAAAAGATCGAGCCTAAAGTTTTAATTTTTTAGGATTTTGATAGGTATTCCAGAATCTTAAAAGTTCAATGTCATTGCTTTTTAAAACTTTATAATACAATGTTATCTGCTTAGAAACAGGAACCTGAAATACATTTTTGTAGTTTGTCAGTTTAAAAATTAAATTTTCCTTTGATAACAACTCTATTAAAGACTCTGTTTTGTCAATAAAATTATAGACATCTTGCAAAGTCCATTCATTTTCTAAATATTCAATATTTTTCCAATAGTCATTTTTTGCAGCCTGAGTCCAAATTATTTGGGCCATAAATTATCTATTGAATAAGTGAGGAAAACGCTTTTTAGTTTCATCCATAACATCTTGATGAGATTGCACTCTCCCGTTTGCTACATCATCCAAAGCTTTATCTATTGCTTGTTTTTGCTCATTACTTAGTAAAGAGTTATCATCTTCATCATCTAAAGGAATAATTACAAAGGATTTTCCTTTACCTCTATGTATGACAAGTTTCTCAGATTCAGCAATATCAAGATATTTTTTAATATTTCCTCTAAACTCTGTTACACTAACTGTTTTCATAATAATAAATTTTTACAAATGTACGCTTTTCTGTACATGTGTAAGCAATTCGCTCATTTTTCATGCTAAAACAGCCTCACAACTCGCCTCATGCAAAACAGGAAAATTGCACGAATTAGCAATAAAACACAATTGATTTGCTTTTTTATGAAACTCGATTGCCAATTCAATTTTATCCGAATTTGAGATTTTCACTTTAGGTTTCAATCTAACCTCAACAAAACGCCCGCTTCCATCAGGAGAAACTTCCAGTGTAGCTTCGGCATTGTCTGAATATTCGAGAACTTCTATTCCGTTTTGAGCGCATACATATATATAGGACATCATGTGACAGGAAACCAAACTGCTCAACAATAAATCTTCAGGATTGTATAATTCCGGATCCCCTTTGAAAGCTTTCGCTGCGGAAACATTTAAAACAGGCTTCCCTTCAATTATAATTTTATGGCTTTTGCTGTAAAATCTCTTCGTTGAATCTTCCTGAATTTGGTTTAAAGTCCATTTTGCTTCTGCTTTAAAAAGATGTTTCATTTTGCTTTCGTTTTACCTTGCAAAATTAAGCTTTTTAAAGAGTTGTAAATGAATTAATCGCGCAAAGCCGCAGAGTCGCAAAGTTTATGAACAAAGCTTAAAAAACTTTGCGACTCTGCGGCTTTGCGTGCAATTCTTTCCAGTTTCCTCATAAAAAAACCTCGAAAGCATAACTTTCGAGGTTTCTCAGAGAATTACTAACTAATAAACATAATTCCAAAACTATTTTTTCACAGAAAATTTAAAAGTAGTTTTAGTTTTATAATTTTCTCCCGGGTTTAAAACCGTTGTTGGGAAGTTTTTCTGGTTTGGAGAATCAGGATAATGTTCTGTTTCTAAACATAAAGCAGATCTGTGAGCGTATGTTCCGCCGTTGCGCATTGGCAAAGTTCCGTCAAGGAAATTTCCAGAGTAAAACTGAATTCCAGGTTCATCCGTAGTCATTTCCATAACTCTTCCGCTTGATGCGTGATATACTTTTGCAATAATTGTTTTTCCTTTTTCAGGATTATTCAGCACCCAGCAGTGATCATAACCTTTTCCTCTTTCTAATTGTTCGTTTTTAACTTCGATATCTTTTCCAATTAATTTTGGAGTTCTGAAATCGAAAGGCGTATTGGCAACATCTTCTAATTTTCCAGTCGGAATTAAAGTTGCATCAACCGGAACTAATTTGTCTGCATTTAAGGTCAATTCGTGATCTAAGATTGTTTTAGAAAAATCTCCTGATAAATTGAAGTACGTGTGTTGTGTTAAATTAACCACAGTTTTCTTATCTGTAGTCGCTTCATATAAAACTTCTAACTGATTGTCATTTGTCAAAGTATAAGTAACAATAACCTTTAAGTTTCCAGGATAACCTTCTTCCATATCTTTACTTAAATAAGATAATTTCAAAGATGCTGAATCTTCAGATTTTACTTCTTCGGCTTTCCACACAACATTAAAAAAACCTTGTGGCCCACCGTGCAAAGCATTTGGAGCATTATTGATAGCCAATTGATATTCTTTTTCGTCTAAAGTAAATTTTCCTTTCGCAATTCGGTTTCCATATCTTCCAATCAAAGCTCCAAAAAATGGATTCTCTTTTTCGTATTGTGCCAAAGAATTAAATCCGGTTACTACATTTTCAGAAACACCTTCTTTATTCGGTACTTTCAAATCTGTAATTCTTCCGCCAAAAGTGATGATATCAACTTCCATCCCATTTTGGTTTTTCAATTTATAACTGTCGACTTTTTCTCCTTTTGCAGTTGTTCCGTATGCTGATTTTTCGATAGAAACAACATCTTTTTTATCTGAAGCAACTGTTTCTGTATCTGCTTTTTTATCGCTTTTACACTGAACTGAAATCATAGCCAAACTCATTAGGCTCATTCCGAAAACGCAACGTTTTAATACATTCATAATTGGTTATTTTTTAGTTAGTAAAGTCTTAAAGTCAAAAGTCTTAAAGCCTTTTCTCCAAAGTAACTAAAACTTTCGGACTTTATGACTTTCGACTTTTGACTAATTTATAGTCCGTGTTGAAACAAATGATAATATGCTTCATTCGCATTAATCTTATCTTTAAAGTCTCTAACGGTAGTTTTTTCATCAATCACTAATAATTCGATTCCGGCGATATCAGCAAAATCTTCCATATATTCTGTTGTTAACGACTGGCTGTAAACTGTGTGATGCGCTCCTCCGGCTAAAATCCAGGCAGTTGCAGCAATGTCAAGGTTTGGTTTACAATCCCATAAAACTCTGGCAACCGGTAATTTTGGCAACTCAGCCATTGGTTTAATCGCTGTAACTTCGTTTACGATTAAACGGAAACGCGTTCCCATATCTACCAAAGAAACATTGATTGCTTCTCCAGCTGGTGAATTAAATACCAAACGAGCCGGATCTTCTTTTCCTCCAATTCCTAAAGGATGTACTTCACAAGAAGGTTTTCCGTCAGCAATTGATGGACAAATTTCCAACATATGCGATCCTAAAACATATGATTTTTGAGGTGTAAAATGATAAGTGTAATCTTCCATGAAAGAAGTTCCTCCTTCAAGACCAACGTTCATTACTTTTAAAGCACGAACCATTGCAGCTGTTTTCCAGTCTCCTTCTCCACCAAAACCGTAACCATCAGCCATTAATCTTTGTGTTGCAATTCCAGGTAACTGTTTCCAAGCACCTAAATTTTCAAACGTATCTGTAAAAGCGCCAAAACCTCCTTCTTCAAGGAAAGCTCTTAAACCTAATTCTATTTTTGCCGCTTCCGCTAATGAACTTCTTTGCGCTCCGCCTTCTTTTAAAGCATCAGTCAAAGTATAAGATTGTTCGTAAACAGCCAATAAATCATTTAATTCTTTGTCTGTAACTTTCTCAATATACTTCGTAACATCTGATGAATCGAATCCGTTCACTGACATTCCGAAACGAATTTGAGCCTCAACCTTATCACCTTCTGTAACGGCAACTTCACGCATATTGTCTCCAATACGGGCCACTTTTAAGTTTTGAAGTTCATCCCATCCTAAAGCTACTCTTGTCCAGATACCTAATTTTTTCTGAACTCTTTCGTCTTCCCAGTGTCCAACAACCACTTTGCGTTTTTTTCGCATTCTAGACATGATAAAACCAAATTCACGATCTCCGTGAGCTGATTGATTCAGGTTCATGAAATCCATGTCGATTGATCCCCACGGAATTTCAGCGTTGTATTGTGTATGTAAATGACATAATGGTTTTTTCAAAATACTTAATCCGCCGATCCACATTTTTGCTGGTGAAAAAGTATGCATCCAGGCAATAATTCCGATACAGTTTTTAGCAGAATTTGCAGCCAAACAAACATCTAAGATTTGAGACGGTGATTTTACCACATCTTTGTAAACCACTTTCACTGGAATTTGAGATGATGCATCAAGTCCTTTTGCAATTATTTGTGAATGCTCGGCTACTTTTCTAAGTGTTTCTTCACCGTATAATTCCTGGCTTCCTACTACAAACCATACTTCTTTTTGAGCGATATCTATCATTTTTTTTATTTTGTTTCAGGTTTTCTTTGTTTCAAGTTTTTGAAATTTCGAAAATCTTTGTTCTTTATTCTTTCTTCTTTCCTCTAAAATTATTGTCCGTAATACGAATCTTTTCCGTGCTTGCGGTTGTAATGTTTCTTTATTAAGGAATCTTTTAATCTTGGTGCGTTCGGGTTTATTTGTAAAGTTAGATAGGCCATTTCGGCTACGACTTCTAAAACCTTGCTGTTGTAAACTGCTTTTGCGGCATTTTTCCCCCAGGCAAACGGACCGTGATTTCCAATCAGAATCATTTCTACTTCTTCATAAGAAAGGTTTTTTTCTTTGAAGCAATCCAAAATCTGAATACCTGTATTGTGTTCGTAGTTCCCTTCAATAAGCGAATCTGCCATTGGCGGAGCACATGGAATATCCGCAGTTAAATGATCCGCATGTGTTGTTCCAAAAATTGGAATATCTTGCTGCGACTGCGCCCAGGCAACCGAATAGGTTGCGTGCGTATGCGCCACACCACCGATATTTGGCCAGTTTTTATATAAGTATGCGTGTGTTTTTGTGTCTGATGACGGACGCATTGTTCCTTCAATAACATTATTATCAAAATCAACAATTACGATGTCTTCCGGTTTTAAATCTTCATAAGGAACGCCGCTTGGTTTGATGGCAAAAACACCATTTTTTCTGTCCACAGCACTCACATTTCCAAAAGTATATACGACCAAATTCAATGCATTTAACTGCATGTTGGCTTCGTAACATTCTTGTTTTAAATCTTTATAAAGAGAGCTCATGTTGTGATGTTTTAATTGTTGGATCTTCAAAAGCACTTAATTGATCGTAAGCAATCAGCAATTTATTGTAAGCTGCTACTTTGTCTAATTGAGGGAAATATTCTCCGTCGAAATCACTTCCGATTTTCTGACTTGCTTCAATTACATTTGGATAAATTCCGGCTGCCACTGCTGCATAAATCGCTGCTCCTAAAGCAGGAGTCTGATCTGAAGCTGCAATTTTAATCGGCTTATTTAAAACATTAGCCAAAGTCTGCATGATAAAAGGTGATTTTCTGGCAACGCCGCCAATTCCGATAACGCTGTCAATTTTTACTCCTTCTTCTTCAAAACGATCTACAATTTTCTTTGCTCCAAAACAGATGGCGTTTACCAAAGCTTTAAAAATATGAGGCGCTTTTGTTCCTAAAGATAAATTAGAAATGGCACTTTTTAATTCCTGATTGGCATCCGGAGTTCTTCTTCCGTTGATCCAGTCCAACGCAATTGGAAGGCTTTCTGAAACCGGAATTTTCTCCGCTTCTTTTGTCAATTCCACAATTAATTTATCGCTGAATTCTTCTCTCAATTGTTCTTTTTGAGCATCATTTAAAACAGTAGAAGCTGTTAATAAATGATCAGTCGGCCACATTAGAAGTTCTTTGTACCAGGCTAATAAATCTCCAAAAGCAGATTGCCCTGCTTCAAGACCAATAAAGCCCGGAATTACAGATCCATCAACTTGTCCGCAAATTCCGCGAACTGTTTTTGTTCCAACTTCATCATAAGAACCAACCAAAATATCGCAGGTTGAAGTTCCCATAACGCGAACCAAAGTATTTTCTCCAATTTTAGCTCCAACCGCTCCAGAGTGTGCATCGAAAGTTCCAACTGCTACAACTGTATCTGTAGAAAGTCCTAAACGATCTGCCCATTCCTTGCTTAAATTTCCGGCAACTAAATCAGAAGTATACGTTTCATCGTATAAATTTCCGCGAAGCGTTGCCAAATACGGATGCAGTTTTTCTAAGAATTCAACTGGAGGAAGTCCGTTCCAGTCTGCATGCCACATTGCTTTGTGACCCGCTGCGCAACGGCTTCTTTTAAATGATTTTAAATCTTTATCTTCAATTAATAAATACGTCATTAAATCGCAGTGCTCCATCCAGGTGTGCGCAGCATTTCGAACGGCTTCATCTTCTCTTGCAATGTGCAGGATTTTTGCCCAAAACCATTCTGATGAATAAATGCCGCCCACATATTTTGTTACGTTTTCGCCGCCCCAGCTTACCGCCAATTCGTTGATTTCATTTGCTTCGTTGATAGAAGTATGATCTTTCCAAAGTACCATCATCGCATTTGGATTCTCTTCAAAACCTTTTGTCAAAGCCAATGGAATTCCGTCTTTCGTTACAGGAACCGGCGAAGAACCAGTGGTATCAATACAGATTCCGCGCACTTGCGAAGGATCTACTTTGCTTTCTTTTATAACGGTTTTAATCGTAATTTCCAGACCCTCAATGTGGTCTAAAGGATGCTGACGAAACTGATTTATAGATGCGTCACAATATTGTTTGTTTTTCCATCTTTTGTAATGAGAAACATTTGATGCCAATTCCTGCCCATTTTCAGTATCTATTAGCACCGCCCGAACAGAATCTGTTCCGTAGTCCAATCCTATAACGTAATTTTTCATTTCGAAATTCATTTTAAATAGTGACAAATATAAATATAATTAATTCATAAGTGTATAAAAAACACTTAACAAAAAGCGACTCTTGAATTTTTGCAGATAATGCATCAAAACAATGGTTTGCAAACAAAACAGAAAATAAACGTAGGTTATACATTTATTCTGTTGCGATTATTTCATCTTTATTTTTAAAACAGTAACCGAGTACGCCGGAAAATCATATTGAACCTGACTTCCTTTCACTTTAAATTCGCTTTCTTTCGGACTGATTTTCATCGGAGCATCAAAAGAATTCTCATCATTTATTCCATCTCCTTTTAGGATTATTGCTGTTCCTTTTGTGTCTAATTTTGCTCCTTTTACATCAATGGAAACATTTTGTGCCGATGAAGAAGTGTTCACAATTTTCAGAATTACTTCTTTCGAATTCACATCTTTCACTGCCGATGCAAACAAATCATTTTGACCCGTAACTGCTTTTCCGTCTTTCGTAATCGTGATTAAATCGGTTCCTTTATTGTTTGAGAATAACTTCTGAACATAATAATTTGGCGTTCCGTATGATTGTAAATTATTGAACCAAATCATGTCCGGTGTCCATTGCCAACCCTCTACGTGAGCCAATAATGGCGCATAAGAAGTCAACTGAACAACCTCAGCATTACGCTCCATTCCGGTCATGAAAGCGGCTTCAGAAAAAGCACATTCCCAGTTGTTTTTGTTTAACGGACTTGCAATTGCAACACTTTGCGCCGCATATTCCCCAGCAAAAATCTTTGGTCCTTTACGATCGTAATTGTCGTAGCGCGTTACATTTTTACGAAACCATGCCGGATCTTTATAATAATGTTCGTCAATAATTTCGGCGTTCAATTTTTTAAGTTCGGCTGTTCCATAATCAAAGAAATCTCCTTCTGGAAATGGCCCTGAACCTGAAACAATGGTAATGTTTGGATATTTTGCTTTGATTGCTTTTTGAAACACTTTGAAACGCTCAATATAATCTGGTCCCCATTGCTCATTTCCAACTCCGATGAATTTTAAATTGAATGGTTTTGGATGGCCCATATCTGATCTCATTCTTCCCCAAGCTGTTGTAGCATCGCCATTTGCGAATTCAATTAAATCTAAAGCGTCCTGAACATACGGATCGATTTGGTCCATCGGAACTAATTCTCCTGTGTTGAACTGACAAGCCATTCCACAGCTTAAAATTGGCAGTGGAGAAGCTCCAATATCTTCAGAAAGCTGGAAATATTCGAAAAATCCTAAACCAAAACTCTGAAAATAATCCGGTGCCGGTTTATGATCAAACTCGGTATTCCAACGGTTGATCATCGTTTCTCTGTCTTCTACATTTCCAATCGATTTTTTCCATTGATAACGCAATGCCAGCGTTTTTCCTTCCACAATACATCCTCCCGGAAAACGTAAAAACCCCGGTTTCAAATCGTATAATAATTGTACTAAATCAGAACGAAGTCCATTTTTTCTTCCTTTCCATGTGTCTTCCGGAAAAAGTGAAATAACATCTAAATCGATCACTCCGCTTCCTTCAAAAGTGATTCTGATTTTCGCTTTTGCTTCGGTTGCTGTTGCCGTTAATTGAGCAGTATAATTGGTCCACTCTTTTGAGGCTGGCGTAATGGAAGTTTCGCCTAAAACCTTTTTATTTTTATCAATAAACTGAATCTTGATTTTAGAAATATTCCCGGATTCTTTTAACGCTTTTAAAGACAAATTGTATTTCAGGTCTTTTTTAATTCCCATTCCCCTGAAACCTTCATTGATCATTTCGTAACCATTTGGATCGTTTACCGAAACTCTGCAATAATTGTGGTTGGTTCCTTTTTGAGAATATTGAACAATTTTTGCGATTCCGGATTGCTCGTTTAATTTATGTCGGTCGCTGTTTGGTTCGCTCCAGCCCATCATCGGAAGTTCAAATTCAAACGATCTGTTTTTAATCATTTCAGCATATAAACCACCATCGGCAGCAAAATTGATGTCTTCGAAAAATACTCCGTACATCGTAGGCTGAATTTTGGTTACTGTTTTTGCAACATCAACCTGAAGATTATTTTTTTGTGCCGAAGCATAAATGCCGTTAAGCAATAAACCGCAAAGGGTAATTTTGGTAATTAAATTGGACTTCATTTTTTTTATAATTAATGTGTTTTATAGCACGCGGATTACACTGATTCACTAAAGTGAAAACGCGGATAAAAACGGATTTTTATTTGTTTTTCTCGCAGATTCCGCAGATTGAGCAGATTTTTTTCTAATACTTTTAATCTTTAATCCAGGGAAAATCTTGATTCTTTCTTCTTGACTCTATTTTCTATTTTCTATGTTCTATTTTCTATGTTCTATGTTCTATTCTCTATATTCTATTCTCTACTTATAATCCAGCCAAACTTTCATTTTCCCCACTCCTCTGTTTGACCAGCTGTAATAGGGAATCGCTTTGAATTTTGAGTTTTCGATTACGTTAACACCCTGCAATAAATTGGCTTCTTTTTTTACTTTAAAAGTATCTGTTGAAGTCACGTCGATTTTATCGAAATTGGTTTTGTTGTCAATTTCTTCAACCGCATAAACTATTGGTCCATATTCTAAAGAGACTTTATTTTTATTGGTTTCTACTTTCGAATTCGTTTCTACTTCCTGAACTTCCATGGGGAAATTAAGGTTGATTTTATCGCCCTTTTTCCAGTTTCTGCTAATGATGAAATATCCATTTTCCGGTTGAATCGCTAATTTTTCTCCGTTAAGAGTAATAGTTGCTTTTTGAGTCGAAGCTTTTTTATAAGTGTATAAATCGCCCGGCAACACTTCATTTCTTGCCCAACCCGGAACACGGAGTTTAATCGTGAATTTGCTCTCTTTTTTCGGATTAACACCGATGGCAACTTTTCCGTTCCAAGGATAACCGGTTTGTTGAGAAATCTGTAAATCGGTTTTTCCGACTGTGAAAGATGCGTTGTTTGAAGCATATAAATTGACATATAAAACATCATTCGATTTAGAGTAAATCAACCCTGGAATCGAAGGCACAAAACGAATTAAATTCGTCGGACAACAAGAACAATCAAACCATGCTTGTCTTGTGCAAGAACCTCGGTTCGATTTAAAAACACCATCAGCTTCTAAGGCATTTGGGTAGAAAAATTGTTTACCGTCTAATGAAATTCCGGAGATTAATCCGTTGTACATCGTTCTTTCGATCACATCAAAATACTTTGAATCTCCCGATAAATTATGCAATCTGTGATTCCAATATACATCTCCAATCGCAGCACAAGTTTCGTTGTAAGCGGTTAAATTTGGTAATTCGTAATTTTTCCCGAATGCTTCTCCGTCATGTCTTGAACCAATTCCGCCTGTGATGTACATTTTCTTGTTCACCATATTCGTCCACAAATTATTTATGGCGTCGGTATAACCTTTATCTTTTGTCATGGCGGCAATATCGGTCATCCCTGCATACATATAAACCGCTCTCACGGCGTGACCAACCACTTCATTTTGCTGAATTACCGGAATATGATCCTGCGCATATTCGCCATATAATTTATGATTGTTCGGATTTCCGCGATTGTCCAAATAATATTTTGCGAGTTTTAAATAACTTTTGTTATCTGTTATCTGATACAATTTAATCAAACCAGTTTCTACAATCTGATGTCCCGGAACACCTTTTACCTGACCCGGTTCATCACCAAAAGTACGCACTAACATATCGGCATTTTTGATGGCGATGTCAAGGAAATTTCTTTTTCCTGTTGCTTCGTAATGCACGACAGCAGCTTCGATTAAATGTCCTGAATTGTATAGCTCGTGACTAATTTGAAGTGATTCCCAACGTTTTCCTTCAATAACCGGAACCCATGTACAAGGCGGTTTTGCCGGATTTATAGTTCTCCACGTTGTTAAGTAACCGTCTTTTTCCTGACCAATTTTTACAATTGCAATCAAAGAATCTAAAACACGTTCTAATTTTGGATTTGGTGCGCTGATCAAAGTATTTGAAGCACCTTCGATAATTTTGTAAACATCGGTATCGTCAAAAGGCATTTGACCTTTTACTGTTCCGGTTTTTTGTTTTCCTGCGATTAAAAAATTCTCGAAACGGCCTTCTTCATTACATTTCTGAATCGCATAAGCAATCGTAACTTCCTGCACTCTTTTGATAATTGGAAGCCAAAAAGAATCTGATAATTTTACATTTTGAATGTTTACAGGCTCAATTTCATAGCCCGCTTTTACTGCAGATGTCTTATTGGATTGTACTGCATCATTTTTGGTTTCTTTACAGGAAATCAAAATCAGAAGTGACATGAAAATCGTTACAATATGGAAAGTGTATTTTTTCATTATTAAGAATGTTCTATTTTAAAACGGGCCATAAATCGGCATCCCATTGCATTTCTTTAATTACTAATCTTGGCGTTCCATTGGTTTTCTTTTCATATGCGTGGTAAAAAATATAATCTTTCCCGTCAAAAGTGTAGGCGCTGTTATGGCCTACGCCAAAGTAATTTTCGTCACCCTGAACCACTATGCTCCCGCCGCCTTCGGTTAATAATTTCCCTTCTTTGTCAACGTACGGTCCGGTTACATTTTTTGATCTTCCCACCACAACTTTATAAGTGCTTTTTTCTCCGCGACAGCATAAATCCCAAGAAAGAAATTGATAATAATAACCGTTTTTCTTAAAAATAAAAGGAGCTTCAAGTGCGCCGTCGCCCGGATCAGAATCCGCTAATTCAAAACTTCTTTTGCGTTTTGCAATCGTATGCCATTCCTGAGGCTGTGCAATCGATTTTAAATCGGCGTTTAATTTTACCATTTTCAATCCTTCCCAAAAAGAACCAAATGATAACCAAGGCGTATTGTTTTCATCAAAAATTAAATTCGGATCAATGGCATTCCACATATCACGATTGGGTTGCGACTGGATAACAATTCCCTGATCGACCCATTTGTAATTTTTGTCTTTTGGATCTAAAGTAGTATTCGTCGCGACGCCAATTGCCGAAGTATTTTTGGCGAAAGCCGAAACCGAATAATAAAGATAGTAAGTATTGTTGTGAAATGAAATATCCGGTGCCCAAATGTGGTTTTTGAAATCAGCCGCAACGCCATCTGCCCAAACAGGTTTTTCAGCAAAAACGGGTGCTTCTTTATTCCAGTTTTTTGAATCTTTAGAACTGAAAACGCTGATTCCTTTTCCGGTGCAAAACAAATAATAGGTATCTTTTTGCTTGATGACAACCGGATCGTGTACGACAATTTCCTGTGCAAATGACGCTGAAACAGTCAGCATCATTAAAACAGAAAGGATATATTTTATGTTTTTGTAAACCATATAAGTGATATAAGAAAATTTAAGTTTGGTCTATGAACTTGCTCATTATTTAAACACATAATCTAGCTTTGTGTGAGAAACTTGTTTCTTTTTGTATTCTTTTTTCATAGCCAAATCTATGTTTCTATGTGTTTAAATTTGAGTCTGAAAGCTGTGACTGCGACTGAAAACTTTTTACTGAATTCCTTCAGAAGTCATTACGACACGTTTCATTGTTCCGTCTTTATTGTAATATAATTTATCGACACAAACCGATCGTCTAAAACTTCCTCCGTCTGGTATCGTTGCTCCGTTGTGATAAATAAAATAGGATTGTCCTTTAAAATCAATTATTGATTGATGATTTGTGTTGCTGTTTCCGGCCAATTCATTCAAAATTCCTTTAAACTCCCACGGACCTGTAATGGACTTGCTCATGGCGTAGGCGATTTTCTCCGGAAATTCATAAGCATACGATAAATAATACCAGCCTTTGTGCTTGTGAATCCAAGGTGCTTCGGTAAAATGAGGCAAATCTATGGTTTGGATTGGTCCGTCTAATTCGAGCATATTTTCTTTTAATTTAGCGTAATGACAAACGGTGTTTCCCCAAATTAAATACGCCTGACCATCATCATCAATATAAACTGTCGGGTCAATGTCGTCCCAGCTAATTTTGGTTTGCGTGGTCATATCATTAGTTACTAACGCTTTTCCTAACGCATCTTTAAAAGGCCCGGTTGGACTGTCTGACACTGCTACGCCAATTGATTTTCCTGGAATAGTTCCATGCGAAACCGTTACATACCAATAAAATTTTCCGCTTCTTTCAATCACCTGCGAAGCCCACGCATCGTTTTTTGCCCAAACAAAATCGGTTACTTTTAACGGCACCGGATGCGACTCCCACTTTTTCATATCCGAAGAAGAATAGACTACCCATTCGTTCATCTTATAAAAATTAAAATCTTTGGCAGCTTCGTCATGACCGGCATACAAATACACTTTGTCTTTGTAAACCAAGGCAGCAGGATCGCCGGTATACTGATCTTTAATTATTGGATTATTGAATTTCGCCGGATCAATTTGAGTTGATGATTGCGCTACAGCTGTTGAGCAGTACGCGATCAGAACTAAAAGTGAAAGGCTTGTAATTAGGTTTTTCATTATGGTTTCTTTTAAGACATAATTTCTATGCGTTAAATGTTTTTCACACAGATTTTTATCTTTTAATTTCGTATTTTTTTAATCTTCATAAATAAGTCCCAACGGGACGGAATGTTTATAGAAATTATATTTGTTTTTTCACAAGAACCCCATCGGGGTGACATATTAGCAATCTAAAAAGAACTTACATATCGCTCCGCTGGAGCTTTTATTCAACGACAATAATAATTGGCTATAAACATTATGCTCCTCTGGAGCTTTTATCAATCCAAGCCAGTTTCTTAAAATCTGTGCTATTGTTTATTTTTGGAATTTGGAATTTGGAATTTAAAAAAATTTGGAATTTTAATTCTTTTCCTAATTCACTTTTTTACCCCAAACCGGTAAGCCAGAAGCGGTCAAACCAGAATAGCCCAGCGTTACTTTTCGCGTTGCCAATTCCCAATCCCAGGCATCAGACACATTACATTTTACCCCATTTACGGTTAAGATTTTTTTGGCACTGTCATACGACCATGTTCCCGTTGCATCACCGCTCACTTTTTTATCGGCAGTTAAATAAATTGTTACTGCTTTTTGAATGGTCTTGTATTGATAATTCATTGTGATCTGTTCCCATGTTCCAATGAAATTTGCCTCTGTAATTGTAGTTGTCGGTACTCCGGCGTAACGCTCAGATTCAACAACTGGCCAGCCATCTTCCGTCCATTGAATTCCGCGAACATGTCCCATCATTACTGCATTTGACGCGTTAATTCCCGGAACTCCTTCTGGCAAACGCGCCTGCGAAGCATAATACCATTGTTTAGTTGTTGGGTTTTGAAAAATTCCACAATGCGAAAATCCAACCCAGCCTGTATGATTTTTGAATGAATATGGATGCGTCAACATTGGAAAACATTCTGCTCCGGTTGTAATACTGCTTCCGCTGCTAGTAAGATAGGGTCCTAAAATATTTTTAGAACGAGCTACACGTGTGTTATAAGCCACCGATAATTCATCATAAGCCAAAAACAAATAATAATATTGCGTGTCCGGATTGTAGATAATTTCAGGTCCTTCAAGGGCTTGCCAACGATTGCTACCAACATTTCCACGTCCGGCGATACGAACTCCGTAATCATCAATTGTTTTTAATTTATCCGGTTTTCCGGTTGTCGGATTTAGTTTTAAGGCTGCAATTCCGGAATGCCATGAACCGTAAATCAGGTATTGCTCACCTTCTGGAGTTTCGATGAAACTCGGGTCGATTGCATTGAATTTAAAATATGCATCCCAATCGTTTCCTCCGTTTCGAACATAACTTTTTACACCATCCGGTTCAGAACAAACCACCATTCCTTTATCAACCCAATTGTTTGAAGCCAAATCATCCGTTTCGGCAAGACCTATAAAAGCACGCTCGCTCCATGATGTATTGGTGTCTGTTCCTACAATTGGATTTGTAACCACAATGCTGTAATACATTCTGAATTTATTTCCCACTTTGCGAACGCATGGCGCCCAATATCCGTAATTCGGATTTGTAATTGGAGGCAAAGCCGGTGACATTCTGGCTCTTTTATTGTTCAAAGAATCTTTTACCCAAGCCGGAGCCTGAGTCATTGAAGATCCCATGAATTCCCAATTGATTAAATCTTTTGATCTTCTATAGAAAAAATGCCCGTTTCCTTCGTGCGCATTTCCGTAAGAGGCATCGGTTTGATACATATAATAGTATTCTCCGGATTTTTCTACGGATGGATCATGAACGTTGGCCAAATTCCATTGCGATCTGCTTCCCCAAGATGCAATTGATGTATAATTATCAGCATACGTTGGCCCCGGGAAATCTGGTATAACCACAACTGGAGGCACAACCACCGGCGGATCCGGAGTTACAGGTGTTGCAGGATCATCACTTGAACAACTAGTTGAGGCAAGCGCAACTAAAAAGATTCCGAAGTACGAAACTGTTTTTAAAATGGAAATTGATTTTTTCATTTTGTGTTATTTTTATTTTCCTTCTAAAACAACAACTGAGAAAGGAGGAATAGTGATTTCAAGTTTTCCTTTTTTGTTTTCGAAACCTTTATAAACTGTTGGTACAATTTTATTTGGTGTGTCAAATGAATTGTAATCCTGCAATTTTGCCGCTGTTAAAATCGTTGCTGTGAAACTTTTCACTCCAAGATCTTTTACATCAATTTCTATTTTGTTTTTATTTTTTGCGTCAACATTTACTACTGAAATATGCACCGCACCACTATTATCTTTTGAAGCCGAAGCCGATACCGCAGGAAGTGTTTCTCCGTTAAAAGTATAGTTTGGCGACTGGAAACTTACAGGCAATAATTTAGCATCCTGATGCACACTGTACATTTTCATTACATGATAAGTTGGCGTCGTAATCATTTTCGCTTTATCAGTAAGGATAACTGCTTGTAAAACATTAACACATTGTGCCAGGTTTGCCATACGAACCCTGTCTGCATGATTATTGAAAATATTAAGGGTAGTTCCGGCCAAAACCGCATCTCTCATTGTATTTTGCTGATATAAAAATCCAGGGTTTGATCCTTGTTCTACTTCATACCAACCTCCCCATTCGTCAACCATCATTGCCACTTTTTTCTTTGGATCGTATTTGTCCATAATCGCGCTGTGTTTGGTCACCAGCTCTTCCATTTTTAATGCTGACTGCATGGTTTTGAAATAGCCTTCTTCTGTATAATTAACAGCATCGCCTTTTTTACCCCAGTCGATTACGGCATAATGATGTACTCCAACTCCGCCTAACATATTTAGCGGAATATTTTTCATTAAAACTTCTGTCCAGTTATAATCGGCACTGTTTGATCCTGAAGCGATGCGGGTTAATCCACCTGTATTTTCCCAATCTGACATGAAGGTTGCAAATTTGCGGTATTCTCCGGCGTAATATTCAGCCGTCATATTTCCTCCGCATCCCCAGGCTTCATTTCCGATTCCCCAGAATTTAACTTTCCACGGTTCTGTTCTTCCGTTCTTTTTACGCAAATCACTCATCGGGCTTTTGCCTCCAAAATTGGTGTACTGAACCCAGTCCGCCAATTCCTGAACAGTACCGCTTCCTACGTTTCCTGACAAATAAGGTTCTGCGCCAAGCAATTCACACATGTTTAAGAAATCATGTGTTCCGAAGCTGTTATCTTCAGTAACTCCGCCCCACCATTTGTTTACGATAGTTGGTCTTTGTTCTTTTGGTCCAATTCCATCTTTCCAGTGGTAAGTATCAGCAAAACATCCTCCTGGCCATCTTAAATTTGGAATTTTTAATTCTTTTAAAGCAGCAACAATATCATTTCTCACTCCATTTGTATTTGGAATTTTTGAAGTATCTCCCACAAAAAAACCTCCGTAAATACAGCGTCCTAAATGTTCTGCAAAATGTCCGTAGATATTTTTGTTGATGGTTGGAGCATCGACAGTATTTTTTATAGTAATAACTGTCGTTTCATTTTGAGCGAAACTTGCCTGATTACAAAGGGTGACAAGAAATGTAATTAAAAGTGCTTTTTTCATAAGTGGTTAATATTTGTTTTTTTATTGGAATATGGAATCGTCATTCTTTATTATTATTTTTTATTTGGATCATGGCGATTTCATAATGTTTTAATGTTATAATATCATGTGAAGGTTTTTAAGCCCTCACATGATATTAAGAATTCTAACTAACTCAAATAAAATTTTAGTCTCGGTTTTTTAGTCACAGCCTACACTGAGACTGGGACTGAAAAATTTTTAAACAGCTATTTTTAGTAACTATCATTTTGAACTGTTCCCGGATTGTTGTCCATTTCTAATTGCGGAATTGGGAAATATTCTCTTCCAGGAGCATATGAATTAAATTCAACATCTCTTGATTTCAGCCATGCTAATTTTGTAGCATCCTGTAACCAACCCCAACGACGGATATCATCAAAACGATGTCCTTCAAGAGGGAATTCCAAAAATCTTTCATGTCCAATCTGATCTCTCATTTGTGCTTGTGTCATTCCTGGTTTCGTCGTTGCTAAATCTGGTAAATTAACTCTGTCTCTAACCTTTTGGATATAAGTATAAGCACCCGGAGTATCACCAGTTTCATTTAAACATTCAGCATACATTAACAAGATATCAGCATAGCGTAACAAACGCTCGTTAATTCCTGAACGCCAATCGTATTCGTCTGCAAACTGACCATCAGAGTTTTCATATTTTCTACAAAATATATCATTTAAATCGGCTGGACTTGTAGCATAAAATGTTGCAAAATCTTTTCCGTACAATTGCATTCCACCTGGTTTATTATAGAAGATAGTAGCATCTAAACGAGGATCTACATCTCCTGTTTTTGTTTTTTCCTGTTGAAATTCATTAAACAATGTCCATGAAGGCTGTACGTCTGTCCATCCAAAAGCTCTTGGTGCATAAGTAATTGCTCTTGCAGATGTTTTCCCCCAGCCTGAAGCCGGAACTCCACCCCATCCTAAATCAACACCACCTGCATCTCTGCTGAATTGTACTTCAAATAGAGATTCTGAATTGTTTTCATTTGCTGTAGTAAAGTTATCACGATAGTTTGAAACTAAAGCGTAAACACCTAAATCTATTACTTGTTTAAAAGTTGTTTTCGCATTGGCAAAATCTTTAGTAAACAAATATGCTTTTCCTAAATATCCTAATGCTGCTCCTTTTGTAGCACGACCTTTTTGACCTGCATCAAGTCCTGCAATACCATTATATGTCGTTGGTAATAATTCAGCTGCTTTCTTAAAATCTGCAATAACCTGTGCCCAGCCTTCAGCCTCTGTTTTTTGTGGCGTATAAAGCACAACTTCTGTTGGCAAAGGAACTTTTTTAAACATATTTACCGCATGGAAAAAATACAATCCTCTTAAAAAATAAGCTTGCCCTAAAATTCTGTTTTTAAGTGCTGCATCGGTCATTTCTATGTTTGGAACATTTGCCAAAACCTGATTTGCACGATAAATTCCCTGATAGTAAGTCTCAAAAGCCCATCCGTAAATTGCCGGATCTGTTGGGTTTGAGTTGAAACGCCCCACATTGTACATTGCTCCCCAAGGGCTGTTACTACGTGTATCGTCTGCTTTTAAATCTAACAGAAGCGGCGTACTTCTCATGTAAGTTCCATCTGTCAATAAACTACCGTAAACTGAGTTTACACCTTCAATAGCATCCTGATCTGTTTTCCAAAATGACGCTGCAGTTTCAACATTAGGGTCAACTTGATGCAAGTCTTCATTATCAACGCAGCTTGTAGTTACTACCGCAAGTGAAAAGAAAACTGTTATATAATTAAATATTTTATATTTCATTTTAATTCGTTTTTAATTGGTTAGGCTAGTTTAAAAAGTCACTTCAACACCCAAAGAAACTGTTCTCGGATTTGGAAAAGATCCAGCATCATATCCTCGAGAAAATAATCCGTCATTGTAATTGAAATCAGGATCATACCCTTTATATTTACTGATAATCAGTAAATTTTGACCATTTACATACAATTTTGCATTTTTAATGAATAGATCTTTTGGTACCGGAATCTGGTATCCAATTTCCATAGTTTGTAATTTGATGTAATCTCCACTTTCGATGAATCTGTCAGAATCTCTTGCATTACCATTTGGATCTCCAATAATCGGACGAGGAACGTTTGTATTTGTGTTTGTTGGCGTCCAATAGTTTAATGCATCAACACTGCTGTTTCCGTATTGCTCCGTCATTAAATTACGGTACAATCCGTTAAATACTTTGTTTCCGCCTGCACCTTGCCAAAACATTGAGAAATCCCAATTTTTATAATTTGCACTAAAATTAAATCCGTAGCTGTATTTAGGAATCGCAACTCCCATATACTGTCTGTCTGCATCTGTAATAGCACCGTCACCGTTTAAATCTTTGAATTTAACATCACCAACACCTGCATTTGTTTGTGTTGGAGAAGAAGCTAAATCAGCTGCGTTTTGAAAAATCCCTGCTGTTTGATAGGCATAGATTTCCCCAATAGATCTTCCTACTTCCGTTTTTGAAGCTGCACCATAAATTGGATTTCCGTTTAATCCAATTTGTAAAACCTCATTTTTCAAAGTTCCTAAATTGGCAGAGATGTTGTATTTAAATTCATGATGATTATTGTTATACGTTGCTGTAAACTCTAAACCATTGTTTTTTACAGCCCCCGCATTTGTTGTAATACTTGCAGGAAATGCTCCTGTTGAGTATGGCAATGGAACACCAATTAATAAATCGGTAGATTTTTTTTGATAGTATTCAGCAGTAATTTGTAAATCATTATCTAAGAAACCTAACTCCACTGCAATGTTTGAAGTTGCTGTTTTTTCCCAATGCACATTAGGATCAATTGCACTAATTACTGTTGTTCCAGGTGCCAATGCATTGTTGAAATCGTAACCCGCAAAAGCATTAATTGTAGGAGAATAAGCGTAAGTTCCGATTGTGTTATTACCTAATTCACCATAACCTCCTCTTATTTTAATCGTATTCCACCAGTCTGGTAAATGCAAAAACTTCTCATTGCTTAATTTCCATGCTCCGGAAAAAGAGTAGAAGTTCCCCGTGTTATTTTCTTCACTAAAAAGAGATGTTTTATCTTGTCTGAAGTTTCCGGTAATAAAATAACGGTCATCATAAGCGTAATTCAAACGGCTTAAGTACGAGATATTGGTAACTGTATTTTTATATTCTCCTGCACTTGTAGCGTCAGCATATTGAATCTGGCTGATTTCTCCCGGCATATAACCAACACCTCTTGACCAGTGTCTGTAATAATCATTTCTTTCCTGAATCCATCCTGCCAAAGCATCGATCTTATGTTTCCCTAATGAAATTTCGTATGTCAATAAATTATTTACGAATGTTCTGGATTGGTTTCCATTATCAACATCTAAAGAAGCTTCATCATTTGTTGTGATATAATACCATCCTAAATCACTTGGCGGAATAAATTTTCTGTTTTGAAAATCCAATCTGTCATAACTTAAATCTAATTTATATTTTAAGCCCTGAACAATTTCAAGTTCTCCCCAGATATCACCAATAAAACGGTTTCTTTTTCCATTATTGGTAATCAAATTATTGTACCCAATAACGTTCATCGAAATAGCTCGTTGCGTTAAGTTATCGGTTCCGCCATATCCTCCAAGTCTTTTTGGATCGTAAACCGGCATTGTTGGAACAGCACCTAATAAATCTACAATTGCAGATTCTCCTGCATTATATTCATTAAAGTTTTCTTTGTCTGATTTTGTGTAACCAAGTTTAGAACCGTATTTAAATTTTCCTTTTTTTCCGTATAAATTCAAATTAGAAGAGAATCTTTCGTAATCCTGAGGCGAATTCAAATAACTTGTATTTTTGAAATAATCCACATTCATATTATAACCCAGACTTTCTGCACCTCCGTTAAAAGTTAAAGATTGATTTTGTACAATTCCTGTCTGGAAAGCTTCATTTTGCCAGTTTGTATCTACATTACTTATGTAAGATGGACTTTTTGGATCATTTCCCGGAGCCACTGTTAATCCAGCATTTAACTCCGCAGCGGTAGTGATTTTTTGATATCCTACACGGTCTGTTAAGTCCCATTTTCTTGCTACATTCTGGAAACCTACAAGCGACTTGAATTTAATGTCTAATTTTCCGCTTTTACCTTTTTTAGTAGTAATAATTACAACTCCATTTGCTCCCTGAACCCCATAAATCGCAGCCGAAGATGCATCTTTTAAAACCTGCATCGATTCAATATCTCCCGGCGCAAAATCATTAGGATTAGAAACAATCATTCCGTCTATAACAAAAAGAGGATTATTATTCGTGAATGAATTTATACCTCTAATCTTAACATTTACAAATCCTCCAGGCTCACCTGATGATTGTACTGTTACCCCCGCAACCTGACCCTGAAGCATTTTTGCAGGATCGTAAGTCACCGTTTTTTTAGCAGCTTCCATATCAACCACACTAATAGAACCTGTAAGATCAGATTTCTTTTGTGTACCGTAACCTACAACTACTACTTCATCTAATTTATTAGCGTCTTCGCTTAATGTTGCATCAATTCTGGATTGGTTTCCTATTGTTATTTCCTGATTTTTAAATCCTATAAATGAAAAAACTAAAACATCATTTGCAGATGCTTTAATCGTATACTCTCCATCAAAACCAGTTGTAGTAACTGTTTTGGTTCCTTTTATCATAATATTTACTCCTGGCAAAGGCAATTTATCCTGAGCCGAAGTAACAACTCCATTAATAACTTTGTCCTGAGCGGACATTGTATTAACAGAAAATAATAGCATTAATAATGCTAAAAGCCATTCTTTTTTTGGCAATAAAAAATTGCAATAAAAAAATAATTTTTGGTTTGTTATCATACTGGTTTTTTTAAGGTTGGTTAGTGTGCAATTATAAGTGTTATTTTTACATTTGTAAATTTAACTAAAAAAAAACCTTAAAAACAAATTAAAATCATAAAAAAAGTAGTGAAAAAAAATACATATCATAAATTAAGTGTAAAACCAACATTAATAAATTAATGTTTTTTTCAAAAAAAAGACCTTTTTTGAATGTTATTTGTGTAAAATTTACACTTTTTGCAAAAAAGCAACTTTTTAAGCAAAAAAAGAGGTCTGAAAAAATTTCGAAAACGATGTAATTTGGAATCAACTCACGCGAGAAAAAATATTATTTTTGTAAAAAAAATCCTGTTTTGGACTTTCTTTCTTTGATTGAAATTAGCTTCTTTTTTTCAAAAATCAACTCATTTTAATTCCGAAAACGTTTGAAAATCTAAAATGTATGTTAAATTTGATGTTGGAGAACTAATTCCTTTAACTTTCATTTCAATCCAATTATTCGGTTTAAGTGTTCAAACTACATTAATAAATTATGAAACGTATTAGGAAGTTTATATATTTACCAATAAAATATTTAATATGCTAAACAGTTATAGCTCTGCCGATAAAGTTCTCTTAGCAGTAGATTGTATCATTTTTGGATTTGACCATGAGGGATTAAAAATACTTTTAATTAAAAGGGATTTTGAGCCTGAAAAAGGAAAATGGTCTCTAATTGGAGGGTTTTTAAAACGCGATGAAATACTGGATAACGCCGCAATCAGAATATTGCACACCTACACCGGGCTAAACGATATTTACATGGAGCAGTTATATGCCTATAGCGAAATTGATCGTGACCCAGTCGAAAGAACCATATCAGTATCCTATTATGCTTTAATTAATATTGAAAACCACAATACGGAATTGATCAAAAACTATCATGCACAGTGGTTTAGCATCACCGACGCTCCGAACTTAATTTTTGACCACAACCAAATGGTACAGCACGCCATTAAAAGATTACGTTACAGAACTTCGATAAAACCAATTGGTTTTGAATTACTGCCTGAAAAATTCACCATGCGCCAATTATTAGAATTATACGAAGCAATTTTGAGTAAAGAACTAGACAAACGAAACTTCATCAGTAAAATTAATTCATTAGAAATTCTGAATAAATTAGATGAAAAAGACATGCAGTCGTCCCGTAAAGGATCTTACCTCTACACATTCAACAAAGAAAAATACGAAGAAAAATTACTTAACGATTTTGTTCTGAATTTATAAAAATTTTTAGCCACAGATTAAAGGATTAACACCGATTTTTAAAAATCATTTTAATCCTGTAATCTGTGGCTATTTTTTCTTTTAAAATAAAAAACCCTGAAAACTTCACACTTTCAGGGTTTTTACTTCAATAAAACTACTATTAAAAACTAAACAAATTTTCTTTTTGAAAAAAAATAATCCCCCGCAGATTTGGCAGATCGAGCACATTTACTTTAGTTTAGAATCTGCGAGAAAAAAAAATCTTAGCTATTTCCTTTTTGATAATCTGCAAGGAAAGTAGCCAGTCCAATATCCGTTAATGGATGTTTCAGTAAACCTTCAATTGCGCTTAAAGGCCCTGTAATAACATCAGATCCTGTTTTTGCACAATTAATAATATGCATTACATTTCGAACTGAAGCCGCCAAAATTTGCGTTTCAAAACCATAATTGTCATAAATCAATCTGATTTCTTCGATCAAATTCATTCCGTCCGTCGAAACATCATCAAGACGACCAATAAAAGGCGAAACATAAGTCGCTCCGGCTTTTGCAGCCAATAACGCCTGACCTGAAGAAAACACCAACGTACAATTCGTCTTAATTCCTTTGTTTGCAAAATATCTAATTGCTTTTACACCATCTTTTATCATCGGAATTTTTACAACAATCTGCGGATGCAAGGCAGCTAATTTCTCTCCTTCGGCAATCATGCCTTCAAAATCTGTCGAAATTACCTCAGCACTTACATCTCCATCTACTAAATCACAGATTTTTATATAATGATCCAGGATATTTTGCGCTCCCGTAATTCCTTCTTTTGCCATTAATGACGGGTTTGTGGTTACGCCATCTAAAACTCCTAAATCATTGGCTTCTTTAATATCTTTTAAATTTGCTGTATCTATAAAAAATTTCATATTTCTCTTTTTTTGATATTTTAATAATTTGATTCTGTCGACTTTTTTTACTTCAAATGAAATGATTTTGCAATTCTGAAGTAAAGCAAAAAATAATAAGTGTAAAAATTACATTTGCAAATGTAGATAAAATAATTTCACATAAACAAGAAAAATTTCTTATTTTTTTAATTAATAATTTGTCGATTTATTAAACAAAAATAGATTTGATTGTGATATGACTAATATCGAAAGAAAAACAGTTTTAAACTTCTACAAAGAATTTCGCATAATAAGAGACGATTTGTTTTCGATTTTTTCGTTTCTTCCTTTGATGACCATCTCGGCCAAAATTTTTCCCATCATTTCAAAATGAGTTGAAATTGTTGTAATTCCGCTTGCCACAACTTTTTTCAGCGGCGTTTCATTGTAGGATATAATTCCGAAATCTGATCCCAATTTCAGGTTTTGATTGCTCGCATTTTCTATTACACGAACCAAGTCACGGTCGTTCGGAATAATATATAGATCACCAAGCGTAATTTCACGATCACCGAATTCCGTAATAATTTCAGACTCAAAATGATATTCGGAACAAAAAGCTTCAAAACCTAATTTCATTCCGAGCGGCTCTCTGAATCCAGGGAAAATTAAAATTAGTTTTTGGTATTTGCTTAATCGGGCTTTCCCTTTAACCAATCCTTCAAAAATATCTTTTTTATGATTTTGATAAATCGCCGGATACGATTTTAAGTCCGGATTGGTCTGGTCCAAGATAATTACATCGTTTACTGGTAGGGTTTTTATCAAATTGACTATATCGTTTAAGTCGGTCGGCATGATAATGTATTTCGTGTAATTTCCGTTGCTGTCATTTATCAGTTTTTGAAAAACCTGAACATTAAAATGGTGAAAGAAAATATCTACCTGAACATTTTTTCCAATGTTATTTAAAAATGAATTATAAATATCTTCCTTAAAAATATTCAACTCGTCAAAAAGTAAAAATATCTTCTGTTTTATTGCAATTTCAACGCTTTTCACGTAATAGCCTTTTCCGGGAATAGCGTAAATAATTCCTCTTTTTTTGAGTTCATCGTATCCTAACAAAACCGTATCGCGTGATAATGAAAACGCCAAACAAACTTTATTTACTGACGGAAGACGGTCTCCTTTTACCAGTTTTCCTTCTTCGATTGCTTTTTCTATTGAAAGAATTATCTGCTTATATTTTGGTAAACCGAGATTGTTCTGAATTGAAATGATATTCATAAAAATAGAATTTTGATGCAATATACAAAAAACTGGTAGGTACTGGTATGCAAACCTCAATAATGTTTTTACTTTTGAATTTCACATTTTGTAAAAATATTATGGAAATAAAACATATATCTCATTTTCAAGACCAGTCTAATTATAAATTGTTTGGTTTAATGCCTGACAACGAAGAAATTCACTCTTTTGAACTGACCAATAAAAACGGAATGAAAGTTCAGTTTATCAATTATGGCGCAACGGTAACTTCCTTACAAATTCCGCTTGTTTCAGGAAAACTAGTCGATGTTGTTTTAGGTTTTGATACTTTAGAATCTTACTTGTCATCTTATAATTTACCAAGTGCTCCTTATTTTGGAACTACTGTTGGGCGTTATGCAGGAAGAATCAGCAAAGGAAAATTTACCTTAAATGATGAAACTTTTCAGCTAGTGGGCAATAATAATGGCAATACTTTGCATGGCGGAAATATTGGTTTTGGAAGAAGAGTATGGAATGTAACTGACATCACAAACGGAGAAAATCCATCAATAACTTTTGGACTTTTAAGCGAAGACGGAGATGAAAATTTCCCGGGAGAAATGCACGTTTACCTGACGTATACTTTAACTGAGGCAAACGAATTAAAATTAGATTACAAGGCGACAACGACAAAAGACACGGTTATTAATTTGACACATCACAGTTATTTTAACCTTGACGGACATGACGCTTCAGTATTAAATCAGCAAATGTTTATCGATGCTTCT
This sequence comes from Flavobacterium aquidurense, assembly GCF_031458035.1. GTDB lineage: Bacteria > Bacteroidota > Bacteroidia > Flavobacteriales > Flavobacteriaceae > Flavobacterium > Flavobacterium aquidurense_C. The sequence continues at coordinate 561,881 of NZ_JAVDXR010000001.1, forward strand.
AAAATGGTAGAAACGGATGCTGATAATATTCCGACCGGAAAATTTACGGATCTTTCTAATCATGATTTTGATTTTAGAACGGTTAAAAATTGTCCTTTTCCAATTGATAATTCTTTTGTAATTGATTCTAACGATAAAGTTGCCGCGCAATTATTCAGTGAGAAAAATAACTTAAAAATGAGTGTTTACACAGATCAGCCGAGCGTTCATATCTATGTGGGAGGAAATTGTTTTGATATTCTGAAAGGAAAAGAAAATGCAGTTTACCATCCAAACAGCGGAATTTGTTTTGAAACTCAAAATTTTCCGGATGCTCCAAATCAGGCGCATTTCCCGAATTCAGTTTTGAAAAAAGACGAAGAATATAATCAGACGACTGTTTACAAATTTGAAAAATTAAAGTAAATTATAATATTAAGTAATAATGAAAATTTTACCATTAAGAAATTAAGAAAGTTAAGCTTAATGAAACTTAATCTCTTAATGGTTAAAAAGATAAAAATGAAATTAATTTTTAAAAATATATTCTTCTTATTCCTTATCACTTTTTCTTTTGGAAAAGCACAGGCACAATCGCGTACGAAAGTAAATTTTGGTGCTGATTGGGAATTTAAAAGAGAAGAAACCTCAACATCAGATTGGAAAAAAGTAACAATTCCGCACACAGCACGACTTGAAAAATTAGTTGTCATCAAACAGTTTCAGGGAACTTCTTGGTATCAGAAGAAATTCAGTATTACAGCATCAAAAGACCAAAAAACCTTTATTTATTTTGAAGGTGTAATGCAGGAAGCTGATGTTTGGATCAACGATAAAAAAATCACCAATCATAAAGGTGGTTATTTGCCCTTTACGGTTGATGTGACACCTTATTTAAATGCAAATAACGAAAACACCATTAAAGTAAAAGTCAACAATGAAGACAATCCGGATTTCTTGCCGGGGAAACCTTTGAAGGATTTAGACTTTAATTATTACGGCGGAATTTACAGAAATGTTTATTTGCTTACCACTTCAAAACTTCATATAACCGATGCTGTTAATGCGAACAAAGTAGCAAGTGGCGGAATTTATGCAAACTTCAGCAACATCAACAAAAATGAAGCTTTAGGAACTGTTCAGGTTCATGTTAAAAATGAATTTGAAAGTGATAAAACTGCTTCCCTGAAATTTATTCTGACGGATAATAAAGGCAAAAAAACCGAATTTAAATCGGAGAATTTTACGGTAAAAGCGAATGCTGATTTTGCTTTAACGCAGAAAATTTCGATAAAAAATCCAAAATTATGGTCAATTTATAATCCGAATTTATATCGTTTAGAAGTTCAGATTATTTCTGATAAAAAAGCGATTGATTCTTATTCAGAAAAAATCGGAATCAGAAAATCAGAATTAAGAGCGGACGGTTATTATTTGAATGACGAAAAAATTTACCTCAACGGAACCAACGAGCATCAGGAATATCCTTATTTGGGTTATGCACTTTCAGACGAAGCGCAATATCGTGATGCCGTAAAAATTAAAAATGCCGGTTTTGATTTTGTGCGTATGTCACATTATCCGCATGCAGAAGCTTTCTTAAATGCTTGCGACGAACTTGGAATTTTAGTGATGAACAGCTTAACGGGCTGGCAGTTTTTTGGAGGTGAAACCTTCCAGAAAAATGCATATCAGGACATTCGCGATATGGCAAGAAGAGACCGAAATCATCCGAGTATTATTTTTTGGGAAGCTTCGCTAAACGAAACTAACATGAGCAAAGAGTTCATGAAAGAAGCGACAAAAACGCTTAAAGAAGAATTACCTTTTGAACATAATTATACAGCAAGCTGGATCGATAACGAAAATTATGATTTGTTTATTCCGGCACGTCAACATGGAAAAGCACCGGATTACTGGACAAAGTACAACAAAGGAAATCGTAAAATTTTCATCGCAGAATATGGTGACTGGGAATATTATGCTCAAAACGCGGGTTTCAACCAAACGGAATTTGCGAACTTAAAAGAGGAAGAAAGAACGTCCCGCCAGTTAAGAAGCGCAGGAGAAAAAAGGCTTTTACAACAAGCTTACAATTTTCAGGAAGCTTCTAACTCAAACCGAAAAGGAGCATCAACAATTGGAGAGGCAAATTGGGTAATGTTCGATTATAATCGTGGTTACAGCCCGGATTTAGAGAGTTCAGGAATCAGTGATATTTTCAGAATTCCGAAATTTGCTAACTATTTTTATCAAAGCCAGCGCGATGCGAATGTAGTTTTGGATAAAAAATTATTCTCTGGACCAATGGTTACTATTGCGAATTTCTGGACTCCGGAATCGCCATTAAATGTTACCGTTTACAGCAATTGTGACGAAGTAGCTTTATACTTAAATGATGTTTTGGTTTCGAAAGAAAAACCATTAATCAATACTAACAGTGATAAGCTGGAACATGCTCCGTTTATTTTCAAAATGGCGGCATTCAAAGCCGGAACTTTACGTGCAGAAGGATTTATCAACGGAAAAAAAGTGGCTTCAAACAGTGTCAAAACTCCTGAAACAGCTTCGAAAATTGAATTGAGTTATGATCTTTCATCAAAACAAATCAATCCTGATTTTCCGGATATGGTTTTCGTTTATGCTAAAATCACAGACGCAAATGGAACGGTTATTCCAACGGCGACAAACGAAGTAACTTTCGCTTTAAGCGGAGGGAATGCTGAAATTATCGGAGAAAATCCTGTAAAAGCCGAAGCCGGAATTGCGACTATTATTCTGAAAACAAAAAATTTAAAAAGCAAAATAATACTAAAAGCGACATCAGATAAATTACAAGACAACACTATTACAATTACAAAATAATGAATGACATTTTAATAAAAGACACCACGGCATTTTTTGAGAAATCTTTCGGATCAGCTCCCCAGAAAATTGTACTTTCTCCAGGAAGAATCAACATCATTGGAGAACATATCGATTACAACGACGGTTACGTTTTACCGGCTGCAATTGACAAAGTAATTTGTTTTGCTTTCGAAAAAAGCAACAGCAAAAAATCTAAAGTAATCGCCATTGATTTAAATGAAGAATTTGAAATTGATTTGACTGATAAGGTTGAATTAAGCGATGTTGTCTGGACAAATTATATTCGTGGCGTTATCAAACAGCTTCAGGACAACGGATTTTCTTTTGAAGGTTTCAACTGTGTTTTCAGCAGTAATATTCCGGTTGGTTCTGGTTTGTCGTCTTCGGCAGCCTTGGAATGCGGAATGCTTTTCGGAATTAAGGAACTATTCGATTTGAAAATTGAGAAGGTTGATGTTGCTTTGATGGGACAAAAAGCGGAACATTGGGTTGGTATCAACTGCGGAATCATGGACCAGTTTTCGAGCGTTCACGGACTTGAAAATAAAGTAATCAAATTGGATTGCAATACTTTGGATTTTGAATATCACGATGCTGATTTCAAAGATTATTCGTTGATTTTATTTGATAGTAACGTAAAACATTCACTGTTTACATCTGAATATAACAATAGAAGAATAGAGTGCGAACAAGGTTTGGCAATCATAAAAAATCATTTTCCTGAAGTTAAAAGTTTCAGAGACTGTTCTGAAGAACAACTTTTAAGCATTCAGGATCAATTTACTCCTGTTGTTTTTAAAAGAGTACATTTTGTAGTGAAAGAAATTAACCGTGTTATAAAAGCCTGTGTAGCTTTAGACAACGGAAATATAGAACTTTTAGGACAATTGCTTTTTGAAACACATTATGGTTTATCACAAGAATATGAAGTAAGCTGTGAAGAATTAGATATGCTGGTAGACACTGCAAAAGCTGATGATGCCATTATTGGTTCGCGTGTAATGGGAGGTGGTTTTGGTGGCTGCACTATAAATTTGGTTAAAAAAGGAAATGAAAATGAGGTTAAACGTAAATTTTCAAAACTTTATTTAGATACATTTGGAATTGAATTAAAATTCTATGATGTAAAAATCTCAAACGGAACCACACTACTTTAATACCAGACAATTATTACAATGAAAAATTTTGACATTAACGAAGATCCACACAGACGTTTCAATCCTTTAATTAACGAATGGGTATTAGTTTCACCGCACCGTGCAAAACGCCCGTGGCAGGGACAAAATGAAACTGTTGCCACCGAAGCGTTACCAAAATATGATTCAACTTGTTATTTATGCCCGGGCAATGTTCGCGCCAACGGAGCAAATAATCCTAAATACGAAAGCAGTTTTGTTTTTGAAAATGATTTTGCTGCCATGAAACAGGAAGAAATTATTTTTGAAGAAGATATTAAACACACGTTTTTTAAAGCAAAACCGGAACAGGGAATTTCAAGAGTGGTTTGCTTTTCGCCACGACACGATCTTACATTACCGGAAATGGATCTTGGCGGAATTGAAAATATTATAAGAACCTGGCAAAAAGAATACACTGATTTAGGAAGTATCAAATACATCAATCACGTTCAGATTTTTGAAAATAAAGGAAGTGTAATGGGATGCAGTAATCCGCATCCGCATGGACAAATCTGGGCACAATCATCACTGCCAACTCAGGTTGAAAAAACACACAATAGTCTGAAATCATACTTCGATAAAAATAAAAGAACACTTCTTGAAGATTATCTTCAGGCCGAATTAAAATCGGGACATCGCATCGTTATCGAAAATGATCATTTTGTGGCTTTAGTTCCGTTTTGGGCAATCTGGCCTTACGAAACGATGATTTTGAGCAAAAGAGCGATTTCAAAAATCACTGATTTTACAGCTGATGAAGTCAGTTCTTATGCTGTGATTTTAAAAGAACTTACTACGAAATACGATAATTTATTCAGCACTTCGTTTCCATATTCTTCAGGAATTCATCAGGCACCAACTGATGGCTTCGATCATCCGGAATGGCATTTTCACATGCATTTTTATCCGCCTTTGCTTCGATCTGCAACGGTTAAAAAATTCATGGTTGGCTATGAAATGCTTGGCGAATCGCAACGTGACATCACACCTGAAAAAAGCGCCGAAATTTTAAGACAGCAATCAGTTGTGCATTACAAAAGCAAAGAAACTATCAGCGATAAAGTGGCATCAAAATAAAAAAACGATTAAAATTTAACATTACAAGCCGTTTATAAATGTAAAAAACACATTTGTGCGTAGTGTTAATATCAATTTTTATTATACTTTTGGCTTTCGTTCTTATTTTGACAAAAAAATAACATAAATAAAACACATATCGTATTTTTAGTCAGACAAAACAATCAAAAAGCTGATTTTTAAATTTAAAAAACAAACAATCACCTATAATTAATTTTAAAATACTACTAACAATGAACCAGAACCTCGCTTTCGCAGATTATGCGGTTTTTATCATCTATTTTATCGTGGTCTCGGCCTACGGTTACTCCGTTTACAGTAAGCGTAAAAAAGACGAGCACGATGCAAAAGCTTACTTTTTAGCTGAAGGAAATTTAACTTGGTGGGCTATTGGAGCTTCATTGATTGCCTCAAATATTTCAGCAGAACAATTTATTGGAATGAGCGGTGAAGGTTTCTTTTTAGGAATTGCCGTTGCTGCATACGAGTGGCTTGCTGCTGTTGCTTTAATTATTGTAGCCGTTTGGTTTATTCCTGTATATCTTAAAAACAAGATTTACACGATGCCTCAATTCTTAAAAACACGTTACAACGAATCTACTGCATTGATTATGGCAGTTTTCTGGTTGTTTTTATATGTTTTTGTAAACTTAACTTCAATCTTATATTTAGGAGCTGTCGCTATTAATGGTCTTGCTGGTGGAGAATATCTTCACGTAATCATGGTGGGCTTGGCCGTTTTTGCTTTAATTATCTCTCTTGGAGGTATGAAAGTTGTTGCTTATACTGACGTTATTCAGGTTGCTGTTTTAATAATCGGTGGTCTTGTAACTTCTTATATTGCATTAACTACTGTAGGTCAATATTTTGGAGTGGGTGAAAATGCCATTGCTGGTTTCAAAGTATTAATGAAAGAAGCTCCTGAGCATTTCAAAATGATTATCCCAAGACCAACGGCTACTTCATCTCAGCTTGAAATCGATAAATATTTAACTTTCCCGGGTTTGATGTCTTATGTTGCCGGTATCTGGATCATCAACTTAAACTACTGGGGATGTAACCAATATATCACTCAAAGAGCTTTAGGTGCTGACTTGCAAACGGCTCGTACAGGTATTTTATTTGCCGGTATGTTAAAATTATTAATGCCTTTAATCGTAATGTTACCTGGTATTGCTGCTTTTGTTTTATACCAAAACGGACATTTACCACAATTAGTTGGAGGAAAAGATGGCGCTTATTCTGCTGTGTTGACATTCTTGCCAACAGGTTTAAAAGGACTTTCTGTAGCTGCATTGACTGCTGCAATCGTAGCTTCATTAGCTGGAAAAGTAAACAGTATTTCTACTATTTATACTTTAGATATTCATAAAAAATACATCCAAAAAGAAGCTGGTGAAAAACAACAGGTAAATATTGGTAGAATTGCCGTCTTTGCTGCAATGCTTCTAGCTGTTTTATTTACTTGGAATGATGTTTTAGGAATTGGCGGAGTGGGTGGATTCACTTACATCCAAAAATATACAGGTTTCATTAGCCCTGGAGTTTTCGCAATGTTCTTCCTTGGTATGTTTTGGAAAAGAACAACTGGATCTGCTGCAATCGTGGGTGTAATTTTAGGTTTTGTATTATCCGTATTATTCAACGAATATGCGCCAATGTTATTCGGAAACGAAACATTGTTATACACTGCTTATCCTAACGGAAAAGGTGCTTTCGAAATTCCTTTCCACATTTGTATGGGATTATCATTCTTCTTTACAATGTTAGCGATGATCGGAATCAGTTTCGCTGGTCCTAAAGTGAATCCAAAAGCGTTTGAAATTGACTCTGAAATGTTCAAAGTAAAACCACAAACTACAGTTTTAATCGTAATTACATTATTAGTTATTGTAGCTTTATATGTAAAATTCTGGTAGTATAATTTTTTACTATATTATTTTTTGAAGAAAAAAAGAGGATGCCATTTGGTATCCTCTTTTTGTATTTTAAAACTAAAAGTTGTCACGTTTTTATTATTGACTAGCCTCCTGCTTTAGCTGGAGGAATTTAATAAGTGGCATAATATGGCTTTAGCCAAATCATGTGTTTTTGGCTAAAGCCATTCAAACTGATTTATATAAACTCTCCAGCTAAAGCTGGAGTCTATTCAAAAAAGGTGAAGCTCTTTACAAGAAGTTTGTTCAATACAGTATTCAAGAAATGCTCCTTAACTTAATAATATTGCACTAACGCCAGCATTCTTAAATTTAAAAACCTTGATTTTCTTTTTCTTCTTTTTGCATATTCAGTAGATAGGCCATATTCTGAATCACATGATCGTGTTTTTTTACAAAAGGGTTTTCTTCATTCCAAACATATCCAGCTAATACCGAACAAATTTTCTCTTTCACATCCAGATTTTCAGGTTGATGAAAAAACAAAGTCTGAAGGTTTCCGGTGTACCATTCTTTCACGTAAGTGGTAAAAACCGCAATTCCTTTTTTCATGTAAGCTGTAAATTCAGTTTCCCAATCAACTTCAATTCCCTGCGATTCTTTGATATATAATTTTGCGGCCAACATTCCTGATTCCGTAGCAAAAGCAACTCCCGACGAAAAAACCGGATCTAAAAATTCAGAACTGTTTCCCGTCAACGCAAAACCGTCGCCGTACATTCTTTTTACCGCTCTCGAATAATTTTCCAGTTTCACCGGTTCAAACAAAAACTCGGTTCCTTTAAATCTTTTAATATAATAATCCGATTGCTGAATCGCATTTCGCAAAGCCTCGGCATTGTCTTTATTTTCGGATAATGAATTGATAAAATCAGTCGGGCCGACAACACCTAAACTTGTATTTCCATTCGAAAACGGAATTACCCACAGCCAAACTTCGGTTTCCAGAATATCAAATGAAATTTGAGTTCCTTCTTCGCCTTCTGGTCGGTTAATATCTTTTACGTGTGTGAATATCGAAGAATGCGGATCTAATTTTGAAGGCGTATCCAAATCCAAAAGTCTTGGCAAAACACGCCCGTATCCGCTGGAATCAATGATAAATTTCGCGTGAATTTCTTTTAAATTTCCAGCTGCATCTTTTACAATGGTTTTCGAATTTTTTCCTTCAAAAGAAACCTCCAAAACCTCTGTTTCAAATTCTAAGTCAATTCCTTTTCTAATAACCTCCTGCGCCATCGTGTTGTCAAAATCAGCGCGCGGTACTTGCCACGTCCAATCCCAGCCTTCACCAAATTTCTGACTGAAGTCAAAAACACAGATTTCTTCTCCTCTGATAAAACGAGCGCCGAGCTTTTTTTCAAAATTCATCGCATCGAGACATTCAAAAAGTTCAGCTTCGGCAAAATGATCCATCACTCGCGGAATAAGGCTTTCGCCGACCACCAGTCTGGGGAATTTTGCTTTTTCCACCACTTTTATCTTGATATTATTTTTATGAAGATATGATGCCGAAACGCATCCTGAAGGTCCTGCACCAATCACTAAAACATCAACAAACTCCTTTGTCATATTAAAAATGTTATTGATTATTAACTTACATTTGCCTTCATCAAAATAACTACATTTATTTTGATAAATAAAATTAAATTAGCACAATCAAAACCGATTTAATGAATACAATTAATGAATATTTAAGTTTAGCCGAATTCGAATCCATCATTTTTGGAAATAATAAAGTTGCTATCAGTGATGTCGTTCTAAATCGGGTTAACGAAAGCTTTAACTTTCTGAAAGAATTTTCAGGAAATAAAATCATATATGGTGTAAATACTGGTTTTGGACCGATGGCTCAATATAGAATTAAAGAGTCAGACCAAATTCAGCTGCAATATAATTTAATCAGAAGCCACTCATCAGGAACCGGAAAACCATTAAGTCCGGTTTGTGCAAAAGCAGCTATTTTAGCTCGACTAAACACGCTTTCATTAGGAAATTCAGGAGTTCATCCTTCTGTTATCCACTTGATGGCTGAATTAATTAATCGTGATATTACGCCTCTAATTTTTGAACATGGCGGTGTTGGAGCGAGCGGCGATTTAGTACAATTATCACACTTGGCTTTGGTCTTAATTGGAGAAGGCGAAGTTTTTTATAAAGGCGAAAGAAGACCCACTCCGGAGGTTTTCGAAATTGAAGGTTTAAAACCCATTCAGGTAGAAATTAGAGAAGGTCTGGCTTTGATTAACGGAACTTCGGTTATGACTGGAATTGGCGTTGTCAATGTGCATCATGCCAACAAATTATTAGACTGGTCTTTAAAATGTTCTTGCGCCATCAACGAATTGGTTCAGGCATATGACGATCATTTCTCTGCAGAATTAAACCAAACCAAACGTCATAAAGGACAGCAGGAAGTAGCGGAAAGAATGCGAAAAAATCTTTCTGACAGTACCTTAATCCGTAAAAGAGAAGACCATTTATATTCTGGAGAAAACACCGAAGAAATCTTCAAGGAAAAAGTTCAGGAATATTATTCTTTAAGATGTGTGCCTCAAATTTTAGGTCCGGTTTTAGAAACGATCAACAATGTTGCTTCTATTTTGGAAGACGAATTTAACTCGGCAAACGACAACCCGATTATCGACGTAAAAAACAAACATGTTTATCACGGAGGTAATTTTCACGGCGATTATATTTCGCTTGAAATGGACAAACTAAAAATCGTAATTACCAAATTAACAATGCTGGCAGAACGTCAATTGAATTATTTACTGAATTCAAAAATCAACGAAATTCTTCCTCCATTTGTCAATTTAGGAACATTAGGATTTAATTTCGGAATGCAGGGTGTACAGTTCACAGCAACCTCAACAACTGCCGAAAGCCAGATGTTATCCAACCCAATGTACGTTCACAGTATCCCGAACAACAATGACAATCAGGATATTGTAAGCATGGGAACAAATGCAGCGGTGATTACCTCAAAAGTAATCGAAAATGCTTTTGAAGTTTTAAGCATCGAAATGATCACGATTGTTCAGGCGATTGATTATTTAAATCAAAAAAATAAAATTTCATCAGTTACCAAAAAATGGTACGATGATGTTCGAAATATAATTCCGGAATTTAAGGAAGATCAGGTAATGTATCCGTTTGTGCAACAAGTAAAAGATTATCTGATAAACAGTTAAATTATGAAATGTGTATTAGTAACAGGCGGTTCAAGAGGAATTGGAAGTGCTATTTGTAAAAAATTAGCCGTTGAATCCGATTATCATATTCTGATTAATTATCATTCGAATAAAACAGCTGCCGAAGCAACACTTTTGGAAGTACAAAAATTAGGAGCAACCGGAGAAATTTTAGGTTTTGATGTTTCTAATTTTGAAGAAGTTCAAAATGTTTTAACAAAATGGCAGGAATCCAATCCAGAAGCTCTTGTTGAAGCCATTGTAAATAACGCCGGAATTACAAAAGACGGCCTTTTTATGTGGATGACTCCCGAAGACTGGAACGGCGTTGTGAATACAAGTTTAAACGGATTTTTTAATGTGACGCAATTTTTCATTCAAAAAATGCTTCGCAATAAATATGGCCGAATTGTTAATATGGTTTCGGTTTCAGGTGTAAAAGGAACGGCTGGACAAACCAATTATTCGGCTGCAAAAGGCGCGATTGTTGCCGCTACAAAAGCATTGGCACAAGAAGTTGCGAAACGAAATATTACGGTAAACGCTGTGGCCCCGGGTTTTATAAGAACCGACATGACGAGCCAGTTAGACGAAAAAGAACTGCTAAAACTTATTCCAGTGAATCGTTTTGGCGAAGCCGAAGAAGTAGCAGATTTAGTGAGTTTTTTGATTTCGAAGAAAGCCAGTTATATTACCGGGGAAATTATCAACATAAACGGAGGAATATATTCTTAAAAAAGATTTTAAACACATAGAAACATAGATTTTATGTGCAAAAAGAATACAAAAAAAGAAATATATTTCTTTCACATAGCCAGCTATGTTTTTTCAAGGAAGTGAAACGCCTTTTTGAGTTTACAAAAGCTATGTTTCTATGTGTTAAAAACATTTAAACTTAAGGACTAAAAATTACTTTAAAACACCATGAATAAGAGAGTTGTAATTACTGGAATGGGAATTTATTCTTGTATCGGAACTTCTTTAGATGAAGTAAAGGAATCTTTATACAACGGAAAATCTGGTATTCAGTTTGATGCTGACAGAAAAGAATTTGGTTTTCAATCGGCTTTAACGGGCGTGGTTCCAAAAGCAGATTTGAAAAATTTACTGACCCGAAGACAGCGTATGAGCATTGGTGAAGAAACCGAATATGCTTATATGGCTACTATTGAAGCATTGAAAAATGCTAACATTGACGATGCTTTTTTTGAGGAACGAGAAGTGGGAATCATGTACGGAAACGACAGCGTTTCTAAAGCTATTATTGATGCCACAGACATTGTCCGCGAGAAAAAAGATACGGCATTAATAGGTTCCGGAGCGATTTTCAAATCGATGAATTCGACGGTAACCATGAATCTTTCTACCATTTTTAAACTTCGAGGCATTAATCTAACGGTAAGTGCGGCCTGCGCGAGCGGTTCACATGCTATCGGATTGGCTTATTTTTTAATAAAAAGCGGTTTTCAGGATATAATTATTACAGGTGGAGCTCAGGAAATCAACAAATATGCGATGAGCAGTTTTGATGGTTTGGGCGTTTTTTCAAACAGAGAAAATGAGCCTGAAAAAGCTTCAAGACCTTTTGATGCTGATCGCGATGGATTAATTCCGTCAGGCGGAGGAGCCACTTTAATTCTTGAAAGCTACGAATCGGCAATTGCCAGAGGCGCTAACATTATTGCCGAAGTTGTAGGGTACGGATTCTCATCAAACGGTGGACATATTTCGACCCCAAATGTCGAAGGACCCTCGATAGCCATGCAACGCGCACTTGACGATGCTCAGTTAAAAGCTACAGATATCGAATATATTAATGCGCATGCCACTTCAACTCCTGTTGGAGACGGAAATGAAGCTAAAGCAATTTTTGAAGTTTTTGGAGAAAAAAATCCATATGTAAGCTCCACAAAATCAATGACTGGCCACGAATGTTGGATGGCCGGAGCAAGCGAAGTGATCTATTCTATCATCATGATGCAAAATGATTTCATTGCGCCAAACATCAATTTAGAAAATCCTGATGAAGATGCTTCTAAATTAAATTTGGTCAAAACTACTTTAAACAAAAAATTTGACATATTTTTGTCCAATTCTTTCGGTTTCGGAGGAACCAACTCTGCGTTGGTGGTTAAAAAGTTTAAATTAAACAATGAATAAAGAAGAGATTATAACAAGAATTAATGGTTTTTTGGTTGATGAATTTGAAGTAGATAATGATGAAATTGAACCAGATGCTAATTTAAAAGATACACTTGGGTTAGACAGTTTAGATTATGTTGATTTAGTAGTTTCAATTGAATCTAATTTTGGTGTAAAACTGGTTGAAGCTGATTTTGTTGGAATCGCGACTTTTCAAAACTTCTATGACCTTATCGAAACCAAATTAAAAGCTAAAACTGCTTAATGAGTCAATGGGATGGCAAATCAAAAGGAACAGTTTTAGGCTATAGAATATTCGTTTTTTTGATACAAAAAGCGGGTGTCAAGGCTGCTTATGTCGTACTTTATTTTGTCGCTTCTTATTACTTTCTGTTTCTAAAAAAAAGCAATCGCGCTATTTTTTATTACTTTAAAGAAAGACTTAATTTTTCCTATATCAAATCCAAAAAAATGGTTTTCAAAAGTTACTATACTTTTGGACAGACTATTATTGATAAAATTTCGATTTCTGCAGGAATGCGAAACAAATTCACTTACGAATTTGACGGCGTTGAAATATTGAAAAAACTTTTGGCCGAGAAAAAAGGCGGCGTTTTAATTAGCGCGCACGTTGGAAATTTTGAAATCGCCGAACATTTTTTCGGTGAAATCGATCTTGATTTTCAAATCAATTTGGTCACTACTGACTTAGAACATTCGGCCATAAAAAATTATCTGGAGAGTGTTTCACAAAAACCGACTATAAAATTCATCATTATCAAAGACGATTTGACTCATATTTTTGAGATCAATGCGGCGCTGGCAAATAATGAATTAGTCTGCTTTACCGGAGACCGCTATTTTGAAGGCGTCAAATTTCTTTCTGCAGAAATTCTGGGCAAAGAAGCCAACTTTCCGGCTGGTCCGTTTTTAATTGCTTCAAGATTGAAAGTTCCGGTTGTGTTTGTTTATGTAATGAAAGAACCTAATCTACATTACCACTTATACGCCAGAGAAGCAACCGTTAAACATCGGGATGAAAAAGGGTTATTACAAGAATATGTAAAAAGTGTCGAAAGTATTCTGAAAAAATATCCCTTGCAATGGTTCAATTATTTCGATTTCTGGAATGATTTGAAATTCTAAAAAATTCGCCACGAATTCACGAATTTATTTTTTTAATAGCTATGAGAATTTGAGCCTCTTTTTTTATAAAAATTCGTGAATTCGTGGCGAAAAACTTTTTCAACATTCCACTATAAAACGAATTAATAAACAAGAAAATTCGTTTAAATAAATTTACTTATTTTTGTTTTCAACCAAAGCCTTCAAACCAAATGAAAAATGTGCTCGTTATTTTTTATTCTCAATCCGGGCAACTAGAATCGATTGCACGAAATATTTCAAAACCCTTTTTAAACGCTGAGGATATAAAGGTAACTTTTCACGAAATTGAATTAGAAAAACCATTTCCTTTTCCTTGGAATAAAACTACTTTTTTTGATGCTTTCCCAGAATCTTTTCTACAAATTCCGACAGCCTTGAAACCGGTTTCTGAAGAAATCCTAAACACAAAATACGATCTTGTGCTGCTGCATTATCAGGTTTGGTATTTGTCGCCTTCGATCCCGATGAACTCTTTTCTAAAAAGTGATGCTGCAAAAACCATTCTGAATAATACGCCTGTCATTACAATAAATGGTTCCCGAAACATGTGGATTATGGCGCAGGAAAAAGTCAAAGTTTTATTGCGTGATGTAAATGCAGAATTGGTTGGAAATGTCGCTTTAGTTGATCGTGTTGGAAATTTAATCAGTGTGATTACGATTGTACACTGGATGTTTTCCGGAGTGAAGAAAAGATATTTAGGTTTTTTTCCGTTGCCGGGAGTTTCTGACGAGGATATTAAGGAATCAGATAAATTTGGAAAAATCATGCTTTCGGAATTCAATCAGAATAAATTAGATGAATTACAACCGAAATTAGCCAAAATCGGTGCTGTAAAAATCAGCTCGTATTTGGTTACCGTCGATAAAACAGCGAATAAAATTTTTAATAAATGGTCTAACTTCATTCATAAAAATCAAAAAAATAGAAAAACACTTCTTAAAATATTTTATGTTTATTTATTCTTAGCTATATGGCTAATCTCGCCAATAGTCTATATATTGCATATTATTACTTATCCATTTAAGTTTAAAAAAATAAAAAAAGAAACTCAATATTATCAGGGAGTTTAGAAGAGGAAATTAAATTATGTTTGACGTATATATTACCAAAGCCGCAAAATATTTGCCAAATGAAGCTGTTTCAAATGATGAAATGGAAAACTATTTGGGACTTATAAACGATACTGCCTCAAAAGCAAGACGCATTATTTTACGTAATAATAAAATTACAAGCCGATATTACGCTGTTGACAAAGAAGGTAAAAGTACACACAGTAATGCCGAATTAACCCGAAATGCTGTCGTACAATTATTTGATGCAAAGTTTTCAGACCAGGATGTAGAAGTACTTTCCTGCGGAACTTCATCACCTGATCTTTTTGCGCCTTCACACGCCGCAATGGTTCACGGTTTGCTGAAAAATAAATCGGTAGAATTGAATTCTTCAACTGGAATCTGCTGTTCCGGAATGAATGCCCTGAAATATGGTTTTCTTTCGGTAAGATCCGGGAATTCTCAAAATGCCATTTGTACAGGTTCTGAAAAAGTTTCAACCTGGCTTTCGGCTCAAAAATACAATCACGAAATCATCAATTTAAAAAATCTGGAAGAACAGCCTATTATTGCTTTCAAAAAAGATTTTTTACGTTGGATGTTATCTGACGGAGCCGGTGCTTTTTTATTGGAAAATAAACCAAGCGGAGACATTTCATTAAAAATCGAATGGATGGAATCGTATTCTTATGCATACGAATTAGAAGCCTGCATGTACGCTGGGGGTGATAAACTAGAAAATGGCGATATCAAACCATGGAGCGATTACAAACCTGATGAATGGTTAAACGAATCGGTTTTTGCTGTAAAACAGGATGTAAAATTACTCGATCAATTTATTTTGCCAAAAGGTGTTGAAAGCATGAGCGATGCCATGGCAAAGCATAATGTTACAGCTGAAGAAGTTGATTATTTTTTACCACATGTTTCTTCTCACTTTTTTGTCGAAGGATTAAAAAATGGTTTAAACGAAAAAGGAATTGTAATTGCCGACGAAAAATGGTTTATGAACCTTTTAAGAGTTGGAAATGTCGGATCGGCCTCAATTTATATTGCCCTTGAAGAATTAATGTACTCCGGAAAATTAAAAAAAGGAGATCGTATTTTATTGTCGGTTCCTGAAAGCGGCAGATTCTCATTTGCATACGCGTATTTAACTGTTCACTGATGGAAACAACTATTGTTTTAGAAAAAGAAGCTGTTGAAAACCTGTTGCCGCAAAAGTTCCCTTTTGTAATGGTCGATCGCATGTTTGCTTATTCTGAAACATCATTAATTTCTGGACTGAACATCAAAAAAGACAATATTTTCGTTGACCAAAATATTTTTTTAGAAGCCGGATTAATCGAACACATGGCGCAATCTGTGGCTTTGCACACGAGTTATCAGTTTTTTTTGAAAAACGAAACAGCACCAACTGGTTATATTGGTTCTCTTAAAGATATTGAAATAAAAAAATTGCCTGAAATTACCGATACGATTCAATCAACGATAACAATTTTACAGGAATTTGCCGGCATTACTATGGTAAATATTGTAACTACTTTGAATGATGAAGAGATTGCTAAAGGGCAAATGAAAACAGTTTTGGCTAAATAATATGATAATGAAAACTGAAGTTGACATCCAAAATTATTTACCTCATCGGGCTCCGATGCTTATGGTTGATTTGATTTTAGACATCGATGCCAATTTCGTAGAAACCATATTTTTGATTAAAGAAGACAATGTTTTCGTTGACAACAAAACTTTCATAGAAGCCGGATTAATCGAAAACACCGCACAAACCTGTTCTGCAATTGTTGGAAAAAAGTATTTTTTTGAGGAAGATGGTACAGAAAATGAAAATGTCAACGTTATAGGTTTTATAAGCGCCATTAAAAATTTAAAAATACATTCGCTTCCAAAAGTGGGTCACACGATTATTACCAAAGCAAATTTAGTGTCAAAATTTGTTGGCGAAGATTATACTTTATGCACGATGAGCTGTGAAAGCGCACTCGGAGACAAAATACTTTTAGAAGGTGAAATCAATTTGTTTATTCAAAAAATAATTTCCGCAACAACATAATTCTAATCGAAATTTAACCGTCATGGAAAAAGAAAATGTACCTCAGCACGATGGAAATTTAAGCAAAAAGAACCTCAAAGAACTCGTTTATGCTACCGATGAAAACGGCAATTATACCACCGCTTTAAGTACGGGCTGGGAACCAAAAGCAATTGCACTTTCGAACGCGATCGACGATATAAAGGAACGTGCCGAAGAAGCAAAACTAAAAGTTCAGATTGGTGAAGTGAGTCCGATTTGTTATTATATGGAACTCAATAAAATGGATCTTACGATTCTTGCAGGTTATGTTGACATGTGGAAATGGCGTGTAAAAAGACATTTTAAACCAACTATTTTCGCTAAACTAAACGACAAGACTTTACAAAAATATGCCGACGCTTTTGACATTTCAATAGCCGAATTAAAAAACTTTAAAACAGATTAATGCAAGTTACATTTACACACCATCAATCTGCTCATTGTGAAAATGGAGTAGCGTCAAATTTGCTAAAAAACAGCGGACTGAACATCAGCGAACCGATGGTTTTCGGAATTGGTTCCGGACTTTTGTTCGTGTATTTGCCTTTTATAAAAGTAAATCATGCGCCGGCCATCAGTTACAGAACTTTGCCTGGACAAATTTTTAATAAAGTTGCAAGCCGTCTAAATCTTAAAATAAAAAGACAAAAATTTTCTTCTGTTTCAAATGCCGCTCAGGCTTTAGACGAAAATTTAAAAAATAATATTCCAACCGGATTGCAAGTTGGCGTTTACAACCTTACTTATTTTCCGGATGAATACCGTTTTCATTTCAACGCACACAATTTAGTCGTTTACGGAAAAACCGAAACCGATTATTTAATCAGCGATCCTGTGATGGAAACCGTTACAACTTTAACCCATGATGAATTAGATAAAGTACGTTTTGCCAAAGGGGCGTTTGCGCCAAGAGGACAAATGTATTATCCAATTCAGGTTCCGAGTGAAGTTGATTTTAAAAGTGCCATCATCAAAGGAATCAAAGATACGTGCCGCACTATGTTGGCGCCAATGCCAATTGTCGGTGTTCGCGGAATTAAATTTGTTTCGCGCCGAATCAGAAAATGGCCTGCAAAACACGGTGTCAGAAAAGCCAATCATTACCTGGCGCAAATGGTGCGCATGCAGGAAGAAATTGGAACCGGAGGCGGTGGTTTCCGTTTTATTTATGCCGCATTTTTACAAGAAGCTTCAGTTATTCTTGGGAATGAAGAATTGAAAAATCTTTCGAAAGAAATGACCAAAATTGGAGATTCCTGGAGAGATTTTGCCGTAGAAGCTTCCCGAATTTACAAAAACAGAAGCGCTAAAGAAGACGCTTACAACGCCATCGCCAATGAGCTTTTGGACATTGCGAATCGCGAAGAAATCTTTTTCAAAAAACTAAAAAAAGCGATCAGCTAAAAGTTTAGTATATTTAGTTTCATTTTTAAAATCCAGAAATTAAATAACAAAAAACTACATTTGTACAATGTCTGATTTGAGCAAAATTTATTTATATAGAATGACTCATATTGAGAATATCTCACATATTCTTGAATATGGAATTACACATATCCGTTCTCAAAATGCAAATTTAGATTATGTTGCTATTGGTGATAGTACTTTAATAAGTACTCGTAACGAGTTTTTATTAGAAAACGGCAACAAACTTGGAGATTACATTCCTTTTTATTTTTGCATCCTCACACCAATGTTATATGTAATTCAAAAGGGATACAATGTAAAGAAGATTAATCCTGAAGACATTGTATATTGTGTTTCATCAGTTCAAAAAATTATAGACTCCAATATTGGTTATATCTTTACGGATGGACATGCGATTGAAACTATAAGTACTCAATTTAATTCTGAAAACATAGAAGATATTGAAAATCTGGTTGACCTTAAAATTTCTAAAGATCCTAATTTTAAGGATCTTAATGATTTAGATAAGAAAAGGAGAAAACAAGCCGAGTTTTTAGTTGATAATGACATTCCAACTAATGCGATATTAGGATTTGTAGTTTTTAATGAAAATGCAAAGAATAAATTACTCGGTTTAGGAATTGAAGAACGAAAAATAAAAGTCATTAACCGTTACTATTTTTAAAACATGATACAATATAAAAACGATAATTTATTAGAAAGCGAAGCAGAAGCTTTAGTAAATACAGTAAATACCGTAGGTATTATGGGTAAAGGAATTGCATTGCAATTTAAAAATCAATATCCTAACAACTATAAATTGTATAAACAAGCATGCAAACTAAATGAAGTTAAAGTAGGGAAAATGTTTGTTACTGAAGAATCTTCATTATTAGGAGGAAAGAAAATAATTATTAATTTCCCAACCAAAACAGACTGGAGAAAACCTTCTGAATATGAATATATTGAGTTAGGTTTAAGGGATTTAGTTGAAATTATTAAAGAAAAAAAAATAAAGTCCGTTGCCATTCCACCTCTTGGTGCAGGTAATGGTGGATTAGATTGGAATAGGGTAAAAAATTTAATGGAGCAATATTTAAAAGATATCGATTCTACAATATTTATCTATCAACCAAATTCAACAGTTTTGGAGGTATTAAAAAAGGAAAGAGTAAAATTAACACCCGCAAGAGCAATGCTTTTGTCTGTTTTATTTGATCTAGTAAAAAATGGCGAATTTGTTTCTGAATTCACATCTGAAAAAATTGCATATTTTTTACAAAGATTTGGAGCCAAAGAAGAATTCAAATTAGAATTTCAACCAAATTTTTATGGCCCTTATTCTGGAAAAGTAAAACATGTTTTATACTATTTGAATGGCAGTTATATTTCGGGATATAGTTCAAAAGATAAGAAACCATTTGATGAATTGGAAATAATGTTGGATGCAGAAAAAGATGTAAATGAGTATTTGGAAAACAATGACAATAAAAAATATAATGATATTGTAAAAAATACAAAAGCTTTTTTATCTGGTTTTTATGCTGATTTTGGCTTAGAATTACTCTCTACAATTGATTTTATAATGATGGACAAAAATACTAAATCTATAAATGAAATTGTTTCCTATCTGGAAAAATGGAGTGATCGAAAAAAGACAATGTTTACCAATCCTAAATTCATTACTATAGCCATGCAAAATATTGAAAAACATCTTGCTTAGCCATAAATGAATATTCCCATTATAAAAATAGAATCCCTATCAAAAAAGTACAAAGACGCAGAAATGTTTTCTTTGAACGACGTTTCGCTGGACATAAATGAAGGTCAGATTTTTGGTTTACTTGGACCGAACGGCGCCGGAAAAACCACTTTAATTTCGATGCTCTGCGGATTGATCAAACCAACTTCAGGGCATTTTACGATTAATGATCTGGATTATTCGCATCATTCTTCCAAAATCAAAAAAATAATTGGTGTTGTTCCACAGGAATATGCGCTTTATCCAACCTTAACGGCGCGCGAAAACCTGCATTATTTTGGAAGTATGTACGGTTTGAAAGGTTCCGATTTAAAAGATAAAGTAATCGAAGCTTTAGATCTTTTGGGACTTTTAAAATTCGCCGATAAACGCATTGAAACCTTTTCGGGCGGAATGAAACGAAGAGTCAATTTGATTGCGGGAATTCTGCACAATCCGAAGGTTTTATTTTTAGATGAACCAACGGTTGGTGTTGATGTGCAATCTAAAAATGCCATTTTGGATTATCTAAAAGTATTAAACCAAAACGGAACTACGATTATTTATACCTCGCATCATTTGGCGGAAGCCGAAGATTTCTGCGACACGATTGCCATTTTAGACCGCGGCCAAATTTATGCCCAAGGCACGCCTTCAAATTTGATTGCGTCTGTTGAAGAAGCCAGAAATCTCGAAGAAGTTTTTATTTCATTAACCGGTAAAGACTTTAGAGATGCTATATAAAATTTGGATGTCGATAGTAAAAGAATTTTTACTACTTAAACGTGATTTAGGCGGTTTGATCATTCTGTTCATCATGCCTCTGATCCTTGTAATCACCGTTACTATCATTCAGGATAGTACCTTTAAAACCGTAAGCGACAATAAAATTCAGATTTTATTGGTGGATAACGACAAAGGTTCAGTTTCAAAAACGGTTTTTGATAATCTGCAAAAAAATGATGCATTCGATGTTGTAACACAAATCGACAATCAACCCATTACGGAAGAAGTTGCCAAAGAAAATGTTTACAAAGGAAAATTTAAATTAGCGATTGTAATTCCGAAATATTTAAGTGTTGATTTACAGGCCAAAATTGATCAGAATGTACAAAACATTGTGAGTAAAATGGGTTTTACCGATTCTGTTGCCAAACCGGAAACTTCAAAAATAATTCAGCAAAAAGAAGTCAAATTGTATTTTGATCCGGCCGTTCAAATGAGTTTCAAAACTTCGGTAATGAACGCTATCGACAAAATGATTTCTCAAATTGAAACCAAGTCCATTTACACGACTTTCCAAAATCAATTAGGAGAAGAAAATACCCAATTTGAACAAAAGAGTTTCATCACTTTCAAGGAGATTATTCCGAGAATAAACAACAAAGAAGTATTACCGAATTCGGTTCAGCACAACGTTCCGGCCTGGACACTTTTTGCGATATTTTTTATTGTGATTCCGTTGTCTATCAATATTGTAAAAGAAAAATCACAGGGAACATTTGTACGTTTATTGACCAATCCAACTTCGAATTTAATTATCATCATCGGAAAAACCATTACGTATTTACTGATTTGTATGATTCAGTTTTATATGATGGTGGCGGTGGCGATTTTCCTTTTTCCGCATATTGGCTTGCCATCCTTAAATGTTGAAGGGCATTTGTTTTTAATGAGTGTTGTGGCTTTATTTTCAGGTTTTGGTGCCATTGGTTTCGGAATATTATTGGGAACTATTGCGAGTACTCAGGAACAATCAGCTCCGTTTGGCGCAACGAGTGTAATCATTTTAGCCGCCGTTGGTGGTGTTTGGGTTCCCGTTTTTGCGATGCCAAAAATTATGCAGATTATCGCCAAATCATCACCTATGAATTGGGGATTGGAAGCTTTTTATGATGTGTTATTGCGCAACGGATCATTCGTCGAAATCATCCCAAAAATAAGTTTGCTATTTTTGTTCTTTATAATCACAACTTCCATTGCCTTATTTTATGACAAAAAGAAAAGAACAGTATAACGAAGCCACTTCCCTAACCGTTTCGCACGAAATCAGAATTCGTTTTAACGAAACTGATCCGCTTGGAATCGTTTGGCACGGCAATTATATTACCTATTTTGAAGATGGAAGAGAAGCCTTTGGACGCGAACACGGACTTACCTATTTAGATATTGCTGCAACAGGTTATACAACACCAATTGTAAAATCAAAATGCGAGCACAAATTGTCTTTGCGTTACGGCGATGTTGTAACGATTGAAACAACCGTTGTCGATACACCGGCCGCAAAAATGATTTACCGTTTTAAAATCATAGATGAAAAAGGCGAAGTGGCCTGCACCGGAGAAACTGTTCAGGTATTTTTAGATAAAGAAGGAAACTTAATGCTAACCAATCCTCCTTTTTATGAGGAATGGAAACGTAAAGTGGGATTGTTGTTGTAAACACGAATTACACCAATTTACACAAATTAAAAAAATCCGCGTTAATCTGCTTTAATCTATTTAAATCTGCGTGCAATAAAATCATGCAGAAATAAAATCACAAAATGACAAGAGAAGTATATATAAATGAAACCAATTGTATCACGCCTTTAGGTTTTGATGTTGACTCCAACATCGAAGCGATTTTGCGTGGCGATTCCGGAATTCAGTTGCATCAGGATATTTCCTTGATGCCGAATCCGTTTTATGCTTCTGTAATTGCTGATGAAAAATTAAACAGTGCTTTTGAAAAAATCAGCACTGACACCAAATATTCCCGTCTAGAGAAAATGATGATTTTGGCTTTAGAGCCGATGATCAAAAATTCCGGAGTTGAATTAAATTCGAAAACCGCTTTTATACTTTCAACTACAAAAGGAAATGTTACCGCTTTAAAAGAGAATTCTGAAGCCAGTTTTCAAAACGCACATTTAGATGTTTTGGCTCAAAATATTGTCAATTTCTTCGAATTTCAAACAACACCAATCGTAGTTTCGAATGCTTGTGTTTCTGGAATTTTAGCGATTTCAGTTGCTAAAAGAATGATTCAGTCGGAGCTTTACGATAACATTTTCGTCGTTGCCGGCGACGAAGTTTCAGAATTTGTTTTGTCTGGTTTTAATGCTTTTCAGGCGATGAGCGATTTGCCTTGTAAACCCTATTCTAAAAACAGAACCGGCGTAAGTTTGGGCGAAGCAACAGCAGCAGTTTTAGTTTCGGCGGAAGCCAGAAATGCTAAAATAAAAGTTATTGGCGACAGTTCGATAAACGATGCCAATCATATTTCGGGTCCTTCAAGAACAGGCGAAGGTTTGTTCCGAAGTATTCAGAATGCGATGAAAGAAGCGAAAATCAATTCCAATCAAATCGATTATATTTCAGCGCACGGAACCGCAACTCCGTTCAATGACGAAATGGAAGCGATTGCCTTAAATCGTTTAGATTTACAAAACGTTCCTGTCAATAGTTTGAAAGGATTTTATGGTCATACTTTAGGGGCTTCAGGATTATTAGAAACGGTAATTGCGATTGAATCAGCCAATCAAAATACACTTTTTGAATCGAAAGGTTTTGATGAAATCGGCGTAAGCGAAAAGATTAATGTTATAGAGAAAAATGAAGACGCAAATATTGGAATATTTTTGAAGACGGCTTCTGGGTTTGGGGGTTGTAATACGGCTGTGATTTTTGAGAAGATGAAATAAAATTGAAAATTATTCTTCTATGAAAAATTCTTTTCCTTCTATTTCTTTTTCTTCTAAAATAGTCTCGACAATTTTAATAATTTTTATTTTTGAAACCTGTTGATCTTCTAAAGACATTGTAGAAAATACTGTATTGACAAGAATTCTTGACAAAAAGTTCTTGTCTTTTAATTGCGGATATTTTTCATAGAATTTCATGAGATATCAAATCTATAAAATTTAATTCTAACTTGTAAGGAAAATTTACAAGTTCAATTTTTATATTTAAAAAATGAGTTTTTCTAATACGAAAGAAATAGATATTTTAATAGATGGACACTTTAGTGAATTTACATCAGCTAAAGCTGTTTTAGATCTAATGACTAAATGTCAAAATTTAATCTTTGAAAAAAAACAACTAAAACCATTTGAAAGCAAAATATCTCAACTAAAACTTCTTTGTTTTCTATCTGCATCATTTAATGATCTTTTGTGTACTCTTAAAGGGTTTTATAATTCAAGCACTGAATGGGAAAAAATTCATTTTTCGAAAACTGGTTATCTTCTTATTTATGAAATAATTAAAAATTATGAAACCAATAAAAGACCATTATTCGATAGTGTAAAAAATGACATGCCTTCTTTACTTCCTATCTTTAACAAAAGTGCTGAACTACTTAAAGATTTCAAAAAAGAATTTAACTACGAAGGTAAAATAAAAAATATAAGACATAAATCTTCCGGTCATATTGATAAAGATTTTTTGGAATATTACAATGCTATTTCTTTAATAAGCTCCGAAGAATGTAAATTAGCAATTGATAAATGCTTAAACTTTCTCAAATTATTAATGATGATTTTACATGATTTGGCTTTGGTAACAACAGAAGAAGAAGTTATCAATCCCAATAATCCGAATTTAGAATATTGGGAAATGGTAAGAGAAGAAATGATAAAAGATCCTCTCCTTAGTAAGTATGTATAAATTTATTCCGTATTGAATGAAAAAATGATTAAAAAAACACACATACAATCCTACATCACCATCCAAAACAACGAAATTGTTTTGAACGGAACTTCTGTATTCAAAATAGAACCGACCAATTTTGCTGATTTCTCCAAACAAGCGTATCGCAATTTTGACATTCAATATCCGAAATTTTTTAAAATGGATGCTTTGAGCAAATTGGCTTTTTTAGGTGCCGAATTGCTTTTGAGTCCGATTACTTCTTCTGAGGAAGAAAATAATATTGCTTTGGTTTTGGCCAATAAATCATCGAGTTTAGATACCGATGTAAAATATCAGGAATCCATTTCAGACAAAGAAAACTATTATCCGAGTCCGGCAGTTTTTGTTTATACGCTGCCAAATATTTGTCTGGGCGAAATAAGTATCCGACATCAGTTGAAAAGCGAGAATTCTTTCTTTATATTTGATGTTTTCAACACCGAATTTATGTCGAATTATTCGAATATTCTACTAAATTCAGATAAAGCAGATGTTGTGCTTTGCGGTTGGGTAGAATTTTTTAATGACAATTACAAAGCGTTTATTTGCACGATAAGCAAGGAAGAAAACACAAAATATACGAACGAGACTATCAATACATTATATAATAACTCATCATGGAAGCATTAAAAGAAGAATTAAAAAATAAAATTATAACGACTTTAAACTTAGAAGATATCGCAATCGAAGACATTGCTGATAACGATCCTTTGTTTGGAGACGGTTTAGGTTTAGACTCGATTGATGCACTTGAATTAATCGTGATTTTAGATAAAGATTACGGAATTAAACTGGTTGATCCGAAAGAAGGAAAATCAATTTTCCAGTCGATTGAAACTATGGCCGCTTATATTAGCGCGAACAGAACAAAATAGACTTGCTTAGACTTGCTTAGACTTACTTAGATTTGTAGACTACTTAGACAATGCTTTCCAAAAATCTAAGAAGTCTAATGTCTAAAATTCTAAGCAAGTCTAAAAGGAAAAATCTAAGAAGTCTAATATCTAATAATCTAAGCAAGTCTAAAATGAAAGGTGTCGCAATAACCGGAATGGGAATTATCTCTTCGATTGGAAATTCAGTCGAAGAAAATTATATTTCGTTGATCGAAAATAAAATTGGTATTTCCAAAATCCAAAATATTCCGACTGTTCATGCTGATGTGATTAAAGTTGGCGAGATCAAAAAAACCAACGAAGAATTGGTTGCCGAATTACAGCTTTCTGAAAATAACAATTTTTCGAGAACGGCTATGATCGGAACTTTGGCAGCTAAACAAGCGGTTGAAAATGCCGGAATTACCTCGATAAACGAATTTAGAACCGGATTGATTTCGGCTACAAGCGTTGGCGGTATGGACATGACTGAAAAACATTATTACGATTATTTCGAAAATCCTGATCTTGTAAAATACATTGCGTGTCATGACGGCGGCGACGTTGCTGAAAAAATCGCTTCAGAATTAGGTTTAAAAGGAATGGTAACTACAATCAGTACAGCCTGTTCATCGGCAGCGAATGCGATTATGCTGGGTGCGAGATTGATTAAAACCGGAAAATTAGATCGCGTTATTGTGGGTGGAACTGATGCTTTGGCAAAATTTACCATCAACGGATTTAAGACTTTGATGATTTTATCTGACGATTACAACAAACCTTTTGACAATACCCGAAAAGGATTAAACTTAGGCGAAGCGGCTGCTTTTTTAGTTTTAGAATCAGATGAAATGGTTCAGAAATATGACAAAAAAGTGCTGGCAAGAGTTTCAGGTTACGGAAATGCAAACGACGCTTTTCACCAAACTGCTTCTTCAGAAAATGGCGATGGCGCTTATTTGGCGATGAAAAAAGCTTTTGAAGTTTCGGGCTTAAAACCGTGTGAAATTGACTATATCAACGTTCACGGAACAGCCACTCCCAATAATGATCTATCTGAAGGAAGAGCTCTACTCCGAATTTATGAAGATGGAAATGTGCCAGATTTTAGTTCGACCAAACCTTTTACAGGTCACACTTTAGCGGCAGCAGCAGCAATTGAAGCCGTTTACAGCGTTTTGGCGATTCAGAATAGTGTGGTTTATCCAAATTTGAATTACGAAATCCCGATGGAAGAATTTGAATTGAAACCTCAAACTTCCCTAAAAATGAAAAATATCGAACACGTTTTATCAAACTCTTTTGGTTTTGGAGGAAATTGTTCAACCCTTATATTCTCTAAAAGCTAATGAAATCGTCATGATTCCAATAAAAACTAAACTATTTAAGACGTAAAGTCGATGGTACAGTCGGAGGACTTAAAGTCTGCAATACTAAGTAAAAAAGCTTAATTTTAACCACAAATTACACAGATTTACACAAATTAATTGGCGAAAATTTGTGTAATTTGTGGTTAAAAAATTTTTAGAAGCTGAAAACAAAATCCGCTAAAGTACATAGTTTAAACTATTTTCGAACCAATAATAAGAATGACGATACCACATTCCTTTAAAAAAACAAATATAATCTTCGTATGAAAAAAACATATATAAATGGAGTAGGCTGTATTTCGACTCAAAAAACATTTGATACTGTTTTTTTAGAAGAAGCTGTTTACAATCAAAATGAAACAATACTTTCAATCATTCCTCCGGTTTACAAAGATTATATTTCTCCTGCTGCGATTCGCCGAATGGCAAAAGGAGTAAAAAACGGAATCGTAGCTTCCGCTTTGGCTTTAAAAGATGCGAATCTCGAAAATGTAGATGCAATCATTACCGGAACTAGTTTAGGATGTATTGAAGATTCTGAAAAATTCCTAAAAAACATTCTCGATAATAATGAAGAATTTTTAACGCCAACATCCTTTATTCAATCAACACACAATACGGTAGGCGCCCAAATTGCTTTATCACTGCAATGCAAAGGTTATAATTTCACGTATGTAAATGGAGCTGTTTCTTTTGAGTCGGCACTTTTAGATGCTAAAATGCAGATCGAAGAAAACGAAGCCAATTCGATTTTAGTTGGCGGCGTTGATGAAACCGGCGAATATACCATGTCGCTTTTTAAATTAGAAGGCCGTATCAAAAAAGAAAATGACGAGCCTTTTGATCTTTTAAATTCAACTTCAACAGGTGTTGTTTATGGCGAAGGTGCTGGATTTTTCGTTTTAGAAAATGAAAAAAAAGACAACACTTACGCTGAAATTCTTGATGTTGAAATTATTAATTCATTAGAAGAAAACGAAATTCAAACTTCAACAATCAATTTTCTAAAAACAAATAATTTACAGATTTCAGATCTTGATGCCGTAGTATTAGGTTTCGGAGGAAACACAAAATCTGATGTTTATTTCAAAAATCTGGCGGAAAATGCTTTCGCAGAAACACCTCAATTCTACTACAAACATTTGAGCGGAGAATACGATACAGCTTCGGCTTTTGCTTTGTGGATGGCGTCAAAAATTATCAAAACTCAGGAAATTCCTGAAATTATAAAAGTAAATTCGGTTACAAAACCATCTTATAATACCATTTTATTATACAATCAGGTAAATGGAAAAAATCATAGTTTTACGTTACTTTCAAAATGATAACGCATAAAAACATATCTCAGGTTTTTATTTTTTTATTGCTTTTATTGTTTCTTCTGAATCTTTATATGGCAATAAATTTTTGGTGGTTTGTTTTGATTGTTTTGATTTGGATGGGAATAAATGCTTTCGGTTCTGCCCGAATTTCTTCCAATTATCATGTAAAAGCTTTCTGCAATAATCCGGTAGAAACTGAAAAAAAAATTGCCTTAACTTTTGATGACGGCCCGAGCATTTTTACTTTAGAAGTTTTAGAACTTCTGAAAAAATACAACGCAAAAGCGACTTTCTTCTGCATCGGAAAAAATATCGAAACACATCCCGAAATTCTAAAACAAGTTATTGCTGAAGGTCATTTGGTTGGGAATCATTCCTACAGCCATTCAAAGTTTTTCGATTTTTATCATGAAGACAAAATAACGGATGAACTTCGAAAAACAGATGAACTTCTTGAAAAATTTACTTCAAAAAAAATAAACTTCTTTCGTCCACCTTATGGAGTTACGACGCCTTCAATTCGCAGGGCTTTAAAAATTACCGGACATAAAGTAATTGGTTGGAATATCCGTTCGCTTGACGGAGGAACAAAAGACCAAAATTTAATTTTCAATCGCATAATAAAACGGGTTTCTCCCGGCGGAATTGTACTTTTGCACGACACAGGATCACACTCTGTTTCAGTATTGGAACAGTTTTTGCAATTTTTACAGCAAAACAATTACAAAGTGATTTCTCTGGAAGAACTTTTGAATCTTAAAGCTTATGAAAATTGAACGCGGATGAAACGGATTAGCTAATGCGAAAACGCGGATAAAAACGGATTTTTCTAATCATTTTAATCTGTGGAATCTGTGGCAAAAAAATTTCAAAGCATAATCTTAACAAAATATGAAAACTAAAATAGCACTACTAATTCTATTTATTTCTGCCAATTTGTTCGCACAAGAACAAAAAATGACGGATGCCGAAATTGCCACTTTCAAACAGGACGTAAATGTTGTCTCTAAAAAAATCAAAACTTTAAGTACTGATTTCGTTCAATATAAACATATGGATTTCTTATCCAAAGACATTGAAACATCCGGGAAAATGATTTTTAAAGAACCGAATCTTTTGCAATGGCAATACAAAAAACCATACAATTACAGCATCGTTTTTAAAAACGGAAAAATCCTGATTAACGACGAAGGAAAGAAAAGCGCGGTTGATATTGGCAACAGCAAAATCTTTGGACGCATCAATAAATTAATTGTGGGGAGTGTGAGCGGCAATATGTTTGACGACAAAGAGTTTGCCATTTCGTACTTCAAATCAAAAGGACAGAATATCGCCAAATTTGTTCCGAAAGATGCTACACTGAAAAAATACATCAAACAAATCGAATTAACTTTCGACAAGGAAGAAGCAACAGTCGTTCAGGTAAAACTCCTGGAATCATCTGAAGATTATACCCGAATTGTACTTAAAAATAAAGTAATCAATGCAAAAATCGACGATTCAGTTTTTACTAATTAATTGCATTTTAGCAATGGTTTTGGTTTCCTGTGGTTCGGTGACCAAAAATTATACGCCCAAAAAATTAGACAAAACCGTTATAGAAGTTCCTTATTTTAAAGATTCCAAAACCGACTATGTTTATAAAACCAACATTAAAGTTTATGGTCACGAAATGTCCGGAATTTTTATCGCCAAGAAAATAAATGACACCACACACCGCGTAGTTTTCACAACTGAATTTGGTAACAAATTGTTAGATTTTGAGATTTCTGAAACCACGTTCAAAGTCAATTCTATTGTTTCGGAACTGGATAAAAAAATCCTGATCAATACTTTAAAAGAAGATTTTCGACTGCTTCTTAAAAAAGATTATTTGATTCAGGAGCAATTCGAAAACGAATCGGATAACATTTATAAATCGGCAGACGGGAATCGTGACAACTATCTTTTCATCTCCAAAAAAGATCAGAAATTAGAAAAGGTTGTTCATTCTTCTAAGACAAAAGAAAAAATAACACTTACATTTGATTCGGAAAACAATATTTTTGCTGAGAAAATTCAGATTAATCATCAAAATATCAAACTGAATATTGCGTTAAATTATTTTAAATCAGAATAGAAAACTTAAACTTAGCATAAAATTAAATCAAACTAAAAATGAGAAAATTAACCTTAATTGCATTTGTTTTATTTATCGGACTTGCAACGACACAAGCACAAGTATCAGTCAGTCCCGGAATTCGCGGCGGTTTAAATCTTACGAGCTTAACCAATATTGACAATAACAGCATGAAAAGTGATTATTATGTGGGTGGTTTAGTGGAGATCAAATTCAACAAATTTTTTACACTTCAGCCAGAAATAACATATTCAAGACAAGGTGCTAACGGACGTGAATATTTTAACCAGTCAAACACTTTTCAGGATACAAAATATGAATTGAATTACGTAACGTTTGGTGCTGTTGGAAAATTTTATTTTCACGGAAGTGGCTTCCATGTATTGGCTGGCCCATCTTTGGATATAAAAACAGACGATAATTTTGGGCAATTTGGTTACGACCCGATTGGTACAGATTTGGCTTTTGTTGGCGGACTTGGTTATACTTTACCAATCGGATTAACGTTTGAAGCCAGATTTAAACAAGGATTAATTGATATTTACGGTTATGACGGACTTGACTCCGGCGACTATAATTATTATAACGATATTATTTTAAATCAAGTGTTGCAGTTTGGTATCAGTTATACTTTTAAAGTAAAATAAATATTTTGAAGTACAGAAAATTGCTAATCGTTGCAATCGCTTTTTTGGGATTTCAACAAACTTGGTCGCAAGTATCATTTAACCCGGGTTTAAGGGGAGGTTTTTCATTTTCGACTATTTCAGAAACACGTTCCAGCTATAAAACTGATTTTTATGTTGGGGGATTTGGAGAAATAAACATTACAAAAAAATATGCCCTCCAACCTGAAATAACATATAGCAGACAAGGATCTAATAATGTTGGATATTATGTGAGTGATAACAATCAAAACAAAATAGTAAAATTTCGTGATTTGCAATTGGGTTATTTATCCTTTACACTACTTAATAAGTTGACATTTGGACCTGGAATTCAAATTCAATTTGGGCCGGCGATAGATGTTCTTGTAAATGATAATTTAGACAAAGTAGAAACATATAATGATTTGGCGCTTATAAGTGGTATTGCCTATCGGTTGTCTTCGGGGGTTACTATTGAAGCCAGATTAAAAAAAGGTGTACTTGATGTATTTGATAGCTCCTATTATAATGACCGAAATGATTATTATTTATTTGGAAGTTATAATACGAATGTCAATTTTCAAGTAGGTCTTTCTTATGCCTTTGGAGAAAAAAAATAGAAAAATGGTTTTAAAAGATTTTTACAAAGTTCTTTCAGAAGAAAAAACAGGTGATTCTAAATATACGATTACGATTTTGATCAATGAAAAACATGAAGTTTTCAAAGGTCATTTTCCGGGCAACCCGATTATGCCGGGCGTGTGTATGATTCAGATTATTAAAGAACTGACCGAAGCGATTACTAAAAGTACTTTAATGATTCAGACGCTTGCCAATGTAAAATTTATGGCGCTGATTAATCCGGAAGCAACTCCGGAACTGCGCTTAGAACTTGACGTTACAACAACTGATGAAGGTTTGGTAAAAGTAAAAAACACCACTTACTTTAACGATACCGTTGCCCTGAAATTGAATAATGTTTATAAAAAAATTGACCTATGAAACTGCTGTTAACATTATTATTGTGGATTAATTTTTCTGGCACTCCAGACTTGGCTACCATCAGAAAAATGTATACTGACGTTACAAAATCGGAAAGCAATGCCAAAGAATTTTCCCAAAAATTGGCAGATGTTTCTAATTCTGACGATAAAGTTTTAGTGGCCTACAAAGCAGCTTCAATACTACTAGATTCGAAGTTTCTGAAAAAATTACAGGACAAGATTGACCGTTTTAAAGAAGGCGCAAAATTGCTTGAATCAACCATAAAAAGCGAACCTAATAATATCGAAATCAGAATGATCCGACTGAGTATTCAGGAAAATGTTCCGGGAATTACGGGTTATAAAAAGAATATAAAAGAAGACAAAAAATATCTTACTGATCATTATGCAGAGCAAAATAATGCTCTGAAAGACTACTTAAAAGACTTTATTTTACAATCTAAAAGTTTCTCCGACAAAGAGAAACAATTCGTGAAGTAAGCGAAAGCCAGACTCCCAATGAAACCAGAAATACCACAGCACGATCTTCTAAATTCCACTTCTTTTTGTGTTATTGTACCCACGTACAACAATCACAAAACGCTGAAAAAAGTGCTGGATTCTGTTCTGGAATTCACTTCAAATGTGATTGTAGTTAATGACGGTTCAACGGATGAAACTTTCGAAATTCTAAAATCATATTCTGAGCTTACTCAAATTCATCATCCAAGAAATATTGGAAAAGGCCGCGCACTCAGGAACGGATTTCGCAAAGCCATCGAAATGAAATTCGAATATGCAATTACAATCGATTCGGACGGACAGCATTTCGCTACTGACATTCCGAAATTTATTGCCGAGATTCAAAACGAGCCGAATTCTTTGTTGATTGGAAGCCGAAATATGACACAGGAAAATGTGCCAAAGAAAAGCAGTTTTGGGAATAAATTCTCAAATTTTTGGTTCAAATTCGAAACAGGAATTAAACTTGACGACACACAATCTGGTTTTCGCCTGTATCCTTTGAATTTAATTCCGAAGCAATTTTACACCAACAAATTTGAGTTTGAAATTGAAGTTATTGTTAGATCTGCATGGAAAGGAATTACGGTAAAAAATATTCCGATTCAGATTTTGTACGATCCTGCAGAACGCGTTTCGCACTTTCGTCCTTTTAAAGATTTCACCCGAATCAGTATTTTAAATACGGTTTTGGTCACTAATGCTTTGTTGTACATCAAACCCAGGGATTTTTTCAGAAGAGCAAAAAAAAAAGGATTAAAAAAGTTTTTCCTAGAAGATATTTTAGAAAGCAAAGATTCTAATTTCAAAAAATCAGCTGCCATTGCGCTAGGCGTTTTCATTGGAATTTCTCCATTTTGGGGATTTCAAACTATTTTGCTTTTTACTTTTGCCGCTTTGTTCAGGCTCAATAAAGTCATTGCTTATCTCGCTTCAAATGTGACTTTTCCACCTTTTATTCCGTTTGTCATCTACGTTTCTTTGAAAGTGGGAAGCTATTTTGTGTCTAATGATGTTCCTTTAGTTTTAAACAGTTCGATTACACTTGATGATATTCAAAAAAATGCTACGCAATATATCGTCGGAAGTCTTATTTTAGCATCCGCTTCGGCACTGTTTTTTGGTCTGTTGAGTTATGTGCTTTTGACCGCTTTTAATAAAAAACATTCTGAATAAATATCTGACACCGATTACAGGATTAAAATGAATTTTTTTCGCCACGACCCGAGCGATAGCGAACTGGAGAAGCAATTCACGAATTATTATAAGCTAATTCGTGAATTCGTGGCAAACTGACAAAGTTTTTAAATCAATTTAATCCTGTAATCTGTGGCAAAAAACAATAACTAAATCATGCATCACTATTTCTACGCCATTCATTTATTTGTAAACCGACGAAAATCTTTATCGGTATTATTGGCTATTCTGATGCTTTTTGTGTTTGGATTTTTCGCTTCTCAAATTAAATTTGAAGAAGATATTACCAAATTAATTCCGACAAATGACAAAGCTGATGTCACAGCAAAAGTTTTAAAACAATTAAATTTTGCCGATAAAATTACCGTGATTTTCAAACTCGAAAAAAACGGTTCTGATGAAGATTTAAAAGAAATGGCAACTGCGTTTTCAGACAGCGTTGCCAAATCCTGTAAACCTTACGTTACTGGAATTCAGGGAAAAATTGACGAAGAAAATATTCAGGAAACCATTGATTTTGTTTACAATAATCTGCCTCTTTTTCTGGAAAATAAAGATTATGAAACGATCCAAACAAAACTGCAAAAAGACAGCATCGCGTCGACAGTTCAGGGAAATTACAAATCGATTATTTCGCCATCCGGATTTATTACCAAAGATTTCATACTTCAGGATCCGCTTGGAATTTCGTTTATCGCTTTAAAAAAATTGCAGCAATTAAATATTGGCGACGATTTTACGCTCGACAATGGCTTTGTCATGACGAAAGATAAAAAGAAATTATTGCTTTTTATAACATCCAATCTGCCTTCAAGCGAAACCGAAAAAAACACCATTTTTGCGGCAAAACTCAAATCGATTCAGGAAAATCTAAATCAGAAATTCAAAAGCAAAACTTCGATCAGTTATTTCGGCTCGGCTTTGATTGCCGTTGCCAATGCTAATCAGATTAAAAGCGATATTGTTTTAACAACAACAATCGCGATGATTACGCTAATGCTGATTTTGATTTTGTTTTACCGAAAAGTATTGATTCCGGTGATTATTTTTCTTCCAACAGTTTTTGGCGCTTTGTTTGCCGTGGCGTTTTTATATTTTGTAAAAGAACAAATCTCAGCCATTTCACTCGGAATTGGTTCTATTTTACTCGGAATTACAATTGATTATTCCATTCATATTCTCACGCATTACAAACACAACTCTGATGTAAAAACGTTATACAAAGACATTACGATGCCCGTAATCATGAGCAGTTCGACTACGGCTGTTGCCTTTTTATGTTTGCTTTTTGTAAAATCTGATGCGTTGAATGACTTGGGAATTTTCGCCGCCGTTATCGTAATGGCTTCAGCATTTTTTTCGCTTTTAATTGTGCCGCATTTGTACAAACCGAAGGAAAACAATTTTGAGCACAAGAAAAATGTGATCGATAAATTGGCTCATTTCTCGTTTCATAACAATAAAATTCTAATTGGTTTTTGCGTTTTAATTACCATCATTTGCTGTTTCACTTATAATAATGTTGGCTTCAATAATGATTTGTCACAGTTGAATTTTGTTCCGAAGGAAATTAAAGCCGCTGAAAAAGAACTTGAAGAAAGCTCGAGTTTAACTTCAAAGACCATTTATGTTGCTTCGTACGGAAATAGTATGGAAGAAGTTTTGCAAAACAACAGCCAGCTTTTCTCCGATTTATCGAAGGAAAAACAACAGCAAAAAATATTAAATTTTAGTTCGGTTGGAGGAATTATGCTTTCGCAGAAAGAGCAACAACAAAAGATTGAAAAATGGAATTCATTTTGGGATGCCAATAAAAAACAGCTTCTACAATCTGAATTAATTGCTGAAGGTTCAAAATTCGGTTTTAAGCCAACCACATATTCCGCATTTTTTGATCATTTGAATTTTAATTTCAAACCTATTTCAGCCCAGGAATATTTAAAAATTCAGGC
The DNA here is from genome assembly GCF_031458035.1 of Flavobacterium aquidurense. GTDB lineage: Bacteria > Bacteroidota > Bacteroidia > Flavobacteriales > Flavobacteriaceae > Flavobacterium > Flavobacterium aquidurense_C. The sequence continues at coordinate 597,378 of NZ_JAVDXR010000001.1, forward strand.
GTTGCAACTGAAAGAATTTGTAACCGAGAAAAATGGTTTTTATACCATTTCTACTTTGGTAAAAGTAACTCCGGAACAACGCGATTCTTTTGTGAAATCGGCTTCAGCCAAAAATAATTTAATCGCAATTGATCGCCAGCAAATGAATGAAACGTTTTTCAGCACTTTGAAAACCGATTTTAATTCGCTTGTCAATTATTCATTTATAGCTGTCATTTTAATTCTCTTTTTCTTTTTCAGAAGAGTCGAATTGGTTATTGTAAGTTGTATTCCAATTGCCTTAACCGGAATCGTAACCGCAGGAATTATGGGGCTATTTGGTATTCAAATGAATATTTTCAGTATGATTGTGTGCACTTTGATTTTTGGTCACGGTGTCGATTTTAGTATTTTCATGACGAGTGCACTTCAAAAAGAATATTCGACCGGAAAGAATGAAATCGCAATTTACAGGACTTCGATTATTCTTGCAGTTATTACGACGATTCTAGGAATTGGCGCCATGATTTTTGCACAACATCCGGCTTTGAAATCGATTTCTTCCGTTTCATTGATAGGAGTTTTTGCCGCGCTGATTATAACGTTTATCTTCTACCCGATTCTTTTCAAATTGTTTTTATCGAATCGTCCTAAAAAAGGAAATGCACCTTTTGAGCTTCGAACGTTTTTTCATGGTGTGGTGTCGTTTTTCTATTACGGACTTGGTGGAGTTTTAATGTCGCTTTTCATCTTAATCATCATGCCGATTATTCCGATAAAAGCTGAAAAGAAAATGAAAGGTTTTCGATATGTGATTTCAAAATTCATGAAATCCGTATTGTATTCGAATCCGTTTATTCATAAAAAAGTCGTTAATAATTTTAATGAGAATTTCGAAAAACCAGCCATAATTATCGCCAACCATTCATCTTTTACAGACATTTTGGCGATGGGAATGCTGAGTCCAAAAATTATTTTTTTAGTGAATGATTGGGTTTACAACTCTCCTATTTTTGGTGCAACCGTTAGAAAAGCAGGTTTTTATCCAGTTTCAGAAGGTATCGAAAGCGGCGTTGAACATTTGCGGCAAAAAGTAAAAGAAGGCTACTCGCTAATGATTTTTCCGGAAGGAACGCGTTCCGAAAGCAATCAGGTGAGACGCTTTCATAAAGGTGCTTTTTATCTTGCCGAAGAATTTAATTTAGACATACTTCCGGTTTTGATTCATGGTGCATCAGAAGCCATTCCGAAAGGCGATTTTGTCATTCATCACAGTCATCTTACAGTTTCAATTTTAAAAAGAATTTTGCCTGAAGATCTTTCTTTTGGAAAAAATTATAGTGAAAGAACGAAATTGATAAGTACTTTTTTCAAAGCTGAATTTAGAAAAATCCGTCAGCAATTAGAAGGGCCCGATTACTTCAAACCGATGCTGATTCATAGTTACGATTATAAAGAAATCGAAATCATCAATAGTGTCAAAAGCGATATAAAAAATCATTTAGAAACCTACTTTCATCTCAACAAATATCTTTCGGCGAAAGCCAAAATTTTACATTTAGCCAATAATTACGGGCAATTAGATGTTCTGTTGACTTTGCAGGAACCACAGCGAAAAATACAATCGTACATTTTTGATGAAGAAAAACGAGACGTTGCCAAAACCAATTATCTTGCTAAAAAGAGAAAAATCGCTTATATCGAAAATCTAGAAAGTATTTCAGCAAATCAATATGACGCTGTTTTAATTTCGAGTGAAATTTATCAGGAAGAAATTGAAAAAATTATTGCCGTTACTTCCATTGTAATTTTAGTTGATTGTTCGCATTTAAAAAACACTTTGATTAACTTTGGCTTTGAGCCTGTTTTAGATGAAAACGGCTTAATTGTATTTAAGAAAAATTAAAATGAAGGAGCATTACGATGTAGTAATTGTCGGCAGTGGTTTGGGCGGATTGGTTTCGGCTATTATTCTGGCTAAAGAAGGCTACAGCGTTTGTGTGCTCGAAAAAAACAATCAATACGGCGGAAATCTACAGACTTTTGTTCGCGATAAAACCATTTTTGACACCGGAATTCATTACATCGGAGGTTTAGGCGAAGGCGAAAACCTGTATCAATATTTCAAATATTTAGGAATTATCGAGCAATTGAATCTCAAACAATTGGACGAAAATGGTTTTGATATTATTTCATTTGAAGATGATAAAACCGAATATCCGCATGCACAGGGTTATGAAAATTTTGTTCATCAACTCGAAAAATATTTTCCTGAAGAAAAAACAAATATTCAAAATTACTGCGAAAAATTAAAATCAATCTGCGACTCTTTTCCACTCTATAATTTAGAATGGGAAGGAAAATACGATAACGAAATTTTGACGCTCAACGCCAAAGAAACCATTGATGCCTTTACTCAAAATGACAAGCTAAAAGCCGTTTTGGCCGGCTCTAATTTTTTGTATGCAGGAATTCCTGACAAGTCACCGTTTTACGTTCATGCGCTTATTGTGAATTCTTATATCCAGAGTTCGTGGCGTTGCATTAATGGCGGAAGTCAGATTACGAAACAACTTTTGAAACAGCTTAAAAAACACGGCGGTGAATTTTATAAACATAAAGAAGTTACCCGTTTTGATGTTGAAAATCATAAAGTCAATTCGGTTCAGATGAAAGACGGATCTCAAGTTTCCGGAACGTATTTTATTTCGAACATTGAACCTAAAACTACTTTGAAAATGGCGGGTGAAGAAAACTTCAGAAAACCATTTTACAGCCGAATTCAAAGTCTGGAAGGTGTACTCTCCGCTTTTAGTTTGTACATTGTTTTTAAACCGGAAACTTTCAAATATATCAATCATAATTATTATCATTTTAAAAATAGTTCCGAGGTTTGGTCGGCACATGAATACGATGAAAGTTCCTGGCCAAAAATGTATATGGCTTCTATGAATGCTTCTAAAAAAGAGGAGATTTGGGCTGATGGAATGACTTTTATTACCTACATGAAATTCGACGATGTTTTGCCCTGGACGGAAACTTTTAATACAACCGTTCAAAAAAATGATCGCGGAGAAAGGTACGAGGAATTTAAATCTCGAAAATCTTCTAAATTTTTAGACGAAATTGAAATAAAATTTCCGGGCATTAAAGATTGTATTCAATCCATACATACTTCAACACCACTCTCTTATCGGGATTATATTGGCGGTGATAACGGTAATATGTATGGTTATGTTAAAGATTCAAACAACCCGCTGAAAACTTTAATTCCGTCCAAAACCAAATTAGAAAATCTATATCTTACAGGTCAAAGCATCAACATGCATGGAGTTTTAGGCGTTACGATTGGAGCCGTGGTAACTTGCTCAGAAATTGTTGGAAAAGAATATCTAATTACAAAAATCAATAAGGCATCTGAATAAATGGATTATGAAAAACCGAATTACATACCTTCTTTTCATCGGTTTTTTAGGAATTCTGTTTTCCTGTGGTACATCAAAACAAAAAAATCATCAGCCCGATATTTCCAGTTATAATGCGACACGACCTGTTGTGACAAAACTTTCAGACAGTGTTTTTATCTCTGGAAATAATTCGCTTTTAAAAAACAAACAGGGTCTTTGGGAATTATATGCGGAAGGCGATCCATTAGAAATTGGCCTTAATACCGGCGCTTTATCCGACTCCCTTTTAGAACGTCAACAGCAAATATTTTTCTCGAAAATTAAGGATTTGGTGCCATCAAAATTTGAGCAAAAAATACTTCGTCAATTTCTAAAATGGTACAATCGAAAATTATATTCGAATGTTGCTGCAGAATATCAAACGGAAATTTTTGGTATTTCGCAATATGCTTCACATGATTTTGATAACATTGCACCACAATATCAGCGCAGTTTATATTTGCATGCGGCGCATGATATTGGGCACGCCTTGCAGGATCTGGCTTTGGTTGGATGTTCGTCTTTTGCGGTCTGGGGAGAAAAATCTGAAGACGGAAATCTAATTCTGGGGCGCAATTTTGACTTTTATGTGAATGACGCTTTCGCGGAAAACAAAATAGTTGCCTTTATAAATCCGAAAGAAGGTCATCCGTTTATGACGATTACCTGGCCCGGAATGATTGGTGCCGTTTCCGGAATGAATTTAGAAGGTTTGACGGTAACAATTAATGCTAGTAAATCGAAAATTCCCATGAGCGCCAAAACCCCGATTTCGATTTTGACCAGAGAAATTTTACAGCACGCTTCAACTATTGACGAAGCCATCGCTATTGCAAAAAAAAGAAAAGTTTTTGTTTCTGAATCCATAATGGTGGGAAGCGCTCTGGATAATAAAGCCATTTTAATTGAGGTTTCTCCCGAAAAAATGGGCGTTTACGATCCAAACAGTAATCAATTAATTTGTTCGAATCATTTTCAAAGTGATGCTTTAAAAGATAATGAGCGTAATTTATCGCAAATTGCCAACAGCCATTCTAAATATCGATTTGAAAGAATGCAGGAACTTCTTTCTGAAAACAAAAAAATAAATCCAAAAATTGCTTCGGAAATTCTTCGTAATAAGGAAGGGCTGCAAAATATTTCCCTCGGTTTTGGCAACGAAAAAGCGCTCAATCAATTGCTGGCACATCATGGAATTATCTTTAAACCGAAAGAAAAATTAGTGTGGGTTTCGGCCAATCCGTATCAAATGGGCGAATTTGTCTGTTACAATTTAGATTCTATTTTTAAGGAAAGAAAATCTGATTTTGTAGTTTCATTTGAAGAAGAAAATTTAAATATTGCCAAAGATCCTTTTTTAGAAACTCCCGCTTTTAAAAACTATCAGAAATTTAAAATTGAAGACGACAAAATGGATTTGTACCTGAAAAACAAAGAGACCGTTTCTTTTGAATTTATTCAGCACTATCAATCTTTAAATCCTGATTATTGGGTTGTATATTATAAAGCAGGGTTGTACTTTTATCAAAAAAAATACTTTCAGCTGGCTCAATCGAACTTCGAAAAAGCATTAACGAAAGAAATTACAACTGTTCCTGAAAAAGAAACAATTGAAAAATATTTAAAAAAACTCAGAAGAAAATGAACATGATTCCATCAATAGAAAAAGATTCTTTAGCAGAAATTAAAGTTTTTCAGGAGCAAAAATTAGCAGAACTTTTAAAATATATCAGCGAGAATTCTCCTTTTTACAAACGTCTTTTTGCGGGAAGAAATATTGATATTTCGACAATAAGAACGCTTGAAGATTTACAATATTTACCTGTTACAACAAAAGAGGATTTACAGCAATATAACGATGACTTTTTGTGTGTTCCGCAACATAAAATTATTGATTACGCCTCAACTTCAGGAACTTTAGGTGATCCGGTAACTTTTGGTTTAACCGATTCTGATTTGGATCGACTGGCGTATAATGAAGCAATTTCATTCGCGTGCGCCGGAATTGAAGAAGGCGATGTCGTACAATTAATGACTACAATCGACCGAAAATTCATGGCTGGTTTGGCTTATTTTCTAGGATTACGAAAATTAAAAGTAGGCGTTATTCGCGTTGGTGCGGGAATTCCGGAATTGCAATGGGATTCGATTTTGAAATACAAACCTTCGTATTTAATTACGGTTCCGTCCTTTCTTCTGAAATTGATTGAATACGCTGAAATTCAAGGAATTGATTATAATAATTCGAGTATAAAAGGTGCAATTTGCATTGGAGAATCTTTGAGAAATCAGGATTTTACGATGAATACGCTTTCCAAAAAAATCACAGAAAAATGGAATATTAAGTTGTTTTCGACTTATGCTTCTACCGAAATGAGCACTGCTTTTACGGAATGTGAACACGAAATTGGAGGTCATCATCATCCCGAATTAATTATTGTGGAAGTCCTGGATGAAAATAATATGCCTGTAAAAAATGGCGAAGCCGGCGAATTGACTTTTACCACTTTGGGAATTGAAGCCATGCCGTTATTACGTTTTAAAACGGGTGATATTGTGCAGCTTCATGATGAACCTTGTTCTTGCGGCAGAAATACTTTGCGCGTTGGTCCCGTAATTGGCCGTAAAAAACAAATGATAAAATACAAAGGAACAACACTTTATCCGCCAGCGATGAATGATGTTCTGAGTGATTTTGACAATATCGAAAATCATATTATCGAAATCTCAACCAATGATTTGGGCACAGATGAAATTCTGATAAAAATTGCCGTAAAAAATCAAACTCCTGAATTTTTGCAGGAAATCAAAGATCATTTCAGAGCAAAATTACGAGTTACTCCAAAAATTGAATTCGCTTCAAAAGAAACTTTAAATCCGTTGGTTTTTAATCCGATGAGCCGAAAACCTATTCGGTTTTTTGACTATAGAACGTAGTAGAGGTACAAAGTTACAAAGGTTCAGAGGGACAAAGGCTTAGCTAATTGTCTGATAAAAAAACCTTTGAACCTTTGCCTCTCTGAACCTTTGCCCCTCAATTTGGTACAAATTGAACTAAAAAGTTGTAATTTTGCACAAAATATTGAAGATGGTCAAGATTGGCAACATAGAATTACCCGAATTTCCCTTATTATTAGCACCGATGGAAGACGTGAGCGATCCGCCGTTTCGCAGATTATGCAAAACGCACGGCGCTGACTTAATGTATTCTGAATTTATTTCGTCGGAAGGATTGATTCGTGATGCGATCAAAAGTAGAATGAAGTTGGATATTTTTGATTACGAACGTCCGGTTGGAATTCAGATTTTTGGTGGCGATGAAGAAGCAATGGCACTTTCGTCTAAAATTGTTTCTACTGTAAAACCAGATTTAGTGGATATCAATTTTGGATGTCCGGTAAAAAAAGTAGTTTGTAAAGGTGCAGGAGCCGGTGTTTTGAAAGATGTCGATTTGATGGTTCGTTTAACGAAAGCCGTAATCAGAAGTACAGATTTACCAGTTACCGTAAAAACACGTTTAGGCTGGGATGAAAGCTCTATTAATATTGATGAAGTTGCAGAAAGGCTGCAGGATATTGGAGTTCAGGCTTTGACAATTCACGCCAGAACCCGTGCACAAATGTACAAAGGCCATGCCGATTGGTCGCATATTGCACGTGTTAAAAACAACCCTAGAATTACAATGCCAATTTTTGGAAATGGTGATATCGACAGTCCTGAAAAAGCATTAAAATATAAAAATGAATACGGTATCGATGGTATCATGATTGGTCGTGCTGCGATTGGTTATCCGTGGATTTTTAACGAAATTAAACATTTCTTTAAAACCGGAGAACACTTGCCTGCACCAACGGTTATTGATCGTGTTGAAGCTGCCAGAAATCACTTAATGTGGTCTATGGAATGGAAAGGGGAGCGCTTAGGAATTGTTGAAATGCGTCGTCATTACACCAATTATTTCAAAGGAATTCACTCTTTTAAAGAATACAAACAAAAATTAGTTACCACAGATGCTCCTGAAGATTTATTCGCGATTATGAAAGAAATCGAACAGGTTTATGCTGGATATGAGTTTGTTTAAAACGTAAAAAAAGACCTCCAATTGAAGGTCTTTTTTTATGTTAGTCGTCATAATGAAATCGACATTGTATTATAATACATTTTTGATCAGCACCTTTCGTTCCTGAAACTTTGTAAACCAGACGATGTTCGCCATTAATTCGTCTTGACCAAAAACTTTTTAGATCATGTCTCAAAGGTTCCGGTTTTCCAATTCCCTTAAAAGGATTTTCTCTTATTGATTTTATTAATTCTTTTATTTTTATCGCAGTTTCTTTATCATTTTCAAGCCAATATTCAAATTCTTCCCAACCATTTTTTGTAAAACAAATATCCATACAATCTAAAGCTCATCTAAATTAAAATTTACAAGATTTCCTTTTTCCATTTGTTCTATAGATTCTGAAAGTCTTTTTCTATTTTGTTTAGTTGATAACAAATGCTGGGTTTCTAATATAGAATTATATTCTTTCATTGAAATTATTACAACGGCATCTTCTTCTGTGTTTCTGGGAACAACAATTATTTCTGATGATTCTGATACTTCATCGAAATAGTTTTTTATATTTTTTCTTAATGTAGAAATTGTAACGGCTTTCATAATCAATGTTTTTACGTACTTCAAATTGTACGCTCAAAAGTACAATATTTTACAATAAATAAATGTACTTATAAAATATTTAACTTTTAAACATAAAAAAAGACCTCCTATTGAAGGTCTTTTTTACTTTAAATTCTCTTTCTTTATTTTACAGCTTCCAAAATTTTGGCAGCAATTTCGTCTTGCCCTTTTTCACTGGTAATATAGTTTCTGTCATTTTGATTCGATAAATATCCAACTTCTAAAGTCATTGCGGGAAAGTTGGAATTTTTCAAGATATAAAAAGGTGCTTCACTTATATTTCGTTTTTTAAGATTTCCTGTCGAAGCCAACTTATCAACTACAATCTCAGCAATTTCTTTTGATTGATCATAAAGTTTTTTGTTAGATGGAACATAGGCTCCTACTCCATTAGCTTTGATGTTACTATTAGAATTAACATGTAATGAAATAACTAAATTTGGCTTTAAATTGTTGATGATTGAAACTCGTTCGCTTAATTCCATAAAATGATCACCTTCGCGAAGCAAAACAATTTCTAAATTGCCGCCTTTATTCTGACTTTTAATTTTTCTAGCAATGGTTTCAGTAATTATTTTTTCCTGTAAACCTTCGATATTTGCTCCCAAATCATCTCCGCCGTGACCAGCGTCAATAACAATTACTTTTTTAGTTTCTAATGACTTAAAAGCAAAAAGTCCAAATAATACAAAGCTTAAAACTACTAAAATTTTAATGTTGGTTTTCATGTGAATCTGTTTTTGGTTATTAAGAATCAACGGAAATATTTAAGAAATATTGTACGAAATAAAACCCTAAACCTGAATACGTTTCCACTTTCCTCTTTTATAAAGCATAATTCCTGCTAAAGTAATGGCAGTTTATTCAATTATCATCTTTTACCAATTCTTGTGGCAGTATGTCAAAAATCTTGCAGATCTTTTTAATATGCCCTGCCCAAGACCCACTTTCTCCATTTTCTATACGAGCATAAGCTGATTGCGAAATTGCAAGCAAATTTGCCATTTGCTTTTGTGTTAATCCTCTTTGGTTACGCAATTTCTTTAGTTTATTACCAACAATTACATTCATGACTTTAAAGTTATTGAAATTATAAATTTAATAAAAAAAATGATAGTTTATAAGATATTACCTTTATTATGCAAAAATAGAGTAAGAATAATCTTTAAATTTAATTCAATACTTATATCTTCGCCATATTATTAACATATAAAATTTAATTATGAAAAAATTATTATTTGCATCAATACTGATGTCTGCATTAGGTTCTGCAGCCTTCGCAAATGATTGTTCGAAATTACTGAACGATTGTTCAGATTTAGCTTCGTCAGAAGCAAATTGGGATGAAGTTGATCACGGATGCCTAAGTGATGCTGAATGGCATCAAGCATATTGTGGTTATTATAATGACTGTATATCTCATTAATTACAATTAAAAACCTACGCTCCTTAATTGGAGCGTATAACTTAAAAAATTATGAAACACAAAATATCCATTTTATTCCTTTTACTTTTTGTCAATTTACATTCTCAAAGCATGCAAGATTCAATATCATGTGTAACCTATAAAATGGGATTAATACCAAATGAAACTATCGACAACAAAGTTAGAAGTATTGAAGAAAAAAAAAGATTCGAAGAGCGCAAAGCTGCGAGCGAACTAATAGAATGCAAACTATATTTCACTAAAGACAAGAGTATTTCCTCAATGGTAGAAAAATTAGATGTTGAAAACCCGTTTGTTTATAAAATAATGGCAATCAGAGCACAAGGGGTTTACTTCAAAGATATTACTACAAAAGAAAAAATTGAACAAACAAGTTTTGGTGGAATGCTAAATATTATTCATCCTTACGATGAATATAAATGGGAAATAACCAATGAAACCAAAATGATCAGTGGATACAAATGTTATAAAGCTATTTGTACCTATCAAGAATTTAGTATTAAAAGGAATAAAATGCTCACTTTTAATCCGGAGGTCTGGTTTGCTCCAGAACTTTCATTCCCTTTTGGACCTAAAGGGCTTGATGGTGTACCGGGCTTAGTTTTAGAAGCCAGTTTCAATTCCAGAACATATTTTTATGCTTCTAAAATTGAATTTAATATTAAAGGTGCACCCATAAAAATTGAAAAACCAAAGAACGGACGATACATTACACAAGAAGAATATAATAGACAGCTTTAATTTTTGTCGATGAATTTAAATAATAAAACAAAAATATAAGTGCGATTCTATATTCCTATTCTTCTATTACTTATGCCTGTTTTTTGTTTTTCGCAGGCAAAGAAAATAAACGGCATCGTTTTATCAGATGACAATATATCTTTAGAACATGCAAATATTATTGCTGTTCCTAGAGCAAAAAATAACGGAATAAAATTTACAATCACTGATAATAAGGGGCGATTTAAATTAGAATTGGAAAGCAACGAAGGATATGAAATAACAATTTCTTATTTAGGTTTCACAGAAAAAGTCCTTACAATAGAACCCGATTCAAAATTAGATTATTATCAAATTAACTTAAAACGAAAAGAAGAAAATTTAAAAGAAATTATAATAAAACATACTCCAATAACCATAAAAAAAGACACACTAACTTATTCTGTTAAAAGTTTTGCAAATGGACGTGAACGGAAAATGAAAGAATTACTGGAAAAATTACCCGGTGTAGAAGTAGACAAAAATGGCGAAGTAACTGTACAAGGAAAAAAAGTAACACAAATGTTAGTAGAAGGTAAACCATTTTTTGGCGGTGGGTCAAAACTAGCTGTAGAAAATATTCCTGCAGATGCACTTGATAAAATAGAGGTTATTGACCATTTTAATCAAGTTGGGTTACTTAAACAAGTTTCTGACAGTGATGAATTAGCTATGAATGTGAAATTAAAAGAAGATAAAAAAAAATTCGTTTTTGGAGATATTGAAGCTGGTGTCGAAGCTGGTAATGATGACAATAACTTTTATTTAGGTCATGCAGCGTTATTTTACTACAGTCCTAAAACAAATATTAGTTTTATTGGAGACTTAAATAATGTGGGGAAAAGAGTATTCACTTACCAGGATTTAACTAGATTTCAAGGTGGGGCCAGTACTTTTATAGAAAAGAGAAAACCATTAACCAATCTATTCTCTTTTACTAGAACAGACAATGATGTTATTTTAAACAAATCACAATTTGGTGCTTTTAATTTTAGCCATGATTTTTCTTCTAAATTAAATGTCTCTTCGTTTGGAATTTTTTCAAAAATTTTCACAAACTCAAAATCTGAAATCAATAATCAATATTTGGAGAATAATAATTCCTCGTTTGAAAATAAATTGCAAAAAGGAAATAATGAATCCATTCTTGCTATTTATAATCTAAAATTGGATTATTTACCAAATAAAAAAAATAATTGGTTTTATAATATTCAGTATCAAACTAGTACAAACAATTTAACACAAGTAATAAATTCTATTACAACTTCAAACTCAACCCTCTTTGAAACTATTCAAAAAGCCGATAATAAATCTTTTAAACAATATTTGGAATGGCATAAAAAATATAACACATCTCATACTACAACATTAGCTATAAATCAACAATACGAACATAATACTCCTATAAGTAATTGGATAACAAACCAGCCATTTTTTCAAGGTATTATTCCAATTGAAAAAGACAGTATATACTCAATTAAACAACTCAAAAGAATTCAAAATAATAATGTCGATGTTTTATTTAAACATTATTGGATTTTGAATGATTTCAATCATATATATACTTCCATAGGAAACAATTTTGAAACTTCTCATTTTCTGACCAATGAGATGCAAAATCTTACCAATGGAACAAACAAGAATTTTTCTCAGAATAGTTTTGAAAACGATATAGAATATAAAATGAATGATAGCTATTTAGGAATAGAATATAAAAACAAAATAGGAAAACTTAAAAATAGAATTGGTCTATTTTTACATCATTATCAATTAATTACTGATCAATTCTCTGGTGAATCGGCATATTCACAAACTAAACTTCTTCCGCAATTAAATAGTGAGTATCAATTTAATAATTCAGAATCATTATCTCTTACATACAAATTAGCTAATAATTTTCCTACTGTAAACCAGCTTGCGGATCAATATACTTTACAATCTTACAACTTGATTTACAGGGGTAATGCCGATTTAAAATATGAGCAATATCATTTTGGAACTTTGAGGTATAGCAAAATGGACACCTACAGAAAAATCACATTGGATGCAGGATTAAGTTTTAATCAAAAAATAAAAACAATTCGTAACGAAGTTGTAATAAATGGGATAAATCAATACAACACTCCTATTCTAACTAACAATCCAGAAACTAATTATAGTTTCAACGCTTCTTTTGGAAAAGACATCTATCGCTTTAATATCAAATTAATATCCAATATCAACTGGTTTAATTATTTGCAAACATTAAACAAAATTACCTCGTCAAATAATAGAAACAATCAAAAAATTGGAATCTGGTTTAAAACTACATATAAAAAATGGCCCGATTTTAAATTAGGATATACTAAGGGATTTGGTCAATTTTTAGGATTAACAAATTCTAGTTTTAAAACAACATCTATAAATTCAGATTTAAATTTTCAATTACTCCCATCATTGAATTATCGTTTTTCTTACGATAGCCAAAAAAACATTAATAGCAATCACCAAAATAGTTTTTATAACATTATCAATACCTCATTAAGTTATCAAAAGAAGAACAGCCCTCTTTCCTTTGAACTTTCAATTAATAATTTTTTCAATAATAAAACTAAAAATGAATTTTCATTTTTAGATTATGCTGTAAGTGAACGAATCACTTATATTATGCCACGAGTAATATTATTCACATTAAATTATAAGTTATAATAACATATGAAAAATTTATATATGCTCTTTTATGCCTTCATTTTTGTATTGATAAGTTGTGAAGATGAACCAAAACCAAAAGCTTCTTTCTATTATTGGAAAACCATTTTCAATTTAAATAATGAGGAAAAGATTATGTTAAAAGAAAATAATATCAACAAAATCTATATACGATATTTCGATGTCGCTTTAAAAGACAATAGTCCTTTACCTCTCTTACCTATAATATTTAAAGAAAAACCAGAAAATTTAGAAATTGTTCCCGTCGTTTTTGTAAAAAATGAAGTTATGCTTAATCAATCTTTAAATATATCTGACTTAGCAGATAAAATTCAAAATTTGATTGAACAAATAAACAAAAAGAACAACTTACATATAAAAGAAATTCAATTTGATTGTGACTGGTCAAAACAAAGCAGAGATAATTATTTTGCTTTCCTGTCACTTTTTAAAACAAATTTTAAAGGTAGCTTATCTGCAACGATTCGTTTACATCAAATAAAATTTTTAAAATTGGCAGGTATTCCAAATGTTGACAGAGGTGTCTTAATGTATTATAATATGAGTACTCTTGATTCTAATGACAATTTAATTTATGATAGAAACATTGCCAAAAAGTACATAAAAAATTTAAAAGATTACCCTTTGAAATTAGATTTAGCTCTTCCTGTTTATTCTTGGATTATTCATCGAAGAAATAATAAAGTACTTGCCTTATATAGCAAAACAGATACCGAACAATTCTATTTAGGAAACAACTTCAAAGTTGTTAGAAAAAACCAAGTTATTGCTAAAAACAATTTACTTAAAGATGGTATATTTTATAAAAAAGGAGACATTATACAAATTGATGCTGTTCAAAAAGAAGATTTATATGAAATCATTAAAGATCTAAGTCCTAAACTAAAAAACACTCCAAATGAATTAATATTTTACGACTTAGATCCCATAAATTTAAAACCCTTTTCAGATGAAAAAAGATTCTTTCAAAAAATATGCAATTCTTTTTAGTTTTATCAGCGTTATTACTGCGGTATTCTTTCTACATAATTCATCAAATACTAAAGCTCCGTTTTTAAATAATAAAATTTCCGAAAAATCATTATCTCCATTTTTATTCAGACAAGAAATTAAATATTATGATATTAATTTTAATACTAGTTATAATACTCGATATAATAAAATTATTTTAACTGAATGGTATAATTATCTGGAAGGCAAGGTAAAAGTCGATACAGTAGAATATTTTTTATTAAATGAAAATGCTGAAAAGAAGATAAAAGAAATTTATAGTTCAAATCAGCATAAAAGGAAAACTCAATTAAAATTCGACAAAAATTTTAACTTTTTTGAATTCATCTATTTTGCCAAGAAAATAGAGAAAAGCAGCGTTTCTTCCAAATATTCCTGGAATTATAATGATACAAGTATTCCTTTAGTCAATCATAAGGTTATAGATGAATTACTTTTAAAATACAAAAGTTTAGAAGATCCTTTTCTTAGAAACCGATATTGGTTTCAAATTATAAAAGCATACTTTTATAGTGACCAAAAAGATAATTTACTTTTGTTTTTTGATAATACTAAAAATTTAGAACCAAAAAATGAGCTTTATTATAGAGCATTATCATATTGTGCTGGTATATACAAACAACAAAATAATCAAGTAAAAGCAAATTATTTATATAGTATTATATTTGAAAATAATCTTGAAAATAGAGCTGAAATAGCAAACAATTTCCATATTAAAGATAACGAGTCTTTTAATGGTTCTTTGTCACTTGCAAAAACCAATAATGAAAAAATTGCATTATGGGCTTTATATGGTTTCACAGCAGATAAAAAAACAGCAATAGCAGAAATTTATAAACTCAATCCCAAAAGCCCTCATTTAGATTACCTATTACCAAAATTGATTGATGAAGAAGAAACAAGAATTAGTAGTTTAATGACTTATCCGATTTTATTAGATAAAAAGAAAACAAAAGAAAATATTGATATGGATGTTGTTTTTCTTGTCAACAAAATTGATAGTGAACAAAAAACATCAAATCCTTATCTATGGAAATTAGCTTCAGGTTATTTATCAATATTTTATAACCCTTCTCTTGCTAAAAGTCAATTCCATGCTCTGACCATACATAAAAATACTAAAGATGAAATACGAGCACTAAAATTACTGTGCAGAATTACCGAATTAGGGGCGGAGAAATCTTCTTATAAAACTATTTATTCAGAATTAGATTGGTTGTTTAACACAAAAAATAAATCACCTAATCTAAAATACATTGAAGAATATTGTTTAACGCACATGAATTATATTAACTATTCAAACAAAAAGACCTTCAATTGAAGGTCTTTTTTATTTTAATTATACCTGAATACGTTTCCACTTTCCTCTTTTATAAAGCACAATTCCGGCTAAAGTAATTGCGGTTTCTGCAACCGGAATTGCAATAAAAACGCCTGTTGGTCCCATATTAAAATGTTTCGCCAAAATATACGCTAACGGAATCTGGAACAGCCAAAAACCGAAGAAATTAATTCCGGTTGGTGTCCAGGTATCTCCTGCCCCATTGAAAGTATTGATCAAAACCATTCCGATTCCGTAAAAGACAAATCCTACACTCATAATCTGCAAAGCTTCAATCGCAACTGTTTTGACCATTTCATCATTGGTAAAAAATGAAATAATGTACTTTCCAAAAACTAAGGTAATGACCATAATTGTCGCCATGAAAATAACATTGTATTTTGCGGTTGTAAAAACCGATTTCTCGGCGCGATCTATTTGTTTAGCTCCTAAATTCTGACCCACCAAAGTTGCAGCGGCATTACTGAGTCCCCAAGCGGGAAGAATAAAAAACATCATTATTCGCAAAGCTGTCTGATAACCTGCCGAACCATGATCGCCACCCGTTGTCGCTACTAATTGCGCCAGAAAAATCCAGCTGCAAGACGCAATTACGAATTGCAAAATTCCTGGTGCAGCAATTTTAATTAAAGCTTTCATCTGTTTGAAGTCAGGAACCAAATAAGCGATTTTAATTTTTAAAACCCCGTTTCCAAAAAACAAATGATACACCTGATATAAAACCCCAATGCCTCGTCCCAACGTTGTTGCCAATGCCGCACCAATCAATCCAAACGCAGGAATTGGACCCAAACCATTAATCAAAATTGGGCATAAAATAATATTGCAAATATTAGCCAGCCAAAGACTTTTCATAGCAATTGCAGCATTTCCGGCTCCACGAAATATTCCGTTTACCAAAAATAAAAGCATAATGCACAAACTGCTTCCAATCATAATTTGTGTAAATCGGTAACCGTGTTCTGCGGCATCTGAGGAAGCGCCCATCAATAACAGAATATCTTTGGCATAAATAACGCCCAAAATACTCATCAAAGTGTTGACTGCAAATGCAATAATAATAGCCTGCATTCCGGCTTTCGCGGCAGCGACTGGATCTTTTTCTCCAATTCTGCGTGCCACAACTGCGGTGGCCGCCATACTCATTCCGATGGCGATCGAATAAATAATCGTCAATACAGATTCGGTTAAACCGACTGTCTGAATTGCAAAACTACTGTGCTCTAAATGTCCAACGAAATATAAATCGACCAAGGCAAAAACCGATTCCATCATCATTTCTAAAACCATCGGAATGGCTAATAGTATAACGGCTTTTTTAATGCTTCCGGCAGTATAATCGAAGGATTCATCACCTTTAACAGCTTGTTTTATTGTATTGAAAATTCGGGAAAGTAAACTTTTTTGTATTGTTGTTTCTGTCATGATATATTAGGATAAATGATAAAATTGATTCAGATTGAAGAATCTGAACGCGAGAAAAAAACTGAAGTATCCTAATTATTTGAAAAATAAAATAGGATTAGGCAGAAACAATCATATACTTAAAATTTTTAAGGAGATAAATATAAGTAATATTTTTTAGGAAGAAATATTAATCTAACAGCTTTTTACTCACTCGGCTGCTGGCAATTAAAGAAGCCACAAAACCAAGTGAAATAATAGTTCCCATCACGATAAGTACATTTTCTAGAGTGAAAACGACAGGATACGCTAAAGTTGGCGTTAACATAATCAGGTTGTATTCCTGTTGCAAAACAACCAAAATAATTCCGAGGACAAGACCAATAATTCCTCCAAAAACACTCAACAAAGTTCCCTGAAGCAGGAATATTTTTCGAAGACTGTTGATTTCTGTTCCAAGGTTAAAAAGGGTTTTCAGGTTTCCTTTTTTATCCAAAATCATCATAATCAACGCGCCAACCAAATTAAAAAGTGCTACAATTATCACCAAAGTAAAAATCAAATAAACCGCAATATTCTCGGTGTTGAGCATTTTATACAGAGATTCATTAAGCTGTGCCCTGTTCTTGATTGTCATTTTATTTTTGAAAATTTTTTCCAGTTGAGATCTGATGGTGCTTTCATTTGCATTGTCTTTCAACTTGAATTCTACACCAGAAATCTGGTTCGGTTTGTACATCAATAATTCCTGAGTCAATCCTAAATCGGCAAACACATATTTGGAATCTAAATCTTCACTGATCGAATAAATTCCGACAGGCAAAACATCGGTTTTATTAAAGGCATCTTCAGGATTTTCGATACCGCCTTTTCCGGGTTTTGGAGCGAATATCTGCAATGGGTTTTCGAAATCAAGAATCCCCATCGAAAAATCCCTCGCAATTCCGTACCCGACTACAACCTGATACGTATCCGGTTTAATCCATTGTCCGTTAAAAAGTTTTTTCTTGATATCGTTTACTACAGGATAAAGACTGTCAACTCCTTTTAAGTAAGTAACTTGCTGTTTGTCCCTGAATAAAAATAAAACACGCTCTTCGATAATTTTGGTGTACGAAGCAACGCCTTCCATTTTTTTAATCTGACTTTCCTGATCTGGTGTAATTAAAAATGATTTTCCGTAGGTACTCGTAATTTTTAAGTCCGGATCGATTTCATTGGTAAAAGAAAGACTGAACACTTTTAGTCCGCTAAAAACAGACAAAACCACAAACAAAGCCATCGTGCCAACAATAATTCCCATGCTGGCAATGCGATTAATAATATTGATAGCATTGTTTTTACTTCTGCTAAAAATGTAACGTTTGGCTATGTAAAGGGGGAAATTCAATTTATGATTTTCTTCTTTTTTCTAAAAGATCACGGTTTTCAATTGGGTTTTCTCTGTTTGATAAAGCGTTGTCAATTTTTTCGATATAATCTAATGAGTCATCGATAAAAAATACCAGGTTTGGTACACGACGCAATTGCAAACGAACACGCTGCGACAAGTCGTGTTTAATTAAGGTCGTATTAGATTTTATACCTTCTAAAGTTTCCTTTGCTTTTTCTTGCGGAAAAATACTTAAATATACTGTTGCCACAGATAAATCTGATGTAACGCTAACTTTGGATACGGAAATTACCAAGTTACTAACTCCGTTTTTTCGCACTTCACCTTGCAAAATATCAACCAAATCTTTTTGGATGACACCGCCTATTTTTTTCTGTCTATTTGTTTCCATAGTGCAAAAATACTATTTTTAAATTTCACTCGATACAATTTCAATTGAACAATGGAATGATTTTTACATTCTTACCTCTTTTTACTCCGATTTTGATTGTGATTTTGTAACTGGTAAATCAACAGAATTATAATCACGATAATAATTACAAGTAACTTTTGAAGATTAGGAGTAAGTCTCACAATAAGAAAAACTGCTGTTTTTATTGTAGCTGTGCAGTGTCTGTTAAATAGTTTCTTTCTCTAATAATTATATTCAAGGGTTTCTTTACTATCAAATACTCTTCAAAATCAAATATGTTTTTTTGAAAGGCACATATTTTAAATCATATTTTCTTGATAAAAAACCTATTCTCGTGTTAATATGCCTTATTGTGGTCATCTGGTTCTTTTTTTAGTGTTTATTTTTATTAAATTTTCTAAAATAGCCAAAGAATAACTTATTATGGGAATGACGTCCAATTATTATTTGATTGAAAACAAGACTAATCTATGCATAAATGGGATTGAGTTTAACTATAAAGGTGAATTTGAAATTTTTATAGACAAATATAAAAATAAGACCTATGACATTCTTATAAATAAATTTAACAGAGAAGCCTTCGGAACCCCAGTCGATTGTGAATTTAATCAATTGTCTAAGCAATCAACCAACACTTTGTTACCAATATCACTTTTAATAGAAGAAGATGCGCTACAAATAAAAAATGGGCGAAACCGGAGTATAAAAGCGCTGGATAAAAACCAGAATGTTGTGGATTGCCATGGTATTGACTTTGAGTATATCAAGCAACATTTTTCCAGTGAAGTAGATACGATCGAAAAAATATAAGAGTATGGGGCTTATTTAAACATCGTAAAAGCCCTAAGTATTTCATTGCAAAAACAAGAAGATTGCCAAAACCATAAAACCGACTGGGGCATGGCTCCAATTGCACATACCTATTGGAATGATGTGCAAACACGATATGACAAGGCGAAAAATAGTTTAAAATCGATTTCTCATAGTATAGATAAAGATAAATTAATCGAAGGTATAAATGTAAAATGTTTAAACAATCAACTGCCTATTACTGAAATATTAGAGAAAGATAAAATAAAATTGACGTCAACCTATGAGCATTTTGTCCAGTATAGAACGTCAGGGTTAGATTTTATCGATTCCAAAACCTCTGTAGAAATTGCAATTGATGATCTTATTCATTTTAAAGAAACAATTTCAATATACGCAAGATCAGAACCATGAATTCTAATATAATAATTATGAGTACAGAAGAACCAACTACGTAATAATGTAGTCTAATAATTATAATATGAATTTAAAAAAAGTAAAATTTAATACCAATTTCGATTTGGATTTTGGCGCATCAAATCAAACCAGAACTTACGGATTTACCTATGAAAATCTTGAAAATGATGTTCTTAAAGAACAAATTTTTTATGAAACAGAACTTAATTTCATGAGCGACCGATATGGTCATAATTGTGTTTTTGAAATTAACCGAAAACAAATTTTTATCAATAATAAATCATCTTATTCTAAAATAGAACAGATCGCAAATACTGCGGCTGAAACTATTTTTCCAATTAAAATAAAAACTAAAATAAATGGTGAGATTGAGAGTATTCTGAATCATGATGAGATTGTAAAACGTTGGTCTGATACAAGAAAAAATATTTTAGAATATTATAAAGGAGATAATATCCTAAAAGTTGTTGCCAAAATAGACGCATTAATGTTAAACAATAGAGTACTACAAAAATCAATTAATCAAAATTGGTTTTTCCACTTGTTTTTCAAACCTCTTTATGTGAGTTATTCTGAAAAATTAAGCTGCAATTTTATTTGGGAATCCCCAATATTTGGAAATCAATCCATAAAATACGGTGTTGTTCAGTCTATCGATCAGTTATGTTCATCTGATGATAAAATAAACATCACCGCTAATGGAATTGCTATTGACGAAAGAAACATTTCTGAAATAATAGCCGGATATAATTTGCCAAAATCCGAATCATTCGAATCTAAATCAGAATCTGTTGAATCTAAAATGAATGTAGATTATAAGCTATATAACGAAGATCGAAGCATTTTTTCTGTTTTAGGAACATTTGAAACCAAAATTGACGAAAAAACACAACAAAAAATTCAATTAGAAATATACCATCTTACACCAAGCAGTTCTTACCGCCCTTGGAGTGATGCTTCACATAAAGAAAACCAACGAATATTTGAATCATGGCAAAAGATAGAGAGAGATTATGGTAAATATGATTATTTCCACGATTTAAGTAAGGAAATTAAAAACAATCCTGTTCCAAAACTCCCGAAAAACCCTTTGTATACTGAAAAGATAATAGAATTGTTTGTTGAAGAAATTTTTCCGAAAAAGAAAATAAGTATCTGGAGCAGAATAAAATCAGTTTTCAAAAAAAATAAGGAAGTCTAAATAAAAAAATAAAGTGATGGCAGAAAAACATTTTGTTGTTCAGGGAGCAACGTGTCAATGTAAATTTAGTGAGGCACCAGAAACTGATATTTTATTGGTAAAAACACATTCAAAACATTATGCAAATGACAGTGATGGAAAAGAAAAATTAATTGCAACTGATAAAGAAGTCAAACAAACAATGCAGAAAAATACTTTTGGAAAATGCAAAAATCAGCCTTCGCCAAGTGGCCCGTTACCTTGCGTGATAGACATAACCCAGTGGTCTGGTGTTGACGAAAAAGCAACTTATTCGAATAAAGGTAAAGCATTGCTTGAAGATAGTAAAGCGACTTGTAAAATGGGAACTCCAGATTGTATAACGATTAAAAATCATGGCCAGACCGCAAATTTAACAGAAAAAAACATTAAAAATAGCTCGCCACAAATATTGGCTGAAATATTGCCGGGAGTAAATTTTCATGATTTGGATGATGAAGTATTAATGATTAATAATACACAAAATGAGTAAGAGTTTGCACATTAAACCAAAAGAGCCACTCGCCGAGGGGCAAAAATGGAATACGGGAGCAGGATGTTTAACACTTTCTAAAGCAGGAATGTTTACGGTTGAAATTGTACAGACAGATGATTTGTACAAAGATGGACCAAAAAAATTACCACCTTTTAACCGTTTAACTCAAGAACAGGTTTGGGAAATAAAAGATTACGATAATAGATATTGGGTCGTACAGGCACATAATAAAAGAGACAAAGAAGAAGCTGAATATAACAAACAGAAAGAAGTATTTAATAAAAAACTGGAAGCCGAATTAAATCGAATGAGTTGGTGTTGGCAAGCCGTTGGCAAAGGAATGGCAGGCAAAGCAATGACTCACAATGCCTCTTTTTCAATAGGACTGCCTCATAGTTTAAGCAAGCAAATACGTTTTCCAAAATTACTTGAAGGCCGAGGTCCTGCATGGCTCGAAGTTTTTACCCAAAATGACCCTGCAACAGGTGAAATCCCACACGGAATATTTGTAAATGCAATAGGAACACCAAAAGTTATTGCCGCAGAGTGGCGCGATTATACCGGCAGGAAAATAACCGAAGAAATTGCATTTGGCTCTACTGTTTATTTACACATTTATACAGAAGCTTTGTATGGGCAAAATATAAAAATACAACTAGCCGATGATGGCTTTTTTACAGATACAAACTTAACGCCAACGCCCAGTGACAAAGACGGCAACCCAATACAAAAACTTGACCCAAAGGCTTTAACCGAATTTACACGTCTAGTAAACATTCATAAATACAACACAATTACAAAACCTCCAGAAGGAGCAATTGTAGATGCCATTGTTACCGACAAAGGAAAAGAACAAACATCGAGTGCTAATGTGCAAAAATGTGTTTTCCCAATATTTATAGAACATGCCTGGCAGTTTCAGGCAGCGGGAAGTTTCAACAGTGGTACAAAACTGAGCCTAAAACCTATTATACACCACCCAAAAATTGAAAAACAAGAAAAAGATTTAGATAATTGCATTTTAAAAATATCCCGAAACGGAATTTTAATGCAAGGCGAACTCTCGGGCAATAACCCTTTGGTACTGGGAGAAAAAGAAGAAAAGACAGGTGTACCCGATGACCAAAAAAAAATTGATTTTACGTTTGGGGTTTTTATTGATGGAACAAACAATAACAGATACGATACCATTGCCCGTACCGATTGGGAAGAAAAACGTATTGGAAGAATTGCTACAGATAACAACCCATATACTAACGAAGAACGCTTAAATGTATATGCCAAAAGCAATGATGATTTAACTAAAAAAGATAAAATAAAATACAAATACGGTGAAGGAAGTTATGAAAATGATCTCTCTAACGTTGCTATTTTATTTGATAATTATATAGAAGATAAAGAGAGCAGAACTTTTAAAATTTATACTGAAGGAATGAACACTAATACTTTGGGCGATGAAAACCTAAATGTAAGTGAATATGAAACGGATGATTTTTTTATGGGAGGGGCTTTTGGTGCAGGCAACTCAGGTATTGTAGACAGGGTACGTCGAGCAATAGAACAGATGACGCAAAAAATTATGCCCATTATGGCGAAACAGGAGAACAAAAAAATAGACTCAATTACTATTGATGTTTTTGGCTTTAGCCGTGGGGCTGCATCAGCGCGTCATTTCGTCCATGAAATTACATTGCCATCGTATTATACCGAGGTAAATCGAGACCGCTATGGCCGTAACATAGATGTTAAATATGCAAATACCCGAATGCCTTCAAACGGTCATTTCGGTTATTTGCTTACCGAAAAAGGAATAACATTTAACCGATTAATAATTCGCTTTGCCGGATTGTATGATACTGTCGCGCATCATGGTTTGGTACAATTTAATGATATCAAAGATTTAGGACTCAACTCCATCAGTAAAGCCAAACATGTTATACACATGGTAGCAGCTGAGGAACATCGAAAAAACTTTAGTTTATCGCCCATTATCAAAAGTCAAAATCATGTAGAATTGTATATGCCCGGTGTACATTGCGATGTTGGTGGTAGTTATCCTGAAGGCAGACCCGAAGGCATAGCACATGGTGTCGCCCCAGATCCAGATGGCGAACATGTGCTGGCAACAGATTATTGTGATAACACATTTGCAAGTTCCAGATTAAGCAAGTTTAGAGATATTCTTATAGATGAAGGCTGGTTTACCAAAGATCAAATTACAATATGTGATGCCTATGGCAAACCTCATAAAACTAATTATAGCGCAAACTCTTTATATGACACACAAAAACTGATTTCACAAAGAGCTTACATTAGTAATCAGTACAGCTTTATACCCTTGCACATGATAAAACAATTTGCAGAAAAGCAAAACATTAAGTTTAACAATACAACCATGAGTAAATATGTTTTTACACAAAATATTTTTACAGACAATATTGATTTTTTAAATAAGATAAAAAAATATATAGAAGATTATGCTGCCGAAGCGATTGCTAATCCATTAGACGTAATCAATCATAAGATACCTGATGCCGATTTGAAACAACTGCGCAATCATTATTTGCACTACAATGCAACAGCTACTCTAGTAAATGCGCCAGAACCGGAACGAAAAAGGTTTATTGTAAAGCATTAATATTAAGATCATGAAAAATAAATTTAAACTAATTATACTATTTGCACTATTAGCCTGTAATAACAAAGAAGATATGAGTACAAAAACTGATTTTAGTTGGGGAGCCACAGTAGCCTCTGTAAAAGATTATCCTATAGAAGTCCATAAAGGTTATCTAGCCACGCAAGATAAATTTATTACAAATCTACATGGTGCCGGAATTGAAGATGATGGCTGGGGATATGACGGTACTGATATTGGAGCTGGTGGAAATATTATACCAACAATGCTGTCGCTTACATGGGTAAGTTATGCCGAGAAAAAATTCTGGAAGATCGACACAAACATAGATCAAACTACACAAAATAAAATGCTAGCCTTGTTTCGTGAAGGATTTTATAATTGGAATAGCGTAACCAATCTGCCTGAGCATGAAACGTATAATCATATTACTATTGCTGTTGTACCAGGTGGTATGGTTGTGCTTTTTATAACAGGTGCAGCACACCGTGTAGAAGTAGCAAGATACCAAGCGAAAGAAACTTATGTCGATTTAAATACTTTTCTTCCTGTACCGGGAGCTTTCAAAGACTTGGAAACTTTTTATGATATTTTTTACAAAGGCGCTGTTCCTAAATACCTTCAGCAAAAAATTTACAATTCTGGTATTCCTTATGGGATTTGGGATACGTATCGCGAAAAATACAACTGGCGTTTTCAAACTTCTTTTTATAAAGAAGACGATTCCCTTCACCACTATTCTATTATCTATATAAATGGAGAAGAAGATAATATTTATCAAGAGGTAATAGATAAAGCCTTATTCAATCATGTACCATTGCCTCTTACTATTTCTTTTTATTTTAAAATATACAATGGCGAAGCAAAATTTGATGAAGATGAAATTGTGGCCGCTTTTAAGAAAATGAAAAAAAATCATCCAGATGCAACCATTGAGATAGAAATTAGACCTGCCTTTATGTATAAAACCACAAGTTTTACTGTAAAATGTGGAGGAGAGGAAATTTTATTAGAAAAAACGATTGTAAAAATGTATAAGAATTAATGAGACAATATTATATCATAAGGATTTGTATTTTATTCCTTTTTGTTTCCTGTAATAACAAAGAAAATATGAGCAATAAAACTGATTTTAATTGGGGAACATCGGTAACCTCCGTGAAAGATTATCCTGTAGAAGTGTACAAGTTTTAGCATTATTGATTTTTATATACGAAAAAACAGATAACAAAAAGGGAGCTTCAAATAGCTCCCTTTTTGTTATCTGTTTTGCAACCATCCTTCCGGATTATTATTTGATGTATTTTGAAGAATCAAAAACTTAATGATTGTTTTTCCGGTATCTCCACTCGTTCTTACTTTTCCGATACTTTGTTTGATATTTACCTTATCTCCTTTTTCTACAAATACCTGACTTAGATTTTGGTACACGGTAAAATAATCTCCGTGCTGAATCATAACCGCTCTGTTGATTGGTGATAAAACGATTACACTCGAAACGACACCTTCAAATACTGCTCGTGCAGTTGCTCCGGCTTCTGTTGTAATCTCAACTCCAGAATTATGAACTGTTAAAGATGGATAAAGCGGGTGTGGCTGATCTCCGTAACCTAACGAAATAAATCCTTTTTCAACAGGCCAGGGTAATTTTCCTCGGTTGGCTTTAAAATCGGCAGCAAGAATTTTTCCTTCTGGTGTTAACGCAATTTTAGATGATGAAACCGGAGCAGTTGATGCTGTCGATCCTGGATTATCTTTTGCTCTTTCTGCAGCAGCTTTTCTATTTGCTTCAGCAATAGCTTCACGAATCAAACGATCGATTTGTCTGTCAATTCTTTTCGCTTCTGCTTGTTTGTTCCTGGTATCAGCAATGATTTTGTTTTTATCTTTTTTGATAGCATTCACCAATTTTTGCTGTTCTTTCTTTTCTACTTCTAAGCTTTGCTTTTCCTTTTGATTTTCAGCAATAATCTTTTTCTTAACCTGTCTTTGTCCATCTAATTTGGCATTAAAATCAACTAGTTGCGCCGTTTTAGATTGAATTTCTAAACCTTGATTTTTTCTGAAATTCGTATATTGTTTTAAATATTGTGCTCTTTTATACGCTTGTAAAAAACTTTCAGAAGATAAAATAAACATCGCTCTACTTTGTTCTGAACGGCTTTTATACGATTTCAGGATCATTTTAGCATAATCTTCTTTCAGAACTGCCAATTCTTTTTTTAGCTTATTAACCTGAACCTGATTAATATACATATCATTACTGATAAGCTTTTCTTGTTTTGCTGTTGTATTAATTAGTTTTTCTTTCAGTTTAATTTTATTAGCCTGAATTAAAAACACATTTACTGCCGATTTTTCTTTTTTCTTTACAGATTGCAACATTTTTTCGTTGTCTCTAATTTCCTGCTGAATCTGAGCTTTTCGCTGTTCAAGTTTTTCTTGCTGCGAATCTTGCGCCCACATAAATGTAGTGGCACATATAAAAATTAGGCTTAGTAGAAATTTCGGCATGTTTTTATTTTCTTTTTGCAAATTTACTTAATTATAACTTCCTTGTAACCACTCGGTACACTATATGGAAAAGAAAGTTCTTCGTTAAATGAAATATTATTATAATTTAAATTAATATCTGTCTTTCCTTTTGGCTGAATGGCATTAATTTCAATACTTGTCGGAAGTACACCCTGATCAAAAGTTTTGTTGTCAGAATATTTAATTTCTAACATTATATTTTCTTTTGTCTGTGAAATTTGTTCTTTTTGAAGCAAATATTTATCCGAATCTAAAAAGAAGCTTTTCTTAACATTCGTCTCTTTCTCCTCTTCCAGACGAATAAGATTTTCAACTATCGTTTGTGTATATTTTCCTTTTCTTAAATCGTCCAAAGCTTCACCAACCAATAAATTTTGAACTTTACTATAATCCAGTTCTGTTCCCAGCCATTTACTTAAACTTGTAAAATCACCCTCGTAATAACTGCCTTTTATTTTTTCGTAATAACTTACAGTTGTTGGCGTAATCAACGCTTTTGCCATTGTGATACCAAGAAAACGAACACTTACTAAAATCTGTTTATCCTTTTCAATTTTAATTTCTACAGAAACATTCTGACTCTGTTTTTCGTCAACATATTTAGCACTTGCTTTTATATATAATGTTTTAAAGTCTAGTTTATTATCGTAATGCTTTTGAATCGCTTTTTTGTCTTCTTTTGGCGCTTCCAGAGTTTTGTCCGTATTTTGTACTGCGACAGCTTTCGATTTACACGAAATCACAAAAACCGACATCACTATTAATGCTATATATTTTTTCATCTGAATTTAATCTTTACCTTTTCTTTTTTAATAATTCATTTGCCTTCAAAAAGTATTCCTCTTTTTTCTTTGCATCTCCTAACCCATTAGATGCCTCACCTAACTGAATATTAAAATTCGCCTCCAATGCCGTATCATCAACAACATAATCGAGCCCCATTTCTAAAACGGTTTTTGCGTTTTTAAATTGTTGTAACTGATTGTTTCCTAAACCTGCATAATAATAAAACTGAGGCTGGCTTGGATAAACTTCAATCATATTCATCGCTCGTTTAGTCATCGGCTCAAACTGTTTTGCCTGTGTATAAGCTTCAAGCAAAAGCAAATTCGTTTCGCGGTCGGTATCTGAGTTTGATTTTAAATCCTTTTCATAATACTTAATCGCATTCTCAAACTGATTTTTACTGTGATAAAATTTCCCCACTTCTTTCGCTACATCTACATTCGGATCGTTGTCAAAATAAGCAATTGCTTTTTCTAAATCCGGCGCATACTGCGGGTTTTTATTCACATAAATCAAAAACTCATTTAGCGTACGATGTTTTATTTTTGAATCGATTTTTGGGCTTGACAAAATCACATTCATCGATTTAATAGCTTTATCAGCCTGATTTGCATCTAAATACACTTTGAAAAGACTCACCTGAGCCCATTCTGAATTTGGAATTTCTTTCGCCAATTGTTTTGCAACTTCTAAAGCTTTATCCGTTTCTTCCGCTTTCGAATATAAAAAAATCAGATTTACATAATTTGATTCGTCTTTAGGATTTTGCTTAATCTGGTCAAGCAAATTAGTAATCTCAGCATTTTGATATTTTCCCTGTGATAAAATTTGCATTTTATAACGATCCCGATCTTCTGATTTTCCGAATTTATCGTTCATTTCATTAATCGTCGAAAGTGCTTTATCGTATTGATTCGTCAACATATACAACGAAATCAAATCGTCCTTATATTCTTCGTCAAACGAAATAATTTTCTGAATCGTTTCTATCGCCAAAGGATAATTTTTGGTTTCATAACTTACATCATAAATTCCCAACCAATACCATTTGTTTTTTGGATCTAACTGAGTTGCTTTTTCAAAAGAACTCTGAGCACTACTATATTGCTTTAAAGAAAAATAATTTTTTCCCAATTCAAAATAAGCAACTGCATCATTAGGTTTGAGCTTTATGCATTTCTCTAATGATACGATAGCCTTATCGTAATTTTCGATTCCTTTTTGTTTCAACGATTCATAAAAAGAGTCCTGATATTCATCGGTTGCCATAGCAATATCTTCCGGTTCAGTCTGAGCCATAACCGATGCAGCATTGCAAAGCCACGCGAAAAATAAAATTACTAAAACTCTTCTTTTCATCATTTACATAATTTCATTTTAAAATATAATTTTTATTCTAAAACAGAATAATCTCCAATGCTGATGCTTGTAAACTTACCATCATAACTAACGTGATTTCCAATCATCGCATTGTCTAAGGTAGCATTTTTTATTTGAGAATAAGTCTGCACCAAACTGTTTTTTATAACACTATCTGTTACATGACAACCTTTTCCTAAAGAAACATTTGGTCCAACTGTAGTGTTTTTCAGCACTACATTTTCTCCAATATAACAAGGCGGAATTATTACTGAATTTTCTAATGTGACACTGTAATCAACTAAATGCTCTCCATCATTATGTAAAAATCCAAGCATTCTTGAATTTGTTTCAACAGTAACATCTTTATTTCCGCAGTCCATCCATTCATCAACACTTCCGGTTTTGAAAACTTTTCCGTTGGCCATCATTGCTTTGATTCCGTCATTGATTTGATACTCTCCACCATTTTGAATATTATTATCCAAAACGCCTTGAAGTTCTTTCTTCAAATCACCAACCTCTTTAAAATAATAGATTCCGATAACTGCTAAATCACTCACGAATTCTTTTGGTTTTTCAACCAATTCTATAATTTCGTTATTAGCGTTTAATTTTACAACGCCAAATGCTTCCGGCTGATCTACTTGTTTTACCCATATTACAGCATCAGCAGCAGGATCTAATTCAAAATCAGCTCTGATTAAAGTATCTGCGTAAGCAATTACCGCTGGTCCTGATAAAGATTCTTTGGCACACATAATCGCGTGACCTGTTCCCAAAGGTAAATCCTGACGGTATATTGAGGCCTTTGCACCTAAACCTTTTGCTAAATCTTGCAGGCTCTCCACAACATCATCCCCAAAGAAGGCTTCATCACCTAAAATAAAGGCAACTTCTTCAATTGGTTCTTTTAATATTTTGGCAATATCTTCTACTAAACGATGAACGATAGATTTTCCTGCAACCGGAATTAATGGTTTAGGAACAGTTAAAGTATGTGGTCTAAGTCTTGATCCGCGACCCGCCATTGGAACGATTATTTTCATTTTTTTTATTGAAAAGATTAAAAGATTGCAAAATTAAAAGATCTCAAAAATCTTTAATTATTCAATCTTTAAATTATTAAATTTTCTATTTTACTCCCGTACTTCCAAACCCGCCTTCGCCTCTTGATGTTTCAGTTAATTCTTCCACTTCAATCCATTCAGCTCTTTCGTGTTTTGCGATAATTAATTGTGCAATTCGTTCTCCGTTTTCGATTACGAATTCCTCATTTGATAAATTTACTAAAATTACCCCTATTTCTCCTCTGTAATCAGCATCGACTGTTCCTGGTGAATTTAAAACTGTAACTCCTTTTTTTGCCGCCAAACCACTTCTTGGACGAACTTGCGCTTCGTAGCCAATTGGTAATTCAATAAAAAGTCCTGTTTTTACAATGGTTCTTTCTAATGGTTTTAGGGTTATTGACTCCGTTAAATTTGCACGTAAATCCATTCCTGCTGAAGCAATTGTTTCGTAGTTAGGTAATGCGTGCTGTGATTTATTGATAATTTGTATTTTCATTTTTTATTTTAAGGCTTAAAAAGCAGTATTATTTTCTATTCATTATTCCTTTTATAGTGTCTTTTTCGTTATGATAAACAAAATAGATGAAGCCTAAAAGTAGCGGAATTCCAACAAAATAATTTTCTCTAAATCCATAAAAAGAGATAGCCGAAAATACAATTGAAATTCCTAGATAAGCACCAATTTTATTCATATCATAAGGTATCGGGTAGTACTTATTTCCTAAAATATAAGATATTAACATCATACTTCCATACGCCGAAATAGTAGCAATTGCCGAACCGTAATAACTGTATTTTGGAATTAAAATATAATTTAAAACCAAAGTAACAATCGCTCCAACAATTGAAATATAAGCGCCTATTTTTGTTTTATCTGTTAGTTTATACCAAACCGAGAGGTTATTGTAAATTCCTAAAAAGAAGTTCGCCAGAATAATTAGCGGAACTACTTTCATAGCTTCCCAATAGGCTTTATCATGCAGTAATAAAAATTTCAAAATATCTGCAAAAACGATCACGCATAACAAAATTAAAGAGCCTAAAATGACAAAATATTTTGTGATAACGGCATAAGTCTGTGGTGCATTTTCATTTTTTGCATGGCTGAAAAAGAAAGGTTCGATACCTAATCTAAAAGCTGTTGCAAACAAAACCATAAAAAGCCCAAGTTTGTAACAGGCTGAATAAGCGCCCACTTCAGATTTAGCCAGATTTTCAGGTAATAAATACCCCAAAAGGATTTTATCAAAATGTTCATTAACCGCAAAAGCTAATCCGGCAATCAGGATTGGCAAACCGTATTTCATCATTTTCTTCCAAAGTACCGGGTCGAATTTTCTTCCTAGTGAAAGATAGTTTGGCGAAAGCACAACAAAAGTGGCCAAACTTGCCAGAAGATTTGCAATGAAAATATAAGCGATCTGAAAGTTTTCTACATATAAATTATCCCAAACTGAATTTGGGCTTGAAGCTGCAAGTTTTGGCAAATACATTAAAAAGAAAATATTCAGCAATAAGTTGATGAAAACATTTCCAATTTTAATTGCAGCATACACCATTGGTCGCTGATTCGCCCTCAGTTTAGAAAATGGCACCAAAACTAATGCGTCTAAAACTAAAATCCAAACCGAATAGGTAATGTATTGAACATCGACTTCTGCCCATGCAGCTAACGTGTTTCTAAAAATTAAAGCAACAAACAAGAAAATAATAGACGACCAAAATATCGATATTGTAGACGTGGCAATTACATTTTTCTTATCTTCTTCGGCACTGTAGAATCTAAAAAATGCTGTTTCCATTCCGTAAGAAAGTACAACATTGAAAAAAACCATCCAGGATAAAACAATCGAGACTTCTCCGTATTCTGCAGTCGGTAAAATATCCGTATATAATCTCACCAATAAAAAACTCAGCATTCGCGGTAAAACCGTAGCAAGTCCGTAAATCGCAGTTTGTTTGAATAGATTCTTATATAATCCCAAAATATATGTGTAATAAGGTTTGTAAAACAAAAATAACCATTTCTTTTGTTTAATATTGAATTTGTTGATTCAATCAGAAAACTTAGAAGCTATTTTATTGTGTTATTTTATTTTCGTCTAAAATTTTCACAAAATGAAATCCTTTCGGCCCATAGCCCTGATTATAATAAAATCGATGTGCAGAAAAATTTCCGGTAAAAGCATCCAAAACAATACTGCTGCACTCTAATCTCACTGCTTTTTCTTCAATGTGATCAGTAAGTAATTTTCCAATTCCTTTAGAACGATGATCTGGGTTTACTACAAAATTATCTATTTCAAGATACTTTCCTGTCCACAATTTTGTTGCGGACCAACAACCAGTTATTCCCAAACAAACATCGTCATCAAAAACACCAATCTGAATATAATTGTGCGGAACCATTTCTGATAGATAAGCTTCATATTTCTCAACTGAAAGGTTAGGATACAGAAATCGCATGGTGCCAATTTGAGCCACCATTTCTTCGATGGCTGTAAGTTCTTTTATTAGTAATTTCATTGGAAAAAAAATAGACTTCAAAAATACTCATTTTTTTCCATTGCCTGAAAATTACTTAAAAACTAAGCGCATGTGAAATCTATAATGATAGCATAAAAATTATGTAACGTTCAGTTAATAGTCTGTTCTTAAATTTGTTGCACAGGGATTGAGAAAAGCTAGAAATACAACCCGTATAAAAAAGAAAAGCATTGGGACTAATAAAGCTAGTTTGTTCCCACAAAAGACAAAGCAAAAGGGGATTGATTCTGCTGTATTGTAACCCTCAAAAAAACAGAGCACCGGGACCGATAAAGCTAGTTTGTTCCCATGAAAGACAAAGCACTGCAGATTACTTTCTGCCTACAATTTATAAAATGGTATTTGATTCTTGACTTTTGAATAACGTCAAGAATCACCATTTTATAACTTTCTTCTAAATTCTTACCGAACGAAAATTACATTATAAAAAAAGAGCCAACAAATATTTGTCGGCTCTTTTTTGTATGTCTAAAATAAATTATCCGTTCAAAGCTTCTGCTCCACCAACGATCTCTAAGATCTCGTTTGTAATAGCCGCCTGACGTGCTTTATTATATGTCAATTTCAATTGGTTTCTCAATTCAGTTGCGTTGTCAGTTGCTTTATGCATAGCTGTCATACGTGCTCCGTGTTCTGAAGCAAATGAATCACGAATACCTTTGTATAATTGTGTTTTCAATGATTTAGGAATCAATGTTAATACAATCTCTTCTTTTGATGGTTCGAAAATATAATCAGCAGCTGAAACTGGTACATCAGATTTAATTGGTGCTAATGGTAAAAATTGCTCTGTCTGAACAATTTGAGTTGCAGCATTTTTAAACTGATTGTAGATCAATTCGATTCTGTCATATTCTCCAGATAAGAATTTTTGAGTCAAATTATCAGCAATTGCAGCAACATTCTCAAAAGTCAAATGATCAAAAATTGCATTATGATGACCGTGAACTGTGTGAGTTTTACATAAAGCATCATTTCCTTTTTTACCTATAGGAAAAACATCTACTTGTTTTCCAGCATAAAAAGCAGAACGATTTTTAACTTCTTTAATAATATTTGAATTGAATGCGCCACATAAACCTCTGTTAGAAGTTATAGCCACAAGCAATACCTTTTTAACTTCACGTTGTGTTGTATAATCTCCTCCAACTTCACCATCAAGTGTAGCAGAAAGATTTTGCAACAACTCCGTTAATTTCTCGGCATAAGGGCGCATCGCAGTGATTGCATCTTGTGCTTTCTTAAGCTTTGCAGCAGAAACCATTTTCATAGCCGATGTAATCTGCATCGTCGATGAAACGGAAGTAATTCTATTACGGATTTCCTTTAAATTTGCCATCTTTTCTAATTAGAAAATTTGATAATTAGTCAATTAGATAATTGGGGAATCTTAAGATATCTCCAATTATCTAATTATCTAATCGTCTTATTAGTTATATTTTGCTGAAATTTCTTTTGCTGCTTTTTCGATAACATCAGTAATATTGTCATCTAACTTACCAGCTTTCAACGCATTAAGCGTATCTTTATGTTTGCTGTTTAAGTAAGCTAAGAAATCAGCTTCAAATTCTTTTACTTTATTTACTGGAACACTTTTCAATAAGTTTTTAGAACCAGCGTAAATAATAGCTACTTGATTTTCCACAGGATAAGGGTCGTTCAAACCTTGTTTCAAGATTTCAACATTTCTTTTTCCTTTTTCAATTACATTTAAAGTAACTGAATCAAGGTCAGAACCAAATTTAGCGAAAGCTTCTAATTCACGGAATTGAGCCTGGTCTAATTTTAAAGTTCCAGAAACTTTTTTCATTGATTTAATTTGAGCATTACCCCCAACACGAGATACAGAGATACCTACGTTGATCGCAGGACGAACTCCAGAGTTGAACAAATCTCCATCAAGGAAAATCTGACCATCTGTAATCGAAATTACGTTTGTTGGGATATATGCAGAAACGTCACCAGCCTGAGTTTCGATAATTGGTAAAGCAGTTAATGAACCACCACCTTTTACGATAGACTTGATAGAATCTGGTAAATCGTTCATGTTTTTAGCAATTCCATCATCAGCAATTACTTTACAAGCACGCTCTAATAAACGAGAGTGTAAGTAGAAAACGTCTCCAGGATAAGCCTCACGTCCCGGTGGTCTTCTTAATAAAAGAGAAACCTCACGGTAAGCAACAGCTTGTTTAGATAAATCATCATACACAATAAGTGCAGGACGACCTGAATCTCTAAAGTACTCTCCAATTGCAGCACCTGCGAAAGGAGCATAAACTTGCATTGGAGCTGGATCAGAAGCATTAGCTGCAACAATAACTGTATAAGCCATTGCACCTTTTTCTTCTAACATTTTAGCGATTCCTGCTACAGTTGATGCTTTTTGCCCAATTGCAACATATATACAGAATACAGGTTTTCCTGCATCGTAAAATTCTTTTTGATTTAAGATTGTATCGATACAAACAGTTGATTTACCTGTTTGACGGTCACCAATAACAAGCTCACGTTGTCCACGACCAACCGGGATCATAGCATCTACCGCTTTCACTCCTGTTTGTAATGGCTCAGTAACTGGCTGACGGAAGATAACTCCAGGAGCTTTTCTTTCTAAAGGCATTTCGTATAAGTCTCCCCCAATTGGTCCTTTTCCATCAATTGGAAAACCAAGAGTGTTTACTACACGTCCTACCATTTGCTCACCTACTTTAAGAGAAGCGATACGTTGTGTTCTTTTTGCTGTTGATCCTTCTTTGATTCCTGTTGATGGACCTAAAAGTACCACACCAACATTGTCTTCTTCAAGGTTCAATACAATAGCTTCAAGTCCGTTTTCAAATTCAACTAACTCACCATATTGTACATTCGATAGCCCGTAAATACGAGCAATACCATCTCCAACTTGAAGTACCGTTCCTACTTCCTCTAGCGTAGCACCAGATTCAAAACCTTCTACTTGCTTTCTTAATATTGCTGAAATTTCAGCAGGTTTGATTTCCGCCATCTTAATTTATAATTTAGACACTTTTATGTGTAATAAAACTAATTACTTAACTCTCTTTTTAATACTTGTAATCTGTTTGCAACAGAAGCGTTGTATTGTTGATCACCTATTGTTAAAATAAATCCTCCAATGATTGATGGATCTACTATATTTTCAATTGTTATTTTCTTATCTGATAAAGTAGCCACTTTTGCCAAAACTTTAGCTTCTAAAGCTGCATCCATTGGAATAGCTGTTGTAACTTTCGCTACTTCAACACCATTGCTTTCGTCAAATAATCTTTTATATTCTAATGCAATTCCTTCTAAAATTTCGAATCTTTTGTTTTCGAATAATAAATGAAATAAACCTTTAGTTACACCATTTACATCTGTAAAAACTTCTAAAAGAGCACTTTCTTTAACTTCAACTTTTGTAGTTGGGTTTTGGATAAAGGTACTCAATTCCAAATTGCTTTCAATTGTAGAAGCAATTGATTTCATATCGTTGTTTACAGCTTCGGCAACACCTTTAGAGTTTGCTAAGTCTAGAATTGCTTTTGCATAACGAATTGCTGCTCTTGTACTTGCCATAATCTTAGTTTAACTTTACGTCACCTAACATTTTCTCTACTAATTTAGTTTGAGATTCTTTGTTAGATAATTCTTCTTTCAATAATTTTTCAGCAATGCTTAATGATAAAGTTGAAACTTGTAATTTCAATTCAGCCATAGCAGCATTTTTTTCACTTTCGATTGCTGCTTTAGCCTGCTCGATCATTTTTAGACCTTGCTCTTGTGCTTCGTTTTTAGAATCAGCAATCATTTTCTCTTTCATTTCACGAGCTTCTTTCAACATCGCGTCACGTTCTGCACGAGCTTCATTCAAAATTCTTTGATTGTCAGCTTGTAGGTTTTCCATTTCTCTCTTTGCATTTTCAGCAGAAAGTAATGCATCCTTAATACCCTCTTCTCTTGCAGTGATAGATTCCATAATTGGTTTCCATGCGAATTTTACTAAAAGTAAAATCAAAACCAACAAGATTAAAGCTTGCCAAAAGAATAAACCGAATGAAAAATCGTTAATTAACTTATCCATTTTATAACTATATTAAAATATTTAATTTCTTTGTTTAAAAGTAACAACACCTTTAACCAACCGTTAAAGATGTTGTTATTTTTCTCTTTATTATTTTCCTAAGATTAAAGCAGCAAATGCTAAACCTTCTAATAAAGCCGCGATAATAATCATCGCAGTTTGAATTTTACCAGCAGCTTCTGGCTGACGAGCAATCGCGTCCATAGCAGATCCACCGATTTTACCTAAACCTAAACCTGCACCGATTACTACTAAACCTGCACCTACTAAAGTTGGAATTGTTCCCATAACTATTTATATATATAAAATTAAACTTCTAAATTAGATAATTGCTGTTTCATCTTCGTGGTGGTGCGCATGATCATGATCCTGAACTGCCATACCAATAAACAATGATGATAACATTGTAAAAATGAAAGCCTGTAAAAATGCAACTAAAACTTCGATAACCGAAATAAATAATGTTAATCCTAAAGAGATTGGCAAATCTGCAGCTAAATTTTTACCCACAAAAATCATCGCGATCAAACTCATGATTACTACGTGACCCGCAG
The DNA here is from genome assembly GCF_031458035.1 of Flavobacterium aquidurense. Taxonomy (GTDB): domain Bacteria; phylum Bacteroidota; class Bacteroidia; order Flavobacteriales; family Flavobacteriaceae; genus Flavobacterium; species Flavobacterium aquidurense_C. The sequence goes on from NZ_JAVDXR010000001.1 coordinate 634,479, forward strand.
TGATGTTTGCATACAAACGAATTAATAAAGCGAATGGTTTTGTTAACGTACCAAGGATCTCAATTGGAGCTAAGATAATTTTCATTGGAACTGGAACTCCCGGCATCCAGAAGATGTGCCCCCAATAATCTTTGTTTGCACTAAATTGTGTAATGATAAATGTAAAGGCTGCCAAACAAACTGTAATAGCAATGTTTCCTGTAACGTTAATTCCTAGTGGAGTCATACCTAAAAGATTTAACAACCATATAAAGAAAAATACAGTTAAAAGATAACCCATATATTTTCTGTATTTTTTCTCGCCAATATTTGGAACAGCGATTTCATCTCTGATAAAAATAATAAGTGGCTCTAATATTCTACCAAATCCAGTTGGGATTGGTCCTTTTTTATATGACTTGGCTAATCCAGTAAACATTAAAAATAATAATACTGAAACGAAAAGCATTGACACTACATTTTTTGTAATAGAAAAATCTAATGGCTTTTCATTTTCAGGATGTCCTTCCTCATTAAAATTAATTGTTCCGGCTGCATCTGTTTTATAGATTTTACCGTGAACCAATTTGTAAAAGTTTCCGTCAACTTCTGCAACTGCTTCACCATGGTGTAATTTTGAAGAGGAGAAAATTTTCAAACCTCCGTCGATAAGAATTACTGGTAATGGGAAACCATAGTGTTTGTTTTCCTTCTCATCAGAAAAGAAAACAAAATCATGAGAATCCTGTAAGTGATGATCAATAAAAGCATCCACTTTTGCTTTTGGATCAAGAGCTACATGCTCTCCTTCCGCAGGGGCATCGTGTGAAATTACTTTCTCTTCATGAGCTACCTCAGTTTGTACATGAGTTGAATCGTTCTCTGAATTTGCAAAACTCATTACTGGAGAACAAGCAACTAAAGCTGCAAGAATAAATTTGAGTGGTTTGTTTGAAATCACCATATTGTTGAAAATCTTATTTTTTACGTTTCTAAAATTTGGTGCAAAGGTACATTTTTTATTAATATTCAAAAGGATATGAAAAATTATTTTTGAACCTTGTTTTACAGAATCCTTATTTTAACGCTTTTCGTTTAATAATCGGACAGTTAAAAGCGTTTCAAATAACAAAAACAAAATAAATGTTATAAAAAAATTCACTTTTTCAACCATACCCTCTCCAGACTTGTTTTCTAAAATTGGCCTTAAAATTAAATATGCTATTAACATTTGCGTGAAGGTTCCGAATAAGAAAGCCATCCCGACGATTTCAAAATTCTTCTTTTTTACTATTAATAATATAAGGTATAACAATGCGGATATTCCGAAAAACACTAAATACAAAAATTCTATACTGTAATAAAAGTTCTGGGGATTAACTTCTAAAACTAAAAAAGCTGCTTTGTGCAAAATATAAACAGCCAAAGCAAATATGAATAATTGTAAAAAGGGTTTGTAATTTTTTAAAAGCATTTGAAATAATTTTTATGCAAAGATGCAACTTTTATTTAAAGCTGTTTAAAACATAAACTTACTTCGTTTTATTGATTTCGTTAACCTGACGAATTACATTGTATAAAGCCAGACCAACACCAACCATTACAAAAATGGTATTATAATAAACTTTTGGACTGGGATGGTTCTCATCCAGCCAAGTACCAAAATAGGAAAACAAAAAAATAATGATCCCCATCTGAACAGGAATATTAATAAGCGGCATCCACTTATTTCTTCTATTTTTGTTCGGCTCCTTTTCCATTTTTTAAAGTTACATCTTTTGTGTTTGCAAGCATGGTGCAAGTTGCGGTAAATTCTGCTCCAGGTTCTATAGACAATTTTCCAACAGCTATTTCTCCATGAATATGTGCTGTGGCTTTTATATTAAGGACTTCTAAGACTTTTAATTTTCCTTGAAATTCGCCTTCAATATCAGCATTGTGGCAAATAATTTCGCCTTTCACTATTCCTGAGGGACCAATAACCAGTTTTCCCTGCGAAGTAAAGTTTCCAATCAGTTCCCCATCCAGTCTAAAATCGGCTTTAGAAACAATATCACCTATAATAGAGGTGCCTTCAACAATTCTGTTGGTTTTTCCTAAAAGTTCTGTGCCGTTATTTTTGACTTTTTCAAACATGATTATGGATTTTTAGGCGCTAAATAGGCTTCCAGATTTTTTTTAATTTGAATCACTTTATAATTATCACTTGATATAATAATTGCCGGATGCGTGATTTTATACTTTTTATCGTCTCTTAAAACTCCTGAAACATCTTTAGCATAAGCCTCCGATTTTACTCCATGAATAACTACAAAACTTTCTGTTTTATTGTACTTATCAAATGAAGTTGTCAGTTTTTCGAAGTTCTCAACTTCTAAAAATTTCTTGATCGCGTCTTCAATTTGTTTGGCTGTTTTTGTGTCTTCTTTTGGAATCGCATAAATGATTTTCCAGTTTTTACCGTCAACTGAAGTAAAGTCAAGCTTTTCTAATGCCGGAATTTGTTTTTCTAAAATTTCACGTGCATTTTTTCCTTCTTCACTATTAGGATAATTATCTGCAACAGATTCCAAGCCTTTTTTATAGGCCGCCAAACCATTTACTTTTCCTAATGTATTTGCTTTCAACAATTCATATTTAGAAACTATTTCGTCACCAGAATATTGATTAATTAAATTATCAATATTGTCTAAAACCACATCAAATTGCTCCTGCTCGTACAATTTATACCACTTCTGATATTCTTTTTCCGGCGAAGCCAAATCACCACCATTGGTATTGCTTAAAATTTGAGCATATCTCGACGTTGGATAATTTGAAGTAATATCAGACTTTATTTTTTCTGCTTTTGCAGGATCTGTAATTTGATATATTTTATACAAATTATACATTGTTGGCAAAACCAATTTTTCCTCAGGATTATTTTTTAATAATTGTTCAAGTTTATCACTTGCCAAATTATACTCCTTAAATTTTTCTTTATAAATAAGTCCTAACTGATAGTACGCAAAATTACGCTCTTTACCAATACTGTCCATAGCAACCTGAGTTGTCGGGAGCTGTTTTTCGTAGAACTCTGTGGTATATTTTTCAATAACAACAGAATTTTGTAATGCGTTTAGAGAATCCTGACGAATACTTAGTGAATCTTTTATTGCCGGATTAATAATGTTTTTTGAAGCACTAAGGCGCCAATTACCCCCTATAACCCGGGTACCCCACATTTTTCTGAATTGTACTTTTCCATAGGCAACTGTTGTTGGATTATAGAAATAAAAAGTACTCGCCTGATCATTTCCAGATGGAGGATTAATTCCACCAACTCCTGGCAAATCATTTGGCTGTGCCTGTGGATTTACTGCCGTTGGATTATTACTGGCTTTTGAGTTACGCTCTATATTTTCCAGTTGCTCTTGTTCTTTTTCTTCTAAAATACGTTTTGCATCATCCTTCTTCTTCAGTTCCGCAATGTAAATTTCAAAATATAATTTTCTTTCCGCTTCTGGCAAACCGTGAACCATAATAATACTGTCATTGCGTTTTGCAATTCCTTCGTATTTAATTACATTATCAAGATTTTTTCGGTTTTTTTCTATAAAAGCAAATTCCCTGCTTTTTGGATCTAATTTTACCAGGGTGCTATCATAATATTTGGCAGCCATTGTGTAATCTGCATTTTTAAAATACATATTTCCAATATTTCTGTAAGTTGAAGCAACCAAATAAGGGTCTTTGGATTTTCTGGCTAATGATCTGTTATAAAATTCCAATGCATTTTCCTGCTCTTTATAATGGTCGAAAAAGACCCCCATTTCATAAAAAAGAATATCGTAATAAGGTCTGTTTTCACGATCATCTACTAATCTGTTGTAGGTGTCGATAAACATATTCTGATCATCATTTTCATAATCAAACATCTGCGCTTTTTTGGCGTAAGCATGCATCATGTATTTTCGATCTGCCTTACGGTTCATGTCGATAACACCATTATAAAAATAAATGGCACTGTCTCTTTTTCCTGCTTCCTGATACATTTGTCCCAGAATAAAACGATACCTGGCTTTGTCTTCGTTTATTTTCGAATAATCTTCAGCAATTTTAAGTTTTGTAACTGCGCTGTCTCTTTGTTCTAAATTTAAAAATGCCGCTGCCAAAAGAGCATTAGCATCTGAAAATGTTTGTTTGTCCAGATCTGTGTTCTTCAATAACAGATTTATGTTTTTTACAACAATAGCATCATTTCCTAAGCGCATATTGGTTTTTTCACGCCAGATTTTGGCGGTATAAATATTACTGCTATTTGGATATTTGTATAAGATATAATTGAATGCTTCAAGAGCCGGAATAAAACGCTGATCGTAGTAACGGGCTTTTCCAAGCATTAAATAAGCTTCGTCAATTTGGGAGTTTTTTTCTCTTCCTCCAATATTCATGGAGTGTTTCTGAATCGCCTTTGTAGCTTTTGTTTCTGCCAATTCAAAGTCGGGGTTTTTTGCTTTTTCTTCTCCTGAATAGTTTTCGTCAACCTGCATTTTTTCAATTGGCAATATTTTCCAAAAATTATCCTGATCATTAGCATAAATAGATTTTAAGCCTTTATCAAGACCAATGCCGCCATTATACAAAATGTTATATTTTGTACTTAAGGCATGGGAATTTCTGGACACAAAAGTATTTTTTTTGGTAGAACAGGCTATCAAAAAGAATAAAAAAACGAACGGGAAACAATATTTTAGAGTATTCTTATTCAATAGAAATGAGTTTAAACCATTAACTTACAAAAAGGCCTTTTAGTATAATGACTTGTAAAAATACGCTTCTTTTTGAAATATATAAACTTATACGGCAAAAAACGATTCTAACTCCTGAAGAGTCTCCGTTGATGTCTGAATGTCTTTTACTATTTCTCCTTTATTCAGTGCTACAATTCGGTCACAAACTTCTACCGTATGCTGCAAATCATGGCTTGAAACCAGAACTGTCACATTTGGATTTTCTGCTAAATCTTTAATGATTTTTTTTAATCGACTAACGGTTGTCGGATCTAAATTAGCAAAAGGTTCATCTAAAATTACTACTTCCGGATTTCCAATAAGTGTGGCGATGATGCCCACTTTCTTTTGATTTCCTTTAGATAAATCACGCAAGTACTTTTTGTTGTTCAGAATTTCTCCATTAAAAAATTCTTCATGCTGCGCCAATAAGGCATCAATATCGGCTTTGTTTTGATGACGTAAATCACCAATAAAATAGAAATATTCTTCGGGAGTTAAATATCCGATCAAAAAACTTTCATCTAAAAAAGAACCTGTAAACGATTTCCACTTTTCATTGGTGTTTACCTGAATATTATTGCTTGTAATATGTCCTGTTGATGGCTGAATCAAATCTAATAATAAGCTGAAAAAAGTTGTTTTTCCTGCTCCGTTATTGCCCACTAATCCAAAACTTTGTCCTTTTGGAATTTCAAGATTATTGATGTTTAAAACTGTTGTGCCGTTATATTTTTTTGAAAGTTGATTTACTTGTATCATGGTAATTTTAGATTTTAGATTGTTGATTTTAGATTAAGTCAATTGATAAAAATTATCTTATTATCAAATTGGCATATTTTCTAATTTTAATTTTTCTGTTTGTAAGCACTTATTGTACTGTATTTTTCAAGCTTATATCTTTTTTCAATTAATGAAAAAACAGCATTTCTAAATACAAAACCTAAAACTCCTGCTCCGGCAACCAACAATAATCCCAGAGTTTTATCTCCTAAATAAAGTCCGATACCGTAGAGCGCCAAAGGCAATAATAATTTTGGCAAAGTCAATAACATTGCGCTTACATTGAATGCCTTTTTATCGCCAAAAGCCCCTCCAGCATTGCTTAAATCGATTGGGGTTTTGGTAAATGCGCCACCCAAAAGCACTAAATGTGAATTCACACCGATATTATAAATTGCTCCAACAACAATTGTCAGATAAACTTCCCAACCATAAAGAAGATAAAACGATGCTAAAATAGTCGACACAAATGTTGCAATTACAACTAGCCACCATTTTGAGGTAATGTAGCCGCGATACGGAATGTTTTGTGTCATCATCAATTGGTAATATGAACTGTCCCAGCTTGGTACAAATTGTCCGAAGACAAATAAAAATCCGCCCGAAACAAATATTCCTGCAAAAATATGCATCACAGCAGGCTGGTGTGCGTTTCCAAAAAAGATCAATCCGTAAAACAAAAAGAGAACACTCATGACAATGGTTGTTTTTGATCTTTTGTTTCTTTTGATCAATTTAATATCATTTTTAAGAAATGTTCCTAAAGTTCCAAATTGGTTTAACCATGAAAGATTTTCGGTTGTCGCAATATCTTCTTTTTTAGAAAGTCCTGCATCCAGAAACAAATTATTTTTAAAGTATTTAAAGGTAAACAGATACAATCCGATCAACACCAAAACCGGAATTAAAAATAATCCCTTTTTATCATAAAGTCCTTCAAAAAAAGGCGTTGTAAAAATCGTAATGTCAAACAATTTATAATATTGTGCAGCTCCTAAAGCCAATGCAATTCCAATAAAAACAACAAATAATTTATCGATATTACTCAAAATGATATTCAGAAAATTATTGATATAAACCAATGAAAAAATAGCTAAAAGCCAAGAAATAATTCCAAGTACGTCATAGCCTTCTATCGCCAATACAATCGAAAACGGCAAAAAGAAAAGAGCATGTACCCAATTAAAAAATGACAAAGCCGTTTTGCCTAATGAGAAATGAACAATAGTCGGTTTTTTGAATGGCAAGACTAACAGCGGCTTGATATTTAATACCGGAATTGCCTGCATCAGCAATCGAACCACCAAATCAAACAAAAAGTAATAAATCAAAAATTTATTAATGGTTATCAGAGGTTCCAAATTCATATCTTTTAGAATATAAAATGCTCCTACTCCTGTTCCAATAAAAATTATTGAAAAGTAAATCATTAGAAAACCAATTAAAATTTTCATTGCAAGATTAGCACCAAACGATGCAGATCTTGTAAAGGCTTTCCATTCGAGATAAATAAACTTTTTAATCATGGTTAATTGGTTTTGAGTTATGTAGTAAGAGATCAAATGTAAGAAAATGTTACAAAAAAAGTTAAAAAAAATAATTTAGTGTCTGTCGTTTAACTGCCGTTTGCTACTTTTGCATAAAATTTTAATATCATGCCTTCATTTTTAAAACTCATAATTAAAGAGGTAAAACGCGAAACTGCTGACGCTGTTTCTGTCCTTTTTAATGTTCCAGAAGAACTAAAATTAGATTATAAATTTATAGCAGGTCAATACATAAATTTAAAATTAACACTTGATAATCAAGAGATTCGTCGTGCTTACTCTCTTTGCTCAGCACCCGAAAGCGGAGAATTAAGAATTGCTGTGAAAGCGGTTAAAAATGGTTTATTCTCTCAATTTGCAAATACAAAACTTAAAGCTGGTGATGTCCTTGAAGTAGGTCATCCAGAAGGAAAATTTACTTTTGAACCGGATGCTGAAAGACAAAAAAATTATGCTGCTTTTGTAGCAGGGAGCGGAATTACTCCTGTTCTTTCTATCATAAAATCAGTTTTAAAAAGCGAACCAAAAAGTTCATTTGTATTGGTTTACGGAAATAAAACTCCTGAAGAAACTATTTTTTACCAGGAATTACACGATTTACAATTACAATATGTAGGACGTTTTTTCGTACATTATGTGTTTAGTCAGGCTAAAGCTGAAAACGCTTTGTTTGGAAGAATCGAAAAATCGGCCGTTAATTTTGTCTTGAACAACAAACACAAAGAACTTCAATTTGATAAGTTTTTCTTGTGCGGTCCGGAAGAAATGATCAATACTGTTTCTGGAATTTTGAAGGAAAAAAACGTGAAAGAATCAGCGATTAAGTTTGAGCTTTTCACTTCATCATCTCAGGAACATGAAATAAAAACTTCGTTAGAAGGGCATACAAAAATCACTGTATTAGTAGATGATGATGAAGTTTCTTTCGAAATGTCTCAAAAACAAACTATTCTTGACGCAGCTCTAAAACAAGGCATTGACGCTCCATATTCTTGCCAGGGCGGTATTTGCAGCAGCTGTTTAGCGCGTGTAACTTCAGGAAGTGCAGAAATGACCAAAAATTCTATTTTAACGGATAAGGAAATTGCTTCAGGATTGATTTTAACTTGTCAGGCGCACCCAACTTCAGAGTCGATTTATATTGATTTTGATGATGTATAGAGGTTAAATTCCAAAAAAATATAAAATTCCAAATTCCAATATTTTACAATTGGCATTTGGAATTTTTTTTATGAAATATTTCTTTATAAAAAACGCAAAATAAATAATAGGCAAATAAATATGCAACTTTGTGAGGATGTTTTAAAAAAAGTGCCAAAAATTTACTATATTAGTATTGTAATTAAATTGTCAACACTTTTAAAAAATAAATATTATGGCAATGCATCACTATCTTCGTCTAACTTTTATATTACTTTTTGTAATAACATCTTGTTTTTGTGTCTATTTTATAATTAAAAAAAGAAGAAGCAGAAAGAGTCCTAAGCTAATTTCAAAAGAAAAATACTACACATCAATGATCGGAGAAATGAAAGAAATATCAATCTCTAAGGATAGTTTCTTCAATATTTGGCCCTATATAAGTGAATTAAAAGCAGCCAAAATTTTATCGGATAAAGTTAAAGAATCAGAATTGATACATAAAGTTTACCGAAATTCAACCGAGAATTTTGAACACATTTTACTAGCTACTGAAAAAGAAAATCATTTTGTAAAAATTGTTGTTGATAGAAACAAAAAGAAACCAATGGGATTTCTTTTTCTTGAATTATAATAAAATTAAATTCCAATAAAAAATTCCAAATCCCAACTTTACAATTGGAATTTGGAATTTTTTTATTTAGACAGTTTTGGAATTTTTCCTATAAATACGACTGAATACTGTTAACTATTTTTTCGGGAGAAATTGTTCTCATAGCCTCTTCATAACCCTCCACAATCTTATTTCCATAAACGGAAGTGGGTAGTTTTGGATATTGATTTCTGTCTGAAGTTAAGGCGTTTTCTAAACTTTGATTAAACGGTAAAAATCCTGCGTACGGATGTGTTGCACCCCAAAGTGTTACGACTTTTACGCCTAACATTGCGGCAATATGCGCGTTTCCTGAATCCATCGAAAGCATGACATCGAGATTGCTAATTAAGTGTAATTCTTGTTGGAATTTTATTTTTCCAGCCATATTAATTACGTTTTTAAAAGGTTTTGAAAGCGAATCCAATACTTCAATCTCCTTCTTTCCTCCACCAAAAAGCAAAATTTTATTGTTTGGGTTTTGTGCCAAAGCTTCGATAACTTCCTGCATCAAATCGATTGGATACACTTTAGAATCATATTGAGCAAAAGGTGCAATTCCGATTAATTTTTGATTCTGATCTCCAATAATTTCTAAAATAGCTGAATCTAATTTTGCGTTATCAGGAAATATCGGATGCGATAAATCTAAAGGAAAACCAAGTTCTGCGAACACTTTGGCGTGTCTTTCGAACATTGTTGGCAATTGCTTGAAAATTTTATTTTCAGGTCTTGTTAATTCTTTTTTTCCGTCTCTTCCTTTATCAACTGTAGCTCTTTTTTTTCCGCTGAAAGCGAAAAGCTGACTCACAATTTTTGATCTTAAAACATTATGCAAATCGGCAAAAGCATCAATTTTGAATTTTTTTACGTCTTTGTATAATCGTAAAAGCCCTGGGAAACCTTTGTGTCTTTCTTTTTCATCAAAAGCAAAAAATTCAAGATTTGGGATTCCATCAAAAAAAGGTTTAAAAAAAGGACGCGAAATAACCGTCAATTTTACCTCTGGATATTGTTTTACAAATGCGCGCAAAACAGGAACCGTCATGGCGACATCTCCCATTGCGGATAGTCTCATGACGGCTATATGCTTAATTTTATTGGACAATTCTGCCAAATTATTTTTTGTTTTGATATAAAACCGGATTTAATTCATCGTCATTGTACATTTTCATTTGTTTGTACACTTTCATGAATTTATCTCCATTTTCAATGTCTGTCAATAAATCTTCAATTGCTGTAGATAAATCGCTTCTTTGCTCTAAAAGAACATTTAGTTTCTCCTGACATTTATCTCTATGCTCTTGCGAAGCCTCTGCACGAGTTGCTTCTTCCTGCATATGATAAATTTTTAATGCTAAAATAGATAATCTGTCAAAAGCCCATGCAGGACTTTCAGAGTTTATTTTTGCATCATTTTTTGGTTGTACAGTACTATATTTCTGTAAAAAGTAACTGTCAATATATTCCACCATATCCGTACGCTCCTGATTTGAAGCATCAATTCTTCTTTTTAAAGTCAAAGCTGCTACCGGATCAATTTGTGGATCACGAATAATATCTTCAAAATGCCATTGAACAGTGTCAATCCAGTTTTTTAGATATAATAAATGTTCAAATTTATCTTTTGGATAAGGATTATTTATGGGTTGATCAACATTATCAAATTGGTGATAATCTTTGATGCTTTGTTCGAAAACAGAATACGCTAATTTTGAAAACATGTCTTTAATTATTAGAGAGACAAAGATACTTTTTATACTTTTATAGTGTGAAAAAAACGGTTGTTTTTTCATTTTAGTATCGCAAATCTTTGATAATTCTAAAAAATCCATATGAAAATTCATTATATCTCTGAAAATAACAGCGTTTTAAATCATTTCTTAGGTCAAATCAGAAATATAAATGTTCAGAACGACAGTATGCGTTTTCGAAGAAATATCGAAAGAATTGGTGAAATTATGGCTTACGAATTAAGTAAGAATCTTTCGTATAAAAGTGTTGAAATTCAAACACCGCTTGGCATTAAAAAAACCACTGAAATAGAAAGTGATTTAGTTTTGTGTTCGATTTTACGAGCTGGATTACCACTTCATAACGGTTTTCTAAACTACTTTGATGCTGCTGAAAACAGCTTTGTTTCGGCTTGCAGATATCACCCAAATAACGATCATGAATTTGAAATTAGAGTTGAATATCAAGCTCTTTCGGACCTAAATGATAAAACGGTCTTACTTCTGGATCCAATGTTGGCAACAGGTCAATCAATAGTTGCTGTGCATGAAAAATTAGTTCAGAATGCTACTCCAAAAGAAATTCATATTGTTGTGGTCATTGCTGCTCCAGAAGGCGTGGCACATCTCGAAAAAAATCTTCCTGACAATTGTCACTTATGGGTTGCGGCTTTAGATGAGAAATTAAACGAGAAAAATTACATTGTTCCCGGACTTGGTGATGCTGGAGACCTTGCCTACGGAAGCAAATTATAATTGAGCAAAAAAGGTAAATAAACTGCAGCAAATCAGAACATAAAATACAATTTCGTTATTCAGTTTTTGTTGTACATATTCAACGTGACTTGATGCCATAATTGTTAAAGGCGTAATGCTAAACAGCAGTAAATCATTGCTTTTGTCAGGAGAAATAACATATACCACAGCCGCAATAAAGAAACAAGCCACAACTTTTTTATACGAAGTATGTACAATTTGAGGTCTGTTTGATAGGGTTGTAATCATAGAAACGACAAAAAATAAAGCGACCGCAACATATATTGAAAGGGCTCCATTCTCGTAATTATTCTTAAAATAATCAATTCTAAAATCAACCACGGCTCGTTTGTCGAAAAACTCAAAAGCATTAAAATGAAATACCAAAGACACTAATAAAAAGATCAAAGCAACTGCCAAAAGTGCTATAAAAGGCAAAACCCAGTTTCTATAATCGCGCGAAACGTGGAAAATTATTGATATAAAAACCAATATCAGGAAAAGAATACACCAAAATTGAAATAAAGAGGCTACTAAAATCCAGAAAGAAGCATCAAATATTTTTTCTTTGGAAGCTTTTAATGATTGCAATGAAATTAGTCTGCGAAGCGCCAACAATAGAAAAAAGTTAGCATATATAACATTTGAATTATTGAATATTGTGGGAAAAAATAAAATAAACAATAAGTAGAAAAATATCGTATATCCGTTGTCTTTACTAAGGCCGTTCTTTTTAACGATGAAATTTATGAGAAAAAAAGAAGCCAAAATAAAACACAGTAAACTCAGTTTTTGGAATCCCAAAAAATAAGAACTTATCCAAGATGGTTCTTGAATTTGAAACAGAAAAAAGAAAACCAGTATTAAAATTACGACCAAAGAATAATTTAATGGCGTAGATTTTTTAAAAACACTTGTTATCATAAGGATATTTTATACTTTTGTGATTGTAAATATAATACTTGTTTAAAAAGGAAAACCCAACAAGTTGAAAAAAGATTCTATTATCTGAATTTTGTCTTCAATGCGTTACAAAACAATAAATAACATATAATTTTATAAATTATGACAGCTTTTTTCGAAGGAATACAATACTTATTCGTTAACATTTTGTTTGCTCCTCTTGACTTTTTACGTCGTTTGGAACTAGTTAGCTGGTTTGCTGCAAGCACAATTAACTGGATTTTTATGATCATCTGCGCATGCGCAATCGGTTATTGGATTAAACAATTACGCATATTTGATGACGCCGGAACAGAAAACCAAGATACTACAGCTCACTCTTTCTTAAAGTAAGTCGAAGCCGATATCTTTTCTAAAATACATCTTATCAAAATTTAGTTTATCTATGTTTTGGTAAGATTTTTTTATGGCCTGTTGGAAATCGTCTCCGTATGATGTTACAGTTAATACACGTCCTCCATTACTAACGACATTTTCGTTATCTAATTTTGTTCCCGCGTGAAATACTATAGAATCTGTAATATTTTCTAAACCTGTAATTATTTTTCCTTTTTCAAATTCTTCCGGATATCCACCAGAAACGACCATAATTGTAGTCGCACTTCTTGGATCAACTTCTAATTCGAAAGTATCTAATTTTTGATCTGCAACAGACTGAAACAATGCAACTAAATCAGATTTTAATCTTGGCACTACAACTTCAGTTTCAGGATCTCCCATTCTCACATTGTATTCAATAACAATTGGTTCATTCTTTACATTGATCAAACCAATGAATACAAATCCTTTATATTCGATCCCGTCTTTTTGGAAACCTTCAATTGTTGGTTTTACGATACGTGTTTCAATTTTTTCCATCAAAACAGCGTCAACATAAGGAACTGGAGAAACTGCTCCCATTCCACCTGTATTTAATCCTGTGTCGCCTTCGCCAATTCTTTTGTAATCTTTAGCCGTTGGAAGGATTTTATAGCTTTTTCCGTCCGTCAAAACGAAACAGCTTAATTCTATTCCGTCCAAAAATTCTTCGATAACCACTTTTGAACTTGCTGCTCCAAATTTTTCGTGAACCAACATATTTCTTAATTCCGTTTTAGCTTCTTCAAGATCGTGGATAATCAAAACTCCTTTTCCAGCTGCTAAACCATCAGCTTTTAAAACGTAAGGTGGCTGTAACGTTTCTAAAAACTCACACCCTTTCTCTACTGTTTCAGCGGTAAAACTATCATAAGCTGCTGTCGGAATATTGTGTTTCATCAGAAATTCTTTAGCGAATTCCTTGCTTCCTTCTAATTGTGCACCTAATTTTGATGGGCCGATTACCGGAATATGATTTAAACTTTCGTCGTTTTTAAAATAATCGTAAATACCTTTTACCAATGGATCTTCAGGTCCAACGACTACCATTTTTACATTTTCTTTTAGTACAAATGCTTTTATGGCATCAAAATCGGTTGGAGACATTGCAACGTTTGTAGCAATTCCAGCCGTTCCCGCGTTTCCTGGTGCAACAAAAAGTTTTTCGCAAAGCGGACTCTGAATCATTTTCCACGCAAAAGCATGCTCTCTTCCGCCTGATCCCAATAGTAAAATTGTCATGGTATAGTTGTATTTAGTTGTGGTGCAAAAATAGTGGGTTTTAACCTTAAATAATAATTTTTTTTACTTACTTTTGACGTTAGTAATGTAAAAGGTATGATAATTTCATTTGGCTCAAAAGAAACTGAAAAAATTTGGAATGGTTTTGTTGTTAAAAAACCTTCTATTGAAATACAGCAAATTGGCAGAAGAAAACTTAGAATGTTACACAATTCATTAAATTTAATAGATTTAAGAATTCCTCCTTCAAACCGTTTAGAAAAACTAACAGGCAATTTAAAGGATTTTTATAGCATTAGAATTAACAATCAATGGCGAATAATTTTTTGTTGGGAAGATGGAAATGCTTCTGCTGTAGAAATTGTAGATTATCACTAAAGTGAACTAAAAATGGAAAAATTAAAAAACATACATCCCGGAGAAATTTTATTAGAGGAATTTTTGATTCCTTTGAATATAACCGCATATCGTTTGTCAAAAGATTTGAAAATTCCGCAAACCAGAATTTCAGAAATTACAAAAGGAAACCGCAGGATAACTGCCGACACTGCTTTACGTTTAAGCCAATATTTTGGAAATTCTGCTAAATTTTGGCTAGGTCTTCAAGACGATTTTGATATAGAAGAAGAAGAATCAAACAAAGGTCAGGAATTAAGATCGATCAAACGTTTTGATTTAAAAGAAGCAGTTTAATGATTTCTCTTTTTGATATTTCACTTCAACTAAATGGTTTTCCGATAAAGAAAGCTAAAGCTGAATTGAACCGAATTGTGAATTTATCCGAAGAAGATTATGCTGCTTTCCTTCAAAATAAAAAAGAAGAAATAGTTGATTTTCATTTAAAAAACAACGCTTTTTATCAGGAATTGGTTGGAAATAAAACTGCTCCAAAATGGGAAGATTTACCGATTCTGAATAAACAAAATTTACAAAAACCGCTTGAAGACCGGCTCTCAAAAGGGTATTCAAAAAAGAATATTTACCTCAACAAAACTTCCGGATCCAGCGGAACTCCATTTGTTTTTGCCAAAGACAAATATTCTCATGGCTTAACCTGGGCTTCGAATATTATGCGTTTTGGATGGTTCGGGATCGATTTTAATTATTCCTACCAAGCTCGTTTTTACGGCATTCCGATGGATTTTGTTGGCTATCAAAAAGAACGATTTAAAGATTTTTTGAGCCGCCGTTTTCGTTTTCGGGTTTTCGATTTGTCAGATGACGTTTTGGAGAAATTCCTAAAAAAATTCAAAACCAAAAAATTCGATTACCTCAACGGTTATACGAGTTCGATTGTTTTGTTTTCTAAATATTTAGAACAGAAAAATATCATTCTAATAGAAATCTGTCCGACATTAAAAGCTTGTTTTGTTACTTCGGAAATGCTTTTTGAATCGGATAAAAAACTTTTGGAAAAACAATTCGGTATTCCGATCATCAACGAATACGGTGCTTCAGAATTGGATTTAATTGCTTTTGAAAATCCAGAAGGTGAATGGCAAGTTAATGCCGAAACCCTTTTTGTAGAGATTTTAGATGAAAATAATAATGTTCTCCCTTATGGGGAAGAAGGCCGGATTGTGATCACTTCTCTCTTTAATAAAGCGCATCCTTTTATCAGATATGATATTGGCGACGTGGGAATTTTAGATGAAAAAAGTACCCCTAAAAAACCAATTTTAAAGAAATTAATTGGAAGAACAAACGATGTCGCGATTTTGCCAAGTGGCAAAAAATCACCCGGATTGACTTTTTATTATGTTACCAAAAGCATAGTTGAAGATGATGGAAACGTCAAAGAGTTTATCATCAAACAAACCAAATTAGATTGTTTCGAAATTGAATATGTTTCTGAAAATGAATTAGATTCGGAACAAATTCAAAAAATTGAAAATGCTATTTCATTGTATCTTGAACCGAATTTAAACTTCACTTTTACCCGAAAAGAGGTTTTAGAAAGAACTAATCGAGGTAAATTAAAGCAATTTAAATCTTTTTTATAATATAAATAAAATCTTACATTTGTTTTTTTACAATTAAAAACTTATGGACGATCAATCTTTACTTTCAGAAGAAACTATTTCAAACAAAATATATTTTATACGCGGTCAAAAAGTGATGCTAGATAGTGATTTGGCATTGCTGTACGGCATTGAGACAAAAGTTCTAAAACAATCAGTAAAAAGAAATTTATCCAGATTTCCAGAAGATTTCATGTTTGAACTTACTAAGATAGAATATGATTCTTCAAGGTCACAAATTGTGACCTTGAAGAATGGACGAGGATCTAATTTGAAATATCTTCCTTATGCATTTACTGAACATGGTATTTTAATGCTTTCAAGTATCTTGAAAAGCGACAAAGCCATTCAAACCAATATTCAAATCATGCGCATTTTCACGAAAGTGAGACAAATGCTTTTGGATACAACCGAAATTAAAGTTGATATTTTACAGATTCAGAAAAAGTTAGAAAATCATGATAAAAATATTGAGTTGGTCTTTTCCTACTTGGATGAATTGACAGAGAAAAAAGAAAACGAGAGTGAAAGAGTAAAAATTGGATATAAAAAATAATTGGAGGTCGCAAATTGTGATCTCCAATTTTTAAGTATGATTTCTAAGGTCAAGATTTAACAAGCCATATTAAAATTCTTTAAGATCACAATTTGTGACCTTAGAGAATTGAATTCGCAATCTTGAGGTCACAAATTGTGACCTCAAGATTTAACTATATCAAGAATTCTTCTTTATATATCGGGGTTTGATAATCAACTGTGTGAATAAAAATCGGACCATCAACAAAACTGAAAGCACAAAATTAAACCCGTGAAATTCTCTATAAACTCCAAAATTGTGTTTGATCAATTTAAATTTTGATGATGAAATCGAATTCTTTCTGATTCTATAAAATGCTAAAGTTTCCGGAACTGGTTTTGTAACCTGAATTTGTTTTAAAATCGTAAGCCACAAACGCCAATCCTGTCTTTTTTGTGTGGCTTCTAAAATGATTTTTCCAAAATAATCAACGTCATAAATGGCGGTCAAATTGCCAACGTAATTACAAAAGAATAATTGGTTGTAAGTTAGGTTTATTGGTGCTTCAACTCGTCTGTTAAAAGCGTTTCCTTCTTCATCAATACAATCGTAAAAGCTGAAAGTAAACGGCAAATTATTGGTTTTCAAAAACTGAATCTGCTTTTCAAGCTTCATAGGAAACCACAAATCATCGGCGTCTAAATAAGCAATATATTTTCCGACTGCTTTTTCTAAAGCGATATTTCGGGCAAAGCCATTTCCGGAATTTTTTTCTAATTTAAACAGTTTTATTCTACTGTCTTTTTCAGCAAAATCAGAAATAATTTTTACGGTTTCATCCGTCGAAGCATCATCAACCAAAATCATTTCCCAACTTTGGTACGTTTGATTTTGAACTGATTTTAAAGTTTCCCGAATGAACTTTTCAGCATTGTAAGTTGGCGTTATAATAGAAACTAATTCACTCATTAACGCTCGAGATTATTTTATATAACTTGAAAAGTCTTTATGTTCTTCTTTTGAAAGTTCTTCTTTTGAAAGGGATCTGAAATAATCATAAGTAATTTTCATTCCTGCAGAACGGCTTACTTTGGCTTCCCAACCTAATAATTCCTTTGCTTTTGTAGTATCTGGCTGACGCTGCAATGGATCATTTATTGGCAAAGGATGATACACCACTTTTTGGTTGATTCCTGTCAATTTAATGATTTCTTCTGCAAAATCTTTGATGGTTATTTCATCTGGATTACCAATATTTACAGGATAAACATAATCAGAATGCAATAATCTGAAGATACCTTCAACCTGATCGTCTACGTAACAAAATGAACGGGTTTGCATTCCGTCTCCAAAAATCGTTAAATCTTCTCCACGAAGTGCCTGACCAATAAAAGCCGGAATTACACGTCCGTCATTTAATCGCATTCTTGGTCCGTAAGTATTAAAAATACGGACGATCCTAGTTTCTACGCCGTGAAAAGTATGATACGCCATTGTAATAGATTCCTGAAAACGTTTGGCTTCGTCGTAAACGCCTCTTGGACCAATTGTATTTACATTTCCGTAATATTCTTCGGTTTGAGGATGAACCAGCGGATCTCCATAAACTTCAGATGTCGAAGCTATCAAAATTCTTGCTTTTTTAACTCTTGCCAATCCTAACAAATTATGTGTTCCTAATGAACCGACTTTTAAAGTCTGGATTGGGATTTTTAAATAATCGATTGGACTTGCAGGCGAAGCAAAATGCAAGATATAATCTAAATCACCTGGAACATGCACAAATTTGGTGATATCGTGATGGTAAAATTCGAAGTTTTCTAATTTAAATAAATGCTCAATATTTTTAAGATCTCCCGTAATTAAATTGTCCATTCCGATAACAAAATAGCCTTCTTTAATAAATCTGTCACACAAATGCGATCCTAAAAATCCTGCTGCTCCGGTAATAAGTATTCTTTTCATAACAATTGTCTATTCATCGCAAATGTAATTGATTTGAAAATTATAAAAACCATTCTTAAAAAAAAACTGCCCAAAATAAATCAGACCATTTTATAAATATTACAAAAGAAATTATTATTGGTAAACTATCATCAACAATTCAAATAAACTATCTGTTTTTTAATACTTCACACTTTTCGTTGACAAAGACTTCCATCTCATTTTCAAACCTTTCCCTAGAAAATTTAGTAGCATGTTCTCTAATCTTCTGAGGACTAAATATTATTTGTTCGAAAGTAATCACTGCTTCCTTTATTTTTTGGGATGTCTGCTCATAAAAGAAAATTCCCGTCTGGTTTTCGACAACCGTTTCAAGAGCACCACCCTTTCCAAAAGCAATAACCGGTGTTCCACAGGCTTGGGATTCAGCTGGAATAATTCCGAAATCTTCTTCCGCAGCAAAAACAAAACCCTTCGCTTTTTGAAGGAGCGACCTTAATCTTAAATTATCAATAAAACCAACACATTCTATGTTGGCGTTTGCCATTTTTTGCAGCTTTTGAAACTCAGGGCCGTCCCCTGCCACTATCAATTTTAAATGGGGCATTTGATTAAATGCCTCAACAATTAATTGTGTCTTTTTATACGAAACCAAACGGGAAGCAGTAAGATAATAATCTTCTTTTTCTTCTTCTAAAGTAAAAAAATTAACATCAACCGGTGGATAAATAACTGTAGAATCCCGATTATAAATTTTCCGGATTCTCTCGGCTATATGATTCGAATTTGCAATAAAAAAATCAACATTTTTTGAATTGGCAACATCCCATTTCCCTATTTTTTTCAAAACATATTTGGCATAAATCGCTTTCAAACCTGTATTTAGGCCAGCATCTTTCAAGTATTGCTCCTGAAGATCCCAGGCGTACCGCATAGGGGAATGGCAATAACAAATATGCAACTGATCTTTTCGAGTAAAAACACCTTTTGCCACTGATGAGGACGAACTGATAATTAAATCGTATTCATTTAAATCAAATCTTTCAATCGCTGATGGAAACAATTGCAGGTATTTCCGATGGTTCTGCTTCGATCCGGGCAGCATTTGAATGAAACTTGTTTTTACCTTTTTACCATTTAAAATAAAATCACGATCCGGCTTACTCAAAAAATCAATTAAAGCAAAATGATCAAAATCATCCCAAATTGAATTTATAGAATGAATTACTTTTTCAGCTCCACCATTTATATAATACCAATCGCTAATTAAGGCTTTTTTCAAAATAACTTGTTCGTTTTATAAAAAAAAGAGAATTAAAGAAAGTGAAAAATACGATCCCAACCTGTCTGTCAAGTATATTTTCGGTTAACATTGCCATTATTATTAAAAACAAAAAAATTAAATAGGAATAATTTGTATTGGAAATGCCCCAGAATAAAAAAACAAAAAACAAGGCTAAACCAAAAATACCATATTTAAGTAAAATGTCCAAATATTGGTTGTGGGAGTTGTAATCTATTTTAGAATAATCATCATAATTTTTATACGTATAACCACTATAACAAGTATTTAAATCTTTTTGTACGTTTCCCGGTCCAACTCCTGTAACCCAATTTTCTCTTAAGATTAAACTTGCACAATGATAAATTCCATATCTAAAATTAACTTCTTCTGATTTTTGATTTTTGTTAGGTAATATAAGCTTGGTGTTGCAAATTTCATCGATTCTCTTTTTAGAAGACGGAATTGCAAATGCTAAAAGAACAACGAATATCAAACATCCAATAAAAATGAACTTGCTCCAAACTGAAGTTGCCATTTTAAATAATAAAAAAAGCGAAATTAATAAAAATAAAATAAGAGCTAATCTTGCGGCAAAACTTATGACAGAGAAAATCAATAAACCAATACCAAAGCATCTGAGAATATTTAAATAAGTGATTTTTATGGTGCTGGAAAAAACATCTCGCAACAAGATCAAACTTGAAAAGACAAATAAAACACCCAAATAAGGCAAATGAATTTCGGAAATATCACTAAAAAAATTTCTAATAATTGGATTATAATAAGTGTCAGATTCCATTACTTTTAAGTATCCTTTAGAAAAAATGACAATCCAGATATAAATAGCTAAAATGATATTTGACAGAATAAAAACCTGTATTGCTTTTCTTAAAGTATCTTTATGAATCAAATTTTTATTTGCAATCATAAAAACAGGAAAAATCAAAAAAGAAATATTCTTTTCTAAAAATTTAGTCGCAAGAATTTTATCATCTATAAGGAAAAAACTAATTACAAATCCTAAAAAATAACTGGATAAAACTAACATATCAATTTTATCTTTTTTTTGAATCGATCGATATGTTTTTTCGGAAAATAAAATAATAAGCGAGAAAACCGACCATAATATAATGGCTAAAGACGTTTTTTTAAGCCCTAATATGGGAAACGATGCTAAAAACATCGTTGCATAGTTATAAAAGTCTACTTTACTTTTCTTCATCCTGAATTTCCTTTTTTAAAATAGACAAATAGCTATTTTGACTTAAAAAGTTTTGACCATTCTCAACAATGGTCATTTTGTCTTTAATTTTCATATTAAAAACTTCTTCGATAGCATTTGCAAAATCATTTGGGGTATTGGCCTCAAAATACATTTCATTTTTTATTAAACCAATACCTTCTACTCCTGTCTGTGAAGAAACCAAAATCAATCCGTTTTGGATTGCGTTTATCGTTTTTAGCTTTACTCCTGCTCCGTGTAACATCGGGTTAACAAAAACCGTTGCATCTGAATAATAGTTGCTTAATTCTTTTTGGTTTAAGTAAACCTCAACATTCGAATAGTTTGCAAATATTTTTTTATATTTTTCTGGTTCAAATTCGCCCGTACTTCCAACAATGATTAATTTATAATTTTTATTTTTTAGTAATAAAGAATGTACCTTTTTTAGATACCAGACAATAGCTTCCAAATTATTCGGAACAAATAAAGCACCTATGTAAAGTACAGTTTTTGTGGATAATTTCTGGTTTACAAATGTATGATCAACAGATGCCGGAAGATGTATTGATTTGTATAATAAATTCAAATCGATTGTATTGTTTATTTCTTCATTCGATATAAACCATAAACGATCAGATCGCTTAAAAATATTCATGGAATAACTTTTAAATTTTAACGATTCAAGATAATAGTATATTTTATTTTTGGTTTTTTTTGTGCTTTTTGATAATTCTTTAAAGTAATTTGATTCGTTGTTGTGAACTCTAACAATGATTCTTTTTGCTTTTAAACTTTTATTATCAAGTATTTTTCCAACGCTTTCAGATTCTAAAATGGCATAATCATATTGACTTTGAAATGTTATCTTTTTAAGTGATTTTCTGGAAACTGCCTGAAGTGGCTCAAAATAAAATATATAAACTGGTTTATTTTTTCTTAGAACAATTATGAGTTCATTTATGAACTGCTTCATAAAAAGAATACTTTTCTCGTCTGGATTTTCTTTACAAGTACAAACCAAATCTACATCATGGCCTAACAATTTTAATCCTTTGATTCGCTCCAAAACATCGTTAGCACCTCCAAAATAAGCCGGATAAGGAAAAAAACTAGCTACAACGACTATCTTCATCTTTATTCAGGTTTTTATTAATCATTTGACTCTGCAAAACATCTAAAAAGGCCATTAGAAACCAAACTTCATATTTTATATAATAAGTAATGTAAATAACTCCTGCCAAGATGCAAAATAATAAAGGAACTTTTACAAAAAATAGATTTTGCTGATTGAATTTTGAAAAGAAAAAATATCTTTTAATAAAAAATTGATAGTAAAAAATGACAAATGCGATACCTCCATACATTAAATTATCAAAAAAATCAGTTTTGGTAGATAATGCTTTTGTAGTGGTTAAATAGCCTTTTACTTCGGTTAAATCTAATGTACTTACCCATGATGTATTAATTACATCCCTAATTGCTTCAGGAAAATAATAAATAAATCCGCTGCAGCCAATTCCAAAAGGATGTGTTAAAAAGACTTCGATCGAAGAAATATATGATGTAAATCTTGTGCCAAACGTTATACTTGAATGTAATTGTGCGTCTATATTTTTTTGTAATATTATAGTTATAAAAATCATAGCTGCAGTAAGTATTGGAAACCCTATAATCAAAACTTTCCTGAGTTTACCATGTTTATACATAGAATGAATTGTCAAGGGTAAAACTGAAATAATTAGCAGTAATAAATATCCTTTTGACTCGCTAAATAAGGTGTAAAACAAAAATATAAAAGCCGAAATTATATACACACTACTTTTTGTTTTTTTAGGTTTATCTAAATAATTGACCAAAAATATAGGTACAAAAATTAGAAAAGTCAATATGGTACCAATCCAACTTTCCTCATATGTCAACAACCTGACTCTATAATATTTAATATTGTCTGAATGAAGAAATGAAGCGAAAATTGTGGTCTTTTTTAAAAAAAATATTTCGAAAATCAAGTAAATTCCAATTAAAATCTGAATACTAAAAACGGCATTAAAGAGAGAGTTAAAACTATTTTTTCCGTTGCTAAGTAATGTATAAACAAACTGATAAAAAATCAAAATTGAAATGGGATAAACGAATAGTTTGATAGATTTAATAACTATATTTTCTTTTAAAACTAAAAATGACCCATTAAAATAATAGACAATCGGAATGAATATTACTGTTATTATAATCAAGTATAACAAATAATAAATGAAATATCTGGTATACTTTGAAAGTATCAATTTTTGATTCATCAATAAGTATAACAACATTGGCAGCGTTAAAAAAACTATAGGCGAACGTGCAATTTCTCCAAAGACATTTACCAAAGGGAAATCCTGATATAAGGCCATTAGAAGAACAATAAAAAATACTATTGTTTTTACACTTATTTTCATTTTCCAAAAGTAATCTTTAACAATTCTAATCCCAATTTAAGTTTCCCTTTTCTGACTCTGTTTAAAATCAATAAAAAACTAGATAAATAAAATCGTGAACTCAATTTGTAATATTTTTTGACAAAAATTTTTCTGCTTTGAAAAATATTTATCTCTGAGAAAAAAGATTTCTGTTTTGACTTATAAGATGATCCTATGCTAGCACCCACTTTATGAAAAATAATGGAATCCTGACACCAGTCTATATTCCAATTATGTTTTTTTGCCCTTTTTGCCCAATCTAATTCTTCATAATAAAGAAAAAAATCTTCGCTTAAAGTGCCAACTTCTTTTAAAAACTGATTCCGCACTATCATTGAAGCTCCTATTACATAGTCAATTTCAGGAAATTCTTCTTTAGATTTAATTATTGACTCTTGCTCTCCAATATGTGTTGAGATATAAAATGTTTCATTGAACTTTCCTCCAATTGCCTGTATTTTATCCTGCTCGAAATAATAAATTAATTTACTTCCTAAAATTCCAATTCGTTCGTTTTGCTGTTTCAACAAATATGAAATCTGATTTTTTAAAGATTCTTTCTCAACAACAGTATCATTGTTTAGTAGCCAAACATAATAATCAAATCCAGAAACTTTTAAAATAGCATTAAGAGCAATATTATTTCCTGCTGCAAAGCCATTATTTTGTTGCGCTTTTACAAAAATAAATTGATTTTGAAATGCAATAAGATCAAACTCTGATTCTGTGGTTTGGTTAAATTTCATCTGTTTTAGAATTGCCCAATTTAACAACGTTTCAAAAGATGCGTTTGTCGGGCTATTATCAATAACTAAAACCTGATAATTTGGATAATTTAATTTTTGCAAACTTTCTAAACATTCTATCGTGTCCAGCGCTCCATTATAATTTAAGAGCACAATGTAAACCTTAGAATTCAAAAGAGCTGTATCTAAATTAACCGAATTCGTTGACTTATTCATTTTTTTTAAGTGATAAACTAGCTATTATAATACAAACTGTTATAAATGTTTCGACAATATATATTGAAATTATACTTCCTTTTAAATTAAAATTCAATGATAAAAAATAGCAGCTAACCAGCATTATAAGGGCACCCAAAAAAGAGATTCTTGCAATACTTTTTTGTCGGTTTTTTAGTATCAGTAACTGATAAAAAGGTATGTTTAATGCAATGATCAAAGAGATAAATAAAAAGTTTGTACAAAATAAAAATGATTCTTTGAGTTTGTCACTGATATCAAATCTATAAATGAAGAAAAATGAAACAAAGTATAAAACAATGATCATAAGTGTCAAAAGACTAATATTAACAATGTTTATTTTCTTCAAATACAAAATTGCATCTTTTTTGTTCATCGCATAGAGGTTGCAAAATTTAGGGAAACTTACGTTAAAAAAAACAACTAAATAACTTCTTAATATGCTCAAAAACATATCACCAACTTTATAAATTCCGGCATAAAAATCTCCTAAAAGAAATTTTATAATCAAAATTGGAAAATTTGTATAAACTGATATTGACAAATTTGAAATTACAATCGGAAATTCTTTTTTTACATTGACAATCAATTTATCCATAGAAACTGACAATAATGATATACCGTGGGTCTTGCTTATTTTAAAATAATAATAGGAATAAACCAGTGTATTTGATAATCCTAATAAAAAAACCACGTAAATATAATCTGATTTTTCCTTGATAATTAAATACACTAAGAGTATGTAAACTGCTTTGGATAAAACTATTATTTTATTTATCCGCTTAAAATTTTCAGTTCCGACATAAAACCAAATTGGATTAAAAAATTGCGCAATCAAACTCCATAAACCCAACGAATATAGCTTAAAATCTAAATTCGGACACACAATAAGAAACAAAACACAACTCGCAGAAATACACAATAAAACGATTAAACGAAATGCGTAAGTAATGTTTAGATAGTTTCGAATGTGTTCCTGATTATTTTTATTAGAGCTTATTTCTTTAACTCCCAAAAGCTGAGAGCCAAAATCAATAAAGATTCCCAGAATTATATAAACAGAAGTCGCCGCACCTATTTTTCCCCATTGCTCAATTCCACAAACTGAAATTACATAAGGAGCTATTAATAAAGGTGATAACAAATTAACAAACTGACCGGAGCCGTAAATAATGTAATTCCGAATCTCTTTAAATTCTATTTTTTTTAAATTCATTAGCTTTATTAATATACTCAAGCAATAAAATATGATTATATAATTAATCCTGTCTTTAAAGAGATCGAATGTAAACTAAACAACGGCTGTTTTACAAAAAAAAGTTAATTCTACAATATGTTTAAAAATTAACGTCATCGCTTATTTTAGCTAATTCTACTATCATTTCATCATTTCCCATTAAAAAAGGATCGTATTTATCATTTACTACACTTAATTTATATCCAAAATAATTAGGGTCCCAGGTTACAAACTCATTTGGGTAAAAGTATTTGGTATATTTTTCTAAATCACCATTAATCACTTTTGATTTATGTCTTATAGAAATGTTTTTAATGGTTACGTTTGATTGTGTAGGATTAAAACCTAAATCAACACGTACATTTTCAGGAACTATTTTTTCAGGAAAATGCAGTACAATTTTTTGCATTTCATTTGATGCATAAACAGGTTGTGAAACCGAATTTTTATCGTTCCATTCACCACCATTTAATAAATAAAAAACCTGAATTTTATCGTTTTTTAAAAATACCCCTTCGATTGTAACAGAATAATCATTCCTGACTACAGTCTTTTTTTCTTCTTTACAGGAAGAAAAAATTAACATTAAAATAAGTGTGGTAATTGCAATTTTTATTTTCATATTGATGTTTTTGATAAAATATTCTACAATGTTAAATACTCGTTAGTTGTTTTTGTTTTTTATAAAAAGAGTTAAAAAACTTTATAAATACAAAAAGGAGAATAAACAAAACCGGCAAAATAAATTTTAATTTTCCGTTGATGGATTGCGTGTTTTTTATGTTTAAACTCGAGTTAACTTCTTTAATAATCTGATCAGAAGTTAGTAATTGAAGTCTGTTTTTTCCTTGTTCATTCACAAGAAATTGTTTGGTTTTTATAATGTCATTTAGTTGTGTGTTTTCATTGTAATAAACCAATTTGTCATTTTTATTGGTGTTTTTTACCGTATTAGAAAAGCCATTTAAAACATTATCAATTTGAACTATAATAGTATCATTTTGGGAAATTTGCTGTTGCAGGTTTTTGATTACTGTTTTTTGTACTCCTTTAAAATAGTCTGAACTATTTAGGTAATTAAATAACGGTTCTATAACTGTTTTTTCGTCAACCAACTTGTTTGTAATAAAAGAAATATTATGGTGTGGATAATTTTTACTCGTAACATTATCAGCTAAAACCTTATTGACGTCGCCATCCTCAGCCATTAATTTTATAAGTTCAAAATTCAGTTCTTTATCTTCAACAAATCCAAAAGCATCAGAAATAGGTTTAATTTCAATTTTTTTTATCGTTTTTGGATGCGAAATTCCAACCACATCTTTTAAGAAAACAGTATCTCCGGAAATAATTTTCGCCTCAATTAAATCAATTTTTGAGTATAAATAATCAACGCTTCCAAAATTTGGTGTAACAATAATTTCATTGTTATATAATTTCTTGGCGGTATCTAAATACCATCCTAAACAAATACCAAATAAAATAATGCCTAGTGCCAAAATCCAGTTTTGAACAAAAAAATGAATTAATCTAAAAATAGAGGTGTTTATTCTATCAAAAAAACGACCAATAGCTTTAGAAATCTGAGCCAAATCAACTTCCTGATCGGTGGTATTTTGGGGTACTTTTGTACTCATTTAGGATTTATTTTACGTTGAAGATTTGCTCTAAAATTTTAATCGTAATCAAATACGTAGGTTTTACACCAGTTGTTCCCAAACCTCCAGAAGCCAATGTACTTCCTGTTTCTAAAGGATTATCTGATGCATAATAAGCATAACGAACCTTGATGTCGTGCGGCACGCTTTTTCTAATTTTTGATGCCGACTGAATTGCCTTTTGATAATAAGAACCTTCCATTTCCAGACCAATTACACCCCAGGTAGATTCATGAAAGAATTTCAGCAAATCTCTGTTTTGTAATGATGTTCCCAAAACGGTAACCATCGCCCCTTCAAAAACTGCAATGTCATTTCCTTCAAACATATTACCTGTTAATTCATTTTCGAAGAAATAGTTATCTGCGGTTCCTTCATTTATATGCGCGGTCGGAATCATAATATCGCCCTTTCCTCCTTCAAGAATTCCGGCTTTACCCATTATAGAAACGGACTGAACATTCAGTAGCGTTTCTTTTTTATATGGTTTCAAAAGTTCGTCGATAGTTTCATAAGCCTGCTCGCCGAAAGCATAATCCATTACAATAATAACCGGTTTTGCTTCGTCGGGTTTTGCTTTCGCGAAAGCGGTTTTTGCCCAGTCAATCTTGGCTGTATCAAAAATCTGAACGTCAATATTTGTTCCCGAAGTATCAGGAAGCGAAATCATTCCGTTTTTCAACGCTAATTCCTCAACAACACCTCTAATATCTTTTGCGCCAGATTTGCTTAATTCTTCATAAATAAAGAAATCCGATTTGTCTTTGAATTTCGTTTTCAACAACGGTGTTGCAAAAATCGAATTCATTACACTGTGCATGTTGGCACTTATCACGTGAATTGGTCGCTTTAAAAGATCATTTGCCTTTAAAACTTCCTTGATATTTGTTGCCCAGATTTCACCGTGAATATGGTGTCCTAAACGTTCTCTTAAAACCGGACTGAAAGTTATGGTACGTTTATTATTTTCGATTACTTCTTCAATCGCTAGTTTTCCTAACCAATAAATAACGTGCAGAAAACGATCAGGAGCATTTTCAGATCCGAAAGCATCATAAATATCTAAAACCTCTTCAAATGTTCTTCCTAAAATATTAGCAACATGCGAAATTGCTTTTTCTTTTTCGATTAGAGCCAGCTTTTTGGTTTGTGTTACGGCTTGTTCCAATTTCATCCAATCACGTGACACCTCACCCCCATCATCTAATAAAACCCTGTTTTTAATTTTATGCGATTCGATGAAAATAAAAGTCAAATGCGTCAAAATATCGTAGATGTCAGAACGTCCACGCGTGATTTCGACATTCATTTGTTCTTCGTCGATACGGTAACAATTTCTTCTTCTTTTTGGAGGAACAATCGGCTGAAAATGCGATTTAGAATATCCTTCATCTGAAGTTAAATTAATAAAACGACATTGTTCAATTCCTATCGGAAGGCGTTCTATAACGTATAAAAGTCCATTTAGTTCAACTTTTTCTTCTCCTATATTTCCGTAAATCTCCGGACGTAATGCCAATAATGATTCACGTAAGCCATCACCTGAAACTCCCATTGGTTTATAAAAACCTCGGTTGAATAAATGGCGCATTGTAATGTACATTCTTTCGATCGCTGCAGATGATTCCTGCGCTCTTGATCTTGATATATGTTTGGTTTCTTTCATTCTTTTTTATTTTGTAATTCAAATGTAAGGAAATACAAGGCGTGCCTTGTATCTACAGCATTATTTTTTAAAAAATCATTTTTATATATCTTCTCTTTTAAACTTATCCTTTGTCCAATTTTCCGGATTTGAAACAATATAATCAGAAATTCTTTGGTAATCATTATTGTTTCTAATGATGTTGTCATAAAATAATTTTTGCCATTGATGCGGATATCCTAATCTATTAGCATGTTTGGTTACCGCAGATTTATATGACCCAACAATTGACGAAATGGTATTTTTTCCAATATTTTGAAAACGTTGCGAACCTGGTTTTGATAACGACGGCGGGGGTGATGACGGTAGAGACAGGGCATGCCCTGTCTCTACACGCCCTGCCTCTACAATATTCACATTATCAACATCTATATTATCCAATTTTTTATCGATAATCAAAATTCCGTGAATATGATTTGGCATAACCACAAAATCACCCAATTCAACGTTTTTATGGTGTATTGGAATTTGATGCCACAATATATCGGCAATAATACCCACCTCTGACAAAACCATTTTATCATTTTGAATTTCTCCAAAATAATGTTCTCTGTCTTGTGTGCAAATTGTTATAAAATAGGCTCCGTTCCAACCATAATCCCACCATTGAGCTCTTATTGAAGAAGTACGGTATTTATTTTGAAACTTTCCTTGACTCATTAATTTTAATAACTATGCATCCTATTCATAAGGATAATAATGCTTTAACCTTGTAAATTATCAAAAGTTATTTCAAATTGTCCGCAATCTTTCTGTCATTCGACAATCTCGGAGTTTTATTCTGCCCACCCAATTTTCCCTGCGATTTCATATATTCCTGAAAACCATTTTTAGAAACTTTAGTGATAACGACTTTTCGCAAAACGCTTCCGGTAATCAAATCATCGTAATAAATGTTTTGTTTTCGCATTGAGTTGTCAATTGCCTCGGCAAAAACTTCCATGTTTTCTGGCTCCGTTTCAAATTCAACAAACCATTCATGATACGGCAATCCGCTTGACGGATTAATTTGTGGCGCAACTGTAAATTCGTTAATAACTATTGTAGTTCCTGCCGTGGCTTCCTTCATCGCGTTTTCTACTTCATTCGCAATTACATGTTCTCCAAAAGCAGAAATATAATGTTTGATTCGGCCCGAAACGATTAATCTATGCGGAAACAAAGAGGTGAACTGAACAGTATCTCCAATATTGTAACGCCAAAGTCCAGCATTCGTAGAAACGATCAAGGCATAATTTACACCTACCTCAACTTCGCCAATCGTATAGCTTTTTGGATTTTCTTCGAAGAATTCTTCTGTTTTGATGAACTCGTAGAAAATTCCCGAATTCAAAAGTAATAACATTCCTTCTTCATTTTTGATCCCGAAATTTCGGGACTGATAAGCAAAAAAACCTTCAGAAGCCGGAAACAATTCGATGCTGTCAACTTTTTTGCCAATCATTTGTTCAAATTTGGCGCGGTACGGTTCATAATTAACTCCGCCGTAAATAAACAAATTAAAGTTTTTAAATATTTCGCTTATTTTTTTTCCACCGCTTTTTTCCTGCAAACGCTCAAAATACATTTGTACCCAAGACGGAATTCCAGAAATAACCGACATATTTTCATTAATGGTTTCGCCAACAATTGCATTTACCTTAGTTTCCCAGTCTTCAATACAATTCGTTTCCCAGGATGGCATTCGGTTCTTTTGAAGATATTTAGGAACAAAATGAGCTACAATTCCGGATAGTCTGCCAAATTTAACTCCGTGTTTTTCAGTTAAAATTGGGCTTCCCTGCAGGAAAATCATTTTTCCGTCTACAAAATCGGCGTTTTTGGTTTCGTGAATATAATGCAGAATAGCGTTACGAGCCGCATTTACATGCGTAGGCATAGATTCTTTGGTAAGTGGAATATATTTTGCGCCAGATGTTGTTCCTGAAGTTTTAGCAAAGTAAAGCGGTTTTCCTTTCCAGAGAATATTTTCTTCACCTAACTTAACTTTTTCAATATAGGTTTTCAAATCCTCATAATCGCGAACAGGAACATTCTTTTGAAAATCTTCAACTGTTTTTATAGTGCCAAAATTATGATCTTTTCCGAATTCAGTATTTTTAGCGTCTTTAATTAAGCTCTTAAATACATGTTGTTGAGTTTCGACCGGTTTATTGGCCCAAGCCAAAGTTTCAGAATATATTTTGCTCGCAAATAATTTTGCTGCTACAGATTTAATAGACATTTTTTGTGTTATTTTTTCTTGTCACTTTTGTTTTTACTTTGGGTTTTTTCACCTGACTCCTGCTCCATTTTTGCCACTTCTTTCCTCAATTTTATTTCTTCTTCAGATGCTTTCATGTTTACTTCTTCCGGTTCATCAATATCTGCTAAAATAGAATCTTTGTTGAATTTAGCATATTCCAATTCGCCTCGTAATACCTTTTGAACACCTTTAATATAGACTTCGTTTTTCTTTAAAGCTCTTTCTAAAGAATCTGATTTTATCGCTAACTGAGTTGCATCTCTTTTTAATTTTGAAGAAGAATAACCTGGGATAAATTCGCGCAATGGCGTAAAGGCTATAATAAAAGTCGTAATTAAAATTAAGAATATACTTCCCAAAGATAAAACTACAAATACATTCATAAGATTGAGTTTGAATGAAAAAATTTCTTCAAAAGTATTTTCGTTCAAAATTACCAGTCGGTTTTTGATGAATAATTTTCTTCTGAGATCAGATTTTTTCTTAGTCATTTCGCTTCTTTATTGGAACAAATATAATAATTAATCGCCTTGTTGATGCTTGTCAAAACTGTACGGATTCACTTATTTTAAGATTTTATACAATATTTAACGTGGCCTGAAACAAATATTTTAATCCAAAAACACTTCTTGTTCGTATATTTCTATATACCTTTGCGGTAGAATTTAGAAAAACAATTTGCTTCGGCATTAAATATACAATCATGGGAAGATTAGGGCTTACAGAAATCCTTGTTATAGTAGGTATTGTGATTTTACTTTTTGGAGGTAAAAAAATTCCAGAATTAATGAAAGGTCTAGGAAGCGGAATTAAAGAATTCAAGAACGCTGCCAAAGACGATCAACCTGCTGCCAAAAAAGAAGAGGAAGAAGTAAAATAATAATTACAGCTTTTAAAATTTAAAATCCCAAATTACAATTGTAGTTTGGGATTTTTTTTGTTAGAAATTATCTATGTGTAATTTGGAATTTTATTTTTTTAGAATTTTACAAAACCATCGTCAACTGAATTCTCTTTCTGTCTTCGTCAACCTCAGTAACTTTTACATCAACATGCTGGTGTAATTTTACCACTTCGTTTACATCACTTACAAATCCGGCTTTCAATTGTGAAATGTGAACCAATCCACTTTCTTTGATTCCGATATCAACAAAACAGCCAAAATTGGTGATGTTATTTACAATTCCAGGTAAAATCATACCCGTTTTTAGATCTTTAATCGATTTTACATTTGCATCAAATTCGAAAACTTTAGCCGATTTCCTCGGGTCTAATCCTGGTTTTTCAAGCTCTTTAATGATGTCTTTTAACGTAAGTAAACCAATTTCAGGCGTAATATAGTTTTCGGCTTTAATAAGCGCTGTTTTCTCTTTGTTTGCAATCAAGTCGTTTACCGAAATTTTCAAATCTTTTGCCATTTTCTCCACAACCGGATAGGCTTCAGGATGTACTGCCGAATTATCCAATGGATTTTTAGCATTTGAAATTCTGATAAAAGCGGCACCTTGCTGATACGCTTTATCGCCCAAACGAGGCACTTTTTTCAGTTGTTTTCTGTCTTCAAAAGGACCGTTTTCTGAACGATATTGTACAATGTTTTCTGCCAGCTTCTCCCCGATTCCACTCACGTAACTTAGTAAATGTTTACTTGCCGTGTTGATATTGATTCCGACCGAGTTCACGCAGCGAATTACCGTGTTATCTAATTCTTCTTTTAATTTCGTCTGATCAACATCGTGTTGATATTGGCCTACGCCGATTGCTTTCGGGTCGATTTTAACCAATTCAGCCAAAGGATCTGAAAGTCTTCTTCCGATAGAAACCGAACCACGCACTGTAACATCATAATTAGGAAATTCTTCTCTCGCAATTTTTGATGCAGAATAAACCGAAGCTCCAGCCTCAGAAACAATAAAAACCTGCAAAGGTTTGTCGAAAGCGATTTTTTTGATGAAAAATTCTGTTTCTCTCGAAGCCGTTCCATTTCCAATAGAAATCGCATCAATTTGATAGGCATTTACCATCGAACGGATTTTTTTAATCGCCATTCCTTCCTCATTTTGAGGCGCGTGCGGATAAATCGTCTCGTTGTATAATAAATCGCCTTTTTCGTCCAGGCAAACTACTTTACAACCACTTCTGAATCCCGGGTCGATCGCTAAAATTCGTTTTTCTCCCAAAGGCGGAGCCAATAATAACTGTCCTAAATTGTTGGCAAAAACCTGAATAGAATTGGCATCAGCTTTTGCTTTTGCTTCCTGCAACGTTTCATTTCCAATCGCAGGATTCAGCAAACGTTTGTAACTGTCCTCAATCGCTAATTGCAAATGTGCCGTAGTGCTGTTTTGTTTTTTGATGATGATTTCGTCAATAATATCATACGCTTCATCTAAATCAACATCAACTTTCATCTTCACAAATCCTTCATTTTCTGCACGAAGCATTGCCAATAAACGGTGTGAAGGTGCTTTTGTCAAAGGCTCTTCCCAATCAAAATACTGACTGAATTTTTGTGCTCCTTCTTCTTCCGCTTTCTTTTTAACCACTTTGGTTCCAATAGTTGCTTTTCGCTGAAATAATCTTCGCAATTGCTTACGAACATAAATGTTTTCATTAATCCATTCCGCAACAATATCTCTTGCGCCTTGCATTGCGGCTTCTTCGTTAATTACATTCTCATTGATATATTGTGTCGAAACAAAATCGACATCAACATTACTTTCTGACATGATAATTTTTGCCAATGGCTCTAAACCAAATTCACGTGCAACATCGGCTTTTGTTTTTTTCTTCTTTTTAAAAGGCAGATAAAAATCTTCAATTTCCTGCAAGTCAAAACTTTGTTCTATTTTTTGCTTCAATTCCGGCGTAAGCGATTTTTGTTCTTCGATAGATTTTAGAACCGCTTCTTTACGTTTTACAATCGTTTCATATTCTTTTTGAAGTTTTGCAATTTGCTCAATCTGAACTTCATCCAGATTTCCGGTTGTATCTTTTCGGTAACGGGAAATAAACGGAATCGTACAATCTTCTTCTAATAATTGAACCGTTTTTTGAATGTTGATCGCTGCTGTTTGAACAGACTTGGCAATGAATTGTATGTTAGTCATTTTATTAATGAGATAATGTGTCAATTTGAAAATTAGGTAATTATATCCCTCTTTTGCACTTATTTAAACGGATTAATTATATCGCTAAAATAATATCTTTGTTTCTAATTTTAAGCCAATGGAAATTTTATTATTGTATTTTTTAGTTATAAGTATATTCGTTTTTATTCTTGCTGGCTATGATAAATATTTAGCCAGAAAAAATAAACGAAGAATTCCTGAAAACACGTTATTTTTCCTCGAAGCTTTTGGCGGAACAATTGGTTTATTACTCGCCATGTTGCTATTTAGACATAAAACGAGTAAAACCTCTTTTATTGTGAAGTTTTCTGGGATTTTTTTGATTCAGATTATGTTAATTTACCTAATACTAACTGATAAAATCTAAATAATTAACTTTATTAATAACATTAAAATCAGCTTCTGGATATGCTTTTGCAAAAGCAGTTGGAATTTTTGCTTTTTTCTTTTCATTCCATTTAAATTCAAATCCTTCAAGCTTATCTCCTTTTTCTTCTAACCAATCCAATTCTTGCTGATCGTATGTTCTCCAGAAATAATTATTAGTTTTTATTTTATTATAATGCTGTTTCTTAATTCGCTCACAGGCTAAATAATTCTCCCATAAATCTCCAATGTCATTTCTTAAATCTAAAGTATTGAAATTGTTAATAATGGCATTTCGAACACCATTATCATAAAAATACCATCGGCTTGATTTCACGATTTCTTTACGCAAATTTCGGCTAAAACCTTCAATTTTAAAAAGAATAAATACTTTAGAAAGTAGATCTAAATAATTTGAAACGGTATTTTTTGACAATTGCAATTGATTGGCCAATTCTTGTATAGAAACTTCTTTACCAACTTGATAAGCAATTAAACGAAGTAAATCGTAAATTTTATCAGCATGTTTGATTCCTTCAAAAATCAAGATATCTTTTAATAAATACGAATTAATAATTTCAAAAAGGTATTCTTTTTTATCCTCCCAATTATCATATTGAATTAGTTCTGGGTATCCTCCAAAAAGTAATCGTTCTTCTAAGTTTTCAAGCGTTTGTTTATGATTTTCATTTTCAGAAAATTCGATTTGCGCTAACGGAAACAAATAAATAGTGTTTTTTCTTCCTACTAAGGGTTCGCCTAGCTTATTACTCAAATCAAACATTGAAGATCCAGTAGCAATAACTCGAATTCCTTCGATTGTGTCTACAATTAATTTAAGAATTAAACCAATTTCAGGAACATTTTGAGCTTCATCAATTACCAGTAAATCAATACCTGAGAGTAATCTTTTATAGTTATTAACAGAACGTTCTTTTAATAAATTGATATCATTTATATCCTCTCCATTAAGTTGCAAATAACTTTCAGAGGAAACTTCGTTTAAGTAACTTTTTATTAATTCTGTTTTACCAACACGACGTGACCCAAGTAAAATTAAAACCTTATTTGGTACCAATTTCTTTCTAAACTCAGCTATTACAGCTCTTTTTAAATATTTTTTCATTCTAATTGGCTTAAAATTAGAATACAAATATACAGAAAAAACGTTAATTCAGTCAGTATGTTGACTAAATTTACATTAATTCAGTCATCGTGTTGACTAAATTTACATTAATTCAGTCACCCGAAAATATATTAAATCAAAAAACCGGACAAATTTAAAAATCCGCCCGGTGTGTTTATATTTTTTAGGTGCGCAGCACCCGATTTTTTTTTTACTTCTTATGAACAAGCGATTTTATTCACTCTGTTTTGGTGTCTTCCACCTTCAAATGCAGTTGTTAAAAAGGTTTCTACCATTTCTACCGCTTGCGGAATAGAGGTAAAACGCGCCGGAATACTTATAATATTAGCATCATTATGCAAACGAACTAAAGCTGCAATTTCTTTAGTCCAGCATAAACCAGCTCTCACTTTTGGGTGTTTGTTAACTGTCATTGCAATTCCGTTTCCGCTTCCACAGATTACGATTCCAAAATCAGCTTTTCCTTCAGATACATCATTCGCAACCGGATGACCAAAATCCGGATAATCAACAGAATCTTCAGAATCTGTTCCGTAATTCGTTACTTCATATCCTTTTGCTTTAAGCATCGCAACAATTGCTTTTTTATAATCTGGTCCTGCGTGGTCGTTTCCTATCGAAATTTTCATTGTAAAATACTATTAAGTTGTGTCCTGCAAATTTACTTAAAGAATTTTGTAGCGATGCATGAATTAAGAAAAAGTTAGCCACGAATTGCACTAATCTCCACGAATTGTATCTTTTCGAATAATTGCATTTTGAATTCGTGAAAATTAGTGCAATTCGTGGCCAAAACTTTGTGCACTTTTGCCACAGATTACGAGATTTAAAAGATTCAAACTTTATTAACTTCTCGTAAAAACTTTGTGTTCTTTGTGGTTATATAATCCTTATTTTTAAGTCACTTTGTATCAAAAACTTAGCGTTATTAACAATTTTAATATCTCTATAATAAGCTGAGGATCAATTAGAAATAAACAGTGTTTTTGTTAAAATTTTAGAATGTTAATACCAAAATGTAATTCATTGATATTCAGTTAACTTTAAATTAACATTATTTGTTAATAAGTTCAGAAAGAAAATTAGAAGTTTTTTTTGGTTGTGTTAAAAAAAAACCTAATCCAAAACCGGAATGAAATAACCTAATAAAGTTTGATGAATTTTTAGAAAAGTTATCAATATCAAAAATGCTATTTTTAACAAATATCAACATATGAACTTATCTACAAAATGAATCTATTTTTAGTTGTCAACCGTTGTTAATTAAAATACAAAAAGTCTTAAAAATTAATCTTTTAACTAAATATAAGTATGTTGATAACTCTATATAAATAAGCAAAACTTCATTTCAATGCATTTAAAAATAAAATTATTGCACATATTAACAAGCTATAATAACAACCATAAATTAATTTAAATTAAATTTTTCTTTTTGTTGTATTTAATATATGTTGACAACTTTGAAAGTTTAAAAAGGAAAAAAATTTTGAGATTGAAAAAAATAGAACGGTTTACACGATTTTGAGTGGACTATTTAGATTGTCCAGAATTTGTTGAACTTCTTCGAAATCGTTTGGATGTACTTTGAGTTTGATTCCACCCAGCGCTGCAGAATACATTGGAACGACAGAAAGTGTCATTTCGTTTTCAAAAAAATAAGGAATCTCCTCCTGGTCTAATAAGTGTTTCAGAACAACTGTTTCGTGCGTATAATTGAATACCGCAATGGTTTTAAAGCTTTCCATATTAGGTCTTTTTGTAAAGATACGAAGTTATATTTTTAATAATTTATTTGTTAAAATCTATAATCTGATATCTTATTTGTAATTTTAACTTTTTAAGAAAAGATATATGAGTAAGAAAATTAGAAAGCCGATAAAAAATGAGAAAGATTTCTCAAGCAAAATAGTAAAAATTTTATCACAAAGCCCTAATAAAGCATTTAATTACAAACAGATAGGAGCAAAACTTGAACTTGACGATACAAAAAGCAGAAACCAGATTATAAAAGATTTAAAAATTCTGGCTGCTTCAAAGAAAATTATAGAAACAGAACCTGGTAAATATTTAGTAAAAGCCGAAAGTCAGGATTACTACGAAGGAACGATTGATATGACCAGCAGAAAAACGGCCTATTTTATTTGTCCTGATTTTACTGAAGATGTTTTTATTCCGACAAATAATTTGAATCGCGCTTTAGATAAAGACAAGGTCAAAGTTTACGTTTATAACAGAAGAAAAGGAAAAAGACCTGAAGGAGAAGTAATTGAAGTTTTAGAAAGAAATAAAACAGAGTTTGTTGGAGTAATTGATATTCAGGCAAATTTTGCTTTTGTATCTACCGCAAATCCTAAAATGTATACCGATATTTTTATTCCGAAAGATAAAATAGGAGAAGCAGAAAATGGAGATGTTGTATTAGTTACGATCGAAGATTGGCCTAAAAGAGCTGATAGTCCGTTTGGATCTGTTACAAAAGTTTTAGGAAAACCTGGAGAACACAATACTGAGATTCATGCTATTTTGGCTGAATACGGTTTACCGGCAGATTTTCCGGTAGAAGTAGAGGTTTATGCACAAAAAATAGATACTTCCATTCAGGAAGCTGAAATTGCTAAACGTCGTGATATGCGTGATACGCTTACGTTTACGATAGATCCAAAAGATGCAAAAGATTTTGATGATGCCTTGTCTTTCAAAAAGTTAGAGAATGGAAATTACGAAATTGGAATTCATATTGCCGATGTTTCATATTATCTGGAGGAAGGAACAATTTTAGATGATGAAGCTTATCAGCGTGCCACTTCTGTTTATTTAGTAGATAGAGTAGTGCCAATGCTTCCGGAAGTTTTATCTAATTTTGCGTGTTCATTGCGTCCGAATGAAGAGAAATATACATTCTCTGCTGTTTTTGAGGTTTCTCCAACATCACAGGTTATTAACCAATGGTTTGGAAGAACAGTAATTTATTCAGATCAGCGATTTGCTTATGAAGAAGCGCAATATATCATTGAAACAAAAGACAATACGATTCCGGTTGATATTTCAATTACTGGAGAATCTTATGTAGTTTCAGATGAAATTGTCGAAGCTACTTTAAAATTAGATGAATTAGCTAAGATTCTAAGAAAGAAAAGAATGGCTAATGGCGCTATTTCTTTTGATAAAGTAGAAGTTAAATTCAACTTAGATGCTGAAGGTGAACCAGAAGGCGTTTACTTTAAAGTTTCAAAAGATGCCAATCACCTGATTGAAGAATTCATGCTTTTGGCTAATAGAAAAGTAGCGGAATACATTGGTAAACAAAAGAAAACTTTTGTTTACAGAATTCACGACGAACCAAATGAAGACAAATTAATTGCAATGGCAACAGTAATTGCTAAATTTGGATACAAAATAGATTTCAGAAACAAAGGCGATATTTCAAAATCATTAAACGCTTTAATGGAAGAAGTTAATGGTAAAAAAGAGCAGAATTTAATTGATACTCTTGCTATTAGAAGTATGAGTAAAGCCAAATATTCGACAGAAAATATTGGTCATTATGGTTTAGCTTTTGATTATTACAGCCATTTCACTTCGCCAATTCGTCGTTATCCTGACGTTATGGTACATAGATTACTGCAATATTATTTAGATGGAGGCAAATCTGTAGATGAAGAAGTTTATGAAACGAAATGTTTACATTGTTCCAATATGGAAAGTTTAGCCACAAATGCTGAACGTGACAGTATCAAGTACATGCAGGTTAAATACATGCAGGATCACCAGGACGAAGAGTTTTTGGGTGTTATTTCCGGTGTTACCGAATGGGGAATTTATGTTGAAATTGTTTCAAATAAATGCGAGGGAATGGTGAGAATCAGAGAGATAAAAGATGATTATTATACTTTTGATGAAAAACAATATGCTTTGGTCGGCGCGACTTCAAACAGCATATTGCAATTAGGAGACGAAATTTATGTTAAAGTAAAAAATGCCGATTTAGTTAAAAAACAACTGGATTTTCATTTTTTAAGAAGGGCAGAATAGTTGTTTAATTAAAAAATTAGAAATATGAAAAAGTTATTAATTGGAGTTGCATTGTTATTAGTACAGATGTCATTTGCGCAGATTACTAAAGAGTTAGGTGATTTTGATTCGGTTAAGGTTTTTGATAAACTGCATGTAAAATTAGTTCCGTCTTCAGACAATAAAATTGTTATAAAAGGAGCTCGTGAATCAGAAGTAGAGGTTATCAACAAAAAAGGTACTTTGAAAATAAGAATGAATGTATCTAAATTATTATCGGGAGATGATTTAGATGTTACTTTGTATTACAAACATATTGAACTTATAGATGTGAATGAAGGCGCTCTGGTTAGCAGCACAGAACCTATAAAATCGACAGTTTTTAAAGTAAGCGCTCAGGAAGGTGCTAAAATTAATGTAAATCTGGATGTTGATAAACTAAATGTAAGTTCAGTGTCAGGTGGCGAAATCACGTTAGCTGGTAAGGCTGCGAATCAGGATGCCGATTTAGGCGCTGGAGGATATCTTTTAGCAAGTAAATTAGTTACCTCTCAAACGAAAGTAAGCGTTTCTGCCGGAGGAAAAGCTGATGTTAATGCAACGACCCTTGTTGATGCAAAAGTTAGCGCAGGAGGCTCTATTTACATTTATGGTAAACCGAGACAAATTAATCAAAAAACTGTCCTTGGAGGTAAAATTGAGGAAGTAAAATAACAAAGTGAATTTGAATGATAAATGATATTTTAGCTGGACTGCCATGGGGACTTTTCTTAAGTTTTATGGTAGGTCCAGTATTTTTTATACTATTAGAAACCAGTATTACAAAAGGATTCAGAGCTGCTTTTGTTTTTGATTTGGGAGTAGTTCTGGGGGATATTTTTTTTATAGCAATTGCGTATTTAGGAAGTTACAGATTAATTCAGAGCTTAAAAGATAAACCGTCACTTTTTATTTTTGGCGGAATTATTATGCTTGCTTATGGTTTAATTTCTTTCGTGAAATTAAAAAAAGAAGAAAAAATAAATGACGAAGAAATAGATCGTGATATTATCAAAAGAAACTACGCCAGTTTATTCGGAAAGGGTTTTTTACTGAATGTAATTAACATTGGAGTATTAGGATTTTGGCTTGCCGTAATTATTTCTGTCGGACCAAAATTAGAAATGCAAAACTCAAGAATGATTACTTTTTTTGCATCAGTTATTATTACCTATTTGTTGGTTGATTGTATTAAAATTCTATTAGCCAAACAATTAAAATCTAAAATGACACCAACAAACATCTTAAAAATAAAAAAGATAATTAGCATTGTTTTGATGGTTTTTGGAGTTGCATTAATCATTCAGGGTTGGTTTCCAAAAGAAAAAGAAATGGTTAGAAATGCTTTTGAGAAGATTGAGAAGTAGTTGTTAATAACTAGAAAATATAATTTTAAGCCTTTGAATTTCAGAGGCTTTTTTATGTTTATAAGTTACATTAAACTTCTAGTTTGTCATTCCGAGGAACGAGGAATCCCCGCAAGTAACTCTACAATCAAAATCGTCAATCTTTGTCGAGCTTCTCGCGGGGATTCCTCGTTCCTCGGAATGACAAACTGCATGTTATAAAAATAAAAAGAGATGTATTTATGTAGATTTTTTAGAAGCATCATCAGGATTCGAACATAAACTTTATCTAATATTTTCTAAAAATTAACCATAAAAAAAACCTTCAAATTGCTTTGGAGGTTTTTAAAGGCATCGTCCGGATTCGAATATAAACTTTATCTAATATTTTCTAAAAATTAACCATAAAAAAAACCTTCAAATTGCTTTGGAGCTTTTTAAAGGCATCGTCCGGATTCGAACATAAACTTATCTAATATTTTCTAAAAATTAACCATAAAAAAAACCTTCAAATTGCTTTGAAGGTTTTGAGGCATCGTCCGGATTCGAACCGGAGTAGGAGCTTTTGCAGAGCCCAGCCTAGCCGCTCGGCCACGACGCCGTAGTTGAACGGACGGCAAAAGTAACTAAAATCTTTAAAATTCAAAAGTTTAAAGTAAAGTATTTTAAAAAATTAGTTTTTAAGCTTGAAAAAATTACTTTCTAATTTCCGTCATTTTTATAGTAACTGATTCAACATCACCACCAATAGGCGGATTTATTTTAGAAACCCAAACAGTTGTTTTTTCTATAGTTTCAATTTCTGCCAAAACACGAATGTTGATTCTTTTTGCCACATGTTCTAATAAATGCGAACGAATTGCCATTTCTTCGGTAACAATTTTGTTCAAATGTACATAATCAACCGTGTCAAGAAGATGATCTGATTGTGCTGATTTCTGTAAATTAGTTTTAATTTTTAGATCAACAGTATAATCTGATCCAATTTTTCCTTCTTCAATTAAACATCCATGGTAGGAAAAAGTACGGATGTTTTTAAGTTTTATAACTCCCATTTTTATAGTTTTATTCTTGTAGTGTTTGGATCTTGGTAATTTGATGTTACAGCATAAACAAAAACTTTTTTTTCGTTTTCGTCGACTGTAAAATGGATAGTGTAGGGAAACTTCTTTAGTGGTAAAGTGCGGACAGCATTATATTTTTCTTCAAAAAAAGGAATATTTTCTAATGTTTTGTGATAACTTTTAAATTCTAAATAGAATATTTTTCCTAATCCTTTGCTTTTAGATTCATAATAAGTTGCTGCCTCGTCAATTTCAAGTTTTGCCCGTGAAAGAATTTGAATTTTAAAATTATTTACAGCCATTTCTTATCCATTTCTTTTTCAAAATCTTCCCAGCTAATGAAATCTTCTGGTTTAGCATTTTTCATACGCTCTAAAACCATTTCCTGTTGCCATAGCGGAATTTCATTCGCTGAGTTTTCATCAATTGAAACATCAGGAACATGCTTGAAAAAACTAATAAAAGTTTCGTAAAAATCGTCTGGAATTGTAACAGTTAATTGTCTCATAACTTTCAATATTTATACAAAAATACTAATAAAAATTAAGTTCTAAGTTTCAGATTTACTTAGAAGTTTCCAAAGAAAACCATAAACTGTAAACCATAAACTATAAACTTTTTTATCTTTGCTAAAATTACTATAAAATAATGGCATCAGAAGAGAAATCACTCAATTTTATTGAACAAATCATAGAGGAAGATTTAAAATCAGGTCTTTCACAAACTAAACTTCATTTTCGTTTTCCACCAGAACCAAACGGTTATTTGCATATTGGACACGCGAGTTCTATTGCTTTAAATTTTGGTTTAGGTATTGATTATCAGTCACCTGTAAATTTACGTTTTGACGATACTAACCCAGAAAAAGAAGAACAGGAATTTGTTGACGCTATTAAAAAAGATGTAGAATGGCTAGGGTATACCTGGGCAGAAGAACGTTATGCTTCTGATTATTTTCAACAATTATACGATTGGGCCGTTTTATTAATTAAGAAAGATAAAGCCTATGTTGATAGTCAATCTTCTGAGGATATGGCGACTCAAAAAGGAACTCCATCGACAGTTGGTACTGATAGTCCATACAGAAATCGTTCTGTAGAAGAAAATTTGGATTTATTTGAAAGAATGAAAAACGGCGAATTTGAGGCTGGAACTCATATTCTTCGTGCCAAAATAGACATGAAATCTACCAATATGCTGATGCGTGATCCTATAATGTACAGGATTTTGCACAGACATCATCATAGAACAGGAGACGATTGGAAAATCTATCCAATGTACGATTGGGCACATGGACAAAGTGATTATTTAGAAGAAATCTCACACTCCTTTTGTACACTTGAATTCTTGCCTCACCGTGAATTATACGATTGGTTTTTAGACCAAATTATTGATGAAAATCAGATTCGTCCAAAGCAAAGAGAATTTGCAAGACGTAACTTATCACATACTGTTGTTAGTAA
Organism: Flavobacterium aquidurense; assembly: GCF_031458035.1. Lineage (GTDB taxonomy): Bacteria > Bacteroidota > Bacteroidia > Flavobacteriales > Flavobacteriaceae > Flavobacterium > Flavobacterium aquidurense_C. The sequence continues at coordinate 678,249 of NZ_JAVDXR010000001.1, forward strand.
AAGAAAATTACAGCAACTAGTTAAAGAAAAGCATGTTAACGGTTGGGATGATCCCAGAATGTCAACAATTTCGGGCTTAAGAAGACGTGGTTATACGGCTGCTTCTTTGCGTAATTTTGCGAATACAATTGGTATTGCAAAACGTGATAATTTGATCAATGTATCAGTTTTAGAATTCTGTATTCGTGAAGATTTGAATAAAATTGCACCTCGTGTAATGGCCGTTTTAGATCCTGTAAAACTGGTAATTACAAATTATCCTGCAGGAAAAGAGGAGTGGTTGGAAGCAGAGAATAATCAGGAAGATGAGAATGCTGGTTTCAGAAAAGTTCCTTTTTCACGTGAACTATACATTGAAAGAGAAGACTTTTTAGAAGATGCTCCAGCGAAGTTTTTCCGTTTGACTTTAGGAAAAGAAGTACGCCTTAAAAATGCGTATATCATTAAAGGAGAAAGTGTTGTAAAAGATGCAGTAGGAAATATTACAGAAATTCATGTTACTTATGATACCGATTCTTTAAGCGGAAGCGGGACAGAAGCAAGTCAAAGAAAAGTATCCGGAACATTACATTGGGTTTCTATTCAGCATGCTGTTGAAGCAGAAGTTCGTATGTACGATCGTTTGTTTACAGATGAAGCGCCGGACAGTTATAAAGAGAAAAATTTCTTAGATTTTGTGAATCCAAATTCCTTGGAAATCATCAAAGGATTTGTTGAACCAAGTTTGGCAACAGCTCAAAATGAAGATAAATTTCAGTTTCAACGTTTGGGTTATTTTACTGTTGATAAGGATTCAACTCCTTCAAAATTAGTCTTTAACAAAACTGTTGGATTGAAAGATGCCTGGGAAGAAAAAGGTAAAAAAGAAGAAAACAGCATCAATAATTCTTTAAAAGATATTAATAAATATTTTAAAGTTGAAACTAAACCAGAACGTATTGCGATTGAAAGTGCGATAGGAGAGAGTATTAAAAATGTTTCTACTTTTTCATTGTTGCAAAATTCGTTAAAGAAAAACATCAACAATAATAAAGCTTCGTTATTGTTTGCTCAGTTTATTTTAAAATATTCTCATTTGAAATCTACTGATTTTGAAGAAGAGGATATCAAAAAATTATATACAATGTCATTAAGAAGTGAATCAACTTATGTTCGATCAAAAGCACTTTTAAATTTAAGAGATTTAGAAAATGAAAGTTTCAAAACTCAGTTTGAAGATGAAATTTTAAAATTATATTCAAATCCTCCAAAAAATGCTTCAGAGAGAGAAATTGAAATTCTTTCTGAAATGGTAAAGAAATAACATCATTAAAATCTATTGAAAAGCGCTTTTTATAAGCGCTTTTTTTATTATTTATATTTTCTATTAAAAATTAAGAGTTGATAAAAATTTTATATTAAAAGTGACCCGTATAAATTGATTTTAAACGGTTTTTTTACTTCTTCCGATACAGAATTCATCTTTTAAAAAACAATTAAAACAAGCGTCTTATTTTAGTTTTAGGTCTCGTTTTAGTCTTCCTTAGAGTTTATTAACAACAGAATGTTTATAAAGTTGCTATTTTAAAGCTTCTCTTAAAAAAGCTAATAATTTTGTAAAATTTAAAAAGCAAATTTAATTATATCAATTTTAACGATCATTAATTTAAATTTGCAAGATTATATTTATTATATATAAAAACTATTAAATTTAAAATTTTAATAGATATTTTAAACTAAAAGTGACCTTCATAATTTAATTTTAAGACCTTTTTTTACTTCTTCCATCTCGTAACTCATCTTTTGAATAATTGTTGATTTTTAAGCTTTATTTAAGTTTTAGACATCATTTTTGTGAGTTTAACGGGTTATTAACATACAATTGTTTATAAAGCCGCTATTTTTATCCAAAGGTCAAATCTGAAATTTTTTAATTTTAAAAATGACACTTTAGGAATCAAATCTGAGTTTATCTGAAAATTTAAAAATAACGTTTTTTGTTTTTAGATTTTATTCTAAGTCTGCATTTCGAAAATTGGTTTTATGGTCAATTCTAATTGTGTTTGTGTTTTGATAATACTTCAGTAAAAGTATTTTTCGATTCATTTCATAATTTTCAAATTTCATGAAATTGGTTTTGTGATTTATAAAATTTTGATTTTCATTTTGATCAAAGAAATTTTTTAATCCTTAAATTTAATTATCATGAAAAATGTATTTTTTATTCTGGCTATTTTATTTGCAAACATTGCAATTTCTCAAACACATCAAATTTCAAAACACAATGGGGAAGAATTGGATGTCAATTTTATCAAACATGAAAATGATTTAATTCATTATTCTTTTAACGGAAGCTCGGAAGAACATAAAATTAGTAAATATGCTGTTTCTCAAATTACAAATAAACAAACAAATCAAACTCAGAAAATTTCTGGTAAAGTTATAATCGATTCAAAATCAGATTTTAAATTAGTTACTGTTTTACCTCAGGAAAAGACAATAGGTTTAAAACAAGCTGCGAATTTTACAGGAGTCTCGACAAAGACAAAAGGAGAACCGCCAATTGCTAATATAAATCAGACTGTTATGAGAATTAAGACACAATCAGCAGTAAATGGTTATCCTTTTGTTAGTATAGTTGAAAAAGATAACGGAAAATATGAAGCGATTGCTTATACGTATTAAATTTAGTATTAAATTTGAGTATGTATCATTTAATCAATACATTATATTTTAAAAATGAGTATCTTTATTAATTATTAAAATTTTAATATTATGTCAAAGAATTTAAATACTATTGCTGCGATCCTGGCAGGGGCTGCAGCTGGAGCAGCGATTGGAATTTTATTTGCTCCGGATAAAGGATCTAAAACCCGCGCTAAATTGAAGGAAGGTTTAGATGATGTAAAGCATAATTTGAAAGATTCAATTGATGCTAGTTCAGAAGTTTTTCGTGGAAAATTTGCAGATGCAACACAAAATCTTGATGGAACTTTTGATGAATTATTATCGAAAGTCAGTCATAAAACGGAAGAAGTTATTACATTTTTAGAAACTAAATTGGCTGATTTGAAAGCGCAAAACGCTAAGCTTCAGAAATAATAATCCAGAAAGCACAGAACTTGCTTATTTTTATGAGTATTTTCTGTGCTTTTTTTTAAAATCAAATTACAATATGGCTTTTGAAGAATTAAGAGAAAATACCGAAAATATTCAGGACCAGGCTAAAGTTTATCTTGACAGTCACTTGGCGTATTATAAACTTTGGGGATTTAAAGTTGCCATGAAATCGACCACTTTAATTTTTAAGTTTACTTTGATCTTATTATGTTTTAGTATGGTTTTGCTTTTTGGATCTTTTGCTGCAGCTTATGCTTTTGGAGCATTATTCGAAAGTACAGCACTTGGATTTTTAGCAGTAGGAGGAATCTACCTTTTGTTTACCATTTTACTTTTCCTTATCAAAGACAAATTTGTTGAAGGTCCTATTTTAGAGAAATTTTCAGAAATCTTTTTTAATGATTAAGTAATTATGGAAACAAAAAAATACGCATCATACGCAGAAATCGAAAGAGATTTGGAGATTTTGAAATTAGAAAAGGATATTAATTATCAGAAGTTGGTATTAAGTTTTCAGAGAACCAAAGAAGGGATTACACCGCAAAAAATAGTAAACGGATTCTTTTCTTCGTATAAAGATTATCTTTCAGAGAACTATCCTAAAATTTTACAATCATTTTTGCCACATATTATCAGTTGGTTATTCAATAAAAAAAGAGGCAATTAAGCCTCTTTTTCGTTTTCAATATTATTTTGTTTCGGGTTGAACATCGTCTTCATAACCAGATTGAGGTTCAATTGGTTTTGGTTTCACGATTTTTTTATTGTTCTTTTTCATCATTTCGCCAACCTGATTTGAAGCTGTAAATGAAGCAACCATATTATTTAGCATATCACTTCCGGCTTGTGGAGAATTTGGCAGTAGGATTAAATTTGAATTGGCATCTGCACCGATAGCTTGTAAAGTATCATAATGTTGCGTAACAACAATTAGGGCAGAAGCTTCTTGAGAATTAATTCCAACATTGTTCAAAACTTCAACACTTTCTACTAAACCTCTTGCAATTTCACGACGCTGGTCTGCAATACCTTGTCCTTGTAAACGTTTACTTTCTGCTTCAGCTTTTGCTTTTGCAACAATTCTGATTCTTGAACTTTCAGCTTCAAATTCGGCAGCTGTTTTTTCTCTGTCAGCAGCGTTGATTCTGTTCATGGCATTTTTTACCTGGATATCCGGGTCAATATCAGTTACCAAAGTATTGATGATATCATATCCGTAAGTGGTCATTGCTTCATTTAATTCTCTTTTTACTGCAATAGCGATATCGTCTTTTCTTTCAAAAACATCATCCAATTTTAGTTTAGGAACTTCGGCACGAACGACATCAAATACATATGCTGTAATCTGATCGTGTGGATATTCCAGTTTATAAAAAGCATCGTATACTTTTTCCTGAATCACTTTAAACTGAACTGAAACTTTCATTTTGATAAAAACGTTGTCTTTCGTTTTGGTTTCAATAATAACATCTAACTGTTGAATCTTAAGATTTACACGTCCGGCAATTCTGTCGACAATCGGAATTTTAAGTTGTAATCCTGAATTTCTTACGCTTAAAAATTTACCAAATCTTTCAATTACAACAGAAGATTGTTGTTTCACGGTAAAAAAAGAAGACATTAAAATAAAGAATCCGAAGACTAAAAGGATAATTAATGCTGTGTTCATGGTGATATAGTTTAGTTTTTATGATTGGGTAAATTACGAATATTCTTCCAATTTAAATTTTTTAGACATTAAAAAAACGCTAAGAACATTTTATAGATGTTTCTTAGCGTTTGATATTTGTAAAGTAAATTATTTTATAAAGTACTTATAGCTTTCTGAATTCTCGAAATAGTTTCTTCTTTTCCGATGATTTCAACAATGTCAAATAGGTGTGGGCCTTTCAAAGCTCCAACCAAACTCAAGCGGAAAGGTTGCATAACTTTACCCATTCCAATTTCATTTTTAGTTAACCAATCTTTTACGATGGCTTCGATATTTGCTGAATCAAATCCATCAATATATTCAAGAGTCGAAATCAATTCCTGCATTAAAGCCGGAGTTTCTTCCTTCCAGTTTTTGCTTGCTTTTTCATCATAAGATGTTGGAGCCTGGAAAAAGAAATCGGTCAAATCCCAAAATTCAGAAACAAAATGCGCTCTTTCTTTAATCAAGGAAACAATTCTTGTAACGTCATATTTAGAAACATCAACACCTTTTTCAACCAAAATAGGAGTGAAGTCTTTCGCTAAATCAGCATCATTTTGTTTGATTAAATATTGGTGATTGAACCATTTGTTTTTCTCCGGATCAAATTTTGCTCCCGATTTATGAACTCTGTTCAAGTCAAAAGATTCTACTAATTCTTCTAAAGAAAATAATTCTTTGTCAGTGCCATCATTCCAGCCTAACAAAGCAAGGAAGTTTATAACGGCTTCCGGGAAAAATCCTTTTTCTCGGTAACCTGAAGAAACCCCTTCTTCGGTTTTCCATTCTAATGGAAACACAGGAAATCCTAATTTGTCTCCATCTCTTTTTGATAATTTTCCGTTTCCAACCGGTTTTAAGATCAAAGGTAAATGTGCAAATTCAGGGGCATCCCAACCAAAAGCTCTGTACAATAAAACGTGAAGTGGCATCGATGGCAACCATTCTTCTCCACGAATAACATGTGAAGTTTCCATCAAATGATCATCCACAATATTAGCCAAATGGTAAGTTGGCATGCCATCACTTTTGAATAATACTTTATCGTCAAGTAGATTCGTTTCAAATTTTACATCACCACGAATGATATCTTTCAAATGCAAAGTTTCATCAACCGGAGTTTTAAAACGGATTACATAATGCTCTCCATTAGCTATTCTTTTAGCAACTTCTTCTGCAGAAATTACCAATGACGTATCTAATTTTTCACGATTGTGATGATTGTAAATAAATGTTTTTCCTTCTGCTTCGTGCTGTTTTCTATGTGCATCTAAAGCTTCCGGAGTATCAAAAGCATAATAAGCCCAACCCGAATTGATCAATTGATCAGCATATTGTTGGTATATTTCTTTACGATCACTTTGTCTGTACGGACCAAATTTTTCATTTTTCCCAACGGTTTCTTCAGGAGCAATTCCCAACCATTCTAATGCTTCCATAATATAAGCTTCAGCACCAGGAACAAAACGAGTCTGGTCTGTATCTTCAATTCTTAAATAGAAAACACCATTATTTTTTTTGGCAAATAAATAATTAAATAGGGCAGTACGAACTCCGCCAATATGTAATGGTCCAGTCGGACTTGGTGCAAAACGCACGCGAACTTGCTTTGACATTTGTTTAAATTTTGATGCAAAGATACAACTTTACTTAAATTCCAATTTTTTAAATTCCAAATTCCAAGATGCTGTTCAAGTTGGAATTTGGAATTTATTTTTTAGAATTTGAATAACTATAATTACTACTTTTATAGGTTATAATCAAAAGAGATTTTATTTTGAAAACGACATCTGCTATATATCAAAAGTTAGAAGCTTTTATAAAGAAATATTACACCAATGAATTGATAAAAGGAGGACTTCTTTTTATTGGTTTTGGATTATTGTATTTTCTTTTTACGCTTTTTATTGAGTATTTTCTTTGGTTAAAACCAGTAGGAAGAACTATTTTGTTTTGGTTATTTGTTGGGGTAGAAGTATTCCTTTTGTTTCGATTCATTCTGTTTCCGATTTTCAAATTGTTCAAGCTTCAAAAAGGAATTGATTATAATCAGGCTTCCAAAATTATTGGAAATCATTTCACAGAAGTAAGTGATAAGTTAACAAACTTTTTACAATTATCATCTTCTGAAAATTCAGCAGAAAGTTCAGAATTAATGTTAGCTTCAATAGTGCAAAAAGCGAATTCGTTGCAACCAATTCCATTTGGAAACGCAATTAATTTTAAAACAAACAAGAAATATTTACCATTGGCAATCATCCCGATTTTGCTTTTTGCAGTGTTTTATATTTCTGGAAACAGTACTATTATTTCTCAAAGTTTAAATAGAGTAGTGCACTTCAATGCAACATTTTTACCTCCGGCTCCTTTCAAATTTGTGGTTTTAAATTCTAATTTACAAACAGAACAAAACAAAGATTTCGTTATCAAAATGGAATCGGTTGGAAAAATAGTTCCGGAGAATGTGATGATTCATATTGGAGATGAAAGTTATTTTATGGAATCTTCGCAACCAGGAAAGTTCGAATTCAGGATTGAAAAACCAGTTGATAATGTTCAATTTTCTTTTGAAGGAAATTCGGTTTCATCAGATGAATATGAATTAAAAGTTATTACAGTTCCATCAATTGCCAACTTCGAAATGGTATTGAATTTCCCATCTTATTTAAAAAAGAAATCTGAAATTATTCAGGGAACCGGAAATGCAGTTATACCAGAAGGTACTTTGGTAACCTGGAAAATGAATACACAATCGACTCAGGAAATTGTGTGGAAGGCTGAAAATGCAGTTTATAAGTTCAATAAAGCTGAAAATGAGTTCAAATTAGCTAAAAATATAGGTCAAAATACAGAATATCAAATTCTTACGTCAAATAATAAGGTTAAAAACTATGAAAAACTGGATTATCAGCTCTCAGTAATCAAAGATCAGCATCCAACCATCACCGTTTCGCCTGCGCCGGACAGTTTAAAGCTCGATAAAAATTATGTTTTAGGAAGATTGGGTGATGATTATGGTTTGTCAAAATTACAAGTTGTGTACTATGAGCATAATAAAAAAAATACTGCCAAACGTGGAACCATTCCTGTAAAGCAAGCTGTATTCGATCAGTTCGTTTTTAACTTTCCTGGTAATTTGCCTGTTGAAGAAGGGGTATCATATGAATACTATTTTGAGGTTTTTGATAACGATGCACCTCATGGTTTTAAGAGTACTAAGTCTTCTGTTTTTTCGGATAGAGTTTCTACGATAGATGAAGTTCATGATTTAGAATTGCAACAGCAAAACCAAAATATTAATAGTCTGGAAAAATCTTTAAAAAATCAGAACAAGCAAATTTCTGAAATGGATAAGATTCAAAATACCGGAAAAGAAAAGGATAATTTAGAATTTAAAGATCAGCAAAAAATCAATGATTTTATCAAACGTCAAAAACAACAAGACGAATTGATGAAGCAGTTTGCTGAGAAAATGAATCAGAATTTAGATAAATTTAAAGACGAGAAGAAAGACAAAACCGCTGAAGATTTACAAAAGCGTTTAGATAATGCAGAGAAAGATTTGGAGAAAAATCAAAAACTTTTAGATGAATTAAAGAACCTGAACGATAAATTGAATAGTGAAGATTTGTTTGATAAGATGGAAAAATTCAAACAGATTAGTAAGAACCAATCTCGCAACTTAGAACAATTAGTTGAGTTAACAAAACGTTTTTATGTGGAAAAGAAAGCAGATCAGGTTGCTGAAAAATTAAATAAGTTAGCAGAACAACAAGAGAAACTTTCTAATAAAGAAAGTGAAAACACAAAAGACAAACAAGATGAAATCAATAAATCTTTTGATAAAATTCAGGAAGATCTAAAAGATTTGAAAGAAGAAAATAAAACCTTAAAAGCACCTTTAGATATTCCTTCTGATGCTTCAAAAGAAAAAGATGTTGATTCCGATTTGCAAAAAGCTTCTGAAGAATTAGCTAAAAAGAATACTTCTTCGGCTAAGCCAAAACAAAAAAGTGCTGCTCAAAAAATGAAAAGCATGGCACAACAAATGCAGTCGAGTATGGAAGGTGGCGATCAGGAACAATTAGAAGAAGATGTTGCAATGCTTCGTCAGGTTTTGGATAATCTTTTAGCTTATTCTTTATCTCAGGAAGATGTGATGAAACAATTTAAGTCTATGAAATTAGGTTCTTCTGCTTATACCAAAAACATTAAAGTGCAACAGAATTTGAAACAACAGTTCAAACATGTTGATGATAGTTTGTTTGCTTTGTCTTTAAGAAACCCAAAAGTTGCTGAAGATGTAACGAAGGAAATTGGGAATGTACAATATAATGTAGATAAAGCTATTGAATCTTTGACAGACGTTCAGGTTCCAAAAGGAGTTTCACATCAGCAATATGCTGTTTCATCTGCAAATAAATTAGCTGACTTCTTAAGTGATTTATTAAACAACATGCAGATGTCAATGTCAAAACCAGGATCTGGAAAACCGAAACCAGGAGATGGACAGGGAATGCAATTGCCAGATATTATTCAAAAGCAAAAAGGTTTGGCTGATAAAATGAAGCAGGGAATGAAGGAAGGAAATAAACCTGGAGAAGGACAACAAGGACAAGGTCAAAGTGGAAATGGTAAACAAGGCCAGGGAAAAGATGGACAAGGTAAAGATGGAAAGGGAAATCAACCTGGTGGAAAAGGAAATGAAAATAAAGAGGGTAATGATGGAGAAGGAGATGCCGAAGCGATTATGGAAATATATAAAGAGCAGGTAAAACTTCGTGAAGCTTTGCAAAAGGAATTAGCGAAACAAGGTTTAGATTCTCAAGGTAAATCTGTAATTGATCAGATGAAACAATCTGAAAAGCAAATTTTAAACAAAGGTTTTAAGAATGAAAACCTTCAAAGAATTTTAAATATTCAACAGGAATTATTAAAACTAAATAACGCTGTTCAGCAACAAGGTCAGGATACGAAACGTCAATCTGAAACAAACAAGGCTGAATTTTCTAATCGTTCGAATGCTTTACCAAGTTCACTTTTGGAATATTTAAACAGTGTAGAGATTTTAAACAGACAATCACTACCTTTGCGCTCGAATTTTAATCAAAAGGTTCAAGAATATTTTAATACAAAATGATCAATTTTAATTACGAAACCGAATTTACTTTAGATAACGAACAAGCCTTTTCTGATTGGTTAAGTGCTGTAATCGTTTCTGAAAACAAAAACGAAGGAGAGATAAATTATATTTTCTGTGATGATGAATATCTTCATAAGATAAATGTAGAATATCTGGATCACGATACGTTAACAGATATTATTAGTTTTGATTACACAGTTGGTAACGAGTTAAACGGAGATATATTTGTTTCCGTAGAAAGAGTAGAAGATAACGCAAAAGATTTCAATGTTTCTTTTGAAGAAGAATTGAAACGTGTTTTGGCTCACGGTATATTACATTACTGTGGATACAAAGATAAGTCAGATAAAGACGCTGAACTAATGCGTTCGAAAGAAGATGAAAAGATCGCTATGTTTCACGTGGAACAGTAGATAAAATAAAATTCCAAATTTTAAATTCCAAATTCCAATTGTTTCACGTGAAACATATGATGAGTTTGAAATAACAAGATGTTTCACGTGGAACAGTTGATTTAAAGTTTAAAGTTTGAATTTGAAGTTTGAATTTGAAGTTTTTAAGACGTTCCACGTGGAACATTGGTAATTTAAAAAGTAAGTTTCTGAGTTAAATATTTACATTGTTTCACGTGGAACAGTTTTTTTTTCTGTGTGGAATTTGGAATTTGTCAAATTTGTAATTTGCGCGTTAGCGCCGTTCCACGTGGAACAAAAGAATAAAGAAGTTAATTCTGAGAACCGACTTAAACGGTTTCACAGAGAATAAAAAATAAAATGTTTTTAGAAGAATACGATGTTATAGTAGTTGGTGCAGGTCATGCTGGATCTGAAGCCGCGGCAGCGGCCGCAAATTTAGGATCGAAAACCTTATTGGTTACAATGAGCCTGCAGAACATTGCACAGATGTCTTGTAACCCGGCGATGGGTGGAATTGCAAAAGGACAAATTGTGCGTGAGATTGATGCACTTGGAGGGTACTCTGGAATCGTTTCAGACCGAACTGCAATTCAGTTCAAGATGTTAAACAAATCAAAAGGGCCTGCAATGTGGTCGCCGAGAGTTCAAAGTGATCGAATGCGTTTTGCTGAAGAATGGAGAATGATGTTGGAGGGAACTCCAAATTTGGATTTCTATCAGGAGATGGTAAAAGGTTTGATTATCGAGGACGGAAAGATTAAAGGAATCAGAACTTCGTTGGGCGTAGAGATTAGATCGAAATCTGTTGTGTTGACAAATGGAACTTTTTTAAATGGTTTGATTCATATTGGAGAAAAACAATTTGGAGGAGGAAGAGCTGGTGAAAGTGCCGCGACTGGAATTACCGAAGATTTGGTGAATGCCGGTTTTGAAGCTGGAAGAATGAAGACAGGAACACCTCCGAGAGTGGATGGACGTTCTTTGGATTATTCTAAAATGAACGAAGAAAAAGGAGATGCAAAACCGGATAAGTTTTCTTATTCTGATTTGACAACTCCATTGACGCATCAAAGATCTTGTCACATGACATACACGTCTTTGGATGTTCATGATATTTTGAGAGAGGGTTTTGACCGTTCGCCAATGTTCAACGGAAGAATCAAAAGTCTTGGGCCAAGATATTGCCCTTCGATAGAAGATAAAATTAATCGTTTCGCTGATAAAGAACGTCATCAACTTTTCGTTGAACCGGAAGGTTGGAATACTTGTGAAGTTTATGTAAACGGATTTTCAACTTCGCTTCCGGAGGATATTCAGTTTAAAGCATTACGTTCGGTTGCAGGATTTGAGAATGTGAAATTCTTCCGTCCAGGTTATGCGATCGAATATGATTATTTTCCGCCAACACAATTGAAACATACTTTGGAGACAAAGTTAGTAGAAGGTTTATATTTTGCGGGACAAATAAATGGAACGACCGGATATGAAGAAGCAGCTTCGCAAGGATTGATGGCCGGAATAAATGCGCACTTAAAAGTGCATGAAAAAGCACCATTAATTCTTAAACGTGATGAAGCGTATATTGGAGTATTGATTGACGACTTAATTACGAAAGGAACGGAAGAGCCTTATCGTATGTTTACATCAAGAGCAGAATACAGAACATTGTTGCGTCAGGATAATGCCGATTTCAGATTGACTCCAATGTCACATGAAATTGGTTTGGCTTCTGAAGCTCGTTTACGCCGAATGGAAAAGAAATTAAATGAGTCTGAAAAGATGGTTGCCTTCTTCAAAGAAACAAGTGTTTCGGTTGCGGAAACGAATCCAATTTTAGAAGCAAAAGAAACTGCTCCAATTACACAAGGTGATAAAATGTTTAAAGTATTCTCTCGTCCACAAATTGATTTGGAGGATATGATGAAATTTGAAAAAGTAAAAGAGTATATCGAAGCAAATGATGTTGATCAGGAAATTTTGGAGCAAGCCGAAATTCAGGTTAAATATTCTGGTTATATTGAAAAGGAAAGAAATAACGCTGATAAACTAACACGTTTAGAAGAAGTGAAAATTCCGGAGAATTTCGATTACAATAAAATCAAATCAATGTCGATTGAAGCAAAACAAAAATTGAGCAGAATTCGTCCCGTAACCATATCACAAGCTTCAAGAATTAGCGGAGTTTCTCCGAGTGATATTTCTGTGCTGTTGATTTACATGGGAAGATAGAAAAGTTTATTTTGTTTCAGGTTTCAAGTTTCAAGTTGTTGAAATGTGAAACCTGAAACTTTTTATTCGTTACATCAAACTTGAAACCTGAAACAAAGAAAACCTGAAACAAAAATAAATTGTTCCACGTGAAACTATTTACAAACCCAAATAATATATTTTACCAAATCCAATTAAAAAACCTATAATTATAAAATGAACGTTTTAAATAAAAAACATTTTCTTACTGTAAAAGACCATTCAGTTTCTAAAGAAATTTTCGAGTTGTATCATGATGAAACTTTAGATATGTTAATTACATCTCCGCAACCGGCTTTAGAAAATCTTGGAAGATATTACGAAAGCGAAGATTATATTTCGCACACAGACAACAAACGATCCTTGTTTGAAAAAGCGTATCATTTTGTAAAAAATATTGCGCTGAAAAACAAACTGAATTTGATTAATACAGAACAACCCCATAAGGGAAGAATTTTAGACATTGGTGCCGGAACAGGAGATTTTTTATTGACAGCTAAAAATGATGGTTGGGAAACTGTGGGAGTGGAACCAAGCGACCGAGCAAAAAGTATCGCAATACAAAAAGGGATTTCTTTTGTAGAAGAAATTAATGCTCTCGAAAATAATTCTTTTGATGTAATTACCATGTGGCATGTTTTAGAACATGTTCCGAATTTAGAATTACAGATTCAGGAATTGAAGCGCTTACTAAAGCCAACTGGAACATTAATTGTTGCGGTTCCAAATTTTAAATCATATGACGCAAATTATTACAATGAATTTTGGGCAGCTTATGATGTTCCAATTCACTTTTGGCATTTCTCAAAAAAAGCCATTCAATCCCTTTTTGAAAAAGTAGATATTAAATTGGAAAAAGTACTTCCTATGAAATTTGATTCTTTTTATGTGAGTTTATTGTCTGAAAAATATAAAACCGGAAAAATCAATTACATCAGAGCATTTTTTATCGGATTAATATCAAATTTAAAAGCGGGTAGTACAAAAGAGTATTCATCTCACATTTACGTCTTAAAAAACAAGTAAAACGCAATTTAAGCGCATTTAAGCTGTTTTTTTACCTCAAACGAGGTGAAATCATGGCTTTTTAGAGAAATTGTTTCTAATAAAAGCTATTGAAGTCGGTTTTAATAGCGTTAAATTATTGGCATTTTCTTTTTCATAAATAAAAACAATATCATAAAATTATAGCATTTTTTAAACTTTATGTCGGTGCTATTTATTTTTTTATATTTTTGTCTTCAATACTTAAAAAAAATTAGAAATTTAGAAAATGAAAAAAGCATTAGTAATTATCGCACTTTCAATTTTAGTTGTTTCGTGTAATAAAGCAACAGAGGTTAAGGAAGTAAAAACAGCATACGTTGATACTTCAGTTTTAATGAAAGAGTACACTGAAGCAAAAGATCTTGAAGCAAAATATAAAGCTCAGGCAGAAGAAAAAGGTAGACAACTACAAGCGGAAATTACTCGTTTTAAACAAGACGCTGCTAATTTTCAAAGTCAGGCACAAGCAAACGGTCAGGCTTGGGCACAACAAAGAGGTGCTGAGTTACAAAAAAGAGAGCAACAATTGGGTTATGCTCAACAAGCTTTGTCTCAACAATTGCAACAAGAAAGTGGAGCTGAAATGGATTCTCTAGTAAGTGGAGTAAAAAAATTCATTAAAGATTACGGTAAGAAAAATGGTTATTCTTATATCTACGGAACTGGTGATGCAGCTTCAATCTTATACGCTGAAGAAAAATATGATATCACTAAAGATGTCGTTAAAGCGTTGAACGATAAGTACAAAGCTGAGCCTAAGACAGACGATAAAGCTCCTGCTAAAGAAGAAGCTAAAAAATAATACCAAACAAACTAACTAAATTTTAAAACCTAAATCTTGTGAAAGATTTAGGTTTTTTCTTTTATAAAAATGAGATACTTTTAGTATTTTCAATACAAGCCCAATGCAAAACGTTTCAGAAGCAGCTGCTTACACTTTACAATTTATAAATCAAACGCAAAAATCTATTTTTCTGACCGGTAAAGCGGGTACAGGAAAAACGACACTTTTGCGCGAAATTATTGCGACTACACATAAAAATACCGTAGTTGTAGCACCTACCGGAATCGCTGCTTTGAATGCCGGCGGTGTTACGATTCATTCCATGTTTCAATTGCCGTTTTCAGCTTTTATTCCTTCTTACGAAAATAATTCTCAGTTTACTGAAACAGTAAAATTTGAAAATAAAGAAACGTTACGCCGTCATTTCAAAATGAATAATGTAAAGCGCAATGTGATCCGAAATATGGAGTTGCTGATTATTGATGAAGTTAGTATGTTACGTGCTGATTTACTGGATGCTATCGATTTTATGATGCAGACAGTTCGTAAGAACACACGTGCTTTTGGAGGTGTTCAGGTACTTTTTATTGGTGATTTATTGCAGTTGCCACCGGTAATTCGTGATGAAGAATGGCGAAGTTTGCGAAATTATTATAAGGGAAAATTCTTTTTTCATTCACATGTAATTCAGCAAAATCCTCCGTTATATATTGAGTTATCTAAGATTTACCGTCAGAGCGATGACAGATTTATATCGGTTTTGAATAATCTTAGAAATAACCAGATTACACCCCAGGATATTCAGGTATTAAACGAATATGTTAAGCCAGATTTTGATTTAAAGATGAATCCGGGTTATATTACACTAACAACACATAATGCCAAAGCAGATTCTATTAACGAACAGGCTATAAATGATTTAGCGGGAAATGAGTTTTCATATCAGCCTTTTGTAGTGAGCGATTTCCCTGAAAAAATTTATCCTGTTGAAGAAAATCTGAAACTGAAAGTTGGTGCCCAGGTTATGTTTGTAAAAAACGATTTATCTTTTGAAAAGCGATATTTTAATGGAAAAATGGGGGTTATCAAATCACTTTCTGCAGAAGAAATTTTCGTTCATTTTCCGGAAGAAAATAAAACCATTGAAGTTGAAAAATACGAATGGAAAAACATTCGATACAAAATAAACGAGCTGACCAAAGAGATCGAAGAGGAAGTTTTGGGCACATTTGCGCATTACCCGCTTAAATTGGCGTGGGCAATTACAGTACATAAAAGCCAGGGACTGACTTTTGAGAAAGCTGCGCTCGATGTATCGCAAGTTTTTCTGCCCGGACAAGCATACGTAGCATTGTCGCGTTTAACGTCCTTAAATGGGCTTATTTTGCTTTCTCCAATACAAATGAACGGTATTTCGAATGATCAGGATGTAATGGATTACGCTCTAAACAAAGCAACGGAAGAAGTTTTAAAACATTCACTACACTTTGAAACAAAGAATTTTATCCATAACTATTTGATTAACAGTTTTAACTGGACGGATTTAGCTCAGGAGTGGCGCAATCACAGATTTAGTTATAATGAAAACGCTGTAAATTCTGAAAAAGCCAAACATTCTGTCTGGGCGCACAAACGTTTAGAAACAATTGACGGTCTTGTTGATCCTTCCCAAAAATTCATTCAGCAATTGAATAAAATTTTCAATAAGGAAACGGTCGATTTGTTTTTTGTACAAGAAAGGGTAGTGGCAGCTTATGATTATTTTTTCAAGCCAATGGACAAGCTGGTAACTGATCTTTTGCAAAAAATGGCTGAGATTCAGAAGTTTAAAAAAGTGAAGGAATTCTATGAAGAATTGGCTTTTTTAGATGATCTGCAAACCAAGGCCGTTTTACGCTTAATGAAGGCCAAATTGCTAATAGAAATTGTAGTTGCAGGTGAAACCATCTGTAAAGAAAAATTAACGTCTACAGCGATTAAAAACTATAAAACAGATAAGATTGCCAAAATACGAGAAGAGTTTAATATGTCCAACACCGATATTTTTAAATTGGACGAACCTGTTGTTCGTTATACTGCGAAAAAACTGGAAAAAAACGAACCAAAAGCTGTAAAGAAAACTACTGTTGAAGAAACACACGATTTATGGCTTGAGAAAAATTCAATTCAGGATATTGCCCGTATTCGGAAACTAACAGTGCAAACGGTTGAAATGCATTTGGTTAAACTAATTCAGGCAAAGAAAGTTGATATTTCAGATGTATTGCCATACGATAAAATTCTGGCGCTGCGAGAGGCTTTTCAGTTTTATCAGGAAGAATCGCTGAATGGTTTGAAAGAAAAACATGGTGATGAATTTACATGGGATGAACTTAAAATGTTCAAAGCCAGCATCAATTAATTTTTTTCAGTTTTGAGCTGGGCGTTTTTAAGTATTGAAAAAACAAAACATTATGTAAAATAGAAAAGAATCCTATTCTGAATTCACGTTTAAAAAAATACGGAAGTCCTGTTCCACATGGAACGGGATTTTTTGGTTTTAAACATGTTCGATTTCGCATGACTTTGAAGAATTAAAACTTTGAATAAACTAAAATTTTCAAGGCAAGCATAAATTAATTACTTTTATAATTCCAAGGTAATAATCAGATTAATAATCAATTAAAATATTTTTAATATGAAAAAAGAGAATCTGTTTTTAATTTTTTTGGTTTTTTTCGCCAGTATCGTTTCTGCTCAGAACTTGAAACCAGAGTATCAAAGATGTGTAAAAAGTTTTGTTGACAATATAAAAAATGATAATAGAGAAGCTGTCGCAGACATGGTAGGTTATCCTCTAAAAAGAGAATATCCAATTCCGGATGTGGTTGATAAAGGAGATTTTATTACCCGATATGATGAAATTTTTGATAAAGCCCTGAAAAATGAAATTAGCAATTCTGATCCTGCAAAAGATTGGTCTGATATGGGTTGGCGCGGTATAATGCTGAATCAGGGAATTGTCTGGATGGATTTTGACGGTCGTTTGACAAGTATAAATTACCAATCACAAGCTGAAATTGATCACAAAAAGGAATTGATTGCCGAGCAAAAAAAACAATTGGATCCTAGCATCGCTTTTTTTCAAAAGCCAATCTGTATTTTAGAAACATCGAAATTCAGAATTAGAATTGATAATTTAGGAAACGAAAATTACCGATATGCCTCATGGTCAATTAATAAAGCTATGTCTGAAAAGCCAGATTTAATAATTATGGGCGGAAAATTAGTGGTGGAAGGAAGTGGCGGAAATCATCAGTATGAATTTACTAAAGAGAACTACGTTTATGAATGTGCGATCATTATTTTGGGTGAAAAAAATTCTCCTCCGGCGAAACTCACAATTTATCAAAGTGGTAAAGTAATTCTAACGCAAAATGCGACAATAATTGCGAAATAAAAAAAATCCTAATCATTGCGATTAGGATTTTTCAGTTTTATAGATTTTCGACTAAAATCCAGGCATCCGGATTTTCGCCTTTTTGTATTTCTTTTTGTGCTTTTTGTGCTTCAGCCATTGTGGCATAGCTTCCGTACAAAACCGGAAATAAACCGTGTTTGTTTTCGCCAAGCATGCGGGCTTCATAACCATCTTTAATTAATTGATTATAAGCTTTTCTTGCATTTTGTTCGCTTCTGTAAGCACCGGCCATAATATGATACGGCATTACTTTTACCACTTCAGTCTTTGCTGAATCTACAGATAAGGTTACAGCTGGCAACGGATTTTCAATAAAGAAAGTTGCTTCCTGAATTTTGTTTTGAACCTTTTTCTGAACAGCATTTTCTACAATAAGTGTTTTTGTATTGATTTGATTTTGGTATAACGGATAGCCAATGCTTCCTGTAATTCCAAGACCTAAAACGAAAATAGCGGCATATTTCAAGAATGAATTTGAAGATCTTGATTCTTCAGAATCGTATAATTCTAAAACTTTAGTTTCTTCAATTTCCTGTAATTTTTTCTCAAAATTTTCTCTTTTTACCATAGGTGAAACAAACGGAGTTAATCCGAAAGAGCCTGGCAGGTAATTTGCCTGATCGCTTGGAGTGAAAACCATATTATTATCAGCATTCAACTGAATGCTACCGACGTTTTTGATGTTTAAAACACCAAATTCCGCTAATGTTTTTTGCCAGCCTAAAACTTCAAATGCAATGGCACTTACAGCAAACCCGTATGATGTTTTTTGTGCGTGTGCAATATGATTTGCCAACAGACCATCATTGTTTTTCAAAAGACTGTTAAATGCGATCGTTTTCCTTGGAGGAGAGAACGAATTTGTACCTGAATTAAGCTGAGCCGATTGAATTTCGGTTAAAAATGCTCCAAACCCTGGAACCGTTACACACTGATAACGATACAATAACTGTGCTATGTAAGTTTCGATTTTCATAGTAACAAAGTTATACATCCAATATAGTTATCAAAATTTTATTCACAATTTTTATTAACAATTCGAATAATTTTATAGACAATTCGTTTTCAGATAGTTAAATAAATTTAGCTTTTTGCGAAAAGTCTTGCGAAATCTTTAACACTTTATTTTTTATCAGAATTTACTTGTAATTTATATATTTGCCGTTCTTTCAGTTTTTGTAAAAAGACCGTTTTTAATAATTTTTCAGCCTCGTAATTAACTATTTCAAGCCCATGTCAGATCAAGATTTATTTTATTTATTAGCCTTATTAAAAGTGGATGGTGTTGGTGATATTATGGCCAAAAAATTATTGACGCATTTTGGAAATGCCGAAACTGTTTTTAAATGTAAAAGCAATCAACTAACAGGTATTGATGGTGTTGGATCAGTTTTGTTGCGAAATATAAAAGATAAAACTGTTTTTGAAAAAGCCAATTGTGAGTTGGAATATATTAAATCGAACGCTATAAACATTTCTTTTTTTCAGGATGAAAATTATCCGGATCGCTTAAAACATTGTATTGATTCACCTGTTTTGATTTTTACTTCTGGAAACATTAATTTAAAAAACAAAAAATTAATAAGTATCGTCGGAACGCGACAGATTACATCGTATGGAATGGATTTTTGCAAAAAATTTATTGAACATTTGGCTCCTCTTGATCCTGTGATTGTTAGTGGTTTTGCTTATGGAGTTGATATTGTGGCACATCAATTGGCGATGGAAAATAATTTGCAGACGATTGGAGTTTTAGCGCATGGCTTAAATCAAATTTACCCAAAAACGCATAAAAAATATATCTCCAAAATGGAACAAAATGGCGGATTTATAACTGAATTTTGGAGTTCTTCAAATCCGGATAAAGAGAAATTTGTACGTCGAAACCGCATTGTCGCCGGTATGACCGAGGCCACAATTGTCATTGAATCTGCGGATAGGGGCGGATCTCTGATTACGGCAAATATGGCAAACGATTATAACCGCGATGTTTTTGCTGTTCCCGGCCGAGTGACGGACAAATATAGTCAGGGCTGTAATGACCTAATTAAAGCTCAAAAAGCAAACGTTTTGACTTGTGCTGCAGATTTAGTATATATGTTGAATTGGGACATTGAAAACAAGCCAAAACCGGTACAAAAACAATTGTTTGTAGAATTAGAAGCTGACGAACAAAAGATTTACGATTTCCTCCTGAAAAATGGAAAAGAATTGCTTGATGCGATTGCGCTGCAATGTGATTTTCCGGTTTATAAAATATCCGGAATCTTATTGAATATGGAGCTAAAAGGAGTTATTCGACCTTTGCCAGGGAAATTGTTTGAGGCGATTTGAAGTTATATGGTTTTATAACTTTTAAAAATAATTATAAAAAACAACGGTATCGATACCAAATACAAAAGACTACTAATTGCATAATAGTAAACTAAAGTTCCTGTAATTGATAATATAATCAAACTAAAATGAGTAATAGAAAGCAAGTAATTTGTTTTCCTTCGCAGTATCATTAGTAATAAATATCCAACCAGAAAAAGGATAAGGCAAAACGGAAAAAGTATTGCATTTAAATACATCTGGTTTGAAATATCGTATGCCCATCCAACAGTTTTATTTACGCCATATACACTAGTTTCTCCAAAGTTAATGAATAAAGTAAAAGTAACTAAGATCAGACCATAAGAGGCAAGAAGTACTAGAAACATGTATTGTGTAAATGTTTTTTTCAATATTAAGTGCGTATTAAAAGTTATATAGAACAAAACCCGACAGTTTTTAAAGCCTGTCGGGTTTAAAGATTTATTTTTCAAATCCAAGAACTTTACGAACTTTGGCTAAAACGCCATCTGCAACAACTGAAGCTTTTGCCGCGCCTTTTTTCAATAAGGCATCAACTTCTTCAAGGTTGTTTATGTAGTAATTGTATTTTTCTCTTTCGGTTTTAAATTTTTCTGTAATCAATTCAAACAAAGCTTGTTTGGCGTGACCGTAACCGTAATTTCCGCCTAAATAATTGGCTCTCATTTCGGCAATTTGAGTCTCACTTGCTAACAAAGAATAGATAGCAAAAGCATTACAAGTATCTGGATTTTTTGGTTCTTCAAGTGGCGTACTGTCAGTTTCAATACTCATTACTTGTTTGCGCAATACTTTGTCGTCAAGGAATATATTGATAATATTATTGGCTGATTTACTCATTTTTCCACCATTCGTTCCCGGAATCAACATGCTGTCTTCCTGAATTTTAGCTTCAGGAATTACAAATGTCTCGCCCATCTGATGGTTGAATCTTGACGCCACATCACGAGTGATTTCTAAATGCTGTAACTGGTCTTTTCCAACAGGTACAAATTCAGCATCATATAATAAAATGTCAGCCGCCATCAACATCGGATACGTAAAAAGTCCGGCGTTAACATCATCTAAACGGTCTGATTTATCTTTGAAAGAATGTGCCAGTGTCAATCTCTGAAATGGAAAAAAGCAACTTAAATACCATGTTAGTTCGGCTGTTTGAGTCACATCAGATTGTCTGTAAAAAGTAACTTTATCTGGGTTTAGACCGCAGGCAAGCCAAGCCGCTGCGGTGCTATAGGTATTTTCTCTTAATGTTTTACCGTCTTTAATTTGTGTAATCGAATGTAAATCAGCAATAAACAAATATGATTCGTTTGCAGGATTATTCGATAATTCAATTGCAGGAATAATTGCTCCTAATAAATTGCCCAAGTGTGGCGTTCCAGTACTCTGAACACCAGTTAGTATTTTTGCCATTCTAGTTTTTTATTTCTAATCGCAAAGTTCGTTTTTTTACTGCAAACGGCGCAATTTTTTGGCAGTGTTTTTTACCGCAAAGACGCAAAGTTTTTTCGCAAAGTTCGCTGAGTTTTAGAGGTTTTTGAAGTTCTCAAAGCTTTATCTATAAGTTATTTACGACTCTTCTGATCCCATTTTTTAGTAAAGATTCATTAAAATTTATAAGCAGACTTAGTTTATAATTTCCAAGTTTTAGATAAGTTAAAGTTTGCGCTAGATGATTTACGGTTAAGGATTCTACACTTTTTATTTCAATTATAAATTTATTTTCTACTAGCATATCAACACGATAGCCACAATCAAGTCGGACATTTTCAAAAATTAAAGGCATTACTTTCTCTTTTTCAACAAGAAGTCCACGTTGCTTAATTTTATAAAACAAGCATTCCTGATAAGCATTCTCTAGTAAACCTGGGCGAAGTTTTTTATGAATTTCTATCGCAAGGCCAATTATTATATTTGAT
The DNA here is from genome assembly GCF_031458035.1 of Flavobacterium aquidurense. Classification (GTDB taxonomy): domain Bacteria; phylum Bacteroidota; class Bacteroidia; order Flavobacteriales; family Flavobacteriaceae; genus Flavobacterium; species Flavobacterium aquidurense_C. The sequence continues at coordinate 700,415 of NZ_JAVDXR010000001.1, forward strand.
ATTTCGTTTTCTGTCATAATAAAAAACATCTAATTTAATAAATATTTTCTTATATAAGACTTAAATTTTTACTGCAAAGCTGATAAGTTTTTCGGAAACCTTCTAAAGATCTAGAAAGTTAAGTTGAAGCTTTGTGTTCTTATTGCATGCAATTATCGTAATCGACATCACTTCTTTTCTTTGCGAAAAAACTTTGCGCTCTTTGCGGTAAAATCTTAGTCAAGATTTAATTCTTTTATGTAAAATTCATTACGGTTTTATTACATTTGAAACTATGAAAGGAATTAAAATTGTTTTTTGGGTTGTGTGGCGTGTTTGGTTTTATATTGTGATGGCCATTCCGATATTAGTTATGCTGCCGTTTCTGATTGTTTCCATACTAACAGAAAGCGGATATCCCTATTTCTTTAAAATGGCCCGCATTTGGGCTAAATTCATCCTCATTGGAATGGGTTTTTACTATACTGTCGAACGTCTGCAGCAGCTTGAAAAAGGAAAAAGTTATATGATCGTTGCCAATCATACGTCGATGACAGATATTATGCTGACGTTGGCGATTGTTAGAAATCCGTTTGTATTTGTGGGGAAAAAAGAATTGGTTAAGATTCCTTTATTTGGATTTTTCTATAAGAGAACCTGTATTTTGGTAGATAGAAATTCATCTAAAAGCAAAAATGAAGTTTTCAAAAGAGCTCAGGACCGCTTGAATCAAGGATTAAGTATTTGTATTTTTCCCGAAGGCGGCGTTCCGGATGATGAAACGATTTTACTGGATGAGTTTAAGGATGGTGCTTTTCGTTTGGCTATAGAGCATCAAATTCCGATTGTTCCAATTGTATTTCCGGATAACAAAGAGCGATTCTCTTATACTTTTTTTAGCGGAAGTCCTGGAAAAATGCGTGCAAAAGTACTGCCGTTTATTGAAACAAGCGGATTAAAAGGTGAAAATCGAAAAGAGTTGCGAGATAAAGTAAGACAATTGATTTATAATGAATTACTCGAATTTCAGAAGAAGAAATAAAAAATAATTTACAAATATAAAACCCGACTAAATTATTCAATTAGTCAGGTTTTCTTTTGAATTAAAAACCCCATTTTATATTCAAAAATTTATCGATGGATAATTTTTTCTGAAATAAAGCGTAATACTTTTTTAAATTTTAGTCTGGTTTTTTTTCGGTTTTTATTCAGCAACACTTCTAATTTCTCTTTCATAGTCAAAGGATTTAAGGTTGTTAATAAAGAGTTTGGTTAAAACTCAAGTTAATGTCACACTATAATAGAGCGTTAAAAAAGAAAAAGGTTGCGTCGAAATGAAATTATTTTTCTGACAAAAACAATAAAAACCCGTTAGCACCAAAAAACTAACGGATTCTTATAAAAAACAATTGAACCAAATTTATTCTAAAACCTTCGAAATGGGTATTTATGGCAATACCTGTCAAAAATTTATATCTATTTATAAGATTGAGGTTTATTGAAAAGGTTGCGTCGATTTTCGTTTTTTTTAAATAAAAAACCCAACAAGTTTATAAAACCTGTCGGGTTGTGATTTAAATCCTTAATTATAAAAGTCTTTTATAAATTTTAAGCGTCTGCTAATTCTTTGATGTGCGCTTTAATTTTTACTTCTAATTCGTCCGCCAATTCAGGATTGTCCTTGATTAAAGCTTTAACTGCATCACGACCTTGTCCTAATTTAGTATCTCCGTAGCTGAACCAGGATCCTGCTTTTTTCACGATTTCGAATTCAACTGCTAAATCTAAAATTTCTCCTGTTTTAGAAACTCCTTCTCCGTACATAATGTCGAATTCGGCAGTTTTAAAAGGCGGAGCAACTTTGTTTTTTACAACTTTTACTTTTGTTCTGTTTCCAATAACATTCTCGCCATCTTTAATTTGAGAAGAACGACGAATATCTAAACGTACTGAGGCATAGAATTTTAAGGCGTTACCACCCGTTGTAGTTTCAGGATTTCCGAACATAACCCCAATTTTCTCTCTCAATTGGTTGATGAAGAAAACGGTACAATTGGTCTTACTGATCGTTCCTGTTAATTTTCTCAAAGCCTGAGACATCAAACGTGCATGAAGACCCATTTTAGAGTCACCCATTTCACCTTCAATTTCACTTTTTGGAGTCAAAGCGGCAACCGAGTCAATAACTACGATATCAATTGCTCCTGAACGAATTAGGTTTTCAGCAATTTCTAACGCTTGTTCCCCATTGTCTGGTTGAGAAATGATCAGGTTTTCGATATCAACACCTAATTTTTCAGCGTAATTTCTATCAAAAGCATGTTCAGCATCTATAAAGGCAGCAATTCCACCCGCTTTTTGAGCTTCAGCAATTGCGTGTAAAGTTAATGTGGTTTTACCAGAAGATTCCGGTCCGTATATTTCGATAATTCTTCCTTTTGGATAACCGTTTACTCCAAGCGCTAAATCAACACCAAGAGAACCAGAAGAAATTGTTTCAACTTCTACAATGGCTTTGTCGCCCATTTTCATTACGGTTCCTTTTCCGTAAGTCTTATCTAGTTTGTCAAGTGTAAGCTGTAACGCTTTTAATTTGGCTTCTTTTTCTGAACTCATCTCTTTTTTTTCTTTTTCTTTCATCTAAAATTTTATAATTCTTTCATACTCAAAACAAAATCAGAAATTAAATAACTTACTGATTTAGATTTGTATCAGGCTTGTAATTTTGTAAAAATACTTCTTTTTTCGAAGTTTGATTGTTCCAAATTGTATCAAAATTGCACTATAAAAACAAAGCCTTTAATTCTGTGGCATCAGAAGGTTTTAATTTTCCAGCTAAGACTAAACTCAGTTGTTTACGACGCAAAGCAGCATCAAAACGTTGAATTTCTAATTCTGTTTCCGGTATAATTGCAGGCACTTCAACAGGTCTTCCGCTATCATCCACAGCAACAAAAGTATAAATGGCTTCATTGGCTTTGGTTCTGCTTCCGGACTCACGGTCTTCTACCCAAACATCAATGAAAGCTTCCATCGAACTTTTGAAAGATCTGGAAACCTTTGCTTCTATTGTCACCACGGCTCCGAGGGGAATAGCCCTGTTAAAAGCAACATGATTCACTGAAGCAGTTACTACGATTCGGCGTGAATGTCTACGTGCTGCAATACTGGCAGCGCGATCCATACGAGCTAATAATTCGCCGCCAAAAAGGTTATTTAAAGGATTTGTTTCGCTCGGTAAAACTAAATCTGTTAAAATAGTCAGAGATTCTGAAGGATGTTTTGGATTCATTTTGTGTAGAAATAGTTTGTGCAATAAAATTACTTAATTATCATTTTGATTCTTTACCTTTTTTAAATTTCAAAAGGTTTTCTTTATTAATCTCTAAAATAGATTTTTTCGACTCATCTTCTAATTCTTCGCCAGTTTTATCTTTTGCATGAATATATGTAGTTTCGTTTTTTTTTCTTACGGATTTTATTATGTCTACTTTGGAAAGCTGTTCTAAATGCTCTTTTGCCATTTTTTGAAGTAAAGAAAATCTAATTTTTTTTTCAGTATTTAATTTGATCATTTCAGCATTCATAACTTCTAAGTTTGACATCACTAAAAGTTCATTTATGCTTGAAAAATCTCTCATGTTTTTTGTTTTTGCTAAATCTTGATTAGCTTCTTTCCACTCCTTAGATGTATAACCATAAAGAGCAAGGTTTAATATTTCGGCTTCATTAGCGTACTCAATTCCCCTTTTATCGAGAGGCAAACTGCTTTTTGGTATTATAAATTTTTGAACAGCATCTGTATGAATGGAATAATTAGCTTTACTAAGAATTCTTCTAACATCCCATTCTAAATTGTATTGATTTGTTTCAATTTCTTTTAAGCGTTGATATTCTGTTACAATATAAAGCTGAAAAACAGGACTTATCCACATTCCGAAATTGAATGCTATATCTTTATGTGCGTAAGTTCCACCATATCTGCCGGTAGTTGCAGTTATACCTATTGCATTTGTTTTCTCGCACCATTCTTTAACACTAACCTTGAAAGTGTTTAATCCGGCACCTTCTTTAATTATGGCGAATTCGCCATAATTAAAATTTGGGTTGTTTAAACTTTCCCAGGCAGCTAAGTACTCTAATGTGTTTCTATTTCTTAACCAATCACTTATAAAAAAATCTCCATCATTTGCTTTAATCATGTCAGTTAGACAGATATAATCACTTTTGTTAATGTTTAACATGGATATTTCGTGATCTTGAACTATAAGTTTTATGTGTTTTGACATGATTTTTAATTTAGAAGATTTTTAAAAATTTTACAAGGTCTGAAAGTTGTAAAATAAATGGTTAATTTAATGATTCATTAAGCCTAATGTTTTTTAATTCAACCAATAAACAGCCATAACAGCTGGAATAAAATAAATTACAATGGTTCTCGCACCGTCATAATCTTTGGCCAAACGCTGACCAAAAAGCATCATTAACAAAGAAATGCAGGAAAAAATTGCGCCGTAAAAACCAAATTCTCTACCACTATTTGTTAGTAACTGTATAGCGCCAACTACACATAAAATTCCTGAAATTAATTCTAAAACTAAAAGATGTGCTAAGGCAAGCGGCACTTGGTTTTTTAAAGGTGTTTTGGCAAAATGTCCCTTTAGCCAATCGATATTATCTTTCCAGTAAAAAATTTTCTCATAACCTGATTGTAAAAATGTTAAGGCTAAAAAAGCTAAAAGCAAAATAGAGGCAACATTATTCATTTTAAAATTATTTTTTATGAATTAAACGAGTCAGTTTTATAGATAAATCGGTCAAAATTATTTTTGCATTTCCGTTTCTTTCAATATGGTACATCGCATCTGAAAGTTCTTTGAAAATGTCGTGAATGTTATTTCCGTTTACAAAAGGGGCAAAATTTTCGAGTTTAAATTTATCAACTCGAGGTTCAATATAAACCAAAGTTGGCGCTTCATAATTAAGTAAAAGTGCTTGTCGGAACATTTCGATACAAAACTGAATGAATTTTTTCTGGCTTTCGCGTCCTAAACCTGCAATTTCTTCACTCCAGATAATTAAATCCTGAATAGCGGCGGCATTTCCTTTTGCTCTAAAAGCAGCCCGAACCCAATTAACAAACCATTGTTCAAAAGGATATTCAGAATCATCTTCATTGAGTAAAGAAAGTGCTTTGTTAAAATTGCCCTGCGCCTGATGTGCAATTTTTTTAGCTAAGTTTGAATCGATATTTTTTTGTGAAGCTAAAGCTTCGGCAATTGTTTTTTCCGGTAAACCATTAAAGTGAATTACCTGACAACGAGAGCGTATGGTTTGTATAATGTCTTCTTCATTTTCCGAAATCAGAATAAAAATGGTTTTATCTGATGGCTCTTCGAGAAGTTTTAATAATTTATTTGATGCGGCGATATTCATTTTATCAGCCATCCAGATGATCATGATTTTATAACCGCCTTCGTAGGATTTTAATGCAAGTGATTTTAAAACTTCCTGGGCATCTTCGACACGAATTTCGCCTTGTTTATTCTGAACACCAAGAATTTTATACCAGTCGAATAATCCTCCGTAGGGCATTTCCTGAATGAATGTTCGCCAGTCCTGAATGAAGTCTAAACTTTTTGGTTTTGTTTTTACGTCTTCGGTGGTAACCGTTGGATAAATAAAATGCAAATCGGGATGTGAAATATTCTGAAATTTTAAATTGCAGGAATCATTTCCATTTTCGTTTTCGTCGCCGGTATTATTACACAAAATATACTGCGCATAAGCGATAGCGGTAGATAATGTACCACTTCCTTCTGGCCCAATGAATAATTGTGCATGCGGAATTCGTCCGGAAGCTGCACTTTTTATCAAGTGACTTTTGATGTAATCCTGACCTAAAATTTGTGAAAATTGCATGAAGCAAAGATATAAGAAAATGATGTAGTCAAAAATTTTCGTGAAAAAGTTTATAATGAGACTTTTTATTTCTGTTTTTTAAACAGGTTTTTAACTTAATCTTTTTGTTTTTTGTTGTCAGCTTTTGTTAATAAAGGGATTATTTAAGAGAGATATTGACAATTTTTTGTTAATAGTTTTTTTGAAAAAACGATAATCGTAGGTTTTTTTTGGCTATTATTTTGTAAAAATGTTTTTTTTTAAGGCGTAATATCTTACAGTTTGCGCTTTAACAATTTTAACTAAAAACTCGGTAAAGCGCATATTTTCTCGACATAAGGTCGTTTTTTAAGGTTTTTTTAAGGAAATTTTTTGAAAAAACAAATCAATAAAGTTGCAATTTAAGTTAATTTATATATTTTTGTTTTCATCAACAACCAATTATAAATAAGAATCTATGAAAGGGAAAATTATTTTATTAAGTGCACTTTTTTTCTTGACAACTGGTGCTATTTCAGCCCAGGCAAAAAATGCTCCAAGAAGTATTATTAGTACAACAGCTCTTATCCGTAAATACCATGATCAGAAAGAATTAAGTGGTATGCAAAAAGGAGAATTGTTAGAATTATACATTGAGCGTATTAAAGTTTTAGTAAAAACACTCCCTTACATTGCATTGGTTACTAAACCAGGTGTTACTATGGCAGATTTGGGTATCCCAGACGATAGTGAACACAAAAAAGTGTTGGATAACCAGGCTGCTGGTACTACAACATTCTTAGATACAACAGTAGATTTTCAGAGAAAAATGATGCCTTATTCTGATAAAGGTAACCTGATCGCTGCAATTTTATTTTACGAAAGCACATTGAAATCTTTACATGAGTTCAACGATTTGAACGAAATGTAATTAAAAATAAATTTTTTAAAACCTTTTTCAAATTGTTTACGTAGATGAATTTGCTTTCGCAACGTCACATTTGTAAAAAGATATAAAAAAGCAACTCGTTCTCGATGTGTTCTGAATTTTTTTCAGAAAACTCGAGATGAGTTTTTTCATTTACGCATACCCAAATTTATTATTAACCCTAATACCCCCTTATCATGAAAAAAATTACTCAAATGATCTGCGTGCTTTTGACGGTAACAAGTATGAGTGCACAACAAGAGAAAGGAATTATGGGCTACAACAATTGGTTGAATAACTGGACCGAATTTAAGCCTAACAAAGTAGAGTATGGAGAAGCAAACCAAATTTTAGCAGGAAATATTTCTGTTAATACTAAATTGCTGAAGAGGAATATTTATGTTTTGCAAGGAAACGTTTATGTTACAAACAATGCTGTTTTAACAATTGAACCGGGAACTTTAATTATTGGTGATTTCGAAACTAAAGGAACATTGGTAGTTACAAAAGGCGCACAACTTGTTGCAGATGGTTTAGAAACTGACCCAATCGTATTTACATCTAACCGCAGCCAGAAAAAAGCTGGTGACTGGGGTGGAGTTGTAATTCTTGGTGATGCTCCAATCAATAAATTTGGAAATGTTGGTTCTTACAACATGGATCTTGATCCAACACTTACTACTTACGGTGGTGACAACGCTGCTGCAAATTCAGGAATTTTAAGATTTGTTAGAATCGAATTTGCTGGAAAAAAAGTAAAAGGACTTGATACTTTCAACGGATTAACGCTTGCGGGTGTTGGTAACAAAACAATACTTGATAACGTTATGGTAAGCTACTCTGGTGGTGATTCATTTGCCTTCTTTGGAGGAGATTTAAATGCTTCTAAGTTAGTTTCTTACAAATCAATCAATGACGATTATAAATTTACTCAGGGAACTCAATGTCGTTTATTCAACTCATTGGCAGTAAGATCATCTTACTTGTCTAGTAATAAAGACGGTTCTCGTTGTATGGAAGTAAAATCATTTGAAAAGAAAAATGAAACTGATTTTACTAAAAAACAAACTTTAGTTATTGCTACAAACATTACAATGCTTAACGACAGTGAAAATATTAAAGCGGACATTCAGGCTGGTTTAGTAAAAGAGGCAATTTATGTTGCTGAAACTGCTTCACTTGAAATGAAACGTACTGTAATCTCTGGATTTAATCCTGCTGTTTTATTAGATAGTAAAATAGAAATCAATGATGCCAATCTTAAAAAAATCAAGTTTGAGGAAATGTATTTTAACCTATGTAACGGAAACATCTTTACAGAATACAATGCCAACAACGAAGATTTAGAGAACTGGTACGGTAATACAGTGTTTTTCAATGTTATGGCACAAAGTGATAACAAAGAAACATTCATTGATATTTTCAATGCTAAAAAACCAGATTTCAGATTACAATTAGGAAAAATCACAGCGTCGAGCGGAAACAGATAGATTGATTTCGATTTTTATTTTAGAGCGTAAATTTTATTAATAAAGTCCCCAGACATAATTTATGTATTCGTCTTAAACCGGACTAAATAAAGATCAAAACATAATGGCCCCAACTATAAAAAAGTATTTTATTCATATAATATTTTTGGTTTCCCCTATTGCGTTAAGTTTACAAGCACAGAGCATAAAAGGTAATAATAGTGTTTCTTTTAATGCAAAATGCGAGTCTGCTTCGTTAAATACTTTGAACCAAAAGAATGATATAGCTGATAACCGTATCACCAAATTAGATGACAATTCTAATCAGTTAATAGCAGGGCTATCCATCCCCAAGGATAGCCTTTCTATAGCAGCTGAAATGAATAATCAGACTACTACAAAATGTCAGGAAGATTCATCAATAGCGGGTTCTTATTCTGTCCTTGCAAAGGATATTATTGAGAATTACAAGTATGACTTTTCTGAAACATTTATCGATATTTTGTTTTTTGAAGATATAGATCTTGCCAGAACACGTACTATATGATTCAAAAAACTACTTTATCTTTAATACGCTTTTTCCTTTTTTTTAGTATAATCCTATGTACTAAAACGAATTCTCATGCCCAGACCATAGTTCCGCAGCCATTTGATGGATTAGAGAAACTTTGCGCCGGTGCTGGTTTTAATGAATTTAATGCCACATTTGGTTATGTAGATTTTCCGGCAGGTACTAAGTTTGAAGTTGAACTTATCGATCCTAGCGGTACTATAATCCCTACTACATTTATAGATGCTTTTGATGTTTCTGCAACGCAAAAAACAATCAAATTTGCTGTTCCTACAAATCTTATAGGTTCGGATGCATATGGTTTAAGAGTAAAAAGTTCCACTGGAACAGCAAGTCCAAAGTTTAAAAATTCACTTGGTAATACATCTTTTGGTGCTTATTATAAACAATACGAAGGAGCCTATTTTATCAACAATAAGAGTGGTAACGCTACAATATGTTCAGGCGGAAATATTACGCTTAATGTAGTTAATGATGCTTCCTCTCCAATAAACTTTCCAAATCTTAAATACAGATGGTATAAAGATGGTGTGATTATCGCTGGACAAACAAACTCTTCTATTACAGTGAACGGCGTGGGTGAATATTATTCTCAAGTTGAATATGGTGTTTGTTCTGATCCAAATACTAGTTCAAATCGTGTTACTATCGTTTCTTCAAGTTCAGGAGCAGCGGTAACCATTGATTCGAGTTTAGGAAATCCTTTTTGTTCTAACGGAGTGGGAACGGTTTTAACAGCCACTCGTGGTAATACCTATTTATGGAAAAAAGACGGTAAAGATATTGAAGGCGGTACAACTCAAAGTATAAATGCAAAAGATTCCGGAGTTTACACTGTAGAAGTTGACTTTGGAGGGTGTAAAGCAACAGGAAGTATTAATCTTGTTAGTAGTGGTTTTAACGCTAGTCTTGACGTTCCAGAGAACAATACAATTGCTGAAGGCGGAACATTATTAGTTTCTGTAACTACTGATGCTACAAGTCCAAATTATGAATGGTTTTTAAATAACAACACTATTCCTGGAGAAAACACAAATTCATATTTAGTTAAAGCAGTAGGGAATTATTCAGTTAAAATTTCTCAGGTGTCAGGATGTATTGCGACAAGGGAATTAACTTTTAAAGTTACTGGTCCAGCCCCACCAGCAACAGTAATTCCTAACATTGTAAACTTAAGCGGAAGTTATCCATATTGGAATATTCCTGATGTATATAAAACCGCAACAACCAAGGTTATCATTTTAAGTTCAAATGGTGAAGTTATGTTCGATGATGTCGGAAGCAATTATAACCCTGAAGTTAATTCGTTTATTAAAGATTTTAAAAATGTAAATCCCGTTTATTACTATGTCATCCAATCAGACACAGGTGAAAAAAAAGGATCAATAACTGTGATAAAATAAGATGAAGAAAATCCTACTATTCATAACTTTATTTTACGGTTTTTCAAATGCACTCTATTCTCAGGAAGTTCCTGAGAATGGAGTTGTTTCGTTTTCATTACCTATCAGAAATTCATTAAAGTTTAATAGATATATAATCAACCCGACATTTAGTTTTGTTCGCGAATCAAATCCGTACGTAAGTTTTTATAATAAAAGACAATGGACTCAGTTTGATAATGCACCACAAACGTATTTATTTAATTATTCTGGCCGTTTTAGAGAGAATGATGCTTATGCAATTGGATTGTTTCAGCAAAATTATGGTCTGATGACTGTTTTTGGCGGAGTAGTCAATTTTGCTCATAACATCGTTTTACAAGAAGACAGCAACTTAACTTTTGGTTTAAATGTAGGTGCTTACCAAAGTGGGTTAGACAAAGGGAAAATAATATCTGACGACACAACTATTTTAAACGGAGATTATCCTTCAAATACTTTACTTACTGTAAATCCAGGTATCAATTACGGTACTGCTTTCCTTGATTTCGGATTATCAGTAAACAATCTTATTCTTTACAATTTCGGTTCCGGAATGGTAAAAGATGATCCGGAAAGGGCAATTGAACTTCACGCCATGTACACCGGTTACATCGACAGTTTTGGTTTCTTTGACGGAAGTAAATTCTCCGGAATTGTAAAAACTGAAATCAAACAAGAAAAAACGATACTTTCAGGACTTGCCATGATTACTATTCCGCAAGGAGTTTGGGCGCAGGCAGGTTACAACACTTTATACGGAGTATCAGCAGGACTTGGTGTGAACATTTCACCAAGCATTGCTATTGAATATAACTACGAAAGAGGAATGGGTAATTTCGCGAATTTAGGTGGTTCACATGAATTCGTAATTGCGTATAGATTCAAAAACAAAAGTTACTATTACGGAGATGACGAAGAAGGTTCTCTTATAGATCCATCTAAGCCAAAACCAGTAATGGCCAAACCTAGCACAGCACCAGTTACCAGAGTCGATGGCGCTTCTAAAGCATTATTAGCTGCTGAAGCAAAAGCAAAAGCGGATGCTGAAGCTAAGCAAGCACGATTGGCTGCAGCCGAAAAAGTGAAGGCTGATGCTGAAGCTGCAAGAGTAAAATTATTAGCTGACAACAAAGCTAAAGCGGATGCCGCGGAAGCACAAAAATTAAAATTAGCCGCGGAAGCAAAAGCAAAAGCGGATGCCGAGTCTACAGCAAAAGCTAAAACGGCAGTTGTTAATAAACCGGTACCTCAAAAAACTCAGGCTCAATTAGCTGCAGATAAAGCTAAAGCTGATGCAGAAGCAGCAGCAAAAGCTAAAGCAGCTGTTAGCAAACCAGCACCTCAAAAAACTCAGGCACAATTAGCCGCAGATAAAGCGAAGGCAGATGCAGAAGCCGCGGCAAAAGCAAAAGCTGCAGCAAATAAACCTGCACCACAAAAAACACCAACGCAATTAGCTGCTGATAAAGTGAAAGCAGATGCAGAGGCTGCAAAAGCAAAATTAGCTGCTGACGCGAAAGCCAAAGCAGACGCTGAAGCTGCAAAAGTAAAATTAGCTGCTGATACTAAAGCAAAAGCTGATGCTGCTGAAGCAAAAAGAAAAGCAGACGCTAAAGCAAAAGCTGAAGCGGCAGACTTACAATCCATTTTAGCTGCCGATGCGAAAGCAAAAGCCGATTCAGATGCATATCAGGCAAAACTAGCTGCTGATGCTAAAGCGAAAGCTGCTGCAGAAGCAAAAACTAAAGCCAGTATTGATGCTGCAAATAAAGCAAAATTAGACGCTGCGGCTAAAGCGAAAGCCGCAGAAGAAGCTGCCCTAAAAGAAAAATTAGCTGCCGATGCTAAAGCGAAAGCCGATGCAGAAGCAAGACAAGCATTAATAGCTGCAGAAGCAAAAGCGAAAGCTGACGCCGAAGCTGCGAAATTAAAACTTGCTGCTGATGCAAAAGCTAAAGCTGACGCAGAGGCACAAGCAAAACTTGCTGCTGACGCAAAAGCTAAAGCAGATGCAGAAGCACAACAGGCAAAAATAGCTGCTGATGCAAAAGCAAAAGCAGACGCAGAAGCGCAACAAGCAAAATTAGCTGCTGATGCTAAAGCGAAAGCAGATATGGAAGCTTTACAGGCAAAATTATTAGCGGATGCGAGAGTAAAAGCAGATGCTGAAGCAACTGCCAAAGCCAAAGCTGATGCTGAAGCGAAACAATTACAATTAGCCGAAGAGGCTCGTCAGGCGAAACTTGCTGCTGATGCAAAAGCAAAAGCTGATGCAGAAGCATTACAAGCGAAATTAGCTGCTGACACTAAGGCAAAAGCCGATGCAGAAGCTCTTAAAGCAAAACAAGCTGCTGACGCCAAAGTAAAAGCTGATGAAGAGGCCCGTCAGGCGAAACTTGCTGCTGATGCCAAAGCTAAAGCTGATGCAGAAGCATTACAAGCAAAATTAGCTGCGGATGCAAAAGCAAAAGCAGATATGGAAGCTTTACAGGCAAAATTATTAGCAGATGCAAAAGTAAAAGCCGATGCTGAGGCAACTGCCAAAGCGAAAGCAGATGCTGAAGCGAAACAATTACAATTGGCTGAAGAGGCACGTCAGGCGAAATTAGCTGCTGATGCTAAAGCGAAAGCTGACGCAGAAGCATTACAAGCAAAATTAGCTGCGGATGCAAAAGCAAAAGCCGATGCAGATGCCCTGAAAGCAAAACAAGCTGCTGACGCCAAAGCGAAAGCTGATGAAGAGGCACGTCAGGCGAAATTAGCTGCTGATGCTAAAGCGAAAGCTGACGCAGAAGCATTACAAGCAAAATTAGCTGCGGATGCTAAGGCTAAAGCCGATGCTGACGCTCTTAAAATAAAACTAGCCGCTGATGCCAAAGCTAAAGCTGATGCGGAAGCACTGCTGGCAAAACAAGCTGCTGAGGCTAAACTGAAAGCTGATGAAGAAGCGCGTCAGGCGAAATTAGCTGCAGATGCTAAAGCAAAAGCAGATGCAGAAGCATTACAGGCAAGACTTGCTGAAGATGCTGAATTAAAAGCAAAATTAGCTGCCGACGCTAAAGCTAAGGCCGATGCAGATGCAGCAGCAAAATTAGCCGCAGCACCAAAAGATGATTCGGCCAAAGAGATTGAGGCATTATCTAAAGCTATTGAAGCTGCTATTAAATCACAAAAAGAAGTATTTGCACAGTTTACTGCGACAGTAGCTAATAAACAAAAAGACCTTGATGATTTAAGAGAAGAGAATGATTTAAGTGAAAAAGGTGTTTACAGAGAACCAAAACCATTTAAAAGTGTTGCTTCAGAAAACAGTCAGTTAGAAGCGTTTAAATTACAGCTTGCTGAAGCGAATAAAAATTCAAAAGATGAGCTTAATAAGCTTACTAATTTATATAACGAAAGACTTAGAAAAGTACCAAATAAAAATGATGCTTTAAATAAGGCTTATCTTGAAAAAATAAATGAGTTAAAAGCGGCTCAGTTAAAAATGGAACAAGACAGTGCGGCATTACTTGCGAATTTAGAGCGTATTAAAGCTGAAACTGAAATTGAGAAAAAACGTAGAATCAAACGTGCTGCTTACGAAAATGATCAGGGAAGATATACACAAGATCTCGCTGCTCTTAAGCGTATAAAAGAGACGACAAAATTAAGCAGTACGCCATTAACAGCAAGCGATTTTGATTTTGGTGAAGATCAGTCAAATATGCAGATTATCAAGAATATCAAAAATTCTGATAACGGATATTATATGATCATCGCAGTTCATAGCAGTGTTCAAAAAAGGGATGAATTCTTAACTAAAGCTGTTGCAGCCGGACGTTCAGATATTAATTTCTTCTACAATATTGCAACAAGTAAATATTATATCTATTACGAAAAATTCGATGGTTTACCAGAAGCAACTAAGGCATTGGAAGCAAAAGGAAACAAACCTTACAACGGAAAAATGGCAATCGTAAAAGTGGAAAATTAAAAGAAAAAGTGATTTAAGCCGGTCCTTCTTAAAATTTTTGAGAAGGGCTTTAATAATAAATATTTTAGAATACTAATTGTTTTATTCGATAATGCCCCTTAGCGAATAAGATGTAAGTAAACAATAGAATGATTATGAGAAAACCTACTATTTTAAGAACGTTGATTTTTGTTTTGGCAATGCTGTTCAATTTTGCTTCTTATGCGCAAGATTTAATCGCATTTAACTCAAAGTTGAATAATAACTTGAGCGAGAATTTATTCTTGAACGCTTCTAATCAGTTTAATGGTGATGTAAGTGCAAATATTACAGAAACCGTTATGACCGGTGAGTTGGCTGCTCCAATAATTCCTAACCCAATTATTAAGTACGCTCAGGCTCCTTATGCAGGTGTGGTTTCGACTTGTCCCAACGATGGTGGATTGCTTCCAAAATTGTTTATTTGTGGAAGTAACGAAACAAGGGTTCTGGATTCTGGTATTACCAATGCCTCAAATATTTATTGGGAAAAACTTACAGGAGGCTGTACCTCTGTTCCAAACGTAAACTGTGCAAATACACTTGCATCATGTACGTGGGGGAATGTTGGTACCGGAAAAACGTATAATGCTAATATAGCAGGTGAATATAGATTGAGAGTAAGATATCCTGATGCGACGGAATCTATCTTTTATTTCAACGTATACACAAACGATTTAGATCCAACCGGAATTAGCAAAAGCAATATCCTAACTAGTAACGCTTGTACGGTTCCAGGAAAAATAACGATTGGAGGTTTTAATAATACTTTTGAATACGGCTATAGTAAAAGCACACTAACAGCACCTGCTTCCTGGCAAAATAGTAATGAATTTCCAATCACAGCTGCTGGTAAATACAATGTATATATTAGATTAAAAAATGTTCCCGGAACTTGTGTTTTTCAAGTAAAAAACATTGAAATTGAAAGTATTGCTTTTAATGGTTCTATTGTAGTTACACATCCAAAATGTTTTGGAGAAAAAGGAAATATTAGGGTAAATACTGGAGATTTAGGTCTTCAATATAAATTTGATCTTTATAAAGGAAATAATTTTCAGACAACTAGTGGAAACATCTCAATACCGGAATATAATTTTACAAATGTTGATCCTGCCTCAGACTATAAAGTTATTTCTACTATAGTAGGTTCTTGTCTATCAAATACTGATAGTAATATCATAGTAAATACGCCAAATGCTCAGTTAACCGCTGTACCTAGTATTACATCTCCTACATCATGTACGAGTGGAAATATTAAAGTTACAACAGGTGGCGGAACAGGTTCAGGAACATATCAATATTATTATAGTATTGGTGGCGGTGCCGAAGTATATAATGGCTACAATGATGTTATTGTGGTAACAACCGCCGGAAATTATAGTATTAGAGTAGTCGATGCTAATAATTGTACTGTTACTGCAACTACAAATATTGATACGCTGGCAAAACCAAACTATACAATTACACCGGTCAATCCAAATTGTAATTCGACAACAGGATCAATAGTAATCAATGTTAGTAATAGTAATGGCTATACATTAAACTATACTAAAAATAATTATACTAATACAGAAACGGGTCAAACAGGTTATACTTATGGCAGTCTTACCCCGGGAAGTTATACTATTAAAGTACGTTACAGAGTTGGAAACAAAGCATCATGGTGTGAAGATGTTCATACTATTGTAATTGATGAGCCTGCCAGCCCGGTAACAGCATCTGGTGGTGTTGCGAAATTATCAGGTTGTGGCGATGTTTCAAAAGGACTTGAAATTCAGGGTTTACTTAGAGTTACTAACCCGCAGGGAGGAACCCCTCCGTATGAATATAAATTCGGAACGAGTGGTACCTGGGGTCCGGTGCGTGAAAAATACATGAATCCGGGAACGTATACACTTTATATTAGAGATGCTAATCTTTGCGAATATGCAATGCCGGGTATTGTTTTAGAAGCGAAACCGGATGCTCCAAGAATTTCAAGTATAAATACAGCTTATAATTGTGATGGTTCGGCTTCGGCAACAGTAACGGTTACCAATCCTACAAGCTCAAACTATACTTATGAATATTATTTAGATGGAGTATTGAATACGAATGTTCCTTCTAATATATTTGTTAATGTACCATACGGAACAGACGGAAAACATAATGTGCAGGTTAAATATAACCTTGTAGATGCCAAAACGTATAGTAATTTATTGACTGAAGGTTTCGGAAAAGGGACACCTACAACTTCACCAGGTATTAATCCTGCGTATTGTTTCGAAACTCAATCAGGAACGCATGCTCCGGGTTATGCTTGTAATACGGATAATTATATTAATGATGGGGAATATGCTGTAACAAATAAAATCGAATACAGATTTGGAAGCTGGTTAGACATTAGAGATCATACTAGTAGTGTTGCTCCTGCGACGCAAGACCCACAAGGAAGATTTTTGGCAATCAACATTGGAGGATCAGCAGGTGAAGGTGGAATTATTTATAGAAAACCTATTTATGATGTAATTCCAAATCAGGATGTAAAAGTTTCGTTTTGGGTTCAAAACTTAATTAATAAAGATCCGGCTTATGCTGATAATGATGACCCGAATATTACCATAGAATTAATTGCGAATTACGGTTTACCTACTCAGCAAAGAGTTGCTTATCAGGCAACAGGAATTATTCCAAAAACAAATAAATGGGAGAATTACAACATGAGTTTGAATCCGGGAAATTATACTACACTTGATTTTGTGGTAAGATCTTATAGTATCGAATTTCACGGAAACGATTTAACCGTAGATGATATTAAAGTATTTCAAATACCGGAATCTTGTTTGTCTATAGCTGAATACCCTTTTGTTATGGATGCCAATAAAGCTTTTACAGGATCAGTTACCGGTATAAGCAATTTATTATGTTATGGTGATAATAGTGGTAAATTTCAAATTGTTGCAGAAAATTTTAACACTACTAATGGTTTTGACTATACAATAGATGGAGGAGCAAACTGGTTTAATTCTAAAGTTTCGCCGGTGAACGTTCCTGCTGATGTTCCAATCCCAGGTTTAAAATTAACTGGTAAAACGTATGATGTTCGTGTTCGTTACGATCAAGCGAACTCAGCATGTGCAAAAACAATTCCTACCGTAATAACTTCTCCTACAGCATTTGTTGTAGATGCATCTGCTTCTGTTGCAAATTGCGAAGACGGAGCGACAGTTACTGCAACAGCAGTTGGAGGAACTGCACCTTATAGATTAACGCTAACAAATGTTGCGGACGGAACAGTTACTAATTTTCCGACTACTGCACCATATGTATTATATAATGTTAAAAAAGGAACTTATAAAGTTTCTGGTACTGACTTGCACTGTTCTGACAATAAAGACACAGATTTAGTTATTGATTATCCGATTCCTCCAACGGTAACTATCGATAAAACGACAGGTCTTTGTTACGATGGAAATAAGGCTACTATTAAAGTAGATATTAGTGGAGGAGCTCCTCCATATAAATATGAAGTTGATTTTAACGGACAGGGATATGGACAGGCAAGTGCTGCCTTTACAGCGACCACTTTTAATTATAATGCAACTAAACCAGGAACATATACTTTTAGAATTACAGATAGCAATACTTGTAGTAATCAAGCAATAAGTCAAAAAATTGACGTTAAAATTTCTGCAACGACAGCAATTACAAATACGTTATCATGTAGTCCTACTGCACCAGAAGCAACGATTAAAGTTGACATTTATGACGGTACAGCACCATATACTTATCGAGTTAAATATAATACAGGTAATTATGGCGGTGTTCAAACGGTAACTGGCAGTACTTTTAATTATCCTGCAGACAAAGCAGGTCTTTACACTTTTGAAGTAAAAGACGTTAATGGCTGTCCAATCGAAACTTCAGCTACAGTTAACGCTATTACTAACCCGACAGTTACAGCAACTCCTACAAATCCTAAATGTTCAGGTGAATCAACAGGACAAATTATATTGCAAGGAAATGGTGGGTCAGGTGGTTATGAATACAATTTTAATAATCAAGGCTGGCAAACAAAAAGTACTTACACAGGATTAGCTGCAGCGCAATATTCTTACCGAGTAAGAGATAATAAAGGATGTATGTCTGCTGCTGTGGAATACGTTACTTTAACTAATCCGGCGGTTCTTGGAGGTTCGATCGATGCAACGTTTATAAAATGTGATGCAACTGGTACAGTACCTGCTGTAGTAACAGTTACTGCTACAGGTGGTACAGTTGGTACAGGTTATACTTATAGTTTCAACGGAAACATAGCAGCTAACTTTACAGCATCAAATAGTGTATCGACTACGACAGGTGGTTCATTTACAGCTTATGTAAAAGATGGTAATGGCTGTGTTGCTGGTCCATTTACTACTTCGGTTACTTCATTAGATCAGATTTCAGGTATCACAATAACAGATAGTGGTTATGATTGTTCGACTACTCCTCCAGGCGGACATGTTAACATTGCGGCTATAAAAATTGATATTTCGGCACCAATTCGCTTTCAAATTATTTCAGGTCCGGCAGGATATAATTCGGCTCAAAATTCAGATGGAGAATTCAAATCATTAAAACCGGGAGATTATATTTTTCAGGCTATTGATACTAAAACTGGTTGTTTTTTCAACAAGCCATATACAGTAAATGGAGCTCCGGATATTGTAGCAGGTGGTTCTGTTGTAACTCCTATTAAATGTTTTGGAGATAAAGGAAAAATAGAATTTACAGTAAACGGTGTTAAAGACAGAGGTTATGATTATGAAATAACAGATGCTTCAGGAAACCTTATTCAAGATGCCAAAAATGTTCCGGAAACGACAACAACTATTTCGGTTGTTGCTTCTTTACCTTTTGGTACTTATACCATCAAAGCCACTGACAGAAAAACTAAATGTGAGGCTTTTTATTCAGTGACATTGTCACAACCAGCTTTACCATTGAGTGTTACAGCAACTGCTCCAAAAGTTTATTGCGGTAAATACACTGTAATTATTGATGCTGATGCTCTTGGAGGAACTTTAAACTACAGCTACGCAATTGGACAAGGATCTGTTGTACCAACAACATTTGGTCCAAGCGATAAATTAACTGTTGATACTGTAAATGGTACACAGCTTAATTGGGTTGTTTATGTAAAAGATGCAAACGATTGTACAGCTAAGTATCCAATTTCAATTATTGAAGAAAAAGGACCGGTTATTAGTTCTATAGATTTTAATAATCAGTGTACAGCAACATCTTCAAGTAAATTTTTAATTACTGTAAATGCTACAGGTTTAGCTCCATTAACATATAGTATCGACGGAAATAATTTCCAAACCGATAATTTCTTTAATGTAATTCCGGGTAGTTATACCGTAACGGTAAAAGATAAAAATGGTTGTCCTGCAGTTGCTACGACACCAATAACTGTTTACCGAAAATTAACAGCTATACTTGATGTAAAAGAATTAGATTGCTCGCCAACAACTCCGGATGCTACAGTTACAATTGATGCAGATGGTGGGAAACCTGGCTATACATATGCGTATTCTACAAACGGAGGAACATCATATTCAACAATGCCTTCAAATGTTTATACAACATCGACACCGGGTACTTTCTTCTTTAAAGTAACAGATGCCAACGGTTGTACTTTTGAAACATCTACAACAATTAATTCAAAATCTAATCCATCACTTACGTTTAATAAATCACAAATTACTTGTAATGGAGGAACTGGTTCCGTACAATTATTTGCTGCAGGCGGAGTACCGGGTTATACTTTTAGTGATGATGGTGTTTTATATACAGGTATTTCTTCATACGATAATTTAGCAGCAGGAGATCATACCTTCTATGTAAAAGATTCAAAACAATGTGTCGGAAGCGTTCTAATAAACTTCGCTAACCCAGCACCTGTAAATGCTACTGTAACTGAAACTCCTTTTAGCTGTAGCCTAACGAATACAAAAGTTCAGGGAAAAGTTACTATTAATCCGCCAACAGGAGGAATTATTCCAAACACCTATACCTATAGTTTTAACGGATCATCAGTTTATACAAGTAATAACGTTTTACTTTTTGACGACAACGGATCAGACCAACCGTATACCTATTCAGTAAAAGATGCAAATGGTTGTTTGTTCTCAGGTTCAGGTACATTACATGCGTTGAACCCTCCTAAAATTGTATCGATTGTGAGCTCGCCTATTTTATGTTTACCAACTGCAAGTCAAAACAGTACAATAACAGTTACGGCTAGTAATGGAGTAGGAACGTTAGCTTATGAAATTCTTTCAGGACCAGTAATAAATACTACCGGAGCTGCAGATGGAAAATTTACAGGTTTAACGCCAGGTTCTTATAGTTTTAAGGTTACAGACGACAATGATTGTTTTGTTATTGGAAGTGGAACAGTGTTAAATAAATCGCAAATTGCAGTTACAGCTACTAAAGTAAATGATATAGATTGTAATGCAAATTCTAATGGAGCTATTAAATATGAAGTAAGTGGTTTTACTACAACATATAGCTACACCGTAAACGGAGCAGCTGGTGGTACCGCACAGAATGCGACCTCATTTACATTATCAAATTTACCTGGTACAACTACTTATAATGTAGTATTTACAGATGATTTTACAAAATGTGTTGTGCCAACTTCGATTACAATTACAAAACCAGCGTCTTTGACATTAAACATTGTATCTAATGTTAATGCAAATTGTGGTAAAGCTACTTCTACAGTAACAGTAGTTGCAGGAGGAGGAACTGGAACATATCAATATGCAATATTAGATAAGGATTTTGAATTCACCGGAACGCCAGTTTACGGTGGCAGTGCTACATTCAATATTAACTCTAACAATGGTGCAAACCCTGACTGGGTGATTTTTGTAAAAGATGCAAATGGATGTACAGCTAAGTTAAATGTAACGGTTGCAACTGATCCTTTACCATCAGTTAATGCGACAGTAAACAATCAATGTGGTGTTACAGGAAATAATTTCAAAATAGTAGCATCAGGAAGTGGTGGGGTAGCTCCTTACACTTACACAATTAATACTGGCGTTGCACCTAGTCCTGCTGATACTTTTACAGTAGGTCCGGGTACTTATATTATTACAGTTAAAGATGCTAATAATTGCCCGGCTACAGTTTCAGTTACTGTAAATGAACCTATGAGTGCAGGTGCAGTTAAAAAGAAAGATATTACTTGTGCTGCACCAGCCGAAGCATTGATTGAAGTATCAGTGTTAGGAGGTAAAGCACCTTATAGCTATAGAGTAAAAATTGGCGCAGGAACTTATTCAGGTGTACCAATTCCTTTTCCGGTCGCAGGAAATAAATTTACTTATACAACACCGTCTACACCATTACCATTAACAGGAACTACATATGAATTTGAAATTTCAGATTCTAACGGAACTGTTTGTACAACAGTAACGAATGTTATTACTACAACTACGCCAGCTACTGTAACAGCTACTGCGACAAAAGTTGAGCCAACTTGTAATGGTTTTGATGATGGTTCGGTTGAAGTAAATGGTACAGCAGGAGTTTCTCCTTTTACCTATGCGCTGGTTCCAAATGGTACTGCAATTGCTGATACTGATTTTGATACAAATAATCAATTTGGAATGTTAACTGCTGGTAAATATGATTACCAGGTTAAAGATGCCAAAGGTTGTGTTTCTGCACTTCAAAGCATAACTTTAATTGATCCTGTTAAAATTGACGTTGATATTTTTTCAAATCCAATTGTTTGTGATGTGAATACTCTTGGTAGTTTTGACATAAAAGTACTTCAAGGAGGAACAGCGCCATATACTTATACATTGTATGATGATGCTTTTGTTCAAATTAATCCTGCAACTTATACGTATGTTGAAACAGGTGTTGCACCAACAGCTGTTAAAAGATTTTCTGGTTTGAATTTTGGTTATTATTATATTATAGTTAAAGATTCAAAAGGTTGTGAATTCAGAAGTCCAAGATTAACAATCAAAACACCTCCATATTTAGCTATGACTGCCACAGTTGATAGTAACAATTGTACTGCAGGTGTTAGTGTTACAGTGACTACATCTGGAGGAGTACCAAATTATACTTATTCTCTTTTAGGACAAGCACCGGTAGACCCTGCTACATCTAGTAATACCTATACTTTTTTAAAACTACAACACAATACAACTTACTATTTGCAAGTAAAAGATGTTAATAATTGTGTTTCTATTTTAGAATTTCTAACTCCTCCTGCGCCATCTGCAATTGCAATTACTGGTACAACAGTTAAAGATGCTTTGTGTAACGGTGATGATAGTGGTACCTTAACTTTTACAGTTACAGGATATGATGCTGGTGCTACAGGATTAAAATATCAAGTTTTAAATGCTTTAACTTTGGCAGGAGTTACAGCGGAAGTCACTATCCCAATATCAACAGCATTTCCAATTACAATATCAAATTTAAAAGCTGGAAACTATGTTTTAAGAGTAACTGAAGTAGGAGGAACAGAATGTTCTAATTCGTATACATTTGGAATTTCTCAGCCAATTCTGAAACTTGATTCAAGTGTTTTTTCTAATAAAAATGCAAATTGTAATGACCCTGCACAGGTTACTTTAAGAACAACAGGAGGAACGCCACAATATACTTATTCTTATGGTTTTGTGCCACCACTACCAGCATTACCTGTTATGTCGGTATTTAAACCTGGTAATGTATTAGCATTAGATCCAGGTCTTGCAGGAGATCATTTAGATTGGAAAATTATTGTTAAAGATGCAAATGGTTGTACATTTCCTCTTGATGTAACAATTGCTGTAGATAAAAGCCCTGTAATTACTGCAAAAGTTCTAGATAAATGTGTGGCTCAAGATGCTTATGTTATACAAGTTGATGGTACACTTGGTACGGGAGCTAATTTAATTAGTGTTGACAATAAAACATCTTTTGTAAGTTTGCCAGGCTTGCCTTATAATGTAACTGGATTACATTCAGGTGATCATACAATTTATGTACAAGATGCTAATGGTTGTATTGCAGAACAAACAATCACTATTGATCCGCCTCTAGGTTTAACTCCGATTGGTACAACTTTACCAACTTGTGCTGATGATGACGGAGTGGTAACAGTTACGCCAATTGGTGGTTCAGGAACTTTTACATATAGCATTTCACCATCACCTGCTACAGTATCAATTGTAGGAAATGTTATTTCTGGTTTATCAGCTGGTTCATACACCGTTACGATTACGGATACTAATACTTCATGTACAGTAGATGCTCCGGTAACACTTTTAGCTCCAACACCGGTAACTTTTAATGCAGATGCAATTGCTGCTTCATGTTTTGGCGCGAGCGATGGTTCTATTACAGTAAACTTGCTTCCAGGAAATGACAATCCGGTATATACTTACTCAATTACACCGAGTCCATTAGGAATGGTGCAGGTTGATAATATATTCTCTAACCTTCCACAAGGAACTTACGATATTACGGTAACTTCAGGCAGAAATTGTCCTGTAACAAAACCTTTCACGGTTACTGAACCAAAAAAATTAAAGGCAAGTGCAACTGTAAAAGATTTTGCTTGTGATGTAAATAATGCAGGACAAGTGGCAGTTGTAACGATAGTTCCTGATGCAACAACAGGAACAGGACCTTACAAATACAGATTCGGAACAACTTCGACAACATATAATGATGTAAGTACACTTGATGTTCATGATGATCTTCCTGCTGGAGTAAAACATACGATTACATATTCTATTCAGGATGCACATGGTTGTACTACGCCTGATCAGACAATAGATGTAAATCCGTTCTTAAAAATTGATGGTCTAAGTTTTGTGGCAGCGCCAATTACTTGTAACGATCAAAAAACAGACGTACAGGTTAACGTCTCAGGTGGTTCTACAATTACTAATTACGCGATTATTGCCCCTGCTTCGGCAATAACAAATACATCAGGAGCAACAACTGGATTATTTACAGATTTAGATCCGGGAACTTATACTTTTGAAGTAACAAATGCTACGGGTTGTAAATACCAGGACTTCCTAGAGATTAAACCAGTAAATAATATTACGGTTTCAGGTCGTACGGTTAAGAACGTTAGTTGTAATGAAACTCCTGCCTTAAAAAATGGATCAGTTGAATTTACAGTGGCTAATTTTAGTACAGTATACAGCTATACAATTACTCCTGCACCTGTACCAGCTGATGTATCAATAGTTCACAATACAGGTTATGATGTAATAACAATTAATAATTTAGGAGTAATATCATATCAAATTGATGTTAATGACACGGCAACAGGTTGCGTTGCATCTGCAACAGCTGCAACTACACAGCCAGCAATCCCATTAACGTTAGATTTAATTTCAAATATTAATGCAAATTGCAATTACGGTGCCCAAGTAACCGTTAAAGGGAAAGATGGATCAGGTTCAGGTTACACGTATGCTTTCTTAGACAGAAATGTTAGTCCGGCACCTGCAACACCGCTAGCGACAGCTTACAAAGCATCAGGTTATAAAGTTTTAGATGCAGATCCTGCTAAAAAATGGTCTGCTTTTGTAAAAGATAGTAATGGTTGTATCGCTGAGCTTCCTCTTACGCTTAATACAGATCCATTGCCAACAATAAATCCTATTACCGGGGTTTGTTATACGGGAGATCCGGTAGATGTTACTTTAACAGGAACAGGAGTTGGACCTTTACAATTTAACATAGGTAATGGTTATACAACTAATCCGAATTTCAGATTAAACGCTCCGGGAACATATACTTTCTATGTAAAAGATGCGAACGATTGTGTTGTTACAACACCTTATGTTTATGAACTTGAACAAGAATTATTATTAAAAGTAGACGTTAAAGATTTAACTTGTAGTGCACCGGCTTCTGTTGTATTAACAGCCCTTCAGGGAACTAGTTCTTATACCGGTGGCTATGAGGTTTCTACAGATGGTGTGAATTTTGGTCCGGTAACCTTTGTGACAGGAACGACATTTGAAACAACTACTGCGGGAACGTATACTTTCAGAGTAACGGATAGTCAAAATTGTAGTGCTGTTTCGGTACCAGTTGTAATTACGCCAAATGTTACTCCTACGTTTACCTATGATAAGACAGCTATTAGTTGTAATAATGGAAGCAACGGTAGTTTTACTATCATTCCAGGTTTAGGAACTGCACCATTTGAATATAGTGTAAATGGCGGTGGTTATCAAAGTACTGATGTCCCTTATTCAGGATTAACATCAGGAGTAACTTATACTGTTACAGTAAGAGATGCTAAACTTTGTCCATCAGCTACGCAGGATATTACTTTTATTAATCCTCCTGCTTTAGCAGTTCTTCCAGATCTTACTCCGTTTAAATGTAATACTTCGAATGTACCAACAGATGCAATACTTACATTAACAACATCTGGCGGAACTCCAAGTACTACAGGTGAGTATAGCTATAGTTTTGATAATGGAACTACCTTTGGAGCTTCTCCTTCAAAAACATTTAATACAGACAAAGTTGTTGATTATGTTGTAATTGACGCGAATGGTTGTCGAGTTTCAGGTTCAATTACGATACCTAAATACACTCGTCCAACAGATATTGATGTTACGACTACTCCAATTTACTGTAAAACTGCCGGAGGTTTATCTACGGCTACGGTTAATGGTGTAACAGGTGGTGTAGGACCGTATAAATATGAAATTATTTATCCTGTTGCTTCAGCAGTTGTTTCAACAAACGGTGTATTCAGTAATTTAATAGCTGGTACTTACAAAATTCAGGTAACAGATTACAATGGTACTGGTTGTAGTACTGTTAAAACGATTGTTATCGAAGAAGAAGATAAAATAACAGTTACTACTCAATCGGTAATTGATGTAGCATGTAATGGTGACGCAACAGGTACTGTTTCGTTTCATATAGCGAATTATATCAACCCGGCTCCGGCAGGATTTACCGCAGGATTTACATATAGTTTAACACCCGCAGGCGGAACAGCTACTCAAAATGGTGATGTAGTTACATACACTGGTTTAAAAAAGGGTAGTTATACATTTACTGTAAAAGATAACGTGTCAGATTGTACGGCTTCAGCAACTAATGTTGTTATTAATGAGCCGGCAAATCCTTTAACATTTACAACAACTAAAACAAATATTAATTGTAATGATAAAGAAGCTACAATTACCGTTAATGCTTCAGGAGGAACACTGAATTATGAATATGCTGCAGTGCCTTCAGGTACAGGAACGCCAACAACTTTTGGTGGCAGTAAAGACCTTGTAGTTGATACTGTTAATGGTACCGTATTATCTTGGGATGTTTATGTGAAAGATCAAAAAGGTTGTTCACCAGCTTACCAAACAGTACTAATAACAACAGATCCATTGCCAAGTGGTGCAGTAGT
The DNA here is from genome assembly GCF_031458035.1 of Flavobacterium aquidurense. Taxonomy (GTDB): domain Bacteria; phylum Bacteroidota; class Bacteroidia; order Flavobacteriales; family Flavobacteriaceae; genus Flavobacterium; species Flavobacterium aquidurense_C. The sequence goes on from NZ_JAVDXR010000001.1 coordinate 727,102, forward strand.
TGCTCCTTATTCTCAATGTCCTGATCCGTTAAACAATAATAAATATACTTTCAGAATTATTAATGTAACTGGTGTAGGTCCTTTCCAATATAGCATTGGAAGTGGCTTCCAGGATAGTGATACATTCGTGGTTTCAAATACAGGTAGCTATACACTTACTGTTAAAGACGCTAATCAATGTGAAGTACAATTCCCTGCATTAGTAAATATTTTACCAGTTTTGGATTTACAAGTTAAAGTAACCACATTACCTAATTGTACTACAAATAACGGAGTTATTAAAGCAACCGCTACAGGTGGTGCAACTCCGGCGAATTTTGAGTTCAGTTTAGATGGAAATTTCCCAAATACAACGGGTGATTTTACATTAGTAGCGGCAGGAGATCACTCTATCACCGTAACTGATTTAACAACAGGTTGTGAGGATAAAGTTGATTTCAATATTCCTGATGCAAGACCAATAACAGGTTTTACTTTAGTATCTTCAGATGTTAATTGTAAAGGTGCTTCAGACGGAACTATTATCGCAACTATTAATCCGACTTCTCCTGGTGTCAACGACAATCCTGATTATATGTACAGTATAACTGCAGGACCAGTTCTTAGAGGGTTTCAATTGTCTAATGTGTTCACAGGATTACCTCCTGGAGATTATACAGTAACAGTTAGATCTTCCAGAGGATGTTTAGATTTAGAAGATATTTCAATTAAAGAGCTAGCTCCAATTGTGGTGAATGCCCCACTTATAACTCAATTCAGTTGTACAGCAGGAACTAACGGAACTAATTCTGCTATTATTACAGTAAATTCTGTAACAGGTGGTTCTTCGAATTATGTTCTATACAGTTTCTTTAGAAATGGAATTTTAGTACAAGAAGGGGATTCTAATGTATATACTGAAACCAATGTTTTGGGAGGTAATTATACAGTAACAGTATATGATAGTAAAGGATGTTCTGCGTCGTCGACGGGAACTATCGTTATCGATCCTTTCATCAGTTTAGATGATATCGCTGTAAATATCGACAAAGAAATTATTTGTGGTAGTAACGAAGATATTACAGTAAGTGCAGTTACAACTGGAGGAACACCAGCTCAATTATTATATAGCCTTGAAGGTACTGGAACTACTGTTTATTCAGTTATTGATCAGCCTACTGGAGATTTCAAAAACTTACCAATTGGTAATTACTTAATTACAGTTAAAAATCCAGTAACAAAATGTAGCATTCAAAGAGTTCATTATGTTTTTGATCCAAATACATTTGAAATTGTAGCTGCGCCTGTTAAGACTGAAATTTGTTATGGAACTTCAGATGGTGCGGTGGACTTAACTTTTGTTGACAAACAATTACTACCTGCAAATGAAGCTGGAATTTTTGACTACGTTATTAGTGGTCCGGTACCAAGTTCTGGTAGAACAACTGATGCGGGTCCGTTTAGAATTGCTAACCTAATTGCTGGTAAGTATGATGTTAAGGCTACATTAGTTGGCAAGCCAGGATGTACCGTAGAAACATCGTTTGACATAGAACAACCTCTAACCGAATTAACAGTTAGCACTTCGAAATCAGACATTACTTGTAATGCTGGTAGTAATGATGGAGCTATTACGGCTCTTGCAGCTGGTGGTTGGGACGATATCTATCAATATCAATTGCTTCTAAATGGTGCAATTCTGAAAGATTATGATACTGAGTTTAATTTTACAGGTTTATCCAGAGGCACTTATACTGTAAATGTTAAAGATGGAAGAGGATGTATTGCTACAGCTACAGTTGTTTTAGATCTGCCAACTCCAATCTTAGTTAACGCAGTGCCAAGTGCTACATTATTATCATGTAATGGTGACAAGAGCGCTACAATCACAGTTGACCCTCCAACAGGTGGTCAAGGAAGTGGTTATTTGTATACTTTAAATTACGTTTCGGTAACGCCTACAGTTTCGTCTGGTCCTCAAGACTCGCCAATTTTTACAGGATTAGGCGCTGGAACTTATACAGTTACAGTTACAGACGGATTTAATTGCGCGAGTACATCAGCTACAATTATAATTACTGAGCCTGGAATAATACAACCTAGTTTAGTTCAGGAAACTGATGTAACTTGTTTCAATGATGCAACGCTTAGATTAAGTGCAACAGGAGGTTCTAGTCCTTATACATATAGTGAAGACGGAATTAACTTTAGTACAACACCTTTCAACTCATCAGTTGTTTTCCCTGTATCAGTTGGTGTTCACCGTTACTATGTGAAGGATGCAAATGGATGTACAAGCTTGATTTCTAGCGATGTAAATATTAATCCAGTTACGCCTTTAACAATTGAATTAGACCTTAGAAATACAAAGGTTAATTGTACAGGTGATTACAGTGCTATGATTGTTGCAAATGCAATAGGAGGATTAGGTAATTACGAATATTCATTATTGAATAACCTTGGGGTGGAAATTAGACCAGCTCAGCCTGATGGAACTTTTAAAGATCTTAATGCAGGTGTATATAAAGTTCATGTTAAGAGTGGTGATTGTGAGAAAGATGCTGACTTTACTGTAATTGAATCACCAAATCCTCTGATTACTTCTTATGAAGCTTTCCCGGTAAAATGTTACGGTGAGAAAAACGGAAGCATTGTGGTAACAGCTTCAGGAGGTACAGGAGCTATTAAATATGCGATTTCGCCTAATTTAGATCAGTTTGTTGATAACGGTACTTTCACAGGTTTAGAAGCAGGAACATATACTGTATTAGTTCAGGATATCTTGGGTTGTATAGGAACATCTCCTTTCACAGTAGTTATTGAACAGCCAAGTATTTTGAGAGCTAATCTATTAGGACCTATTATGCAGGAAATATGTGATGGAGATAGAGATGGATCATTTAGTATAGAAATTTTAGGTGGAACACCTCCATATAGCATAAGTCTGGATGATGAAAAAGGAACTTACATTCCTGTTAATGGTTCTCAATACACATTCAGTAAGCTTAGAGGTGGTACACATACAGTGTTTATAAAAGATGCAACTTGTACGGCTGAGCGTGAGGTGAATATGGATAAATCTATACTTCTTAACCCAACGGCAGAAGTAATGTATGACTGTATTGATAACAAACAGGCAAACATGGTTACAATTATGGTTGATGACAGTAATACGAATCCAGCGGATATCGATTATTCACTAGATAACCATACAGATTGGCAGCCAAGCAACATCTTTACAAATGTGGCTCCTGGAACTCACTATGTAGCGGTAAGACATACTAATACTTGTGAAGCTCAAACAGCTAATTTTACAATCGATGCAGTTGGTGAAGTAGAACTTGTAGATATTACAGGTAACAAAACTGAAATCAACTATATCGAAGTTAAAGCCGTAGGTGGTATTGCTCCTTACGAATATAGTTTCAACGACGAACCATTTACATCATCAAGTAAATACAGAATTTACAAGACTGATAATTATAAAGTTAAAGTTAGAGACAAAAATGGTTGTGAGGATGAAATAATGGTACCGGGTACATTTATCGATACCTGTATGCCAAACTACTTCACACCAGATGGTGACGGACAACAAGATGAAATTGGTCCTGATTGTGGTGCTTTAGCTTATAAAGATTTGACATTTGATATTTTTGACAGATACGGTCGAGTAGTTGCAAAATATCACGTTAATGAAAAATGGAACGGTAAATACAACGGTGAAGATTTACCAACAGGTGATTACTGGTATGTTCTAAAACTAAATGACGAGAAAGATGCAAGAGAGTTTGTTGGACATTTCACTTTATACAGATAACAAAATAATGCCCCTTATGATGTTGTCTAAAAAAATTATTACAAAATGAAAAAATTATTTTTATCCTTAGTACTCATGGCTGTAACAACAGGTTACAGCCAAGAGTTAAACCTACCAGTGTTTACCCAGTATCTTGCTGATAACCCTTTTGTAATTTCGCCTGCCTTTGCGGGTATTGGTGACAATCTTAGAATTCGTGCCAACGGACTTACACAGTGGGTCGGAATCAAAGACGCGCCAGAAAATCAATCCCTTTACGCTGATTTCCGCGTTTTAGACCGTTCAGGTGTTGGTCTTTCGTTGTACAATGATAGCAATGGTAATACCAGACAAACAGGTGCAAAAGTGTCGTTTGCGCACCATCTTATTTTAGATTATTATTCGAAACAGTATTTGTCATTAGGTATCTCTTACAACTTTAATACTTTCCGTATTGATATTGATAAGTTTACTGATGATGTAAACGGGGGTAATTCACCAATTAATAATCCTAACATCAGAGATGATCGTTATACATCAAATAACAACTTTGACATTAGTGCCTTATATCGAAACAAAAATTTTTATGTGAGTTTTAATGCAAATAACGTTTTACAAAAGAATGTAGAAAAATACAGAGGAGTTGAGCCAAGTTTGCTTTCAAACTATCAGGTATACTCTGGATTTACTTTTAAAGACGGTGAAAACAATCGTATAGAATACGAACCATCTGTTTATTTTCAATATTTTGCGAGTGATAAACGTTCGTCTACCGATTTAAACTTCAAGTACAGACGTTACAATCGTTACGAAGATTATTATTGGATTGGAGTTTCTTACCGTTTCCTGAACGACCAGTTTCCAAAACCATTATCTGTTGGTCCTATGGTTGGTTTCATGAAGTCTAAATTTTATTTTGCTTACTCATATCAGGTAATGTTCAATGATCTTGGATATTACAACACAGGAACTCACTCGATCACTATCGGATTTGATTTCTTACAGGCAATTAGTGACTGTCCTTGTACACAAGGTCCCGTTCACGACTAATATTTAAAGATAAAATTACTGCAGTCTGAATTTTTAGTTTTTGAGGAATATTAAAAACGAATTTTTACTGCAGTAGCTTTTATCCTGAAATGGTATACTCAGCCATTTTTATCTTTTTTAATTATAAATTTGTTTTTTTTCATAATTTACATCGTTTTCGTTGTTATAGATAGGTTATTTTTACATATTTCAAATTTAATACTACTTTAAAAGTTCTATATTTGTTATTCTTTCAAAAAATTAAAAAATTATCAAATGAAAACTTTAAACGATTTCGATTTTAAAAATAAAAAAGCAATTATCCGTGTTGACTTCAATGTACCACTGGATGAAAATTTTAATGTAACAGATGCAACTCGTATTGAAGCTGCAAAACCAACGATAGACACCATCTTAGCGCAAGGCGGAAGTGTTATTTTAATGTCACATTTAGGAAGACCAAAAGGAGCTGAAGAAAAATATTCATTAAAGCATATTTTAAAAACAGCTTCTGAAATTTTGGGAGTTGAGGTTAAGTTTGCAACTGATTCTGTCGGAGAACCGGCTCAAACTGCTGCTGCAGCTTTAAAACCAGGTGAAGTTTTATTACTTGAAAATTTACGTTTTCATGCTGAAGAAGAAGCGGGTGATGTTGATTTCGCAAAACAATTGGCATCTCTGGGAGATATCTATGTAAACGATGCTTTTGGAACGGCACACAGAGCGCATGCTTCAACAACGATTATTGCACAGTTTTTTCCAACAGAAAAATGTTTCGGAACATTATTGGCAAAAGAAATCGAAAGTTTAAATAAAGTACTTAAAAATAGCGAAAAACCGGTAACAGCTGTTCTTGGAGGTTCTAAAGTTTCTTCAAAAATCACGGTTATCGAAAATATCTTAGACAAAGTAGATCACATGATTATCGGCGGAGGTATGACTTTTACTTTCGTGAAAGCACTAGGCGGTAAAATTGGTGATTCTATTTGTGAAGATGATAAACAGGAATTAGCTCTTGAAATTTTAAGACTAGCTAAAGAAAAAGGGGTTCAGATTCATATTCCGGTTGATGTTATTGCTGCAGATGATTTTTCAAACACGGCAAATACTCAGGTGGTAGATGTAAAAGAAATTCCGGACGGGTGGCAAGGTCTTGATGCAGGTCCTAAATCATTGGAAAATTTCAAAAAAGTAATTTTAGAGTCTAAAACTATTTTATGGAATGGCCCATTAGGAGTTTTTGAAATGGAAACATTCTCAAAAGGAACGATCGCTTTGGGTGATTATATCGCCGAAGCTACACAAAATGGTGCATTTTCATTAGTTGGAGGTGGTGACTCTGTTGCTGCTGTAAAACAATTCGGTTTCGAAGACAAAATGAGCTATGTATCAACTGGTGGTGGAGCAATGCTTGAAATGTTAGAAGGAAAAGTTTTGCCTGGAATCGCTGCGATTTTGGACTAAAAAATCACAATTAACATTTTTTTGCATATTTTTCATTGGTAATCTATTTAAGTTTGCAAAAATAGAGTTACTATAATAGTTTGAATTATAGGATTTTAAAAAAATGTTATATGATTGTAAAAAAAATCTCCTTAGTGGTTTCGGTCTTTTGTTCGCTTTCGATTTTTGCACAAGATGTTGCTAAAAACGATCTCGGGATAAAACAGGAAGTAAAGTTATCCTATTTAGATTCTGTAAAAAACACCTTCAAAAAAGATGAAGTGGCTACACGTGTAGACAGTCTTTGGATGAATGAGTTAGTAAGTTTGGATATTTATAATGATTTTTCAAAAGATATTCAAACCGTTAATACAGATCAAAGTGTAGATGCTGAATTGCCAACAGAGCTTTTAAAGCAGCGCTTGCAGGCAATGAATGAGAAATCACCTTTTGATATTGAATACAATCAGGGTTTAGAAAATATAATAAAGTCATTTCTTAAGAATCGTAAAAAATCGTTTTCGCGATTAATGGCTTTATCAGAATATTATTTCCCAATCTTTGAGGAAGCTTTTGCAAGACAAAACATTCCTTTGGAAATAAAATATTTAGCTATTGTAGAATCTGCTTTAAATCCTAAAGCAGTTTCTAGAATGGGCGCTACGGGTCTTTGGCAATTTATGTACGGGACCGGTAAACAATACTCTCTTAAAATCGATTCTTATATCGATGAACGCAGTGATCCGTTGAAAGCGACTGCTGCGGCCTCAGATTATTTTTCTAAAATGTTTACTATTTTCGGTGACTGGGAGCTTGTTTTGGCTTCTTATAATTCAGGTCCGGGAAATGTTACGAAAGCAATTCGTCGCTCTGGCGGAAAAACTAAGTATTGGGACATCAGAGAACATCTTCCAAAAGAAACTCAAGGTTATGTTCCTGCTTTTTTAGCAACAATGTATCTTTTCGAATATCATAAAGAACACGGAATTAACCCTGAAAGAGCTCTTGTTAAAAACTTTGAAACGGATACCGTAAATATTAAAAAAGAAATGACTTTCAAACAAATTGCCGATTTGTTAGATATGCCACAGTCTCAAATTCAGCTTTTAAATCCTTCTTATAAATTAAATGTTGTTCCTTTTTATCAGGGAGAAGCGCATTGCTTGCGTTTACCAAAGGATAAAATCGCAACTTTTGTTTCAAACGAAGATAAAATTTACGCCTACGTTAAACATCAGTCTGAAAATAAAATGATGCCAACACAATTGGCTTTAAAAGTTACCCCTAAAGCAAAAGCAAAACTGGAGAATACAATCGATTCAGATATTCAGCTTTATAAAGTTAAAAAGGGTGATAACCTGGGTGCGATTGCTGATAAGTACAATGTTAATATAAGTGATTTAAAGAAATGGAATAATCTTAAATCAAATTCGGTTGCTCTTGGAAGAACATTAAAAATCAAATCAGCGGTTGATTCAATTGTCAAAAATCCAAAAGAAATTAAAACTACTCCGGTTTTAGATAGAAAACCAGAAGAAGCGATTGCTGCTGTTGACAATAAAGATAAATCAAATGCTCAACCGCAAGAATATGTAGTTGTAGCCGGAGACAATTTGGGCAACATTGCGAAAAAGTTTGGTATGACTGTTGCTGAACTAAAAGAGCTTAATAATTTAGCTTCAAACAATATTGGTTTAGGAAAAACTTTAGTGATTTCTAAAGAAGTTCCTGTAATCGAAGAAGCTACTGTATCAAATACTGCGATTGCTTCAAATTCTATTGATTCTTTCAAAAAGAAAACAGCTTTGACAAAAAATATAAGCGAAGATTATTACGTTAAAAAAGGAGATTCGTTATACAGCATTTCAAAAAAATATCCGGGAGTTACAATTTCTGATATTAAAAAGTGGAATGGAATTCAAAACGAAGAATTAAAACCGGGAATGAAACTCAAAATAAACGGATAATAAAAAATCTTAACTAAATTTGGGTTTTATTTCATAAATTAAAAAAATGAATAAAACCCATTTTTTATTATTAATACTTCCATTTCTGTTGGTTTCGTGTCTAAAAAACGAAAAACAACAAGAGCCAGTTTCTGGTAAAACCAATACTATTTCTGTCATTATCGACGATCAGTTATGGTACGGAGAAGTGGGCGACAGTATTCGAAATAAATTTGCCTCGCCAGTTTGGGGCCTTACTCAGGAGGAACCTCTTTTTACCATCAATCAATATCCCGCACGTTTACTCGAAGGTTTTGTAACCGATAGCCGAAGCATTATCGTCGTTAAAAAGGCGGCAACAGATAAATTCGAAATCATTCGTAGCAGGGCGTTGCCACACAACACATTTCGCATTTACGGAAAATCAGTAGATGATATAATTTGCAGCATTGAAATGAATGCAGGGCAAATTATAAAGCTCATTCGTGATGCTGAAATAGAAAAAATCCAGCAAGACAACAGCAAAGCCCTATTAAATCCAGCCCTGCTCAAAAACAAATTTCATATCGATCTTCAAATTCCTGTAGGTTACGAATATGTTTTGCACAAGAAGAATTTCATTTGGCTGAAGAAAGAAATCATTAGCGGCAATACAAGTTTGCTTATTTATGAGGTTCCAATAAAGCAGCTTACTAAAAGCAGTGATATTGTTGGGAATATTGTAAAAATGCGAGATTCAGTCGGACTTTATATCAAAGGCCGTGAACCTAATACAGAAATGATTACCGGCGAAGCTTACGCCCCTTATTTCTCAACTATTTCATTAGATGACAAAAAAACTTTTGAAACAAAAGGTACGTGGGAACTTAGAAATGATTTCATGACCGGACCATTCATCAATTATGCAATTGTCGACGAAGCGCACAAGCGTATTTTAGTAATCGAAGGTTTTTGTTATTCACCATCAAATCAGGAAAGGGATTTGATGCTCGATTTAGAAGCAATCATAAAATCGGTTAAAATTGCAAAGAAATAGTTTGCTTTATTTTTCATACTTTTGTTTGTAACAAACATTAAATGAGATAATTATGAAAAAATTATTTGCAGTATTATCGATATTAATTTTGTTTTTTGCTTCTTGTAAAAAAGAAGTGAAAACAGAAACGGAAGCCACTCCGGTTGTCGATAGTGTAAAAACCGAAGAACCGATTGCAGAAGCGCCTTTAGATTCTGCAGCACAAATGAAGGCATGGCAGGCATATGCTACTCCCGGAGCCCCACATAAAATGATGGCGGATGAAACAGGAACGTGGAATTGCGATATGACTTTTTGGGAAGAACCAAACGGAAAACCTAGTAAAGCAACTTCTACAGCAAATGTAAAAATGGTTTTGGGTGGTCGTTATCAGGAAACGAATTATCAGGGAACTTTGATGGGACAGCCGTTTGAAGGAAAAAGCACATTGGCCTACAACAATGCCAGTAAAGAATATACCACGACTTTTATAGATAATATGGGAACTGGTATGATGGTGGCAATTGGTAAATATGATGAAGCAACTAAAAGTATGGATCTGAAAGGCGATATGGTGAGTCCGTTAAACGGAAAAAAAGCACCGTATCGTGAAGTTTACACTTATGTTGATGAGAAAACGAGAAAAATGGAAATGTACGACACAAAAAATGGATCAGAATATAAAAGTATGGAAATCATTATGACGAAGAAATAAAAATTTGCTCTCAATCGAATTTAATGGTTATTAAAAATCCCGATTGCTATCAGCAATCGGGATTTGTTTTTTATAAATGGACAGATGTTCTGGCAAGGCTTAAATTTTTAAATTAATTTTGCTCTTCATTGACAACAATACAGAAGAATGGAATTAAAATGGAAAATAAAGCCGTTTGAGGCATTAACAGTTCATGAGTTATATGATTTGCTTAAAGTGCGAAGTGAGATCTTTGTAGTGGAGCAAAATTGCGTTTATTTAGATCTTGACGGCAAAGACAAGAAAGCATTACATTTAATTGGCGAATATGATGGAAAAATTGTTGCTTATTCCCGTTTGTTCGATGCTGGAATTAGTTTTGATAATGCGTCAATAGGAAGAGTAGTGGTGGATGCCAATTACCGTGATAAAAAATGGGGACACGATTTAATGCGCGAAGCCATTGCCGGAATAAAGGAAAATTTTGGAAAAGATAAAATTACAATCGGAGCACAACTATATCTAAAGAAATTCTACGAAAGCCACGGTTTTGTTCAGACTAGCGAAATGTATCTGGAAGATGATATTCCGCACATCGAAATGATTAGAGGTTAATTATACTTTTTTAATCACAAATTCTACACGGCGATCTAAGGCATCGCCTCGTCCTAAAGGATATTTGTTGCCACATCCCAGATAAGTCATGCGGTTTTTAGAAACTTTTTTAGTGGCCAAATAATTAAAAACGGTTTTGGCACGGTTCCATGAGAGTCTTCTCTCATTGGTAGCTTTGTCAATTCCGTCACTGTAGATGTCGGGAGTACAGCAAACGTGGCCTCTAATTTCAAATTGAATGTTTTTTTGATGCTGAAGTGTTTCGGCAATTTTGTCCAGTTCTTTTTGGGAAGCCGTAGTTAGTTTTGAACTTCCAATGTCGAATAAAATATTTTCTAAGTAAATTTTATCGCCCACTTTCAGATTGTCTTTAAACGAAGTGTAAACTCCTTTGCCAAAACTGTTTCGTTTTACAACAATTAAATCAACACGTCGGTTTTTGGAACGTGTTTCATGCAGATTTTCTACCGTATCAGGTTTTAAAACCACACGGCCTTTTCCTTCTAAAATGACAATTTTGCTTTGGTTGAAACCGGCCGAAATGATGAGGTTCTGAATCGTATTGGCACGGTTATTTGATAATTTAAAATTATAGTCGTCGTTACCACGATCATCGCAGTAGCCGTAAATTTGTATTGATTCGACTTTCGTGGTGTCAATACTTTTAATGAAATTAGTTACAACTTCGGTTTGGTTAGGAGTAAGATCATATTTATCAAACTCAAAATAAATGGTTTCAATAGGTTTTTGCTGCGCCGATAAATTGTAAATGAAAAACAGAAATAGGGCTTTACAAATTTTCATTTCATCTTTAAATTTTTAAAATCGTTTTGTACTCAGTTTGATTATTTAAAACGCTGACCGCTTTTTTAATTTCTGAATTGTTTCTAATATAAAATTGATATAAACCTTCCTGATATTGGTATCTTTTGATGAGTTCTTCCTGAATCAAACCTTTTATCTCCTTTTGGTTTTTATCAAGCAATGTACTTTCGCTTTTTTCAAGAGCTGCCAATAATAGTTGGTATTCCGGAGCAATGGTCTCGTCGATTTTTTCATTTTTGGCTGCTGTCAAAGTATTTCGCAAAGCCACTTCGGTTTCAGTATCAAAACTGATTTTATTCGTTTTCAGATATTGTTTAAAGCTCGTATAATCTGCATCTGAAACCACCGGAATTTTATCTCCTAAATTTGGGTTTTTGTAATAATACGTTGTGGCATAATCGAAGATTCCGTCGTTTTTCAATAACGCAGTCGTAATCGGACTCACTTTGGCTTCGTCTAATTCAATATCTGGCAAAACACCGCCGCCATCATAAACGGTTCTTCCTTTTCTGGTTTTAAAAGCATTAAAGTTTTTGGCATCGGTTTTTTGAGCAACGCCATTTTTGTCTTTGTGCGCATAATCCAACGCCTGAATACAACGACCCGAAGGCGTATAATAACGGGAAATTGTCACTTTTAACTGCGTTCCGTAAGTAAGATCTACCGAACGCTGTACCAAACCTTTACCAAAACTGCGGCTTCCTAAAATCACGGCACGGTCTAAATCCTGCAAAGCGCCCGAAACAATTTCTGAGGCTGAAGCACTTCTGCCGTTTACTAAAATCGCAAGCGGAATTTCAGTGTCAACGGGATCTTTAGTGGTTTTATAAGTGTTATTGTGTTTTTCAATTCTTGATTTTGTCGTTACGATAACTTCGTTTTTCGGAACGAATAAATTACAGATATCGATAGCTTCATTCAACAAACCGCCCGGATTTCCTCTTAAATCAAGAACAATCTGAGTTGCTCCGTCAGATTTTAATTTTTCAAGAGCTTCTTTGACTTCAGCGGCAGCTTTTCGGCTAAAATGTGCCAAAACAATGTAACCGGTTTTTTCATCAATCTTCCCATAGAATGGAACGGATTTAATATCAACCTCATCCAAAATCAACTCAGTTGTAAAAGATTTTCCCTGACGAAGATATTTTATCTGAATTTTAGTGTTTTTGGTTCCCTTTAATAATTGCGAGGCATCATCTTTAAAATCGGCAATTAAAACATCGCCAATCTGAATAATTTGATCGCCGGCTTTTAGCCCGGCTTTGTCTGCAGGATAATTTTTATAAGGCTCGCGAACAATCAAACGATCATTTTTTCTTGAAATTAATGCGCCGATTCCCGTATATTCTCCGGTATTGTTAATTTTAAAATTTACAACATCCTGCTCGTTAAAGTAAACAGTATAAGGATCTAAACTTCCCAGCATGCTTTTAATGGCCTTATCCATCAAATCACCAGGATTTGTTTCGTCGACATAATTGGTGTTGACTGCTTTGAACAAAGTCGTGAAGATTTCTATTTGCTTGGCTATTTCAAAAAAATCATCCTTGAAACTGGTTCCAATAAATAAAAACCCCGCTGCAACAGCTGGTATAACGAACTTCTTTTTAAAATAAGGAGCCATAATTGTGAAATATCTTAAATTATAAAGTACTAAAATAAGAATAATTCAGTAATTACTGCGATTCCGTTGCGCTAATCTCAATTCGTCTTTTGAAAACGATTGATTACAAAGGATTTCCTGATTCTGTTTTAATTTCAGATTCTGGAGTTTTGTTTATTTGAAGAAGAAATTTTTCAAATAACTGAACCGTTTTGGTATTGATTTCTTCGTAAGATAATTTGTCTTTCGTCTGATAAAAAAACATCAGAGAATATGGTTCCTGAATGTTATCCAAAAGCAAATGTTTGTTTAATCGATAGGTTTCTCTTAAAACACGTTTGAAATAATTTCTGTCAACGGCTCTTTTGAAGTATTTTTTTGAAACCGAAACGCCAATTTTTATTTTTTCTTCTGAATCTGCTTCCGCCTGACGGTAAACCAAACGCAATGGATATTTAGAAACCGATTTCCCTTCAGAAAACAGTAAACCAATTGTCGTTTTGCTCTTTAAGCGTTCATTTTTAGGGTAAGTGAAGTTCATTTAGTTCAGAAAAAATTTGCAATTTCAGTGGCAAAGGTACAATTAAACCAGAAAAGCGGTTATTGTTTTCAATTTTTATACCGCTAAAAATTTATTTATTACTTTTGGCAATTAATTTTTTTAAGCATGCAAAAGATAATTTCGTATCCCATATCCGTAATTTACTATTTATGTTTTGGTTTGTGTCTGGTTGTTTTTCACCCAATACAATGGATTTGCCTAAATGTTTTTGGTTATCAGGCTCATAAAAAAAGTGTTGATTTTTTAAATTTTTTCCTTTTAAGATGTACAAATCTTGTAGGAACCAGATATACAATTGAAAATAGAGAGACAATTCCCACGGGAGTTCCTTTGATTTTTGTTTCAAATCACCAAAGTATGTACGATATCATAGCAATGATTTGGTACTTTAGACGTTTTCATTGTAAATTTGTAAGTAAGAAGGAGTTAGGTAGCGGAATCCCAAGTGTATCATTCAATTTACGCCACGGAGGATCAGTGCTAATTGACCGAAAAGACCCAAAACAAGCCATACCTGTTATCAAAGGCTTGTCTGAATATATTGAAAAAAATACCAGATCGGCCGTGATTTTCCCTGAAGGCACAAGAAGTAAAACTGGAAAACCAAAAGAATTTGCCCAAAGCGGTTTAAAAATATTATGTAAATATGCGCCATCAGCGTATGTTGTTCCGGTAAGCATCAACAATTCATGGAAAATGGTAAAATATGGTTTTTTTCCTGTTGGTTTAGGAAATCATCTTACCTTTACCGCGCATCCGGCAATGGCTGTAAAAGATTATGATTTTGCCGAGTTAATGAAATTGACAGAAAAGGCAGTAGTAGAAGGAGTAAACGAGTATAAATAGATTTTTGTTTTGAGAATTATTCTGAAACAGAAATCCAAATCTTAAATAAATAAGTAATGTCTATAAAAAACATTAGATTAGAAGTTATGCAGTTTTTAGAAAAAAACGTGGATAGCTTCGTAGAACAGTATTTAATTCCAGTAGAAAAAATTTGGCAGCCGTCTGATTTTTTGCCTAATTCTGAAGGAGATAATTTCTTTGAGGAGGTTAAAGAATTACGTGAAATTGCTAAAGAATTGCCGTACGATTTTTGGGTAACTTTAGTAGGTGATACCATCACTGAGGAAGCCTTGCCAACGTATGAATCCTGGTTGATGGATGTTGAAGGGATAAATCAGGTTGAAAACGGTGGAAATGGCTGGTCTAAATGGATCAGGCAATGGACCGGAGAAGAAAACCGCCATGGAGATTTATTAAATAAATACTTGTATTTGTCTGGTCGTGTGAACATGCGTGAAATCGAAATGACAACACAGCATTTAATCAACGACGGATTTGATATCGGAACTGGATCTGACCCGTACAAAAACTTTGTATACACGAGTTTCCAGGAATTAGCAACATATGTTTCGCACAATAGAGTAGCTCAAATGGCTAAGAAATTTGGTGATAACAAGTTGTCTAAAATGTGTAAAATGATTGCTGGTGACGAAATGCGTCATCACCATGCTTACAGCGAATTTGTTACGCGTATTTTTGCCGTTGATCCAAGCGAAATGATGTTGGCGTTTCAATACATGATGAAACAAAAAATCGTAATGCCGGCTCATTTCTTGAGAGAATCTGGTCAAAAAATCAGTTCGGCTTTCGAACAATTTTCTGATTCTGCACAACGTATTGGTGTTTACACTGCAAACGATTATGTAGATATCATGCAAAAATTAATTGACAAATGGGAAATTGACAAAGTTTCTAATTTGACTGATGAAGCGGAAAAAGCACGTGATTATCTAATGAAATTGCCAGCGCGTATGGCCAGAATTTCTGAAAGATTAGTAATCCCCCAAGAATCTCATATTTTTAAATGGGTGGAGCCTGCTAGACTTTAATAATTTTAGATTGCAGATTTTAGATTTTAGATTGTTGATTAACGATTTTTAAATTGATTTTTGCAATTGATATCGATATTGAAAAAATTGTTGATTGTTGAAGTGTAAAACTTTGACAATCAACATTTTTATTTAAAATAGAAAAGAATCCGAGTAAATCCGTTTAATCAGCGTCATACGCGTGCCATTAGCATCAAAAGAAAATACTACTATGAATAATCCCGAATTAATAAATAAAACAATTGCTTTCGTAAAAGAAAAATTAAATGATGCCGAAGGCGGACATGATTGGTTTCACATTGAACGTGTTTATAAAAATGCCCTTTTGATTGCCAAAGAAACAAAATGCGACTTGGTTGTAGTACAATTAGGAGCTTTGCTTCATGATATTGCCGATAGTAAATTTCATAACGGAGATGAAAGTATCGGACCAAAAACGGCACGTATATTTCTGGAATCTGAAGATGTTTCAGAGGAAATTATTCAACATGTGGTTAATATCATCGAAAACATCTCTTACAAAGGCGGAAATTTTGAAAAGAGTTTCTCTTCTGTCGAATTGGATATCGTTCAGGATGCGGACCGTTTAGACGCTATCGGAGCAATTGGAGTAGCAAGAGCGTTCAATTATGGCGGATTTAAAAACAGAGCGTTATATAACCCTGAAATTGGGCCTAATACCTCTATGACCAAAGAAGAATATAAAAAGAATAATGCGCCAACGATAAATCATTTTTACGAGAAACTTTTACTCTTAACAGATAAAATGAATACTGAAACCGGAAAAAAAATTGCAGCAGAAAGGCATCGATTTATGGAAACATTTCTGGCGCAATTTTATGCAGAGTGGGAAGGAGTGAAATAAATATAACTCCAAATGTTTATATTTTTACAATAAAACTGATTAGCAAAGCACAAAAGAAACCTAGTGTGAACCATAATAATCTTGTAACTCTATTGTCTCTTATTATTTCTGAGTTTTCTTCTTTTTTCATTTTAGCGAATTTAAGTTTGATAAAATTAATTCTTACGAAGGCCAAAGACATACCAAAATCGGGCTTTTAAGTATCAAAAAAAGACAAATTTCGATTTTTATTCCACAAAGATTCGCCAAGAAAACACAAAGCTTCACAAAGAAATTTAAATCTCTGTGAAGCTTTGTGTTTTTAACTCTGTGTATCTCTGCGAAATTATTTCTAAAACCTTAGTATCTTAGAACCTCAGCACCTTAGTACCTTTTCTCTACGAACACCCGCAATTTCCATCACCGCAATCTTTTTTCTTTTTCGATTTCCAAAAGAATTTTTTAATCAAAAAAGCAATAGCGATAAGTAATATTCCAAAGGCAATAATTTCTTGTATCATGGCCGTTTATTTTAAAAGTTGATAAGCTAGCAAGGCAACGAAATAAGCCAGTCCGCTCATAAGAACGAGTTGCATTGCAGGCCATTTCCACGAATTGGTTTCTTTTTTGGTAATGGCTAATGTACTGGCACACTGCATTGCGAAGGCATAAAATAACAACAACGAAATTCCTGAAGCAAAATTGAAAATCTTCTGACCCGTTTCCGGATTGATTTCCTCCTGCATTTTACTTTTTATGGTCGCTTCATTATCACTGTTTCCAACGCTGTAAATGGTGGCCAGAGTTCCAACGAAAACTTCACGCGCTGCAAACGAACTGATAATCGCAATTCCGATTTTCCAGTCATAACCCAAAGGTGCAATGGCAGGTTCAATTACGCGACCCATAATTCCGATATATGAATTCTCTAATTTTTGAGAAGCGACTTCATTTTCAAACTGAATTTCGTTTAGTGGTTTGTCGGCAAATCTTTCTTTAACGATAGTTTCGGCTTCATTGAAATTTTTGCCTGGTCCAAAAGAAGCTAAAAACCACAAAATCACAGATATCGCCAAAATGATTTTACCCGCACCAACAACAAATGCTTTGGTTTTTTCAACAACATTAATTCCGACATTCTTTAATAACGGCATTTTATAACTTGGCATTTCAACAACGAAATAAGTTTTGTTATTAAACTTCAGAATTTTATTCAAAATATAAGCCGATAGAATTGCAGTTCCAAAACCTAATAAATACAACAACATCAACGACAATCCCTGTAAATTCAGGATTCCCAAAACACGTTTGTCAGGAATTACCAATGAAATTATAATAGCGTAAACCGGAAGCCTTGCCGAACAAGTTGTGAACGGTGTTACTAAAATAGTAATTAAGCGTTCTTTCCAGTTTTCGATATTTCTTGTCGCCATAATGGCCGGAATTGCACAGGCAGTTCCTGAAATCAATGGCACAACACTTTTTCCTGAAAGCCCAAACTTACGCATGATTTTATCCATCAAAAACACAACCCGGCTCATGTATCCGCTTTCTTCCAAAATAGAAATAAATAGAAATAGAAATGCAATTTGCGGAATGAAAATCAGAATTCCGCCAATTCCCGGAATAATTCCCTGTGAAAGTAAATCAGTTAAAATTCCGCTTGGTAGTTTTGCAGAAGCCCAACTGCTCAAAGAAGCAAAAGTGCTGTCAATGAAGTCCATCGGGATGGTTGACCAACTAAAAATAGATTGAAAAATAACAAACAATATTCCAAGGAAAATAAAATAACCCCAAAATTTGTGTGTTAAAACACGGTCAATTTTGGCTCTGATATCTTTTGCCATCGAGGCATCGACTTTTAAACCTTCTTTCAAAACATCATTGATAAACTGATATCTTTTGATAGTTTCTTTTTGCTGTAAACGTTTTAATTCCGAATGCGATTTGGTAAAAGTGCTTCTGATTTCATTACGCTCCAGATTCAAAAAATTCACATCCTGCGTGATAACCAACCATAATTTATACAATAATTGATTTGGAAAAGCGTGTTGTAATTTTTTAAAATATTCAGTATCAATAACTGAAGCATTTAAACATGGTTCATGCGGAATCGTTTTGTATGAAACAATTAGTTCTTTTAGTTCCTCGATTCCATGACCTTTACGCGAACTGACTAAAGCAATTTTAGTTTTTAGTTTTTCTTCTAAAAAAGGAATATCAAGCGTAATCCCTTTACTTTCCATACGATCAGACATATTAATAACTAAAATCGTCGGAATTTCAAGGTCTTTTATTTGAGTGTAGATCAGTAAATTTCTTTTCAGATTTTCAACATCCGTTACAACTACTGCAACATCAGGATATAGTTTGTCGTTTTTGTTTAATAAAAGTTCAATTACAACACTTTCATCCATCGAACTGGCATTCAGACTGTAAGTCCCAGGTAAATCAAGAATATTAGCTTTGATGTTGTGTGGTAATTTACAGAAACCCATTTTTTTCTCAACAGTAATTCCCGGATAATTCCCAACCTGCTGATTAAGGCCAGTAAGCTGATTGAAAACGGAAGTTTTTCCTGTATTTGGATTCCCGATAAGGGCAACATTAATATTTTGAACGCTCATTACAAATTGGTTTTGATAAGTTCCACTTCAATTTCACGAGCGGTTTCTATACGAATGGCAACATGCGAGCCATTAATATCCAAATACAAAGGATCTCCAAAAGGAGCAATTTGAAGTAATTCGACCAAGTTGCCCGGCAAACAACCCATTTCTAATAACTTTAGAGGAATAAGATCGATATCAAAATCTTTGATAATGGCTTTTTCGCCTTTTTTCAGAGTGTGAATTGTATTTTGCAAGCTTATTTAGATTGAATTTAGATTGCAAAAGTAGGCAATAATTCTTTATTTCAAGGCATTTAACCCTTTTGATTGTCCCAAAATTTCCTTAAATAAGACAATTTTACTCTTGTGATAAAAAATTGATGTCGTCAATTAAACGTTTAATTTCTTCTTTGTTTGTTCCGTCATAAAAACCACGAACGCGGCGTTTTTGATCTACCAAGACAAAATTCTCCGTATGAACCATATCATACAACTGATCTGGTCTTCCTAATTTCACTGCCAAATACGATTTTCTCGCCATGGTGTAAATCTCTTTTTTGTCGCCGGTAACCAAATTCCATTTGCTGTCTACCACATGATGTTTTATAGCATATTCCTTTAAAACCGGAATGCTGTCCACTTCTGGAAAAACAGTGTGAGAAAGCAACATCACTTTCGGATTGTTTAAAACCGCTTTTTGAACATCTTCAAGATTAGTTGTCATTTTTGGACAAATTGATCCACAAGTGGTGAAGAAGAAATCGGCAACATATATTTTTCCTTCGTAATTTTTCTGTGTAATGGTATCACCATTTTGGTTTACAAACGAAAAATCTGCAATGGTATGGTATTTACTTTTGTATTGAATAGTACTGTCCACCAGCTCCGGATTTACGTCGGCAGGATTGTAAATTGGCAACGTTTTTTGTGGCTTTAAAGCCGAATAAAATAGGGATATTGTAACTATCGAAAATACTATTAAAACAATAAAGAATTTGCGGTATTTATAGAGTAACGATTTCATAAACGGAATTTGGCGCAAAAATACGAAAAGCAGTTTTCAAAAAACTAATTCTGTGTTGTTTTTAACAGGCTTTTGACTCTCATTAAAAGTAATATATTAGAAATGTTTTAATCACACAAAGACGCGAAGTTGCAAAGTAAAACTTAAAAAATAAAACTTTGCGACTTCGCGTCTTTGCGAGAGATAAAAAGAAAGCAAATAATTCTTTAATTTTTAGTCTTTCTAATAGATTTGTTAACCAGATACAATCCAACTAAAGTTACGGCTGCTCCAATGGCAATGGCCTGAGTAAGTGTTTCTTCAAAAATGAAAGCTCCCAAAACCATCGCGACTATTGGATTTATATAAACGTAAATACTGCTGATTTCAGTTGGAAGATGTTGTAAAGTATAAATAAAAGCGATGAAAGTTAATACCGAACCAATAATGATTAAATAGATAATTGCCCACCACGAATTCATAGAGATTTCACTCAACGGAATATTAGTTCCGGCGGCTTCGGTAATTCCAAATAATAAGACACTCGAAATCAACATCTGCAATCCTAAACTAAAATACGGATTAAAACTGGATGCTTTTTTCTTAGTTTCCAAAATTCCGAAGGCCCATGTAATAGTTGATGCGACCATTAAAATGATTCCGAATTGAAAATCAGGTCTTAAAAAATCAGATAAGTAATCCATGAAAATAATGCAGATTCCACCAAAACTGACCAGGATTCCGAATAAAGCTACTCTGGCGATTTTTATGCCATTAAAAAAATTGATAATAATAATCCAGATCGGGAAGAGCGCACTAATAATGGCGCCTAATCCACTGCTGATATATTTTACTCCCCAGGTACTTAACCCGTTGCTTAAGGCAAAATTCAAAATAGATAAAATAATAATCGTTTTCCATTGTTTGCCTTTGGGCCAAGGCTCTTTTTTTATAAGAAAGTAACCAACATACAGCAGGCCGCCCAAAAACTGACGGATAGTGGCTACCTGAAGCCCCGGCATATGTCTAACCGCTTCTTTTGATGCCAGCCACGTTGTCCCCCAAAAGAAACTTACCCAGCATAAAGCCAAAATTGGAAATCCGATAGCTTCAATCTTTCCTGAAAATGCATTCTGAATTTTTACTCTCACTTCAATAAATTGTTTTAACAAATATTCCAAAAACAATTTGAATTAAAGACTACATAATCAAACATATATTTATGAAATTTTTAGTTGCTTATGATCGATTTTTTGCATTAAAAATCTCACTTGAAATTATTGCGATAATTTTAACATAGAGTTCCGAAGAATAACAATATGTTTGTATATATACTAAAACTATAAAGAAAAATGATTAAAAAGCTTACTAAACCTATGTTTTGTGTAGTTTCTTCAATGTTTATATTCAGCGCAGTTGAAGCTCAAGATGCAAAACCAAAAGAACCGGGTATCAATGTTTCTTACATGAATACAAAAATTAGTCCGAGTCAGGATTTTTTTCAATATGTAAACGGAACATGGTTAGATAAAACCGAAATTCCAAGTGATCGTACCACTTGGGGAAGTTTTAATGAATTAATCAAAAAGACCGATAAAGATGCAATGGCAATTTTGAAAGAAGCTTCAAAAAATCCAAAGTATAAATCGGATACAGATCAGGGGAAAGCAGTAAATTTATTTAATACTGTTTTAGACACGGTAGGCAGAAACAAAAGAGGAATTGAGCCTTTGAAGCCATACCTGAAAAAAATTGATGCTATTAAAAATGTAGCTGATCTTCAAAAGTATTTGGTAGAAATGGAACCTCAGGGCGGAAATGATTTCTTCGGAATTTACATTGGAGCTGATGAAAAAAACAGTTCTAAAAATTCTGTAAGTCTTGGTGTAAGCCGATTGGGTTTATCTGATAAAGATTATTACATTTCTGAAGATAAAGATTCAAAAGAAAAACGTGCAAAATATGAGCTTCACGTAGCAAGAATGATGCAGTTTATTGGAGAATCTCCTGAAAAAGCAAAACAGAGCGCAGCAGAAATCCTGGCTTTAGAAACTGCTTTGTCAAGCCCAAGATTAAATCGTGTTGAGAGTAGAGACAGTCGTCTTCAATACAACCCGATGACGGTTGCGGATCTTCAAAAACTTACTCCGGCAATTAAATGGGATGCTTATTTTACAGGGCTTGGTTTGGCTAAACTGGATACAGTTGTGGTTGTTGAACCACGTTATATGAAAGCTTTACAAACTGTTTTCACTGAAAATAAAGTGGCAGAATGGAAAGAATACCTTAAATGGACTTTGTTAAACCGTTCAACTTCACAATTAACAACTGAAATTGAAACGGCAAATTTTGACTTTTACAGTAAAACTTTAAGAGGAGCAATTAAACAATTACCTCGCGAAGAAACAGCTTTGCAAGTGGTAAACAGAAGTATTGGAGAAGCACTTGGAAAATTGTATGTAGAGAAAGTTTTCCCAGCTGAAGCAAAGACCAAAGCGATTGATATGATTCACAATGTGATTTTGGCTTACCAAAACCGTATTAATAATTTAACATGGATGTCGGATGTTACAAAAGCAAAAGCGATTGAGAAATTGAATAAAATCACTATAAAAGTGGGTTATCCGGATAAGTGGAAAGATTATTCCGCTTTAGAAATTAAAAGTGTTGCGGAAGGTGGAAGCTATTTTGAGAATGCGCACAATTTATCAAAATGGAATTTCAAGAAAGGTTTAGAAAAATTAAATAAGCCAGTGGATAAAACAGAGTGGGGAATGTCGCCACAAACAGTAAATGCTTATTACAATCCGTCTTATAATGAAATTGTTTTTCCTGCAGCAATTTTACAACCGCCTTTTTACAATTACCAGGCTGATGAAGCAGTAAATTATGGTGGAATCGGAGCTGTAATTGGTCACGAAATTTCACATGGTTTTGATGATTCAGGAGCACGTTATAATGCAGATGGAAATCTTGTAGACTGGTGGACTGCTGATGATTTAAAACAATTTACAACTTTAGGTAATGCACTTGCAGATCAATATAGTGCTTTAGAGCCTTTGCCTGGAATTCACGTGGACGGTAAATTTACTTTAGGAGAAAACATTGGGGATTTAGGTGGAATCAATGCAGCTTATGATGGTTTGCAATTGTATTTAAAAGCACACGGAGATCCTGGTTTAATTGACGGATTTACGCCTGAACAACGTTTCTTTATCTCCTGGGCTACCGTTTGGAGAACAAAAACAAGAGATGAGGCAATTAAAAGTCAGGTAAAAACAGATCCGCACTCTCCGGGAATGTACAGAGCTTACGTACCGATTCAGAATGTTGATGCTTTTTATCAGGCATTTGGAATTAAAAGTGGAGATAAAATGTATGTAAGTCCAGACAAACGAGTTAAAATCTGGTAATTTAAATCATAAAAAAACGGCGCTAATTTAGCGCCGTTTTTGTTTTAACTATATTCGATCTTCTTTATTTAGAATTGCTGTAAATATAAGCTTCAATTGCCTTTAATTCTTCATCAGACATCGCCTGCGTAATTGGGAAGTTCGTTTTCATCACCGAAAACTGAGTTGGATCAACAATAGGATCTGCATTTCCTTTCAGGAAAGTAACAATATCGCCTTTTTTATCTTTGTACGTTTTTCCTATTTCCTGAATACTCGGACCGATTATTTTTTGATCCACCTGATGGCAGGAAATACAATTTCCTTTTCCTTCAAATATATCTTTTCCTAATGCTTCGGGAGTTGTGGCTTTCGCCGATTCTCCTTCTGAAGATTCTGTTGTTGTTTCAGTTGGTTTTCCGAAAGGTTCCTGCTCTTTTTTACAAGAGGCAAAAGCTAAAACGGCAGCTAAGAATAATACTTTTTTCATTTATTTCTTATTTAATAATATTGCAGCTTCTTTCGCAAAATAAGTTGAGATAATACTGGCTCCCGCACGCTTAATGCAATACAGTTGCTCCATCATGATTTTATCATTATCAAGCCATCCTCTTTCTGCTGCTGCCTTGATCATGGCGTACTCACCAGAAACATGAAAAACAGTTACCGGAACATTTACGGCATTTTTTACTTCGCGAACAATGTCTAAATATGCTATTCCGGGTTTTACCATTACCATATCAGCACCTTCTTCTACATCCATAAGTGTTTCTCTAATGGCTTCGATACGATTTGCATAATCCATTTGATAAGTTTTTTTATCTTTTGGAACAACCACATCAGCTTCTCTCGGAGCACTGTCTAAAGCATCACGAAACGGGCCATAAAAAGCAGAAGCATATTTTGCCGAATAACTCATAATTCCCACATTTTCAAAACCTGCAGCATCTAATCCCTGGCGCAAACGCAAAATACGTCCGTCCATCATATCACTTGGTGCAACAAAATCGGCTCCTGCTTGTGCGTGCGAAACGGCCATTTTTACTAATGCTTCATTAGTCGCATCATTGGCAACATCTCCATTTTCGATAATTCCATCATGACCATAAATAGAATATGGATCAAGAGCAACATCGGGCATCACAATCATTTCAGGACAGGCCGCCTTTATCGCTTTAATAGCATTTTGCATTAATCCGTTAGAATTCCAAGCTTCTTTTCCGGTATTGTCTTTCAGAGATTCATCTACTTTTACATAAATGTTGACAGCGCGAATTCCTAAAGCAAAAATTTCTTTTACTTCTTCTACGGTTAAATCAATAGAACGACGAAAAATTCCCGGCATTGACGGAATTTCAACTTTATAATTTTCGCCTTCTGCAATAAACATTGGAAACATAAAATCGCTCGGACTTAATGTTGTTTCGCGAACTAAACTACGGATAGATTCATTTACTCGTAGTCTTCTGCCTCTTTGTAATGGGAACATATTTATTTTAGATTTTTGATTGCTAATTTTTGATTTTTGATTTTTGATTGTGGAATACTTCAGATATTCTGAAATCACAAACCGTTAATCGCTAATCGGCAATCCAATTTATTAGATTTTTTAATGTTTTATTTTATGTGATTGAAGCGGTATAAATCGCTTTTATGGTTTTATCAAGTTTTTGGTTAAATTCATCATCAGACTGACCAGCAGAAAGACCTTCGGAAAGTGCTCGTGAAAAACTGGCAATCAATCCGTGGTTTTGCGTCAGTTTCGCGTTGGCTTCTTCTTCTGAATATCCTCCGGATAATGCTACAACACGTATAACATGCGGATCAGACATTAGTTCTTTGTAAAAGTCATTCACAGTTGGAATAGATAGTTTCAGAATCACTTTAACCTTTTTATCCAACAAGTTTAGTTGTTTCTG
This sequence comes from Flavobacterium aquidurense, assembly GCF_031458035.1. Lineage (GTDB taxonomy): Bacteria > Bacteroidota > Bacteroidia > Flavobacteriales > Flavobacteriaceae > Flavobacterium > Flavobacterium aquidurense_C. Next base: position 752,273 of record NZ_JAVDXR010000001.1, read on the forward strand.
TATTTCTGCTTTCAGAATTTCTTCCGATTTTTCTTTATCAGCACTATAAATGTCAACTTCCGGTTCAATAATCGGGACCAGTCCTTTTGCAAAAATTTGTAAACCAACTTTAAATTGTTGCTCAACTACTTCGCGAATTCCTTCGGCATTTGCTTCTTTAATAACAGATCGCATTTTGGTTCCGAATACATTTTTTTCTACAGCGCGATCCAATAATTCATCTAAATTATGAATAGGCTTCATCAATTGAACATCATTGGCAAGATCAGCCAATCCTTTATCTACTTTTAAAAACGGAACGATGTTTTTCTTTTCCCACAAATAATCAGCCGTCCATTGACCGTCAATTTTACGATCCATGGTATTTTCAAACAAAATAGCACCAAGAATATATTCGCTGTCAAACGCCGGACTCTTTATAATTCGGGTTCTCATCTCATGTACAAGAGTGTACATTTCTTCGTCATTCGAATAACTGCTTTCCTGAACGCCGTATTGTGCGAGCGCTTTCGGTGTACTTCCGCCACTTTGATCTAGTGCTGCGATAAATCCTTTGCCTGAATGCATGCGGGTTAATTGTGCGATGTTCATTTCTCTCTTTTCCATAATAATGATCTTTAAGTGGTTTTATTCATTATTCCAAAAGCTCCGGAGGAGCATTATGTTTATAGATAAAATTTAATGTCTTGGATTTGAGCTCCAGAGGAGCGCAATATTAAATGTCATTAAAAAGATATTCGTTTTTAAATTCTACATTAAACAATTTTAAAAATTAGGTATATTCTTCTTTGAACGTCTTGTTTTTATGATGTTCCTCTTGACGTTGAATATACTTTATAACATTTGTTAATTGAGAATGACTATATGAAAAAGCACCAAAACCCGTTTGCCATTCGAACTTTCCATTAATCCATTTTCGGTCATTTATAAACTTCGATGAATTTGATTTGATATCCCTAACCAGATCAGAAATTGACTTATCCGGTTTTAATCCAATTAAAATATGAATATGGTCTGGCATCCCATTAATTGCAATTAATTTTTGCTCTTTATTGGTAATGATTCCAGTGATATATTTATAAATTTCATTTTTCCAATTTGCTGAAATTAGGTTTTGTCTGCCTTTAACTGCAAAAATAATATGAATGTATAATTGAGTATATGTATTTGCCATCAATTGTAATTTGTTAAGATGTCACCCCGATGGGGTTTGTCGGAATAGATTTACAACATTGCTATAGATATACCGTCCCGATGGGACTAAATTATTTTAAATCCATTCACGAGGATTTTCCAGCACATTTACCAATTTTTCTTCTTCACTTCCTGCTTCTGCATGATGATCGTAAACCCATTGTACATGAGGTGGTAAACTCATCAAAATACTCTCAATTCTTCCGTTGGTTCTTAAACCAAATAAAGTGCCTTTGTCATGAACTAAATTGAATTCGACATAACGGCCACGACGGATTTCCTGCCAATTCCTGTTTTCAGGTGTATAGGATAAATTCTTTCTTTTCTCCACAATCGGAACGTAAGCTTCTAAGAAACTATTCCCAACTTCAGAAACGAAATCAAACCAATCTTCCATCGACATTTGCTCATTTGCTTTGCAATAATCAAAGAACAAACCGCCAATTCCGCGGGCTTCGTTTCGGTGCGCATTCCAAAAATAAGCGTCGCATTGTTTTTTATATTTTGGATAAAACTCCTGATTATGTTGGTCACAAGCTGTTTTACACGTTTGATGAAAGTGAGTTGCATCTTCTTCAAACAAATAATAAGGCGTTAAATCTTGTCCTCCGCCAAACCATTGTTCGATTACTTTTCCATGTTCATCATACATTTCAAAATAACGCCAATTCGCATGAACCGTTGGTGTCATCGGGTTTTTCGGGTGTAAAACCAAACTTAATCCGCAGGCAAAAAAGTCAGCTTCGCCAACACCAAACATCTTTTGCATCGATTCAGGAAGTTTTCCATGAACAGCTGAAATGTTTACACCTCCTTTTTCGAAAACGGCACCGTTTTCGATTACACGTGTTCTTCCGCCACCGCCTTCCGGGCGTTTCCAAAGATCTTCACGGAATTTTGCGGTTCCGTCAACAGCTTCTAATCCTGTACAGATTTGGTCTTGTAAGTTTTGTATGTATGCGTAAAATTTATCTTTCATGAGTATTGTATTCTGATTTTAGCAATCCGAAATAAACAGAGTTTTGCAATTTGCCATCACCATTTCTAAATTCGTCTCGTAATATTCCTTCTTGTTTAAAATTGTGTTTTAATGCAATTCGTTGACTTGCCAAATTAATTTCTGAAGTGCAGATAAAAACCTTATTCAGATTCAATTCGTTGAAACAAAAGGCAAGCGCATCTGAAACCATTTTTGAAGTGATTCCTTTTCCCTGATAATCTTCATCGACAAAATAGCCTAATTCACATTTTGAAATGCGGTAATCAATGGTTTTTACACACAAATAACCAATTAAATCGTTGGTTTTGATATCCCTTGCATAAAAATAAAAACCTTCACCATTTTTTTCTTTAGTTCGGCTAACTGCCAGAAAATCTTCTGCTTTTTTTAATGAATCAGAATTGGCCAAAGTCACCGGAAAAGTTTTTCCAATATGATTTTTGTTCTTATCGATGAGTTTGTAAAAGTCTTCGGCAAGAACATGATTAATTCGGTCTATTTTGCAATCTGTAAAACTCATTTTTATTTGTTTTTAGCCGAAGCGATTTTGGCGTTTATTCCAAAAGAAAACACTTTGCTTTCCTGCTGGATATATTGATAAATGCACAAAGATTTAGTTTCAAAATTATAGTTTTCAGCTTTTGAAAATTCCATTAAAAAGTCTGCAAACTGTTCTAATTGATTAAAATCTAAATGACAGCGAATCAATAGAGTTATCAATTCTTCATTAGAATAATCAACTAAAGTCTGAATATTCAATCCGAATTCCTTTAATTGATTTTCTACATCAAATTTTTCATCATCGGTTAAAGGCTGAGGTACAAAATCAAGAGAGCGCAATGTTTTCAGGACATTGTCAATTCTGATTGCTTCGTCATCTCTTAGGCCTTTGTTGAGCATTTTTTTGAGTTGTTGGTTGATTGTTATTGGTTGATAGTTGAGATTCTAACAACTATCAACCAATAACTATTAACTATTTTACTCCGTATTCCTTCACCGCATCAATAAACGCTTTCGCATGATCTACAGGGATATTTGGTAAAATTCCGTGACCTAAATTTACGATATATTTGTCTTTTCCGAACTCGTCGATCATTTCGTGAACCATTTTCTTGATGGTCGGAATTGGGGAAAGTAATCTTGAAGGGTCAAAATTTCCTTGTAAAGTAACGTTTCCACCAGATAAATAACGAGCATTTCTTGCCGAACAAGTCCAGTCAACACCTAATGCCGAAGCTTTACTTTTACCCATTTCGCCCAAAGCAAACCAACATCCTTTTCCGAAAACAATAACCGGAGTAACTTCAGCCAAAGCATCGACAATCTGGTTGATGTATTTCCATGAAAATTCCTGATAATCAACAGGAGAAAGCATTCCTCCCCAAGAATCAAAAATTTGAACGGCATTCACTCCCGCTTTTACTTTTTCTTTTAAATATAAAATGGTAGTGTCTGTTATTTTTTGTAATAAAGTATGTGCTGCTACTGGGTTTGAAAAACAAAAACCTTTTGCAGTATCAAAACTTTTAGAACCTTTTCCTTCAACAGCATAACAGAAAATTGTCCATGGAGAACCAGCGAAACCAATTAATGGCACTTCGTCGTTCAACATTTCTTTAGTCAATTTAATGGCGTCAAAAACATAACCTAAAGTTTCATTAACATCTGGAACGTAAACTTGATTTACCTGTTCCATGGTACGAATCGGATCTGGAATAATTGGTCCTAGATTGTCTTTCAATTCTACGTGAATTCCCATTGCGCGTGGCACAACCAAAATGTCAGAGAACAAAATGGCAGCATCCGGAGCAATTCGGCGAATTGGCTGAACAGTAATTTCTGCTGCTAATTCTGGAGTTTCACATCTTGTGAAAAAGTCATATTTATCACGTAAAGCTCTGAATTCCGGTAAATATCTTCCAGCCTGACGCATCATCCATACTGGCGGACGTTGAACAGTTTCTCCTTTTAATGCTTTTAAAAATAGGTCGTTTTTTAACATGTTTTTTATTTTAGGTGCAAAGTCACAAAGGGACAAAGTTGCAAAGGTTTATTTATATTCTTCAATTACGTCTTCAATTACGTCTTCAACCGTTGGCTGATCTGCGATGATGATGTTTTTGGTAATTTTATGTAAAGCGTCTGCGGTGGTTTCTCCAATGCAAAAACACGTTTCTTTTTTGATGGTGTTGTCTTTCAAATAACTTTCAACGCCTGACGGACTAAAAAATAAGATCGCGTCAACGGCAGTTTTTATTTTCTGAGGTGTTAATGATGTATCGTAAACCTGAATTTCATTGAATTTTACGTCGGCATCTTTTAAAGCTTTTGGTAAAGTTTCTCTTCGAAGGTTTCCACTGAAAAAAGTAAAGCTTTCTGAGCGATAAATCAAAGTGATGATTTCGGCTAAATCTGATGCATAGCCTGTATAAGCCACCACATTAAATCCATTTTCAGATAAAAGAATTTTAGTTTTTAAACCAACGCAAAAAACGTTTTTACTTTTTAGTTCTTCCGCTTTTGTATGAGATAAAATACTGTGAACGGCATTTTGACTGGTGAAAATCAAATTTTCGTTGAGGTCTTTTAGTTCGAAAGATTTATTTTGAGTCTGAATGAAATCGGCGTCAATAACATCAAAATTAGCATCAGTCAATGCTTGTTTTTGTTCGCTCGTCAGCTTTTTTGTGGATAATATCTGAATTGATTTTGCCATTATTTTTTTAAAGATTCTTTAATAGATTGCATCAACTCGGTTCCGCCGTTGTTTAGAATTTCCTGTGCAGCGAAAAATCCCAATTTTTTCCATTCTGAAATAGCAACGGTTTTGTCGATTTCCAGTTTTTGTTTTCCATCAACTGAAAGCAAAACACCTTGAAAATGTAAAGTGTCTTCATCTTCGTTATAAGTGACTAAAGCTCCAATTGGCGCTGTACAGCCGCCTTCAAGCGTTCTCAAAAACTGACGTTCTATATACGTACAAATTTCAGTTTCAATATGGTTTAATTGCGAAAGTGCGTCTAAAGTATAATTGTCATTTTCCATCGCCACAACAAGCATTGCTCCTTGCGCCGGTGCCGGAATCATCCAATCTAAATTGATATAATTTTCTGGTTTTATGTTGATGCGCTCCAAACCTGCAGCAGCAAATACAGCTCCGTCCCAGTTGTTGTCTTGTAGTTTTTGCATACGGGTGTTTACATTACCACGTAAATCAACCACCGTATGGTTAGGATATTTATTGAACCATAAAGCCTGACGACGCAAACTTCCGGTTGCAATTGTACTTGGCTGATCAAAATTTGGATTTCCTTTGTGCACTAAAATGTCTAAAACATTGGCTCTCTCTAAGACCGCAGCCTGAACAATACCTTGCGGTAATGCTGTTGGAACATCTTTCATCGAGTGAACTGCAATATCGCAATCGCCGTTAATCATGGCAACATCCAGCGTTTTGGTGAAAATTCCGGTAATACCAAGTTCGTAAAGCGGTTTGTCCAAAATAATATCTCCTGTAGATTTTACTGCAATAATCTCGGTTTTATAACCCAAATCATTTAGTTTTTTCTCGACAGTATGTGCTTGCCAAAGTGCCAATTCGCTATCGCGAGTCCCTATTCTGATTATTTTTTCAGCCATGTTTTAATTTTTTTCCACCATATAAGTCATATAAGTAAATTTAAGCATTGCGTAAATAACTATATTAAATGAACTTATATGACTTATATGGTGGAAAATTTATGTTTTTAAGATGCTTTTATTTTGAAGACTTTTTCGATCCATTCGATGCTTTCATCGACCATGGTGTCGTCGTCTTTTAAGTGGTTTGCGAAATGTGTGGTGATTTTTTGAATGATTCTGTTGCTGATGATTTCAGCCTGAGCTTCATTAAAATCAGTGATTTTTTTGCTTTGGAAGTTTAATTCTGAATCTTTAATCGCGTTCAGTTTTTCTTTTAAAGCATTGATTGTTGGGGCAAATTTTCTGCCTTTCATCCAAACCACAAATTCTTCTTTGATTTCTTCAATGATTGCTTCTGCAGCCGGAATGTGTAATTTTCTGTTTTCCAATGTTTCATCTGTCAATTGTGACAAATAATCCATGTGGATTAAAGTAACGCCTTCTAATTCCTCAACGTTTTCATGAACGTTTTTCGGAATAGATAAATCTAAAATCAATAAAGGTTTTTTAAGATTTAAGATAGCCTTATCTACCGTTGGGTTTTGTGCGCCAGTAGCGACAACCACAACATCAGCTTTTTGAAGTTCTAAATGAAGTTCCGAATAATCTTTAACAATCAAATTTAGTTTTCCGGCTAATTTCTCAGCTTTGTCTTTCGTTCTGTTAATTAAAGTAATATGTTCGTTTTTAGTATGTTTTACAAGATTCTCGCAAGTATTTCTTCCGATTTTTCCTGTTCCGAAAAGTAAAATATTTTTATTTCCGATATCCTCTACATTTTTGATAATGTATTGAACCGATGCAAAAGAAACCGAAGTCGCCCCAGAACTGATTTCTGTTTCGTTCTTGATTTTTTTGCTCGCCTGAATCACCGCATTCACCAATCTTTCCATAAAGGTATTGGCTAAACCCATTGATTTTGAATGTGTAAAACTGGTTTTAATTTGAGATATAATTTCGAAATCGCCCAGAATCTGACTGTCTAAACCGGTTCCTACACGAAACAAATGATTAATAGCTTCCTGATTTTTATAAACGAATCCCACTTTTTGGAAAGCATCTACAGATCCGTTACTATTATCGCAAATAAGTTTTATTAATTGAAAAGGGTGTTCAGCAAAACCGAATATCTCGGTTCTGTTGCAAGTCGAAGTGACAATTAAACTTTCTATTCCCTCTGTTTTAGCTTGTTCCAGTAAACGAGTCTTCGCAACTACATCCAAACTAAATTGACCTCTTACCTCAGCATCAGCTTTTTTATAACTCAGACCAACTGAATAAAAATATAGGTGTTTCGGTACGTTATTGTTTTCCATAAATCCACTTTCATAAAAGTGCAACAAAATTATCATTATACCTTTTATAAAAGTAACGCTCAAAGTACTTTTTGTATCGCTACATGTTTTTTTGTTTCTAAACGACTGTTTTTATGCAAAAAGCATTATTTTTGTAGCAAAATCAAGTCGTTTGAAATGATTTGTTTAGAGTGATTCTAAATAAGATGTTCTAATTACTATGATTTTCGTTTCAAAAAAATATCGCTATGAGTTCTCAGGAAATTATTAAAATTGAAGACGACTTTACGCTTATCCGTTTTCAAAACGACAGTTTAGAACCGTTTTTTGGACAGCACGAAGTAGGTAGTGGTCTGATACAGTTTCACTTCGGAATAAAAGGCAATGCTAAATTTTTGTTCAATCAGGGCACTTACGCTTTAGATTTGAAGGAAGAAAAATCGTTGCTTTTGTATAATCCACAGAAAGAATTACCGCTGAATTTAGAACTCGCTCCAAATTCGTGGGTGATTTCAGTTATTGTATCAATAAAGAAATTTCACGCGTTGTTTTCTGCGGAAGCAGATTATATTACTTTTTTAAGTCCTGATAATAAGGACAAAAAGTATTATAACGAAGGAAATATAAGTCCTTCTATGGCTATTGTGCTAAGTCAGTTGTTTCATTATAATCTTCATCCATCGATAAAAAACCTTTATTATAAAGGAAAAGGATACGAATTGTTGAGTTTGTATTTCAATAGAACCGAAGATCCAAATGCAGAACAGTGTCCGTTTTTGATTGATGAAGATAATGTTTTGAAGATCAGAAAAGCAAAAGAAATCATCATCGCTAATATGGCCGAACCTCCGGGATTACAGGAATTGGCCGATGAAATTGGTTTGAATTTGAAGAAATTAAAAATGGGTTTCAAACAAATTTATGGCGATACGGTTTATGGTTTTCTATTCGATTACAAAATGGATTTCGCCCGAAAATTATTAGACAGCGGATCTTATAATGTAAACGAAGTAGGATTGAAAATTGGCTATAGCACCGGAAGTCACTTTATTGCGGCGTTCAAGAAAAAATTTGCCACAACGCCAAAGAAGTATTTGATGTCGATTAATACGAATGTTTAGATTTTTGTTAGCCACGACCCGAGCGATAGCGAACTGGCAAAGCAATTCACGAATTTAATCTGCGAACATCTGCTTTAATCTGTATAGATCTGCGTGAAAAATTTCACGAATTATCAAAATCAATTTTAGATATTCAACAATAATAAAAAAGTAATAATTATCATATTTCTAAAAAGTAGCAAGTTCTACTTTTGCCGAAAATTAAAACAAAAACAAAGCTTAAAGCCTAATGCTTAAAGCCTAAAGCAAAAAAAATAATGAAAGGCGTATTATTAGTAAACTTAGGATCTCCAGAAAGTCCAACTACAAAAGATGTAAAACCGTACTTAGACGAATTTTTAATGGATAAATACGTGATCGATGTTCCGTATTTGTTGAGAGCATTTTTAGTTCGTGGTATTATCCTAAGAAAAAGACCAGAAGAATCAGCACATGCATACGCTAAAATCTGGTGGGAAGAAGGTTCTCCGTTAGTGGTGCTGTCTGAAAGAATGCAGAAAAAAGTACAGCCTTTGGTAAACGTTCCAGTTTCTTTGGCAATGCGCTACGGAAGTATGACTATCGAAAAAGGATTGCAGGAATTGCACGATAAGGGAGTTACTGAAGTGATGCTTTTTCCGTTATACCCACAATATGCAATGGCTTCGACTTTGACTATTTTGGTTAAAGCTGAAGAAATACGTAAGAAGAAATTCCCACACATGACTTTTACTGATGTTCCTGCATTTTACAACAAACCGGATTACATCAGGAATTTGGCTGATTCAATTCAGAAACATTTAATAGGGTTTGATTATGATCATTTATTATTCTCGTATCACGGAATTCCGGAGCGTCATATTCGTAAAACCGATGTAACCAAATCACATTGTAAAATTGATGGTTCTTGTTGTAACACGCCTTCGCCGGCGCATGATTTCTGTTACCGTCATCAATGTTATGAAACAACCAGACAAGTCGTAAAATTATTAAGACTTCCTGCTGATAAATACAGTCTTACTTTTCAATCGCGTTTAGCGGGAGACAAATGGCTGGAGCCTTATACGGATGTTGAAATTGATAACATGCCAGCAAAAGGTATCAAGAAATTGGCGGTGGTAACTCCAGCTTTTGTGTCTGATTGTTTAGAAACTTTGGAAGAAATCGCCATGCGCGCCAAAGAAGATTTTGAAGCAAAAGGTGGTGAAGAATTCTTGGCAATTCCATGTTTGAATGATGATGATGAGTGGTGCCAGACGGTGAGTAACTGGATTAATGAGTGGACTAAATAGTAGAAAATAGAGTCAAGAATAAAGAATAAAGAATAAAGAATAAAGAGTCAAGAGTTAAGATTGTTGAGCATAAGTCAACTTTAAAAAAAACTTGAAACTTGAAACTTTAAACCTGAAACCTGAAATCTGAAACAAAAAGTATGGAATATTATAATTATCTAAAATCTCTTCATCTTATTTTTGTAATAACCTGGTTTGCGGGATTGTTTTATATTGTACGTTTATTCGTTTATCAGATTGAAGCGAACGAAAAACCATCTCCCGAAAAGGAAATTTTGCAGGCGCAATACAAAATAATGACGTATCGGTTGTGGTACATTATTACATGGCCGTCTGCAATTTTGGCTAGTATTTTTGCTTTTTCATTACTTTACCTGAATCCGGGATTAATTTATTTGGATTATATGCAGGTTAAATTTGGTTTCGTTTTTGCACTTTATTTATATCATGCAAAATGCCATCAGATTTTTAAACAATTGCAAAATGATGAGGTAAAATATTCCAATAATTTCATGCGTTTATGGAATGAAGGAGCAACAATTATCCTTTTTGCTGTTGTTTTTTTAATAATTGTAAAAAGCGCCATCAACTGGATTTTCGGCGTAATCGGGATTATATTGTTCTCGGTTTTAATTATGCTGGGTTTTAGATTCTACAAGAGAATTCGCGAGAAGAAATAGTAAAAGTTTGCCACAAATTGCACGAATTTTCACGAATTGATTTGATTTTATAGCCACAGATTGGCAGGATTAAAAAGATTTTTTTACTGAGTTTAGAAATCCTTAAAATCATGCTAATCTGTGGCAAAAAGAATAATTAGTGTAAATTCGTGAATTGCTTCACCAGTTCGCTTTCGCTCGGGTCGTCGCAAAAAAAATATTCAGTCGCAGTTTTCAGTCACAGTTTTTCCGCTCTGACACTGAAAACTGCGACTGTGACTGAAAACCAAAATTTATGCAAAACAACTTCAAAATGTCGATGCTTTCACTCCGAACCAGGATTTTCCTGTCGATGATTGTATTGATTGTTGTGGCATCTTTTTTATTGGCTTCGATCTCCATTATTCAGTTTAAGAATGAAGCCAAAGAATACCATCAGGAACGTTTAGAACGTAAAGAAAATGCCGTAAAAGAACATATCAATTATGTGCTTTCTACCACAACATATCCGCTTAAAACAGCCAATTTAGATTTAATTTTTAAGGATAAAATCCATGAATTGGCTCAGATCCACAAAATCGAAATCAATATTTACAGTCTTGACGGAAAACTGCTAAAATCTTCTAAAGAATCTTTTGCGGTTGATAAAGTTGCACCGCCAGTTCCGGATTATATTTTAAAATTAGTTAAATCGTCTATCGAAAAGCGTTTTGTAGACATTAAAACCATCGACGGAATCAAAAACAGATCGTCTTATAGTTTGATTAAAGATGAAAAATTTAAACCACTCGGAATTCTAAATCTTCCGTATTTAGAAGATGATGGTTATTACGACAACGAGTTAAATACTTTCCTGATTCGATTAAGTCAGGTATATTCTTTTATGCTGCTTGTCGCGTTTGCATTAGCATACTTCCTTTCAACCTATATTACAAAATCACTTAAAACGATTTCAGATAAATTGGAAGAAACCAATCTTGATCAGAAAAACGAGAAGATTGTTTTAGAAGCCAATAGTAAGGAAGTGAACTTTTTGATCAAAGCTTATAATGGAATGGTCGATAAATTAGAAACCAGTGCCATAAAATTAGCACAAAGTGAGCGTGAAGAAGCCTGGCGTGAAATGGCAAAACAAGTGGCCCACGAAATCAAAAATCCGCTTACGCCGATGCGATTAACCGTGCAGAGTTTTCAGCGCAAGTTTGACCCGACAGCGCCAGATGTTAAGCAGAAACTCAACGATTATTCCGAAACCTTAATTCAGCAAATTGATACCATGACGGCTGTGGCTTCGGCATTTTCAAATTTTGCTTCAATGCCGGCTCAGCAAAATGAAACACTGAATGTTGTTGAGGTTGTCGAACTTTCATTGGATATTTTCAACGAAGATTATATTGTTTTTGAGAGTGAAGAACAGGAAATCATCTCCAAAATGGATCGAACGCAATTGATTCGTGTGATTACCAATTTGGTTAAAAATGCGACGCAGGCGATTCCGGAAAGTCAATTTCACAAATCAATTTTGGTTACTGTAAAACGCCGAAATAATAATGTTGAAATTGCAGTAAAAGACAACGGAATTGGAATTCAGAAGCAAGATATCGGCCGAATTTTCGAACCAAAATTCACCACCAAAACCAGTGGAATGGGTCTTGGGCTCGGAATTATAAAAAACATCATCGAAAATTACAAAGGAACAATTACCTTTGAATCAACTTACGGAAAAGGAACCACATTTAGAGTTTCCTTGCCTATCACAAACTCATAAAACCACAGTCATGAACTACGAAAATCTTTTAATTTCGATTGAAGAAAAAATTGCCACCGTAACCATAAATAGACCTACAAAACTGAATGCGTTGAACAAAGCAACCATCAGCGATTTGAATAAAGCCATTAAGTTATTAGGAAAAAATGATGAGGTTCGCGTTATCATTTTAACCGGAAGCGGCGAAAAAGCTTTTGTGGCAGGAGCCGATATTTCAGAGTTTGCAAATTATAATGTTGTTGAAGGAGCACAATTAGCTGCCGAAGGACAAGAATCACTTTTTGATTATATCGAAAATTTAAAGAAACCCGTAATTGCTGCCGTTAATGGTTTTGCACTTGGTGGCGGATTAGAATTAGCAATGGCTTGTCATTTCAGAGTAGCTTCAGACAATGCAAAAATGGGATTGCCGGAAGTAACTTTAGGATTAATTCCTGGTTATGGAGGAACACAGCGTTTACCACAATTAGTTGGGAAAGGACGTGCGATGGAAATGATTATGACCGCTGCCATGATTTCTGCCGAAGATGCGAAACAATACGGTTTGGTAAATCACGTAGTGCCTCAGGCTGAGCTTCTTGAATTTACGAATGGAATCGCTCAAAAAATCATTAAAAACGCACCTTTCGCTATCGGAAAAGCGATAAAAGCCATTAATGCAAATTTTAAAGATGGAAAAGATGGTTTCGAAACCGAAATAAAATCATTCGGAAAATGTTTCGGAACACAGGATTTTAAAGAAGGAACCACAGCATTTTTAGAGAAAAGAAAAGCTGAATTTACAGGGAAATAGAATTATACCACAGAGTTACACAAAGATTTGCACAGAGATACACAAAGAATTTAATCTTAGTCCCGAAGCTTCGGGATAGCATCTCAGAACCTTAACACCTTAAAAAAATGTACGAACCAATATTTGCTCTTTTTTGCGAACGCGTCAAAGAAAGCATCCAAAGCGGCACTTTTGCCAAACTTACACTAGCGAAAACCATCGGCGATACCGAAATTAAAAACATTTACTTCCGATTGGTTTTAAATGAAGATAATACGTTTTCTATTTCATTAACGACTCGTTACAAAACGGAAGAAATCGAAAGTATTCACACTTTAGAGGAAGCTTTATTGGTTCTGGGAACGTATATTAAAAATCCGTTTTTGACGGCACTTTTGTTTACGACTGATAACGATGTCACTTTCAAAGTAAACAAGAAAAACGCCGGAAGCATTATCGAACAAGAACCAACATTTAAAAATGCTTCGCCCGTAATGTTAGAAATGATAGAGAAGGGGATAGTTTAGTTTTTAGGAGCTAATCCCGCAATCCGTTACAAACGAAGTTCACTGAACTCCAATTTAAATAAATGTAAAGTGAAGTAATCTTTTGCTTATTAATGAAAAAAGCAAAAGCATTTCCACTTCTATCAGGGCTAGATAGGGCATTCAATTTGTCAGACTGAGCGAAGTCGAAGCCCCGTTCGCTGAATCACTTTGCGGGACTTCGACTTCGCTCAGTCTGACAAAAAATATAAAAACTTTGTGTATCTCTGCGAAAACTCTCCGTGAATCTCTGTGGTATACCCCGCTCTACACCAGCTTCACAAACAAATTAGAAGCAATTTTATTAGAAATAGATAATTCCTTTCCATCAACCTTGATTTTAACAGATAAATCAAAAGATTCTTTAGAAAGAAATTCGATTTTAGAACCCAAAGCAATTTCCTGTTTGTCCAGATATTTCAGAAAATCGGAAGAAGTATCTTTAACGCCAACACAAACACCAATTTGACTTTCATTAAGTTCGGAAAGCAAGTGTTTTTCAATCTTAACAATACGTCCATTGGCATCCGGAATCGGGTCACCGTGCGGATCTTCCGTAGGATTTCCAAGAAAATCATCCAAACGGTTAATCAATTGTTCTGATTTGATATGCTCTAACTGTTCCGCAATATCGTGAACCTCATCCCAACTAAAATTTAATTTTTCCACCAAAAAAACTTCCCACAAACGATGTTTTCGAACAATCATTTTAGCTGCTAGTTTACCGTTTTCAGTCAAAGAAACACCTTGGTATTTTTTGTAATTTACTAAATCTTTTTCCGAAAGCTTTTTCAGCATGTCTGTTACAGATGAAGCTTTGGTTTCCATCATTTCCGCTATGGAATTAGTGCTAACTTCGGTTTCTAGTGAAGCGGTTAAATGATATATGGCTTTAAGGTAGTTTTCTTCTGAGAAAGTCATTTTTTTCTTTTTGAGGGACAAAGGTTCAAAGGGACAAAGGTTCAAAGGGATAGATGTTCAAAGTAAAAAACCTTTGTCCCTTTGCAACTCTGTAACTTTGTACCTAATTTATTTAACAATCAACAAAGGTATCGAAATTTTATGTCTCAATTTATCAACGGTGGTACCAAATAAAATATCTTTTAATCCGGTGTGGCCGTGGGTTCCCATTACTAAAATATCAAAATTTCCTACGTTGATAATCTTCGGAATCACGGTGTTAGGTTTTCCAAAACCAAGTTCAGTTTCTATTCTGAAGCCCTTCTGCGAAAGCATTTCTTTATATTGTAATAATAATTTTTCGTCGATAGTGGTTTCATGGTCGTCAACGTGACCTCCGTACATCAATGCGCCTACCGTTTCAACAATGTGAATTAACGTGTATTTTGCATCGATTCCGCCCAATTCGAAGGCATTGTTTAGTGCAGCTTCATCAGCTTTAGAAAAATCGACTGAAATGGCTATGTTTTTCTTCGTGTAACTCTCCTTTGGTGTAAAATGAAGTTTTAAATGATGAGGCGAGTGGTTTTCGATATTTGATTTTATTCGGGCGATAAAAGGTTTGAATACGATATAAAGCAATAGTCCCAAAAATCCAAAAGCAAGCGGAACCACTGTACACCAAAGTATTGCTGGATGATTCGAGGTTGCAAGCCAAGACGTGATTTCATCATAAACCAATTTTGCATTTAGCGAAACAATGATCAAAGCAATAATCCAGGCAGCAATTTGAGTAGTTCTGGAAATATGAAACCCTTTCATTTTCGTTTTGTCGCTCACAAAATGTATCAGCGGAATAATCGCAAAGCCTAATTGCAGACTCAAAATCACCTGACTCAGAATCAGTAATTTTCCGGTAACGCTTTCTCCATAAATTAAAATTACTACAACAGCCGGAATAATAGCAATTAAGCGAGTTATAATTCGGCGAACCCAAGGCTGGATTCTTAAATTCAAATATCCTTCCATTACGATTTGTCCCGCCAGGGTTCCGGTTACGGTCGAGCTTTGCCCGGCAGCAATTAAAGCAACGGCAAATAAAACAGGTGCCCATTTGGTTCCCAATAAAGGTTCGAGGAATTTATGTGCGTCCTGAATTTCGGCAACTTCAAACATTCCGTTTCTATAAAATGTGGCTGCTGCCAAAATTAAAATAGCGGCGTTTACAAAAAAAGCAAGGTTTAAAGCAATTGTTGAATCGATGAAATTGTATTTCAAAGCCTGTTTGATTCCGGCTGGAGTTCTGTCGAATTTACGGGTTTGCACCAAAGACGAATGCAAATATAAGTTGTGTGGCATAACCGTTGCTCCAATAATTCCAATTGCAATGTACAAAGCTGCTGAACTAGGAATGGACGGAACCAATCCGTAAATCACTTTGTCAAGTTCCGGTTCTGCAAAAATCATTTCAAAAATGAAAGAAAACCCAATAATGGCGACCAATACAATTATAAAGGCTTCCATTTTGCGGATTCCTTTATTGATTAGGAACAGCAATAAAAAAGTATCTAAAACCGTAATCAAAACGCCTTCGATTAAAGGAATATCAAAAAGAAGATTAATTCCGATCGCCATTCCGAGTACTTCGGCGAGATCACAGGCGGCGATGGCAATTTCAGCTAGAAAATATAAAATGTAGTTGATAAATTTCGAATAGGTTTCTCTTGATGCCTGTGCCAGGTCACGCTGTGTAACAATGCCGAGGCGCGCACTTAGACTCTGCAGTAACAACGCCATTAAGTTGCTCATAAGCAAAACCCAAAGCAAAGAATACCCAAACTGACTTCCGCCAGCAATGTCTGTTGCCCAGTTTCCGGGATCCATATAACCGACGCTTACTAAATATGCCGGTCCTAAAAAGGCTAGTATTTTTCTGAATCCGGTTTTTTTATGCTCAGTAGCAACCGATTGGTGAACTTCTTCTAAAGATTTGGTCATTTTAAAAAAATATGGTTTAAGCAAATGTATAAAAAAATTACATTCGTTTAATATTTTTTTTAGTCGTGTCTAAATTTGATCAAAAGAGCAATTTGGGCATAATCCTGAAAGAGTAAAATTCAAATCGTGTACTTTATAGTTATGTGGTATAAGATAACTTGGTTTTACACTTTCAAGGCAAGTTACCTCATGACATTTTTGACAACTAAAATGGGCATGATTATGAATTTGAACAGGATGCGCATGTCGACATTTTACATACTTAATAGTTCCGTCGAGATTAATCGTTTTATGAATTAAATCATCATTTAGCAAGCGATCTAGTATTCGGTAAATGGTTACACGATCACATAAAGTACCTATTTGTTTCTGAATTTCTGTGTGTGATAAAGCAGTTTTAGATTGTGTTAGAATTTCTAAAACGGCAGTTTTTGCAGCAGTATTTCGGCTTACTTTCATTTTGACTATGAATTAAATTATCGCAACTTTGTTGCTTTATAAATGCGGAAAAATTATCGCAATAATATTGCATTAAACAAATATACTAGAAAAATAAGTAACTGACGAGTTTTTTGACTCTTATTAAATTTTATTTTTATATGATTTTATTTTGTAATAAAGTTTATAATTTAAAACTACTAAATGTGAAATTTAATTTTTAGATTTGTCTAAATTTAAATTAACAATAATCTAAAATGAAAAGCCGTTATAAAATAGTATTGTTGTTTTTATTTTTTGTAAGTTGGAGTTATGCTCAGGATTTACCATCTATACAAACCGATAGACCTGACCAAACGGAATGTCCGTTTATAACACCAAAAGGATACTTTCAATTTGAAAATGGTTTCTCCTATGAAAAAACAGCAAAAGGCAGCAACGAAATTATTGCACCAACTGTTTTGGCTAAGTTAGGAATAAATGATCATTTTGAATTGCGTTTGATCACAGAATTTGTAATCAATAAGGAAAACGCAAATCAGGTTTCGGGAATTAATCCGGTCTTTTTGGGTTTTAAAACGCGTCTTTTTGAAGAAAGAGGAATTATTCCTGTTACTTCTTTTATTGGTCATATTGGGATTCCGAAATTGGCTTCAAAAAATTTCCAAACGACATATTATACGCCTGAATTCAGATTTACGATGCAGCATACGCTAAGCGAAAAACAAACATTGAGTTATAATTTAGGTGCTGAGTGGGACGGAATTACTCCCGAGCCAACTTTTATTTATACACTTACAACGGGTTATACTTTTTCTGAAAAAATTAGTGGTTACGTCGAGTTGTATGGTTTTTTGCCTCAATATCAGGAACCTGATCACAGATTTGATGCGGGATTGAATTACCTTTTTAATGATAATCATCAATTAGATATTTCTGGAGGCATTGGCATTTCTGACACTTCTCCAGATTATTTTTTGGCTTTGGGGTATTCTTTCCGGTTTAAAATTTAACCCTCGATTTCTGAGGAGGTACGTTTTTTAAAATTAATTAATAATCAGTGTTTTAGTATAGTGGTTTTTATAGTAAAATAATAATGTTATGAAGATAGTGCTTTGAATAGATGGATAGCTTGAGAATTTCAAACAATCCTTAAAAAATCGAACAATAAAATTCCTTATTTTTGAGAATGAATTCTTCGCAAATCAAACATTTCGATTACATTTTTACAGGAACAGGTCTGGCAACTCTTATGACCGTTTATAAAATGGTTTTGTCTGGTAAATCCACCAACAAATCGATGTTACTGTTGGATCATGATCTCAAGAGAACAAATGACAGAACCTGGTGTTTTTGGGCAGATAAAGAAACAATGTGGAATTCCATAATCTCAAAAAAATGGAATTCGGCTTTATTTGCCAATGCAGATTTCAGAAGAGATTTAGAACTGAAGCCTTATCAATACAATCAAATTTGGGGAATAGATTTTTATAATTTTGTTTTTGAAGTGATTTCGAAGGAATCAAATATTACTTTTTTAAAAGAGAAAGTAACTGATATTAATGAACTGGAAACACATGTTTTTGTCGGAACAACAGAAAACAGATATACTTGCGATTACTTATTCAATAATATTTATACAAAGGCTTTCGCCGAAAATCAAACAAAATACCCAGTTTTGCAACAGCATTTTGTGGGTTGGTTTGTAAAGGCGGAAAATGAAATCTTCAATCCTGAACAAGCGACTTTCATGGATTTTTCTGTTGAACAAAGAGGAAATACACGCTTTATGTACGTTTTACCAACTTCGAAAAAAGAAGCTTTGGTCGAATATACGTTTTTTTCGGAGAAGCTTTTGTCAAAAGAAGAATATGAAAAGGAGATTCGGCTTTATTTGGAAAAACTCGGAGCAGGTAAATTTGAAATTATAGAAAAGGAGCAGGGAAGTATTCCTATGACTTGTTATCCTTTTTGGAAAAAAAACACTAAAAGAGTTTTAAATATTGGAACTGCCGGCGGTTGGACAAAACCAAGTACAGGTTTTACTTTTAAAAATTCGGATAAAAAATCGTCTGAGTTAGTCGCGTTTCTCAATGTTTCTCCTGAAACTTCGGGACCGCTCAGCATGACAAGTTTCCATAAAAAAAACCGATTCTGGTTTTATGATTTACTGCTTTTGGATATTTTACATCGTCATAACGAATTAGGGTGCACTGTTTTTTCCTCTTTATTTAAAAAAGGTAATCCAGTATTGATTTTTAAGTTTTTGGACGAAGAGACGAATTTAATGGAGGATTTTCGCGTGATTTTGAAATGTCCTAAACTGCCATTTATAAAAGCTTTGTTTCGGATTTTATTCAAATAAAAAGCGCTGATTTAGACTTTCGACTTTATGACTTTAAAACTTTTCGACTTTTTCCAATCGAACTATAACAAAACTTTATACTTCAAATTAAGTAGTTGCGAGTAAACTTTGTAACTTTGCAGTTCAAAAGTAAAATTTAAAAATAAACAATATGTATCCAGAAGAAATGGTAAAACCTATGCAAGCTGAATTGACTGCTGCAGGTTTTCAAGATTTACATAGTGCTGACGCTGTAGATAATGCTATCAAAGCTGAAGGTACCACTTTAGTAGTTGTAAACTCTGTTTGTGGTTGTGCTGCAAGAAATGCGCGTCCGGGAGCAAAAATGAGTTTAGAAGGTGCTAAAAAACCAGATCACTTAATTACAGTTTTCGCAGGTGTTGACAAAGAAGCTGTTGATGCTGCAAGACAACATATGTTTCCTTTTCCTCCATCATCGCCTTCTATGGCTTTGTTCAAAAACGGAGAATTGGTTCACATGTTAGAGCGTCACCACATCGAAGGACGTCCAGCTGAATTAATCGCTGAGAATTTGCAAGATGCGTTTAATGAGTTTTGCTAATTAGAAGGGACAAAGGTTCATAGGTACAGAGGTACAAAGGTTAAAACAAAAAGCACTATAGAAATATAGTGCTTTTTGTTTTTTATATCAACGAGTAAAACCTTTGAACCTTTGCAACTCTGAACCTTTGTACCTAAATTTAATTCCATCCCCCGCCCAGCGATCTATACAATTGAATCATAGAAGTAAGCTGGCTTTGCGTTAATTCTGAAAGACTTAGTTCAGCGTCAAAAAGAGAGCGTTGAACTTCAAGAACTTCGAGATAGGAAACGTAACCGTTATAATATCTGGCTTCAGATAATTCTAAATTTTTCTTTGCGGCAATAACTTGTCTGTCGCGTGCAGCCCATTCTTCTTTATAGGTTTTCACGTTTTGTAAAGCCTGTTCCACTTCTGCGACAGCGATAACACAGGTTTTTTGGTATGAAAGCCTGGATTCTTCGGCGATTTGTCTGTAGATTTCTACTCTCCTTTTGTTTTTTCCAAAATTAAAAATAGGTCCGGTAATGGAACCGCTTGCATTTTGGAGATAGGAAGAACCATCAAATAAATGACTTACCTCGGCATTTGCAAATCCGGCGATAGCGGCAATATTAAAAGAAGGAAAACGCATTGCCTGCGCGACACCAATTCTTTCGTTCGAAGCCATATAATAAAGCTCTGCCTGTCTGACATCCGGCCTGTTTCTTAAAAGGATAGAAGGGATGGAAACCGGTATATTATTCACTACTTCTAGTTCGGTAACAGTTTTACCGCGTTCAATAGGACCAGGAGCTTGTCCTAGTAATATTGAAATGGTATTTTCTCTTATGGTTATCTCTCTTTGAATTGATGGAATAACGGCTTCTGCAATGGCGACTTGTTGTTCGATTTGAACCTTGTCTACTTCAGAAACATATCCTGCCAAGAATCTCGCATTAATGATGTCAAATGCTTTTCTTCTTGTTTCCAAAGTCTGATTGGTAATAATCAATTGATTGTCATAATTACGAAGCTCAAAATAAGCTGTTGCAATATCGCTTACCAGATTTGAAAGAATTACTTTTCTTCCTTCCTCACTAGCAATCAATTCATCCTGAACCGCTCTGTTTTCATGGCGGATTTTACCCCAAAAATCAAGTTCCCAGGATAGGGAAGCAGACGCACTCGAAGGGATAAAAGCCTTATCGTTACTGTTTACTGTTCCGTTATAACCAATGGCAGGCAATAAGTCGGCTTTTGTGTAGCCCAATTCTGCTCTGGTTTGTTCAATACGCGCCATCGCAATTTTCAGGTCATAGTTGTTTTCAAGTCCCTTATTGATAAGTCCTTTTAAAACATCATCATTAAAAAGATCAAACCATTTCACGTTGACTACAGAAGCAAGTGTATCTGCATATCCAGGTCCGTAGCGGAAATTAGCCGCTTGTGGATCTTCTGGTTTTTTATATTTTGGACCTACTAAACAAGCAGTAGGAAGTACTGCAAGAGTCAGAATAACAATTACTATTTTTAATTTATTCATCATGATCTGTAGTTTTTGAATCCGTACTAATTTCAGTTGCTACAACCTCATCTTTCTTTTTTCCTATATTCTCAATCATTACGAACAATCCCGGAACAATTAGTACACCGAGAACAGTTGCAATCAACATTCCGCTGAATACTGCCATTCCCATTACGATACGTGCCTGAGAACCTGCACCAGTCGCGGTCAGTAAAGGAACAACTCCCAGGATAAAGGCAAAAGCGGTCATTAAGATTGGTCTAAAACGAAGTTTTGCCGCGACCATTGCCGATTCATAAAGTGGTTTTCCTTTTTCATATTCTTCTTTGGCGAATTCCACAATAAGAATGGCATTTTTAGCCACTAATCCAATTAAGAGGACAAGACCAATTTGCGCAAATACATTGTTTACGTAAGCATCACTTCCAACTCTTGCAAGGAACAATCCTAAAAATGCTCCAAAAACTGCAAATGGCGCTCCAAGTAATACACTAAATGGCAGTTTCCAACTTTCGTACTGCGCCGCAAGAATCAAGAATACAAATACCAATGCCATGAAAAATACCATACCACCACCCGGGGAGTGTTTTTCCTGATACGAAAGATTGATGTAATCGTAACTCATATCAGCAGGTAAGGTTTCGGCGGCAACTTCTTCTAAGGCGGTAAGGGCTTGGGCACTACTAAATCCGTCGGCAGGGCTGCCTCCAATTTCGGCTGATCTAAATAAATTAAGACGGTTGGTGAAATCCGGTCCTGCCACTTTTGTTGCAGTAACCAGCGTAGATACAGGCAACATATCTCCATTGTTATTTCTGACGTAAATCTTATTTAAATTTTCGGGTTTCAACCTGTCAACGGCTTCACCTTGCAAATACACTTTATACTGACGACCAAAACGGTTGAAGTCATTCACATAAGTTCCTCCTAAAAATGCGCCCAGTACTTCAGTAACTTTTGAAACGGGAACGCCTAATTTCATCGCTTTTTCGTTGTCGATATCCAGTTTTATCTGAGGTGTTCCTGCATTAAAAGTCGTATAAATTCTTTTGATTTCGGGACGTTTTTGAGCAGCTGCAATAAAGGCTTGTGTTTGCTGGGCAAGATATTGTGGCGAATTTCCACCTCTGTCCTGCAGCATTAAACTAAACCCTGCAGATGCTCCCAACCCTTGAATCGCTGGGGGACCAAATGCAAACGCGGTTGCAGTTGTGATTTGTGTTGATAGTTTTTGATTTAATCGATCTACCAATTGTTTTGCCGTTTCAGCTCTTTCTTCCCATGGTTTTAAGGATATGAAAATAAAAGCGTTATTCGGTTGGTAAGAGTTGGTAAGCATACTAAATCCGTTGATGGTAGTATATGACAAAATCGATTCTTCTTGTTTTAGAAAACCATCCACTTTTCTTGAAATCTCATCTGTACGTTGTAGAGAAGATGCAGGAGGTAATGCAATATTAATTAATACATAACCTTGATCTTCCTCAGGAATAAATCCTAACGGAATTTTTTTACCTAATAGCACAACTGCAAGTATAACTATACCTAACAATGCGACAATACGTAACGATTTTTTGGCAAAAAAAGTAGCGCCTTTTATATAACCACCGGTAACTTTTTCGAAAATTCTGTTGAAACCTGTAAAAAATTTAGCCAGCCAGCCTGTTTGCTGATCAACGGGTTTAGTGGGTTTCAGCAACATCGCACAAAGCGCGGGACTCAGCGACAACGCACTAAATGCCGAGAAGGCGACCGAGACGGCAATGGTTATCGCAAATTGTTGGTAAAAACGGCCTGTAATACCTGGTGTCATCGCAACGGGTACAAATACCGCAATCAAAATCAGTGCAATTGCAATTACAGGTCCTGAAACTTCCCGCATTGCCTGTATGGTGGCGTCTTTTGGAGATTTGCCATGTTCAATATGATGCATTACGGCTTCAACAACCACGATGGCATCATCGACCACAATACCAATTGCCAGTACTAATCCCAATAAAGACAGCGTGTTAATAGAGAATCCCAGTAATGGGAAAACCGCTATCGTACCAATTAAAGATACAGGAACCGTAATTAATGGAATTAAGGTAGCACGCCAGTTTTGAAGAAATATAAATACAACCAGAATTACCAGAATAACCGCTTCAAAAAGCGTGTGAACGATATCTTCAACACCTGCGGTAATAGCCAGAGTGGTATCTAATGATTCTTGGTAAGCGACATCCTTTGGGAATTTTTCAGACATTTTTTTCATTGCTTCTTTTGCAAGAGTTGCAACTTCAAGAGCGTTACTTCCGGGCATCTGAAACAATGTAATTGCCGCTGATGCAGTACCATTTCTACGGGCATTCGAGCTATAGTTTTCTGTTCCTAATTCGATTCTCGAAATGTCGCTCAATAGTACTTGCGCCCCATCTGATTTGCTTTTTACTACGATCTGGCCAAATTGCTTTTCAGTAACCAAACGATCCTGAAGCGTAACACCATAAGTGAAATCTGTTCCAGGCGGCGTAGGTTCTGCACCAAATTTACCTCCCGGGCTAATCATGTTTTGTGCATTTAGGGCATTTTTGACATCATCAACGGTTACCCCAAGTTTGCTCATGACATCGGCTTTAAGCCAAATTCTCATGGAATAGTCGCTTCCTCCAAATAGCGAAACTTCACCAACTCCTTTGATACGTGCCAACTGATCGACAATGTTGATATTGGCGTAGTTATTCAGGAATTTTGAATCGTATTTTGGATTAGTAGAAGTCAGCGTAAACAACATCATCGGAAATGATAATGATTTTTTTACCACCACCCCTTGCTGTTTTACACTTGGCGGCATAAAAGGAGCTGACTGTGCCTGACGGTTTTGGGTAAGCATGTTTGCATTATCCAAATTGGTTCCTACATCAAACGTTACTTCGATAGTACAAGCTCCATCAGAGGTATTAGTAGATTTTATATAAAGCATTTGCTCAACTCCATTTACTTTTTGTTCAATTGGAGTTGCAACAGCCTGTTCAACATTTAAGGCATTTGCTCCTGTAAAAGAAGTTGTAATTTTTACTACAGGCGGATTGATGTCTGGATACTGTGATATTGGCGTTTTTTGTAATGCAAGTAATCCGAGTATCACAATAATGATACTGATTACCATGGCTACGATTGGTCTTCTAACAAAAAATTCTCCCATAATGATGTTTCTAAATTATTTAGTTGGCACGGAATTAATTAACGGCTTGTCCAGGAGTCCATTGTTTTATTTGTGGAGTGATAACACTTCCGCTTTTTAATAGGGAGGTTCCTCCGAGAGCAACCTTGTCATCAGCTGTTAAGCCATCAAGGATGATATAGGAGTCTTTGAATGCCGGTCCTATTTGTACTGCTTTCATTTCTACTTTATTGTCTTTGCCTACGACATAAACCTGAGAAATTCCCTGCATTTCAATAACGGAACGTTGAGGTATGATTAATGCATTTTTGCGAACATCGGTAACGACTTGTACTTTTACATATTGGCCTGGACGAATTAATTGTTCCGGATTAGAAAATGCAGCTTCAAAAGTAACAGCACCAGTAGAAGGGTCAATTTGTCTGTCAGCAAAACTGATTTTTCCTTTTTCAGGATATAGAGAACCATCTGATAATAGAATAGAAATTGATTTTCCGGCACCTTTCAAGTCAGAATTTTTCTTTGATAATTCTCTGAAAATTCGGAGATATTCCTGCTCGCTCATGGTAAAACGAACTCTTACATCTCCTAAATCAGAAATAGTATTAAGTACTGATAGTGCACCCGGACGTACATAATCGCCGACTCTCACTTTTGATATTCCTATTAAACCTGAGATTGGAGCAACAATGTTGCAATAACTCAATTCTATTTTTGAGTTTTTCAGATTTGCCGATGCCGCTTTGATTCCGGCAACAGACGCATTATATGCTGATCTGGCTCCTACCAACTCTCGTTGACTGATGGCGTTCATTTTGGCTAACGGTTCCATCATCTCATAATCAGATTTGGTTTTTGCCAATCTTGCTTGTGATTCAGCCAATTGTCCTTCGGCTTCACTTACTTTGGTTTGAAAAGGTAACGGATCAATAGTGTATAACAATTGTCCTTTGTGTACTAAACTGCCTTCTTTGAAATTAAGGCTTTCAATAACACCATCAACTCTGGGGTTAATTTGGATGTCGGATTGTCCAAATGTTTCACCGGTAAATTCTGATTCAAGATTTACATCTTGCTGCAGCACTTTTACGATTTGAATTTCTAAGGGTTTAGGTTCTGGTTTTGCCTCTTTTTTGCAGGACGTATTAATCGCGGCCAGAACGATAATTAAAAATAAAATTTTAATCTTTTTTAACGTAATCATAAAATTATTATTAGGGTGAGTTTAACAAATTTACTGATTTAAATGAATCATTAAGAGTTAATTATAAAAAAACAACGGAAAAATTTGTGACTATTATATTGAAATATTCATTATATTACGAGAAAAGGCCATAATTTGTTAATGAACTGTTTTTAAATCGTTTAGCTAATTTCGTGTCAGGGCTTGATTTTATTGATATTTCGATTTAAAAAAAGTAATTCATTCAAGTATTTCCTAAAAAGCTTAAAATCACAATATTTCGCTAAATTGTCTTTAAAAACCGTAAAAATTCGCTAATTTTGCGCCCGAATTCAGGAAGAAAATAGAATTCATACATATCATTTCTCAACTTAAATAGTTTATAGCATGCAACTGTACAACACTTTAAGCGCAGAAGAAAGAGCCATCATGATTGATGATGCAGGTAAACAACGACTAACGTTGTCTTTCTACGCGTACGCCAAAATTCAAGATCCCAAAAAATTTCGCGATGATTTATTTTTAGCCTGGAACAAGCTCGATGCTTTAGGCCGAATTTATGTTGCCAATGAAGGAATAAATGCTCAAATGAGTATTCCTGAAGAAAATTTAGAAGCTTTTAGAGAAACTCTTGAAACATACGATTTCATGAAAGGTATACGTTTGAATGAAGCTGTAGAACATGATGACCATTCCTTTTTAAAACTTACGATTAAAGTGCGTCATAAAATTGTTGCTGACGGTTTGAACGACGAAACTTTTGATGTAACTGATATAGGCGTTCACTTGAAAGCCAAAGAATTCAATGAAATTTTAGACGATCCAAACACAATTGTGGTTGATTTTAGAAATCACTACGAAAGTGAAGTAGGGCATTTTAAAAATGCCATTACTCCGGATGTTGAAACTTTCAGAGAGAGTTTACCCATAATCAATGAGCAACTTCAAAATCACAAGGAAGATAAAAATCTGGTAATGTATTGTACCGGAGGAATTCGTTGTGAAAAAGCAAGTGCTTATTTTAAGCATCAGGGCTTTAAAAATGTTTATCAATTGGAAGGTGGGATCATTAATTACGCGAAACAAATTGAAGCAGAAGGTTTAAAAAGCAAATTCATTGGTAAAAACTTTGTGTTTGATAATCGTCTGGGCGAAAGAATCACAGACGATATTATTTCGCAATGTCATCAATGCGGAAAACCTTGCGACAATCATACCAATTGTGAAAATGATGGATGCCATTTGTTATTCATTCAATGTGATGAATGTAAAGCTGCGATGGAAAATTGCTGCTCTACAGAATGTTTAGATATCATCCACATGCCTTTGGTGGACCAGGTTCGTTTGAGAACCGGAAAACAAGTTGGAAACAAGGTTTTCAGAAAAGGAAAATCTGAAAATTTAAAATTCAAACATTCAGGTGAACTAGCTGATACGGCTTTGGCTGCAGCCGAAAAGTCATCAGACATCCGTCAAAAGATAAAAGTAAAAAAAGTACTTCTTGGAAAAGCCGAGCATTATTATGTAAAAGCGCAAGTTGGACAATTTACGGTTGAAAATCAAGAAGTAAATGTTGGTGATAAAATCATTATTTCCGGACCGACAACTGGAAATCAGGAATTGGTTTTAGACAAAATGGTCGTAGACGGTGAGGAAACTCAATCAGCAAAAATCGGAGATAAAGTTACTTTTGAAGTTCCATTTCGCATTCGTTTGTCAGATAAATTGTATAAAATTGTAAATTAGCGCAAAATTTATGCTAATTTATTTATGTCACAATCCTTTACCAAATTATGGATTCATGCAATTTGGGCAACCAAAAATCGTCAGGAATTAATTGATTTCTCAATTGAGAAAAAATTGTACGATTTCATTTGGCAGGAGTTAAGTGAACTGGGTTGTCCCGTTAGAATCATCAATGGCATGCCTGATCATGTGCATGTTTTATTTTTACAAAATCCACAAAAAACTATTACAGACATTGTAAAGCAAATCAAAGGAAGTTCTTCTCATTTTATAAATAGAGGAGAACTTATCCTTGAAAAATTTGCTTGGCAAACCGGCTATGCCGCTTTTTCTGTCAGCGAGTCCCAATTAGACGCGGCTTACAATTATATTAAAAATCAAAAACAACATCATCTTAAGAAAAATGGACAAGATGAATTTGATGATTTTGTAAAACTGCATGGATTGTATAAAAAATGATTGCTCATTGATATGCTCCCCGTGGTTTAAACCACGGGCTATATTGAAATACCGCACACAGAATCAAAACATAGCCTGCGGTTTCAACCGCAGGAACGCAATGCATATTCGCAACAATAATACATTGACAAATGTAGATTTGAAATTGATATGCTCCCCGTGGTTGAAACCAAGGGCTATATTGAAATACCACACACAGAATCAAAACATAGCCTGCGGTTTCAACCGCAGGGACGCAATGCATATCGGCAACAATAATACATTGACAAGGGTAGATTTGACATTGATATGCTCCCCGTGGTTGAAACCACGGTCTATATTGAAATACCACACACAAAATCAAAACATAGCCTGCGGTTTCAACCGCAGGGATGCAATGCATATTCGCAACAATAATACATTGACAAGGGTAGATTTGACATTGATATGCTCCCCGTGGTTGAAACCACGGTCTATATTGAAATACCACACACAGAAGCAAAACATAGCCTGCGGTTTCAACCGCAGGAACGCAATGCATATTCGCAACAATAATACATTGACAAAGGTAGATTTGACATTGATATGCTCCCCGTGGTTTAAACCACGGGCTATATCGAAATACCACACACAAAATCAAAACATAGCCTGCGGTTTCAACCGCAGGGAAGCAATGCATATTCGCAACAATAATACATTGACAAAGGTAGATTTGATATTAATACGTCCCCGTGGTTTCAACCAAGGTCTATATTGAAATACCACACACAGAAGCAAAACATGGCCTGCGGTTTCAACCGCAGGGACATAATGCATATCGGCAACAATAATACATTGACAAAGGTAGATTTCACATTAATACGTCCCAGTGGTTTAAACCACGGTCTATATTGAAATACCACACACAGAAGCAAAACATAGCTTGCGGTTTCAACCGCAGGGACGCAATGCATATGCGTAACAATACGTCAACGCTGTTAAAACTTCGCGATATTAATATAACACATAAAAAAAAATGATAATTAAGAATAAAATTGAACTCATGGCTCCCGCAGGGAGCTTTGATTCACTTCAGGCTGCGCTTGATAACGGCGCAGATTCTATCTACTTTGGCGTAGAACAACTCAATATGCGTGCTCGCTCAACAGTAAATTTCACAATGGAGGATCTGCAGGAAATTGCGAATCGCTGTGAGGCCAAAAATGTAAGAAGTTATTTGACGCTGAACACTATTATTTACAATCATGATTTGTCTGTTGTAAAAACACTTTTAAACAAAGCTAAGGAAGCCAATATTACTGCTGTAATTGCTTCTGACCAAGCTGTAATTGCAATGGCAAGAAGCATTTCAATGGAAGTTCACATTTCCACACAGTTGAATGTGACGAACATTGAAACCATAAAATTCTACAGTTTGTTTGCCGACACGATGGTTTTAAGCCGGGAATTGAGTTTACGCCAAGTAAAGAAAATTACAGATCAAATCGAGAAAGAACAAATAAAGGGACCGAACGGGAATTTAATTGAAATTGAAATTTTCGGTCATGGTGCCTTATGTATGGCGGTTTCCGGAAAATGTTATTTGAGTCTGCATTCGCATAATTCTTCTGCAAATCGTGGAGCCTGCAAACAAAATTGCCGTAAAAAATATACAGTTATCGATCAGGAAACGGGTTTTGAAATTGAACTGGATAACGAATACATGATGTCGCCAAAAGATTTGTGCACGTTAGATTTTCTTGATCAGGTTATTGATTCTGGAATTCAGGTTTTAAAAATAGAAGGTCGCGGCCGTGCACCGGAATATGTTGCAACAGTAATCAAAACGTATCGTGAAGCAATTGATGCTTATTACTATAAAACGTTCTCCAAAGAAAAAGTCGAAGTCTGGGTGGAAAGTTTGAATACCGTTTACAATCGCGGTTTTTGGTCAGGTTATTATCTGGGGCAAGAATTAGGAGAATGGAGCGACATTCCAGGATCTGCTGCGACTCAAAAGAAAGTATACGTTGGAAAAGGCACGCATTATTTTCCTAAAGCAGAAGTCGGACAATTCAAGATAGAAGCTTACGATATTAAAATTGGAGATAAAATTTTGGTTACCGGCCCAAGTACAGGTGCTAAGGAAATGATTATTGATGAAATATTTGTGGATAATAGGGCTGTTAAAAATGCGACAAAAGGTGATGATTGTACTTTTAAATTGCCTTTCCGAATCAGAATGTCTGTTAAATTATATAAAATTGTACAAGCGTAATGGTAATTATAACATTGCAAAGAGATAAATGTATTGGCTGTAATTACTGCGTCGAAATGGATCCGGTTCATTTTCAAATGTCAAAAAAAGATGGAAAATCAGTTTTGATTAATTCAGTGAATGCAAAAGGATTTTATACTTTAAAATCTACCAATCATTCTATTGTTGAAAATTGTGAATTAGCGGTAAAGGCGTGTCCGGTTAAGATTATTACGATTAAAGAAACTTAAATTTTTTATTTAAAATGTTTTTAAAAAACCTATTTTGCCACAAGCAGAATAGGTTTTTTTATTTAACAAGCATTTAGTTTTAATCCATAAAAACCAAACTAAAAAAAATACTATCTTTACCGATTAAACGTTTATGAACTTAAGTTGCTTTGTGCAACACTACATATATAATTATGGCATGTACAAGTTGTTCAACCTCAGATGGTGGCGCACCAAAGGGTTGTAAAAATAATGGGACTTGCGGCACCGATAGCTGCAATAAATTAACGGTTTTTGACTGGCTTGCGAACATGAGTCCGTCTAATGGAGAGGCTGTTTTTGACTGTGTTGAGGTTCGTTTTAAAAACGGACGCAAGGAATTTTTTAGAAATTCGGAGAAATTAACTTTAAGTATTGGTGATATTGTAGCAACTGTTGCATCACCAGGACATGATATCGGGATTGTAACTTTGACAGGAGAATTGGTAAAAATTCAAATGAAGAAAAAAGGTGTAAATCACGAAAGCAATGAAGTTCCTAAAATTTATAGAAAAGCATCTCAGAAGGATATTGATATTTGGTCTGTAGCGCGTGATCGTGAAGAGCCAATGAAAGTTCGTGCGCGTGAATTAGCGATTCAGCATAAATTAGAAATGAAAATTTCTGATATTGAATTTCAGGGAGACGGATCAAAAGCTACATTCTACTATACAGCAAATGACAGAGTAGACTTTAGACTTTTGATTAAGGATTTTGCAAAAGAATTCAGCACCAGAGTCGAAATGAAACAAGTTGGTTTCCGTCAGGAAGCGGCTCGTTTGGGCGGAATTGGTTCTTGCGGACGTGAACTTTGCTGTTCTACATGGCTGACAGATTTTAGAAGTGTGAATACTTCGGCTGCCCGTTACCAACAGCTTTCTCTAAATCCTCAAAAATTAGCCGGACAATGCGGAAAATTAAAGTGTTGTCTGAACTACGAGCTTGATACGTATATGGATGCGCTGAAAGATTTCCCGGATTACGATACTAAATTAGTGACTGAAAAAGGAGATGCAGTTTGTCAAAAGCAAGATATTTTTAAAGGTTTAATGTGGTTTGCGTACACGAATAATTTCGCAAACTGGCATGTTTTGAAAATTGATCAGGTAAAAGAAATTATTGCCGAAAATAAACAGAAAAACAAAGTTTCTTCACTTGAAGATTTTGCAATTGAAGTAGTTTCAGAGCCTGAAAAAGATTTCAATAATGCAATGGGACAAGAGAGTTTAACTCGTTTTGACCAGCCTAAAAGAAAGAAAAAACCAAATCGCAAACGCAAACCAAATGCTGAAAATGCGATTGTAGCTACTCCAAACAAACCGCAGCAAGGAAATAATAATCCTAATAAACAGGGCGGAGGAGGAAATCCGAATAAAGCAAACAAGCCAAATAACAAACAAAATCAGTCGAACAAGCCAAATAATTCGAATGAGAACAAACCGGCTGAACCAAGAAAACCTATAATTATTACTAAAAATGAGAATAAAAAATAGCGGAATTCTTCTTTTGGTAGCAATACTTCTTTTTTCTTGCGATAAAAAAAGAGTATTCGATGAGTACAAATCTGTTGGAAGCGCATGGCATAAAGATAGTGTTGTAACTTTTGATTTACCTGTTTTAGATTCCACCAAAAAATACAATTTATTTGTAAATTTGAGAGACAATAACGATTATCCGTTCAATAATTTGTTTGTAATTGTAGCTCTCGAAATGCCAAATGGTTTTACGAAAGTAGATACGTTAGAATACCAAATGGCTAACCCTGACGGGACTTTATTAGGAAATGGTTTTTCAGACATTAAAGAAAGTAAACTGTTTTATAAAGAAGACGTGAAGTTTAGAGGAAAGTACAAAGTACACATAAAACAAGCTGTTAGGCAATCAGGGAAAATACCGGGAGTTCAGGAATTGGACGGTATTACAGACGTAGGTTTTAGAATAGAACAAAAAGATTAGAAATATAGTTATGGCTGCTAAAAAAAACAATCAAACAAATAGCGTTAAAGATATCAATTACTATAAAAAGAAATTTTGGAGAGTCTTTGCTTATTCTCTCCTTGGTGTTTTAGCTTTCTTTTTATTTGCCTCTTGGGGATTATTCGGCTCAATGCCTTCTTTTGAAGACTTGGAAAATCCGGATTCAAATTTAGCTACCGAAATTATCTCTTCTGATGGAGTGGTTCTTGGTAAATACTTCAAAACCAACAGATCACAACTTAAATATTCAGATCTTCCAAAAAGTTTGGTTGAAGCTTTAGTTGCTACTGAAGATGCTCGTTTTTACGAACATTCAGGAATCGACGGACGCGGAACTTTAAGAGCAGTTTTTAGTTTAGGAACTAACGGTGGAGCAAGTACGTTAACACAGCAATTAGCAAAGCAATTATTTCACGGAGAAGGTTCTAAGTTTCTTCCTTTTCGAATTGTACAAAAAATAAAAGAATGGATTATCGCCATTCGTCTGGAAAGACAATATACCAAAAACGAAATTTTGGCGATGTATTGCAATGTTTACGATTTTGGAAATTATTCTGTTGGAGTAAGTTCTGCCGCGCAAACCTATTTTTCCAAAGACCCAAAAGATTTAACGATGGATGAATCGGCTATTTTAGTCGGAATGTTCAAGAATTCAGGTTTATATAATCCGGTTCGTAATCCGGAGGGCGTAAAAAACCGTCGTAATGTGGTGCTTTCTCAAATGGAAAAAGCAAAAATGATTACGGAATCTGAAAAATTAAGATTACAGGCGCTGCCAATTACTTTGAAATTCAAATTAGAAAGCCACCGCGAAGGAACTGCAACTTATTTCAGAGAATATCTTCGTGATTATATGAAGAAATGGGTAGCTGAAAACAAAAAACCTGATGGCTCTGATTACGATATCTACAAAGATGGTCTGAAAATTTACACTACTATCGATTCAAGAATGCAGTCTTATGCGGAAGAAGCCGTTTCTGAGCACATGAAAAACCTGCAACAGCAATTTTTTATTGAAATGAAAACCAATAAAAATGCGCCTTTCGTAAATATTACCCAAGCAGAAACAGAAAGAATCATGATGCAGGCGATGAAAAATTCTACGCGATGGGCAATCATGAAAGATATGGATAAAAGCGAAGATGACATCATTGCTTCATTCAAAGTAAAAACACAAATGCGCATTTTTACCTGGAAAGGGGAGCGTGATACGATTATGACACCTTTGGATTCTATTCGCTATTATAAACACTTTTTGCAATCTGGTTTAATGGCTATGGAGCCTCAGACCGGAAATATCAAAGCGTGGGTTGGTGGAATCAATTATAAATATTTTCAATACGATCACGTTGGGCAAGGAGCGAGACAAGTAGGTTCTACTTTTAAACCGTTCGTTTATGCAACAGCGATTGAACAATTAAATATGTCGCCTTGTGATTCTATTTTAGACGGTCCGTTTATGATTCACAAAGGACGTCACCATGTTACGGAAGACTGGGAGCCAAGAAACTCTGACAATAAATACCGCGGAATGGTTACGCTAAAGCAAGGTTTGGCAAATTCCATCAATACGGTTTCGGCTAAATTAATTGATAGAACGGGTCCTGAAGCTGTTGTAGAATTGACACAAAAATTAGGAGTTAAAACTGAAATTCCGGTACAGCCTTCTATCGCATTAGGAGCCGTTGATATTACCGTTGAAGATATGGTCGCAGCTTACAGTACGTTTGCAAACCAGGGTGTTTACGTAAAACCTCAGTTTTTAAGTAGAATTGAGAATAAAAGCGGAGAGGTTATTTACGAACCAATTCCGGAATCGCATGATGTTTTAAATAAAGATATTGCTTTTGCAGTAATCAAATTATTAGAAGGAGTTACAGAAACTGGATCTGGTGCACGTTTACGTACAGAAGGTGGAGGAAGTGGAGATAACCGTTGGACAGGATATCCATACATGTTTAGAAATCCAATT
This sequence comes from Flavobacterium aquidurense, assembly GCF_031458035.1. GTDB lineage: Bacteria > Bacteroidota > Bacteroidia > Flavobacteriales > Flavobacteriaceae > Flavobacterium > Flavobacterium aquidurense_C. The sequence continues at coordinate 786,312 of NZ_JAVDXR010000001.1, forward strand.
GCGGGTAAAACAGGAACAACTCAAAACCAGTCAGACGGTTGGTTTATGGGAATGGTTCCGAACTTAGTTACAGGTGTTTGGGTTGGTTGTGAAGACCGTTCAGCACGTTTCAAAAGTTTGACATATGGTCAGGGCGCTACAGCCGCATTGCCAGTTTGGGCTTATTTTATGAAACTTTGCTACAAAGACGAAAGTCTCCAGATTTCTAAATCAGAATTTGAACGTCCGGCAAATCTTTCTATAAAAGTAGATTGTTACAGTAGACCAGCTGTTGTAAAAGATACCACTCAAACAGAACAAAATACAGACGAATTTGAATTGTAAATTCAATTATCTTTAAATAAAAAATATCCTTTTGTAACTTCTGAAATTTGGAAGGATACAAAAGGATATTTTTTTGAAATGAGTATGTTTTATTTTTTACGAAATCGTTATAATTTAATCTAAAAATCTTATTTTTATCAAAAATATACGGTAATAAAGACAGTTTGTTATGATAACAAAAAAAGTAAATAATGTTCAGGAGGCAATTGCCGGAATTGAAAACAGCATGACAATCATGTTTGGTGGTTTCGGTTTATGCGGAATTCCTGAAAACACGATTGCAGCCTTGGTAAACACAGGTGTTTCAGATTTAACTTGCATTTCAAATAATGCAGGAGTTGATGATTTTGGTTTGGGATTGCTTTTACAAAAGAAGCAAATCAAAAAAATGATTTCATCTTATGTGGGAGAAAATGCCGAGTTCGAACGCCAGATGCTTTCAGGTGAATTAGAAGTGGAATTAACTCCGCAAGGTACTTTAGCAGAACGTTGTCGTGCAGCACAAGCTGGTATTCCTGCTTTTTTCACGCCGGCAGGTTTTGGAACTGAAGTTGCTGAAGGAAAAGAAGTTCGCGAATTCAACGGCAAAATGCACATCATGGAATTAGCTTTTAAAGCTGATTTTGCCATCGTGAAAGCATGGAAAGGCGATGAAGCCGGAAATCTTATTTTTAAAGGAACTGCCAGAAACTTCAATGCGTGTATGGCAGGTGCAGGTAAGATAACTATTGCTGAGGTTGAAGAATTGGTTCCCGTTGGAACTTTAGATCCAAATCAAATTCATATTCCGGGAATCATGGTGCAACGTATTTTTCAGGGAGAAAAATTTGAAAAAAGAATCGAACAACGAACTGTAAGACAGAGGAATTAATTAGATAATTTGTCAATTAGATAATGAAATAGATTGCGCAAAGGCAAACATTATCTAATTATCAAATTTTCTAATTGGCACATTAAAAGAATTAGATAATGAGATAATTTGTCAATTAGATAATGAAATAGATTGCGCAAAGGCAAACATTATCTAATTATCAAATTTTCTAATTGGCACATTAAAAGAATTAGATAATGAGATAATTTGTCAATTAGATAATGAAGTAGATTGCG
>NZ_JAVDXR010000002.1:0-559320 GCF_031458035.1 Flavobacterium aquidurense
TGACGCAGGAAAGTCCGTCTGACTGATACAATCTTTGGTGAATCAACGACATAGAATAAATTCTGTTTTGACTGTTTTTTATCGCATCAACTGCATATTCGTCCTTAAGATAAGAAGACTGGGTATTGAGCAAACTCATGACAACCTGCAAATTATTTTTTACTCTATGGTGCAATTCTTTCAAAAGCCATTCTTTTTCCTTCACTATATTTTTAAGAACTTTATTTTTTTTCTCTATATCCACTTTACCTGCCTGAAGTTTTTCGTTACTTTCTTTTTTATTTTTATAACTCCTAAAAATCAATATCGTAATAATCAACAATAAAATTAAAATAACACCCGCAACAATTTTTATAATTTTATCATTGTTTATCTTAACCTTCTGAAGTTCGCTTTGGTTCGTTAAAACATGAATGTCTTTATCCTTTTTCTCTGTTTCATATTTTATTTGAAGATTTGAAATTTGGTAAAATTTCACATCATTAAAAATACTGTCTTTTGCTTTCTCATATTTTCTAAGATGGGAAATGGCCGACATATAGTTTCCAGTAGCAGAATCCAATTTAAATTTCATGTAGTCACCATTAATGATCATATTAATATCTTTGATTGATTTTCCTACTTTTATACTTTCATTTAAATACTCTGTAGCTAACTCATAATTTTTAATCTTGAATAAATGGGTAACTATATTGTTGTTTATTTCAATATTAATCATCTCAGATATAATATTTTTATTTGTTTTTTGAATTTTTATCAGTTTACCGCAAGCCTGATTAGAGGTGTTATAGTTTTGTAAGTCATCAAAAAAGGTTATATAGCAGATTTGGAGCCAAATGTTATCGTAGTAATTTTTAATTTTTAATTTTGTAACTGTAGTGTTAAAAAATTGTTTAGCTTCTTTTTTTCTACCCAGTTTTAGTAAATCCTTAATAATATAACTGGCATTGTAAAAAGGAGAAATTTCAGGAGCATCCATTTCTAAACTATAATCAAATACTTTTCTATGGTAATTCAAAGCCATTTCATAGTTTTCCATTCTATAATAGGAAAGTGCCAGACTCATATAATTAATTGTTAGGGAAAATATATCATTGCTTCGCTCTCCAATTTTTATTGACTGAAGTTCATATTTAATGGCCTCTGTATACAAACCTATATTAGAATATGTTCTGGCCATATAGTGATATAAATTCTGCATTTGATCTTTGTTACCAATATCTTCATATAGATTTTTGGCTTCATTAAACTTTTGAAGTGCGGCCTTAAAATTTCCGGAATAATGATAGTGGGCACCATAATATACCAAAATGTCAGCAATTTGTTGTTTAGAACCTCCCTTTTTAAATGCCTTATAGGCTTTTTCGATGATCTTTAAACGAATAAGACATTCTGTTTTATTAAATTCATAATAATTTGTAAGTTCGCGGTATGCCTCACCTTTAAGCCATAAAATATTGTTTTTATGCGCTATTGCAAAAGCTTTTTTAAGCTCTCTTATTCCTTTTGATGAATTGTCACCCTCCTGGAATATTTTCGAATACAAAATTAGGCTCATCCATTTTCCTCTGTCGTAATTGACTTTTCGACTCAGTAAATCTGCTTGTCGGGCAAAAATATAGCTGCTGTCTATGTCCGCTTTTTCTTCGCCTGCTTTTAAAACATAATACAAGCTTAAGGTTTGCAGTTTGAGAACTCGTGTAGTATCATCTAAATTTGTTTTTAATTCCGCTTTAATTTGTTCACTGTTTTGTTTCAATAAAGACTGTGAAAAAACGGTAATATTGATGTGAAAAAAAAAAAATAAAAGACAGGTTTTAAGCAAATGCTGCATGTTGAATGACTGTGGTTATTTCGGTTATTTAATAGATAATAATTGATCAAGGCTGAATTTAAATAGCTTTAAAAAAGATAAATTCAATTGGATTTATAGTATTTATTTCATGATTTCATTTTTATAGCAAAAGAATAATCATAGAGAAAAACTACAGAAATTTTTAAACCATTTGAAGAAGTTACTTTAAACTCGCCATTTAAATCTGAGCTTAAGCCTTCCATCAATTTCATTCCGAGCGAATTGTATTTAGTTATATCAATTTCTCCTTCGATACCAATTCCATTATCGCTTATTTCGAGTGCAAAATAATCATCTTCAAAATGGCGCAACGAGATTTTAATGGTTCCCTTTTTTTGGTCAGGGAAAGCATATTTCAGAGCATTTGTTATTGCTTCATTTAATATTAATCCAATGGGTACCGCTTGCGAAACGTGCATTTCGATATCTTCAATGTCGAGAATATAATTAGATTCAGATTGATAACTGTCTTTTAAATAATTAACAAGCTCCTTAATATATTCAGATATTTTGACGCAGGAAAGTCCGTCTGACTGATACAATCTTTGGTGAATCAACGACATAGAATAAATTCTGTTTTGACTGTTTTTTATCGCATCAACCGCATATTCGTCCTTAAGATAAGAAGACTGGGTATTGAGCAAACTCATGACAACCTGCAAATTATTTTTTACTCTATGGTGCAATTCTTTCAAAAGCCATTCTTTTTCCTTCACTACATTTTTAAGGACTTTATTTTTTTTCTCTATATCTAATTTACTTAGCTCAAGTTTTTCGTTACTTTCTTTTTTATTTTTATAACTTCTAAAAATCAATATCGTAATAATCAACAATAAAATCAAAATTACACCCGCAACAATTTTTATAATTTTATCATTTTTTATCTTAACCTTCTGTAGTTCGCTTTGGTTGGTTAAAACATGAATGTTTTTATCCTTTTTCTCGGTTTCATATTTTATTTGAAGATTTGAAATTTGATAAAATTTCAAATCATTAAAAATACTGTCTTTTGCTTTCTCATATTTTCTAAGATGAGAAATAGCAGAGATATAATTGCCAGCTGCGGAATCCAATTTAAATTTCATAAATTGTCCATTAATGATCATATCAATATCCTTAATTGATTTCCCTAATTTTATATTGTTATTTAGATATTCTGCAGCTAACTCGTAATTTTTAATCTTAAATAAATGGGCAACTATATTGTTGTTTATTTCAAGATTTATCATCTCTGGCAGTTTTTTTTGATTTGCTTTTTGAAGTTCCATTAGGTTATAGCAAGCTTGATTGGATATGGGGTAGTTATTTAAATCATCAAAAAGAATCATATAACAGATCTGAAGCCAAATTTGATCCCTGGCATCGGTAACTTTTAAATTTCTGACTGTAGTATTAAAAAAATGTTTGGCTTTTTTATTTCTGCCGAGTTTTATCAAGTCCTTAATAATATAAGAGGCATTATAAAAAGAAAAAAATTCAGAATATATTTTTAAATTGTAATCAAATGATTTTTGATGATAATTTAACGCTAATTCGTAGTTTCCCATTTTATAGTAGGTAAGCGCAAGATTAGTATAGTCCTCCATTAAGAAAAATATATTCTTATCTTGCTCTCCCATATTGATGGATTGCAGGCTATATTTTACAGACTCAGTATACAAACCTATTTTAGAACATGTTTCAGACATATGGCTGTATAAATTCTGCATTTGGTCTTTGTCGCCAATAGCTTCATATAGGTTTTTGGCTTCGTTATACTTTTGAAGGGCGGCCTTAAAATTTCCTAAATAAAAATAGTGACCACCATAGTATAATAAAATGTCAGCAATTTGCTGTTTAGAACCTCCTTTTTTAAAGGCTCTATAGGCTTTTTCGACGATTTTTATCCGAATAATGCATTCTCTCTTATTTATATCATAATAATTGGTAAGTTCGCGGTATGCCTCACCCTCAAGCCATAAAATATTGTTTTTATGCGCTATTTCAAAAGCTTTTTTAAGTTCTCTGATTCCTTTGGATGGATTGTTTCCCTCCCGAAAAATTTGAGAATACAAAATAAGGCTCATCCATTTTCCCTTATTGTAATTGATTTTTTGACTCAGAAAGTCGGCTTCTCTGGCAAAAACATAACTGCTATCCATATCGGCTTTATCTTCGCCAACTTTTGTAACATAATATAAACTTAGGGTTTGCAGTTTTAAAATCCGTGTTGTATCATTTAAGTTTTTTTTTAATTCCGCTTTAATTTGTTCACTCTTTTGTTTTGATAAAGGCTGTGAAAAAACGGTAATATTGATGTGAAAAAAAAAAAATAAAAGACAGGTTTTAAGCAAATGCTGCATGTTGAATGACTGTGGTTATATCGGTTATTTAATAGATAATATGCGATTAAGGCTAATACAAAGGAGTATTAATATAAATAATATCTCAATACTTAAAAGCAAATCTAATTTATTTTTCTTTAATAATATTTCTTTAAAGAAGATTCTGGTAATAATTATGTTTTAAATATTATTATTAAAATCGATACACATTTATATTATTTTTTGGCTAAACATTAATTCAAAAACTGCTAATTTAGTTGTAGAACAATAAACATTTGGTTTCCTTTATGTTATATTTGTTAATAATTATAAGAAAATTAACAAAAAAACATGAAAATAATTTACTTTTTAGGTTTTCTTTTAAGTATTACACTTCAAAGTTATAGTCAAATCAAAAAACCGGTAAACAGCTTTGATGTAAAAAAAGAGAGATTATTGCTAAAAGCTACGGGAATTTATTTACACGCGTCATACCAAGGTGCTATAGATATAGATAGTGCAATGGTAATGGCTTGTAAAGCGAATAATGTTCCTGTATCACTATCATATGATGAGGGTTATAATGACGGAAACTATATGCCCGGAAGTGAACTGGTAGATAATAATAATATAAAGGGGGCATTAAAGATACTCGCCAAGTTACAAAAAACGGATCGTGTCAAATTATTACTTCATTTAGGGAGTCATTATTTATTTAAACCTGGAAACAAAAAGGAAGATCTTCAAAAATCAGTAATCTATATAAAACAAGCTATACAGCAAAGTAATTTAATCGGGATATCTAAATGGCAACAGCAGAGCAATATGTTATTGGCAAAATATTACTCCCAAGCAAATAACCTTGACGAAAGTAAAAGGATATTTTTAAAAGCTGTGCAAGAAATCAGAACATTAAATCAACCGGAAGCTTTAGCTGAAGCTTTAGAAAATGAAGGGACTTATCTTCCTCTTACCGATGAAGATAAAGCAAAATCGCTATCAGAGGCAATGGTACTTTACCGAACAATTAACGAAAAAGAGAAGGAATTAGAATCTTTAATGAAATTAATTACAGTTCATTTTTGGACTGGAAGAATGGACCTTGCCGAGAAAGAAAACTTAAAATGTCTTGCACTTCAAAAAAAAATCGGATTTAAGCATAATCATTATACAACAACAACTCTTGCCTTTATATACATTCAGACAACTGAAATAGGAAAGGCATTGTATTATGCATTAGAGAGTATCAAAACTATGGAAGCCACAAAAGACTATATCTGCGCTAACCAATTTTATATGCGCTTAGGAAACATATATAATATTATGGGACATTATGAAGAAGCCATAAAACTATATAGAAAGAGTATTGACGCAGATAAAAAATATAATATTAAAAATGAAAACTGGTATAAAAGTTTTTTTGGTGCGGCTGAGTCACTTTTTAATAATAAAAAATACACAGTTGCGCTTAATTACATCAATGCGGTAAGTAAAGATTATCCGCCCGAAAATATTTTAGATAAAATGTATCTTGCCAGAATCAAGGCAATTGCCAATGAAAAGGCAGGAAACCAAACTTTAGCAGAAAAATTTTATTTAGAAATGATCACTTATGCTAAAAAATTAAACTCACTAGAAACCGATTATGACGTAGCAGAATGTTATTCGCTCATGTCATTGTTTTATGCTGAAAAAGGAGATCTTATTAATGCTAAATTTTATGCCGACAAAATAAAAGCCATAAGCAAAGGAAAAAAGCAAAACTTTCATTTTCAGAATTTAGAACTTTCCTTGTTTAAAATTGATTCTCTTTCCGGAAACTATTTTCCAGCAATTAAGCATTATCAAGTATATAAGCAAATTAATGATTCCCTTTTTAGTAATTATAGATCCAGACAGATTGAAGAATTAAAGATTCAATATGAAGCTTTAAAGAAAGAAGAAAGCATTAAATCATTAGGCGTTCAAAATAGCTTACAGCAGAATCAATTAGAAAAATCAAAACTGATAATAAAATTATCGATTGGATTACTCCTATTATTGCTAATAATTATCGTATTACTCTACAATCTGTATCGTTTAAAACAAAAAAACAATAAAAAGCTTGAAATTAAAGAAAAGGAAATTAGCCTGAAAAATACAAATCTCCAGTATTTGCTTAATGAGAAAGAATGGCTGATAAAAGAGATTCATCACAGGGTGAAAAACAACCTCCAAACAGTAATGAGCCTGCTTAACTCCCAGTCTTCTTATATTGAAAATGAGTTGGCTTTATCTACTATAAAAAGCAGTCAGCACAGAATTCATGCCATGTCCTTAATTCATCAAAAACTGTACATGTCCGAAAACATTTCAACTATAAATATACCTGTTTACATTAAAGAATTAGTTGAATATTTAAAAGATTCATTTTATTTGAGGCAACGTATTCGCTTTAAAATAGAAATAGATCAAATTGAATTAGATGTGATACAGGCGATTCCATTAGGATTAATTATAAATGAGGCGGTTACCAATTCTATAAAATATGCCTTTCCAAATGATGGGAAAGGAATCATTTCCATTACGTTAACCGCTATTAATACCAAACAGTATTCATTGAGCATTCAAGACAATGGAATTGGAATTCCTGCTGAGTTCAAAGAAAAAAATAATTCATTCGGAATGAGTTTAATCAAAGGTTTAAGCACTAATTTAGAAGGAACTTTTTCCATTGAGAACAGCAATGGCACTTTGTTAAAGCTTAATTTCGAAAAAGTTGTTTTAAACAAACACAAAAAATTTTAAGAGTGCGATGGCGCTAATTTTTACCTGACAGGTTTTAATAATCAATTTATAATATTTATTTAAAAAAAACTTTTTTGTTCTAGATAATCATTCAAAAAGCGTTGTAAGTAATGTGACAAATACTTACATCGCTTTTGCTTGATCATATTTCATAAAATAGTACTGCATTGTGAATTGATCTAATAAAGAACAACTTTAAAAAATCATTTTTACTTCAATAGTTCACGATTTATAATATTCTATTTCGTCATGTTTCAATAAATTAACGAAATACCGTAAAACAAAATCGCACTTAAAACAACATAATACCTGTAATACAGGTTTTTAGCTATTTAGGACCATTTATTGCTGTACACTAAGAGATAGTAGACAAAAGTTTATGAATTGATTAAAAACTGCACGCATGTATAAAACAAAGTGTTTTAGAAAATTTAATAAATATTTTTGGTTTGTGATTTTATTGGTAATCACGACACAAAATAACTGCATGTATGCTAATAAAGATAAAATTATTGTACCAGAAAAAAGTGCAATAACCACAGCAATAAGAAGTGATTTTTTAGTTATTTTGACTTTATTATTTCTAATTTTGGGATTGTCATATAAATTATATTGTACGAAAAAAAATCATAAAAAAATAGCACAGCTAAAAGAAGCACAAATCAATAATCAGAATGAAATTTTAAATAAGCTCCTTTGTGAAAAAGAATGGCTTCTGAAGGAATTGCAACATCGTGTAAAAAACAATCTTCAGGTTGTCATTAGCCTGCTCAATTCACAATCGGCTTATCTGGAAAATAAGGATGCTCTTTTGGCCATTCAGGACAGCCAACACAGGATGAATGCGATTTCTCTAATTTATCAAAAGATATATGAAGAAGAAAATTTAGCCATAATTGATATGTGCTGGTACATTCCGGAATTGATTACTTATTTAAAAGGCGTTTTTAATACCGAAAAAAAAATATCTTATAAACTGGATATTGAATGTGTTGATCTTGATGTTTCGCAAGCTGTGCCTTTGGGATTGATTTTAAATGAAGCTATCATTAACGCGATTAAATATGCATATCCTTCAATGGCAGAGGGAGAAGTTAATATCCGTTTAAAAAGAATGGAGCTTGAAACGTATCAATTGATAATTTCAGATAATGGAGTAGGTGTTGCAGATGATGTAGAACTTAAAGAAATAAACTCTTTCGGAATGCATCTAATGCATGGTTTAAGTGCTCAGGCAGATGGTACATTTAATATTGAAAGCAAAAACGGATTAACGATTACGATCAATTTTACAAAACAACAACTGGCAAACACAGAAAATAAAGATTAAATAATGGAAAAAATTCTAATAGTCGAAGATGAATTTATTGTAGCCAATGATCTGAAAAGGATACTCATTAAATCCGGCTATGAAGTTTGTGGTATTGCAGCATCAGTTGAAGAAGCCCGAATTCTAATCGATTCAAAAAAGCCAAATTGGGTTTTATTGGATATTATACTTAAAGGCGATCTTACCGGAATTGATCTTGCATGTGAATTAGAAAAGAAAAATATTCCATTTTTGTTCATTTCGGCCAACACCAATCATTCAATTTTAAATGCTGTAAAAGAAACAAAACCTTATGGTTTTTTAGTAAAGCCTTTTAGAGAAAGAGATTTGTTTGTAATGCTGGACATTGCGCGTTACAAATACAATTTTGAAACCGGAAATCCCATTGATACCAGTAACATTAAACCCACGCCAAAAGAAAATCATAAAGTAGAAATCATAGGCAAGAACAAAAAACTGCTTGACTTACTGCAGAAAATTAAGATTGTGGCACCCACTGAAACGTCAGTTATGATTTTAGGTGAAAGCGGAACAGGAAAAGAAAAAATCGCAGATTTAATTCACTCCCTTTCCAACAACAGTACGAAACCTTTGGTGGTGGTAAACTGTGCGGCATTGCCGGAATCATTGATCGAGTCAGAGCTTTTTGGCCATGAACGTGGTGCTTTTACAGGAGCTGATAGTTTAAGAATAGGAAAGTTTGAACAGGCCAATGGCGGTACTATTTTTCTCGATGAAATAGGAGAGCTCCCTTTAGATTCTCAAGTAAAACTTTTAAGAGTATTGCAGGAAAAAGAAATAGAAAGAGTAGGCGGTGAAAAAACAATTAAATTGAATGTTAGAATCATTGCCGCGACTAACAGATGCCTGCCGTTTGAAGTCGCAGAAGGAAGATTCAGATTAGATTTATATTACAGATTAAATGTATTTCCTCTTGAATTGCCACCTCTACGGGAACGTGTTGAAGATATTGAAGATCTTGCATATTATTTTTTGAAGCAGTATGCTTTAAAAGCAAAAAGAGATATTTCCAGAATCTCAGAGAAGGCATTACAACAGCTTAAAGATTATAGTTGGCCAGGAAATATCAGAGAACTCGAACATTTGATAGAGCGAAATGTTTTACTAGCTTCTAAAAATGAAATATTAGAATTTGAAATTTTAAATGATTTTCCAGTAGCTAAAAAAGAACTCGAAACTACTATTTTATCAATGGAAGAAATGGAGCGTGAGCATATTATGAATGCACTGAAAATGTGCCACGGTAAAGTATATGGAGCAGGCGGGGCGGCAGAATTATTAAAAATATCGCCTTCGACACTTTTTTCAAAAATTAAAAAATTAAATATAAGACAAGGTTACTATTAATGAACCATTAAATAGTAAATTGCTTCTTTTTCAAAATTGAAATCTCTTTTAAAACCAAATGAAGGAAAATAAACAATCAGAAATCGACAGGCTCTTATTATCCATTAATGAAAGAAACAGAGAACAAACTGTTTTGCTTTCTATCAATAAAAAATTATCAGCTATTACAGATCAAGAGGAGCTGCGTTATTTTTTAGCTGAGGATTTAAAGAACTATATCGCATTTGATCGTTTTGTGCTCTGCGCTACTGATGAAAATGAAAAACAATATAAGGTTATTTTTCATGATGATAAAAAACAGTTTTCGATTTTTAAAAAGCAGCTTTATGATATACATGATGGTTTTTTTGATGTTGCGCTTCAATCTCCGGAAGCTATAAAATTCGATGCCGGATCATTGAGTAAAATACAACAAAAACCTGATTTTATCGCAGAAAGTTTCAATGCAGGTATGAAAAATATGATTGTTTTTCCGCTGCATTATCAAAAGAAAAACCCCTTACTACTTTTTCTATTTATAGATCGTGCAAATAAATTCGACAGGGATTCTCAAAGATTTTTAAACGGTATCAATATTCAGCTGTCTATTACGGCCTCTAACATCATTTTAAAACAAAATCTGGAGGAGCAATTAATTACGAATCAGGACAGAAAATCAAAAGAAATAAAACAATATTCTGATATAAAAGTGACCGAAACAATTTTTGAATCGGATAAATTAATAGGCAGGAGTATTGCTGTCCAAAAAGTAAACGAGCTCATACAACAAGTTACTGCATCAGATTCGACCGTTCTAATTTTAGGGGAAAGCGGGACCGGTAAAGAATTGGCAGCCATTAAAATTCACGAAAATTCTACAAGAAAACACAAAAAAATGATAACGGTCAATTGTGCCGCTATTCCGCAACACCTTATAGAAAGCGAACTTTTTGGGCATGAAAAAGGAAGTTTTACAGGAGCTACAGAGAAACGTATTGGCAAATTTGAATTGGCGCACAATAGCACTTTATTTTTAGACGAAATCGGAGATCTTCCACTCGAGATGCAAACAAAACTTTTACGAGCCTTACAGGAAAGGGAAATCGAAAGAATAGGAGGAAAACGTATTCTGAAAGTGAATGTCCGAGTAGTTGCCGCAACCAACAGAAATTTAATTACTGAAATGGAAAATGGAAGATTTAGAAAAGACTTATTTTATAGATTAAATGTTTTCCCGATAACTATGCCACCTTTGCGGGAACGTAAAGAAGATATTGAAGAATTGTGCCTGCATTTTCTAAAGAAGTATACAAAAAACCCGGATAAAAAGAATATTAAATTATCGGGCAATGCCTTGAAGTCAGTGATGAATCATTCCTGGCCCGGGAACATCAGGGAACTGGAACATTGTATGGAAAGAAGTGTTTTATTGGCAGATGGCTTACTTGTTAATGAAATAAACTTTTTGACAGAAAGCGAAAAAATATTAGCAATAAATAACTCCGAAGGTTTTGAAATTAAGCCTTTAAAGGATATTGAAAAGGAATATATTCTTAAAATTATAAAATTATGCAATGGAAGGATTTCCGGACCAAACGGAGCAGCCAACAAATTAGAAATCCCTTCAACCACCCTAATTTCGAAGATGAAGAAACTCGGAATTAAAAAGCAGCATTTTTCAGAGTAACAAAAGCTTTTGAAACAATCGCTATAGCAATGTTTTTTGCATTATAATTGTTTTGGCGCTGCAGATTTGAAAAGGAAATTATCTCTTAAACTTTAAAGTATAGGAGATAATTTCCTTTTAATATTTAATTATCTACTACTTAATTTCCTGCAAAACAAATGTTGAGCTTTTTGGACTTTTAGGGTTAAAAAGCTCATTAAGCTTTGCATTTAGGACATAGTATTTACCTTTTGCAAAAACTCCGGTGGTTGGAAAATCGTTAAGACTTGATTGCGTATCTTTTATTGCAGCCTCTTTCCAATCAGTACTGGTTTGTAATTTGAAAATTTTATAAGAAGCATGCGAAATTACTAGTAATTCATTTTTTCCGTTAAGGATTAGGCCATCAGCTCCTTTTAGCTCTGGCGTACTTATTTTTTTTATTGAATTACCATCGTTAATATCGATTTTAAATAAAGTACCTGTATTGGATTGGGCTGCTATTAAATATCCATCTTTGTGATATACAATTCCGTTTAAGTTATATCCTTCTCCTGTCCACTGTGTATTTTGTGCAAAAATAGATGCTTTCCCTTGTGGATTAATTTTAAAAATAATAGGCGAGAAACTATTGGTTGCGTATAGATTTCCTTTCGCATCAATGGTCAAATCGTTCACAAAATTAGGTTTGTTTGGGTTTAAAATTTGCAGATCAACAATGAACTTACGTTTACCAGTTTTTAAATCATAAGCTGCAATTTTGGATAATTTATTTGTTGTCTCTGGTTTGGACTTTTCGGCAACGCCGTTATCGGTAATAGTTACATACAGTAAATTTCTGTTATCATCAGCAAGAATCCCTACTGTAGCTATTAATTCAGGGTCATTAATGAACTCTTGATAATTCCCTTTATAATCAACTTTTCCAATTTTTCCATAATGAACTGAACTTACAAAAAAAACATCTTGTTTCGGGCTATATGCTGTGCCTTCCGGATATAGCTCCTTCGAAGTAAACTCTATATTCTGCGAATGAAGAGTTCCTAATGATAATAAGGCTGCTACTATGTATACTGATTTTTTCATGGTAATTTAAATTTAATTATTGTTGTTGTTTTTTATATAATTGAGTCTTAATTATTGTTGCGAAAACAATTGATAATGCAAGGGTTATAAAAAGTGCCATCTGTATTGTCACTGCTAGCCATCCTCCAGCGTTCCAACATAAAATGCCAATATAGGCACCAAGCGCACCACCAATAAAATAGCTAGTCATATAAACAGTATTAATCCGACTGTTTGCGCTCGTGTCGAGAGTATAAATTAAGGCAATGTTGGTTACTTGTGCAGCCTGAACTCCTATATCAATTAAGATAATTGCGAACCATAATGCTCCCAGGGAATCCGGGAATATGGCTAGGGCAATAATACTGGTTAATATTAATCCCATAGCAATAATCAGGGAACGTTCCGGATTATTTCCTTTGTCAGAGAGTTTTCCAAAGAGAGGAACTAACATTGTACTGCCCACCGCAAGCAGACCAAATAACCCAATTGTATCGGATTTATAATTAAAAGGGCTGCCACTAAGATGAAAAGTGAGTGTGACCCAAAATGAGCTTAATGTTCCGAATGTTAGTGCTCCAACTAACGCAGTACGCCTTAGTGTAGCAAAACGTTGAAATTGACACAATACAGAGCGTAATAGTTCCGTATAACTGCCTTCAAATCGTTCTTTGTTTCCTGGAAAATCGGTTTGCATTAGTATGGCAGAAAATGAGACTAACAATGCAGAAACGATATATACATAACGCCATCCCAGCCATTCTGCAATATAACCACTGACCACTCTGGCGGCTAAAACACCAACGAGAATACCAGTGAAAATAATGCCTACGATTTTACCTCTATTTTCGCTAACCAGACTAGCTGCCATAGGAAGAATTACTTGCGCTGTAACGGCAAACAAACCAATTGCAAGGCTGGCGATATATATAGTGGTAATGTTAGAAGCAGTAGCCATAATCAGCAATGAAACGATTAGACTTAATTGTAGCCACAGAATTAGTTTTTTTCGCGCTATTTTATCACCCAAAGGAGTAATGAAAAATAATCCAAGGCCATAACCAGCCTGGGATAATACAGATATGAAACCTGTTGATTTTACCTCAATCATAAGTGATTTTGCTATTTCATTTAGGATTGGCTGACTATAATAGATGTTGGCAACACATATTCCAGCTGTGGCAGACATTATTATAATTTGTTTTTGAGAAAGTTCTTTTAAGAGCGTCATAATCTTTTTATTTAGAGTTATGTTTTATATCAAGTTTTTGTAATTTTTACTTAGTAGTTAGTAACTTTTTAATTGGTAGATTTCGTTTTGCATAATAAAATGTTTAATTCAAATGCTGTTAACAATCAGAAAATTTGACGGGATCTAATTTTTAAATTGTTTATTTATCTATTGTGGACCAATACTTTTATTTTTTCAAGAAACACGCCAATTTTTATTAATCATTGATTATCAGTTGTTTGTGTATAAAGCTGTGTTTTTTAAATTTCGATATATCGTTAATTTAATATGAAGTTTATTAAATGAGCAGAAAGAATCGCTATAAAAAAAGCTGTCTATAGGGACAGCTTTTAATAACAAATTAAAATATAGTGATGAAAATTAAATCCTTTTGGATAAATAGGCAGCAACTTCTGCGAGTCTGTTAGAAAACCCCCATTCATTATCATACCAAGTGGCTACAGAAAGTAAATTGCCTTCCTTTACTGTAAGAGGCAAATCAATAATTGAAGAATGCGGATCAGCCACAATTCTGGAAGAACTCCATTGGTCTTCCAAAACATCCATGACACCTTTTAAAGGTCCTGATGATGCAGCTTCCCTAAAGGCATTATTTACTTCTTCTACTGTGCAGTTTTTTGTGGTGACCAAATTTAATTCTGCGATGCTTCCGGTTCTCGTTGGAACTCTGTAGGCTTTTCCGGTAATTTTAAGATCACTCCAAATAAACTGTAGAGCTCTTGCAGCACCCGATGAGGATGGAATGATATTTTCGGCAGCAGCCCATGAATCGCGTCTATCTTTCATTGGCTGATCTGTCAATGATTGGGTATTGGTATATGAGTGAACAGTTGAAAAAAGTCCGTATTCAATCCCAAAATTTTCTTTGATTACTTTGACAACGGAAGCAAGTGCATTTGTGGTACAACTTCCCATACTAATGATTTTATGGTTTGCAGCATCAAATTCCTCCAAATTAATTCCTTTTAAGAGCACGGCATCGCAATCTGCCAGGGACTTGCTTGGCGCGCTTACTAAAACATATTTAGCACCATTATCAATATGTTTTTGGGCATTTTCTCGAGTAGTGGCACGTCCTGTGCAATCTACAACTAAATCAACTCCTAAAGCTTTCCAATCTGGAATTTCCAGCTTAGAATTCTTATATGGAATTTCTCTGTCTCCGATTCTAAAATTTCCATCCGCTGTTTTTACCTCTTCGTGCCATCTGCCGTAATTGGTATCTACACTAAAAAGTGCTCCTAACAATTCAATATCCTGAATATCGGCTATCACTTCAGGAATGAAAAGATTATTTTTTAAGGCTACACGAAGAAACTGTCTTCCGATCCGGCCAAATCCGTATAATGCTATTTTCGCCATGCTAATGTAGTTTTAATTGTTCTGTTTACAGGGAAATCACCTGAAATGATAGTTTTAGAAACTATGATTCCAAGTGATTTATAAGTATAAAAAATTAATTGATTTTAACTAAATGGTCTTCAATTCTTGCTCTGTCTGATTCATATTGAGCTGGAAGTTTTAAGTTTTTACCTAATTCCTCTAAACTTTCGTCCACAGTAAATCCAGGATTATCTGTAGCGATTTCAAATAGTACACCTCCTGGCTCTCTGAAATAAAGAGAGTGGAAATATTGTCGATCGATTTGTGGCGTAATTGACAAGCCGTAAGCCTCTACTTTTTCACGGAAGTGCATTAAGATTTCATCGTTTTGAACTCTGAAAGCAACATGGTGAACAGATCCGTTTGCCACGTGTCCGCGTTTTTCTTCAGCTAATTCCACCAAGTCAACGATGGCAGCATTTTCTACTGTATCAGTTGCATAACGGTAACGGTTTACATCCTGATCAATTAATTTATAACCAAATATCTCAGTTAAGACAGCAGCAGTAGCTTTGATGTTGTTTAAAGTTAAAGTAATGTTATGAAAACCTTTTGTGGCTACATCAGCTTTTACTTCATCAGTTTCCCATGCTTTTCTGTTGTCGTCTGTTTTAGATTCTATTAATTCTAATTTTAAACCATCGGGATCTAAAAAGGTAAGATATTTTTCTCCGAATTTTTCAGCTGGTTTATTATAAATAACATTGTATTTTTCAAAACGCTGCTGCCAGAAATCCAAGCTTCCTTTTGGTACAGAATATCCAATTTCTGTTGCCATTCCTGAACCTTTTCTTCCTTGTTGTATTCCTTCTCCCCAAGGGAAAAAAGTTAATATTGTTCCGGCGCTTCCAACTTCATCTCCAAAGTAAAAATGATATGTTCCGGGATCGTCAAAATTAACTGTTTTCTTGATGAATCTCAATCCTAAAATGTTGGAATAAAAGTTGAAATTACGTTTAGCGTCACCTGCAATTGCAGTAATATGGTGTATGCCTAAAATTTTATTTTCCATGGTATTTATATTTTATTTGTATTAATTGTTTTGATTTTCTATTACAAATTTACCTCTGTTATAGATGGTTATCGATTAACCTAGATTAATAAATGCAGGATTGCGAAATATTTGTTTGGATATATGTAAACAAATAATATTCCGTTTGCTATTACCCAGTATTAATCAGTGTTTTTACTTTTATTAGCCGTTTTAATTATACGATATATCGTAATTTCACGAGAGGGTAATATTTTATTTCGAAAACGAATTGTAATTATTTGTGTGCCTCTTTCTCAAATATACCTTCTGACCAATCTACCATAGCAGTTAAGTGTTTGGGAAAACCAACAAATCCACTAGTAATAGTGATTACATATCGGCCAGAAGAAAGGGAAAGAGAGTGAAAAAAATGGGCACTATGCAGGCTGATTAAGATTCAGTATTACAGAAGACCAAAAGAAAAATTACTCGTTGCCAAGCAGGATTGTAATTGTGCTCAAGCCTGTTTGAATAACAGCTTCATTTTGCTTTTTTATAATTTGATAAATATAGATTTCCGCAATTTTGCCTCGATGTTTTTGGTTTTGTGGCCTTTTCCTGTTGTGTCTTCAACCAGCAGGACAGAACCAGTATTAAAGGTTCTTTTATCTCCCAAAGAAGTTTCGATTGTTACGCCGCCTTCCAGAAGAATAATATATTGACAATCCGGGGCATTATGGAAATCATAATCATAAGAAGGTTCGACTTCTCTAAAAACAATTGATTTTACAGGTTGGTCATCCGACAAGAAACCGATAGCGCCATAATTTTTTAACGGAACCTGAAAATCTTCAAAATGACTTTCACCATTTTCATCACTGTATATTCGTGTTATCTGAATCATTATTTTAGGGAAAAAATAAGTTGGTTTGCTAAATCTACTTCATCCTGACTTATAGTATGTCCCATGTTATCATAGATTTTTGTTGTAACTGCTGCGCCCATTTTTTCAAGAAGCTTTGTAGTTTCTTTTACCCTTTCTACCGGAACGTGAAAATCAGGATCGCTTGTACCGATGAAAATTGGTGTATTCTCGAAGTTTCCCTTATAATGACTTTCATGAACTTTGTCACCTATAAGACCGCCTGTAAAAGCTACAACACCGCCGTATTTGGCTGCATTTCTGGCAGTAAACTCTAAGGCAAGACATGCTCCCTGTGAGAACCCAAGGAAATAAATATTCTCTTTTTTAATTCCGTTTTCCTCTATGGCTATTACAACCTGAGCAATAGTTTCTAATGATTTGGTAAGTGATGGCTCATTTTCGTCAATTGGTACTAAAAATGAGTAAGGATACCAGGTTCTATTTTCTGCCTGAGGGGCAATCAATGCAAAATCTTTCACTTCAAGATGTCTGGAGATCGAAAGAATATCGTTAGAACTGGCACCACGCCCGTGTATCATGATGAGTGCTTTTTTGGCCTCATTTAGAGGCAGTCCGGCTGTTATATTTTGTAAATTCATATTGTTTTTAGATTATTTTTTCCATATGTCATTATACTCCTCCGGATGTCTTTTGAATTGTGCATGGACATAGGGACAAAGCGGTAAAACCTTCAAATGGTTTGCGCGAACATAAGAAACCATTTCGTCTAAAAGTTTCTTTGCATAACCTTTTCCTTCGGCCTCAGGCTCAACTCCTGTATGGTATACAGTTAATAGATCATCGGTAATACTTAAGGACATTTCGCCAAGTTTTTTACCATCTATATAAAGAGTAAAGGCTCCATGTCTTTTCTCGTCTAATTCTAATTTAATTGTTTCCATGGGTTAATTATAAGTCTGTTTTACTTCGATGTTTGCTTTCATTTTAAATTTAATAATAATAATCTAAAGTGAAGATTTTTTTTAACCTTACTGATTAAGCCTTTGTAATGTTGCTGTGACTCTATTAAAAAAGGTAAGTTCTGACGAAATCCATTTATTTAAGGATTAAAACTGCCTGTAAAAAAGACTCATACAGGCAGTTTTACTAATTTATTGCTTCAAAAATTTAATTAATTCCTGATTGAATTTATCTTTTTCTTCAACAAAAGAGGCGTGACCGCTTTTTTCAAACGGAACTAATTGTGAACCTGGAATTGCTTTATTCATTTGTTCTGCCAATGCATAAGCTACAATTTGGTCATTTTTTGCATGAAGGATAAGTGTGGGGATTTTAATTTTTGGAAGATCACCTCTTAAATCCTCATCTCTCAAAGCTATTAAGGCCTGTTCCATTGCATAAGGTGATGACTGCATTTCGATACCGTATAACCAGGCTCCAATTCCAGGAGAAAGAGAAGTTGGCGTTAAAGTAAATTTTTCGCCCACTGCAGCCAATAAAGCAGGTCTGTCTGAATTGTTAAATGCAACCCAGTTAGTAATGTCTTCTTTAGTGAAAAACGGGTAAGGGTAATCAGGTTTTTTAGTGTGGCAAGGCGCAGCTGCAGAGAATAAACCTAATTTGCTAACATGTGCACTATTATATTTTGCCACATAATGTAAAGCTATTGCACCACCCATAGAAAATCCGCCTAAGGTAGCATCTTGAATATCTAATTGATCCAGTACTACTTTAATGTCGGCTGCAAACTGGTCGTAATTGTATTTTCCGTAAGGTTTATCAGATTGTCCAAAACCTCTTAAAGTAATTCCTATAACGCGGTAATTTTCTTTTAAAAGAGCATGATATTGGTATTCCCACATAGCATCACTCAATGGATAGCCGTGAATTAAAACAACAGGTTGTCCTGTTCCAAGATCAGTAACGTGAAGTCTGACATTTGGCTCTACTTCAATATATTCAGCTCTGTTTGTAATTTGTTTTTCCCCAGTTTGGGTTGTTGTGTCAGCAGTTTTGGCGTCATTTTTACAGCCAGTAAATAGTGATATTAGTATAATGATTACCGATGTGTGTATTATTTTCATGATTTTGTTTTTTTAGGATTAAGAGAAAAGGTTTTTCTTGAGATCTGCAGCGGCATGTCTAAACAGAGATTTTACTTGAGGAAGATGTGCTAAGGGATTTAATAACCCAAAATCGTGGATCATACCATTGTAACGAATTGTTGTAACGTCAACTCCGGCTGCATCTAATTTTTGGCCAAATGCTTCGCCTTCTTCACGTAACACATCTGCTTCTGCAACTTGAATTAAAGTGGGAGGGAATTTTTTAAGCAAATCTATAGGTGCATTTATTGGTGAAGCATACATTTCTTCTCTCTGTTCCAGATCAGTAGTATAATGATCGTACATCCATTTCATTAAGTTGGTTGTTAAAAAACGATCTATCCCATATTTTTTATAAGTATCAGTTTCAAAATTGGCTGCAACAATAGGCCAGAACATCACCAAAGAAGTAATTTTTGGTCCATTATTTTTAATTGCTTTTAATGCTGTAACTGCAGTCATATTCCCTCCAACGCTGTTTCCAACAACTGCTAATTTTGTCCCGTCAACATTGATTTCGGCTCCATTTTCAGCCACCCATTTTGTAGCAGCAAAAATTTCTTCTACTGCCTGCGGATAATGTGCCTCGGGAGATGGCGTATAATTTACAAAAACACCTGCGGCTCCAGTTGAAACGACCAGATCCCTAACCATACGCTTGTGTGTGGGATAGTCGCCTAAAACCCAGCCACCACCATGTATGAAAATAAAAACAGGGAGTCTTTTTTTCGAACCTTCAGGTCTTACAATGTTTAATTTAACGTGATAGCCATCCTGGGTGACTATTTTTTCAAATTCTTCGATACCCGAGTAATCTACATCTACTGATTTTTGCACAGCAACCAAAACCGATCTGGCATCTTCCGGAGACATAGTTTCTAAACCAGCCCCGCCAGAGTTAACGGCCGTGAGAAATTCTTTGGTTAAGACTGAAATTGCCGGATCTTTTGAGTAAGGCAATATTTCGTCGTCAATTGTTGTTTTCATGTTCTAGATTTTTAAGTTATAAAATGAATGACAAGCAATAGACAAAGAATATACCTGTGTATTTAAATTATTGATTATTAATTAGTTATGAATTTTTATTATCGTAACTAAGTTACGTTATTTCGTAAATTTGTTAGTGAGTTATTATACTGAGGATATATTTTGTAGGCCTTACTTTTAGATATTGATTAAGTTACTGTGAAATCATTTTTTATACTTCTATTTTATGTCTGTTTCTATGTTATACTTAGCTTTATTTAATTCAAATACTGTTTAATTATCTAAATAAATAGTACAGTAGGGAAAAGGGCAGTTATACTTTTTAAGCAATGAAAAAAACACTTATAACAGAATTAATATCCATTAGAAGTGTTTTATAATTAAAATCTTATATAGGCAGTTGTTGCTAAAAATAAAATGTCCTTACCGGCACTAACATCTTTCAGATAGTTTTTTGCTGCAAACCAGGTTCCTTCTACTCTAAAGGCTAACCATTTTTTTACGTCATAATCTACAAAAGTCTCCAATTGGGTTCCTATAAATTTCTCCGGGCTTCCACGGCCTGAATAAATTAGTTTTGAATTGGCTTCATAAATTCCATCCTTAGTTTCAAATCTCCAGAACAAGTCATAATCTACCGTAAAAGTAATTTCTTTGTTAAGCTCTAAAATAACTGAAGGATGAATGTCAATTAGATTTGAAGGCCCTATCAAAGATGCTAGTCCAAAATAGGCTCCCTTAGGAAATAATGGATTAAATGTTTGTAATTGATTGTCATCATAATGTTTATCACCAGAAATTAAATCAGTTTTCAAATTAATTATAGGTCTGAATTTTACGGACTCAAACTGATAACCTGTGTTTAAAGAGAGTGTCCAGGCGTCAATTTGTTTGCTTTCGATTTCTCCAAATTGATAAACCGCTTCGAAATCATAATTCCAATTAAACTTTTTTCCCCACAGCCTTGTCCCTAAAGAATGACGTACTTCATCGCCAACAGCATCATCAAATTTTGCCTTGTCCTTTTTTAGACCCAAATAATAGAAATCGATGTTTTGGACAACAGGTACTTGGTTCACAACATTATAGACTCCAAAGAATTTAGTATTTGGAGTTGTTTTATCATCGAAAAAACCTTGTTGATTTTTTACGTAATGACTGTAAAACAGATCTGATTTAAAATTTCCATTCTTAATAATTATTTTTGCGGCATCAAAAGCTTGCCTGTTATTTGGTCCTTCTCTTGTAGAAACAAGTCTTTGAGATCCAAAAAGCATTTCTTGTCTTCCAAATCGAAAAGTCATGTTATTTTTCCCCAAAGTGAAATTATAATCAGCAAAAAGCTGGTGAATATCAAGATCGTTTCGCTCAACAGGACTTGGGTCTATTCTACTAATCGCAGTACTGCTTTGTAACTGAAAAAAAAGCCTAAAATGATTTTTGTACTTCAAATCTGTATGAAGCAGTGCCCGCGTTAGTAAAAAACCATCATTATCTGGTGCTATATCGCCCCATTTTTCATTGTTAAAATATTGATATTGTGATCTTATTTCACCACCAATAGAAAGGTACAGTGTTTGGTGGTGATCAAGTGGAATGTATTTTATTTTATCAAAAAACGTGGCAGTAGTGTCAATGCTCTTTGATGAATAATCCTCATCATATCGCAAAGCTTTAAAATCTAACCGTTGCTGCGCAAAAATTGATAAAGATGTGAATACTAGCAGCAATAGTATCAATTTATTTTTTTTCATAGATAACTATTTTTTGCCAATAATCTGTCTATTGAATACTTACCTGGCCCTGAATAGGCTATAAACAGGAAAGCGACTGAATACATAAATGGAATGTCTTTTTCAAGTAGAGAATCATTCCAGTGTACAACAAAATAACCCGAAAGTGTTACCGCAAGAATAGGAATGATGGCAAGTCTGGTGTACCATCCGATGATTACAAATAATGGAAAAATTAAATTTGAAGCTATTGCAAATACTTGATTGAATGCATCCGGCAGATCAAAAGGATTGGGAACAACCTCAGCTGTTCCCGTACCAATACCAACTTTTTTTAACCCATGAACGATTATCAATTGCGATGCAATAATGACTCTAAACGCGAGCAGAGCTGCATCATATGGCAAAATGATGTTGTTAAAACGATTTATTGTTTTTAAAATTTTCATTTTCTATTGAATTAATTTTTTTGATATCCACCATAATAATTCGCCGGTGACCAGTCCGGAATAGCTCTTGGAAATGGGTTAATGAGTGATTTGAAAATATCATCTGCATATACTATTTCTCCATTAACAACAGTTAAATTAGAAGTGATATCAAGTATTTTTTCGTCAGGGACATTAAAGTAATCCGCTGATAAAATGGCAAAATCCGCCAGATACCCTTCTTTAAGCATACCTCTGTCTTTGTCCAAACGTACTAACTTGGCGCTCCCCTGGGTATAAAGTTTTAGTGCTGTTTCCCGGTCAAGAATATTTCTATCTGACTGATATTTAGTACCTCCTATTGTTTTTCCGGTAGTTAACCAGTATAGGCCAATCCATGGATTGTAGGAACTTACACGTGTGGCATCTGAACCCATTCCGATTGGAATTCCCATTTCCAGCATGTCTTTGACAGGGGGAGTGTTTTCAGCGGCTTTCAGACCATATCTCTTGATAAAGGCTTCTCCCTGAAAAGCCATTCTGTGCTGTATAGCGATCCCACCGCCTAAGTTTTTAATTCTTTGTAAGTTCTCAACAGAAACTGTTTCAGCATGGTCAAAGAACCAAAGCAGTCCATTTAAAGGCGTCTCTTTATTTACATCCTCAATTACGTTTAAGAAACGATTAATGGTTTCATTATAAGTAGCATGAAGTCGGAAAGGCCATTTGTTTTTTACTAATGTTGAAATCACAGCGCGCATTTGTGCTTCCATTGCCGGAGGTAATTCAGGTCTGGGTTGGTCAAAGTTTTCAAAATCTGCACCTGTTGCAACCAAACTTTCCCCGCCACCCTGAACATAATATTCTAATTTGCTATGATCATCGTCATGGTTTCCAACTTCTACTTCACTAATCCATTTGGTAAAGTCTTTAAGTTCGTTACCGGGCTTTTGTGGAAATAGATAAAAAGGCAGTCTGACAGTAAGCTTCTTTTGTTCTGCTAATTGGGATGCGATCCCATAGTCATCTGGATAATTTTGGAAGCCACCTCCGGCATCCATCACAGCAGTTATACCAAATCGATTGTTTTCAGTTAAGAAATTTATAGTGGAGTTAATTTTTTCAGCATTGGTCAATTCCGGTAATTTTGCAATATTGGAATATAAAATATAAGCACTTGGCTCGGCAACCAGCAATCCGGTAGGATTTCCTTTTTCGTCTTTTTGAATCAGACCTCCGGGCGGGTTAGGTGTAGTAGCGTCTATTTTTAATTTGGTTAAACCTGCTTTGTTAAGATAGGCGTGGCCATATAGATGTAAAATAAAAGTAGGAACATTTCCGGTTGCGTCATTAATTTCGGCCAGAGTAGGGAGTCTTTTTTCTGCAAATTGATAAGCATTCCAGCCTCCAACGACACGTACCCATTGCCCTTCGGGAGTTCTTTGCGCCTGTTCTTTCAACATTTGCAAAGCTTTAGTTAAAGAACGAACTCCATCCCAACGCAATTCAGTATTATAAAATCTACCACCCCTTATAACATGAGAGTGACTGTCAAATAAGCCCGGAATGATAGTTTTATTCTTGGCGTCCACGATTTTTGTGGTTTTGCTTTTGAGTTGTAATATTACTTTGTTGTTTCCAATTTTTATTATTTTTCCATCGGCTATTGCAAAAGCTTCAGCGTTTGGGTTTTTATCATCCAGTGTGTGGATTTTTGCATTGAAAACAATTAATGTGGGTGCGGTTTTTTTTTGAGAAAAAACAACATTTGTCATCAGCATTATTAAAAAAATAATTTTTTTTAGTGACTTTTTCATATTGATAATACTATTAGTTTTTGGAGGAATATGAGGGTACCATTTTTCATTGCTAATTGAAATTTTGAATCATGGCGATTTCATTTTAAAGAATTAATGAGAGTTAAAAAAGCGAGATTAAAAATCTCGCTTTTTTAAGGTATTAGTGTTTCAGCATTCCTCTTGCATATTGGATACCTACACCGTACGCTCCACCATATTTTACTGCTAAATCTGTAACTGCTTTATATGTTTCGCCGCGAGCCCAGTCTCTTTGTAATTCCAATAAATATTGAACAGATGTCATTGGTTTTGCACCCGCCTGAATCATTCTGTTAACAGCCATTTCATGCGCTTCTTTTGATACGTCTCCAGAGGCATCTGTAATGATGTAAACTTCATATCCTTCGCTTATGGCAGACAATGCAGGGCCTACAATACATACGCTGGTCCAAAGTCCTGCCAATACTATTTTCTTTTTGCCTTTACCGGTAATCGCTTTGTGCGCGTTTACATCTTCCCAGGTATTCATGGTTGTTCTGTCAATGTATGATGAGGTATTTGGGATTGCTTCCAAAATTTCTGTAAAAACAGGTCCGCTAAATGATTTTTCAGCAACGGTTGTCACTACAGTTGGAACATTGAAAATTTTTGCAGCGCCGGTAATTAATCCTGCGTTATTGCGCAATTCAATCGGGTCGATACTTTTTGTGGCAAATGCCATTTGTCCTTCGTAATCGATTAATACTAAAGTATGATTAGTTGGATTCAATAGCTCGGGACTTGGTTTTTGTGCAAATCCTGTTAAAGCTGAAAAGCTGATGGCTAATGTTAAAATTATTTTTTTCATGTTTTTAATGTTAAGTTATAAATGTTATAAAAGGTGAGAATTAAAAATAGTATTGAATTACTGTATGATAATTAGTGTTTCAGCATTCCTCTTGCATATTGGATACCTACACCGTATGCTCCACCATATTTTACGGCTAAATCTGTAACAGCTTTATAAGTTTCGCCGCGAGCCCAGTCTCTTTGTAATTCCAATAAATATTGAACAGATGTCATTGGTTTTGCACCCGCCTGAATCATTCTGTTAACTGCCATTTCATGAGCTTCTTTAGATACATCTCCAGAGGCATCTGTAATGATGTAAACTTCATATCCTTCGCTTATAGCAGACAATGCAGGACCTACAATACATACGCTGGTCCAAAGTCCTGCCAATACTATTTTCTTTTTGCCTGTGGCAGTAATTGCTTTGTGTGCGTTTACATCTTCCCAGGTATTCATTGTTGTTCTGTCAATATATGAAGAGGTATTTGGGATTGCTTCCAAAATTTCTGTAAAAACAGGTCCGCTAAATGATTTTTCAGCAACGGTTGTTACGATAGTTGGAACATTGAAAATTTTTGCAGCGCCGGTAATTAATCCTGCGTTATTGCGTAATTCAATTGGGTTGATACTTTTTGTGGCGAATGCCATTTGTCCTTCGTAATCGATTAAAACTAAAGTATGGTTAGTTGGGTTCAATAACTCGGGACTTGGTTTTTGTGCAAAACCTGTTAAAGCTGAAAAGCTGATGGCTAATGTTAAGATTACTTTTTTCATGTTTTTAATGTTAAGTTATAAATGTTATAAAAGGTGAGGGTTTAAAATATTATGGAGTTAAATTATTGTTTAATGAATTGAATTTCAGACAACAATTTAATGTCTTCGCCTACAAGTACTCCTCCTGTTTCAAGGGTAGAATTCCATGTTAAACCAAAATCTTTGCGATTGATTTTTCCATTAAGAGAAAGCCCGATTTTAGTATTTCCCCAAGGGTCGGTCATTAATCCGCTATATTCAGTATCAAGCGAAACACTTGCTGTCACATCTTTAATGGTTAAATCACCAACGATTTGAAATTTATTTTCACTGATTTTTTTTAAAGATGTACTCACGAAAGATAATTTTGGAAATTTTTCGGCATCAAAAAAATCAGCGCCTGTTAAGTGATCGTCTCTGTCATCATTGTTGGTGTTTACTGAATTTACATCAGCAGAGAAGCTAATTTTTGAAGTCTCAAAATGCTCCGCTTCGTTTTCAATAGTAGCTTCAAATAAGTTGAATTTACCTGATAAATTTGTGAACATCATGTGCTTTACTTTAAAGCCAACTTCGGAGTGTGTAGGGTCAATTACCCAATTTGTTTTCTCCATTTAAATTTAATTTTAGTGTTAGAAATGATTATTATTTATGAATAGTTTGGTGTTTCAATCTAAAAGGACCGAGTTTTTTCTTATGACTGAAATTGCCTGATCCTTCAACCAAGATTTTGTTTTTATGTTTTGTAATTATGAATTTTATAGTTGACTGACAGTAGCCAAAAAATATACCGTCATAATTAAGTTTCTGATATTCAGTATTTTAATGTTTTTATTAAAAATGTATAGGTTACGGTATTTCGTAAATTTAGTTAGTGGAGTATGAGCATTTTAAATTTCAATGCAATGTTTTTTATGAGCAGGACATTAATATTTCGTTTGTAGTTGATGGTAAATTCTTTTGATTTCTGAACAAAAAATTTAATGATATACGGGGCGCTGCAGAAGCCCGTCATCTGGAAAGGATTAGTATATTTAGGTTGATAATCGGAAAATCCTAAAGAATAATATTAAATATGCTGTTGGTTTTCTTGATTTTCGGGTTATTTGCTCATAGATCTCAGAGGAGAAAGCTGTGGGGACTGATAGTTATGGTTCATTATAAGTCAGGTGACATTGGATTTTAAAGCTCCTGAGATTATCATATGTAAATATGGGATACCTGCGGACATTTCATACTTATCTAAATTGTTATAGCATTGCTTCAAGATTAGGATCTTACATTTCATAAAGTTAATGTAGATTAAAATGCCTGCCAATCGTGATCCGCAGGCATTTCATCATCAACCCAAAAAAAATAATTAACCAAAATCAATCTTAATTTTTTAATCTTTTAAACCAGCCTGCGGCCAGATCAATATCATCTTTTATCAAATTATGACCGGCATCAAGTTCAAAATGTGTTACCTCAAAACCGCTGGTGGAAAGAATCTTTATATAATCTTCCGTATCAGTCGCCCTGATTGTTGAATCATGGGTACCTGTACTGATAAAAACAGGTGTTGCAGTTTTATCGGGAAGAGGGCCTTTCTTCTTAAAAGGCTTCATTGGCCTGAACAGAATTGCACCTTCTAAAAAGTCAGGAGACAGGGTCAAAACTGCTCCTGCGATATTAGCTCCATTAGAATAGCCTAATGCCACTATTTTTGAGGAATCAAATTGGTGCTTTACAGACAGTTTTTTAATAAACTGCACCATCTCACAAGAACGAAATTCCAGATCCTGCTCATCAAAAACACCCATTCCTAGTCTTCTGAAAAACCGCGGCATTCCGTTCTCTTTTACATTTCCACGCAGACTCAGAATATTAAATCCTGAACCAAAATAGGAGGCCAGGGACAACAAGTCTTTTTCATCTCCCCCTGTGCCATGTAGCAGCAGTATTGTCCTTGCTTTTGGATTTCCGCACGGCTCATAAATATATTCTAATGGCTCGTATTTCATAATAAGTAATTTATAGGAAGTATTTCTTCTATTTGTTTTATTATCGGTTCATCGTGAATCAGCTATAGGATTCAATTTTTTCCATGAAAAACATAAGGTGAATGCCTGATATTTTTATTTTCTAAAATGGATTTTCAAAATAATAATACCTCAAAGTTATGACCTGTCATACTGATAAGCATTGAACCAGAACAAGAAAACATACTTAGAATTTAAAAAACAATACTGTGGCGGTACCCCAGAATTTTCTGCTTATCGTGATTTTATTCTTACTTGTTAAATAATAGTCCAGGGAATAGCTGCCTGGTCCAATAAAGAATAGCAACAGAAAACAGACACTATAGACAAAAGGCACATCCCTTATAAGGATCGGGTCATGAAAATGCAGTACAAAAAAACCTGTTAGGGTAACGGCCAAAATGGGCAGCGATGCTATTCTGGTCATAAAGCCCATAATGATAAAAAGCGGCATTATTAAATTGGCTCCGGTAGCAAATACCTGATTAAAAACCTCAGGTAGTCCCAGTGGATTGGGAACCACCTCAGCGGAAGAGATTCCTACTCCAATTTTTTTTAATCCGTGGGCTGCTATAAGCTCTGCCGAGACTGCAATTCTGAAAAAAAGCAATGCAAAATTATTTAAATTACTTCCTGCATCACTGCGCATAAAAGTGATCAATAGTTTTTTCATAATGTTGATTTTTTATTTTGATAGCCTCCGTAAAAAATTACGGAACTCTACTCCGGTAAAATCTGCAAGGATGGAGGTGCAAATTTTGCAAACGTGCTGGTTCCATAAACAGCCTTGCCGGCCAATAGTGTCAAATATTATTTAAACTCTTTTTCAGCATCAAACTACAGTAATCTTCTAATAAAATAATGCAATCAGCCAGATAAACCGTCTTGATTATTGCTCTGTCATTATCCTCATTAATGAGCGAAGACTTATATGTACAGCTGACTTAAATGCCAAAAAGAAAACAAAAAGAATAAAATATTTAGTAAAAGTTTTTAATATATGTGATTTAAATAGACCGGGAATCAAAAATCCCCGGTCTTCTTATTTAATTATTAGTGTTTGATCATTTCGCGAGAATACTGAATTCCAATTCCATATGCTCCGCCATATTTTACTGCTAAATCTGTAACAGCTTTATATGTTTCGCCACGAGCCCAGTCTCTTTGTAATTCCAATAAATATTGAACAGATGTCATTGGTTTTGCACCCGCCTGAACCATTCTGTTGATTGCCATTTCATGTGCTTCTTTAGATACATCTCCAGAGGCATCTGTAATGATGTAAACTTCATATCCTTCACTTATAGCAGACAGTGCAGGGCCTACAATACATACGCTGGTCCAAAGTCCCCCTAATACAATTTTCTTTTTGCCTTTGCCGGTAATCGCTTTATGTGCGTTTACATCTTCCCAGGTATTCATCGTTGTTCTGTCAATATAAGATGAAGTATTAGGAATTGCTTCCAAAATTTCTGGAAATACAGGTCCGCTAAATGACTTTTCAGCAACGGTTGTCACTACAGTTGGGACATTGAAAATTTTTGCAGCGCCCGCAATTAATCCTGCGTTATTGCGCAATTCAATTGCGTCGATACTTTTTGTGGCGAATGCCATTTGTCCCTCGTAATCGATTAATACTAAAGTATGGTTTGTTGGGTTTAATAACTCTGGACTTGGTTTTTGTGCAAATCCTGTTAAAGAGGTCAATGCAACTACAGTTGCTAAAAATAGTTTTTTCATGATACTATTATTAAATTTTAAAAATGTTTGTGAATGTATATTTGATTTATGTAAATCCTTATTTTGTAATAAACTGAGAATTGATGTTTAGTCAAAAACTATTTATTTATCAATTCGCTTTTTGTTTAATTTCTTTAACAAAGTTCCTGCTTCCTTTTTATCTAAGCATTGAACTGGAACAAGAAAAGCTTCGCATGCATCCATCTAATATCCGCCATGCAGGCATCTGAATCTCTATCTAAATTCTATGTCAAAATTATAAGCATATACTTTGATAAGCATTGAACTGGAACAAGAAAATCTGTGTAGGCATGCACTCTAATTATTGTCATGCTGGCATCTGCATTTCTATCTAAATTCTATATCAAAATTATAATCATGTGCTTTGATAAGCATTGAACTGGAACAAGAAAATCTTTAGATGTATACACTCCAATTATCAGCTCTAATTAATCTGTTGATAACAATAAATTACGGAAAAATACCAATTATGAGACTTCTATATTTTGTAGATCATTTATCTGATTTTCCGATTTTATTTAGAGTCCTGACTGTTTTAATTCAAAAAATAAAAAAAGCTGCAGATTTGTAAGTTTTTCATTTTACTTTTGTTTTACATTAAAGAAGTATCCTCAAATTGTCTTTTCTGAACGCTATTTAATCACAATGCTATACAGATTATTGTTAAATTAGCCATTCAAAACTGATTACTTTATACCTGACTGAAACATAAAATACTTAGTATCATAATTCTAATTAACAGAGAAACTAATAGCAATTCAGACAAAAAAGAAAGACAATACAACTGTTCCCGGCTTACTTTCATATCACATTGTTTTAATTTAACGTTACTATAAATTGTTCCGCTTATGTTTACACAAATCAATTCCTCAATTTCACGATATGTAAATTTTACTCCTGAAGAACTGGAAATCTTCAATGGTCTTTTATCGCATAAACAAATTGCAAAAAAAACAATTATGCTGCACGAAGGCGAAAAATGTAATTTTGAAGCTTTTGTAGTAAAAGGTTGTGTTAGAAAATATTATATTGATAAAAATGGATTTGAAGTAATACTGCAGTTTGCAGTGGAAAATTCATGGATAAGTGATATTTCTTTTAGTATTTATGAAGACTGTGTCAGTCACGTTTTTATAGAAACTCTGGAAAACTGCGATTTCTTACTGTTCAGTCCAGAAACTAAGGAAAAACTTTTTGAACAGGCGCCGAGGTTTGAAAGGGCATTCCGAATTTTGATGCAGCGTAACCTGGCTGTTACCCAGAATCGTCTTTTTCACAGCATAACCCTGACAGCAGAACAAAAATATGATGAATTTCTTGCTTTGTATCCCACCATTCCACAGCGTGTAGCACAACACTATATTGCCTCATATCTGGGTATTTCTGCTGAGTTTCTTTCCAAAATCAGGACCCGTAAACTCAAATCTCTGAATTTTTGATAAAAATTTGAAAATCTTGTCCTAGTTCAATGCATGGGCTTTACCTATGGTGGAAATTTGCCTGATAATTAATCAGACAAAATTATGAACCGTAAAGATTTTATAAAAAAAGGACTCCTGGGAACAGGAATGTTTGTTGCCTCTGCAGCAGTAGCCAATATCATGCAGAATGATATTGACGAAATTAAACCTCTTGAACCAGTAGGATTTAACCACCTACCTGCAACCGATACCCCGGTAACAGGAAACTCGGTACTGCATAAGTCAGAAACCCGGGGACATGCTAATCATGGTTGGCTCGATACACACCAAACTTTCAGCTTTGCAAGCTACTACAATCCCGACAGAATGCATTTTGGCGTTCTAAGGGTACTCAATGACGACGTTGTTGATCCTTCAGAGGGATTCGGCACGCATCCCCACGATAATATGGAAATTATTTCAATTCCTCTTGAAGGGGATCTGGAACACAAGGATAGTATGAATAATGTTGCCATTATTAAAAATGGAGATATTCAGGTAATGAGTGCCGGAACAGGAATTTATCACAGTGAGTTTAACAATAACAGTGACAGACCAGTTAAATTTCTGCAGATTTGGCTTTATCCAAATAAAAAAAATGTAACCCCACGATACGACCAGATCAGCCTAAAGCTGAAAGACCGTCATAATAAATTCCAGCAGATTTTGTCGCCTGACCCAAAGGATTCTGGTGTATGGATTCATCAGGATGCCTGGTTTCACCTTGGTACTTTTGATGATCAATATAAAAGTAACTACAAAATTAAAAAAACCGGAAATGGCATTTATGCTTTTATAATAAAAGGCAGTTTTAATATAAACGGCACGCTTCTTTCTCAACGGGACGGTTTGGGGTTATGGGACATAAACGACCTCGAGATCACTTCTCAGGCTGAAGGCTCGGAAATCCTTTTGATGGACGTACCAATGACAATGTAATCACCTAATGTTCAATATAAAATAATTTAAAATGTCTACAACAAAGTGGGTTATTGACCCTACGCATTCAGAAATCGCCTTCAAAGTAAAACATATGATGTTTACCAATGTAACTGGTAAGTTTCAAAAATTTGATGCCAATATTATTACTGTGGGAGATGATTTCACAGATGCAAAAATCTACTTTAGCGGTGCAGTCGATTCTCTTACAACAGGAAATGCAGATCGCGACACACATCTTTTAAGTCCGGATTTCTTTGATGCCGCACAATATCCTGAGATCGAATTTATTGGAAATTCATTTACTAAAAATAATGAGGGAGAATTCGCTTTAACAGGTTCGCTTAAACTTCGTGGCATATCAAAAAATGTGAATCTTACAGCAGATTACAGCGGACTAATGAAAGACCCATGGGGAAATGTTAAAGCAGGATTTACTATAGCAGCAAAGATAAACCGCAAGGACTGGGGATTGACATGGAACTCCGCACTTGAAACCGGAGGTGTCCTGGTAGGAGAAGATGTAAGCCTTGAAATTGAGCTGCAGTTTATCAAACAATAAGAACACAAAACAATTCATACAATGATTAAGATTTTATACATCGGAAGGCATGAAGATATTTTGCAGACTGTGGTACGCCTGATAAATAAAGAAGATGACTGGTTTGGGATAGGTGCCTATACAAATGCTGAAGCAATGGCCTTATTTGACGTACATAATTTTGACATTGTACTGTTGGGCTGTGGCATAGAACCGGAAAGCGAATCCTACCTAATCAGTTATTTTAATGTAAATAGGCCTGAAACCAAAATTGTACAACATTTTGGAGGAGGAAGCGGACTTCTGAAAAACGAAATACTGCATGCTCTTAGTGGTAAATTACAGCAATAATTTTATATAAAGAAGCCACAATTTTTGTGGCTTCTTTTGCTATTAGAAGTGGGATATACTTCTAAAAAAAGAAGTTCATTCCAAAAACGGATACAGCAACACCTGACCTTTGGTTTGAAACAAAAAATAGCGGCAATCGTACAAGGCAGAATTGAAGTTTTAGGCTGTAACTTTAAGCAAAACGAACTCAACTGCGCCCCTTTAAAGGCTTTGTATCTAGTAACATAACTCAATTATTAACTTTGTATTATTATATTAATTAAGGCTTAATAAATTATTTTGACACTACAATTGCTAATACAAAATTCTACCTTACCTAAAATTTGTACTTTTAAAAGCATTGTAAAATCGAAAAACGATATTTTTATTGTAGCTACAAAACGTTGTATAATCCCAATCCTTAAATAGGCCTCAGGATATAAAGCTTAATGTAATTCTTTATTTAGGCTTTCAGCTAAACTCCTTTGACGGCAATTTTTTAAGTTGTTAGATATTGGTCTGAAAAAGTTCTACTCAATTTTTATTTTTTATCATTAAATAAATGATAAATAACCTTCTTTTCGATATATTTGAAGTTAAACAAAATTAACAAATATTTGTTTTTTATCAGTTTTATTACATAGACTGTTTTTTATTATACTTTTTTTTGCGCATTTACGAAAAATAAATTAAAGCAACCGGTTGTGTATTCAAATGTTTTTTTATATTTGTAATAGATACACTTATTAATTATTTGAATTAATTTATCTTTTTATATAACCGGAACATTTCTCAGAGATGTTGTAATACATGAACAATTAAAATGAAACAGCGACAGATATTTTTAGTATTATCATTATTATTTCTTTTTTCTTTTAATCAAATAAACGTTGAAGGCTCTCTTGCTAAAGATCCTGTTTTTTCTAATGTGGTTTATACAGGCGAAGATCAGATTTATAAAAATCATCCATTGAAACCTGGCGAGTTTTATTCGCCTATTTTACAAGGATGTTATCCGGATCCTGCCATTACCAGAAAAGGAGATGATTATTATATGGTTTGCTCTTCATTTGCGATGTTTCCGGGAGTGCCAATTTTCCATTCAAAGGATTTAGTGAATTGGACAGATTTGGGAGGTGTTTTAAATAATGTTTCCGAATTTAATCCGCATGATACAGGTATCAGTCAGGGCGTATATGCACCTGGTATCACGTATAATCCTCACAATGACACTTTTTATATGATTGTAACAGCCTTTACAGGTAATATGGGGAACATTATAGTAAAAACTAAAGATCCAATGAAAGGCTGGGGAAGTCCGATAAAACTGGATTTTAACGGAATTGACCCATGCATTTTCTTTGATGATAATGGTAAAGGATATATCGTTCATAACGATGCTCCGGATAAAGGAAAAGAATTGTATGAAGGTCATCGTGTTATTAAGGTGTGGGAATACGATGTTGTAAATGATAAAGTAATTCCGGGTACAGATAAAATTATCGTGGATGGAGGTGTAGATCTTTCTAAAAAACCAATTTGGATCGAAGCGCCGCATTTGTATAAAAAAGATGGGCATTATTATTTAATGTGTGCTGAAGGCGGTACTGGAGGCAATCATAGCGAAGTTGTTTTTATTAGTGACAGTCCAAAAGGGCCATTTAAACCCGCATCAAACAATCCAATTCTGACACAAAGATATTTTCCACAAGACAGGCCTGAAAAAGTGGATTGGGCTGGTCATGCAGATTTAGTTCTGGGACCTGATAATAAATATTATGGTGTGTTTCTAGGTATCCGACCAAATGATAAAAACCGTGTAAATACAGGACGCGAAACTTTTATGCTTCCGGTAGATTGGTCCGGTACTTTTCCTGTTTTTGAAAACGGATTAGTTCCCCTGGAGCCAAAAATTAAAATGCCTAAAGGTGTTACTGAAAACAAAACCGGAAAAGATGGATTTTTCCCGAATGGTAATTTTACGTTTACTGAAAATTTCACTTCTCAAAAATTAGATAACAGATGGATAGGTTTGAGAGGACCTCGTGAAAAATTTATTTCGGTAACTAAAAAAGGACTGGAGATTAAACCTTTTGCAGTAAATATTAAAGAAGTAAAACCAACATCTACATTATTTTACAGACAACAGCATAATAATTTTTCTTTTGCAACAACAATCGACTATAAACCCGCATCTGAAAAAGATCTGGCAGGAATTGTTTGCCTTCAAAATGAGCGTTTTAATTATGTTTTCGGCATCACAAAAAAAGGAAATGATACTTATATCTTATTGGAAAGAACCGAAAAAGGCGTATCAAAAATTATAGCAAGTGGAAAAATCGAAATCAAAAAAAATATCCGTTTGCAAGTGAAAGCAACGGGAGACAGTTACGAATTTAGTTACGCTTTGAATGGTACTGATTTTGAAAATTTAGGAGGAAGTGTTTCTGGTGATATTCTTTCAACAAATATGGCCGGAGGTTTTACTGGAGCATTGGTAGGATTATATGCTACTGCTTCAAATGATGCACTGGTAAAATAAAAATAGGGACTTTAAAACATTTACATAATGAAATCAATTATTAGGTATTTCGCATTTGCAATTCTTTTTTTAATAGCACAAAAAGGATATTCCCAAGATCCGAATTTTCATGTTTATTTGAGTTTCGGCCAATCTAACATGGAAGGTTATGCTAAAATAGAGCCGCAGGATAAAGCAGGTGTTGATGATCGTTTTCAGGTTTTGCAAGTCATAAACTGTCCTGATCTTAATCGTACAAAGGGAAACTGGTATACTGCAATTCCACCATTATGCCGTTGTAGCACCGGATTGACACCAGTTGATTATTTTGGAAGAAACATGGTAGCTAATTTGCCCAAAAATATCAAAGTTGGGGTTATAAATGTGGCTGTTGGAGGTTGCAAAATTGAACTTTTTGATAAAGATAAGACTGCAGAATATATTGCAACTGCACCTGACTGGATGAAAGGAATTCTTAAGGAATATAATGACAATCCTTATGCACGCCTTGTGGAGATGGCAAAAATTGCACAGAAAAAAGGTGTTATTAAAGGTATCTTGCTGCATCAGGGAGAATCGAATACTGGTGATACACTTTGGCCTCAAAAAGTGAAAATTGTGTACGATAATTTGATGAAAGACTTAAATCTGGATCCGAAAAAAGTGCCATTGCTTTCAGGAGAAACCGTAAATGAAGACCAGAATGGCAAATGTGGGAGCATGAACAAAATTATTGCGACGCTGCCAAAAACAATACCAAACTCTTATGTGATTTCATCTAAAGGATGCACTGCTGAGCCTGATTTTTTACATTTTAATGCAGCGGGTTACAGAGATTTAGGAAGACGTTATGCTGATAAAATGCTTTCTCTGCTGGGGTATAAATTCTCGGAAGGTAAAACGCCTTTACAAGTTCAGGCACCTGTTGGTTTTGATCAGTTAAATTCCAATATTCCATCCGGAAAAATAGAAGCAATCACTTATGAATCAAAAATAGTGGGTTCAGTAAGAAAGGCTACCGTTTATACGCCTCCGGGATTCAATAAAAAGAAGAAATATCCTGTTTTGTATCTTTTGCACGGAATAGGCGGCGATGAAAAAGAATGGCTCAACGGAGGAAATCCACAGGTGATATTGGATAATCTTTATGCTGAAGGAAAAATAGAACCTATGATTGTTGTAATGCCAAACGGCAGAGCGATGAAAGACGATAGTGCGACCGGAAATATAATGGCTCCGGATAAAGTACAGGCATTCGCGGTTTTTGAAAAAGATTTGCTAAATGATTTAATTCCTTTTATCGAAAAAAAATATCCTGTTTATAAAGACAGGGAGCACCGCGCTATTGCCGGTCTGTCTATGGGCGGAGGACAGTCATTGAATTTCGGATTAGGCAATCTGGATAAATTTGCTTGGGTTGGCGCATTCTCAGCGGCTCCAAACACTAAAAAGCCGGAAGAATTAGTTCCGAATCCGGAAGAAGCAAAGAAGAAATTAAAACTGCTTTGGATTTCCTGTGGTGATAACGACTGGCTTATTGAAAATAGCAGAAGAACCCATGATTATTTGTACAAAAACAATGTCCCTCATATCTATTATATCGAGCCTGGAGTTCATGATTTTAAAGTTTGGAAAAATGGTTTGTACATGTTTTCACAGTTTTTATTTAAACCTGTCGATCAGTCGCTATTTCCATCCTATACTATTTTAGGAGAGCCTTCACAAACTAATATCCGCAATGCCAATTATCCACAAATATTACCAGACAATAGAGTGGTTTTTAAAGTTAAAGCTCCGGAAGCTAAAAAAGTACAAATTGATTTAGGCAAAAAGTACGATTTGGTAAGAGACTCCGACGGATTATGGACGGTTACTACCGATGTGATCAATAAAGGATTTAATTATTACTCTTTAGTTATTGATGGTGTAGCTGTAGCCGATCCGTCAAGTAATACGTTTTATGGGATGGGAAGAATGGCCAGCGGTATTGAAATTCCTAATAAAGAAGGAGATTTCTATGCTTTAAAAACAGTACCGCATGGTGATATCAGAATTACAAAATACTTTTCAAAAGCAACAAATTCCTGGCGTGAAATGTATGTTTATACACCGCCTGGTTATGAAAAATCTACTGAAAAGTATCCGGTTTTGTATCTCTTGCATGGAGGAGGCGAAGACCAAACCGGATGGGCAACTCAGGGTAAAGCCAATTTAATTTTAGACAATTTAATAGCGGAAAAGAAAGCAAAACCAATGGTGATTGCGATGCTTGACGGCAATATGGGAAATACCGGAGGAGTGGCGGGATTTAACGAAAATGCCTTAAAAGCTTTTGAAAATGAATTAAAAATGGGCGCAATCCCTTTTGTAGAGAGTAATTTTAAAGTAGCAGCTGATGCTAAAAACAGGGCTTTAGCCGGTTTATCAATGGGCGGATTGCAGACACTTTATGCAGGGGTTAAAAATTCTGATCTGTTTTCGAGCATTGGTGTTTTTAGTTCTGGTTGGTGGGCCAATAATGCAACATTGTCAGAACCACAATATGAGTTCATGAAAAATAATGCTACAGCTATTAATTCAAATATTAAAAACTTTTGGATTTCAATGGGAGGCAAGGAAGATATTGCTTTTGAAAATTGCAAAATTATGATGAGTAAGTTTGATCAAATGGGTATTAAATACCAATATAGCGAGTATCCGGGCGGTCATACCTGGCCGGTATGGAGACATGATTTATTTATGTTTGCTCCGTTATTATTTAATTAATTATTTCAAACATTCTAATACAATACCACAGTAACAAATAGTTATGAAAATATATGTAATAGGCATAATGCTGTTTTTTGGAATCTCATTATCTGCCCAGCAGACAGATGATCTAAAACTTTGGTATAAAAATCCTGCCGGTACGGTTTGGGAAAATGCGCTGCCGATAGGAAATGGTTTTCAGGGTGCCATGGTTTATGGAAACATTGAGAAAGAAATTTTCCAATTAAACGAGTCAACCGTATGGAGCGGAAGTCCGAACAGGAACGACAATCCCGATGCGAAACAAGCTTTGGGAGAAATACGAAAGCTTATTTTTCAGGGAGAATATAAAAAAGCAGAAAAGCTGATAAATGAAAACATAATTACTAAAAAATCTCACGGACAGATGTTTCAGCCTGTGGGGAATTTAGAATTGAATTTTTCTGATCAGCACGATTTCAAAGAGTATTACCGTGAACTTGATATTGAAAAAGCTGTTGCAAAAATAAGTTATAAAGTAGGTGATGTAACCTACACCCGTGAAGCGTTTACATCTTTTCCGGATCGTGTTGTAGTGATAAAACTTTCGGCGGATAAACCCGGAAAATTATCATTTACAGCGGCTTTTACTTCGCAGCATAAAAAACAGGAAATAACAGTTAACGGCAATAATGAACTGTCACTTGTAGGCACAACAAGTGATCATGAAGGTGTCGAAGGAAAGGTGAAATTTAACGCACTGGCAAAATTTAAAGTGAAGGGTGGACGTGTAAATGCTTCCGGAAATTCAATTAAAGTTGAAGGTGCAGATGCAGTTGTAATTTATGTTTCTATTGCTACTAATTTTATTAATTATAAGGATATCAGTGGAAAAGAAACAGTATTAGCAAAATCTTTTTTGAATAAAGCATTTGATAAGAATTATGATAAAATGAAGCAGGCTCACATTGCCCAGTATCAAAAATATTTTAAAAGAGTTACACTTGATTTAGGATCATCAACAGCTTCAAAAGTACCGACAGATGAAAGACTGGCGAATTTTAGAAATGTTTCAGATCCCTCTTTTGTGGCTTTGTATTATCAATACGGACGTTATTTATTGATATCTTCTTCACAGCCAGGAGGTCAGCCGGCAAATCTTCAGGGAATATGGAATGCTGGTATGAAGCCGGCATGGGATAGTAAGTATACTATCAACATTAATACGGAGATGAATTATTGGCCAGCAGAGAAAACAAACCTGTCAGAAATGCATGAACCGCTCTTAAAAATGATTCGGGAATTGGGTGAAACCGGAAAAGAAACAGCAAAAGTAATGTACGGAGCCCGTGGCTGGATGGCGCATCATAATACAGATATTTGGAGAATTAATGGCGCTGTTGACGGTGCCACCTGGGGCGTATGGAATGCAGGCGGCGGATGGCTGAGTCAGCATTTATGGGAGCATTATTTGTATACCGGCGATAAGGGGTATCTCGAATCTGTTTATGAAACGCTAAAGGGCTCAGCCGATTTTTACGCTGATTTTCTAGTAAAAGATCCGGCAAATGGCTGGTTGGTTGTAGTACCGGGAAATTCTCCTGAAAATTCTCCTGCAGCACATCAAAAATCTTCAGTTACGGCGGGTTCAACGATGGATAATCAAATTGTATTTGATATTTTTACTTCGGTTATAAAAGCATCAGAAATATTAGGAAAAAATAAACAATATGCAGATAGCTTAAAGACATTAAGAAATATGCTTCCGCCTATGCAAATTGGAAAACACAATCAATTGCAGGAATGGCAGGATGATGTGGATGATCCTAAAGACAAACACCGTCATATATCGCATTTATACGGATTATATCCTTCTAATCAGATTTCGGCATATCGAACTCCGGAACTTTTTGCAGCGGCAAAGAATACGTTGCTTCAACGAGGGGATATATCCACAGGATGGAGCATGGGCTGGAAGGTAAATTGGTGGGCAAAAATGCAGGATGGCAATCATGCTTATAGTTTAATTCAAAATCAGTTAACGCCGCTTGGTGTCAATAAAGATGGAGGAGGAACTTACAATAATCTTTTTGATGCCCATCCGCCGTTTCAAATTGATGGCAATTTTGGTTGTACATCAGGAATTACCGAAATGTTGATGCAAAGTTCAGAGGATGCCATTCATTTACTTCCTGCTTTACCGGATGCCTTAAAAAATTACGGGGAGATAACAGGTTTAAAAGCCCATGGCGGTTTTGAAATTAAGGATATGAAATGGAAAGATGGGAAATTAATTGCAGTAAGTATTCAGTCCAATCTAGGAGGAAATCTTAGATTGAGAACTCCAAATGAGATTATTCTAAAAGGCAATGCAAATTTTAAAACAGCTTCAGGCATTAATTCAAATGTTTTTTACCAGACAAATGATGTGAAAAAACCTCTTATAGCTGCAACATCTGATATAAAACCTTTGGATATTGTTCCAACTTATCTGTATGATATTGAAACTGAAAAGGGCAAGATCTACAACTTTTCAATTAAATAATAACATGAAAAATCTTTTGCTAAAATATAAAATCTTCTATTGTCTGTTGGGGTTATTGATAACCTCTTCTGCAACAGCTCAAATGCAACTGTTTGATTTAAAAGAGGTAAGATTAAAAGAAGGTCCGTTTAAAAATGCGCAGAATGTTGATCTCAAATATATTTTAGAGCTGAAACCAGATCGCCTTTTAGCTCCTTATCTCATCGCTTCGGGAATACCCGTAAAAGCAGAACGCTATGGGAATTGGGAAAGCATTGGACTTGACGGCCATATTGCCGGGCATTATCTTTCTGCCCTGGCTATGATGTATGCTTCTACAGGAAATACTGAAGTCAAAAACCGATTGGATTACATGATTTCAGAATTAGCTGTATGTCAGGATAAAAATGGCAATGGCTATGTGGGAGGAATTCCGCAGGGAAAAGTTTTTTGGGACCGAATTCATAACGGAGATATCGACGGAAGTAATTTTGGATTAAACAATACCTGGGTGCCACTGTACAATATCCATAAACTTTTTGCGGGTTTAATTGATGCCTATCGCTATACAGGTAATGAAAAAGCAAAAGATATTGTAATAAAATTAGGAGATTGGTTTATCGAATTGATTCGTCCGCTTTCTAATGAACAGATTCAAAATATATTAAAAACAGAACACGGTGGCATAAATGAATCTTTTGCCGATTTATATATCATTACAAAGGATAAAAAATATCTGGAAACAGCCGAAAAAGTTTCGCACTTAGCGGTATTAAATCCGCTAGAGAAAAAAGAAGACAAGTTAACAGGATTGCATGCCAATACCCAAATACCAAAAGTGATTGGTTTTGAAAAAATCGGTGTACTTTCCGGAAATAAAGACTGGACCAATGCCGCGCAGTTTTTCTGGGAAAATGTTACTCACAAACGAAGTGTAGCTTTTGGCGGGAATAGTTTTGCAGAGCATTTTAATCCGACGGAGGATTTTAGCGGAATGTTAAAATCAAATCAGGGTCCGGAAACCTGTAACTCTTATAATATGGAGCGTTTGAGCAAAGCTTTATTTCTGGACAAAAATGACGTTTCTTATCTTGATTTTTATGAGCGCACGCTTTACAATCATATTCTTTCGAGCCAGCATCCTGAAAAAGGTGGTTTTGTGTATTTTACTCCCATCAGGCCAAATCATTATCGCGTATATTCTCAGCCTGAAACAAGCATGTGGTGCTGTGTGGGCTCAGGTCTTGAAAATCATTCTAAATATGGCGAATTAATATACAGCCATTCTGATAGTGATATTTTTGTAAATCTGTTTATTCCGTCGACTTTAGACTGGAAAGAAAAGGATATTTACATAGAACAAAGCACCAAATTTCCTTACCAAAATAGTACAGATCTTGTTTTGAAATTAAAGAAAAGCAAAACATTTTCCTTGAATATTCGCCATCCGGAGTGGGCAGAAAATTTTGAAATTTCGATCAATGGAAAAATTCAGAAAACAGAAGCAAAGCCGTCAAGTTATGTAACGCTTAAGAGAAAATGGAAATCTGGAGATCAAATATCGATTACATTCAAAACTGCTACACATTTAGAAAATTTGCCAGACGGTTCAAATTGGAGTGCATTTGTTAACGGACCCATTGTTTTAGCTGCCAAAACATCAAACAAGGATTTGGACGGATTATTTGCCGATGACAGCCGGATGGGACATGTTGCGTCCGGTAAATATTATCCGTTGGATCAGGCGTATGAAATGATTGGAGATAAGGCAGATTATATTGCAAAATTAAATGAAGAAGGAAACCTGCATTTCCGTTTAGATTCTTTAGAATTACAGCCTTTTTTCGAAATTCATGATGCAAGATATCAAATGTATTTTCAAAACTACACCAAAGAACAATATAAGGAAAAACACGACTTATTAAAGCAGCAGGAAATTGAAGCTATGGCTTTGGAATCAAAAACCATCGATAAAATTAATTGCGGTGAACAGCAGTCAGAAGTAGATCACCGTTATAAAGGTGAAAAAAGTGATTCAGGTTACGACGATACAAAAGCCTGGAGAAGTACCCGTTCTTATATTTCCTATCAGTTGTTGAATAAAAATAAGTCCGGAAAATTTTTGGATATAAGCTGTATATCCGATTTTAAAACAGATAAAATCACAATTCTCATCAATGAAAAACCGGCTCAGATTATTTCTTCAGCAAATAAAACCATCCGGTTAAATGTTGAAAAGATTGAAATAGTGAACATCACAATAAAATCTAATGACGGAAGTAATAGTCCAAAGTTTCATCAATTTAGAATTTTAAAAGAGTAGAAAATAACACAAAATATTCATCATATAATTCAGAAATCATGAAATTACGTTATCTGTTTATCATAAGTTTAGTTGCCATTTTTAATGTAAATGCACAACAATACCGTTTTAAAGATCCGTCTTTAAGTTCAAAAGAACGTGCAGAAGATCTAATTTCAAGATTAACACTTGAAGAAAAAGCGGCCTTAATGTGTGACCAAAGTGATGCAATACCAAGACTTGGAATTAAAAAATTCAACTGGTGGAGTGAAGCCCTGCATGGCTACGCCAATAATGATAATGTTACCGTTTTTCCTGAACCTATTGGTATGGCTGCCTCTTTTGACGATCAGTTTGTCTATACTGTTTTTAATGCGGTTTCTGATGAAGCACGTGCAAAATACAATCAATGGATTAAGAATGGGAATGAAAACAAGCGTTTTTTGAGTCTTTCAGTCTGGACTCCGAATGTTAATATTTTCAGAGATCCACGTTGGGGCAGAGGGCAGGAAACGTATGGAGAAGACCCTTACTTAACTTCTCGTATGGGAATCTCCGTTGTTAAAGGATTACAAGGTCCGGCAGATGCTAAATACAGAAAACTTTTAGCCTGTGCCAAACATTTTGCAGTTCATTCCGGTCCGGAATGGAGCAGACACGAATTGAATTTAAATAATGTGGATCCTCGTGAACTTTATGAAACCTATTTGCCAGCCTTTAAAGCATTGGTACAAGATGCCGATGTGCGTCAGGTGATGTGTGCATATCAGCGTTTGGATGACGAACCTTGCTGTAGTAATACACGTTTGCTACAGCGAATTTTGCGTGATGACTGGGGGTA
Source organism: Flavobacterium aquidurense (assembly GCF_031458035.1). Classification (GTDB taxonomy): domain Bacteria; phylum Bacteroidota; class Bacteroidia; order Flavobacteriales; family Flavobacteriaceae; genus Flavobacterium; species Flavobacterium aquidurense_C. Next base: position 43,451 of record NZ_JAVDXR010000002.1, read on the forward strand.
TAAATACATGGTGGTTTCAGACTGCGGAGCTGTTACCGATTTTTATACGACGCATAAAGTTTCGTCAGACGCAACACATGCAGCCTCAAAAGCGGTACTAGCAGGAACGGATGTAGAATGTGTGTGGGAAAAATATCCTTTTAAAAATTTACCGGAAGCTGTTGAAAAAAATTTAATTAAAGAAGCTGATATTAATAAAAGCCTGCTTCGTGTTTTGATTGGCCGTTTTGATTTGGGCGAAATGGATGACGACGCCATTGTGCCCTGGGCTCAAATTCCGGCATCTGTACTTAATAGCAAAGAGCATCAGCAATTAGCACTTGAAATGGCACAAAAATCAATGACGCTTCTGCAAAATAAAAACAACATACTTCCTTTAAATAAAAGTTTAAGCAAAGTGGCGGTAATTGGCCCAAATGCTGATAATGAGCCAATGTTATGGGGAAATTATAATGGAACTCCAGTCAAAACAATTACTATTAAAAGCGGGATAGAATCAAAAGTTACGGCAAACAAAATAGTGTACGATAAAGCCTGTGATTTAGTGGAGGACAAGGTAAACGAAACTTATTTTGACCAGCTTTCATTTGAAGGAAAAAAAGGAATTAAAGCGACTTATTGGAATAATCCAAACAGAGAAGGGAATAGTGTAGCAACGCAGCAAATTTTAAATCCTATAAAGATGACAACGGCCGGTCAGCATGAATTTGCTTCGGGCGTAAAATTAGAAGGATTTTCAGCAAAATATGAAGGAGAATTTTCAGCTAAAGCAAATGATACTTTGGTTTTTAAAACAGGAGCTACCGGAGCTTTTGAATTGCTTGTTGATGGCAAGTCATTGGCAAAATACACTAACTGGCGTACGCTTCCGGGCAAAATTGCATTTCCGGTTACAGCAGGTAAAAAATATAAAATCGAAATTCTGTATGCTCAGTCCAACAATTGGCAGGCTAATCTTGAATTTGATTTTGGAAAAGAACATAATATTGATTTCGCAGGACTAATTCAAAAATTAAAAGGCATTGATACCGTTATTTTTGTTGGCGGACTTTCAACTTTGCTTGAAGGAGAAGAAATGCCGGTTTCATACCCCGGATTTAAAGGCGGTGACCGTACTAATATTGAACTTCCAGCCGTTCAGAGAAAATGTTTGCAGGAACTTAAGGCGGCCGGGAAAAAAGTAGTTTTTGTAAACTGTTCGGGTTCTGCAATTGCTTTTGCCCCTGAAACAGTAAGCTGCGACGCGATTTTACAAGCTTGGTATCCCGGAGAATCTGGTGGTCAGGCTGTCGCCGATGTTCTTTTTGGAGACTATAATCCTTCAGGGAAACTGCCGGTTTCTTTTTATAAAAATTCAGATAAATTAGCCGACTTTGAAGATTATTCCATGAAAGGGCGCACGTACAGATACACAACAGATGTTTTGTTTCCGTTTGGTTTTGGTTTAAGCTATTCTAAATTTCAAATTGGTACAGCTAAATTGAATAAGACAAAAATAAATCCTACTGAAAACATACAATTAAATTTTTCAATAAAAAACAGCAGCAAAAGAGAGGGAACGGAGATTGTTCAGGTGTATGTTCGAAAAGTAAATGATACATCTGGTCCTTTAAAAACCTTAAAAGCTTTTAAGCGAATCGATTTAAAAGCGGGTGCAAGTCAAAATGTAGCGATCAATTTACCTGCTTCTTCATTTGAATTTTATGATTCAAAAACCAGAGGAATGAATGTAACCTCAGGTGAATATGAAGTCTATTATGGCACGAGTTCAGATGCTAACGATTTAAAAATGATAAAAGTAGCAATTCAATAATTAATCCAAAGTGTTATGAATTTTAAATATGTTTTGTGTTTATGTCTATTTGTTTTTTTAAAATTAAATGCACAATCTATCGTAAAGAGTCCTGATGGAAAACTTAAAGTTTCTCTTTCTGTTTCTAATGGATCGCCTTTGTATAGTATTGAATACAATGAAAAAACGTTCTTAGAGAATTCTCCACTTGGTTTAAAAACCAGTGTTGGTGATTTTACGACAGGATTAGTTTTAAAAGCAGATGTAAATCAGAATAAAATTGATGAAAAATATGAACAGCCAAATATTAAGCAACGCAATGTGCATTATGAGGCTAATGAAGCCATATTTTCTTTCAGTAAGGAAAATATGCCTGCTATTGATGTAATATTGAGAGTAAGTAATAACAATGTCGCTTTTAAATATAAAATCTATCCACAAAAGGAGGTTCTTTCCTGTATTGTAGAAGAAGAGGTTTCTGGTTTTAAGCTACCGGAAGGAACTACAACTTTTCTTTGTCCGCAAAGCAAGCCAATGACTGGATATGCAAGAAGTGCTCCTAGTTATGAAACATCATACACATTAGATGCTCCAATGGGCAAAAACGGAATTGGTGAAGGTTATACATTTCCATGTCTATTTAAAGTAAAAAATAATGGCTGGGTTTTAATCTCTGAGACTGGGGTTGATGGCAATTATTGTGGCAGCCGATTAATTGGACATGATAACGGATTATACACTGTTGGATTTCCAATGGCGGGAGAAAATAACGGTAACGGAACTACAGCGCCAGGACTGTCCCTTATTGGTGAAACTCCCTGGAGAACTATCACTATTGGTGAAACGCTTGCTCCAATTGTAGCAACTACGATTCCTTTTGATTTGGTCAAACCAAAATACAAAGCCTCAAAAGAGTACAAATACACCAAAGGTTCCTGGAGCTGGATCATCAAAATGGATGGCAATACTACTTTTCCGGTCCAAAAGCAATACATAGATTTTAGTGCTGCAATGGGATATGAAACCATTTTAGTTGATGCACTTTGGGATACTCAGATAGGAAAAGATAAAATTGCCGAACTGGCGGAATATGGTGCAGGAAAAGGGGTTGGCTTGTATTTATGGTATAATTCGAATGGATATTGGAATGACGCACCTCAGGGGCCTCGAGGAATGATGGATAATTCGACAATCCGTCGTAAGGAAATGGCCTGGATGAAAAGCATTGGAGTAAAAGGAATTAAGGTAGATTTTTTTGGAGGAGACAAACAAGTTACCATGAAATTATATGAAGATATCCTGACAGATGCCAATGATTTTGGTATAATGGTGATCTTTCACGGATGCACATTACCAAGAGGCTGGGAGCGTATGTATCCAAATTATGCAGCCAGCGAAGCCGTTTTAGCCAGTGAAAATCTGCATTTCGGGCAAGCCAGCTGTGATAATGAAGCCATGAATGCTTCGATCCATACCTTTATTCGAAATGCGGTGGGAAGTATGGATTTTGGGGGAAGCGCTCTAAATGAATTTTACAATAGTGACAATATTCCTAATAAAGGCTCAAAACGAAGAACTTCAGATGTATTTGCTTTAGCGACTGCTGTGCTTTTTCAAAGCGGTGTTCAGCATTTTGCATTGGCACCAAATAATTTAACTGATGCTCCGGCCTGGGCGATCGATTTTATGAAAGAAGTTCCGACAACCTGGGATGAAGTTCGTTTTTTAGATGGATATCCTGGTAAATATGTAGTGTTCGCACGTCGAAAAGGAACCAAGTGGTACATAGCGGGTATTAACGCACAAAAGGAAACGTTGAAAGTTAAACTAAAACTGTCAATGTTGTCAGCCGGAACAACACTAAAATGCTATTTTGATGATGAAGTATTAAATGGAAAAGTAAAAACGCTCACGCTTAAAAATAATAGCGAGGTCGAAATAAAAATTCCTTGCAACGGCGGCATATTGTTATTAAATTAATTTGCTTTTTTTAATACCAATTAAAAGCATTCCGTAAATAAAAAAACGGGAAGTAAGAATTTTAAAATTTCTATTTCTTGATTCTGAAAGTTAAAATAAAATTGTAAGCTTCAGAAAAGTTCATGTTGTATTTAATTGAAAAACAAATAATTGGTTTCGATTAAATAGTATATATTTAATTCAAATTACTAACCATTTTTATAATGTCCAAAAAGAATTGTTTTAGAGTCATTTTATTTTTTTTGATAAATAATCTGTTTTCTCAAAATGCATTTGAGAACTATCAATTTCGTTTAGTAAATAAAGAGTCTTCAAAAAGTGGTATTTACACTATTGCACAAGATCAATTTGGGATCATGTGGATGGGGACAAATGGTGCAGGTCTGTATAAATTCGATGGAGTAAATTATGTTTCGTATGAGCAAAACTCCAACGTAAATAATTCTATCAATAGCAATCTTATTTACGCAACTTATGTAGATGTTCACAACCGGTTGTGGATAGGTACTGACGAGGGATTATGTCTTTATAACCGGGATTTAAATACGTTTGAAAGCATTGATGTTCAAAGCAAAGCAAATGAAGGTACTGTAATTTCAGTTAAAAGCATTATTGAAGACAATAGGGGTAATCTTTTATTGGGAACTTTTAATGGGGGATTACTCAAACTAAATGTTAAGACGAGAGAAATTACTTCAATTAAACTTGATGTTGCCAGTCCCGAAAATTACCTTATAAATAGCTTGGTAAAGGATAAAAACGGCATAATTTATTTGGGTACTAATGTTGGTTTAAAAGTAGTAGACCTTGCAAAAAATGTTGTTAAAAAAGTAACTGCCAGCAATGATAACCAAATTTTATCAGGAAACATAGTATCTATGTTTGTAGATGCCAATCAGAACTTATGGATTGGCAATGGATTTAAAGGATTAATTAAAGTAAACCTAAATTCTAAACAGGCTGTTTCTTATCCCATTACAAAAAAAAGGATCATGTCGATACTGGCGACAGATTCCAAAACAATTCTTTGTGCAACAGAAAATGACGGACTAATCATTGTAAACGATCAGGGTGTTGTTCAGGAAAAATATGTAAATAGCAAATTCAATATACGCAGCTTAAGTTCAAATTCAGTTTGGTCTTTATTTCTGGATAAAGAGCGCAGAATTTGGCTTGGTTATTATAACAAGGGCCTGGGTGTTTTTGATAAAATAAACAGCAAAGTAAATATCATCGAAAGTTTACCTGGAAATTCACAATCGTTGCAAACTAATTGTGTTACGGGCATTGCAAAAGATCACGAAGGCCAGTTGTGGATTTCTATGGAAGGCGGGGGAGTGGATGTATTTAATCCTCTAACTAAAAAGTTCAAACATATTACCAAATCCGATCCTGGTTTTTATTCCGGGTTGACCAATGATAATATTACTAAAGTTTTTATTGATAAAAAGCAGAATATTTGGTTATCCAGCTGGAACGAAGGGATTTTTCTTTTAAAGAAAGGAAGCAGGAATTTTATTAATTATAGCACAAAAAACACTAATCTGGCCTCAGATAATATTATGAGTATTACTGAAGATTCAAGAGGTGTAATCTGGATAGGAACTTTTGCAAAAGGGTTACATTATTATACTCCTTCAGATGGGCAATTTCATTATTGTAATTCAAAACCGTTTAATACTGTAATGAATTTAGACATCAGAAATGTGATGGTTGATTCAGATGATGCCGTTTGGGTAGGTTCAACAACAGGTTTGTATAAGGTTACTACAAAGGATTTTGTTACTTTTTCAGTAATTTCTTTTCGCGATAAAATGTCTGAAAAGCTTAAAAATCATAAAAGTACACATACTATAAATACTTTATATGAGGCTAAAAACAAAGAAATCTGGATTGGTACCGATGGTGCGGGTTTATTCAGCTATAATAAAAAAACAGATAGTTTAAAATGGTTCATCAATTTTAGAGGGCTGCATGAAAAGTCAATTTCATCTATTGTAGAATCTAATGATGGCGGTATTTGGTTAAGTGGAAAAAAAGGAATTACAAGGCTGGATTTAAAAAACAAAACAACCTTTAATTATTCGATTTATGATGGTTTGCTGGGAAATGACTTTAATAACAATTCGGTACTGAAAGATGAAAACGGAATGCTGTATTTTGGCAGTTACGAAGGTTTAAACTACTTTAATCCTACGAATTTGATTAAAAGCAAAAAACAGCTTCCAATTTACTTTACTGATTTAAAACTTTTTAATAAGTCAGTAGGGCCACTTGAAAAAAACTCGCCATTAATAAAAGTTATCTCTCAAACAAAAAAAATAATTCTTAGGCATGACCAGTCTGTATTTACCATCGATTTTATTGCTGTAAATTATTCCTTTCCTGCCAGAAATGAATATGCTTATTATTTAGAAGGCTTTGAAGATTCCTGGAATTATGTTGGCAATAAGCGCTCAGCAACTTATACAAACTTAGCGCCTGGCAATTATGTTTTTAAAGTTAAGGCATCAGAAAAAAATGGAGTTTGGAATCAAAAGCCATTAGAATTAAGAATTGAAATTTTACCGCCGTGGTGGAAAACCTATTTTGCTTATTTATTTTATACCTTACTGTTGTTAGCAGCTATTTATTTTGCCAATCAATATTATCAGAATCGTTTTAAACAAAAGCAAATGATAGAATTTGAAAAGACAAAAGCGATTCAAATTGAAAAATTAAATAATAAAAAATTACAATTCTTTACCAACATCTCACATGAATTTAGAACACCACTGACTTTGATTTTAAATCCGTTGGGAGATATTATCAGAAACTATAGCTCAGATTTACCAGAGAATGTGTTGAAAAAATTGCAGACAATTCAAAAAAGCTCTGACAGACTTTCAAGACTGATCAATGAGTTGATGGATTTTAATCAATTGCAGTTTAACAAAATGACGTTGCAATTGCAATTAATTGAGGTTGTAAGTTTTACCAGAGAAATTGTCAGTTATTTTGATGAAGAAGCTTTGAGCCGTGGCATTCAGCTCGAATTTGAAGCTAATAAAACGGCTTTAAAAGATTGGATAGATCCAAAAATGTTCGAAAAAATTATTTTTAATGTAATTTCAAATGCTTTCAAAGTAACACCGGACAATGGCAGGATTAATGTTAAGCTATTGGCTAATAATGAATTGATTTATTTTCCTTTGATAGATGCTACAAATACATATCCTTCATTTGAGATAATTGTCGAAGACACCGGTTCAGGATTAGACAAAAAAGATATAAAAAGAATTTTTGACCGTTTCTATCAGGTAAATAATTTAAATAAAGCCTACTATGGAAGTACCGGAATAGGATTGGAAGTCGTGCGCGGGTTTGTCGAATTGCACAAAGGAAAAATTGAAGTAGAAAGCGAATTGGGTGTTGGTACTATTTTTAAATTATTGTTTCCTATTGGAAAAGAGTTCTTTAATGAAAGCGAAATACTACTGGAAGATTTCAAAAAGGAGAAAAAAATGAGTTTCACGCCAATTGTAGAAAAAGAAGAAATCCAATCAGAGCATAGTGAAGAAAAACAAGATCGAATTTACACTGTCCTTATCGTTGAAGACAATGTGGAATTGCGAAATTATTTGAAAAATGAACTCAAAAAAGAATATAAGGTTTTAGTAGCCGAGAATGGTCAGGTTGGTTTAGAATTAGCTTTGCAGAAACTACCCGATTTGATTTTAACAGATGTAATTATGCCTGTTATGAATGGTTTGGAATTGTGTAAAAATATTAAAGCCGATTTAAAAACCAGCCATATTCCGTTAATGATGCTGTCTGCAAAAGCATTGGTTAAAGATAGATTGGAAGGAATTGATTCAGGTGCAGATATGTACCTAAGTAAACCTTTTGATATGGATATTTTGCGTTCCAGTCTGGTGCAATTGATAAACAGCAGGCAAATTATGTTTAATAAATTTTATAATGGAATTACGCCAAAAGCTAAGGAGAAAACAACCACTTTAGACAATGATTTTATAAAAAACGCATTGAATTATATTAATGAAAACATTAGCGAGCCCGAGTTAAGTGTGGAAGATCTGGCTTCGAAGGTATTTTTGAGCAGAAGCCAATTGTATCGAAAAATTAAAACGCTGACAGGTGTTTCTGTAAATGAATTTATTCGTAATGTTCGTTTAGAAAAAGCGAAAGAATTAATTGAACTGGGCAATGATAATATAACCGAAATTAGCTATAAGGTTGGCTTTAGTTCACCTTCGTATTTTACAAAATGTTATAAAGATAAATACGGTTTTCTACCGACGCAAAATAATAAACGATAGTTATTTTTCAAAGTAATTTAAGACGGCCCAGGCCGTCTTTTTTTTGCTTTTATAACAATCTAATCGATGGCTGTTTTTGAATTCTTCGTGCTTATAAATGAGTAAAAAAAAGAACCAAAAAGGAGATGTTTTGCTCTTTTTACAATTATTAAATAAATATTTATTGACCTTTAATTTCTTAATTAAAGAAAAATAATGGCTCATAATTATCAATATCAAAATTTTGTTTTGTTTATTGAATCACTATAAAATATTGATTTTACTCGTTTTTTTAACTGTAGTGCTACAAATTTGATAGTTTTTGCATCATATGTACTATGTGAAATTTATGTTAACATTCTACTTTTGATTTAACTAAACATCAAATAACCATGAAACTATTGTTAACCATTTTAAACCAATTTAAAACATGAAATGAAACCAAATTTTGTGTATTGAAAAACTCCTTTTTTTTTCCAGTCAAAATTTCGAACCGAAACTTTGTGATTAGAGAAAACAGAAAATCAAGAGAATATCCTAATCGTAATTTTTGAAAATTTGAAAAGGAAAAAGTGATAGTGTAAAAGCTAAATTATCTCAATACACAAACAACAAAAAAACTTTACAACCACAATTATTTAACGAAACAAAAAACCAATTAATATGATGTTAAAATTAAAATTTGCAATAATCGCATTGCTCATGATTAGCTATCAGAATGTGATGGCACAATCAAAGACCATACAGGGTGTGGTTATCGATCCCTCAGGATTCCCATTACCTGGTGCTACTATTTATGTAGAAGGTTCAAAAAATAGCGCGTCAACAGATTTTGATGGTAAGTACTTTTTAAAAGATGTTAAGTCAACAGACAGAATAACATTTTCATATGTTGGATTAGTTACACAAACTATCACTGTGGGTACTAACAATGTAATTAATGTTACATTGGTAGAATCTGCACAAAATTTACAGGAAGTTGTAGTTGCCTATGGTACTCAAAAGAGAACTAAAGTAACGGGAGCAATTGCAACAGTAACCTCAAAAGATATTACTGCAGTGCCTATTACAAATGCGGAGTCAGCTTTACAAGGTAGAGCAGCTGGTGTTACCGTTGTAAATGGGGCACCGGGTTCAAGTCCTGCAGTTAGTATCCGTGGTTTAGGCACAATGAATAATAGCACTCCTTTGTATGTAATTGATGGGGTTTTAACAGGTAACTTATCAGGATTAAATCCTAGTGATATTGAGAGTATATCTGTTTTAAAAGATGCCTCAACAACTGCCTTATATGGTTCCAAAGCTTACAATGGTGTAATTATGGTAACTACCAAAAAGGGTAAAAAAGGCCCGGGCCAATTAACTTTTAGTACTTACGCAGGTTTTCAATCCATTACTAAAAGATATGATGTTTTAAATACACAACAATATCTTAAGTATGCAAAAGATTTAGGAAGTGATTTGACGGCGAGAGCAGCAGAATTTGGCAATATAAATACAAATTGGCAAGATCAGATCTTTCAGGATGGCGTAATGCAGGATTATAATTTAAGTTTCTCAAATGGAACAGAAAATTCTACAAGCCGTTATTCAGCAGGATATTTAAAACAGGAAGGAGCCGTTATTAATACAGGTTTCGAACGTTATTCTTTCAGAGCAAATAATACACAAAGCATTGGTAAGTTAACCATAGGAAGTAACATTGGAGTTTCTTTTAGTAAAACAAATCCGGAGCGTGCCTCAGGGGGTAGAACATTACTAGAGCACGCTATTAAAATGGCACCTTATTTACCAGTTTATAATGCAAATAATTTAGGTGGTTACCAAGGTCCTTCTACAGCTGATGGGCAGGATGCAGAAAATCCGGTTCGTGTAGCAAATTTAGGATATCAAAACATTCATGGCTTATCTATTATTGGAAATATCTACGCTGAATTAGAAATTTACAAAGGTTTAAAATTCAGATCGCAAGTTGCTTTGGATTATTTTACAAATGAAGACCACACGTTTATTCCAAGTTATGCAGATGGATCTGCACATAAACAAGCGTATTCGTCAACTGCCGAAACAAATTCTAAAGGACAGACTATTGTTTTTGATAATAGCTTAACCTACAAAACTAAATTTGCAGAGAAACATAATTTAGAGGTTGTAGGAGTAATAACCAAAATTGAGAATAAGTTTCAGAATTTAACAGCAAGCAGCCGTTACTACATTTCAGACGAGATTGATCAATTGAGGCTTCAGGATGCAAATTTGGCATCTACTAGCAGCGAAACAAATAATTTAGGTTATGTAGCTCGTATCAATTATGATTATGATGAGAAATATCTATTCGCTATTTCAGGGCGTAGAGATGCTTCGTCACGTTTTGGATCTAACTATCGTTATGGTAATTTTTACTCCATTGCCTTAGGTTGGAATATTGCAAAAGAAAGTTTTATGGAAGATTCTATATTTAGCACATTAAAACTTAGAGCAAGTACAGGAACAACAGGAAATGACCTTATAGACAATTACCAATATAGCGGAACTTTAGCCGCAAATTATATTTATCCAATTAATGGAGCACCCGCATCAGGTGTTACTTCGGGTAGAGCTGCAAATCCAGATTTAAGATGGGAGTCCAAAAAAGACAGAAATATAGGTTTGGATTTTGGTTTGTTTGATGAAAAATTCACTGGATCATTTGAGTATTTTAACAATAAAGGAAGTGATATTCTTTTCGCAGTGCCGCTACCTGCATCTGTAGGTTCAGCCGGTGGAGGAACACAAACTCAAAATGTTGCCAACACAAAAATTACAGGATTTGAACTGTCACTAGGATACAATGACAGAAAGGGAGATTTTACCTGGTCTGCTATAGCTAATTTAGGGACAAATAAAAATGAAGTAACCTATTTAGCGCCGGGTGTGACAAGCGTATTAGGCGGTCCCTCAGGAAGAGCCGGTTTAGAGAGCTTCTCAAGACTGGAAGTTGGTCAGCCAATATTCTATTTTTGGGGTTATCAAACTAACGGAATTTATCAAAACCAAGCAGAAGTAGATGCTGCTTTGGGAGCTGGTCAAACTACTGTGAAGCCAGGTGATATTAGATTTGTTGATCGCAATGGAGATAAAGTAATCAATTCAGAAGATAAAACAAATATTGGAAATCCATATCCTGATTTTACATATGGTTTAAATTTAAATGCTGCCTATAAGAAATTTGACTTCAACTGTTTTATAACAGGAGTTGCCGGAAATGATGTTTTTAACGCAAATAAATTTGATTTAGAGGCTATGCAGCGTTTGTTTAATGCCGGTACAGATGTTTTAGACCGAACAATTGTTCAAAATGGAGTAGTTACCAATCCATCCGCTACATTACCAAGAGCACTTGGAGTAGGTCAAAACTGGTCATCTGCCAGTCAGCGCTATGTTGAAGATGGTTCTTATACAAGGTTAAAAAATGTTACTATAGGATATACGTTTTCAGGAGACCAGTTCACTAAGTATTTTTCTAACATAAGATTTTATGTAAGTGCGCAAAATCTTGTTACAATAACAAAATACTCTGGTTTAGATCCTGAAATTGCGCGTGTAGATGCGAATGCAAATTCTGCCGGAATTGATATAGGAAGATATCCACAACCTAAATCAGTAATTTTTGGACTTGATGTTACATTTTAATTTATAAAAGATGATGAGAAAAATAAAATATATAACTGTAGTATTGTTAGGAATTTTTGCAATAAATTCATGTAACGATAATGATTTAGAATTAAGTAATCCAAATGAGTTATCGCCTGAAACGTACTTTAAAACCGAAACTCAGGTACAAGCTTCAGTAAATGCAGCCTATGCAAATTTACAGACAAGAGGACTCTATGCAAGACATATTTTCTTTGCCTTAGACAATATGGCTCAGGAAAATAAAGGAAACCCGCAATTAGAAGGTAACAAAAAACCTTTTCTTGATTTTTCTTTTGATGCCAGCAGCGATATTATCCAGTTTTATTGGGAAACCTGCTTTTTAGGAATATCCAAAGCTAATTTTGTATTAGATAATGAAGATAAAATTCAGGCATTACCAACTACAATTTTAACACAAGAAAAAAAGAATAAATTCTTAGGAGAAGCGCATTTTTTAAGAGCCTACTATTATTTTCTTTTAGTGCCTCGTTTTGGTGATTTGCCAATTTATACATCACAGACCATAGTTGGTAATCCGAGAAGTCCAAAAGCAGATGTCTATAAATTAATTGAAGCTGATTTTGACTTTGCTTCTAAAAATCTATTGAGCAAAAACGTAGAAGATAAAGGAAGAGCAACTAAAGAAGCCGCCTTTGCTTATTTAGGAAAAGCATTATTGTATGAAAAGAAATATGATGAAGCCTTAGCTGCTTTTAATAAAGTTACAGGATTTAGCTTAGAAACTAATTTTTATAACAATTTCATGGATGAAACAGAGCATGGTCCGGAATCAATTTTTGAGATTGAATATGATGAAAAATTAGGAGTAGCTGATAAATGGGGTAGTGATACTGCCGGAGACGGTGTGGCCGAATCAACGCTTAGAGGTCAGGAATATGGTAACTTAGGTTGGTACAATGTTTATCCTTCAGATAATCTATTAGATTCATATGAGGCAGGTGATAAACGTTTTGGAGATACTTTCTACGTACCGGGATCTAAATATAACAACGGAGCAAATACAATGACTGCTGCTAATTTCTCTTCATCAGAAGGTCTTAGAAGAGCAGGATGGAAAAAATATCAAAACTACTACAAACGTACTGACGAAAACCTGGATTCAAGTATCAACTTCAAAGTAATGCGCTATTCAGATGTATTGCTTATGATGGCAGAATGTGAAAGCATGAGAGGTGGAGGTGTACAGGCAACAGCTATTGGTTACATCAATCAGGTTCGCTCTAGAGCTGGTGTCCCGCTATTGGCAACAACACTTACTAAAGATCAGGTTTTTACTGCTCTTGTTCATGAACGTAAAGTTGAATTAGCAGGCGAACAAGTTCGTTTTGATGATATTATTAGATGGGGTATTGCGGCTACTGAATTGGCTGGAACTGGTTTCAAAACTGGTAAAAGTGAATTATGGCCAATACCAAATAGAGAAACATCTTCAAATCCAAATATAAAACCTAGTAATAACAATCCTGGCTACTAGGGGATTTAAGATGGTTGGTTGAGTTAGTTTAAGTTAGTAATTTGGCAAACAGCGCATGTAAGTGCGCTGTTTATCAATTTGTTATTTTTTGCTAAGTTTCACTGAAATATATAGTTTTTCAATATTAAATAGTTTTAGGCAGGTCCAATTTTATTCAAATGAAAAGAATTGCTTCACTTTTTTTAATCGTGACATTGTTTTACAATGTTTTAGGATTTTATATCATGTTTGCTGAACAACGGGAGCAAGTGTGGGTGACTGCTATGGAGAAAACTGACAATTCAAATTTTGAAGTAATTGAAGTTAAGATTAACCCGTATGCTTATGTAGTTGATTCTGGTATTGAAGATGCCAATGAAGACTTCGTAATCAATAACAAAACCTATCATGTCTTTAAGAAAAGAATTCAAAACAATGTTTTAAAATTATTTTGCCTGAAAAATTCTCATACTGAAGCTTTCAATAAAGATTTAAAAAAAATTGTTGACAGTCAATTATTTGATGATAATTCAAACAAAGAAAATCCAAGTAAAAAATTAATGAAATCCTTTATTCAGGATTACATTCCAGGAAGCAGTATAACCTTAATGCCTGTTTCTGTACAATTATTCTTCACAGTTACTTTAAATTCATATCCTCCGCAAAGAAACCTTCTTGCAGGATATTTTACTGCCAATTATCCTCCACCTGATATGGTTTAGTGTTTCTTTTAATGCTAAAATGTAAATAGGACTTCAATCTTTAGTTTTTACTAAGGGTTAATCTCCTTATTTAAAATTTATCATTCAATTTCAATTAATTCTAATTGAAAAAGAAAACTATCTAACAACCATAAACCAACCAAAAATGAAAATGTATAAATTTTTGTTTAAAGTGCTATTTTTTAGTGCTTTAAGCGTAAATGCGTTTGCACAAACCAATGTGAACAAAAATAAAATTACAGAACCAACCGGAATAAATAATATTGCCTATAAATGGGGCGAAATGGCAGTTCAGGCAACTGCAAATGATACGGATCGTTTTAGGCCAAGACCAACTGTAACATCCCGCTTTTTAGGATTGACTTTCATAGCTATTTTTGATGCCTGGAGCCGTTATGATGAAAAGGCAATTCCGGTATATCTAAATGATGTTAAAAGAAGAACAAACAAAGAGCAAAATTTAAAAAACAAGGAAATAGCCATAAGTTATGCAGCATATGGAGCACTTTGCGAATATTATTATAGTGACAAAGCGTTATTCGCTTCTTTTATGAAAGAACTGGGATATGATCCTGCAAATACATCATTAGATCCAAAGACTCCGGAAGGAATTGGTAATCTGGCAGCCAAAGCGGTTATCGCGGCAAGAAGAGGGGACGGTTCTAATCAATATGCTGAAGAAGCAGGTTCTAATGGAAAACCATTTTTTGATTATACGAACTATGCACCCGTAAATACAGTGGATCAACTGAATGATATTAACCACTGGCAGCCTAAATATTTTTCTGATGGAAAAGGCGGAAAATTTGCTCCTGCCTGTTTAACTCCTTTTTGGAATAGAGTAAAACCTGTCGGATTGAAATCAGGTGATCAATTTCGTTCTGTTCCGCCACCCTTATTCGGTTCAGAAAAGCTTAAAAATGAAGTAGATGAAGTAATCGCTTTGCAAGCTAAATTAACCGATGAAGACAAAGCATTGGTTGAGTTTATGAGAGATGGACCAAAATCTGTTCAACAAGCCGGACACTGGTTAAGATTTGCTCAGGACATTTCAAGAAGAGACAATCACACCTTAGATCAGGATGTTAAAATGTATTTTTTAAATCAGATAACAGCAATGGATTGTTTTATTGCTTGTTGGGATACCAAAATGTTTTATGATTCATCCAGACCAAATGCTTTGGTACATTACTATTATGGGGATAAAACAATTACAGCCTGGGGAGGTCCGGGGAAAGGAATGATTACAATGCAGGGGCAAGAATGGAGACCTTTTTCTCCAGACACATTTTTATGCCCTCCATTTCCGAGTTATGTTTCAGGACATAGTACAATAAGTGGTGGCTGTGCAGAAGCTCTAAGATTATGGACAGGCAGCGACGCATTTGGACAATCTGTAGAACTTACAGCAGGAGCAATGACAGAGCCGGATAATTTAGGAAAGAAGGTTGTTTTAAAATTCAATACTTTAACAGAAACAGCAAATATGGCCGGAATCTCAAGAGTTATGGGAGGTTACCATATTCAGTCTGATAATGTTGAAGGATTGAAGTTAGGAAGAAACGTGGCCCATGAAGAATGGAAGTTTTATAATATTCATATCGGAAATAAAACTCTCGAAACTATAGCGGAGAATTGAGGAAGTTTCAGAACATCAAAGAAACTTGTCTAATCTACAAAGGCTTTAATTATGAAAATTAAACAGTTAGTATCGCTATTTATCGTATTTATTTTAATGCAGTCCTGCGATTATTTTTCGAATCCAAATGATAAGATGATTAAGATTTTGGAGGCAAGAAATAAGATGTATAAGGTGAAAGACAATGCATTTGCGTCAAAAACAGAAGTTGCTTATTACGACTCTATAATTAAAAGTTCAGATGAAGGTTTTTTCAAATTATTTAATGAAATAAATAAAGGAAATGCATTATTAAAACTTGGAAAAGAAGCAGACGCTGTCGCCACTTTGGAAAGCGCCATCGAAAGAAAGAAAAAGATTGATGGCAAAGAAGATCCCCAATCGCTAAAATTTCTGGCCATTGCCTATATGAGACTGGGAGAAAAACAAAATTGTGTCAATTACCATAATCCGGAATCGTGTATAATGCCGATTCAAAAAAATGGTATTCATGCAATACGACAAGGTTCTCAAAAAGCAATCGAAATTTATAAGAGATTATTAGAGATCGACCCTAATGACTATGAATCAAGATGGTTGATTAATATTGCTTATATGACGCTGGGAGGTTATCCTTTAGAAGTCCCTAAACAATGGCTGATACCCAATCTGAATAAAGATTCAGGCTACAGTATAAAACCTTTTCTGGATGTTGCCGCAAACGTAGGCATAAAGGGAAGAAATATGTCAGGTGGAGTTATTGTTGATGATTTTAATAACGATAATTACTTAGATATTATAACTTCTGACTGGAGTCTGGATGGCGTAATGCACTATTATCAAAATGATAAAAAAGGAAAATATCTGGACTATTCCAAAGTATCAGAAATAGGCCGTTTCAAAGGAGGATTAAGTATGATTCAGGCAGATTATGACAATGACGGCGATACCGATATTTTTGTTTTAAGAGGTGCCTGGATGCATAAATATGGAAGACAGCCCAACTCACTCTTGCGCAACAATGGCGACGGCACTTTTACGGATGTAACCATTAAAAGCGGTTTATATTCTGAATTTCCAACCCAGGCAGGCACGTGGAATGATTTTAATAATGACGGTTATCTGGACTTGTTTATTGGAAACGAATCATCTGATAACGAAGCGTATCCTTCAGAACTGTATTTGAATAATCAGGACGGAACATTTACGAATGTGGCGAAAGCAGCAAAATGTGATGTTATCAGTTTTATAAAAGGGGTAACAGCGGCTGATTATGATAATGATGGCGATATTGATTTGTTCCTTTCCGGAATGAACAAGAGAAAAATTTTATTAAAAAATACAGGTCTTAAAAAAGGCATTCCGCAATTTATTGATGCTACAGGTCAGGCAGGTTTGGCAGGCATCAATGTAATGACTTTTCCCACCTGGTTTTGGGATTATGATAACGACGGCTGGCAGGATATTTTTGTTTGTGGATATCAATACAGTGGTTCTATTGCAGGTGAAATTGCAATGGAAGCGCTGAATATTCCAAATGAAAGCAGTAAAATGTATTTGTATCATAACAATCATGATGGCACTTTCTCTGATATTTCTAAAACAGCCGGACTAAGTAAAACCGTTTTTGCAATGGGGTCCAATTACGGAGATATTGATAATGATGGTTTTCTGGATATGTATCTCGGAACAGGAAATCCGGATTATAAATCACTGGCGCCTAACAGATTATTTAGAAATATGGGTAATGGAAAATTTGCCGATGTTACGGTTTCTGGCAGAGTAGGAAATTTGCAAAAAGGTCATGCTGTGGCTATCAATGATCTGGACAATGATGGTGATTCTGATATTTTTATTGAAGTCGGAGGTGCTTATTTAGGGGATTCTTTTAGTAATTCTTTATATCTGAATCCCGGACAAAACAACAACCGCTGGATAAAATTACAGTTAGAAGGCACATACAGCAATCGTTCTGCCATTGGAACCAAAGTAAAAGTCACTTTCAAAGAAAACGGCACTTCAAGATCAGTATACAGGATTTTAAACTCAGGTGGCAGCTTTGGAGCGTCGGCTTTAAGAATGGAAATCGGAATTGGGCAAGCCGCAATAATTGACCAAATCGAAATTACCTGGCCAAAAGACCAAAAGAAAAAAGTCTTTAAAAATATACAGCCCAATCAATACATTAAAATCATTGAAGGGGAAAATAACTTTTCGAAAATAAATATCAAAAGAACTATTTTTTCAACGGCCGGAGCACATTCTCCTCTTTGTATTTGAAAAAAATAAATTTATTAGAAGCATAAATATGAAAAATATAAAAATAAAAATAGCTTTTTATAGCCTTATCGGTTTAGTATTACTTGCCAGCTGTTCTAAAGAATCAGATGAAAAGATATTTACCACTCTAGACCGTTCCGACACAGGGATTGATTTCAGTAATAATCTGACAGAAAATGATTCATTAAATTACTTCACCTATAATTATATTTATTTGGGAGGAGGAGTGGCTACAGGAGACATTAACAATGATGGACTGGTAGATATTTTCTTCACAGGAAATCAGGTATCCAATAAATTATATCTGAATAAAGGAAATTTAAAATTTGAAGATATTACAAAAAAAGCCGGTGTTGGCGGCGATTCCCGTTGGTATACCGGAGTTACAATGGCCGATGTAAATGGTGATGGTTTTTTGGATATTTATTGCAGTGTTGGAGGAAAATTCGGACCTAAAAACAATGAACTATATATAAATAATCACAACGGAACTTTTACAGAAAAAGCAAAAGAATACGGTATTGATGATATAGGAAACAGTGTTCAGGGAACTTTTTTTGATTATGATAAAGACGGTGATTTAGATTTATTTGTAGCCAATTATCCACCTACGAAATTTAATTCGGCAACAGGAGATTATGTACAAATGATGCTTCACGTAAAAGACAATGAATCTGGTCATTTGTATCGAAATGACGGCAATCATTTTGCGAATGTTACCCAGGAAGCAGGCGTGAAGAACTATGGATTATCATTAAGTGCCACAATTGGCGACTTAAACAATGACACCTGGCCTGATATTTATGTTTCTAATGATTTCAATTCACCTGATTTTATGTACATCAACAATCAGGATGGTACTTTTAAAGAAGTAGTGAAAGAAGCAATGGCACATAATTCTTTCTACGGAATGGGCGTCGATATTTCGGACTTTAACAACGACGGAAATTTAGATGTTTTTCAGGTTGATATGGATGCAAAAGACAATCGTCGTAAAAAAGCAAATATGTCAAGTATGAATCCAAAACTTTTTTGGGATGTAGTCGATGCCGGTTTCAATTACCAATACATGCACAATTGCATGCAGTTGAATACAGGAGTTAATGAAAATGGGATTCCGCATTTCGGAAATGTATCACGCATTACCGGAACTTCATCTACAGATTGGAGCTGGGGACCTTTATTTGCTGATTTTGATAATGACGGAAATAAAGATTTGTTTGTAACGAACGGAACCAGAAGGGAAATTAATAACAATGATTTCTTTCATAGTTTAGAAGCACTCAATCTAAAACCAAAAGATTTGCTTAAAAAATCTCAGGAAATTCCTTCTGAGAAAATTGACAATTTTATGTTTCAAAACAAAGGAAATTTAAATTTTGAACAAGCCAATAAAAAATGGGGAATCGAATTTAAAGGTTTTTCAAATGGTGTAGCTTATGTCGATTTAGATAACGATGGCGATTTGGATTTGGTTGTAAATAATATAGACGATTATGCCTCTGTTTTTGAAAATTCAAGTTCCAAGATCAATAATTATATTAAAGTAAATTTCAAAGGAGATACTAAAAACACTTTTGGTTTAGGGAACCGTGTTTACATCAAAACGAAGAAAGGAACCCAAATGCAGGAGCTTACTTTAACCAGAGGATTTCAATCATCGGTAGCTCCCGAATTGCATTTTGGTGTGGGTAAAGAAAAAACTATCGATGAGGTAAAAGTAGTTTGGACAAATGGTAAAGTCCAAAAATTATCTAATGTTAAAGTGAATCAAACATTAAGCTTTAAAGAGCAGGATGCCAAAGAGGAAGCAGCTGTGAAAACAACTACAAAAGCTCAGTTGTTCGCCACTGAAACCAACGTTTTTCCGGTTTATAAACACGAAGAAAATAAGTACGACGATTTTAAAGATCAGGTTTTATTGCCTCATAAAATGTCGACTTTTGGTCCTGCTATTGCGGTTGGAGATCTAAATAAAGATGGTTTGGATGATTATTTCCTTGGAGGTTCTGCCACCTATTCAGGAAAAATATTCATGCAGAGTGCAGCTGGTTTTGCAGAAAAGAAAATTCAGGCACTCGAAGACGATAAAGCCAGCGAAGACACAGGAGCCTTAATTTTTGATGCTGATAATGACGGAAATAATGATTTGTATGTAGTGAGCGGTGGTTATGAATTTTTAGTTAACGACCCAAAATTACAAGACAGACTATACCTGAATGATGGCAAAGGCAATTTTACAAAAGCACCAAAAGGAGTTTTGCCAACGATGCTGACAAGTGGTTCTAAAGTATATCCTATTGATTATGATAAAGATGGAAAACAAGATCTTTTAGTTTTAGGTAGACAAGTTCCGGGACAATATCCGTCTCCTGCAACCACGTATTTGTTGCATAATATAAGTTCGCCGACACAGCCAAAATTTGAAGTTTCTAAAAAATCGCCTAAAGAATTTACCAATTTAGGAATGGCAACCAGCGCTGTAATTACGGACTTTAATAATGACAAATTATCCGATATTATTGTGGTGGGCGAATGGATGCCTATTCGTATTTTTCAGAATACAGCAGCTGGTTTCAAAGAAGTTACCAAAAGCATGGGACTTAATGATGATACTACCGGTTGGTGGTGGAGCATTCAGCAGGGCGATTTTGATCATGACGGCGATATGGATTATATTGTTGGGAACAATGGTTTAAATTATAAATACAAAGCAACTCCTAGTGAAACCTTCGACATCTATGTAAAAGATTTTGATAATAACAAACACAAAGACATTGTGTTGAGTTATTACAATGATGGAAAACAATATCCCGTGCGTGGACGTGGTTGTTCGTCTCAGCAAATACCAAATATCAAAAAGAAATTCAAAGATTATGAAAGTTTTTCTGAAGCTACTTTGGTTGATGTTTATACAGAGAAATCTTTAAAGGAAGCTTTGCATTATAAGGTAAAATCATTTGCCAGTATTTATTTAGAAAATAAAAATGGCAAGTTCATAATCCATGAACTGCCAGTTGAAGCGCAGCTTACCTGTATCAATCAAATAATGGTCGATGATTATGACAAAGATGGTAAACTTGATGTTCTAATAACGGGTAACATGTACAATTCCGAAGTAGAAACCCCTCGAAACGATGCCGGTCATGGATTGTTTTTAAAAGGTGATGGAACAGGAAAATTCAAATCAATTTCAGCAATTGACAGCGGATTTTTTACTCCCGGTGATGTTAAAAACATGGAGAAAATTACGGTAAAAGGGAAAAACTATCTCTTGGTCACTAAAAACAATTCGTTTTTACAAAGCGTGAGGATTAACTAAAAATCTTCTTTTTGAATTTAACATCTTCAAAAGCATCATCAATTTTAATATAGCAGCTTAAAAATCAGAACATTAAATTGTTCTGATTTGAGCTATGCTTTAAACTTATTACAATGAAACAAAAATATATATTCAATTTTTTGGCATTGCTGACAAATGGCTCACGGCTATCCATGCTGTTTTTTTTCTTAGTCTCATTTTCGGTTTTTGCACAAAATAATACCATCGAAGGACAAATTATTGATGCTGCAAATAAAGGAGTTGCAGGTGCGATTGTTGCAACAACTGAAACTAATGAAAGTGCAATTACAGACGAAAACGGGTATTTTTTACTAAGTACGGCAAACCAGTTTCCAATTGCAATAAACGTTAGTATGGTGGGTTATTTAACTCAAAACTTAACTGTGAAATCAAATGAAAGTATCACAGTCATATTGCAGGATAATTCCAATCAATTAGATGAAGTGCTGATTTCGAGTGGTTATTTATCGCAAAAAAAATCAGAGTTTTCAGGGTCTGTTGCTACAGTTTCAGCAAAGCAATTACAAAATCGTCCTTCCACTAGTTTTGACCAGCTGTTAGGTGGTCAGGGAACAGGAATTGATGTGATTCAATCTACAAGTGTTTTGAATAATACACCAGTTATCAGGGTGAGGGGGTTAAATACGATTACATCAGGACTTTTCCCATTAATTGTGGTCGATGGTGTGGCTGTTTTCACAGGTTCTTTAGGTGGATTTGTAGGCAACAATCCGCTTTCAGGAATTAATCCAAATGATATCGCAACTGTCGATGTATTAAAAGACGCTTCGGCGGCTGCAATTTATGGTTCAAGAGCGGCAAATGGCGTTATGGTCATCACCACTAAAAAAGGAAAAAAAGGCAAAACGAGATTCAATTACAATACATGGTTCAGCCGAAGCACACCTTATAATTTACCTAAATTATTAAATGCAGAAGATTATACGATGATTAAAAATGAAGCTTTGGTCAATGCAGGCAAGGCACCAGGTTTTTTCTTGTCTAAAAATCCTGATGGAAGCACAGTCAATACAAATTGGTATGATGTCGCCTATGAACCGGGAATTTCAAACAATCAGAATATTAACATTTCTGGAGGCAATGAAACGACCCAATACTATTTTTCAGCCGACTATACCAATCAAAATAGTTTTATAAAAAACAACACTTTTCAGAATTACATGACACGATTAAACCTGAGTCATGAAGTCAATAAATTTATTAAAGTTGGCGTTAATCTCTCCTATAGCAGGGCCCAAAACGTCGGGCCGAATACAGGTGCGGTTGCAGGAAATACTTTGTCTTCTTCAACTTATAACACAGAATATATTACGAATGAACCTTTAGGAAGGATGACCTATGTTTTGCCTCCGAATGTACCGGTTTATAATCCGGACGGCTCTTATAGTATTCAAAATGGAATAAGCGTTGGTTATGGTGCTAATATTCCGTCGATTATAGGTACCATTAATGCCTATAATCTGGCAATGGTACAGGAACTGGATTTGACTACTTCTACAAGCAAATCGCTATTAGGGAACATATACGGGGAGTTTGGTATCACGACGAAACTAGTTTTCAGAACTAGTTTTGGGTTGAATACGATTGGTCTGGAAAATAAATTGGTTTTGAATCCAATTCATGGAGGAGGAGCCGCATATAATGGCGTAGCAACCAATATAGCAACAGATTTAGCAAGAACTGATTGGGCAAATACCCTTACTTATAAAGATTCATTCAATGAAAATCATAATTTCACATTCCTGTTAGGATACGAGCGGGTTAAAACGACGCTGGATAGCTGGGGTGCTTCTCAAAGTAATGTCACCGATCCGTATTATAAAAATTATCAGGGAAGTTATGCCAATATTTCGCCTATAGGAAATGACCTTTCAGAAAATGCATTACTATCTTATTTTACAAACCTAAACTACAATTTTAAAAACAAATATTTCCTGAGTTTAAATTATAGAATTGATGGGCTTTCGGCTTTACCTGAAGGAAACAAGTATGGTAATTTTGGAGGAGGTTCTGTAAGCTGGAATTTGTTAGAAGAATCCTTTCTGAAAGATACAAAGATGAAAAGTTTTCTGAATAACTTAAGGCTGAGAGCCAGTTACGGTATTGTCGGAAATAGCGAAATAGGGAATTATCCGGCTATCGGGACTTATAATTCATCTACTTATGGAGGTGCGCCAACCTTGGGATATTCACAGACTGCTAATCCAAATTTAAAATGGGAAACTAGTTCAAAACTCGATTTAGGATTGAATTTTGCCATGCTGAACAATCGAATTTCGGTTGAGTTTGATTATTTCAATAATAAAATTAGAGATTTGATTCTGAAAACACCACAAGCACTTTCCGCTGGAATTCCAAATAATTACATCAATGAAAATGTGGGCGGGATGTACAATACTGGTTATGAAATTGGTATTAATGCACTTGCTGTTGCGAACCGAAATTTCAATTGGAATATAAGTCTGAATCTTTCGACTCTGGAAAACAAAGTGACGTCTTTATCGAGTGATGTTTTTGTTCCAAGTGTTTTTGGAGTACAAAATATGACCAGAGTAGGGTATTCTGTCGGGTCTGTTTTTGCGGTGCCGACAAAAGGTGTGAATCCGGACAACGGACAAATGGTTTTTATCAACAGCGAAGGAAAAGAAGTGCAATACAACCATATCGGCTCTCCAAAATGGACCTATCTTGATGGTACGGCAGCTCCTGCAATAGACAATTACAAAGATGGTGTCATTCAGGGGCCTTCACT
Organism: Flavobacterium aquidurense; assembly: GCF_031458035.1. Classification (GTDB taxonomy): domain Bacteria; phylum Bacteroidota; class Bacteroidia; order Flavobacteriales; family Flavobacteriaceae; genus Flavobacterium; species Flavobacterium aquidurense_C. The sequence goes on from NZ_JAVDXR010000002.1 coordinate 67,406, forward strand.
GCCAAAATTATTTGGAGGATTAAACAACACTTTTACTTACAAGAATTTTGTTTTGAATGTCAATCTGACTTTTGCTCAGGGAAATAAATTATATAACGGAACGCGTGCAACCAATTCAGATCAGCGTTATTTCAACAATGGCGAATTTATAAAAAACAGATGGACGAAACCGGGACAGATTACAGACATTCAAAAGCTGTATTATGGCGATAATGTTTCGGCAGGTTTTTCATTTTCAAGCACTTCAAAAGTAGAAGACGGCTCTTATCTGAAATTTAAAAATGTTTCTTTAGGATATAATGTACCCATGGAACTTTCTTTTCTAAAAAACACTTTTAGCTCTATTTATGTGTATTTACAAGGAAACAATTTTTACACTTTTACCAAATACAGAGGCTCTGATCCTGAGGTTTCGATTAACGGAAACTCTATTAATTCAGGAAAAGATCAAAATGTTCCGCCCAACGCCCAAGTGTACACTTTGGGTTTAAATATCGGATTTTAATTAAAAAGCAAGGACCATGAAAAAATATATTTTAATCAGCTGTTTTATTCTGATGTTTACCACAGCCTGCAACGACGATTTATTAGATACCCAGCCAGAAACCAGTATTCCTGAGTCTTTAGCATTTAGTACTCCGGAAAAAATTCTGGCGCAGACGAATAACCTGTACAAACAATTACAAAATCAAAGCTTTTACGGTGGTCGATTCATTATTTTTAATGAACAGCGGGCCGACCAGTTTGGACAAAACGATGGAAATGCCGCAACAGGTTCTGCAGTGTGGAATCAAAATGTGGCTTCAACAAATGATTTTGTAAACAATGTCTGGTCAGTAGGATATACAGCAATTAATGCCTCAAATATTCTGATCAGCAAAATGAATGAAACAACTGTAATTTCAAAAGAATTGGCTAAAAATTATATTGCCGAGGCCAAATTTATTCGTGCTTTCTGTTACTTTAGCTTGATTCAAACCTATGCTAAGCCTTATAATCAGGACAAAAATTCGTTAGGGCTGCCTTTGCGCTTAACGCCAATTACAACTTCTGGGAATAATGATTTGGCCCGAAGTTCTGTAGAAATGGTGTACAATCAAATTATCAAAGATTTAGATGAAGCGGAAATAGATTTACCGGTTAGTTACACAACGCCATTATTAAATACTTCGAGAGCTAAAAAAGTTACCGCAATTGCCTTAAAAACAAGAGTTCTTTTAGTACAGAATAATTTTGAAAGAGTAATTTCAGAAGCTAAAAAAATCGTTTCAGCTACCGCACCTTTTCAGTATACAGAAGGAAATTTAACCCAAAAATTAGAACCTAATTATGCTGCCATTTTTGGAGGAAGTTATACCGGAACTGAAGCTGTTTTTTCTATTCCTTTTGCAAATTCAACTACAGAAACCCCTTCGGCACAATATGCCTTGGCTTATAACTATTTAACACAGCCTATTATTTTTTTAGCAGCAGCAGGAATTGTTAGTGATCCCGTTTTTAGCACTGCTTCTGATGCACGTTCAGGCCTGATCGGAACTAGTGCAGCCAATCAAAAGGTATTAAAAAAATTCAGTGTTACAACAGCACCTTTTAGGGATTACGTTCCTATAATGCGTTATGCCGAAATACTATTAAATTATGCCGAAGCAGCTGCCAATACTAATGATTTGGTACAGGCAACAGCCTTATTGAAAGCCGTACGAAATCGCTCCGATCCCAATTATGTCTTTCCGGCAAATGATATTGCAACAAAAGACGCCTTGATTGCAGCAATACAAAAAGAAAGAGATATTGAATTTTTAGGTGAAGGTTTCCGTTTGATGGATTTGCAAAGAAAAGTACAAACCTTGCCGGCCAAAAAGGGTTCAATAGGAACAGCTCCTTTGGTTTTGCCAACCAGCAGTAATTATATTTGGCCAATACCAAGCGGGGAAATTTCCACAAATAATTTAATGGTGCCAAATCCTTAAATACATGCTTCATTTCTTATATAAAATGCTCGATTTGTACGAGCCCTATATTTTGTATTGCTCTACTTTTGAAAGCTGTTAATTGGGCTCGTTTTCTATTTAACATGCAAAAACCTAATTATCTAATTTAACCAAAAAGGTTCTCTAAAACATATAAAATGAGATTACGATTTATAGCTGTGGCTTTGTTTTCAGTATTTTTCCAAAGTTCCTATTCGCAAGCAGATATTTCGACAGAAAAAAGAATTCAACAGTTAATTAAGAAAATGACTTTGAAAGAAAAAGTCGGTATGCTGCATGGAAATTCTAAATTTTATACTGAAGAAGTAAAGCATCTCGGAATTCCGGAATGGGCCTTGTCAGATGGTCCTCATGGCGTTAGGGCAGAAATGAATCGTCATAACTGGAAATATACAGGTCAAACGGATGATGCTTCAACCTGTTTTCCTCCCGGTACGGCTATGGCAGCAAGCTGGAACCTGGAACTCGCAAGACAACGTGGGATTGTTTTGGGAGAAGAAGCACGTTTTCGAAAAAAAGATGTATTGCTTGGACCTGGAATCAATATTATTCGTTCTCCGCTTTGCGGAAGGAATTTTGAGTATTTGAGTGAAGATCCGTTTCTTATTTCGCAGCTTTCCATAAATTATATCAAAGCTTTGCAGACTCAGGACGTGGCTGCTTGCGTAAAGCATTTTGTAGCCAATAATCAGGAACAAAATCGTTTTGTTGTTGATGTCACGATGAGTGAACGCGCTTTACGCGAAATTTATTTGCCGGGTTTTAAAGCTTCAGTTGTTGATGCGGGAGTCTTGGGTGTTATGGGTGCTTATAATAAATTCAGAGGTTCCTATTGTACCGAAAATGATTATTTGGGAAGAACACTTTTACGGGATGAATTTAAATTCAAAGGAGTTTATATGTCGGATTGGGATGCTGTGCACAGTACCGAGAAAGCGGCTTTGGCAGGTTTGGATCTGGAAATGGGAACCGAAAAAGAAAATTATAACGACTGGTATTTCGCAGATCCTTTGATTAAAGCAGTGCAGGAAGGACGTATAAAAGAAAGTTTAGTGGATGAAAAAGTAGCCAATATTCTGAGAGTCATGATTAAGACTAAAGTTTTAGATCCAAAAACCAGAATTACAGGCTCTATAAATACAAAAGAACACCAACAGGCAGCGTATCGTTCTGCCGTAGAGGCGGTTGTTTTATTGAAAAATGATAAGCAAATTTTGCCGTTGAATATGGGTGCGATAAAATCGGTAGCCATTATTGGGGATAACGCAACCCGTACCCATTGCGGCGGTGGATTTAGCTCAGAAATAAAAGCGTTGTATGAAATTACACCGCTTCAGGCGATGACAACTAAATACGGAAAGTCAATGCAAATAAATTTTGCACAAGGGTATGAGAAACAATCTCATGTGGTAGAAAGAAGCAGCGACGGTCAGTTAAACACGGATAAAGTAGATTGGAAATTAATCGATGAAGCAGTTGCTCAGGCCAAAAAATCGGATGTTGCGATTGTTTTTGCAGGTTTGAACCATGACTTCGATTCAGAATCATTTGATAGACTTCACATGCGTTTGCCTTACGGACAAGAAACTTTAATTCAGGAAGTAGCCAAGGCAAATCCCAAAACCATAGTGGTAATTATTGCAGGTTCGCCTTTGGAACTGGCTGGTATTGAATCTCGTGTACCTGCTGTAGTGTGGGGTTGGTACGGCGGAATGGAAGCGGGTAACGCTGTGATTGATGTGTTGAGTGGCAAGGAATTTCCTTCAGGAAAATTACCCTTTACGATGCCTGTGACTTTAAGCCAATCTCCGGCACATGCTTTAGGAGCCTATCCGGGGCATGATTTGAAAGTAAATTATGAAGAAGATATTTTGGTAGGCTATCGCTGGTTTGACACCAAAGAAATTGAACCTCAATACCCTTTTGGTTATGGACTTTCTTATACTTCTTTTGATATCTCCAGTGTTACTGCTGATAAAAAAAGCTACGGTGTTAATGATGAAATAACAGTGAAGTTTACGATTAAAAATACAGGAAAAACGAATGGTGCAGAAGTAGTTCAATTGTACGTTGGTCAAACAAAATCGTCGGTTTTAAGACCTAAAAAAGAATTAAAAGCATTCGATAAAATATTCCTGAAACCAGGAGAACAAAAAACTATTGATTTAAAAGTGAAGGTAAAAGATTTGGCTTTTTATGATGAGAAAACTACTGACTGGAAAATTGAACCGGGTGAGTTTGTACTTTATACAGCTACATCAGCAAAAAATATTGTGAGTACACTTCCTATTACGGTACAATAAGAGAATAATATGTAGTTTTTTTACAGTAATATAGTTCATTGTTTGAACTGTATTACTGTTTTTTTTGCATGTACATTGCGTTAAATTTTTTACCACAGAGATACACAAAGATTTTTCACAGAGTTGCACGGAGAACATTAAACTTTACATTTTTGTGTGATTTCGTAAGATTAATAAAAACTTTGTGTATCTCTGCGAAACCTTTGTATATCTCTGTGATATCAATTAATTACTGTTTTTTTTGCATGTACATTGCGTTAAATTTTTTACCACAGAGATACATAGAGATTTTGCGAAGAGTTTCACGAAGAAAATTAAACTTTGAGTCTTTGCGAGATTAAAACCAAACCCAAACGGAGTCGTTCTACAAAGAATGGCAATTAAATAAAGGATTTTTGTTTCACGCAGATTCTGCAGATTTCAGCAGATTCTACAGATTTATTTATTATTAATTATCTGCGCATATCTGCTTAAATCTCTTTAAAATCTGCGTGAAAAAAACTTTGCGCCTTTGCGTCTCTGCGAGATTAAATAAAGCCTTTGTGTATCTCTGCGAAAACTTTGTGTATCTCTGTGGTATCAATTAATTTCCTCTTCTCTCCTTGAGGTCTTTTTCAATCCCAATTTCCATATTTCGGTCGATTACATAAAAGCATAACAGAACGGCACTTATTATAAATATAAAACCGGGATAAATGCTGACAGAAAGTTTAATTCCTTCTACTGCTGCCGGAACCTGGTTGATTTCTTCGGCTACATAACCATATTTAGATAAAAATGCCGCACCCAAGGCGCCGCCAATACTGATTCCTATTTTCAATCCAACAAGCATGGCCGAAAAAACGGTAGCAGTTGCTCTTCTGTTGTTTTTCCATTCGCTGTAATCCGCTACATCGGCAATCATAGCCCACAATAACGGAATGGTTACTCCGTAGATAAATCCATGTGCCAATTGTGTCAGGAAAACAAGTGCAATAGCGGTTCTGCTGTAAAAATAAAAAAGCAGCAAGCTTATAGCAGACAAAAAAATGAAAGTGATATAAATATTTCTTTTGCCAAACGAATCTGCCAATGATTTTGAAAATAAAATCCCAAAAATCATAAAAATAATCCCGCCAGCATTAAAAAGACTAAATGCAGAAGTAGCAACATCTGCAGGCCACTGAAAATCTACTAATCCCATCGCTATCAGAGAATTATTCAAATTATGAATAAATGCTGTAAAACCAATATCATTCAAAAATACAGTTTGCGCAACAGGATCTAAATAATATTTAAAATAGAAAACATACATGCCGCCTTTTAAAGACAAGGTTATAAAAACCAGAATAGTAACCAGTAGCATAACAAGCCAGGGACCATTTTTAGCCAGATCAGCAAAATCCTGTCTGATGGAAGATTTTTGGTTTTCTGTGGGTATGATGCGTTCTTTTGTTGTAAAAAAAGTGATGAGCAAACAAATTACACCTATAACGGCAAATAGAATCATCGTGTTTTTAAAACCTACGGCTTTATCGCCATGTCCTAAAATTAAAACCAAGGGCAGTAAAAGGGACTGAATTATAAATTGAGCCACCATTACCGCAACAAAACGATAGCAGGAAAGACTATTTCTTTCTTTCATATCACCGGTCAAAACGCCACTTAAAGCAACATACGGTAAATTATTTGCTGAATAGATGATAACCAGAAAAAAGTAAGTCAATAAGGTATAAATGATTTTGCCATTTTCTCCAAAATTTGGAGTTAAAAAGGAAAGGACAGCGCCAATTCCAAACGGCAAGGCAGTCCATAATATCCAGGGCCTGAATTTTCCCCAACGGGTGTGAGTACGATCCGCAATAATGCCCATAATGATATTAAAAAAAGCGCCGACAAAACCTCCAATAAAAATAATTACACTGGCAGTTCCGGCGGGAATTTTATAGACATCGGTATAAAAGAAAGCTAAAAAGGTAAGTAAGGTCTGAAATATTAAATTTGCTGCAAAATCTCCTAAACCGTAACCTATTTTTTCCAGTACAGAAAGCTTTTGCGATGTATGGCTCATCAATATGCTGGCTGACTTTTTTCTGCTTATCCCCATGCGCTGATTAAAAAATATTTTAGAGCGATATATCATTGAAATAGTACTTCGTTTTCATTTCATTTGAATAAAATGTTAAATGTAAAAATAGCTTGAAAGTTGAAATAAGTTTGTCAATTTTGAAGCCTTTAATAGCACATTTGAAGCATTCTTTACTTATACCAAATCTATTAAATTTAAATTGCTATTTTAGCTTCTGATTTAAAAAAATAACTGAAAATCAACATCATTATTCACACTTTTTCATTTTACTTATATGCGTATTCTCTATCTTTTATTGATCGTTTCCTGTTTTTTTATTGGTTGTAATAAAAAACAGAATACTGAAGAGTATCACAAATATACCAATGATTTAATTAATGAAACAAGTCCGTATCTTTTACAGCATGCGCACAATCCTGTAGATTGGAAAGCTTGGAATCAGGAAACGCTGGACAAGGCAAAAGCAGAAAATAAACTGATCATTATTTCTGTTGGATATTCGGCCTGCCATTGGTGCCATGTTATGGAACAGGAAAGTTTTGAAAACGAGGCTGTAGCCAAAGTAATGAATGACAATTTCATCAGCATAAAAGTAGATAGGGAAGAGCGTCCGGATATTGACCAGATTTATATGAACGCCGTACAATTGATGACAGGCAAAGGCGGATGGCCGCTTAACTGTATTGCGCTTCCCGATGGGCGTCCTATTTTTGGAGGTACTTATTTTACCAGGGAAGAATGGACAAAAGCCTTAACGGAGCTTTCTGCTTTATATAAAAAAGATCCTAAGAAAATCAGTGAATATGCAGACAAATTAGTTGCAGGAATTCAGAAAGCACAATTAATCACCGTTAATAATAGTCAACCTGATTTTAAAAATTCAGCACTTTCTGAAGCTGTAAAATTATGGCAAAAAGAATTAGATTATAAAGAAGGCGGTTTAGCTGGAGATACCAAATTTCCAATGCCAAACTCGTTAAGTTTTCTCCTTCGTTACAGTATTCAAAATAAAGACAAGGCGATGCAAACCTATGTGCAGACAACGTTAACAAAAATGGCCAATGGCGGGATTTATGATCCTATTGGCGGTGGTTTCTGCAGATATTCAGTCGATTCAAAATGGCATGTTCCTCATTTTGAAAAAATGCTTTACGACAACGCACAATTAGTGAGTTTGTATTCGGATGCGTATTTGGTAACAAAAGATGATTTGTATAAAAAAACGGTGGCTGAAACACTGAATTTTGTAGAGAAAGAACTCATGGCTTCCAACGGAGCTTTTTATTCGTCTTTAGATGCCGACAGCAAAAATAACTCAAATAAACTCGAAGAAGGTGCGTATTATGTCTGGAAGAAAGAAGAGTTGCAAACGCTGTTAAAATCTGATTTCTCTCTTTTTCAGGATTATTTCAACATCAATGAAAATGGTTTATGGGAAAATGAAAACTATGTTTTATTTAAAACACAATCAGATAAAGACTTTGCAATCAAAAACAAACTGACGGAAACAGAACTGGAATCTAAAATAAAAAATTGGAAACAAATCCTTTTAACGGCCAGAAAAAAAAGACCAAGACCTCATTTAGACGATAAGACTTTAACTTCATGGAATGCTTTAATGATAAAAGGCTATGTAAGTGCGTATCGTGCATTTAAAAATCCACATTATAAAGAAGTTGCTTTAAAAAACGCCAATTTTATTGTTAACAATCAGCTTCAAAAGGACGGAAGTTTAAATCACAGTTATAAAGAGGACAAAAGTAGTATTGTTGGTTTTTCAGAAGATTATGCTATTGTTATAGAGGCGTTTATTTCTGTTTATCAGATTACATTGGATGAAAAATGGCTCAATAAAGCGAAACAATTAATGGATTACACAATAACTCATTTTTGGGATAAAAAATCAAATCTGTTTTATTTTACCTCCAATAGTTCAACAGGATTAATTACCAGAAAAATGGAAATTGCAGATAATGTAATTCCGGGTTCTAATTCTATTCTTGCCCATAATCTATTTTTATTAGGACATTATTATTCTAATGATGCTTATTCCAAAACTGCTCAACGGATGTTGAATAATGTAAAAGAAGATGTCTTAAAAGCACCTACGGAATATTACAATTGGCTGAATTTAATGCTAAATTACACTGATAGCTATTTTGAAGTTGCTATTTCCGGAAAAGAGGCTATAGCTAAAACCGTTCAGCTTCAAAGTTATTATTTGCCGAATATTCTTATTGCCGGAGCGACTGCAGCAAGTAAGCTTCCTATTTTAGAAGATCGCTTTGCAGAACATCAAACCTATATTTATGTCTGTGTGAACAAAGCTTGTAAAATGCCGGAAAGCGATGTAAATGTAGCGGTTGGAAAAATAAAAAAGGATTTGTAAAGACCTTTATTTCATAACTAAAAGTCTTCAAAAACGTAAATTTAGCGATATGCTTTCTACGCTAAATAAAAATTATATTCTTTAGATTGTTAAGTGGTTGCTGCTGTCTTATTATATTGAGCAACCAGTTGTGTTAAATTGTTTTGTAATAAATTAAAAGGCAAATATTCCTATTGATTTACAGGTATTTGATAATTTATTTTTATATTTTTTAACTTTTATTACTTATGCAATAAAACTGGTTTTAGCATTCAAAATTGCTACATTTTTTATTTAATATTGTCTATTAAATAGTAAAAATTCATTTATTTAAGATTAAAATTATGTACAATGTTTTTTTAATGCTATTTTTTTATCAATTAACCTGTTCAATATTTAAACAACCGGTTGTGTATTGACTAATTATAATTATATTTGTGGTAATCACACTTATTAAATGTAAAATATAGTTACTATAAAAAAAATTTGAGTTTGGATTTAAAAATTACTGGTGGTTATAAGTGTTATTTTACAGATTTATTTATAACTGAATTTAAGGTTAGTTTTTAAATTAAAAGCCGGAAGTTGAAATGCTTTCGGCTTTTCACTATACTTTTCTATCGGTGTGTATTATCTGTTAGACTGAGGATAGAATTACTCAAAAAAAATTAAACACTAAAGGATCAGCAAAATCTATAACCTCTTAATTTAATCTTTGTTTCATGAAAAAAAGAATTAAGTTCATTTTTATCTTCTTTGTTTTGCTTGTGCATGAAATTGCTTTGGCACAAACTCAAAATCCAATAATTTTTGCTGATGTACCTGACATGTCCATTATCAGAGTAGGTGCAACTTATTACATGAGCAGTACAACAATGCACATGAGTCCGGGTTTGCCTATTATGAAATCTACGGATCTTGTTAATTGGAAACTTATTAATTATGCCTATGATACTTTGGCAGATATGCCCGAATTAAATCTAACAGAAGGAAAAAGCACCTATGGCAGAGGTTCTTGGGCAAGCAGTCTGCGTTTTCATAATGGTATGTATTACGTGACCACTTTTGCACAAACCACAGGCGAAACTTATATTTTTAAAACTACAGCTATTGAAGAAGGAAACTGGCAAAAAGTTTCTTTTAAACCGGATTATCACGACCATTCCTTATTTTTTGATGATGATGGCAAGGCGTATTTAATCTACGGGGCAGGTAAAATTAAATTGGTTGAACTCAATGATGACTTAACGGGAATTAAAAAAGGGGTTCCTGAGAAAGTTATTATAGAAAATGCCAGTGAACCTGCTGGCAATAATATCATGTTAGGTGCCGAAGGTTCTCAGTTATTTAAAATAAAAGGAAAATATTACCTCTTTAATATTTGCTGGCCACAAGGCGGAATGCGTACCGTAATCATCCACAGAGCGGATAATATTAATGGTCCTTGGGAGGGGAAAATTGGTTTGCAGGATTTGGGCGTTGCTCAGGGCGGACTTATTGATACTCCCGACGGTCGCTGGTTTTCTTATCTTTTTCGTGATTTTGGAGCTGTTGGCAGAATTCCGTATCTGGTTCCTGTAAAATGGGAAAATGGTTGGCCAATATTAGGCGAGAATGGAAAAGTTCCTGAAAAATTAGAACTGCCAGCGAGTAAAGGCTTGATTCCGAATTTGGTTGCTTCTGATGAATTCAATCGACAAACCGGAGAAAAAGCATTGCCATTAGTTTGGCAATGGAACCATAATCCGGATAATGCGCTTTGGACTCTTAAAGAAAGAAAAGGATTTCTACGCCTTAAAACCGGTAGAATCGACACTGATTTTCTATTGGCAAGAAACACATTGACACAACGCACTATTGGCCCAACAAGTTCAGCTTCTGTTGCTCTGGATGTTTCTAAAATGAAAGAAGGTGATTTTGCCGGATTGTCGGCCTTACAAAAAGAATACGGACTAGTAGGGGTGAAATTTGAAGACGGCAAAAAATCAATCGTAATGGTAAATACGAATAAAGATATAGCCGTTGAAGTACGGCGAATTCCACTAGATCAAAATCAGGTTTATTTTAAAATTGATTGTGATTTTACCAATAAAAAAGATGAAGCAAATTTCTTCTATAGTTTAGATGGAAAAGTGTGGCAACCTATAGGTGAAACTTTAAAAATGAAGTATACGCTTCCGCATTTTATGGGCTATCGTTTCGCCTTGTTCAATTATGCAACAAAAAATACCGGTGGATATGTTGATTTTGATTGGTTTAGAATTAAGTATTAAAAAGATAAATTATGATAATTAAAAATTTCACGAATGAATTCCAGATTAGAATTCATGTTTTGATATTGGTATTGATTTTACCTGCTTTAGCTGTTAGTCAAACTAAAAAGAAAGCAGAAAAATCAGATTCAAAAATGCCCCACTATCGCAACCTTTTTAAGGAAGCAGGGTACAGTCAAACGGATATAGACAAGAAATTAGCCAAAGCCTATTATGATGTTTTTGAAGGACCCAACAAAGTGTATTTTGAAGAAGGAGATTCTTTAGGATATGTTTCGGATGTCAAAAACAAAGATGCCCGTACCGAGGGAATGTCATATGGAATGATGGTCTCGGTTCAGCTTAATAAAAAAGAAGTTTTTGACCGAATCTGGCGTTGGTCTGTCAAATACATGCAACATCAGGACGGACCACGAGAAGGTTATTTTGCCTGGAGCGTAAATCCTGAAACCAAAAAGCAAAATTCGGCTGGTTCAGCATCAGACGGAGAATTATATTATATCACCAGTTTGCTTTTTGCTTCAAACAGATGGGGCAATGATACCGGAATTAACTACTATAAGGAGGCCAGAAGAATATTGGATGCCATGTGGAAAAAAGACGGCACCGGCAATGTTCATAACATCATTAATACCGAACACAAACAAATATCTTTTGTACCCGAAGGTGGTGGTTACAACTGGACAGATCCATCTTATCATGTTCCGGCATTTTTTGAAATATGGGCTTTATATGCAAAAGATGGACATGAGCAATTTTATGCAGCATGTGCCGAAGTATCTCGTCAATTTCTGCATAAAGCCACTCATCCGGTAACGGGTCTAAATTCAGATTACACTGAATTTACCGGAGAACCACATCCTACGCCTTGGATGCCACCCGGATTTCGTTATGATTCCTGGCGTGTTCCTATGAATATTGCGATGGATTATACCTGGTATGGAAAAGATAAAAAATGGCAGGAAGAGTATGCTGGCAAATTTCAAAATTTTCTTAGATCTAAAGGATTACACACTTTTGAAGATCAATTTAATGTGGATGGTTCTGCTCCCGATTTTATTCTGCAGGCTGGTCCGATTAAAAAACTCAGACACTCAATAGGATTGGTAGCAACTTCGGCAACAGCATCACTAGTTAATCCCGACAAAGCAAGTATGGATTTTGTTCATGCTCTTTGGAAAGCCAAACTCGAACCGTATGAGGACGGTTACTTTGACCCTTATTATGATGGATTAATGTATCTCTTTAGCATAATGCATCTTAGTGGGAATTATCAAATTATAACGCCAACAGTTAAATAATTTTTAAATCTAAAAAATAAAAAATATGAAACAGTATACAGTTGCTCTATTATGGTTATTTATTTTATCTGGTTTTATAGGTTTTTCACAAACAAGTCAAACTGCTATTGCTGAAGATTTTAAACCTTCAACCGTTAATCAGCCCGGTCAGGAATATCCTCAGGTCAATTCTCAGGGTTATGCACGATTTCAAATTTTGGCTCCCGAGGCCAAATCGGTTGTTGTAAGTCTCGGATTGGGTGGAACAAAGGGAGGAACACCTCTCACGAAAGGAGAAGATGGCTCTTGGAGGGGCAACACTGCCGGTCCCATGGACGAAGGTTTTCATTATTATCATGTAACTGTCGATGGAGGCGTTTTTAACGATCCGGGAGCACTTAACTTTTACGGTTCTACACGTTGGGAAAGCGGAATTGAAATTCCGGCACACGATCAGGATTTTTATGCCCTGAAAAATGTTCCGCACGGAAATGTACAGCAAATTCTTTTTCCTTCAAAAAGTACTAATACCTCTCGCAGGGCTTTTGTTTATACACCGCCAGGTTATCATAAAGATAAATCAAAGCAATATCCGGTTTTGTATTTACAACACGGCTGGGGAGAAGACGAAACAGCCTGGAGCAATCAGGGACACGTCAATTTGATCATGGATAATTTAATTGCTGAAGGGAAAATAAAGCCATTTATCATTGTAATGACCTACGGAATGACCAATGAAATTAAATATGGTGGTCTGGCAAGTTTTAAAATAGAACCCTTTCAGACGGTTCTTGTAGAGGAATTAATTCCGTATGTGGATTCCAATTTCCGTACAATCGCCAATCAGTCTAATCGTGCAATGGCGGGTTTATCAATGGGAGGAATGGAAACCAAAATGATAACGCTTAATAAGCCTGAAGTTTTCTCTCACTATGCACTTCTTAGCGGGGGAATTTATAAACCGGAAGATATTAAAGATAAATCAAAAGTAAAATTGATTTTTTTAAGCTGTGGAAGTAAAGAGCGTCCTGATGGTATTAAAGAGGCGGTGTCAAATCTTAAGACTGCTGGTTTTAATGCTGTTCCCTATATTTCAGAAAACACAGGACATGAATTTCAAACCTGGCGCCGCAGCTTTAAGGAAATGGCACCACTTTTATTTAAAGAATAGGTTTTCAATAAAAATTAAAATCTAAATTATGCGTAAACGTAATAGAACAGTTATTTTCAAGTTTGAGAGGACTTTATGGAAAGAAACAATATTGTTTTTTTGTTTTTTGGCTCTGTCTAACAGTTCCTTTTCCCAAAATTTAGTGTTAAACGAAAAGGAATATTTTGAAACTCCTGGTCTGAATGTCTGGGTTTTTAATAATGAATACAACGGAATGTTTTTTGATGAAAAAACAGCAGGAATAGAATTTATTCATCATGGTGTCAGAACGGTAACCGGCGGAGCAATCAGATTGCAGAATACCCCGGAACAATGGGATTTAATTCCGAAAATGATCAGTCGTAAAGTAGATAAGGCGACTAATACAATTGAAGTTGTACTTAGATATGAGGAATTTAATTTTGATTCAAAGATCATAGTTACGGCAAAAGGAAAAGGTTTTATTATTAATGTTGTATTAGATAAACCGGTTCCAAAGGAGCTGGAAGGAAGAGGGGGATTTAATATGGAATTTTTACCCACTTCTTATTTTGAAAGCAATTATGTAGTGGATGGAAAAGCTGGAACCTTTCCCAGATATCCTGCAGGCAATACTAAGATTCAGCCTTTATCTCAAAAAATTCCACAGTTTGCCGGACATACCACATTTGATGATCGTGGGAAAAATGAGTTCATAACAACGCTTCCTTTGGAATCGGGTAAGAATTTAATATTAGCACCTGAAAATCCCGAACGTACGGTTACAATTCAGTCGGAAGATCAGGATGTAATGCTTTTTGACGGAAGAAATTTGGGGCAAAACGGTTGGTTTATCGCCAGAAGTATTCTTCCTTCAAACAAAACAGGCAAAGTATTAACCTGGGATGTAGAACCCAATGCAATTCCCAATTGGAAAAGACAACCAGTTATAGGATTTTCGCAAGTGGGCTACATGCCGAGCCAAAAGAAAGTGGCTGTTGTTGAACTTGATAAAAATGATAAAGCGTTATCTACTGCATCAATTTTTAAATTAGGTGACGACGGAAAATTTACAGAGAAATTAAAAGCGAATGTTAAGGTTTGGGGAAATTATCTAAGATATAATTATGCACAAATTGACTTTAGCGCTATAAAAGAAAAAGGCCTTTATTACATTCAATATGGTGACCAAAAAACAAATACTTTTCAGATTGAAGAGGATGTTTACTCAAAAATATGGCATCCAACTATGGATGTGTGGTTTCCTGTTCAGATGGATCATATGATGGTAAATGAAGCGTATAGAGTCTGGCACGGAAAACCATTTTTAGACGATTGTCTTCAGGCGCCAATCAATCATGAACATTTTGATGGTTATAAACAAGGTCCAACGACAGAGACGAAGTACAAGCCTTTAGAACGTATTCCGGGAATGTCAGTTGGGGGTTGGTTTGATGCCGGCGATTTTGATATACAAACTTTTTCGCATGTGAGTGTCATCAACAGTTTTGTAGAATCCTGGGAAGCCTTCAAAGTAAACAGAGATGAAACTTATATTGATCAAAAAACACAATTTGTAGACATTCATCGACCTGATGGTCAGCCTGATATTTTGCAGCAAATAGAGCATGGCGTATTGAATCTTGTCGCACAAGTGGAGAATATCGGGCACCCTGTCAGAGGGATAGTGGTTCCTAATCTGCATCAATACCATCATTTAGGCGATGCATCTACGGAGACAGATAATCTGCCTTATAATCCGGCTCTTAAGCCTTACGAATCTAATGGTGTTTCTACTGGTACACTTGATGATCGATGGGCGTTTACAAACCGAACGTCATTTCTTGATTTCAGAACAGCCGGTTCTTTAGCGGCAGCAAGCAGAGCTTTAAAAGGATATAATGATGCGCTTTCTGCAAAATGTTTATCTCTTGCTGTAAAGTTGTACAACGAAGCAACTGAAATAGAAAAAAAGGCAAAACCAGATACTAGCCCAATGTCGAGATGGGGAAAAGGAAGTGATATGATTGCGATTTTGCAACTGTATTTAACTACCAAAGATGAGCAGTATAAAAAAGGTTTTGAAGATAAAATTTGGAAATTGCTAGATGAAAATTTAGAATTTAATATTGGTTCAGCGCTTTTAGCCGTGTCTTCTTTGGATAATAGCTATAAACAAAAATTACGTGGCTATGTAATCAGGTACAAGGATAAAACGGACAAAGAAAATGCTGAAAATCCTTATGGTGTGCCAATAGCAAAAAGAGGATGGGGAGGTACTTCACAAGTTATTAATTGGGCAAGTACAAATTACTACATTCATAAATTTTACCCTGATCTCATGGACAAAGAAAGTGTTTATCAGGGATTGAATTATATTTTGGGCTGTCATCCTTATTCTAATTTATCTTTTGTGAATGCCGTGGGAAACAGATCCAAAAAAGTGGCTTATGGAGGTAATCGTGCCGACTTTACGACAATTGCGGGTGGAGTAGTTCCGGGACTTATTTTTCTAAAACCTGATTATCTGGAGAACAAAGATGATTGGCCATTTTTTTGGGGAGAAAATGAATGTATTATAGACGGTGGTGCCTGGTATGTTTTTCTTGCGAATGCCGTAAATGATCTTGCTAAGGAAAAATAATAAACAGGCTTAAAATTTAACCGCAATCCCGATAGCTATCGGGAGCAAAGAGATTACGTAGTCGCAAAGTTTGTTTCACGCAGATTCTGCAGATTCTGGCAGATTCAACAGATTTATTAATTATCTGCGCATATCTGCTTCAATCTTTTTAAAATCTGCGTGAAACAAAATTTTGCGTCTTTGCGTCTTTGCGAGATTAAATAAAAAGTTTGCGGTAAAATTAACCACAAAATAAACAAATATAAAAATGAAACGATTTCTAAATATTGCCATACTAATTTCCAGCTTGTGCTTTGTATCAGGCTGGAGTCAGGAAACACAAATAGTAGAAGATTTTAAACCTTCAACTATTAATCAGGGGGATAAACAATTTCCTCAGGTAAATTCACAACGACGCGTACGCGCGAGTATTGCTGCTCCCAATGCAAATAAAGTACAGCTTGATATTGGCGGAGTGAAATATGATATGCGAAAAGACGCTAATGGAGTATGGACTGGAGAATCGAATCCGCAAGACGAAGGATTTCATTACTATCAGTTAAATATTGATGGCGCTTCAGTTCCTGATCCGGGAAGTTTGTATTTCTATGGCGCAGGAAGGTATGGCAGCGGAATAGAAATTCCGGCTAGCGATCAGGATTTTTTCGCTTTAAAAAATGTACCTCACGGTTTGGTTAGTGAAAATGTTTATTTCTCAAAATTAACGAATGCTTTTAGACGTTGTTTTATTTATACACCTCCGGGTTATACTGAAAATACAAAAACACGTTATCCGGTACTTTATTTACAACACGGCAGTTTTGAGGACCAATCTGGCTGGTCTGCCCAGGGTAAAGCAAATTTAATTTTAGATAATTTGATTGCTTCAAAACAGGCAACTCCCATGATTATTGTAATGGATAATGGCTACGCTTATAAACCACAAAGCAATGAATCAAAGGATAAAAAAGAACGTCCGAAATCTATTTTTGAAGAAGTACTTATTACCGAAATCATTCCGATGATCGATACTAAGTTTCGTACGCTGGGTAATCGTGATCACAGAGCTATTGCAGGCCTTTCAATGGGAGCGAATCAAACGATGCGAATTATGATGAACCATCTGGATACTTTTTCGTATTACGGAGGATTTAGCGGTACAGCTAATTACCCGAGTATAGAACCTATTGATGCTTCAAGTTTTTTAGAAGGAAAATATAAAGATGGGAATGCACTAAATAAAAAAATCAAACTCTTTTGGTTAGGCTTAGGGACAAAGGAACCTAGTCCGTTTCCTAAATCAATTGGTGCTTTTAAAACGATGTTGGACCAGCAAGGAATTAAATATGTGTATTACGAATCGCCTGAAACGGCTCATGAATGGCTTACATGGCGCAGATGCTTAAATCAGTTTGCTTCTAAATTATTCAAATAGCATTCTAAGCATCAATAAAAAAGAGCTCAGTTTATAGAAAAAATCTTCTACAAACTGAGCTCTTTTTTTACTTAAATTTAATTTTCAAAATGTTTTTGTACTGCGAGAACTAAAAACATAAAATCTGTAGCGCCACCACCCGTTACATACTCTGTTTGCTGCCAAAAGAAAGGCCATTTTTTAAGTTCCGGCAAGTTGGGTCTAATAAGCGCGGTACCAGAAGTAACTCCGCCGGGAATGTACGACCAGTCTGCGCGGTTCATCCCATAAGCAATTAAATTAATAGTGAATTTGACCCAATACCAGAGGCAAAAGATGCTGTATTATTTCCCTGATGAACGCCAAGTATAAAATTCAAAGCATTACTATAGACCTCATAGTTGGCATATTCCGGCCATGATTTCGAAAAGTAATATTGTTGAACACCAAATTCCTGCAAAGTCCATCCAGCTCCCCAAATATTAGGTGTGTACGGAACCCCATATGGGGAATCTGTAAACGAATTATTTTTCGTTTTAGCACTCCATTTTTTTGCTTCAACATATAATTGATCCAGAAATGATTTATCCTTGATATGATGTTTCAACTCCAGCTGCTATTATAAATTAAAATTTAATTGATTTTTGCAAACTTATTAGCCAATATTTTAAAAATTTACTGATCTGTAACGCCGTATTTTTTACAATTTTGCTAAATTTACTCATCAAGTTAATTTTAGCTAATAGAAGTCAAGTAAGTAAAAATATGAAACCGGAGATAACCACTTTAAGAAAGTTCAGAGATATGATTGCATATATGAACTTACCCGTCTTCTCTTATATTGATAACGACGATTTTGCTATTATAAAAATTCATGAGATGGGATTAAAAATGCCTTATATTACACCCACCTTCAGACCGGATTTTTATACTTTAATAATTGTAAGTGAAGGAAAAGGTACTTTTATGGCAGGTGATCATGTATTTGAACTTGGTCCACAGCATGTGTTTATGAAATATCCAGATAGTTATTTATCCAGTGGCTGGACAGAATCACCAGTTGGATATAACATTTCATTTACGGAAGAATTTCTAACTAAATACTTTCCTGATGGAATTGATGAAATTCCTGTTAAAGACATAACTAACGCATTTAATTACGGACTTAGCGATGATGATTATAAATCATTTGATGACATTTGCGCTGAAATGTACAATGAAGCCATTTCTTCTTCAAACAATAGATATGAAATGATCGCAAATCTTCTTATTCATTTTTTGTTACTCATCCAACAACATCAAAATAAGATTAAATTAGAGATTCAGAATGAAAAAAATGCCCTTATCCTGGCATCTTTCATTAAAAATGTTGATCAGAATTTCAACATGCTCCTGTCTGGGGAGAGTACAACCGTTCTTCGTACCAAAGAACATTCTAAATTGTTAAATGTTAATGAAACTTTTCTATCTAAAGTAATCAGTAAAACTTCAGGCAGAACAATCAATCAATGGATAAACGACAGACTCATTGACGAAATCAGTTATTTGTTAAAAAATACCCATAGACCAATTCCTGAAATTGCACAAATGTTTGCTTTTAACGATCTTGGATATTTTTACACATTTTTTAAAAGGAATACTAAAACTACTCCAAGTTCAGTAAGAAATGATTTTAACGCTTTGGATTCTGATCGCACTCATGTGTATCGCGGTGACGTTGTAAAGATTAGGACTAACTGGTAATCTGCCAGAAAAATAGATAATTATTATTCCATTTTCAAGTGCTTTAAATATTTGATATGTTATTGAATCAGCATTTTGGACTGGATTTAAATCTAATTACAGCAATTGTATTTATTTCGCTAAATTTGATTGACTTATCAAAGTGGTAATTTAGAATTTAAGCGAATCTGAAATGAAACCAGAGCTAACCTCCTTAAAAAAGTTCAGAGATATATTGGCCTTTATGAATCTTCCTGTCTTTTCTTATATTGACAACGATGATTTTGCCATAATAAAATTACACGATATGGGATTAAAAATGCCTTATCTTACCCCAATCTATAGACCTGATTATTACACTTTAACCATAATACAGGGTGGCAAAGGCACTTTTGTTGTAGGGGATCATATTTACGAACTTGGTCCTCAACATGTATTTATGAAACAGCCAGATCTCTATTTTTCAAGTGGCTGGACAGAATCGCCAGTTGGCTATAGCATTTCATTTACGCGGGTTTTCTTCGAGAAATACTTTCCCGACGGTATTGGCGATCTTCCATTCAAAAACAATGCAAACGCACTTAATTATTACTTAATTAAAAGTGATTTTAGTCAATTTGAAGAAATTTGTAGCGAAATCTACAGCGAAGCCACTTCTGTTTCAAATTGTAAATACGAGTTAATCTCAAATCTTCTTATAAATATTCTGTTACTTATTCAACAACATCAGAGTTCAACAATATTAGGTATTCAGGACGAAAAGAATGCCGCGATTGTTACATCATTCCTTAAAAACATAGATCAGAATTTTAACATGTTAGTTTCAGGTGAAACTACGACATTACTGCGTACAAAAGAACATGCAAAACTTTTAAATCTGACGGAAACGTATTTTTCTAAAGTAATTAGTAAGGCCTCTGGTAAAACTATTAACCAGTGGATTAACGACAGGCTAATTGATGAAATCAACTATTTGCTAAAAAATACTAATAAGCCAATTCCTGAAATTTCAGAAATGTTTGCTTTTAGTGACCCTAAATATTTTTATAAATTTTTTAAAAAGAATACCAAAAATACGCCAAGTTCAGTACGAAAAGAATTTAATTCGGCTGACCGTGATCGCGCTCATGTATATCGTGGAGATGTTGTAAACATAAGAGCGACCTGGTAGGCTCTTTATTTTTTTAATATCTTACTTTAATCCATATATTTTTTGCGGTAATTTCCCGGTGATTGACCGGTATGTTTCTTAAAGAAAATATTAAAATAAGTCAGATAGGAAAAACCTAAGATGTAAGCAATTTCTTTTATAGAAAGACGGGAATCTTTCATTAGGCTTTTTGCAACACTTAATGTTTTTTCAATGATCATCTGGCTGCCTGTTTTCCCTGTTTTTTCCTTTAGAACACTTGAAAGATAATTTTTATGAAGCTGTTGCATTTCGGCATAATCTTTTATAGTCATAACGATGTTGATCTTTCCTTTAAGTACTTGATCATAATGATGTTCCAGATTTTGCATAAAATCCTGTATAATGTCTGGATTTCGATTTAGCGGCGTTTGAAGTTTGTATCCTTCCCAGTATTCTTTTTTAATTTTAAGCAGGAATCTGGCAAGTAAATTAGCACATATTTTCTTTTGCAAAGGGCAATCTCTCTGAAGTTCCTTAACAATCTGAAAAATTGTTTTTTTTAATTCCTGTTGAAATTCTTCTGAAATATTTAACGGAAGATGTCTTTCAAATAATAAAAATGGAAACGTTTCATAAATAGAAATTCCTGCATATTTATTGATAAAACTTTCGGTAAACCACAGGCCGTAAGATTCAGTTACACTCTCCCAGGTCAATTGCTGAAGTTCGTGTGGTTTATTTACAAACAACATTTTTGGTTTAATAATATGTGGATCCTTATCAACAATAATTGTTCCCTGCGCCTCCACTACAAATCCAATTGAAAAAAATTCAGTGTAAAAAAGTGGAGTAGACCATGGAAGTGTATGTTCCGGATGCAATATTTTTGAGTCGACAAAACAAAGCTCATCATCTCCAATCAGTCCATGCGAGAGATCACTATCTATTAGATTTACAGATTCAAGAAAATCACTGAATTGAATTCTTCGGCGCTCTTTCATTTTCAAATAATTCTACAATTGAAGACTCTTTTTGCGATAATTAACTGGCGATAAGCCTGTATGTTTTTTAAAAAAGATACTAAAATAAGATAAATAGCTGAATCCTAGTATGTAAGAAATCTCTTTTAATGATAATCTAGGGTCTTCAATAAGAATTTTTGCTGCACTCAGGGTTTTTTCCGCTATCAGTTGTGCGCCTGTCTTTCCTGTTTTAGTCTTTAAGATACTTGATAGATAATTTTCATGTAGTTGCTGCATTTCTGCATAATCTTTTATGTACAACGTTCTTTGCACTTTACCTTTTAGCAATTGGTCATAATGGAATTCAAGATTCTGGAAAAAATCATTAACGATATCCGGATGTTTCGTTTCTGGATTATTAATCACATAACCTTCCCAATATTCCTGCTTTATTTTTAGCAAAAATCTTGTCAATAAATTAGCGCAAATTTGGTTTTTTAAGGGCGAATCATTTATAAGTTCATCAACAATAAGCAAAAGAATTTTTTTCAGCTCTTGTTGAAATTCTTCTGTGGTTTTTAATGGTATTTGTCTTTCAAAAAGCAAAAACGGAAAGGTTTTATAAATAGATATTCCGGCATATTTGGAGATAAAATTCTCAGAAAAAAGTATTCCGTAAGACTCATTCATAACATCCCATGTAAGTTGTTGAAGCTCGCCGGGTTTATTGACAAATAACATTCTAGGTTTAATGTTGAACGGTAGCTTATCGACTATAATTTTGCCGTAAGCGTCCAGAACGAAACCTATTGAGAAAAATGTAGTAAAAAAGGGAGGTGTTACAAAAGGAAGCTGGTCGTCGGGATGAAGTACTTTGGAGTTGACAAAGGAGAATTCGGCATCTCCTAAATGCCCATGAGACATATCCACGCGATCTAAATCGACGTAAGACAAATCCTGACCCATTATTTTGACAGTATCAAAGAAATCTGTGAATTTAATTTTGTTACTATTTTCCATTTTTAAATGTTTATAAGTCCTACTACCTTTATCATTTACTTAACGTTTGACGATTTGAAAATTGAGAATTACACATAATTCTGATTTTTGTCAGCGTTGTTAAACTCTTTTCTCAAAGCGTTAGGTGCGTTTAAAGTTTGCGTTTTAAAATAGCTGCAAAAATAATTTAGATCATTAAAAGCAAATAATGCGGCTATCTCTTTCATTGACTTATCTGAATGTTTCAGCAGGTATTTAATTTCATCAATAAGCTTCTCATTAATCCATTCATTGATCGTTTTTCCTGTACAATTACTTATTACTTTTGAAAAATAATTTTCGTTAACATTCAATAATCTGGAATGTTCTTTCGTTCGCATTAGTGAAGTGTCCTCACCACGAATAAGCCTGCTAAAATTATTTTCCATATTTTGACGAAATGCACTCACAATAGTAGCCTGTTTTTCACTTTCCAGTTTCAAAGTTGAATCGCCATTGTGATGTAATTGCATTAAAAATAAAAGATTAAGAATAAGATTTGCTATAAGTTCATCTTTATAGGACATTGTTGAAATTGCTAAATTGTAGATCTCCTGGCAAGTCTGCTCAAAATATTTCCAGCTTTTCTCAGTCAGATCGCAGGAATATCCATTTTCTCCTCCTAACTCCAGAACAGTATCAATACCGGCAGGAAAATATTGCAAGAGAAAACTTTTCCGAAAACTGATTGCATAAACTTTTTTAATTTTTGTCCAATAGCTGGATGAAAATGATTCTGGACGGGTAATTATAATTTGGTTAGAACTAAATTCAAATTCTTTATTCCCAACAGCATAAGTACCACATCCGTCGATTACTATGAACAAATTATAAAAGTCAGGCCGAAACGTTGGTGACTGGAATGGTAATTTTATCCCAATTTTATGTAGTTTTATAAAACTAAAATCTTCACTATTATAAGTGGAAATGGGTAGATTCATAAAAGCCAGACATTCAGTAATTTTACTTAAATTGGTTAATACTGGTTTCATCTTAAGTTTCGTATATTTAGTAAGATAGCTTGTGTGTCTGTAGATTTGATTTTTCAAAATTGCGTAAAATTGTAATCATACAAGTTTCAAATCCTGACTAAAAATTATAATATTTAAAGATTTTAGTTTAATGAACGTTTTTTTATAAAAAAAAAGCACGTAAAAGCTTCATTGTGTGGTTTTTAATTGATTTTATGTTTAGTTTTTAGATTTTTATATTACCGTAGTAATCCATTTACATAAGGATGTGTGCCAAAAAGAAGTTTATTTTTTTGCATAGAAGATTTATGGTGAAGTGTGTTTAAACCGTATGAGTCTTTATAAAAATTGATTTTCG
Source organism: Flavobacterium aquidurense (assembly GCF_031458035.1). Taxonomy (GTDB): domain Bacteria; phylum Bacteroidota; class Bacteroidia; order Flavobacteriales; family Flavobacteriaceae; genus Flavobacterium; species Flavobacterium aquidurense_C. The sequence continues at coordinate 91,038 of NZ_JAVDXR010000002.1, forward strand.
AAGTTTAGGTTCAATATTTTTTGTTTTGTGTCCTTTTCCCGTAGTGTCTTCTACCAATAAAATCGATCCCGTTTCAAAGCTTCTTTTTTCTCCTAACGAAGTTTCAATTTCTACACCACCCGCCAGTAAAACAATATATTGACGGTCTGGTGCATTATGAAAATCGTAATCGTAGGAAGGACTAACTTCTCTGAAAACAATTGACTTTACTGGTTCAGCATCAGATAAGAATCCGATATCACCATTGTTTTTCAACGGAACTTGGAAGTCTTCAAAGTGACTTTCGCCATTTTTGTCGCTGTATATTCGGGTTATCTGTATCATTTTTTTGTAAAAATAAGTTCGTTGGCCACATCCACCTCGTCCTGACTTATCGTATGTCCCATATTTTCGTAGATTTTTTTAGTTACTGACGCGCCCATTTTTTTAAGAATTGCTTCTGTTTCATTTACTCTTTCAACAGGGACATGAAAATCGGGATCACTTGTTCCGATGAAAACAGGTGTATTTTCGAAGTTTCCGGTATAATGATTTTCATAAACCTTATCACCAATGAGTCCGCCTGTAAAAGCTACAATACCACCATATTTTGCAGCATTTCTTGCTGTATATTCCAAAGCAAGACAGGCTCCCTGTGAGAATCCAAGAAAGTAGATATTCTCTTTTTCGATTCCGTTTTGCTGAATTGCAGCAACCACCTTTTGAATGGCATCTAATGATTTTGATAAAGAAGGCTCATTCTCTTTAATAGGTACTAAAAAAGAATAGGGATACCAGGTTCTGTTATCAGCCTGAGGAGCAACTAATGCGAAATCATCGACTTTGAGATGTTTTGCAACTGAAATAATATCATGTGCATCCGCACCACGTCCATGGATCATGATCAGTGCCTTTTTAGCATTATTTAACGACAAACCGCCGGTTATAATTTCTGTATTCATAAGTTTTATTATTTAAGCTTTATAATATAGGAACGTTCGTTTTAACGCATAGCTATATGGCTATGTTTTGATGATCTGTGGGTGATCTAAAAAAAGGCGTAAATTATTTTTTCCAGATATCCAGATATTCATCAGGATGTTTTTGGAATTGTGCGTGTACGTAAGGGCAAAGCGGTAAAACCATTAAATTATTAGTACGCACATAAGATGTCATTTCGTGTAGCAATTTTTTAGCATAACCTTTTCCTTCGGCTTCAGGCTCAACTCCTGTATGGTAAACGGTTAGTAAATCGTTTTTTAAACTTACCGTCATTTCGCCTAGTTTTTTATCATCGATATATAAATTAAAAGCGCCATGTTTTTTCTCGTCTAATTCTAGTTTTATTGTTTCCATATATTTTAAATTATATAATTGTTTTTTATATAAAGAGAACTAATATTCATCTCTTAAAGATTATCGATTATCATAAATCGGGAATCTTAAACCAAGATCTGACTTAATTCGGGCTAAATTTCTTTTACAAAATTAAGGAAGGTTCGAAGATCTGTCCATTAACCTGGATTAAGAAAAAAAATAATCTCGTTGTCTTTTAGGCTCACTCTCTCATCAAAGTAATACTGAGCAGAGATAACGTTACAAGAATTTTCTGTACAAGAATTAACTCTTCAATGTTAGACCTTATGTAGGAACGCTAAAATTGTTTTATCAAATGGTAGTTTAATGTTTTGATAGTTGTGTAATCATTTGTTATTCTGAAAGATACGTTAAATTCAGATTGAGCAATATTTTAATAAATCTACAATACTACCTTAAATCTTTAATATTTATAATTTTTGATAACTTTTCTACAGAAACTCCGGTTGTGTTTAGAATTAGTTTTGCTATAACGAAAACCAAATCTGTCGATTATGATTTTTACATCAATTTTAAAATCATAAAACATAGAATTTATAAACTTAAGAAAATGACAAATTACGATACACTAACAGAGGCAATTACTGTAAAACAATCCGAAGGATATACTTTCGATTTTAATCTTAGTAATTCAACATTAGATTGTAAAAAGTTAAATAGAACATTTGATTCTACTGAATTCAATGTTGATGCATTTTATCGCTTTGAAGGAGATTCTAATCCAGATGATTCCTCAATACTTTATGCAATAAGTACAGAATATGGTATAAAAGGATTATTGGTAGATGCTTATGGAGCTTATAGTGATAACTTAAATGCAGCAATGATTCAAAAATTGAAGATGAGATAAATAATTAGAGACAATAAAAAATATAGAATTAGAAAAAAATAATTTATAAAAATATGGATACAATTAAAAGATTGCAGTCACAAAATAAAATCAAGAGATATTTTGGAAGTATCGCTTTAAACGATAAAACAGAAATAGAATTATTATCGAATCCTATTGTAACAAACAATGATATTTTTAAAAAAGTTATTGAAAATTATGACTATAACTTACAGGTATCGGCAGACGGTCAATACGTTATACTACTGGATCGCGAAATTGAAGCATCATCAGGCATAGAGAGCGACTTTTTTTCTGGCGGTACATTTTTGATAGGAGAAACAGCTCGAAAAGTTCAGGAAACTAAAAACATAAAAACTCAAATTAGCCCCTCGATTTTGATTTATAAAACTTTAAAATCATACGCCACGCCATTTTTAAATTGGAAGCGTTTTCTAATTGACTCAAGAATTTTAGATATATAATATTTATTCATAACATTTTAAAAATAAAAAAATGGACGATTTAAATGCCATAGGATTAGACGCTGTCAAAAGTGAAGAGTTAGCATATCAATTGAATAATTTACTATCTAATTATTCAATATTTTATCAAAATGCGAGAGGATATCATTGGAATATTAAAGGGGATGATTTCTTTGTGCTGCATCAAAAATTTGAAGACTTATATAATAATCTGTTTTTAAAAATTGATGAGGTTGCTGAAAGAATACTAACATTAGGATTCAGACCAAATCACAATTTTACCGAATATTTTAAAACAGCATCAATTCTGGAAACCAATGAAGTAATTGATGGACAGCATTCTGTTGGTAAAGTTGTAGAGTCATTAGGAATACTTTTGGCTAAACAAAGAATTATACTTGATTTATCTGCAGCAATAGATGATACAGGAACCAATAGTTTAATGAGTGATTACATTCGGGAACAGGAAAAAATGGTATGGATGTATTCAGCATATATAAAAAATTAAACCATTATATAACAACATTATGAAAAATAAAATATTTGAAACGGGCGAATCATATGCACCTCTGATTTTAAGAGTTATCCTTGGTGCTGTTGTATTAATGCATGGTATGCAAAAATTATTTGGCTGCTTTGGAGGGATGGGTTTTTCCAGAACTATGTTATTCTTTACTGACTTCGTGGGTTTACCATGGATTATGGGTTTTCTGGTAATCATGTTGGAAACTGTTGGCGCGGCGGCACTTATTGCCGGTGCAGGAACAAGACTTATTGCCTTTTCCTATACGATTCTTCCATTAGGGATGATAATTACGACGCATTTTAAAAACGGATTTTTTATGAATTGGTTTGGAACATTAAAAGGAGAAGGCTACGAATACTTTATTCTTTGGATCGGAATGGCAATTGCCTTATTTATTTTAGGTGGAGGCAAATATGCAATAGACAAAATTTTTATTGAAAAGAATAATTATAAAATAAAACAATAAATATGGAAAATATTGATAATAATAACAGAAGATCATTTTTAAAAAAAATAGGAATGGCCTCCGTTGGTTTTGCCGGGTTACCATTGGTTTCTTCCTCACTAATTGGATGTAAAGATGATAAAATGACGTCAGAAAATGGGATTGGTAGGAATAAGGGATATTCTAATATAGTGATAAGAAAGAATATTGCTGATATTCCTGTCGATGATCCGGAAATAAAGTTGTTTAAAGATGCGGTAGGAATCTTAAAAAAACGTTCGCAAATTTCACCTTTAGATCCAATGGGCTGGCAGGCAAATGCTTTGTTGCATACTACTTTTTGTGCTACAAGTATGTATTCTAATCAGGTACACTACAATTGGTATGTGTGGCCCTGGCACAGATTGTATTTGTGGTCATTAGAGCAAAAACTGCAAAAAGCAGTATCTGAACCAAAATTAGCATTGCATTACTGGGACTGGACAAAAAGTAATTTTATACCAGAACATTATTGGGGAGATGAAAGTAATCCATTATTCAATGCTTCGAGGTTTGTGGGACCGAAAGACAAAATACCAAATGACTTCATCAATGTAGGCGCAGGCTTTAGAACAAAAGATTATAAAACATTTGGAGGGTATCCCGCTATAAAAAAATTTGGTGATGCACAGCTTGATGGTATGGCGGAACAGTCTTTTCATAATAATATTCACAATTGGATTGGAGGACAAATGGCAACTTTTGTAGAGTCTGGTTTTGAACCCATTTTTTATGGTCATCATGGAAATTGTGATCGCATCTGGGATGCCTGGCTTGCGTATAGTCCTGACAATAAATTACCAGAAAGTGAAGAGTGGTTAGAAAAAAAATTATATGCCACAGACGGCAATGGGCGTCCTGTAGATTTTAAAATAAAAGAATTATTAAATACAGAAGATTTGGGTTATCGTTTTAATGATTTAAATCTCAATCCTGATTTTTGTAATCCATTTGCTGAAGAAGATAAGCCAAAGAGGAATGAGTCGAAAAGGGACTGTATTGCACCTTTAAATTTAAAAACCTCGGATACACATTCTATAAGCAGGGATTTCGCTGACAAGGAAAGATCTCACGTTATATTACACTTTGAAAGAGCCCAGCTTCCCTATCAGCCCTATTGTGCAAGAGTATTTTTTGAGTATATGGTGGACGGAAGGAAACAAAGTAAATACACCGGTACTTTTACTATTTTACCCATTTTGGATATAGATTCGGTTTTGTTGCAAAACGGAGTATTTCTTCAGATTGAAATTGAAAAGGAAATTGCTCAGGCGGTAGATCAAAAAATTAAAATTGACGTAATTTTTCAACCTGTACCATTACCAAACAGAAATATTCCTGATGAAATTTTAAAGTTAGAAAATATTTCAATTTATAAAGATTATGAAAATAGAGGTAACCTTTAGAGTTTTACTCTTGACATTGATTTTCGCAGGATGTACAAAAACTGAAAAACTTCCCATTTTAGGTGAATTATCAACTGACCCTCAAACTGGAAAAAACAGATATTATCAAACACCGGAATTTCAATTAAAAAATCAGTTTAATCGTGATGTTACACATCTGGATTTTGAAAATAAAATACAGGTTGTTGATTTCTTTTTTACGAGTTGCCCCACGATTTGTCCGAAAATGACAAAGCATTTAAAATTGGTAGAAAAAGCTTTTGAAAAAATAGATGAAGTGGCTATCGTCTCTTACAGTATAGATTATAAGAATGATAGTCCTGCAAAGTTAAAGCAGTATTCAGAAAACTATAATATAAATAATAATAAATGGACCTTCTTAACTGGTGAAAATGATGCTGTTTTTGAACTTTCTAAAGATTATAAAGTACTAGCCTTCGATGACGGTACTGTTAATCAAAAAAACATAATTCACGATGGAACATTTGTTTTAGTTGATGGTAAAAGGAGAATTAGAGGCTATTATGATGGTTTAAGTGTGCGAGATACAAAGAGGTTGATTCTGGATATTAATAAGCTTATTAAGGAGGAGGACAATTAAAAATAATTTATAAACAGATGAAAAAATATTACCTGATTTTTATAGTTGTATTTGGTTCTGCTGTTTATCCGCAACAAATAAATGAATTTGCATTTTTACGATATAATGATGTTATTTCAATTGATAGTACAAATGAAAATTTTTATTATAAAATCAAGCAAATAGCGATCTCTGAAAAGTATAAATCCTTTCTTTATTTCGGAGGGGAAAACAGGGCTCAGTACCAATATTTTAAAAATGAAAATTGGGACGAGGCCAATAGGGATGATAATGGTTTTATACTCAACAGGGCACTGTTTTATGGTGATTTAAAAATAGGTACTTCATTTCGTTTATTCACTCAAATACAAAGCAGCTGTTCGATTAGCAGATTAGATCCTAATCCATTAGAGGAAAATCCTTTAGATCTCCATCAATTGTTTTTTGATATTAGTTTAAGGAACTTAAAACTTAGAGTGGGAAGACAGGAATTATATTATGGATCACAGAGGCTGATTTCAGTTAGGGAAGGGCCAAACAGCAGACAGGCATTTGACGCTGTAAAAATCATGTATCAAAGTAAAAAACTATCGGCAGATGCTTTTTACAGTTATTATGTCAAAAACAGGTTTGGAAATTTTAATGATAAGATTGATCCGGATACAAAACTTTTTGGATTGTATACCAGCATGAAAGGAGTTAAACATTTCAACAATATAGAAGCCTATTTTTTTAACCTACAAAAATCAGAAAGCACGTTTAATACTTTTTCGGGACAGGAAAACAGAAATACTGTGGGTTCAAGAATTTGGGGCGCAAGTTCTAATTGGAACTATGATATAGAAACTGCATATCAGTTTGGGAAGTTTGACAGTAAAAGCATTCACGCCTGGACATTTTCAATTAATAATTCTTTTACTTATGTGGTAAATAAAAGAATTCAGAAAATAGGTTTTAAAACGGAATATATTTCTGGTGATAAGATCCAAAATGATGGTACTATAGAAACATTTAATCCTCTTTTTCCGCGAGGTGCATACTTTGGTTTAGCTGCTTTGATAGGACCTTCAAACCTGATTGATATTCATCCTTTTCTGGAATGTCAGTTAACACAAAAATTAAACTTTTATGTCGATTATGATATCTTTTGGAGGGCTTCAGAGAACGATGCTATATATCAGCCAAATGGTGCCGTATTATTTAATAGCTCAAATTCGACATCAAAAAAAATAGGAAATCAATTAGGAGCTTCATTTGAATACACTTTTAATAAATACCTGAGTTTTACTCTCGAAGGCACATGGTTTAACAGTGGGCCTTTTATTAAAGATGTTAGTAATGGTAAAGACATATTGTTTACAGCAAGCACCCTGACTTTAATTTTATAAAATAAATTCATTTTATACGGGACATATAATATGACAGAATGGAGTATTTAATTCCAACATCAAGTTAAGTATATAATGAAAAATTGCCAGGAGACGGTTTGAGAAAGAATTTAAGATCGCAGTTCGCACAGAACTCAAAATAAAAACAAGTAACACAATTAATATAACTATAAAATTTTTAAAGATGAGAAAATCAATTACAACAGCGGCGGTAATTTTAGTAACCGCTTTTGGAGCAACAGTTCAGGCTAAAACGGTTAGCCCAAACACAATTGTCATAGTGCATGGAGCATGGTCTTCGGCAGGGGATTTTAAGTATGTGGAAGCAGAACTTAAAAAGAGCGGTAATGAAGTGATAACAGTAAATTTGCCTGGTCACGGAAAAGATAATACACCTGTAGCATCATTGACCTTGCAGGGCTATGTGGACGTTGTTAAAAAAGCAATTGGAACAAGGAAAAATATTACTCTTGTAGGACATAGTTTTGGAGGAATGGTCATCAGCCAGACCGCTGAGCAAATTCCGGGACAAATTAAAAAACTGATATACCTGTGCGCTTTTTTGCCAGCTAACGGAGAAAGTCTTTTTTCAATTTCAGCAGCAGATAAGGAAACTCATATTGGACAATACATACAGCCAGATGAAAAATCAGGCGTGGTAGGAATTGCGAAAGAAGGTATTTTAGATTTTTTCGCTGCAGATGCACCTAAAAAAACAGCTGATGTTTTGGTTGCTAATTTTAAGCCGGAACCAATGGGTCCTCTTGCAACTCCTGTTGAACTTACAGCAGCTAATTTTGGAAAAATAGATAAGGTATATATTTTTACTGAATATGATCATGCTATAGGGCTGACCCTTCAAAGAAGTATGGCAAAAACAGCTAATATAAAACAAACGTATACTTTACCTAGCAGTCATACACCGTTTTTCTCACAGCCAGGTGTGGTTGCAGCCATTTTAAATCAGGAAGCAAAATAAAGTACTGTCATTGGATTAGTGAAATAGTAAGAAATAACAATTACCAGCAAAAAACTTCTGTTAGTCATATGAAAGTATGATTATTAGAAGTTTTTTTATGAAATAGTTTTAATGTGCAGATTTATAGGTTGTTATGGTGAAAAAGAAGGTTTTGAAATGGAAAATGACAGAATTTTTTTAAATCTTAGTTTATTATAATTTTTAGTGATTTATTCACAGAAAAGCACGCTTTCATTAGATGTAATTTTGTTTAAGCAAGTAAGGCAATTCATTTTTAATTTTTTATCAAAATTAAAATTCCATAAGGAAGGAGATTTTGTTCGTAAGCTTGAAAGTGACAAAATAAAAAGAAATATCCTGTATTTCTATCATTAAAAAAAGTTACCAAATAATGGTTTTATAATTTCTAAAAAAAATATCAGGATGAAAACAATTAAAAATATAGTGCTCGTGCACGGCGCCTTTGCAGATGGCTCGGGATGGAGAGGCATATATGACATACTTGCTAAAAGAGGATATAATGTAACAGTGATACATAATCCACTAACATCATTAGAAGACGGAGTTCAGGCTATAAATTTAGCTTTAGACAAACTAGGTGACAGTACTGTACTTGTGGGACATTCATATGGCGGAGCAATAATTACTGAAGCTGGCAATCATGATCTTGTAGCGGCATTAGTGTATGTAGCAGCATTTCAGCCGGGAGATGGAGAAACGGCCTTACAATGGATTCAAACTGCTCCGCCGGCACCGGAAAATGGAGTGCTTCCTCCTGATGAAAATGGAATTATCTATTATGAAAAAAATAAATATCATATGGGTATTTGCGCTGATTTAAATGAAGAAGACGCCAATTTTATGTATGCCTCGCAAGGTGCATTTTATGCAAAAGGATTTGTAACGGCAATTAAAAGTGCTGCCTGGAAATCAAAACCTTCATACGGCGTAATTGCAACCGAAGACAAGAGCATTCCGCCAGAAATTCAGGAAGCAATGTATAAGCGTTCCAAAACAATTTCGACCTATGTCAAAGCAAGCCATGCGGTTTATATATCCCAGCCTGAAGCTGTGGCAGATGTCATTATTTCAGCATCCAAAAGAGATTGATTAAAAAATTAAGTTCTAAAAAAATTCATTTCATTTTTATCAAAATTAAATTCAATTGAAAATTTTATTAGGGTAAAAAATTTGCTAATAAAGATTAAAGGGTTAAGGTACGATGCGCAATTAATAATATATAAAAAACAGTCACAATGAAAAAATCTAGCTTCTTAGTATTACTCATAATACTATTTATTTCCTGTCAAACAGACAAAAAACAAATTAGCGCTGAAACAGCGGATTTAATTGTTACCAATGGTAAAATTGCCATTATGGATAAAAATAACACAATTAGTGAAGCAATAGCAATAAAAAAAGGGAAAGTGCTGGCGTACGGAACTTCATCAGAAATTCTAAAGCTAAAAGGGGAACAAACGAAAGTTATTGACGCTAACGGACGTACCATTATTCCAGGATTGAACGATTCTCATTTACATTTAACCAGAGGGGGACGTTTTTATAATGCAGAATTAAGATGGGATGGTGTAACTTCTTTGAAAACAGCATTAAGAATGTTAAAAGAACAGGCCGCCAGAACTCCAAAAGGACAGTGGGTAAGGGTAGTAGGAGGCTGGAGTCCCTTCCAGTTCGAGGAAAAAAGATTTCCGACAACCGAGGAAATTAATGAAGCTACAGGAGACGTTCCGGCATTCGTATTATTTCTATATAGTCGCGGCTGGATGAATAAAAGTGGTTTAAAAGTGCTTAAAATTGATGAAAATACAAAACCGCCTGAAGGAAGTTCTTATGAAAAAGGTCCAGACGGTAAATTGACAGGAGTGCTATTAGCAGAGCCAAATCCAACAATCCTTTATGCTGCAATAGGGGCATTGCCGCCTATGACCGATGAGCAAATGCTGAATTCTACCAGACAGTTTTATAGAGAATTGAATCGATATGGAATTACAAGCGGTATCGACGCCGGAGGTGGAGGGCATGCATTTCCTAAAGACTATGGCGCGACAAAATCACTTGCCAATCAGGGAGAAATGCCGATAAGATTGTCTTACTACTTATTTCCTCAAAATAAAGGAAAAGAGTTTGCAGAATTTCAAAATTGGATTGCAACGAATAAGGTAGGTAATAATGGAGAAATTCATTTAGATCATGGGTATGAGTTAGAAGGAGGAGGAGAATTTCTGACATGGAGTGCAGGTGATTTTGAAAATTTTCTGGCACCGCAGCCTATGTTAGAAGACAGACCATCGTGGCGAACCGATATCAAAAAAGTGATTCGTTTACATGTTGATAGCCGTTGGCCGTTTAGAATTCATGCAACTTACGGAGAAACTATTGAAAATATATTAGGCGTGCTTGAAGAAGTTAATAAAGAAACAAATGGGAAATTAGCAAAAGAAAGATGGCTATTTGATCATGCAGAAACCATTACTGAACAACAGCTGAAACGAGTTAAAGCACTAAACGGAGGCATTGCCATTCAATCCCGAATGGCGTATGCCGGAGAATATTTTGTTGAAAGATACGGAGCTGCTAAAGCAAAATATGCACCACCTTTAAAATTAATGATCAAAATGGGAATTCCTGTAGGAGCAGGCACTGACGGAACGCGAGTTGCCAGTTATAATCCCTGGCCAGCATTATACTGGATGGTTTCTGGTAAAACAGTGGGAGGATTACAGTTAAGTGCTCCTGATAACTTACTAACTCGTGAAGAAGCACTTTTATTATATACAAAAGGCAGTGCATGGGTATCAAAAGAAGAAAATGTAAAAGGTTCTCTGGAAAAAGGAATGTTTGCCGACTTTATACTTTTATCGGATGATTATTTCAGCGTACCAGAAAGTAAAATCAAAGATTTATCGGCTGTTTTAACAGTGGTAGGAGGTAATGTTGTCTTTGGTGACAAAGAGTTTGCAACACTAAATCCGGCAATAGATAAAGCAATTCCGGATTGGTCACCTGTTAATTTTTATGGAGGGTATCAAAAAAAATAATTTGTAAGAGAATCTTAAAAAATATTCAATCTGATATAATTTCTCCATGGAAATATTCCGGAGGCTAATTAGTAAAATAAAAAACAAATAAAATGAAGACAAAAATTATAATATCAGTCTTAACGATTTTGCTTTTAACAGGCTTTACATCGTATGCAAAACCTTCTGCAGAGAAAAATGAGGTTTTAATGAATACGATTTATAAAGCTGTGGAATACAAAACAATACTCGTTGATAGTTTAAAAATTTTTTACCGTGAAGCGGGGGAAACAACTAAACCTACCATTATATTATTGCATGGATTTCCGTCATCGTCGCATATGTACCGAAATCTGATAAACGAACTAGCTAATAATTATCATGTTATTGCTCCTGATTATCCTGGATTTGGTCAAAGCGGTGCTCCAACTCCACAACAGTATCAATACACATTTGATAACTTATCCATAACGATAGAGCACTTTATTGATAAATTAAGGATCACAAAAACCAGTCTTTACATTCAGGATTATGGGGGACCGGTTGGCTTGAGAATAGCAACGAGAAGACCTGAACTGATTCAGTCACTTATAATTCAAAATGCAAATGCTTATGTTGAAGGTTTAGGCGAAATTTTAAAACCGCTGATAGCATATATTGAAAATCCAAATGATAACACTGAAAAGGCAGCACGTTTTTTTCTGAGCATTGATGCTACAAAATGGCAATATTTAACCGGTGCAGAAGCTCCTGAGAAAATAGCGCCAGACAGTTATAGTCTTGATCAATATTATTTAGACAGACAGGGAAATGATGTTATCCAACTCGCCCTGTTTCGTGACTATGGCTCTAATATAGCTTTGTATGAAAAGTGGCATCAGTATTTTGCGAAATACAAACCGCCCATGTTAATTATTTGGGGTAAAAACGATCAGTTTTTTACTGCTCCAGGAGCAGGTGCCTATAAAAAAGACAATCCCAATGCTGAAATCCATTTATTGAACGGAGGTCATTTTGCTTTGGAAGAACATCATTTAGAAATCTCTAAACTGATTATTAATTTTTTAAGTAAAAAAGTTAAATAAAGACATCTTAGTAATATAAAAATCAAATATAAAAATCAATTAACCATTAAATCTGAATTATTATGAAAAATTTAATTTTAGCAGCAGTAGTTGCGTTATCGTCACTAAATGCATTCGCACAAAAGCCTAGTCCACAGCTTTTAAACCCTAAAAACCACACTTTGATTTTAGTAGATCATGAAAGTCAGATGGCATTTGCAGTAGGTAATATTCCGGTAGATCAACTTAGAACGAACACTGCTTTAGTTGCAGGAGCATCTAAGATTTTTAAAGTACCCACTGTTATTACAACTGTGGCAGAAGGATCGTTTAGCGGACCGGTTTTTCCTGAGGTTCAGGAATTTTATCCTAAATCAAGTACTAAGTATTTTGACAGAACCACTATGAATTTCTGGGAAGATGCTAATGCTTATAAAGAGGTAGTAGGCAAGGGAAATAAAACAATCGTAATGGGCGGTTTATGGACTTCTGTTTGTATAGTAGGACCTGCACTATCAGCCATAAATGATGGTTATACTGTGTACGTAATCACAGATGCAAGTGGAGATGTTACAGATGAAGCCCATAATCAGGCCGTAACGCGTATGGTACAAGCCGGAGCAAGACCTATTACTTCTATGCAATATTTATTAGAGTTACAACGTGACTGGGGAAGATCTGAGACTTATACAGCTGTGACAGATTTGGTTCAGAAATATGGCGGATCATATGGAATTGGTGTTCAATATGGACGAGCAATGCTTAAGCACTAATAAAGCAAAACAGAAATCATGACAGATATATTTTTTTCTCTCTTACGTTCAAATTTGGGAACCAAATTAAATAACATTGCATTGTTGTTTTTTAGGATTGCAATTTCATGTGAACTTATTTATGCGCATGGGCTAAAGAAAATAGGTATTGGGACAGCACTTGCAGAAGTTGTCCCTAATCCTTTAGGGCTTCCTGAGATATTAAATCAGGCTTTTGCAACGACTGCAAATCTTGTGATGCCCATTTTTATTATAGTGGGTTTAATGACACGCATAGCCACTTTACCTATTGTAGCGGTTACGCTGACAGGTTATTTTGTATTGCATTTTAACGATCCGGCACTGGTAAAAGATGTTCCGTTTATTTATAGCCTTTGTTTTTTGCTAATATGTTTTGTCGGTGCAGGCAGATATTCGATAGATTATTATATCAGTAAAGAAAAATGAACAAGAATTTAAGTTTTTAGGTGCTAAAAAAGAATTGCTTTTGAGTTTATGTATCGGCTTATAGTTTAATTCCTAAAAAAAAGGTACTTAAATAATTTTCAATTATTTAAACATAGAATAATCATGGAAAATAAAATATTAGGAATTCATCATATTACCGCAATTGCAGGTGATGCTAAACGCAACTTCGACTTTTACTCTAAGATATTAGGGTTACGCTTCATCAAAAAAACGGTAAATTTCGATGATCCGAAAACGTATCATTTTTACTTTGGTGACGAAGTAGGTAGTGCAGGAACAATATTAACTTTTTTCCCTTGGGGAGAACAAATACAGCAAGGTCGAAAAGGATCCGGAATGGCAACAGAAATTGGTTATTCTGTTCCAAAAGGCAGTCTTGATTTCTGGCAGAATCGTTTTGAGCAATACAATGTAATTTACAATAAACCGGCTGAAAAATTCGGAGAAAAATACCTAACATTCTTAGATCCTGATGGTTTAAAACTAGAACTGATAGAGTCTAAAACCAACGACAACAGAAAACCATGGGAAACTGAAGAGGTAAAATCAAATGTTGCAACTATGGGTTTCCATAACATTACTTTAACTTTAAAAAATATAAAGGCAACTGCCGAAATTTTAACCGAAATATTTGGTTATAAACTGACTGATCAGGATGTAAACCGATACCGTTATCGTACAGATGAGGTCGAAGAAGCAGCAATTGTAGACCTCGTTGAATTGGCTGACGAGAAAAAAGGGCATGTTGCCGGTGGGACTGTGCATCATGTTGCGTTTAGGGTTAAAAATGATGAAAGTTTGATTTATTTTAGAAATAGGATAGAAGCGTATGGACTTGAAATTACCCCTCAAATCGACAGACAATATTTTCATTCGCTCTATTTTAGAGAACCTGGCGGAGTTTTGTTTGAAATAGCAACGGATAATCCTGGTTTTATGATAGATGAAACTCTTGAAAACTTAGGCAAAGAGTTAAAATTGCCTTTGAAGTACGAATCTAAAAGAAAAGAGATTGAGGAAACTCTTGTTCAGATTAACTAATTTGAAGATCTGGTTCTTTTTTTTTACATTAGTTATGTATAATGCTGTAATACAGTAAAATAGTTTGTAAAAAGAGCTTCTTAATAGTTATAGTTTAAACCTTTTTAGTATTTTAGTAAAGACATAGTTTACCGATGCAGAATAATTTTTGCAATAATATAAATTATCAGTTATGAATTACCAAAAACTAGCATTTACGGATGCCATAAAAAAGTTGCAGGAAAAAAGTGGAAGCAGGAATGCTTACGAACACATGGAAAAGATGTCAATGGTTGATGGGCTGACAGAAAATGAGATTGATTTTATTTCAAATAGGGATAGTTTTTACATGGCCAGTTTTGGAGAGAATGAATATCCGTACATTCAACATCGCGGCGGGCCTGTTGGTTTTATTAAGGTTATTGATGATAAAACCATTGGTATAGTTGATTTTACGGGCAACAGGCAATATATTTCTGTGGGGAATATTTCTAATAATGATAAAGTTTCTCTATTCATGATGTCCTATGCGCAAAAAGCCAGATTAAAACTCTATGCCCGTGCAAAGGTTATTGATCTACAAGATAATGATGAATTGTACAATCAGCTGAAACCTTCTGATTATAAATTTAGGCCTGAAAGAATGATGATATTTGAAATACAGGCTTATGACTGGAATTGTCCACAGCATATAACACCACGTTTTACCAGAGAAGAAATCGAAATGGCCTTTCAACCGCAGAAAGAATACATCACTAAATTAGAAGATATAATAAAGGAATTAGAACAAAAATTGTCTGAAAAAGAGAAGTAAAAAATTTGTTCTTAATATGATAAAATGAAATTGCTAACAGTAGAACCAACAATCATTTTTGTTTTATTTAAATTTAACTATTAACTAAAATTGAATATGGAAAATTTAAAAGAATCCATAAGAGCTATAGATAGTCTTTTTATAGAAGAAAATAAAATACCTGAAACTTACAAGATTTCTGAAATTCACCAGCGTGAATATCTTTTAGACGGTAAATTAGTTCCATGGAAGGGTGAAGTAACAGAAATTTTTTCTCCGGTTTATATACCAGGCACTGATGGTTTGAAGCGCAAACTTGTGGGAACCATTCCTCATACTTCGGCCAAAGAAGCATTAGAATCTCTGGACGCTGCAGTTGGGGCCTACAATGACGGACAAGGCGTGTGGCCCACTATGAGTGTGGAGAACAGAATTAAGTGCATGCAGAAATTTGTTTACCTGATGATTCAGCAGCGAGAGCTGGTTATTAAATTGCTGATGTGGGAGATTGGAAAAAGCCTTCCTGATTCGACCAAGGAGTTTGACCGGACAGTAGATTATATCAACGCAACAATTGATGCCTTAAAAGATTTGGACCGCCAATCTTCAAGATTTGAGGAAGCCGAAGGAGTATTGGCACAAATCAGAAGATCTTCATTAGGGGTTGTGCTCAGCATGGGGCCATTTAATTATCCTTTAAATGAAATTTTTACAACCCTCATTCCCGCTTTAATAATGGGAAATACGATTTTATTTAAATTGCCTAAACATGGAGTTTTAGCACATTATCCTTTACTAAATGCTTTTAAGGAAGCATTTCCACCGGGAACTGTAAACACACTTTATGGAAGAGGGGCAGAAATTATTTCTCCACTAATGGAAAGCGGAAAAGTGAATGTTTTAGCTTTTATAGGATCGAGTAAAGTAGCCAATGGTTTGAAAAAATTGCATCCTAAAGCCAACAGACTTCGGTCTATTTTAAGTCTTGATGCCAAAAATGCTGCTATTGTGACCAAATATGCAGATTTAGATGTTGCGGTAAATGAGTGTCTTTTAGGGTCACTATCTTTTAACGGACAGCGATGTACAGCATTAAAATTAATTTTTGTGCAGAAAGAAGTGGCAGATGAATTTGTTCAAAAACTAAGCGATGCAGTGGCGGCACTTAAACCGGGACTTCCCTGGGAGAAAGATGTAAAAATTACACCACTGCCGGAACTCGACAAACCAGCTTATCTAAAAAGTTGTATTGATGATGCATTAGAGCATGGTGCTAAAGTCATGAATGAAAACGGGGGATATTCTAATAATTCATTCTTTTTTCCTGCAGTAGTTTATCCGGTAAATGACAGTATGAAATTGTATCATGAAGAACAATTTGGCCCTATTATTCCAGTAGTTCCTTTTGATTCTATCGACGAACCAATAGCGTATCAGATAAATGCATCGCATGGTATGCAGGTAAGTATTTTTAGTGAAGACCCTAAAGAAGTGGCAAGTCTTATTGATCCGTTTGTCAATTTAGTAAGCCGTGTCAACATTAACTGTCTCTCACAACGCGGTCCGGATGTTTTTCCATTTACCGGCAGAAAAGACAGTGCAGAGGGAACTTTATCAGTATCCGACGCTTTGCGCTCTTTTTCTATACGCTCATTGGTAGCAACTAAATCAACAGATGCTAATAAAAAATTACTTAATTCCATTGTGAGAGATCACGACTCTAATTTTTTAAGTACAGATTATATATTCTAATTAAAAACTTAACACTTGATTTTGCTTTACAAAACAGGCATTACTAATTTTAAAAATATTCAAATGACAAAGGCTGCAAATCATTTCAGCCTTTTTTCTATTTATATATTTGTTGGTCAACTTACTGTATTCTTCCTTTAAAATTATTCATTTTTTTACTTTTTTGCCCGTTGCTCTCCTATATTTTGGATCATTCACTATCAAAAGGTTACAGATATTAATCCAGGTTAATGTTTTTGGCATTTTTACTTCGGAAATTTGCATAAAATTTATAGATATGGAAACGAAAAACAAAAAAGACAATACATTAGAAATTGGAGACAGTTTACCTTCTTTTAGTTTACTGAATCAGGAGGGAGAGTTGTGGGATAGTAAAACCAAACTGGCCGGAAATATTAGTGTTATCTATTTTTATCCGAAAGATGAAAGCGGTATTTGTACTCAGGAGGCATGTGCTTTCAGAGATAGTTTTACTGCTTTTACTAATGCAGGTATCCAGGTGGTTGGTATCAATTCAGCGAATGTCGAGAGTCATAAGAAGTTTGCTAAAAAAAACAATTTGCCTTTTACATTATTGAGCGACACAAATAATAAGGTATTGAAGCAGTTTGGTGTTAGAAATGCATTATTCCTGACCGGACGTGAGACATTCATCTTTGACGGAGAAGGAAAATTGTTGTATAAATTCAGAAATTTCTTCAAAGGAGATGACCATGTTTCTAAAACATTAGCATTTTTGGGTATCAAAGCATAACAGCTTATTTTTCTTTTTTATAATAGCAGCATTCTATTTGTAGGATGCTGCTTTTTTTTCATATTAATTTAATACGGTTTAAAATCGAATATAAAATTAAATTTAACAGGATTCCATGTAATTCAAATTCTCTTTTCGAAATCATTTTTTCCTGCAGGATTCGACACTTAATCTCTTTTTTATTTCCTGAAAAAGAAGGGTACTAAAATATCTTTATTTTTTATAATTTTTGGTAAGCATTTAACAGAAATACAACTGTATTCAATTCCTAAGTTTGTGGTATAGAAACACTTAAACTTATAAATCATGGTAAAGAGATATCCACTTCCGCCATTTACACTCCAGACAGCAATTGAGAAAATTCAACTGGCAGAAGATTCCTGGAACAGCAGGGATCCCTATAGAGTAGCACAGGCTTATACTGCTGACAGTGAATGGAGAAACCGCCACTTGTTTATAAATGGCACTGAAGAAATTGTAGCATTCTTAACGGGAAAATGGTCAAAAGAGCTTGATTATAAGCTAAAAAAAGAATATTGGGCTCATACAGATAACCGGATAGCCGTCCGCTTTGAATATGAATATCATAATGATGAAGGAGAGTGGTTCAGAGCCTACGGAAATGAAAATTGGGAATTTAACGAAGATGGATTAATGCAAAGAAGGTTTGCTTGTATTAATGACCTGCCCATTAAAGAAAGTGACCGAAAATTAATTTAATCAATTAAAAATAGAGTTTAAAAAAAGTAAAAATTTAATTTAAAAAAACAGTATTATGAAAACAAGTTACCATACAAGAAAAATCAATGGAGTAGAGATTTTTTACAGAGAAGCCGGAGATAAAAACAAGCCAACACTAGTGTTGCTTCATGGATATCCAACATCGTCACACATGTTTCGAAATTTAATACATGATCTGTCTGATGATTTTCATTTAATAGCACCTGATTATCCGGGTTATGGCAGAAGTGAGCAACCACCATTGGCGGATTTTGCTTATACATTTGAAAATTTCAGCAATATTGTAAAAACATTATTGGATGAATTGGATATTAAAAAATTCAGTCTTTATTTAATGGATTATGGTGCACCAGTTGGTTTTAGAATTGCCAGTAGAAATCCTGACAGCATAGAGACGCTGATTGTACAAAATGGTTGTGCTTATGAAGAAGGTCTTGAGACTTTCTGGGATCCATTTAGAGCACTTTGGAAAGATAGAAATGACAAAGAAGCAGCAGCTACATTAAGTACTTTTCATGCTCCTGACGGACTGAAATGGCAATATACACACAATGTTCCAGATACTTCGGTAATTTCGCCGGACAACTGGGAAATTGATTTAAGACACTTAGAACGCCCAGAAAATGGTGATATTCAATTGGCACTTTTTTATGATTACAGAACTAATGTGCCCTTGTATCCGGAATGGCAGGAATATTTCAGAAAATACAACCCTGAAATGTTGATTGTATACGGAAAAGATGATTATATTTTTCCAGGTGTGGGAGCTGAAGCTTTCAAAAAAGACGTGAAAAATTTAGAGTTTCATTTGTTCAGCACAGGACACTTTGCACTTGAAAGTTTTGGTAGTGAAATGGGGGCACTTATCAAAGATTTTCTTTTGAGAAAAACGGGAAAATAATTAAGTGTTAAAAAAGATGGGGTATTTTTACTGCCCCATCTTTTTATAAATAAGTAAACGATCAAAAAAGTCTAAGTAACTATATGTTTCTTACCAACTATTTCTTTTCAAATTAGTTGAAATTTTATGTTTTTTTGGTATTGGCTAATAAAATTTTATCTATCTCTGCAACCGAAAGATTAATACCAATAATAATTCCTTTATCATCAATAAGATAATTATAAGGAATGTTTTCTATTCCGAAGGAGGCTTTTATTTTTTGATCCGTATCCAATAGATTTACCCAATCTAACTTATCTTTTGCAATAGCAGTATTCCATTGCTGTTTATTCTTATCAATAGAAATTCCAATTATTTCAAAATTAGCTCCTGCAAATTTTTGTTTCAATGCAATAAGCTCAGGGCTTTTTTTCCTGCAGGGTGCACACCATGACGCCCAAAAATCAATAAGCACAATTTTTCTATTGAATTTCTTTAAGTCAACCAGAGAACCATTTTGGTCTGGTAATTTAAAATCTAAGAAAGGCTTTCCTACGCCATAGGTGCCTAACCTGTCAATTCCTTTTTTAAAAAGCTTGAGGTACTGATCATTTTGCCTGGTAAGATCTAGAACAGAATAAAGGTTATTTAATTCCTTTTTGTTAAGTACTGGATTTACCATAGCCAATTCGGCCAATATTGCCCCGCTAAGAGGATGACCACGGTGTTTTTTTAAAAAGACTGTCAGCTTCGAATACAGCAAAGTATTAAAGTCTTTTTTTCCCGCATTCAATTGGTAAAAATCTAAATATTCCTTTTGTATCTGCGAAGAAAGGGATCCCTTAATCTGGTCAATATGCATTGTTTCAACAGATTTTCCGTCTTTAAGGGCCTTATTAACGCTGATTTGAAGCTCTATGTTACTATTCTCCAAATAAAACTGGGGAGCATTCTCGGCAGATTTTATGTAAATCTGTGCAGTTACAGTATCGCTTACTACGCCTTTAAATTCAAAATTATTATCGACAATCTTAACACTGTCCTCTACATTGTTATAGTATAAATAGGCAAATTTATCAGTTATGTCACCTTCAATACTGCCATGAATTTTAAACATGCTTAAATTGTTTTTTAATGTATTTTGGCTGTACAGACTTACAGTTCCTAAAATAAAAATAGATAATGCCCATTTTAAATTGGTTAATTTGATTTTAATCATTTTTTTTAATTTTTATTAAACGATGAATTAAGTATTAAATTGATTGAATATATTTTAGCTGCGTTTTATCCATTTATCTTTTCTTTATGGTACTGAGTTAACCATTTTTCCATTTTTTGTAATAACTTAACTTCTTCAGGATTACCTCCAGGGTCAGAAAGCCCCATGATTTTCAGACTGTAATTAAATTTCTTATCCTCAAAAATGCATGTGAATTTTGGGAACTCATGGTGTGAAACAAGCCATTTCCCATTATTTGTATTTTTTATTTCAAACTTCTTCATTGTATGGTCTTTTTGGAAAATGATCAGGTAAATACCGTTGCTATTGTACTAAATAAGTATTTATTTTCAGGCTTGGCTCTAAAATTAAGATTGAAAAGGACTTCAAAATGCAGTTTGTTGATCATAAAGCTCAATTTTTCTGCCGTCGGGATCAGCGATAATTGTCATAAATCCAAAATCGGTGATAGCGGGTTCAGAAAAAAAGTGTACATTATTATCCTTTAATTTCTGCACAGTTTCTTTAAAGCTGGTCAATTCAAAACCCAAACGTAAATTTACATCTGGGTACGCTTGCTCCTGTGCCAGCGGATAAATCTCCAGAATTGTTTGTCCCATTGCAGCATTATAATGCATAGGTGAATTTCCATGTTTATGGTATTCGAATGTTAATCCAAATAAACCATAGAAATCCGCCAGCCTTTCGGGATTTCCTGTTCGTAAAACTAATAAACGGATGTGCATGATAAAGATTTTTTTACATAGTCATTGGTAGTTCCATTAGAAATATTTCAGAAGCGTCCGACTTAGAAATTATTTAAATAGAAGCCAGATCCCGTAATGTGGTCGTATCTTGGTATAACACTTTTTCTATTTGGATAAAGCCATAATTGAATACACTTAACCGGTTTATTCCTGTTTTGTTAGATTCCGGTTCCTGAGCTCATGACCTGAATATCACTCTTTTTTAATAAAATCTTTTCTGTCCATATTTTTTGAGTTTCTGGGTTTGCAGCAAATTTCTGTTATAAATGAGAGCTTCGCATTGAACCAGGACAAGATTTTAAGCAAAATATCAGGATTTTAGTTTCCTGGATCGGATTTTAGATAGAAATTCCGGAGAAATTCCCAAATAAGAAGCAATGTAATGTTGTGGTACCCGCGACGGAATATTGGGGTATGTCTGTAGAAATTCATCATACTTTTGCTCCGCGGTGCAGGTAATGTTATGAAGTAAACGGTTTTGAGTTACTGCCAGATGGCGCTGCATTAAAATACGGAAAGCTCTCTCAAACCGCGGGGCTCGTTCAAAAAGCTGCTCTTTGGTTTCAGGGTTAAAGATCAGCAGTTCACAGTTTTCCAGAGTTTCTATAAAAATATGGCTGGGTTCGGTTTCGTAAATGCTGAATGATATATCACTGACCCATGAATTTTCAACTGCAAATTGCAGGACTACTTCGAAACCATTTTCATCGATATAATATTTCCGGATACAACCGCTAACTACAAATGCATCAAAATTACATCGTTCACCTTTTTGAAGCATAATAGTTTTCTTCTTGAGTTGTTTGAAATACAACAGCGAATTAAATATATCAAGCTCCTCCTGATTGAAGTTCACATATCTTGAAATGGCTGTATTTATTTGTGCAAACATTATCTCACTTGATTTCTTTTTCATCAAAATTAAATTAAAGTTTTTTTAAGATTTTTTTAATGTGCGTATTAAGTTAGCGTTATGAGAATTTTCTGTTCAATACGGGAAAATAAAAAATTTGCAATTTTCTTCTGCAATCCTTTAGTTAAAGCTAAATACCTCACGGTCTGCTACTATCAACATACAAATTTAGTCTCATTATTTGCATAGTATCCACAATGCCTGAACTTCGGGTTTATTTTTATTTCAGCGGTTATAATGTCGTATGATTCTTTCCAGTAGATTCTTAAAACTTATTCTTCTGACCATATAAATTGATAATAGCTTAATAATAATTGCTTTTGAACTATAGCCGGGATATTTTCATGTAAAAACTATTTTGCGAATCATACACTAATTTGAAATTAATAATCGTTGGTGAAAACGAAATTATGTAATAATGTCTTAGTCCATTTTGCAAGGATTCTTTAATTGTTTCTTTTCATATAGCCTCAACAGATAAAGACGTATTGACGCGTATAATATTGCATTATCTTTACTAAGCAACACTCTTTTAGCAATTTGACTGTTAGTCCTGTAAACTTTTTTTACGGTAATCTAAAGGAGTAAGTCCTGTATGTTTTTTAAAGAAAATACTAAAATAGGAGGTATAGCTGAATCCCAGCATATATGCAATTTCTTTCATCGTGTATTGAGAATCCTGAATTAAAACTTTTGCTACACAAAGCGTTTTTTCAGAAATTAACTGACCTGCCGTTTTTCCAGTCTTTTCTTTTATGATTGTTGACAGGTAGTTTTCATGAAGTTGCTGCATCTCGGCATAATCCTTTATGTGCAGTATTTGCTTCACTTTACCTTTAAGCAGCTGATCATAATGATATTCAAGATTTTGTATAAAGTCGTTCAAAATATCCGGATTTCGGGATTCTACATTATGTACACTATATCCTGCCCAGAATTCCTGTTTTATTTTAAGTAAAATTCTGGTAAGCAGATTTGCACATAATTTCTTTTTAAGGGGTGAATCTTTTTTTAGTTCCTGGTGAATTATTAAAATAATTGCTTTTAGCTCCTGTTGAAACTCTGCAGAGGTGTGTAGTGGCAAATGTCTTTCAAATAACAAAAAGGGGAACGTTTTATAAATAGAAATTCCGGCATATTTTATAATAAAATCTTCAGAAAATAATAAGCCATAGGTTTCGGTAACTTCGTCCCATCTTAATTCCTGCAAATCTCCAGGTTTATTCATAAACAGCATATTGGGTTTGATGTCGACCGTTAGATCTTCGTATCTCATCGACCCGTAAGAATCAATAACAATTCCAATTACAAAAAAGGTAGAACGGTGTAATGTATAAGTCCAAGGAAGCCGTTCTTTTGGATGTAATATTTTTGAAATTATTAATGAGAAATCTTCGTCACCCACGTGTCCCTCAGAGAAATTGCTGCCCATGACTTTTTCTGTATCGTAAAAATCGGGGATTTCTTTTTTTTCTATTTTACTCATTTTAAAAATAAATAGTTATACTAGATATGTACTATTTGATAAAGTTAGGGGTCAATTTTATAGTTTGAAATTGACTTAATATATAATCCTTTTCAGAGGCTAATCAATCATCTTTAAATATTCAGTGTTATGTTAATGTCGTAACTTTTGTTTAGAGGTAAAACATTAATCAGGAAGTGAGGTCTGATATTGCTTTCTGTAAACTCCCGGAGCACTGTGTGTCTGAGTTTTAAAAAAGCTATAGAAATAATTCAGATCATTAAAGCAAAAAAGGAAAGCGATGTCTTTCATTGATTTTTCGGAATATTTTAGAAGATACTTAATTTCATCTATTAGCTTTTCATTTATCCATTCATTTACAGTTTTTTGGGTACCGCTGGTTATTATCTTACACAGATAATTTTCATCTATATTTTGCATTTGTGCATGTTCTTTAATGCGCATCAGTACGGAACAATTACCGTTAATAAGTTCATTAAAATTATTTTCCATATTTTGGCGAAAATCGATTATAATTTTATTGTTTTTTTCGGTCACTTTTTTAGCACTTATTTCATTTTGCTGTTGTAATTGTACCAGGAATAAAAGGTTAAGAGCCATGTTTGCCATAATCTCTTCTTTATAACAAGCACCTGAAATTGCTACGGCATATATTTCAAGACAGGTTTGTTCAAAATAATTCATGGTTTCCTCCTCAAGGCAACAGCAGTAGCCGTTCTTAACATCAAAGTCTAAAATATTATTAATGCCGCCAGGAAAGTACGTTAAAATGAAAGATTTTTGGAATGTTATATTGTAAACCTTTTCCATATCTGTCCAGTCAATTTTAAAAAAGGAATCAGGAC
Source organism: Flavobacterium aquidurense (assembly GCF_031458035.1). Classification (GTDB taxonomy): domain Bacteria; phylum Bacteroidota; class Bacteroidia; order Flavobacteriales; family Flavobacteriaceae; genus Flavobacterium; species Flavobacterium aquidurense_C. The sequence continues at coordinate 115,584 of NZ_JAVDXR010000002.1, forward strand.
ACGCTACTACGACATGATTAGGACGTAACTCAAATTTATTATCTCCCACAGTAAAACTGCCATTTGCTTTGACAACAATGGTGAAACTGTAATAATCAGATCTGAAAGTTGGAGAGTGAAAAGGAAATTTCAGATCCCATTCATGAACTTTTACTATTGAAAACTCGTCGTTATCTATGTAATCATGAAAAGTTAGATTTAAAAAATCAATCTGGTCTTTATATCTGCTAATTGTGGTGAGTTGTGGTATCATGATTTTGTAAAATAAAGTTAGACAATCTCTAAATGATGAATTGGGAACTTTTATTTTTCAAAGATATATGATATGAAAATTTCAGTAATACTCTATTATTGGCATTTACTTATAAAATTTAAAGATTTTAACTTTTATGTAAACTTTTCCTGTAATACGCGGGAGTGAGTGTAGTCTGGTTTTTAAAATAGGAGTTAAAATAACGACTGTTGGTAAATTGAAATAGGTCTGCAATTTCGGCTATGGGCATAGTTGTTTCTGTTAGTAAAATTTTAACTTCGCTCAGTAGTCTGCTATTAATCCAGGCAGTTGGGGTTCTTCCTGTTTTAGTTTTAATTACTCCTGAAAAGTAATCCTCATTTAAAAATTGTAAATCAGCAAAATCTTTTGCATTTAATTGTTTTGGCTTTTTCCCTTCTATTATTTCATTAAAATAGTTTTCTAAATCTGTATAAAAGGTAGTAATTATCGAATTATTATTATCATTAACAGGGTGGAACTGATTTTGAAAAAGTTCTTTAATCTTAATTAGCAAAAATTCTACCATGTTGCCAATTAGCATCAATTTTTGATCGGGGCTACGTTGAATTTCCTTTTTAATCTGGTGGGTGTTATTCTTTATTATCTGGTAGTTTTCAGGGTCTGCTTTTGTATAAATAAACGATTCAGAAAGTAGAAACGGAAATTCTTTGTATACGTCAGAAAAGCAATGGTCGGCAAGAAATTTTTCCGTAAAACAGATAAAACAGGCTTCAGTCAAATGATCGAATTTATAATTACGATGATGCCCCGGACAAGTTATAAATATACCTGATGATTCTAATTTAATTACTTCATCATTAAAAAGATGTGTTGCACTGCCTTCATTAATTATAAAAATAGTAAAGAAATTGGCTTTGTAAAAATCAGGGGCATTAAGATATTTATTTTTATTCCATTGGTCAATTTCCTGAAGCATAAAATCTTCGCTTATTAATTCAGTTGAAGGCAGTCCGAACCAATCACAAATCTCTTTCAGGGTATTAAATATGGGTATTTGCTTTTCCATTGAGTTTTTTAAATATTATACTACTTAAAACAGATAAAAAATAATACGATCTCTATTTTAAAAAGTTGATTTTTTTTTTAATTTTTTAGTCATGATATATTCATCGTAACTGGTTAATTGTTATTTGTTTTTATTATAAAATACTCCGTTTCAGTTTCTTATACAGTGCATATTTACTAAAGAAAAATAAGGTTTGCTAATCTGAAAGGGAAAAAAAAATCAAATCTTAGGTTTTTATAATCATTAGCAGATTATTCACAGAGAATGAAGTTTTCACTCGGCATAATTTTGCTTCAGAAAGTAAAAAAATAGTTTTAATCTTCTGTTGGAATTCTATTCTTCTGCTTTATAAGAAATGATTTTAAATTTTTAAACGACCTGATATTAAAATTAGGAATAAGTTTTTCTGCGAAAATAAATCATGAATTAAACTTGTCTTTGATTTATCATTCTCCCAAGAGACGGGAAACTTAATTGTAAGGAAACAAAGATGCTTAATACAACGGAAGTTATGAGCGGTGGTCATTTTTCATTATAAAGAACCATTATAATTCCCAGACTGATGTTGTATCCTGCTATAGTTGTTTTTGATTTCCCGAAAAAGTAGGGTTCACCAATATCTTTATTTTTTATAATTTTTGGTAAGCATTTAACAGAAATACAACTGTATTCAATTCCTAAGTTTGTGGTATCGAAATACTTAAACTTATGAATCATAGTAAAGAGATACCCAATTCCACAATTTACACAGGCACATGATTAACCGGATAACCGTCCGTTTTGAATATGAATATCATAATGAAGAAGGAGAGTGGTATAGAGCCTACGGAAATGAAAATTGGGAATTTAACGAAGATGGATTAATGCGGAGAAGGTTTGCTTGTATTAATGACCTGCCCATTAAAGAAAGTGACCGAAAATTAATTTAATCAATTAAAAATAGAGTTTAAAAAAAGTAAAAATTTAATTTAAAAAACAGTATTATGAAAACAAGTTACCATACAAGAAAAATCAATGGAGTGGAGATTTTTTACAGAGAAGCGGGAGATAAAAACAAGCCAACAGTAGTTTTGCTTCACGGATATCCAACATCCTCACATATGTTTCGAAATTTAATCCATGATCTGTCTGATGATTTTCATTTAATAGCGCCGGATTATCCGGGTTATGGAAGAAGTGAGCAGCCTCCAATTGGAGAATTTGATTATACTTTCGAAAATATGTCAAATATTGTCAAAACTTTATTAGACGAATTGGGTATCGGGAAATTCAGTCTTTATCTGATGGATTATGGAGCACCAATCGGCTTTAGAATTGCCAGCAGAAATCCGGATCAGATAGATACATTAATCATTCAGAACGGATGTGCTTATGAAGAAGGTCTTGAAACTTTCTGGGATCCAATCAAAGTATATTGGGGTGATATAAATAACAAAGAAGCGGAAAATACATTACGCGGTTTCCACTCTCCCGATGGATTAAAATGGCAGTACACTCACGGCGTACCAGATACTTCCTTGATTTCACCAGATAATTGGGAAATTGATTTAAGACATTTGGAGCGTCCAGAAAATGGCGCTATCCAATTGGCGATGTTTTATGATTACCAGACTAATGTAGTATTGTATCCTGAATGGCAGGAATATTTTAGAAAATACCAACCTGAAACCATTGTTGTTTATGGAAAAGACGATTATATTTTTCCAGGTGTAGGAGGAGAAGCTTTCAAAAAAGACCTGAAAAATTTAGAGTTCCATTTATTTAGCACAGGGCACTTTGCTCTTGAAAGTTTTGGTGCTGAAATGGGAGCACTTATCAAAGATTTTCTTTTGAGAAAAACGGGGAAATAATTAAGCAATTTACGGTTATCATTTTAATATGATAGCCGTTAAACAAGAATCAATGGACACTAAGAACCAAACCTGGCCTTCTGATGTAATAAATTACAAAAGTATTGCAATATGTGGCACCGAAATTTTTTACAGGGAAGCCGGTGACGGCTCAAAGCCAAATTTATTACTGCTGCATGGATATCCGTCATCGTCTCATATGTTTAGGAATATCATCCCGAAGTTATCAGAGCACTTTCATATTGTTGCTCCGGATTTGCCTGCTTTTGGATTCAGTGAAGCTCCTGCAAGAGACAATTTTGAGTATACCTTTGAAAATTTTTCCAACATAATGACCTGCTTTCTTGCGGCATTGGGAATTACAAAAACCAGTTTTTATCTTTTCGATTATGGCGCGCCTATTATCATGCGTCTGATAGTCAACAACCCTTCCTGTGCTGAAATGCTAATTTTCCAGAACGGAACTATTCATATGGAAGGTTTAGGGAATGGTTTGAAAAATACGATGGAACTATTTAAAAATAAAAATGAGGAAAATCTTGAAAAACTGGCAAAATTGGTTGGGCCGGAATACATACAATGGGAATATACCACTGGCGTACAGGATCCTACAAAAATAACCTCTGATACCTATAGTTTAGACCAGATGCTGATGGAAAGGAAAGGTTTAAAGAAAATACATCTGGCTATAAAGGAGGACTATAAAAACAATCTTCCGTTATATAAAACATGGCAGGAAACACTGTTTAAATTACAGCCCCCAACATTAATTGTCTGGGGCGAGAATGATCAGGTTTTTACTAAAGAGGGAGCTTTAGCAATACATAATGAAATGAAAGAGTCGAAGTTAGTTTTTTACCCCACAGGACATTTTGCCCTTGAAGAGTTTGGGGCAGAAATAACACAGGAGATTTTAGAATACCATCAATCAATTTTATCAAAATAAATGGAAACGTATAAGTATATTTTATTATTCCTGTCTGCTATTGCAGGAGGTGCTTTAAATGCCTTTGCCGGCGGAGGAGGATTCATAGTTTTTCCCAGTTTAGTTTTAAACGGAATTTCTTCCATACGGGCAAATTCAATGACCTGCGTTTCGCTTTGGCTTGGGAATATAGTAAGCGCAAAGGCTTTCCAGAAAGATATAAGGATAAGTGCAACTGACCTGAAGTATCTTCTTATGATAAGTGGTTTGGGTGGTTTGTGTGGAGCAATTTTGATGATTTTTACAAATCCGGAAGTTTTCAAGGCATTGGTGCCCTATTTTCATTTGGTTTCATGGGGCACTTTTGCTTTTAGCAAATCTATTTTGAAATATTTCCAAAAAGGAGCTAAAGAGAATCAGCATTTTGTTTATACACACAGTAAAATATTGCCAATTTTCCTGATCAATTTATATGGGGGCTATTTCAATGCGGGCATTGGTATTATCATCCTGTCTTTTTTTACCTTATATGGAATGAAAAATCTAAATGAAATGAATGGGTTAAAGGTTGTAATGGTTTCGGTAAACAATGGAATAGCTGCAGTTTGTTTTATATTTTCAGGGCTTGTAGACTGGGATATAACGCTTGTTTTAATTGTCGGGGCTTTGGCAGGGGGGTACTACGGGGCACTATTTTCCAGAAATATAAATCAGGAGGTGGCTAGAAAAGGGATTATACTGGTAGGAGGAGTTATGGCAATTTATTTCTTTATGATGTAATAATTTGCCGATATGCTTTATTCTTAATTATTCTTTTTTGTAGTTGTATTAAAAAGAGACGCTACATTCCAATTTTTAAATATCAATACTTTGTATTTGAAAATTAACGAAATAAAGCTAAAATTAAATGCAATGTTTTTTATAATCTATTGATTTTTAATATTTTAAATAAGCGGTATGCTACTTGTTTGCTGTTTTTAATTGTTTCCAGTTTTGACTCTTGTATAACAGATCATTAAGACAAAAAAGAAAAAGAGGTGTTTCCATTTATTTTTTAATTTCAAATTAGACATTATGAACAAAACAAAGATTTTAGTACTGTCATTTTTATTGCTTTTGGCCGGATGTGCGACATTCAAAGAGCAATCAATTGAAAAAGCGGCAGCTGCTACTGATAAAAAAATAGTAAATTCTATTTACTTGTCCGGAGGATATGGAGATAAGACTGAAGAAGAGAATAATTTGAGTCAGTTTAATGAAATATTAAAAAATAACGCTCAAAATTCTAATTTTTTGTTTTTGGGAGACAATATTTCATCGCAGGTAAAGGATAGTCTTTCTGATAAATTGCTGCTGAGCCAACAAGCAAAAATGATTAAAGATTATGCAGGAAAAGCATATTTTCTTCCAGGTGATTATGAATGGAAATATAAAAATAGCAGAAAGACACAAGAGAGCCAGAATTTGCTGAAGATTATACCTGGCAATACAGCAGAATATTTACCTAAAAATGGAGCTCCCTTAAGCAAAGTTTCAATTAACGAAAACCTGGAAATTATATTTATAGATTCGCAGTGGTACATTTCCAATTGGGATGATGTGCAGTATATAAATGAGAATTCACCGGATATTAAGACCCGAAGACGTTTTCTGGAAGAGCTCGAAGGTATGATTCGTGATGCTGCATTTAAAAACGTAATTATCGCCATGCATCATCCTATTTTTAGTAATGGTAAACATGGTGGAAAATATAGTTTTAATGATTATCAGCATCCCTTGCCAGTAATTGGCTTAGCAGATAAAACGGTACGCAAACTAGGCGGGACAAGTACTCAGGACATTGCCTATAGCAGATATAGAGAATTAACAAGTTTCGTCGCGGCATTGGCAAAATTATCGGAGAATATTGTCATTGTTTCAGGGCATGAAAACAGTCTGCAATATTTGGAAGGAAATGGAATTCATCAAATTATCAGCGGTTCACTTGCAAAAAGTGAAGCGACAAAACTGTCAAAAGAACTAATAACCGCTCCTGGTGGAAAATTAAAGTACGAAGGCATTTATAGCTCAAGCGAAAAAGGATATGCCAAGCTTAATTATTTCGAGGATGGTTCCTCAGAAGTGGAATTTCATTCTTTTGAAAACAACAAATTATTATACCGTCATGCACTAAATAAAGCATTGCCAAACCTTGATGAAAAAACCAAAAATACTGTAACAGCTGATTTCGCGAATACTGCTAAGACCCAGATATTAACAAAGGAAGAAACCTCTAAATCATGGTTTTATAAATTATTCTGGGGAGAACATTATCGCGATTATTATTCGAGGGAAGTAACGGTTAAAACGGCTTCGCTGGATACTTTATATGGTGGACTCACTATATTAAAAGAAGGTGGCGGGCATCAGTCGCAGTCTTTAAAACTCCAGGGCAAAAACGGGAAACAGTATGTAATGCGATCTTTGCATAAAGATGCGCTCAAATTTTTGCGTTTTAAACTAAAAGGGATTGCTTTTAACCCCGATTCTTATGATGATACGGCCACAGAAGAATTGGTTTCAGACTTTTTTACCACAGCGCATCCGTATGCCCAGCTCGCAGTGAATGATCTGGCAGAGGCCGCTGCAATTAATCATTCGAATATAAAATTATACTACTTTCCTAAACAATCCGGATTTGGAGATTTAAATGAGAAATACGGCAACGGATTGTATTATATAGAAGAAAGGCCATCAAAAGATCAGAAAGATTTCAAAGGTTTTCAGCATACTTCACTAGAAAATGCTGGCGAAATAGTTGATTTTGCAAATACAGAAGAAGTTCTTAAAAAACTGCGCGAAAATGATAAGTACAGTATCGATAAACGTCAGTACATCCGATCAAGAATTTTTGACATGCTTATTGGTGATTGGGATCGTCACGAAGATCAATGGCGATGGGCACTTAGGGAAACTGGAAATAAGTCGGGAGTGTATTCACCAATACCAAGGGACCGAGACGCGGCTTTCTCAAAATTTGACGGTGCAGCTTTAGCGGTCGTCAAAAATAGAATTCCTGAAACCCGGTTTTGGCAAAGTTATGATGGGAATCTCGATAATGTAAAATCGTTTAATTCTGAAGCCTATAATCTTGATAAGATTTTTATTTCACAGTATGATGCATCAATCTGGAAAGAAGAAGCAATAGCAATCCAAAAAGGCTTAACCGACGCTGTAATTGACCATGCATTTTTGAATCTTCCTCAGGAAATGCAGGATCAGGCTTTGGAAGATATCAAAACTAAATTTAAAAAGAGGTTAAAAAATTTGAACGTCTTGGCTTCAGAATATGCTGATTTTATCAATGAAAAAGTGGTTATTCATGGCACTGATAAAAAAGATATTTTCCAGATTACCAGACAGCCAAAGGGAAATACAACCATAGAAATATTTTCTGAAAAGAACAGTACAGAGCCCTATTATTCAGCCGTAATAAATTCTGATAATACTTGTGAAATCTGGATATACGGACTCAATGGTGATGATGATTTTGTAGTGAAGGGTGAAGGAGATAAGGAAATACTCGTCCGCATAATTGGTGGCTATGGAACGGATCACTATACTTTAGAGGAGAATGATAAAATTCGTATTTATGATTATGATTATGAGAAAAATATCATAGATGCTAAGCAGCCTTCAAAGAAACAGTTTTCATCACTTTATGAAACTAATAATTTGCATTTCAGGTATTTTATCCCAAGCAATAATATTTTAGTTCCTGTATTGGGTTACGCCACTGATGATGGTTTTGTACTGGGTGCGAAGGATACCTATACCTACAATGCCTTTAATGGAAATCCGCATAAACAGGTACATGAGATTTTCGCCAATTATTATTTCACTTATCAGTCGGCTGAGACGGGATATAATGGCACTTTTTTCAATGTTTTTCCGCACATCAACTTTTTAGTTGAAGCTTATTTCTCGGGAACTAAGTTTTCGAATAATTTCTTTGGCTACGGAAACGAAACGGTTAATGACGATCAGACACTTGGAAAGGAATATAATCGTGCGCGAACCAGACAAACGAATTTGAATGCAGGGCTCGAATATCACAAATTTAAAATTAAGGCTTTATATGAGAGTTTTGAAATTGAAGAAATGAACGATCGTTTTTTTACTCCTGCCAATGTAGATCCCGCTGTATTTGAGCACCAGAATTACGTTGGAACCGAAGCCTCAATTATGTATTTCAATAGAGATGCGGAAGATTTTTCTACAAAGGGCTTATATGCTTCCGCTAAAGCAGGCTGGAAAATTAATACCAATGACAGTGATAATAATTTTGGTTATTTTGTTGGAAAAGTCGGACTTGAGGACAAATTAACCAATTCAGGTAATCTGGTATTTCAGACTGTTGCGGAGGGAAGGGTTATTGTTGGAGATAATTATTATTTCTATCACTCTTCATTTTTGGGAGGTAATAATGGTTTACGTGGTTATCGAAACGAACGTTTTAGTGGTAAAAACAGTTTATACGACAGTTCTAACTTGAAACTAAAAGTAGCTAGTTTTAAGACAGGACTTATCCCAATTGATTTTGGACTTTATGGCGGATTTGATGTCGGACGTGTCTGGATTGAAGATGATCCGTCAAAAAAATGGCATACGTCACAGGGCGGTGGAATATGGTTTGGCGGACTAAGCACCGTTAGTCTACAGGCGGCTTATTTTAGCTCTGATGAAGGGAATATAGTTTTTATTGGATTTAATTTTAAATATTAATTGGCGATGCGGCTCTTGCTACGTTTAAAACAGGCCACACTGGAAGATCTCAAAATTTGAATATTTTTCTGAAAGTTGATAACCTGCCATAAATTTTAATTATTTAATAGTGGTTAATGTAAAATACTCGTAATGGAAAAAGTTATCAGACTGCGGGTGTTTAAGGATTTAAGCAGCCAGCAGCAGATTGATATAATCAAATTAAAGGGAAGTCTTATCTCTAAAGGATATACAGCGATTATTCACATTAATGATCAGGATGAAGAATATCACATAAATTCTTTTGCGGTAATTGAAGAAAGCAGATCGGCTGTTCAGGATTTTATAGAAGACTTTATAAACAAAGCAGAATTAACCAATATGGTCAGTATTTTGAATGAATAAGAGCTATCCTGCGACAGCTCTTATTTGATTGGATAGTATAAAAAATTACGGAGCAGATATTGGTTCTTTCACAATGAACTTTTAGCAGATTTGCTGTCAGTATCTTTTAAAAACTTAATTAAACCTTTCATGTAGGTTTCCTGGTCGTCGTACATACTCATGTGACTTCCTTTTTCACAATACAGGTATGTTCCATTTTGAACCTGCGTAGAGATCCACTGCATATGTTTTGGATCCATTGTATCGTATTTTGCTCCTATTGATAAAGTCGGCACGGTAATTTTCGAAAGCTGATTTTTAATGTCCCAGTTTTCCAGTTTTCCAGAAAGTCCAAATTCGCTTGGCCCCTGCATCGCAACATACAGTGATTGGTTAATTTTTCCCATTGCACGATTTAATGGTTCAGGCCACAATTTTAAATCCATACGTAAAATGTGTTTGCAATAAAAATTAGGAACCAATAACTCCATATATTTCGGATTTGAGAAATCTTTATTTTTTTCAATTTCTCTTATCTGGGCTAAAACTTCAGAATCCATTTGCTTTGCCAGCACATCTTTAGAATAATTACTGTAATCAATAGCACTCATCATCATATTGGAAATAATAAGACCTTTTAAATTTTGCTGATATTTTAGAGCATATTCTGCAGCTAAAATTCCTCCCCATGAGTGACCAAGCACATAAAAATTATCTTTATTTAGATATAAGGCTTTACGCACCTGGTCGATTTCATCTACGAATCTCGGCAGATCCCAAAGAGCAGGATCATTAGGATTGTCTGAATTACCAGTTCCAAGCTGATCATAATAAATGAATTCAATGCCCCCAGCCGGTAAAAAACTTTCCATACATTCAAAATATTCGTGTGTTGCACCTGGTCCCCCATTAAGCAGGAGCACTTTTATTTTTGGATTATTTCCAATACGTTTTGTCCAAACCTTAAATTTGCCTTTTGTAGTGGTAATTTCAACCATTTTCACACCTCCCATTTTTATGCCGGAAGTGTTGTCTTTAAAATAAGCAGCAGTTTCTGCATTTTCTTTTTGCGGATCATTTTCTTTGTTGCAGGCTGTAAGTGACAGCACTACTAAAGACAATAAAAGTATTTTCTTGTAAGTAATCATAAATTGTTTTGATAGTATTAATTTTTTGTGTAATTATAGTTTGTTAATGCCTGTGCCGACTTGATAGAAGCCAATGAAACAGTAGCCTCTAAGTATTAGTCCACAGTGGTAATTCATTGCTGAGCGCATGTATTATCTGGTTTTTCAGAAGCCCGTTTTCGCCGCCAAAATGTTGTACAATTTTGGTTTCAGGCCTGTTTAAAATAAAATAACTGATTAGATAGGATTCGCTTTCAGGTTCAATGCCGCATCCCATTAGTACCATGTCAAAGTTATGTACTTCAAATAAGGCCATTGCTTCAGCATTTGTGTTTGTACCAATTCCAAACCAGTTCTCTTCTTTATTTATCAGTTGTACTACAGTCTGCAAAATATCTTCATGCCTTCCGATATATAAAATCTTAATCATTGTATTAATTCTTTTGTATTTTTAATGTTTGCAAAACTGCAGCTCAGTTTGCTGCAGAACCAACAAATGGTTTCTTTCCCTAGATTTCTTTTTTGATAAAATCTTTACGGCCCATAATCTTGAGGCAATTTATTAGGCGAATTTGCGACATAAGTATAACTCACGCATTGAACTGGAACAAGATTTTTAATGTTTTTTAATTATTTAGAGAAAAATCAGGATTTGGTTTTCCGGTCATAACGCCGAAAGTAAACAAGGCACAGTAAATACCTTAATTATAAATTAAATGGAATGCTTTTGAATTCTCTTTAAGCCTGAATTAAACTACAGTTTTTTATTTTTTAGGTATAATCCGACGTTCAATCTCCTCTAGAATTGATTTCAAAGTGCCTACAACCAGATATGTAGCTCTGAAAATCCTTTCTGTGTTATTGTTGATGAAATCAATGTTTTACATGAATTTTGAAATGCACAACGGTTCGCTCAAAAAAAAACGAGAATTTACGGCAAAGATTCAACAAGAATTGCTGGATAGAATAATTAAGAATCTCCTGAAAATCAAAAAAAAAGATTACAGTAAACAACAGGCCAACTGATAAAATCAAGCTCTATTGCCGTGCAGACGAGCTGCTAAGATTCAAATGGATCGTACTCTAATTTTTCAGTTAGTGTTTATTTTCTTTCATAAGAATTATGTGAAAGCCTTAAAGGAAATAGCTCAAAATATGGTTTTTCTAAATTATTTTTTTTCATAAAATTTTGATTTAGTGATTAGCCATTTATATTAATTAGGTCTGGGTCAGATTAGCGCTAATGTCGCTACCTGACAAGTTTAGGGTTTCCAAAAATCGGTGCAGAATTTTTTACCTGCAGCTATTTTTCTGATGGTTGTGGTGGATTTGATCATGCGGATTATGGTGATAATTGGTCTTTTTTAACTAAAAACTGATTTGTTTATAATGATAGTGGATAAAATATTAAAAATATATCTGTATTTTAAGAAAAAATTAAGACTTTTGTGGTCTATTAACTCAAATAAAATTACATATGAAATTAAAATTACAATGGATTTATACGCTAGTATTAGCGTTGTCTATTCAGTTTTCTTATGGTCAAGAGAGGACTGTTACAGGTATTGTTTCTGGAGAGACGGGTGTTATCCCAGGTGTAAATGTTGTGGTTAAAGGAACAAAAGTAAGTGCCCAGACAGATTTTGATGGCAGTTTTTCTGTTAAAGCAAAAACTGGTGATGTGCTTCTTTTTTCTTATGTTGGTATGGAGGATATTAACGTTACGGTAGGGGCGGCATCGGCAATTACGGTAAAGATGAAAGACTCCGGGAAAATTCTGGATGAAGTTGTTGTCGTTGCGTATGGTAATGCAAAAAAGAGTTCCTATACGGGATCAGCTGTTTCAATAAAAGGCGACGATTTTGCAAAAAGAGCAGTAACAAACGTTTTATCTACAATAGAAGGTGCTTCTGCAGGTGTTCAGATACAAAGTGCGTCAGGACAACCAGGTGCTGCACCAGCTATCAGAATTCGTGGATTTAGTTCTATTAACGGATCAAATACACCTTTGTATGTAGTTGATGGAGTTCCTTTTTCTGGAGATATCAGTAATTTAAGCTCAAATGATATTGAAAGTTTAACGGTTTTAAAAGATGCGTCTTCGACTTCTCTTTATGGTTCAAAAGCGGCCAATGGTGTAATTATTATTACCACCAAAACGGGTAAATCCGCAAAGGACAAATTTACATTAAATGTAAGTCAGGGTCTGACTTCACGACTAATTAAAGAATATGACAGGGTAAATGTGTATGATTATTATCCGATAGAATGGGAAGCTATCAGAAACAGCCGTCCAATGGCAAATCAGGCTCAGATAGACGCTGCAAATTTGTATGCATCGGGAAGGGTACCCGTGGTTTTAGTTATAAATCCTTTTAATGTTCCTAATGGTCAGGTTGTTGGTACCGATGGTAAATTAAATCCAAATGCACAGCTTTTGTATCCGGAAGATTTAGATTGGGAAGGTGCATTACAAAGAGCCGGTGTTCGTCAAAATGTAGATTTTTCATATCAGGGTAAAACTGAAAAGTCTAATTATTTTGCTTCTCTTAATTATTTGAATGAAGAAGGTTATATCATAAATTCAGATTATGAAAGAATTGCGGCACGTTTAAATCTTAACACCTCCTTGAAGGAATGGTTTAAAACCGGAATAAATTTATCGGGAACCACTACAGATTCGAACCAGGCTGTAGATGGGGTTGATAACACAAGCTCTTTTAATAATCCATTTAGGGCTACCAGATACATGGGGCCGATTTATCCTATTTTTGATCATACAGCTAATGGAGATTATGTGTACGATACATTAGGTAATAAAGTATACTCTACAAACAGGGGTAGTGGTGCTTCACCAGGCCGAAACATCGTTTATGAAACTTTGAATAATAAAGATAATCTAAAAGGTACTGCTCTTTCTGCCAGAACTTACGCTGAAGTCAAATTTTTAAGAGATTTTAAATTCACATTTAATGCAGCATTAGATAAAACGTATTATAATAGGGTTTATACTTATAATCCTGAAATTGGTGATGGAGCTCCTACCGGATTAATATCTAAAGAAGATAGAATTTTAACAGGGGTAACTTACAATCAGTTACTAAATTACGATAGAGAATTTGGTAATCACTCGATATCTGTACTGGCCGGTCATGAAAGTTTTGATTACGAAAGAAATTGGCTTACAGGCACAAAGACAGGTCAGGTTTCTCCTGATAATCCTGAGTTTATTAATTATGCCACTACAACCGACTTAACTTCTTATACTAGGAATTATGGTACTGAATCTTATTTTTCCAGAGTAGGATATGACTATTTAGACAAATATATTTTATCCGGATCTTTTAGAAGAGATGGTTCTTCTAAATTTTCTAAAGATAATCGTTGGGGTAATTTCTGGTCCGTTGGAGGTGCCTGGGTAATTTCCAAAGAAAGTTTCTTACAAGGTAATTCTTGGATCAATGACTTAAAATTAAGAGCTTCAATTGGAGAAGTAGGAAATGATTCCCACATAAGTAATGATGGTTTAAGTTATTACGCGAGCCAGTCTACATTTAGTTTAGGTTACGATAATGGTAGTGAAGGTGGTATTATAACAAATGCTGCAGGTGCAGCAGATTTGCAATGGGAAAAAAACACACAAAAAGATATTGCTGTTGAATTTTCATTATTTAAAAACAGACTTAGCGGAAGCGTTGAATACTATGACAGAAATACAGATGGTTTAATATTTTCAGTACCAAATCCATTATCTTCAGGATTAGATAACAGAGTGGAAAATATTGGTTCGATGTTTAACAGAGGTTTCGAGGTTGCACTAGATGGAATTGTTGTGAAAACGAATGATTTTTCATGGGGAATCAATATTAATGCTTCCACTATAAAAAATGAAATTACCAGTTTGCCTCAAAATGAAATTATTAGTGGAACCAAAAAATTAATGGTCGGACGATCTCTTTATGACTATTGGTTAAGAGACTGGTATGGAGTGGATCCTACAGACGGATATGCCTTGTATGTGTCAGACCCACAATTGATCGTTGCGGGAGATGCCACTCAAAGAGTTGTTAACGGTGTCAATGTTACTACAGATCAGAATAAAGCATTATATCACTACGCTGATACAGCAATTCCTGATTTATACGGAAGTTTTGGAACAAACCTGGATTACAAAGGTTTAAGATTAGAAGTATTGTTTTCTTATCAAATTGGAGGAGAAATGTATGATACAAACTATGCGAATCTTATGCATACAGGAAATAACTACGGATCAGCGTTGAGCGTTGATGCTCTTAAAAGATGGCAAAAACCCGGAGATATTACAGATGTTCCCAGAATGGATATAAACCGAAATACCCAATCTTCTGCAGCTTCTGACAGATGGTTAATAGGATCTGATTACTTATCTTTAAGACAAGTTAATTTATCTTATAAAATGCCTTCTGAGTTAATTTCAAAAATAAGTATCGATAACGCTACTTTATTTATAAATGGCGAGAATCTGCTTTTATCGACTAAACGTCAGGGAATGGATCCAAGTCAAACTTTTAATGGTACAACTCAGAACAGATACATGCCTTCCAGAGTTATTACATTAGGTTTAAACTTAAACTTCTAAAATTTAATATTATGAAATCAAATTATATAAAACAGATATTTTTTGCAATATCACTGCTAATATTGTCTTCCTGTTCAGATGATTTTTTAGATAAAAAACCTACGGAGTTTGTGGACTATGATGCTGCTACAAAAACAACGGAGGATTTAATGACGCTCTTAAACGGTATTCACAGATCACTATATATCAGGTACGAATCTAATCAAAATGAAAATGGACTCGGAAGTTTAATGCAACAGGTTGATATTGCTGCTGACGATCTTGTTTTTCCTGTTACCAACGGATGGTTTTTAGCTGTTTACAACTGGACAGGTCAGGCAAATGAAAATGCTCAGGACATACGATTTCCTTACAGAACCTATTACAGAATTATTAGAAATGCTAATACTATTATTGAATCTACAGATGCTGCTGTCGGTTCTGATGCGGATAAAAAAATAGTAAAAGGGCAGGCTTTGCTTTACAGAGCTTTTTGCCACTATCAATTAGTTCAATTGTTTGGAAAAAGATATGTCAGCGGAACAACAAACACTCAACTAGGTGTACCACTTATTCTAACGGTAGGCAATGAGCAATTTCCCCGTTCGACAGTTGAGGAAGTATATGCCCAAATCAATAAAGATATCGATGAGGCAAACGTTTTACTAGTTGGCTATACAAAGCCTAATAATTCTCATTTAGGACTAAAAGTTGCTCAGGGATTAAAAGCCAGAGTTGCCTTAACACAAGGAAATTGGGCTATTGCTGCAGATTATGCTGCAAAAGCTAAAGCAGGCATTGCCTTAATGACTCCTGATGAATATGTAAAAGGTTTTAATGACTTTAATGGTAAGGAATGGATGTGGGGAAGCCATGTTAGTGAAGTTCAAACGGACTATTTTGGAAATTTTGGTGCCTATATGTCCAGAAATTATAATTCAACAGTGATTCGTTCTTGTCCAAAAGCAATCAATAGTAAGCTTTATAATTTGATTCCGGCAACTGATGTCCGTTCAAAAATATTTGACAAGACAGGAGCACATACCGCATTGGGACTTCCTTCGACGTATGCTAAGTTTCCTTATACGAGCCAAAAATTTTTAGCGATAAGTACTGGTGATAGCAGATGTGATATTCCCTATATGCGTGTTGCCGAGATGTATCTTATAGAGGCCGAAGCAAAAGCAAGATTAGGTTTAGCAGATGCAAACAATGTATTGTTTACCTTAGTAAAAAGCAGAGATGCTGCTTATGTTTTGTCTACAAAAACGGGACAGGCATTGGTAGATGAAATCTGGTTCCAAAGAAGAATTGAATTATGGGGTGAAGGATTTAGGTTCTATGACTTAAAAAGAACAAATTCTGCTCTTGACAGGACCGGAGCGAATCATGATTCATCAGTTACAGGTGGTGTTTTAAGTGTTCCCGCTTCAGATAAAAGATGGCAATGGTTGATCCCAAGAGCGGAGATTAATGCCAACCCATTGGTTAAACAAAATGAATTATAAATTTTAAGATTAAAAAAATATTTGAAAAGACTCCAATATCAACAGATTTTAGAGTCAATATTGTGCCTGAAATAAATACAATTCCAAAATGAGGTAAATTCAGGGTGGAAATAAACAATAAATATTTTGATTTTTTTTTAAGTAGCTGTCTCCAAAGTGAGGCAGCTATTTTTTTTAAGCTTATTTTTTTGTACTGATTTTGTGATGGACATCTTTGTCTCGCAGCAGCGTGGCAGGATGGCTGGGGTCTTACTGCACCGCTATTCACACAAAGGCTTTTCGATTTCAGGAATTGCAGGCTTTGTATTTATTTTATTGGTTTACTGCTTTTCGCTGTGGTTTTGTTCTGCAAAATGAGTTTTATAATTGCCAACGGTTATTGGTTTTCCAGAAAAAGTTTCTTCAGACGTATTACCTTGTAAAGAAAACTGTGGGCGAACTGTATCATAAGTTCGAACCTAAACTTCCTGGCTCCTTATTTTGTTGAGTTACTAGTTTTCGCAAACAACATGTGCCACGATTCTGCCACAAAACTTTTGAGTGTTTTATAAAGCTTGAAAACTGCTTTAAATGGAAAAAAAAACCTGCGAATCCTGGGATTTGCAGGTTTTATGTAATTATGTTTTTTTTCTGAGATCTAATAAATTTATCCCATAAAAAAAGTCCTAATTTTCATTAGGACTTTAGTGGGGAGAGCAGGATTCGAACCTGCGAAGTTCACACAGCAGATTTACAGTCTGCCCTCGTTGGCCGCTTGAGTATCTCCCCGAAGCTTGTATTGATGCGCTTTGTTGTTCTAAGCGGTTGCAAATATAGAAACGTTTTTGATGTTTACAAACAAATTTTGCACTTAATTTTAAGTTATTTTTTAATTTGTTTTTAATTCGTTGGTATTGAATAAAATAAAAAAATCTCCACTAGGGAGATTTTTTTATTTTTTGCTGAATATTGTTCTTATTTCGCTAAAAGCTCTAAAATTTTTGCTCTTAATTCAGGACCTCTTAAGTCTTGAGCAACTACTTTTCCTGATGAATCAAGAATAAAAGTTGCGGGAATTGACTCAACATGATATTGAGCCGCGATTGGCTCTTCCCAGAATTTTAGATTAGAAACATGTGTCCAGGTTAATCCATCTTTTGCGATAGCTTCTGTCCATTTGCTTTTTTCTTTATCTAATGATACACCAACAATATTTAATCCTTTTGAGTGTAATTCTTTATAAAGAGCTACAACATTCGGATTTTCTTTTCTACATGGTCCACACCATGAAGCCCAAAAATCAACAATAGTTACTTTTCCTAAACTTTCTTTAAGCGAAACTACTTTGCCTTCAGGATTTGGAGCAGAAAAGTCTGCTCTTCAGTTAGCGTTACCAACAGGAGGAGCTGATGCACCAACTGCCGGTAATTTTGCCTGACCTATTTTTGTTTTAATTTCTTTTCCGTTAGTACTGTTTTTCAACGACTCATCTAAAGAGTTGAATAAAGCCTCCGTTTTTTTAATATCTGCACTAGGATCTCCAGCCATACCTTTAACGATCAAAACTGAAATAAATGCTTTTGGATGAGTTTCAGCATAAGCAATATATTTCTTTTTAGAATCTGCCTGAACTTCCGTTTGGATAGCTGTGTATTGTTTCATCAAACCATTGATAGTTGCAGTATCTTGAGCTTGTTGAGCTTGTTGCATTTTCTGAGTGTTGTTTTTCTGAAAATCGATCAATTTCTTTTGAGTTTTTGTAAGCTCATCATTAAATTTCACATACTCGTCATTGTTATAAGTACCTGCGATTTTACTTTTGTGGATACTATCTTTGTCAATTGCAATAGTAATTTCTCCTGTTTCTAAGATGAAAGGAATTGGTCCGTTTGCATCCTGAAGAATTAAAGTATGAAAAGCTGGTTCAGTTACTTTTCCTTTTATTTCAAATTTTTCGTTTTCAACTTTTACTGTATCAAGGTTAACTGACATTTGTGTAGTTGGATCCTGACCTTGAAGAATGATTGTTTTTCCGTTCGCGATTCCTTTTGCAGTTCCTGTAATAAGGTATTCTCCGTCTTTAACTTTGCTGCATGACATTATCGCAACAGAAGCGGTAAGTAAAAAAAGTATTTTTTTCATTATAAATTAATTAGTTAATTGATTTGTGCAACAAAAGTATCTAAAAATATAAAACATAAAGAATTTTGTAACCTAAAATTTTGTTATAGTTTTTTTAGGTTTAACTATCATGTTTTCAGTGTGTTTATTGGCTTAATTGTCCTGCAAACACTTAATTGTATAATTATTTGAATTCAATTTCAGCAATTTTTTAATTTTTAGACACAAAAAAAGCACTCTGTAGATAGAGTGCTTTTAGTTATATTCTTAGTGTAAAACTATTCTTGGTTTGTTTTCTTTCTCCAAGTAAAAGAATTCAAAATGTGTCTTTTTGCGAATCTGCCAGGAGAATCAGCGTTAACCATTTTTACATAAGTTGCTTTAGGAACACTAATGTATTCGTAAACACTTCCGTTAGAGAAATCGATAATTAAACGACCTTCAACAAATTTATAATCAGTAATTGAACAAGTTGAAATCGTTTCTGTATATTCCGGTAAATTTGCTTTAATTGTTTCAGGATTAATACTTACCAAGAAGTGATAAGCTTCAATAATCGCTTTACTTTTTTCTTCTGCAGCTTTCAAACCAGCATCATCACCTTGAAATTTGTCAGGATGAGATTCTTTCATCGCATTACGGTAAATGGTTTTTAAATCTTTTAGCTCAGCAGTTTTGTCTACGTTTAGTAACTTGCGGTATTCAACTATTTTTTTCATAAATAAAAGGTAACTTATTGTCTATTAGTTTGAAATGAGTGTTTTTTACTTCAAAACGACAAATTTTTTGCAAAGGTACACTTTTTTTTAACTTTTTACTTTTGATAGAAAAAATATTATGAAAATATGTAAAATGTTAGAAGTTAGATGTTAAACGTTAGAATGTTATGATGAATTGATACAGGATAATTTAACCGCAAAGTTCGCAAAGCTATGTGTGTAAGCTTTGCGAACTTTGCGGTTAAATTACTCGCATTTCAACTTGAAACTTGAAACAAAGAAAACCTGAAACTTTAAAAACCTAAAACAAATTTTATTTATTCTCCGGCTTATGATTTGCCTTATCAAAGTTTTTAGATTTCTTCGGATATTTATCATAACTAATATCACTTGGATTTTCAATTACCGATTTAATCGTAACCCAATCTCCAAGATTAAAATTTGAATGCGCTAATTTGTAATCTAAAAGATATTCACCACAAAAATAATTGTTGTTTTCATCTTTTTCGATGATGCCGGTGTAAACTCCTTTTTGAGGCATTTTTTCTTGTGAATCCTTAGACATAACTTTTTTAATTTAAAATTGAGGTTACAAAGTTAATCAATTAATGTTTGTTTTAGGGAGTTCGCGACAATCTCAGTATATTTGCATATGCAAAAAAACTTCAGGCCACATCCAAATTCGTTCAAAAACACCTTTTGTGTTTTCCATGAAGTGCTGCCGGAGGCCATTGAAGGTTTAAAAAAGCAATTCGAAAGCAAAGCTGGAAGTACCTATTATTATACAGAAGACGGTATGTACAGAGTTTCGAATCATTGGGGGAGATTAGCCAACAGCAAATGGCTTTTGGTTGCAATGGAGCCCGAAACCCCTTCGAAAACAAAAATTGGTTTTGCCGCCTGGAGTGAATTCCATCCGGATAATGCCGAAGAAAAACTCTATTATATTGAAGCCGATTTTGATAAGAATACCGTAACGTACCAGCATAAAAATAATCCGGAATATGATAAAAAAGCAGTTCTGAGAACAAGTTTTGAAACGACAAAGCGAATAAAACAAGTCAGAAATCTGCAGCAACTGACCTCCTGGGCAAAACATTTTGATGAAGATATTGATGTTTTGAGAGAACAAATTATTACAAAATTGATCTTCACAGAGAAAACTTTAGACGAAATTAAAAGAGAAATATAATGGGACGCAACAACGAAAAGAACATCAAGGCGCACAATGACAAATTGCACAAAGCCCAAAATAAAAAGAAACAGGCTGAAGTTGCACGGAAAGAAAAGCTAAAAGAAATTGTAAAGAAGTTCAACGAAGATAATAAGAGTAAAGAGTAAAGAGTAAAGAGTAAAGAGTAAAGAGTAAAGAGTAAAGAGTAAAGAGTAAAGAGTAAAGAGTAAAGAGTGAAGAATTTAAGTTGTAAACGAACTGAAAAACTTGAAATCTCAAACTTGAAACCTCAAACCTGAAACAAATAAATATGAATACAAAATTTGAAGATTTAAAAGTAAGTGTGCAGGAAATCATTGATTTAATCGCTGCAAAACAAGATAGAGAAGCAAACAATAAGTTGCTGGAAGTAAATGAAACTTTAGACGAAATGCTGGATCATGCTGAAGAAGATGAAGATCTTAGAGAAATCAGCCGTTATCAGGTTTTATTGAATCAATTGCATGTAAAAATTAACGGCGAAGAAAAACTGGATGAAGAATAAATGCTTTTGCGATACCGGTTTATTGTTTGATGATTGCTGCGGATTGTATCTTAAAAACAATCAAAAAGCACCAACTGCATTGACTTTGATGCGTTCGAGATATTCGGCTTATGCCACTCATAATGCCGATTATCTTTTAGAAACAACCCATGTTTCTGAAAGACAATATTACTCAAAAGCTGAAATTCTGAAATGGGCAACAGTCAATAAATGGCAAAAATTGGAAATTTTAAGTTCTTCTGAAGAAACGGTGGAGTTTAAAGCGTATTTTTTAGACTCAAACGGAAAACCTCAGACCCATTATGAATTCTCTGCATTCAGATTTGAAAATGGTTCTTGGTACTATGTCGACGGAAAGTTTGAATAATTGACAGAAATTGCCTCGATTTTAACTTGTTTTACCTCAATATTTTAACTAAAAATTAATAAACGATTATTTTTTCGTAATTCTAAAAAACCGTAATTTAGGATTATGAAAAACGAATTTAAAAAAGGTTTTTATTTTAAGTCGTACGAAGTCCCATTTCAGTCTCCGTTTGAAAAGCTTTTTGGTATTTTTAAAGAGCTTATCACCCATACTTCGGGTGATTTTGATGAAGCAATAGACTGGCTTCGGGAGTTGGATAAAGAATATAAACTGACGGACGAGAACTACACAATCGATGATTTTATCGAAGATTTAAAAAAGAAAGGTTACATAAAAGACGAAGCAAAACCAGATGGAACAAGTGGGTTTGGAATTACCGCTAAAACTGAAAGAGCAATAAGACAACAAGCGTTAGATCAGATTTTTGGTAATTTGAAACGTTCCGGAACTGGAAATCATAAAACCAAGCATGCCGGAAATGGCGATGAACATACTGGCGAATTTCGTGAATTTAATTTTGGTGACGGTTTAGAACGAATTGCCTTAACTGAGAGTCTGCGCAACGCACAAATCAACAATGGTGTAGAAAGTTTCATGCTGACCGAAAATGATTTGGTTGTCGAAGAAACGCAATACAAAGCCCAAATGAGTACGGTTTTGATGATCGACATCAGCCACAGTATGATTTTATATGGCGAGGACCGAATCACGCCAGCGAAAAAAGTAGCAATGGCTCTAGCGGAATTAATCACAACACGTTACCCAAAAGATACATTGGATATTTTGGTTTTCGGAAATGATGCATGGACGATTCCAATCAAAGATTTGCCTTATTTACAAGTTGGTCCTTATCATACAAATACAGTCGCAGGACTTCAGTTAGCGATGGATATTTTACGCAGAAAGCGAAATACCAACAAACAAATTTTCATGATTACCGACGGAAAACCAAGTTGCGTGCGCGAACGTGACGGTTCCTATTATATGAATAGTAACGGTCTCGATGAATACATCGTAGATAAATGTTACACACAAGCACAACAAGCCCGAAAACTTCATATTCCGATTACAACTTTTATGATTGCAAACGATCCCTATTTACAGCGTTTTGTAAATCATTTTACTGAAGCCAATCAGGGAAAAGCATTTTATACCGGACTAAAAGGTTTGGGTGAAATGATTTTTGAAGATTATGAAACAAATAGGAAAAAACGGGTTAGGTAATTTAAAGGTACTAAGATGCTGAGGTTCTAAGGTTCTAAGATTTTATACACAACGCATATCGTAGAGGCGCACAGCAGTACGTCTCTTCACCGGTAAGACGCACTGCTGTGCGTGGCTACAAAAACATAAAAAACAAACAAATTGAATTTTAAATCATTTAATCTTTCAATTTCTAAATCATTAATATGAAAATAGATAACATAAAAACGTTAGGTCAATTAAAGGCCTCGGGATATAAGAGCATCAGTATTAAAGACGAATTGCGAAATAACCTTCGTGAGAAAATTAAATCGGGAGCAACAGTTTTTGAAGGTGTTCATGGTTTCGAAAACACTGTAATTCCAGAATTGGAGCGCGCTATTTTATCGCGACATAATATCAATTTATTAGGACTTCGCGGTCAGGCCAAGACCCGATTGGCGCGTAAAATGATTGAATTGCTGGACGAATATATTCCATTTGTTTCGGGTTCCGAAATCAATGACGATCCGTTCAGTCCGATTTCACGTTTTGCAAAAGATGTTATAGCTGAAAAAGGTGATGAAACTCCAATTTCGTGGCTGCACAGGAGCGAGCGTTTCTTCGAAAAACTAGCAACGCCAGATGTTACCGTTGCGGATTTAATTGGAGATGTTGACCCAATAAAAGCAGCAAATCTGAAATTGTCTTACGCAGATGATCGTGTAATTCATTTCGGGATGATTCCGAGAGCGAATCGTTCTATTTTTGTCATCAATGAATTACCCGATTTACAGGCCAGAATTCAGGTAGCTTTATTTAATATTTTGCAGGAAGGCGATATCCAGATTCGAGGTTTTAAATTAAGAATGCCTCTTGATATGCAGTTTGTCTTTACGGCAAATCCGGAAGATTACACAAACAGAGGAAGTATCGTAACACCGCTTAAAGACAGAATTGGTTCTCAAATTCTGACACATTATCCTGAAAGTATTGCGATTGCCAGAACGATTACAGAACAAGAAGCAAAACTGGACGAAACGCAAAGTGATATTGTATATGTTCCAAATTTAGCCAAAGATATTCTGGAACAAATAAGTTTTGAAGCACGTGACAGCGAATATATCGACAACAAAAGTGGGGTAAGTGCCAGAATGAGCATCACGGCTTTTGAGAATTTAATAAGTACAGCAGAACGCAGAGCACTTCGAGCTGGAATTGATGAAACAACTTTACGATTATCTGATTTTATCGGAATCATTCCTGCCATTACTGGTAAAGTCGAATTGGTGTACGAAGGAGAGCAGGAGGGAGCGGCGGTTGTAGCTCAGAATTTAATTGGATCTGCAATTCGAACTTTGTTTCCGGATTTCTTTCCTAAAATTGAAAAATTAGAAAAACCTGGCGAAAAAACACCTTATTCTGATTTGATAGAATGGTTTTTTGCCGAAAGCGGTTTCGAATTATTAGACGATGCTTCAGATGCTGAATATAAAAGTATTCTGGATGAAGTAACGCCCTTAGACACTTTATTGAAAAAATATCAGCCTCAATTAGATAAAAAAGATCATTATTTCATGAAAGAATTTATTTTATGGGCCTTGGTCGAATATAAAAAACTAAGCAAAGACCGCTTTGCACAAGGACATCAGTTTAAAGATATGTACGGAAGTTATATAAGTAAATTATAAGTTGTACATATGTTAATTGTGAGAAGTGAGATGTGAATTGTCAGTATTATTTGTTACTTATAATTTACATCTCACTTCTCACTTTTCACAATTTACAAAAAATAAGTGATTACCAGTTTAATTTCCTCTACCTTGCTCCGTTGGCTGTATTTGCAGTCTTTCCCAAAATAAAAATGGTAGAGAATTTTGAAGATTTGATTGCAAGTTATATCGAAAATAAAGTAGGCATTTCAGAGCATTTTTTAAGCAAAGAACTAGCTGATAATCTTAAACGAAATCTACTTGATTTAAATGAGAGAAGTTTACTGTCTGAGGCTGGAATAGGGAATTCTGAAAAGCTTTCTTATGATGGCGCAATTCGAAGTGATTCGATTTACTGGCTGGATAAAAAACACAATAATGTTTTCGAAAATGAATTCTTCGCACAAATCGATGCTTTCATTCTTTATTTAAATGAAAGTTGTTACGCCGGAATTACGGGTTACGAATTTCATTATTCTTTATATGAAAAAGGTGATTTTTATCTGAAACATTTAGATCAGTTCAAAAATAATCCGAGCCGGAAATATTCCATGATTAGTTATTTAAACAGTAATTGGATAACATCTGACGGCGGAGAATTGATGATTCATCAGGAAAATAACAACCAAAAAATTTCGCCAACTCAGGGCAAAACTGTTTTCTTTAAAAGTAATGAGCTGGTTCATGAAGTTTTGGTCACTCAAAATACCCGAATGAGTATTACGGGATGGTTGAAAAGTGAATAATATCTCTTTTTTGAAGTAGTAAAACAGATAAACCTTATTTTTGTATTCAAAAATTAACCCTATGTTGTATCTGGTTCTGAGTATTATTTGTAGTGTAGTTGTGGGTGTTATTTTCAAAATGACCCGTCGCTATAAATCAAATCCAATTCAAATTGTTGCTTTCAATTATGTTTTTGCGCTGATACTCTGCTATTTTGTTTTTAGTCCGGATTTGACTTTGGTTGATGCAAACGCACCGTGGAATATTTATCTTGCAATAGGTCTGTTATTACCGGTCGTTTTCCTGTTTTTGATTGCATCCATCAAGTATATGGGAATTGTAAAAACGGATGCCGCCCAAAGATTATCACTTTTTATTCCGATACTGGCCGCCTGGCTTATTTTTAAGGAAGAATTCAATACTTATAAAGTTATAGGACTCATAATTGGATTTGTTGCGCTGCTTTTCATCTTAAAAAAACAATCTGAAAATTTTCAGAATAAATGGATTTATCCAGCCGCAGTTTTGATAGGTTTTGGAGTAATAGATATTCTTTTCAAACAAATTGCCCTTTATACAACATTACCTTATGCTACTTCTTTATTTGTAGTTTTTGATATTGCACTAGCTGTTTCTTTACTTGCGGTCATTTATGATACTGTTCTTAAGAAGGTAAAATTAGAGCCTATAAATATCGTTTTTGGTGGTTTGGTTGGACTTTTTAATTTCGGAAATATTTTGTTTTACCTTAAAGCACACAAGGCATTTTCAGAAAATCCTTCTACTGTTTTTGCCGGAATGAATATGGGCGTGATCATTTTAGGAAGTTTAGTTGGTCTGCTTTTTTTTAAAGAAAAATTATCTAAAATAAACTTTACAGGAATCTTTTTAGCCTTAATTGCCATCTTTTTTATTGTTTTTTCACAATTTAAGTGATTTTTTTTCGTAGTCTAATTCGCTAATTTACAAGTCGTTTACTAATAAGATTGAAATTATTTAAAATAAACTCGACTAATTCTATAGAATTTATAAAAATATATTTGTAGATTTGCCTCAACAATGAAATACTCTAGTCAAAATATCATTCCGTTTATGTGCAGCTTCACGATGTGTTGCATGATGAACTATGCAATGAGATGGCGTTAATAGAAAATCACTTGTTAGTTATTTTTTTTTTTTAGCCTTTCATGCACCATGAAAGGCTTTTTTTAGAACTATTAAAAAATCAATATAATGAGGTCAAATAGAAATACAAATAGTATGATGCTGTGCTGTCTCATGAAAATTCCATGTTGTCGAATGCAGTAATTATGGATAAAATAAATCTCTTTTGAAAACAATTTAAGAGTTGTTTTAAAGGAAAATGTAAACAGAACCCCAATTAAAAAGATATATATTATGAGTGCAGAAATAATTAAACAGAACCCCTTTCAATCGATGATTGATCGTTTTAATATCGCAGCGGATATTCTTAAATTAGATGATTCAATCAGATTAAAATTACAGCGACCTGAAAAACAGATTGTTGTTAATTTTTCTATTACGTTAGATAATGGAAAACAACAAAACTTTGAAGGCTATCGTGTTATTCACAATACCGCCTTAGGACCATCTAAAGGAGGAATCCGATATGATAACGCTGTCAATCTTGATGAAGTAAAAGCACTTGCTGCCTGGATGACATGGAAATCGGCAGTGACTGGAATTCCATTTGGAGGCGCAAAGGGCGGAATCATTTGTGACCCAAGAACACTTTCTAAAACAGAGTTAGAGAAAATTACCCGGGCATACACTAAAGCCTTAGCCGATATTTTCGGACCTGAAAAAGACGTTCCCGCACCAGACATGGGAACTGGTCCTGACGAAATGGGCTGGTTAATGGATGAATTTTCATTAGTTCATGGCAAACCAATTCATGCTGTCGTGACCGGAAAACATTTGCATTCAGGAGGATCGCTGGGCAGGGTAGAAGCAACCGGAAGAGGTGTGAGTATCATTACGCTATTGGCTCTTCAGAAATTAAAATTGAGACCGGCCAGATCTACTGTAGCTATTCAGGGTTTTGGAAATGTTGGTTTGCATTCGGCTTTGTTTTTATTCGAAAAAGGATTGAAAGTGGTTGCCGTTAGTGATGTTTCAGAAGCTTTTTACAATCCGGAAGGGCTTAATATTCCGGAGCTGATTTTGTACTACAATCTCAATAATAAAAGTATTAAGGGGTATCCCAATTCGGTTGTTATTAAACATGAAGAATTATTGCTTTTAGATGTAGATGTGCTAATTCCGGCTGCCAAAGAAGATGTCATTACGCAAAAAAATGCAAGCGACATCAAAGCTAAAATTATTGTTGAGGGTGCAAACGGCCCGGTTTCATCAGATGCCGATAAAATATTGCACGACAATAATGTTTTGGTTGTTCCTGATATTTTGGCGAATGCCGGCGGCGTAACGGTTTCTTATTTTGAATGGCTTCAGAATTCACTTTTAGAATCATGGAGAATTCATCAGATTAATACACGTTTGGAAGATATTTTGGAAAAAGGTTTTGAAACGGTTTTCAGAATTGCGCTAAAACATAACGTGACACCACGAATTGCAGCTTATGTTATTGCTTTGCAGAAAGTTGCTGAAACGCAAGCTGTAAAAGAAGTGGCTTTGGAAGCTCCAAAATTTAAGCAGAATTAGAAATTTTGCCCCAAAAAACAGATAAAGACACTTCCGATAGTTAATATCATTTTAGAAAGTAAAATAGGTGTTAATTTGTGGAAATGTCTTTAATATTTATATCGAATTGTATTTGAGTTTTTTAAGAATATAAAAAGTGATTTTTAAAAATGGAACATATTAATTTTCTTGCCTTCGCAATGCCTGCTTTTTTTCTTTTCTTGTTTTTAGAATATAAATTGGCACAGCGCAAAAAAAGACCTGAAATTTTTAATTATGAAAGTTCAGTTTCGAATATTAGTATCGGAATTGCGGAACGATTGATTAACTTATTTATCGCCGCAAGTTTTTATCAATTGTATTATCTTATCTATGATAATTACAGACTTTTTGAGATTCCAAGCAATATTTTTGTTTGGTTTGCATTAATTCTTGCAACAGACTTTGTTTGGTATTGGTACCACAGATTGGGTCACGAAGTCAATTTTTTCTGGGCAGCGCATATTGTGCATCATCATAGCGAAGAATTTAATTTTACGGCTGCAGCCAGAATTACTACTTTTCAGGCCATAATAAGAACCGGATTTTGGTGTGTTTTGCCTTTTATTGGTTTTCATCCAACGATGGTCATCACGATGCTGATTGTTCATGGTGCCTATTCTTTTTTTACACATACACAGCTTATCGGCAGTAAAAAATGGCTGGAGTATGTCTTTGTAACGCCTTCAATTCATGGTGTTCATCATGCTTCTGACGAAAAATATCTCGATAAAAATTACGGGGATATGTTCACATTTTGGGATCGTCTGTTTGGAACTTTTATGGAAGAGGAAGAAAAACCAAAATATGGATTGACGCATCCGCTAAAAAGCTACAGTTTCTTATGGCAGCATTTTCATTATTATTTTGAAATTTATGAATTATGGAAACGCTCAAAAGGTTTTAAAGCACGCTGGAAGGCAGTTTTTGGAAGTCCGGCGCATATGGATCAGGATATTCGTCCAACACTGGAAAAGCGTTTTCTACAGGATAAGGCTAATCCGCATCAGAGATTGAGATTCCGAAACTATCTTTACATCCAGTTAGGAATCTGTACTTTATTTTTAACAGTTTTCACTTATTATTTTGAGTTATTAAATGTTCTTGATAAAGTTTTTGTGTTGTGTTTTATTCTGATAACATTAGTTAATTGCGGCGCTTTATTAGAACAGCGAAAATGGATGTATTATCTTGAATATGCCCGAATTTTTATGATATCAACCTACTTTTTATATGAAGAAAATTTAACCTCATTTTTCTTTGTTCCGCTGGCAATAATGATTTTTGCCGAGCAGTTGTTTTCTCTTAGTACACGTTATCAAAATGTAGTATTGCAGTTAGAGAGTGCTGAATAAAAATGTTTGCCACAGATTAAAGGATTAAATTGATTTTTTAATTTATCATATAGAGTCCCATCGGGACGTCATATCTATAGAAATGTTTAAATTATGTAATCGAGCCCTATCGGGGTGGTATATTTCGCTCCGCTGGAGCTTTTATGCAAAATGTCTTAGATATTTACTATAAACATAATGCTCCGCTGGAGCATCCAAATAAAATCCTTTTAATCCTTTAATCTGTGGCAAAACTTTTAAACCTAAATCGTCTTGATCGCCATAATCTTCTCCTCAAAAGTATCTTTAAAATCAGATTTGCTTTTGATTCTCGTTTTATACGTATAAATGGTAGCTACAGAAAGTTCCAGGAATTCTGCCATTTGGCTACTGTCCTGAATACCCAATCGGTACAAGGCAAAAATGCGAAGTTCAGTGTTTAAAAGTTCCCCTTTTTTAACGATGCATTTATGATCATTAGGAAATAAATGATTGAAATCAGTCACAAAAGTAGGGAACAATTTTAGGAAGATTTCATCGAATTGGTGAAAAAGATTCTCACGTTCTTCCTTCACATTATATCGTTTTAAACTCGCAATAACTTCATCTGTTTTTTTGGTGATGATTTTATGAAGCGTGCTTTTCTGGATATGATCAATTTTATTAATGAATGCTGAAGTTGCCTTAATAAAATACGTAATGTATTCTTCTTTAATCGCATTAGCTTCGCTTAAACTGATGTTCATTTCCTGCAGTTGCGCATATGAAGAAGCCATTATTTTTCGCGCTTTATTTCTTTCTTTTAATTGTTTGAAGATGATAATCAGAAACAAAACAATGATAACGGTCAGAATTGTCAGGAGAATAATGATTCTTTCCAATTTATCATTTTTGTCTTTTACATTGTTCAATTGTGCTTTTTCGATAATCGGCAAGATCGACGAAATTTCAATTTTTCGATGTCTGGCATTATAGAAAGTCGCGTCATCCATCGCGATATTGATGTATTCATTGGCCTTATCCAAATAACCCATTTTAAAGAGCTCGTTGGCTAAATTCCGAAGTGCAACCGTTTCTTTGGTCGCATTCTTAACATCGGCGATAGCGGCAAGAGCCAGGTAATAAATGGCTTTTTTAGTATAGCCCCTTTCCGAATAAATATACCCGAGACTCGAGGTCGCGATTCCGTAATAATTCGGAGGTAATTTGTAGTTGTTAATCCAGTAACTAAAAGCAAATTCGGCACCACGCCAGTCTTGCTGTTTCAATCGCTTTAAACTTTCGGCGGCCCAATATTCATTTGTATTTGTTCCAATCAATTCTAATGCTTTTTTCAGAAAGTGATTTCCCTGCTGTACGTAATGAATGTTAAATCGCTGATCCTTATTATAATCGGCTAAATCATAATAAGCACGGGCTTTAATGGAATAATATTCGAATTTGTTTTTCTGATCGAGTTTCTGGTCATCAATTACGTTTAAAGTATCGATGGCTTCTTTAAAAAGTCCTGATGATAGTAGGACGAAACCTTCCTTAATTCGGCTTTTAGCTAAATACTTCGGATCTTTTAGCACAATGGCTTTGACTTTTGCTTCTTCTAAATAATAATAAGCTGAGTCGTATTTAAAAGATTTATATTCATCAAACAAAGCCATGTAAGTATTATAAAGCTGCTCGTTATTCTGGCCAACATTAAATTTGGATATGTTTCTCTTCAAAGCTTCTATTTTACGATACTTCTGTTTTAAGTAAACGTCTTTTTTAAGAAGTGCTTTATCTAATTCTTCCAGTACAGGATTTGTCTCTTTCGCAGTTAGAGAGAAACCTGCAATAAAAAAAAATAGAATGATTATTCTTCGCATGGTTGGTTTTGGTTAAGGGTAAAATTCTTTTTGATTGCTTTGAGTTAATTCGTTTTAATTCGGGATAAAGCTTTTGTGATTGATGATGAATTACTTAAAGATTTGGTAACCTTATTTATAACAAAGCTATAAAATTTGATTCATCGCACAAAAATAAGATCTAAATGTTAAAAGTAGTCTAATAATTTGCAATTATACAATAAAAAGCAATTATATATATGTATAGTGAAAAAAACATTGACTTTAATTTACATATTGTCATATTTGCCATTATTTATATGCTGTTTTTTATCTCAACAGCGTCTTGATTTTTATTATTGTAAAAATATTATAATTAATTGATTTTTAATTAATTGAATTAAAAAATATTTGAATTACATCTTGATTTTTATCAGATATTTTTTTTTAGGTTTTTTTAACATCTAGCTTCGTTCTGTCTTAAAAGAGATAAAAAAAACTAACAAACAAACCACAAATTTTATGAGATGTAAAAGTATTTATTGGTTAGCTGTTATGATGTGTTTTTTAGCCATTGGCTGTGACAATACAGATGACGGAAGCTATGTTGATCCAATTACCATTTATGAGAAAGTAAATGGAGACTGGGGATTAACAAATTTGAAAATGGTTGATGAAGCTGCGAAAGCAAATGCCATTCAGCCAAACGAAGAAAACTTGAGTACGTATTTTAACTACGAGGATTTTAAAATCCGCTTCAGCGTAGATGAAAACAACAGACCAACAAGTTATGAAGTTATGGGAAATGTTCCTCCGTTATTTGCTCCGAAAGGATATTGGGAACTTAGCTCAGATTTTCAACAGACCAACGCAAGTGCAGTAAAAATCTATTTGTACAGCGACGCTAAAAAAACACAAAAAACAGATGAACTTCGATTGACATCGGTTCCGGGAAGCAGTGACGAAATGGAATTTCAGTTAGTGCATTCCTCTAACGGAACTCCTTTTGTGTCTTATGTATTCAAATTAAATGCTATTAATTAAGAAGTAATATGAAATCGCCATGATTCCAAATTACAAACTAGAACGTAGAATGGCGATACTATATTCCGATAAAAAAAATATTAAATACATATGAAAAAGTTTATATATACAATTTTACTTGCCCTTTTGATGGCTCCTAATTTTATTCAGGCACAGGAAAATGCCGGAGCTGTAGGCAGTATTACATCATTTCCTGTAGTGTACAAATACGATGAAAAAGTGACATGGTATTTTGATCTTTCAGGAACTACATTTGCAGAAACCGAAGATATCTATATTTGGATTTGGTCACCATCTGAGCCAGATGCGGGACATTGGGAAAACTCATCCGATTTTGCAAAGCTGAAGTATGAAGGAAATAAAGTTTGGAGTTTTACTTTAACGCCAACTGTTTATTTCTCTAAAACTCCGGACGAAATTGCAGCAAGTGCGGGATTTTGGCTTCGTTTGAAAAACAAAAACGGATCAAAACAAAGTGATGTCGCTAATGTAGCATACACCGATTTCTCCTCGTTTTACACTGCCAATGAGTTAATCAGAGCGTATCCTACAAAACCAACAATCGATAAAGGACTTAGTATTTTATTCAATTCTAATTTGATTCCCGGGTTTGCAGGCGCAACAAGCGTACACATGCACAGCGGATTGAATGATTGGGCAATTTTACAGGAATATCAAGTTTGGGTTCCTGAAGTTGTTGAAAAAACAAAACTTAAAGATTTAGGAAACGGTTTCTATAAAATGGATTTGATTCCGAAAACATACTTCAATGCTCCAGATGGTTTTGTAATGGAAAAGATGAATTTTCTGTTTGTAAAAGATGAGTGGGCTGCTACAACTCCGGATCAGGTTTTATTTGCCGGAGAATACATTCCGCCACCACCGCCAGTATTCGGATTTTTTCCTTTACAAATCAGTCAGAAAGATTTTCTGGGAATGTCTCGTAAAAATAACGAGCCGGGCGTAAACAAATTAATCTACACTATTAACGCCGGCAGCAAAGTAATTTCTGGTGAATTTACCGGAGGAACAGCCGAGATAAAAGGATTTGTCAATTTGGTTTCTGAACTTAATGGAATTCCTAATTTAACTGAAATTCATGTTTTGATAAAAGACAACAAAGACAAAACGATTTCGGATACTACAATTCCGCTAAAAACTTTAGACAAATAATTCACTATCAAATAAAAACATCAAAATGAATAGTAAAAATAAAAAAATAGTCCTACATCTAATGTGGACTACTAAAACTGTGGTATTCATGATTTTCATGCTTTTTCTTTCGGCAGGAATGTTTGCTCAGGATAAAAAGCAGGTATCAGGTACCGTTTATGACAATACCGGGAATGTATTGCCGGGTGCGACGGTTATTGAGGTGGGGACAAAAAATGCCACCACAACAGATTTTGACGGGAAATTTATACTGAATGTAGCCGTAGGAGGTTCGATAGAAGTATCATTTATTGGCTCGACAACTCAAAAAGTTCAGATTACTTCATCAACAAAACCAAATATCGACGTTCGTTTGCAAAACGATGGCTATCAACTTGCAGAAGTACAGGTTGTATCTGTT
This sequence comes from Flavobacterium aquidurense, assembly GCF_031458035.1. Classification (GTDB taxonomy): domain Bacteria; phylum Bacteroidota; class Bacteroidia; order Flavobacteriales; family Flavobacteriaceae; genus Flavobacterium; species Flavobacterium aquidurense_C. Next base: position 149,017 of record NZ_JAVDXR010000002.1, read on the forward strand.
GGTTATGGAACTCAAAAGAAATCTGATTTAACAGGAGCAATTTCAACGCTTAAAGCTGATGATTTAGTAAAAGGATCACTTTCATCTACAGAACAGGTTTTGCAAGGAAAAGTAGCGGGATTAAATGTTATTCGTCCTTCGGGAGATCCTGCAGCGGGTTCGACTTTACGCTTACGCGGAGGAACATCATTAACTGCAAGCAACAGTCCGTTAATCGTGGTTGACGGTATAGCCGGGGTTGATATTAATGTGGTACAGCCTTCTGATATTAAATCTGTAGACGTTTTAAAAGATGCTTCGGCGACAGCGATATACGGATCAAGAGGAGCAAATGGAGTTATCATTATTACCACAAAATCTGGGACAAAAGGCGTTTCAGTTACGTATAGCGGATTATCAAGTATTGGGTATGTTGCTGACAATTTAGATCTTTTATCAGCAAACCAATGGCGAGGCTACGTACGCCAAACCGGAAATAAAGACGCAATTGATTATGGCGGAAATACAAATTGGCAGAAAGAATTAGAACAAACTGCTATTTCGCAATCACATACTTTGAGCATTAATTCAGGTAAAGCAGACAGCGGTTTCAGAGCATCGATTTCGTATTTAAATAATGAAGGCGTTATCAAAACTACAGGATTGGAGAGATTAAGCGGAAACGTTAGTGCGTATCAATATCTTGGAGACAATAAAGATGTAAAATTTGATATGGGTTTATTTGCCAATATCGATAAATGGCATCCGTTAGATTATAGAATTTTTGAACGTTCTTATAATTTAAATCCAACAATTCCGGTTTACGATGCTAATGGAGAATTTACTTCGGTTGGAGGAACAATTTATGAGAATCCGGTTGAGATTTTAACCAACAGAACAGTTGATAATGAAAGACACAGACTTTTAGGATATTTTAAAACTGAGGTTAAATTTTTAAATGATTTTACGGCTGTAGCCAATATTTCTTTGGAGCATAATGCAGTTCAGGGAAGTACTTACAAACCATCGTACGCGGTTATGGAAGGAAGAACTGAAGACGGTTACGCTCAAAAAACGTATGCAGAATACACTAATGCACAAGGGGAACTTTACGTAAATTACAATAAAGTTTTCGGAAAACACAATGTTAGCGCTTTAGGAGGATATTCATATTTAGAAAATATTTACGAAGGTTTTGGTGCGCAAAGAAGTGGTTTTGTAACGGATGCTTTTAGCTATAATAATTTAGGTGCAGGATACAATTATCGTTTAGGAGATGTGTATTCTTATAAAGGAAAATCCAATTTGGTTTCATTTTATACTCGTGCAAATTATAGTTTCGACGGTAAATATTTATTCACTGCAACAGTAAGAAGAGATGGTTCAAGCCGTTTTGGAGAAAACAATAAATGGGGAACTTTCCCGTCAGCTTCTGCGGCATGGAGAATTTCTAGCGAGGAATTTATGAGTTCTACAAAAGACTGGCTGGGTAATTTGAAACTAAGAGTTGGGTATGGAGTTACAGGAAATCAGGACGGAATTGGCGAATATAAATCACTTTCGATTTTAGGAGTTGGAAATGACAGTTACTACGATCCGGTTACGGGAACATGGAGTTTGGCTTATTCTCCAAAACAAAATCCGAATCCTGACTTAAAATGGGAATCTACAAAACAATTGAATATTGGTGTGGACTTTACTTTGTTTGACAGAATCACGGGTTCATTCGAATATTATTCTAAAAACACAGAAGATTTACTATACACGTACGAAGTGCCTCAGCCTCCATATTTAGTAGGAACGATGCTGGCAAACGTTGGAGAAATGTCAAACAAAGGAGTTGAGCTTACGCTGAATGCAGACATCGTTAAAGGAGATAAATTTACATGGAATGCAAATTTAACTTTAGGACACAACGTTCAGAAAATCGAAAAACTGTCTAATACAACCTACGAAACAGATGTAATTAACAGCGGATCTTTACACGGATTAGCAGGTATGTCAGGACAATATTCTCAAATTATTGCCGAAGGATATCCTGTTGGAACTTTCTGGGGATTCAAAAATGCTGGGCTTGACGCCGATGGAAAAATCCAATACTATAATAAAGCGGGCGATGTAGTTGCCGAAAGCGCTTTAGTAGATGATGATAAAACAGATTTAGGAAATGTTCAGCCTGATTTGACTTTAGGAATTGGAATGAATTTTACGTACGGAAATTTTGATCTTGGTTTTTCAGGATACGGAATGTTTGGTCAAAAAGCATTAAATGCTACGAATATGATGCTAAACGATCCGAACAGATTACCAGCTTACAACGTTCCCGATGCTTTCTTGGGAAGCGGTATTACATCTGCTCCAAAATATTCAGATTACTGGATAGAAGATGCTTCTTTCTTTAGACTTCAGTCACTTACATTCGGATATACTTTACCGTTAAAATCTAAATCTTCAAAATTCAGAATGTATCTTATGGGAGAAAATCTGTTTGTAATTACAGGTTATAAAGGGGTAGATCCTGAAATTGGTTTAAATGCGCAAGATGGTGCAGATCAAACCGGATTAGCAGCGCCTGGAATTGACAGATATAACAACTATCCCAGACCAACAACGATTTCTGTTGGATTAAATTTCACGTTTAATAACTAAGCGAATTAACTCAAAAATATAAAAAATGAAAATCAAAATAACAGCAGCACTATTGATTAGCATGCTTTTTACGATATCATGTACCAATTTAGATGAACAATTATATGATAAAGTAGAGGATGGGGATTTTGGAAATACTCCAAAAGAAATTGATGCATTGGTTGGTGGCGCGTATTCTTCATTAAGAGGATTTGCAGACGGAATATCGAACAATTATCCAACCTGCGAATATGTATTCTTTTTAAATGAAACCGTTTCAGACGAAGCTACAATCCCAACAAGAGGAACAAACTGGTACGATGGCGGACAATATCAGGATGCACAAAAACATACCTGGAAAGCAGATAACCGTATGATTCTCTCGGCCTGGCGTTACAACTACACCGGAATTGCAAAAATCAATTCTATCATTTATCAAATCGATAAATCGAATTTGACTGACGCTGCAAAAGCACCAATTTATGCCGAATTAAAAGCGTTAAGAGCGTATTACTATTACAATCTTTTAGACTTATTTGGAAATGTGCCAATTGTAACCAATTTCGAGGATACAGCTTTACCATCAAATTCAACTCGTAAACAGGTTTATGATTTTGTGGAAAAAGAATTGTTGGATGCTATTCCGCATTTAACTTCAAACGTAGTATATTCTAAATTGACTAAAAATGTAGCCTATTCGATTTTGGCAAGATTATATCTGAATTCAGAAGCTTTTATAGGAACAGCACGTTGGCAGGATTGTATCAATATGTGTCAGAAAGTAACGGGTTATACTTTAGCTCCTGATTTCTTCGCCAATTTTGCTACAGAAAATCAAAAATCACCAGAAATCATTTTTGCTATTCCTTACGATTCAAAAGCTGGAACTGTTGGAAATTATATGTCATCAATGTCTTGCCATTACTTGCATAAATTGACGCTTTCTGCCATTGGAGATTATCCTTGGAGCGCTAACGGAATGTGTGCTCAGCCTGGCGTTTATTCTGCTTTTGCAGATACAGACAAAAGAAAAAAATGTATGGTTGCCGGAGATCAGATCAATTTAGCAACAGGACAAGTTATCATTATGGATAGCGGAGAACCTCTAACTTATACTGAAGAAGTGACAAGTGTTGCCGACGCAAAAGAAAATCAGGGAGTTCGTCTTGGAAAATACGAAATGAAAGCCGGTGAACAATGGGAACGCGATCACGATTTTGTCCTGATTCGTTATGCCGAAATCCTTATGATGCAAGCCGAATGTTACGTTCGTTTAGGATCGACAGATTTGGCAAAACCATTCGTTCAGCAAATAACAGCCAGAGCAGGAGAAGAAATGCCAGCAACACTTGATCTTCATTTTATCGATCAGGAATTGCTTAAGGAATTTACTTTTGAAGGAAGAAGAAGAACCGATAACATTCGTTTTGGAACATTCTTCCTGCCATGGTGGGAAAAAGGTGCAACTGAAAAATACAGAGCGATTTTCCCTATCCCAAGCTCAGTTTTAACTACAAATAAAAACCTGAAACAAAATCCTGGTTATCCTGTGAATTAGGATATTGAATGTCAGTCTTCCATGTTGGTTAGTCGTGGAAGGCTGACATATTTTAAAGTATGTTTTTAATAGATATTAAGAGCTATTTATAGATAAAAAAAGTTTCACGCAGATTTAGCAGATTAAAGCAGATTTAATTACATGTTGTTAAAATAAATCTGCAGAATCAGCTTAAATCATTTTTAAATCTGCGTGAAATAATTTTAGCCAAAGATTATAAGGAGAAGAATGATTAAAAAAAATCTGCTGGATCTGCAAAATCTGCGAGAGAAAATTTTCGTCACAGATTAGAGGATTAAAATGATTAAAGAATATGTAATAATCTTTTTAATCAGTGGCAAAAAAACATCAACAGTTATAAAAACAAATATTATCTCAATATGAAAAGATATATCACATTATTGTTTTTTGGTATCATAAATATTTTAGTCGCTGCTGGCTGTAGTAGTAATGATGACAAAAGCTCAGACAAACCTACAGAACCAGAAACAGTTCAGCCCGTTGCGATTGAAAAAACAAACAGCACCAAAATTTATGTTCATTACATGCCCTGGTTTGAAACCAAAGAAAGCAGTGCCGATAAAAAATGGGGATATCACTGGACAATGGCAAACAAAAATCCAGATAACGTAGGTGCAAACAACCGTCGTGAAATTGCATCGTATTATTATCCGCTAATTGGACCTTATCATTCAGGCGACAAAAATGTGATTGAAAATCATTTATTATTGATGAAATATTCAGGAATTGATGGTGTTTTAATCGATTGGTACGGCACTTATGATGTTAATGATTATAGAATGGTTCGTGAAAATACAGAGCAATTAATCGCTATGTTAAATAAAGTTGGACTTGAATACGCCATTGTTTATGAAGACAGAGTAACGACAAATGTTGTTAATGCCGGAAAAGCAATTTCGGTTACAAGCGCCGCAAAAACCGATTTGGCGTATTTGCAAAATAACTATTTTGATGATGCAAATTATATCAAAGTAAACGGAAAACCTTTGCTGCTTAATTTCGGACCTATTGTACTGCAAACGCCAGCTGAATGGACAAACGTTTTTGGAACGCTCACTACAAAACCTACTTTTTTAACTCTTTGGGATCAATCTGTAGAAGCGGGTGCGAATGCCTCCGGTGAATATTCGTGGGTTTTTAAAAACAGTACCTATTTGACAAATTGGTACACCAATACAAAACCAAAACTGTCAGTAGCCATTGGAAGTGCTTATCCGGGCTTTAAAGATTTTTATGCCGAAGGCGGAGGCGGGTCAGCAATTGGATGGACCATTGAACATAACAATGGAGCCACACTCGATGAAACACTTTCTCTCGCTAAAAATGCTAATTTAAGCTACCTGCAATTGATTACATGGAATGACTTTGGTGAAGGAACAATGTTTGAACCTACCGTTGAATTTGGCTATTCTTATATTGAAAAAGTAAAAGCTTTTGCCGGTGTAAAAAATACCGAAACAGTTTTCCCTGACATCAGTAAAATGTACAATCTGCGAGTAGAAAAGAAAGGCAATGCCGATGCCCAGAAAAAATTAGATCAGGCCTTTAATTATTTTGTTTCGATGCAGCCTGCAAAAGCAAAACAGTTAATTAGTGAAATAAAATAAGAGTTGTAATTAATACAATTAAATAATGAAAAACATAAGATATAGCTACTGTTTCATACTATTCGCGTCGATTTTGATTTACGCTTGCAGTGCCGGTACTAAAAAAACATACACAATCAGCTCTCCGGGAAAAAACACCCAATTAGTTTTTGAATTAACTGCTTCAGGTCAGCCAGAATACAGCTTTACATCTAATGGAAAATCGGTTATCGAGCCTTCTTTAATGGGATTTGAATTTCAGGGCATCCAAAAAATGACGGATGGTTTTGAAGTGGTTTCCACCGAAGAAAAAGCAGCCGATGAAACTTGGGAACAGCCTTGGGGCGAATTCAAAAAAGTGAGAGATCACCACAACGAATTGATTGTTCATTTAAAAGAATCCAAAGGCGAAGAACGTTTGGTTGATATTATTTTCAGGGTTTTTGATGATGGAGTAGGTTTTCGATATTCTTTTCCGAAACAGCCACATTTAGGGAAAGTGAAAATTTCGAATGAAGTTACCCAATTCACTTTTAAATCGGATAATGATGTTTGGTGGATTCCGGTGCATCGAGAAAACAGTTATTACGAAAGCACGTACCGCAAAACGCCAATCAGCAAAACGGATACAATCAATACTCCGGCCACTTTTGAAACTAAAGAGAAATTGTATGTAGCCATTCACGAAGCCAATTTAACTGATTTTGCTTCAATGACGCTTTTAAAAACCAATGACAAGCAATATAAAAGTCAATTGGTTCCTTGGGCAGATGGTGTAAAAGTATATGCAGAAACGCCTTTTAAAACGCCGTGGAGAACAATCGTTGTTGGAAAAACGCCTGGTGATGTGGCAACTTCAACGATTATGCTGAATCTGAATGAGCCTTCAAAAATTGAAGACCTTTCGTGGATTACGCCATCAAAATATATTGGAATCTGGTGGGGAATGCATCTTGAAAAATACACTTGGGGACAAGGGCCAAAACATGGTGCAACAACCAAAAACACCAAAGAATATATTGATTTTGCTGCGAAAAATAATTTTGACGGAGTTCTTGTCGAAGGCTGGAACGAAGGCTGGGACGGCGATTGGACTGCCGATGGAAATGCTTTTAGTTTCGTAAAACCATATTCTGATTTCAATTTGGAAGAAATCACGAAATATGCGGCCATGAAAAATGTTCGTTTAATAGGTCATCATGAAACAGCCGGAGCGACAAAACATTATGAAAGTCAATTGGAAGACGCTTTTAAATTGTACAATAAAATGGGCGTAAATACGGTGAAAACAGGTTACGTAAATAAATATTTGGATAAAAAAGAATGGCATGACAGTCAGTACGGAGCGCGTCATTACAGAAAAGTAATGGAAACGGCAGCCAAATATCATATAATGATCGACAATCACGAACCGATAAAAGGAACAGGATTGCAGCGTACGTATCCAAACTTTATGTCTCAGGAAGGAGGAAGAGGTCAGGAATACAACGCCTGGTCGGTTGATGGTGGAAATACTCCCGAGCATCTAACAACTTTGCCTTTTACCAGAATGTTGTCAGGACCTTTTGATTATACACCTGGGAATTTCAATTTTGATTATAAAACGCCTTCGGGAGCAAAAGTGCAAACAACTTTGGCGAATCAACTGGCTTTGTACGTAGTTATTTTCAGTCCGTTGCAAATGGCTTCAGATTTACCTGAAAATTACGAAGGAAAACCTGAATTTCAATTTGTAAAAGAAGTGCCTTGCAATTGGTCAGAAACCAAAGTTTTAGACTCTAAAATAGGAGAATATACAACAGTTGTCCGTAAAGACTGGGACGAGAAAAATTGGTATTTAGGATCAATAACAAACAGTAATGCCAGAGATCTTAAAGTGCCATTGTCATTTTTAGATACCGGAAAAGAGTACGAAGCCGAAATTTATGCTGATGGAGCAGGAGCAAATTATAAAACCAATCCGTATCCGGTACAAATTTCAAAACAAAAAGTAAACAGTAAAACAGTATTAGATATCAAACTCGCAGCTGGTGGAGGAACAGCTATAAAATTCGCTCCAATAGTTAAATGAGTTAGTTGAGTTTATTTTAGTTTAAGTTAAGTTAAGTTTGAGTTGATGAACCCGATATCTTTTGAGGATGTCGGGTTTGTTATTTTTTTTACCATATAAGGCGATATAAGTCCATTTTATTTGGATTGAAGAATGCTTACTTTTTTTAATCATATAAGTTATGTTTTTCAATTGTAACTCAAGAATAATATTTTAAACTATAAAAGTCATATAAGTTTTACTCCATTAAATGAACTTATATGACTTATATGGTGGAAAATAAGTTTACTATTTTACTTTTTAACAAACGAAATATGGTCTCCAAAAGTATAAGTTGCAGTTAAAGTTGGCCCGTTGTAGCCCCATTTAAAGTATCCGTTCAGTTTTTCTTTCTCCACATCGACATCAACGAATAAACCGGTATATCCTGCTGTTAAACTAAAGTTTTTGTACACATTGTATAAAAGAGAAAGGTTAAAACTCGTAAGTTTTCCGTCAATATCATTTACTTTAAGTGCGAAATAGTTAGCGTTTGCATATAATCCAAATTTTTTGCCAAGTACAAAATCTCCAAAAATTCCAACATCAGGCAATGGAGCAGTAAAGTTAAAACTATCATTATATTCGGCTTGCGCAGTAGTTCCCTCAAATTTTAATCCAATATCTCCCAATAAGATATGTGCACCAATTAAAAGACCTACTTCATATTTTGGTTTCGAAAGAAATGCATAACTATACGTGACGCGAAGAATCTGGTTGTCCATAAGAGCAGATACCCTTGTATTTACATGATAAGTGTTGTCACCAAATTCAATATCGCGTTCAAGGACTTTTGAGGAAGTTCTTCTAAGGTAAAAATATTCAAAACCTGCTCTGGACCTTCTGGAAATTCTCCATTCAAATGTCCCCATAAATGAAGCCGTATTTCTTTTGAATCCCAAATCATTTTCAAAATCAATTTCAGTTCCAAAACTACCATCATTTTTTCCAACTTCTACCTGAGTGTTGTTAACGGGGAAAAAACCTCCGGCAGTAAATTTGAATCGACGTGCATGCCACGGTAATTCTTCGGCATTATAATCCTGATCTAAATCTGACTCTGAATCACTCTGTAAGGCAGGTAAAGTATTCTCGCTGGAGATTTCAGCAGTCGTCTGGGCATTTGCTGAAAACCAAAAAAGGGAAATAATCAATAAGGAAAATAGGTTTTTCATGAGATTTATTATTAAATTTTGGTGGATAATTTTAACAATTAAAGTTAACAAAAAAAATCATTCATTTCTTTTTTTATTTATTTTATTACTGATAATTCTTCTGGTTATCAGATGTATATAGATTTTGTTAAAAATAGTTGACATGTCACTCTTTTTTGTAACTTTGCACCATGATACAAGTAAAAACAGATTCAGAACCATTAAATAGAGCTTTTAGCGCTGAAATTGGAGACAGTTTTTTATTTCAGATTCACCGAATTAAAAAGGCTCTTTTTCGTCGTACAAATGCCTTAATGAGCGAGGCTGGAATTACGCTGCAGTTAGAACAATTGCCGTTAATTATGATTTTGCAGCATAAAGAATTATCGCAAAGAGAACTTTCTGATAAAACCATGCGTGATAAATCGTCTATTTTAAGAAGTATTAATGCGCTGGAAAAAAAGGATTTATTAATAGTCAGAAAAGATAAAACCGATAGGCGAAAAAACGTTGTAAGCCTTACGGCAGAAGGAATTTCTGTGGCTAAAAACATTCGCTCTTTAATGAAAAAATCTGAAGATGAGGTGCTTTCTGTTTTTACGCCACAAGAAAGAGTAGATGCTTTAGATACAATTAGAAGTTATGCCGACAGATTAGATCAGGCTTAATTTTTTTTGACGATTAAAGGTTGATATGTCAACTTTTGGAGCGTGTTGACGAATAAGTAAAGAAGATAGAAGAAAGAGCAAAGAAGAAAGAAAAATTGCTACAGCTTAAAAAGATTTTTCTTTCGGAAAGCTTTGTAATCAGTGGTAAAAAAATAAATTATAAAATAAAAAAATGAATAAAAAAGAATTATTAGAAGGACCCATATTATCGTCATTACTAAAATTGGCCGTGCCTATTATGATCGCTAATCTTTTGCAGGCGGCTTACCAATTGGTAGATGCTTTTTGGGTAGGGCGTTTGGGCGGAGATGCCGTTGCAGCAGTTTCTGTGAGTACACCGGTTATATTTTTAACGATTGCTTTAGGAACTGGTCTTGCCATTGCAGGATCGATTTTAATTGCACAATATTTTGGTGCCGGACAGCAGGAAATGGTCAATCACGTCGCGGCGCAGACTTTGTTGATGGTGATTACCGTTTCGGTAGTTTTGTCGATTATTGGGTATTGGCTGAGCCCGTATTTTTTGCAGGTGCTTAATGTAACGCCACAAGTTTACAGCGATGCATTGGGCTTTATGCGTGTAGCGTTTATTGGTCTGGTGTTTAGTTTTAGTTTTATGATTTTCCAATCGGTGATGCGTGGGGTTGGGCGTGTGACTTTGCCAGTTTACATCGTTTTAGGAACTGTGATTCTGAATTTCGCTCTGGATCCGTTGTTTATTTTTGGATGGAATTTTATTCCGGCAATGGGCGTGAAAGGGGCTGCCTTAGCAACTTTATCGACTCAGAGTCTGGCGATTGTTATTGGATTTTTTATTCTTTTCAGAGGAAAACATGGTATTCACTTACAGCTAAAAGATTTTAAACCCGATTATAAACATATTAAAAAGGCTTTTAAAATTGGTTTCCCATCTTCAATTGAGCAATCAATGCGTGCGATCGGAATGATGGCGATTACTTTTTTGATTGTGCATTTCGGAACTACAACTGTTGCCTCGTACGGAGCGGGTTCTAATTTGATTCAGCTGATTTTGATTCCGGCGCTTGGACTTTCTATGGCTATCGCGACATTAGTAGGGCAAAATATTGGGGCAGGAAATATTGCCCGCGCAGCTCAAATCGGGAAATTAGGTGGTTACTTAGGTTTCGGTTTATTAAGCGGACTGGGGATTATTGCTTACATTTTTGCGCCGTACTTAATTGCTTTTTTCGTTCCGAATGATCAGGCGGTTATCGAAGGCGGAACTCAACTTTTAAGGATTACGTGTCTGTCATGGGGATTTCTTGGATTGCAGCTTTGTTTGACAGGAGTTTTCAGGGCAGTTGGAAATACTACGTTGCCGATGATTCTGACTTTGGTTTCGCAATGGGTGATTCAGTTTCCGTTAGCTTATATTTTATCGCATAATACTTCACTTGGTAAAATCGGAATCTGGTGGGCGTTTCCTATTTCGTCTGTCTTGACAGGATTGATTACTTTGATTATTTACGCCAAAGGCGATTGGAAAAAAGAACGCTTAACCGGAAAAACGAATAAATTGATTGATAAGGTGGAGAAAGAGATTGTTAAGGAAGGATTTGAGAGTGTAAAATAGTTTTTTTGAAGGTGCAAAGGCTCAAAGAAACAAAGGTTCAGAGGTTTTTTCTCAAAGTATATTGTAGAGGCGCACGGCAGTGCGTCTTTTTTTTGTTCAAAGGTTTTTTTCTCGAAGTATATCGTAGAGGCGCACAGCAGTGCGTCTTTTTTTGAAGGTTCATAGGTTCATAGGTTCATAGGTTCATAGGTTCATAGGTTCATAGGAGCAATCCCGAAGCTTCGGGACAGAGGTTTTTTTCTCGAAGTATATTGTAGAGACGCACAGCAGTGCGTCTTTTTTTGAAGTTTCATAGGTTCATAGGAGCAATCCCGAAGTTTCGGGACAGAGGTTTTTTTCTCGAAGTATATTGTAGAGGCGCACGGCAGTGCGTCTTTTTTTTGTTCAAAGGTTTTTTTCTCGAAGTATATCGTAGAGGCGCACAGCAGTGCGTCTTTTTTTGAAGGTTCATAGGTTCATAGGTTCATAGGAGCAATCCCGAAGCTTCGGGACAGAGGTTTTTTTCTCGAAGTATATCGTAGAGGCGCACAGCAGTGCGTCTTTTTTTTGTTAATCAAATTTTGAAATGATAAAATAACGATTGGTTTTATGAATACGGTATTGCGTGAGGGATAGGAGCAGGCTACCGAAGTAGCGCGGATAGCCCGACAGCATTCAAGAAAAGGCCCAATGAACGCAATGATCATTGGGGCTTTTTTTGAATGGTGGCACGCCCAAATATTTAAAATTTCAATAAAAGAAATTCCAAATTCCAAACTTTTAAAGTTGGGATTTGGAATTTTAAAAATTTGGAATTTCACATTTAAACTCTATTATAATCGGCTTTCCAATGAACGATTGCTTTTTTTATGGAATCGCCTGGTAAACTGTTTTTTATGGTGTCTTCGATAAGCGGAATTAGTTCATTATCTGGGGCAAATCGGAGAGCAAAAATTTGGTCGTCGGTTAATTTATATTCGAATTCTTCAAACCTTTTTCCGGTTAGGGTAAAATAACGGTAGCGAAGTTCTAATCTGACAATTCGGTTTTGCAGCGTTAGTGCATAATGTTGGCGCAACATGAAGGCTAAATAAAACAAAAAGATGAAGCAAACACTTATAAATGACCAAATTAATGGTTCATTTGTGGTAAAAGCGAAATAGATGCTGCCAAATAGAAAAACAGCCAGAACGGGATAATAAATAAAATGATGTGGAGGGTAAAAACGTATATGATTGTAATAAGTTTGAATTTTCATAATATTTTTAGGTTTAAAGTTAAAAAAAGAAAAGCTACCCTAATACTAGAATAGCTTTTTTCTCAAAAATAAACTAACATAACCAATGTTTCTTATATTGTAAATCCGCAGAATATCTTTTGGAGTTTTCTTAGTAATATCTATATTTTCAAAAAGCCTCAACAGCTTGTAAATCATTTTGTAAATGGCTTACTGTCCTGATGTAAAATTAGAAAAATAGGACATGCTGTGTGTTATATTTTATATGGATTTTGTTATATGATTTCAATCTGTTGAGTTATGAGTTATGAGTTATGAGTGTTGCTAAAATCCTGGTCCACAATTAACCACTTACTCTTGCATCTTGCTTCTTGTCTCTTGCATTTAAGCTACAGCCTATTGCCTACTGCCTATGGCGACTTGCCATTCCTCTAATTTCGACTGATAATTTTTGCTGGCATTGGCCGGGCTGGTTGATGGTAGGGTGATGAGGTGATATTCTTTTTTGAGATGCACATATTTCTTAAAAAATGCGGCAGCTTTCTGCCCATTGAAGAGGATTGCTTTTATGTTTGGGTGTGCTGCCAAAAACGTTTCGAAATCATTTGCGATTTCATTTTTTATGGCACTGTCTAAACTCCCAATGCGATCGCAAAATTGGAGTACATCCCAAACTGCAATATTATTTTTTTGCAGAAGTGCTTTTCTGGTTTGATAGTCATTCGAGAAATCTTCTTTTAAAATATGAAACATAAATTTCCAAAAATTATTTTGATTGTGTCCATAATATTGATTCAGTTCTAACGATTTTGTTCCCGGCATTGTACCCAGAATCAAAATGTTAGCCTCTTGTGAAGCGATTGGCGCGAATGAAAAACTTTTCATATTTTTATATTAATTTGGTTTTAATCTGAAATATTATCTGTTAAAATAATCATTTATAGGTAATTATAAAACAAAAACAAAAAATTATATAACATTTTTTGCTGTTCTGTAAACGAACTTTGAACCGTAGATTTTAAGAATTCAGCTACTTACTATGAATTCATTTTTATTAGAAATCTTTTAACGTAGAATCTCAATTTTAATTACAGGCAAAATGAAAACAGTTACTATTAATACAGAAAAAATTAATGCTATTTTTGATCAGTTACACTCTAATTTTGGAGGAAAGATAACGTCTGATTTAGATGAATTAACTTTAGAGGTTAATAATAGTACCGCGAAAGGATCTGTAGTTGGAGCTTCTTTTAATGATAACATCTCGTATGTACAATTCGACATGAGCTTTGCTGTTGATGTTAGAATTGATATTACAAACATACAATCGTCACCTATTTATTTTGCATATTGTTCTAAAGGAAATCTTACGCATAGTTTTGGGGTTACAGGCGACGAAAGACAATTTAAAACCTTTCAGACTGCAATTGTGACTTCAAAAGAAAATCAGGAAAATGTTTTATTTTTTGAAAAAGACTGTAAAACTAAATTTACCTTGATTATCGTAGGAACAGAAAACCAACTTCAGGAAGCTGATACTTCATTAAGCAACAAAGTACAAGAGACTTTTTTTGAAAATAATAATGCTGAGGACTTCTTTTATTTAGGATCTTACAACCTGCAAATTGCAGAGAAAATAGAACAATTAAATGCTGTAACCCAAACCGGAATTGTTAGAAAATTACTTAAAGAAGGCATTTTAAGAATTATACTGGCAATGGAAATTCAGCAACATTCTGATGATTTAAATGCTTTTTCAAGAGATACAAATTGCTTGACCTTAAGAGAAATGGAAGAAATCAAAGAACTTTCAGAATTCATAAAAAATTCTCCGGAAGAGCCATTTACAATTAAATCTTTAAGCAAAAAATCAGGTTTGTCACCAAATAAATTACAAGAGGGTTTTAAAATGATTCACAACCGTACTGTAAACGATTATATCACACATATGAGAGTTTTAAAAGCGGAACTTCTAATAAGAACATCCGACTTAAATATCTCAGAGATTGTATATTGCATTGGTTTTACAAGTAGAAGTTACTTCTCAAAAATCTTCAAACAAAAATTCAATTGCAGCCCAAAAGAATATAAATTTAATTTGAATCCACTTGCAATTACTGCGTAATTGCAGGTTCAAAGGGGCAGAGGTTCAAAGGGACAGAGGTTTTCTTGTAGGGGCGTGCTGCAGTGCGTGTCGGCATGGGTTAGACGCACTGCTGTGCGCCTCTACGGTTTATCTTTGAGATTATTATTTTATTTATTCCATTGCAACAAAACCTTTACCCCTTTGAACCTTTGCAATTCTCAACCTTAAAAAGTTAGCCGCACTGCTGTGTGCCCCTACGGGAAAACCTTTGTCCCTTTGAACCTATGCACCTTTGAACCTCAAAAAAAATCACCTTCCAAACCTATAATTCTCCAAATCCTGATTCTTTTTATTGTTGATCGAATCCAGAATTGAATTCATTCCTACGATACTGAAAGTTATTCCGTTACCTCCAAATCCTAATACATAATGTTCGTTTTTGTTTGGGTTTGGTTTGCCGAAATAAGGTAATCCATCTTGTGTTTCACCAAAAGTTCCGGCCCAGGAATAATCTATTTTGAAGTTTATTTCAGGGAATTTTTTGTAGAATTGCCTTAAAAGAAATTGCTCTTTTTTAGGCAAAAGTTTATCTCTTCGTTTCGGGTCTTTAAAATCTTCATCTCCGCCGCCCATAATGATTCGATTGTCTGCCGTAGCACGAAAATAAAAATAGGGCGTCGCAGTATCCCAGAAAATGGCATTTTTAAAAGAATGTGGTAATTCCGGCAAAGCTTCAGAAGCAATGACATACGTACTTTTAAGATCTACAACTTTTTCGGTAAGGGTTTCGGTACTTTCATATCCACTGCAATGTATGATATGGTTTGCCGTAATGAGATGCCTGTTTTCGGTATGTGCGATTAGTTTTTTTGTTTGATTGTGGATGGAGGTAATATTAGTACGGTCAAAAATCTGCATTCCTTTTTGCTGACAATAATGGAGTAAATCATTGGCCAACCGATACGGATCTACCACTGCGGCCGTTTGAGATTCTATTGCAGCCATGGCGTTTAATCCCATTTTTTTGAGGTCTGATTTTTCAAGCCAGTTCACATTAAATCCGTGTTGTTTTCGGGTCTTGAACTCGTGTTTTAAAAACGGAATATCTTTTTGAAAAGAAGCGTAATAAATGCTTTTTTTGAATTCGAACTGGCAATCGCTTTTTATAGTTTCGACGATAATACGCAAGTCAAAAATGGCTTGCTTCCCTTTTTTATAACTGTCAACAGCGCAGTCTAAACCTCTTATTTTGATAAGTTCATGTAATGAGATGTCAATTTCGTATTGAAGTAATGCAGTACTCGCTGCAGTGCTTCCGTTGCAGATGTCACGACGATCTACAAGCACAATTTTCTTTCCTTCGTTTATCAATTTGTAGGCGATTAATGCGCCTGTAATTCCGCCTCCAATAATAAGAATCTCAGTATTGATATCCTGATCTATTGACGGATAACTATACCTCATGGCGCTTTTTAAAGGCCAGAAAGTTTCTGTTGAGCGCAGTTTCATTTTTTAGTAATCTTTTTTTCAGCTGAAGCAGGTTTAGCAGATTTAACACCTTTTGCAGTTTTAGCTGTTTTAGCAGCTTTATCAAAGGCTTTGATTTTGTTTCTGTTTTTATCTTTTCTTTCATGCTGATCTTGTGCTTCGCCAATGGAATGTGATGTTCTGATACTTTCATCTTTCTTGGCTAATTCACTAAGTCTTTGATAATATTTTTGCACAATAATCATCTCTTCTTCAGTCATGCTTTCAATATCCACTAAACTATTGCTTGAATATTTATTTGAAGCTACTAATTCGTTTAATTTCAATTGAATAGCAAGTGAATCTTTGTTTTGTGCTTTCTGAATTAAGAACACCATCAGGAAAGTAATAATAGTTGTTCCGGTATTAATTACCAATTGCCAGGTTTCAGAATAGTCGAAAATGGGGCCTGATACTGCCCAGGCAACTACAATCAAAAATGCACCAATGAAAGCGGACGTACTCCCGGCTGCTTTAGAAACATGAGTAGCAAATTTTTCGAAGGCACTATTGCCTTTAGGTTTTTTATTTTCCATTTTTGGTTTAACTTTTTTGTTTACTTACTTTTTCTTCTTTGATGACTTTATTGTTTTTTTCATCGTAAACGGCATCGTATATTTTTTGCCCGGTTTTACTGAAAATTTTAATTTTTGGATCTTCATGTGTTCCGGTAATTACAATTGGAAAACCTACAATTCCGAAAGGAGGAAGCCCCAATCGCATTCGTAAGTCCAATAATCCATCGAAACTCGTTGTCCCTTTAATGGTTGGTCTGAAACTAGCCACACTAAAAGTAAAAGGTTCAATATGAATTAAATTATTATCGATTGTCGATACTATTTCAATACCTTTCAAATCCGGATTATCCAAACCTTTTTGACCGGTTTGAGAACTGATTCCGTCAAATAATTTCAACCCCTTAATTTGAACATCACGAAGGTTTAAAGTTCCGCCACCTTCAAGAGATTCATAAATTGGTCCCATATTTCCGTTTAAATCTCCTCTAACGGTATAATCCACAGAAATGATTCCATGTGCTTTTTCGGCAACAGTAACCATGTCATGAAACATCGGAATTTCTTTGTAGGCTCTTTGCACACTGAAATCTTTGGCTGTAAAATGCGCTGCAAAATGGGCAGATGTTGGTGTTTCGTCTTTGTAAGTGGCATCGATTCCCAAAATACAATCTATGATGTCAAAAGTCGTATTTTCTAAAAAGAAACCACCTTTTGCGACACCTGCTTTACCCGATAATTTATTTAAAACCAATCCTTTGTATTCTACTTTATCTGCATTTGCGTTAAGTGACACGTTTAAGTTTTTCGGAATGATTACAACTCCGCTCATTTTTGGATGATCTTCTTTGGCATATTCCACTTCAAGATTTCGATCTGTATTTTCGCCTTTTTCAAGCGCCATAAATTCATCAACATTTATCAGTTTCGATTTCATATTAAAACTTCCGTTTAATGTTCCGTGTGATTCTAAGAAATAATTGATTGTATTTAGCAGATATCCATTAATATCAAAATCAGATTTTCCATAAGAAGCATAAAATTTTTCAAACCACATTTTCTCGTTCTGAAAACGAAAATTCCCTTGTTTTATATAAAACGCTTTAGGGAAAAGTTCAGATGTTGCCTTTATATTTCTAAGGAGAATTGTCCCGTGATTATCCAGTTTATCATATTGTCCGTTGGTTGCATAACTTTGTTTTCCTTTTAGCGAAAGATCGGCTTTGGCATAACCAGTCACGTCAACGCCTTTTCGGGAGAAAACCTGATAAATTCTTCCAACATTCAATTCTCCTTTAATTTTAGCATTATAAGCCAGATCACCAAAGTCCGAAAGTGTGGCGTTGACATACATCGGATTTCCTTCAAAAACAAACGACGCAGGAGCTACTGCAATAATCAAATCCTTATATGTTCCAGCTTTATTGAGTATATTGGCTATAAAAGTAATATTGGTGATTGGGTTAGGATAAGAGTCGGTTTTTAGCCAGCCATTGCGCAAAGAAATTCCGCCAATGGTTTTCGGAAATAGTTTTTTTGAAGTACTAAAAACACCTCGTGCCTGAATATCGGTTTTTAAAAGCCCTTTTAATTCAATCGTATTTAGACCTATGGCAGCATCAACTACGGCAAGATCTAACGCACCTTTGACACTTGCATTCATGGTCATTTCACTAAAACCTTTACTATGTAAATAGGCATTGAAATAATCTTTTTCGCCCACTTTAAATCGGAGTGTTCTTAGGTTTATCAATAATTTTTCAACATCCAGTGAAGGCATCATGGCGTTCAAATCCATCTGAAAATCGGTCAACGGAACTGGAGCATTTTGATAATTTATAGCTCCATCGCTAATTTTTAAGTTGAAAGCCAAATTCGGTTTTTCTTTTTTCTGCACATTATAATTTCCTCTGATAGAAAAGACCAAATCGCTTCTTCCTGAAAGTTCGGTTTCATCCATCCAGGTTAAATATTCCGGAGGCATTACAGAAAATAAATCTTTCACGGTTGTATTTTCAGAAGCTGCCTTGATGTTTACTTTATAACCATCTCTCAGAATCGTAAATAAACCGGTAAATTTTAAAGGTAATTTATTGATGTGCAATTCATTTTTTTGAAGAATGAACGAAAGTGCATGCGTATTAATTCGGGTAATTAAATCGGCCTGAACTTCTTTTTTTCTTAGATAGGCAGTTTTTTTATAGTAAAAATCAACATTATCAATTTTAGCGTTGGTACTCAAGTCAAAAATATCTTCGCTTAAATTTCCTTTTCCAACATAATTGAAACCTTTTGCATCAATTAAAATCTTAGCAGAACGATCGTTGTATTTTACATGGCAATCGTCCAGGTCAATACGTTCTAATCGAATCGCAGTTCCTTCATCTGGCTTGTCTTCTTCTTTTAAGTTTTTCTCTTTTGGATCGTCGGGCGAAATATAAATGTTGTAATTGGCTTGTCCTTTCTGGTTCACCATAACATTAATCATTGCTTTTGAAATATATAGTTTATTGATTTTAACTTCCTGATCAAAAAGCAGTCTTTTTAAATTAATTCCAAATGCAACCTGCTCTGCTTTAATCAAAGTATCATTTCTAAATGGCGCAGAACCAGTCATTGACAAATCATCAAGCGAAACAGTTAAGGATGGAAAATGAGTAAAAAAGGATAATCTGGATTTTGTAAAATCCAATTTTGTATCTAAACGTTCGTTGGCAATTTTTTTTACTTCCGATGCAACAGTTCCAGGAAATAGAAGCGGAATCAAAAAAAGTAATAGCAAGATACTTGCTATTACTATTCCCGTTATTTTTAGGATTTTAAGGCTTATATTTTTATAGGAAGTTTTCATAATTTTAAAATTTTCGTAATCCTATATTTTGGAATACTTATTTTAAACATTGATTTTTTTTAAACATATAGAAACATAGTTTTTGAAGATGTTAATAAGACATTTCATTATTTAAAAAACTCATAATATGCTATGTGTTAGAAACAAGTTTCTTTAAAAAACTGCCTTTAAGAACCTATAAAACCTATGTTTCTATGTGTTTAAAAAATTAAGATTTTGCTTTTTCAGCCTGCGCTGTTTTCGCATCTTCTTGTTTCTGTTTTTCTTCTTTGGCTTTCTCTTCTTTTGCCTTTTCTTCTTTTTCTTTAGCTTCTTTAGCGGCTTTTTCCTGGTCTTCTTTTTTCTCTTTCGCTTCTTCAGCCTTTTTTTCTTTTTCTTTTTCCTTTTTCTTGAAATAACCTTTAAACAAGAAATTACTTTTTGCCGCTTCCATATTTTCACTGAAACCTTTAGTTCCTGATTCTAAATTTGAAAGCGTATTCGAAACACTTTTTGCCATTTTATCATCACGTACCAATCTTGCCAGAGCTCCGTTTCCGTTATTCATACTATGGCTAAAAATGGCTAATTCTTCAGAAATTACGCCAACATTATCCATGCTTTTTTTAACGCTTTTCATAATGTCGTTCATTTCTATTCCTTTAAGTGAGGCCAATTCTCCACCATTTTCAATAACTTTCGTCGACTTCACACCTGGAGAAATAGTCAGTACTTTATCGCCCATTAATCCGTCAGAACCAATACTGGTACGGGCATCTGTTTTAATAAATTCACGAACTTCATCTTTGATAACCATAGCCACAACAACCGAAGAATCGTTTATTAATCTTATTTCTTCGACAGTACCGATGTTGATTCCTGAAAATCGTACATTATTTCCAACCTCTAATCCACTGACATTTTTAAAGTTTGATGTGATGTGGAATGTTGACCCAAAAAGGTTTTTTTGTTTCCCAATAAAATAGACCGCCATTATAAAAAGGAGCAGTCCTATTGTTACAAACATTCCTAATTTCCAAGTATATCCAGATTGTTTATCCATGATTTCCAATTATTTGTTTTTCGTTTTATTCAAAGAAAGAGCGAACCCATTCGTCTTCGTTTTTTTCTAGTTCTTCGTAAGTTCCTTCTGCGTGAATTACACCATCTTTCAAAACCATAATTCGGTCAGCGGTTAATTTCGCACAAGCCATATCGTGTGTAATAATTATCGATGTTGTTTTTTGTTTATGTTTGATATCTAAGATTAATTCGCTGATTTCTCTTGATGTTATCGTGTCTAATCCTGTTGTTGGTTCATCATAAAGAATGATTTCCGGTTTAAGGATTAAAGTTCTGGCCAGGCCAATTCTTTTCTGCATTCCGCCGGATAATTCCGCTGGCATTTTTTCGATTGCATCTGCCAAACCAACACTGTCTAACGCTTCCACAACTTCATGTTCAACTTCATCCGCTGTTAATTCAGGTTTGTGTTTTTTTAGGGTAAAAGCTAAATTTTCACGTACCGACATTGAATCGTATAAAGCACCACTTTGAAACAAAAAGCCAATACGGACTCTGATTTCGTTTAGTTCCGATTTTTTGAGATTTAAAACATTTTCATCAAATACTTTAATTTCGCCTTTATCTGGTTCAATCAAGCCAACAATACATTTGATCGTAACTGATTTTCCAGAACCGGAGCGGCCTAAAATCACTAAATCTTCACCTTTATTTACCGTCAGATTTACACCCTGCAAAACTTTATTGTCTTTGCCAAAAGTTTTATGCAAATCCTTAATCTCAATCATGGGAGTCTTCGGGTCCTTAGCTTTTTCTTTTATTTTAGGTTCTATATTTTCTTTCTCTTTAATCATTGTACAAAGAATAAATCGGTTATTTGAACTGCGACCATATCAAGTATAAAAATGGATAAAGATGCCGTGACCACTGCAGAATTTGCTGCTTTACCAACACTTTCTGTACCATTCGAAGCATTAAAACCTTTAAAACATCCAATCATTCCAATAAAAAAACCAAAGAAGAATGTCTTGATTGTTGCCGGAATAAGATCCAGAAATTCCAGTGACTGAATAATTTGCGACATATAGCGGTAAAAATTTACATCACCGTGAATATTAACTCCGATATAACCCCCAAAAATACCTATCGCATCAGCAAAAAATACCAAAAGAGGTACCATCAGCGTACAGGCTAAAATTCGTGTTACTACTAAATAATTGTACGGATTTATGGCTGATACTTCCATAGCATCAATTTGTTCCGTTACTTTCATGGAACCTAATTCGGCACCAATTCCGGACGAAATTTTCCCTGCGCATATCAAAGCCGTAATTACAGGCGCAATCTCACGTATAAGTGATAGTGCGACCATTCCCGGCAACCAGGATTCGGCTCCAAATTGTACCAAAGTTGGTCTGGACTGAAGCGTCAAAACCAGCCCCATAATAAAGCCGGTAATAGCTACCAATGGCAATGATTTATAGCCAATAACATAACATTGTTTCAAGAACTCTTTTGCTTCATAAGGCGGAATAAAAACCTCCTTAAAAAATTGTTTTGCAAACAATGTTGCATTTCCTATCTCGGTGAATGTATTTTTTATTGAGAGAATCAAAATACTTTGTTTTAGGTTATTAAATCGGAAATAAATTCTGAAAATCAACTTGTTAGAAAAGTTGCTTAACCATCATTTACAAGTATTAAAATTACTTTAGAAGTGCTTGAATTATATTACACAACTTTTTTGGAAGTTTATATAATTAACATTGAATCAACACAATAATATTTCAATTATGTCGTTACAGCCAAATTGAAAACAAAAAATCCCTTTTTATTCAAAAGGGATTTTCCGGGTTGTAATAATTTTGGCCAGTCTTATATAGATTTGCAATTTATGAATTAATTGCTATTCCTGTTTTATGTTTCATTATTGGAATTACCTTAATTTCTGATAATTTTAGATTTTCCATTAATAATCGGGCAGTTAAATAACAAACCGTTGATTCAGCTCCTTGATTTAAGTTTACATTCTCTTTTTCAAGTCCGTCATAACCACCGCCGCTTATTGGGTTGTACATAATCTGATTTAAGTGGTTTTTACCTAAAAACCAGTTAAATGCCATTTTCATTTTGGCTTTATACTCCGGCGTACCAAATGCATTGTAAAATGAATTTAAAGTTTGAATGGTGTACGAAACATCAATAGGCTGTTCTCCGTATTCTTTTGGTTCTGTATCTCTGTGCAGCCAACCATTATTCGAAATCACTTTGAAGTTTTTATCGATAAACATTTTCGACATTAAAAAGTCAAGAGACTCGATCGCTACTTTTTTATAAATAGGTTTGTTGGTCACTAAATAAGCGTAAAGCATTGATTCAGGTAAAACTCCATTTCCATACGTCAGATAATTTTCAAACCATTTCCAGTCGCTGGAAGCATGAATCTCATAATTTGAAAGTAATTTGGCATTCAATTTATTGATAATCGCAGCTACATATAAGTTTGGAACTGCGGTGTGATACAAATAAAGACCTTTTGTTGCAAAGCCAATTGAACGTGGCGATTGAATCGTTTCGGCCCATTTTAAAGAATTCAATAAAACTTTTGCTGCTTTTTTAGAAATGGATTCCGGCAAAATATCTGTATGTGAAACCACAGTTCCTAATGCCCATAAAGCTCTTGCATTTGAATCTTCCAAATTTACTTCGGCATTTTGCTCAATATGCTCTCTGTTTTCCTGATCGACATAATTGATGAAATTTCCTTTTGGTTTTTGACAACGTTCAATGAAATCGAGATATATCAAAATATACGGTAAATCATCTTTGTCTTTTGTCAGTTTATAATGCATGCAAAAAGCAATTAAAGCTCTTGCATTATCATCTAAAGTGTAACCTGATTCGAGATCGGGAATCGAGATTTTACTGAACTGTATAATTCCTAAATCAGTGGTTAATTTTTTGATGTGTTTTAACTGAATTGAAGGATAACTGAATTTAATTTCAGATGTATTCTCCATTAAAGTTTTATAGGTATTCATGTGTGTAATCGCTACATTTTCCCAAGATGAGGCACGCATTTTTGTAAATGCATTGATTCCCATGTCTTCTCTTAAATTATCGTCATCAAGTAATTTTATTGTTTGCTCGGCAAATTGATTTACATCTCCGATATCAACCAAAATTCCACAATCTGAAGTTAAAACTTCTAAAGTATGCGGAATTTTTGAAGCCACCATTGGACAAGCACAACTCATTGCATAAGAAAAAGTACCACTTACAGCTTGGTTTGGATCTTTGGAAGTAAACAGATAAACATCAGTTGCTTTCAAATAATCTAAAAGCTCATTTGTATCTAAATATTGGTTGATAAAACGAACATTATTTTCTAGTTTTAAATCTTTAACAATGCCTTCCAATTTATCACGATAAGCATCTACACCATCAATAATCAAATTTGGATGTGTTTTTCCAATAATTAAATAAAGCACATTTGGTGTGTTTTCGATAATTTTTGGAAGTGCTTTTAAACCTGTTTCAATATTTTTTCCTTCACCCAAAAGTCCGAAAGTAGAAAGTACTTTTCTGTCCTGAATATCAAATTTTTGTTTGGCCTGATCAGGAGTTTCATAAATAACGATATGCGTTCCGTGTGGTACACAAGTAATAACTTCGTCTTTAATGTCGTAATCTCTCATCAAAATTTCTTTGGATTGATTTGTCATTACGAAAACGGAATTACTGTAAGAAAGCAATAATTTCACAAAGGTTTTCAATTCGTTATTCGGATTTTGAATAACAGAGTGAAAAGTATATGTGAGCGGTTTTTTGATGACATTTAAAAAGTCTAATAAATAATCACCATAATTCCCTCCAAATAAACCAAATTCATGCTGAATATGAACTAATTTCACCGATTTGTCAGCATTGATTTGTTCGGCAACTTTAGCATATTCTTCTTTGTTTTTCGTGTTTAAAGTAAATGCCTGTGTTGGATTTGCTTTTGGTTTATCAACCAATTCACAAATTTCGCAAGTAATAGATTTACCAAAAACATCTGTGATTCCTTTTATTGTATCCTGCGTATAAGTTGCTATACCACATTGTGTTGGAGGAAATGTAGATAGAAAAAGTATTTTTGATTTATTTGAGATCGTTTTCATGGGAAGTTTGTTTTAGTTCGTTTAATAAGTCTTTTAGGTTCATAGAGGCTACCGCGATTTTGTCGTCGGCGGCGCCGTAATAAATATATAAATGGTCGTCAAAAATGGCGGTTCCCGTGGGGAAAACAACATAATTTACATAACCGTGTCGTTCGTAATATTCAGATGGTGTTATTATTGGTTTTGTTAATCTTCCAATCACTTTCTGCGGATTTTCAAGATCTAATAAAACAGCGCAGGCGTGGTAAACCAAACCTTTTTCTCTTTTTTCTGCCGAATGGTAAATCAATAACCAGCCATCTGCAGTTTCTATTGGCGGAGCGCCCGGACCAATATGACTTGTTTCGTGATCATATTTAGGTTCTATTACAATATGATCGGGGAGGTTTTTCAAATATTCTTTCCAATATTCTGGAGTCAATTCACTTTTTTTCTCATACGAGAAAATTTGAATAGATGGAAATAATCGATGTAAACCCACAAATTTCCCATTTATTTTCTTCGGAAAAAGCACCACGTTTTTATCCCAAACCAATAAATGCTCTTTCATGGTTTCCGTCAATGGATAATTTCTGGCGGTGTTAACGGCCAATATTTTTGCAATACTGGGATTTTGTAAATGGTTTCTAATATGGTTTGTAAATTCATTCAGCATGAACTTTGGCGTTACAATTCCTTTCTTTTTAAACTTAATGAGATCTTTTGATGTTGCTAAAGCGCCACAAGCATTTATACCATCATAAGTTACATAAGTCATATAAAAAGTATCGTCGATTTTTGTGATTCGAGGATCTTCGACACCATGAATTTCATAGATATATTCCGGCACAAAAATAGGATCTGTATTTCTTTCCACTAAAGTTGTCGGCCCTTCAAAACGACAATAACCAATTGTAGAGAAGTTCCCTCTTTTAGCAGCCCTGTAAAACATATGAACCGTATTTCCGTCTTGATATACGGCTGGATTCAAAACGCCCAATTCTTCGAAATTACGTTCCGTTTTTTCTAAAATCACACCTAGTTTTGTAGCTGTTATACCTTGAGTTGCAGTTAATTCCATATCGCAATAAATTTATTTTTTAAAATTACTTCGGGAATGGAGGGGGCTTTAATCCAATCAATCAAAAAATTAACTCAAAAACTTTTAGATGGGAATTTTGTAACGCATAACACAGTTTTATAAAAGTAGGGAATAAAAATGATAATATTGGATTGAGATAATATATTAACGTTTTGAGTTAAAGTGTTTTAACATTGTTTTAGAACTTTGAATAACAAACAAAGAAAGACTTGAAAAAGTCTTATTTACGAACTTAAAAATTAAGATTATGTTACGTTACACAGTTGTCTTTATTATTCTTGCTATAATAGCCGGAATTTTTGGTTTTGGAGGAATTGCCGCCGGAGCCGCCGGAATTGCCAAAGTTTTATTCTTCATATTTTTAGTGTTATTTATTATTTCATTAGTAACAGGAAGAACAAAAGTTTAGCAATAAAATTTTATCAGAAAAAAAGCGAAACCATAAGATGATTTCGCTTTTTTTGTTTCAGGTTTTAGCTGTGGAAACAGTATGTTTAATGGTAACGACTGAAAGAATAATGTTTTCGGGTAATAAAAGCAATTGGAATTCCGATACAAAATATCAGGATTATAACAGACAGAAACAAAGGGAAGTCTAAATGCTTTTCCGGCAAGACCGGAAACACAATAGGTAACACCACCAAATTCATAATAATCCAGACAAAAATTCCATAAAAAATCCCGGACAATACTGTATTCTTTTTGAGAAATGAGAAATACGGATAAATTGTAAAATAGAACCAGGCAAAGGCAAGAGCAATGAAATAATGTAACAACAAGCCATACAAAGCCATTTGCGAACCGTCGGAATATGCATCTTTTTTGAATACTCCGGAAGCTATCGATTGCAGAATTTTAATAGCTGTGGTTTTTTGCAATATAATGGTGTACACAATAATAGCAGCAAGGATATCCAAAGTTCCTGCAATTAAACCAGATAAAAAGATAGTTCCACTTTTTGATTTCATATATAGGTTTTTGGTTGGTTTTGGAAAGTTTTAATTTTATACTTTTTTCAGCACTTTGTAAATTTCATTCAATTGATGTGTATGACGCTGCGCATGGACGAGCGCGAAGAAAATGAATTCTAAAATGGTAAATTTTTCAAATCCCGGAAGCTGAAAATCAAGACAGGTTAATGTTAAATCATGAATTTCAGATAAGGTCAATAAATCAGATTCTTTTTCAAGCAGCTTTATTGTTTGCTCTTCTTTATTGTAGTCTTTTAGTTCGGGTTTTAGAAAATCCGGAGCGTTCATTTTTGTGTTGAAGTTCAAAAAAAGTTCTTCAAGATCTTTAACATACAAATCAGGTCTTCGGGGCGTTCCTTCGGTATGACCTGCAAATAGTGCAGCAAATCCTGAAGATGCCATAATAATATGTTGCGTGGTCTGGCCGGCCGTCCAGCTTCCTTCGAAAGGAACTGTATTTAGTTCGCTTTGAGTAAACTTAGAATGGATTTCACTTAATTTTTTGAATGTTTCAATAATGTTGGTTTGAAGCAGTTTTTTCATATTTTTGATTTAAATTGTAAATTCATCTACTGATGTTATCCACCAGACATTCCCAAAAGGATCTGTTACACCGCAAGTGCGGCCGTATTCCTGATCACTTAATCCCATAAGTTCAATCGCACCTTCTTCTAGTGCTTTTTTGAAAGTTTCATCGGCATTTGGCACATAAATAAATAAGTTTGCCGTTTGCGGTTTCCAGTCAATACTTGCATCAGCTAACATAATTGTACTTCCGTGAATGGTAATTTCTGCGTGCAATGCGGTTCCGTCCTCACGCAAAGCCGGAGCATGTAATACAGTCGCATTGAAAACATTTTTTGTAAAGTCGATAAACTGTAAGGCTCCATTTAAAATTAAATAAGGCATTACGGTTTGATGATTTTTGGGAATATTCATTTTTTGTGATTTGATGATTAGTAGTAACCCAAATTTACAATTTTAATTTAAATATTTAAAAATCAAATGATTGTGTTTTTTATCTGTTAAATGTAAAATTTAGAAAAAATTTAAACATATAGAAATATAGATTTTATTTTAAGAGAAGTGTACAAAAAGAAACTGGTTTCTAATTCATAGCTAATGAGTCTTTAAACAAGTGCAACGCCTTTTTTAAGATTCCTAAAAGCTATGTCTCTATGTGTTAAAATAAATATTATATTTTTATCACAAAAGCTCTTCGCAATGATAACCGTATGAATTAAGAAGCTCAATGATTTTTTTTTCTGAAATGGAAGCGCCGTGAATTCGCAGGATTTTATCACAATCTTCCAAATCAAAATTGATAGCACTGCTTGGAAAATGCGCAAGAAGTTTCGCTACAATCTGAATCGATTGCTCAACTTCCTGAACATTTGTTTTGAAAACTGCTATCATCACTTTAAAGTTTATAACGCAATATTTTTATAACGTTCTATTTTATGGTAATAGTGATAGGATATGGCTAGAATCACTAAAAATAATAATGGAAAGAAAGACTGAAAATCCACTCCGTCAACGGCAAAATGACTTATCGAAGCGAATATAAAATCGAAACCAAATCCGGCATAAGCCCATTCTTTTACGTTTTTTGGAATTTGTGGAATCACTAATACCAAAACCCCTAAAATCTTAAAAACAACCAGGGCATTCCCAAAATATTCTGGATAACCCAAATGTCTGATTCCTTCTTTTGCCATTTCAGATTGTGAAGTTAATGCTGGCATAACACCTTCGAATAAGAAAATAATAATTGTAGTAATCCAGAAAATAATCTTTGCTTTTTTCATATGGTTTTTGTTTTAAATAGTTATTGGTTAATTACTTATGTACAAATCTACTAATGTTATTTTTCTTACGGAATAGTTATTTACGACTATTTAGGGGGCATTTGGGACAGATTGAAAGGATTTTAGATTTTAGAGTGTTGATTTTAGATTTTAGAAAGGGGAGAGAATGGAGGCAAGAAGCAAGAGGCAAGAGAGTGGAATATAGAAAATAGAGAATAGAAAATAGATGAAAGAAGCAAGAAGCAAGAAAAAAAATCTGCGAGATACTTTATCCACAAAGTATCCGCGATATTTGTCATCCCAAGGGACGAGGGATCCCCGCAAGAAACTCCACAATCAAAATCGTCAATCTTTGTCGAGGTACTAGTGTGATTTGCTTCGCCTGTTCGTTTTCGCTCAGGTCTCCTTCGTCAGAAATGACAAAAAAACGATGATATTAAACTTTTTTAATAAAGTAACCACATCGTTTGTCATCCCGAGGGACGAGGGATCCCCGCAAGAAACTCCACAATCAAAATCGCCAATCTTTGTCGAGGTACTAGTGTGATTCGCTTCGCCTGTTCGCTTTCGCTCAGGTCTCCTTCGTCAGAAATAAAAAAAAACGATGATATTAAACTTTTTTAACAAAGTAACCACATCGTTTGTCATCCCGAGGGACGAGGGATCCCCGCAAGGAGCTCCATAATCAAAATCGCCAATCTTTGTCGGGGTACTAGTGTGCCCCTTCGTTCCTCAGGGTGACAAAAATGAGCACAAACATTCTAATGCAATTTAGTTTGTCAGACTGAGCGAAGTCGAAGTCACTTTGGTTACATACATTACGAAGGACTTCGACTTCGCTCAGTCTGACAATAAAATAAAATGATTCGCGACAGTCCGTATTTTCGCTTGCGAATCCGTGTCATCCGCGTGCCATATCACACAATCCAAAAAAACTTCGTGCCTTAGCGCCTTCATGGCAAACAAAAAAAACGCTGCAAAACCTAAGTCTCACAGCGTCATCTCAAATAAATAATTAAAACGGGTATTATCTCCAACCACCGCCCAATGCACGATATAACTCGGTATTGGCAGAAAGTTGTGCTCTTTTTATGTCAGCTAATTCCAATTCGCTTTGCAATAAGGTTGCTTGTGCAGTTAGAACTTCCAGATATTCTGCCATTCCGTTTTTGAATAACAAATTGGCATTTTTAATCGCTTGTTGTAATGTTTTTACACGCTCTTGCAGGAAAGCTTCCTGTTGTTGTAATTTTTCAACAGCAACCAAAGCATCAGAAACTTCACTAACGGCTATTAAAACAGATTGTCTGAAATTAATCACGGCTTTTTCTCTTTCAACAACAGCGATATTATATTGTGTTCTTACTCTTTTATTGTTTAATAAAGGTTGTGTCAAACCTCCTGCAACCGTTCCGAATAAGGAAGCCGGAATATTGAACCAATTGCTGGCTTCGAATGAATTGACACCACCTTGCGCTGTAATTCTCAAGGCAGGATAGAAATCGGCTTTTGTGATGCCGACATTGGCGTTGGCAATTTTCAAATCTAATTCGGCAGCTTTTACATCTGGTCTTCTGCTTACTAGTGAAGATGGAATTCCAACAGCAGCATTATTTTTTACCGCAATCGAACTCAAACGAATTGTTCTTTCTTTTGAATCCGGAAAAGATCCTGTCAGTACACTCAAAGCGTTTTCCTGAATGGCAATGTTTTGTTCTAATAACGGAATCAATTGCGCTGAGTTTAATTTCTGCGCTTCCGATTGTTGAATAGCCAATGAAGTAACTTGTCCTGCATCGTATTTCAATTTGATGATACTCGTTGTACTATCATTCAGCTTTAGGGTTTGTTTGGCGATTTCCAATTGTGCATCCAACATCAAAAGATTGTAATATCCTCTTGAAACATCAGCAACAATAGTAGTTTGCAACGCTTTTTTTACCTCTTCAGATTGAAGATATTCAGCAAAAGCTCCTTTTTTCTGATTTTTGATTTTACCCCAAATATCAGCTTCCCAAGAAAGTGTTGCTCCGGCTGTGAAGTCATTAATGTGATTTTGACCCAAAGCCTGACCCAAATTTTTCCCCGTAAAACTATTATCTGACGGATTGTTGCTGCTTGCAGTCACACCCAAATTCACCTGAGGAACATTATTCCATTTTGATTGGGTGAATCGGTATTGCGCAATTTCGATGTTTTTAGTAGCGATTTGTAAATCGTTATTTCGAGCTACCGCACTATCAATCAATTTGATAATATCTTTCTCTGTAAAGAAGTTTTTCCACTCCAAATCGGCTATACTCGCAGTATCTTTTGAAACCGATGCATTCCTGAAATTTTCAGGAAGTGCATCTTTTGGAGTTTCAATATCCTTCGAAACAGAACAGGATATCAATGTGGTGATCAAAATAGCGACCATCACGATTTTGGTTATATATTTTTTCATTAGTCTTATTATTAAATTTCTTTACCCGTATTGAAGGGTGTAATTATTTTTAACACATAGAAGCATAGTTTTTGAAGATTAAAAAAAGGCGCTTCACTAATTTAAATGCACATAGTTAAGCTATGTGTGGAAACTTGTTTCTTTTGATCCCTTTTTTGATACAAAAGCCCATGTTTCTATGTGTTAAAGTGTTTTTTTTTAATTTCACCCGACGGGTTAAATTTCTGTACAAGTATCTTTTTTAGTTTCAAGATCTCTTGAGATTCGGTACGATATGTATCCTATGCCAAATATGATGGCCACCAGAATTGTCGTTATATAATTTTCCATATTTATTTTTCTTCTTCGTTATGAACTACTGCTACCGGTTTTCCGGTTACTTTTTCTTGTAAATGTTGGAATACGATGAATAAAACCGGGATGATCAACAACCCAAGAATTACTCCCGAAACCATACCTCCTGCGGCACCAATACTAATTGAGTGGTTACCTTGTGCCGATGGCCCTTTGGCACTCATCATCGGAATTAATCCTACTACGAAAGCCAGTGATGTCATGATAATTGGACGTAAACGTAATTTGGCTGCATCAATAGAAGCTTGTACCAGTGCCTGTCCTGATTTTCGTTTCTGGACGGCGAACTCGACAATCAAAATCGCGTTCTTGGCGAGCAATCCAATTAACATTACTAATGCAACTTGTACATAAATGTTGTTTTCAATTCCTGTTAAACCAATCGCTACGAATACTCCAAAAATTCCTGCAGGTATAGATAAGATTACTGCTAAAGGCAAGATGTAACTTTCGTACTGTGCGGCAAGTAAGAAATAGACGAATATCAAACACAGTAAGAAAATCGTTGCCGATTGACCTCCGGAAGAAATTTCTTCACGGGTTTGTCCTGACCATTCATAACTATAACCTGCAGGTAATTGTTGAGCTGCTACTTCTTCAATTGCTTTAATGGCATCTCCGGAACTAAATCCTGGTTTCGGAATTGCATTAATCGAAATCGAATTAAACAAGTTGTATCTCGAAGCAGTTTCAGAACCATAAATACGGCTTAGTTTTACTAAAGTATTTATCGGAACCATTTCGCCATTTTTGTTTTTCACAAAAACTCTGTCAATTGCTGACGGATCTGCTCTGTCGGCAATATCGGCCTGAACTACAACTCTGTAATATTTACCAAATCTATTGAAGTCAGAGGCTTGTGCGCTACCAAAATAAGCCTGCATTGTTTGAAGGATATCTTTTACTTTAACACCTAACTGATCTGCTTTTTCATCGTTGATATCCAATTGTAATTGAGGATAATCGGCTTTGAAAGAGGTAAAGGCTACAGCAATTTCAGGGCGTTTCATCAATTCTCCAATAAAGGTTTGAGAGATTCCACTGAATTTATCCAGTTTACCACCGGTTTTATCCTGAAGTACTAAATCTAATGCCTCAACGTTACTAAATCCGGGAACAGTTGGGAAACTAAATACGAAGAAACTTCCGCCTGAAATCGCGCCCAATTGGCCACGAACCTGATTCATGATTTCGTCAATATTTTTAACCTCGCCACGTTCTTCATTTGGTTTAAGCAATACGAAAACTACTGCTGATGATGGGCTTGTAGAATTTGTCAATAAGTTGAAACCTGAAATAGCTGTTACAAATCGTGATGCATCCAATTTTTTTAAAGTGTTTTCTGCTTCTGTCATTACTTTCTGAGTTCCGTCTAAAGAGGTTCCAGAAGGTGTATTAACAGCGATGGCAATAAATCCTTGATCTTCTGTTGGAATAAATCCAGCAGGAGTAGTTTTCACCATTACAATCGTAGCGAAAGCAATTAAAGCCAATCCACCTAAACTAACCCATTTGTTACGAATTAAGAATTTTAATCCGCCGACATAACGATTAGTCAATGCTTCAAAACTATTGTTGAATCCTGTAAAGAATTTTTCTTTAAATCCTTGTTTTTTGTATAGAGCATCTCCTTCATGTGCAGCATGATTATCTTTTAAGAATAAAGCGGCAAGGGCAGGAGATAATGTCAAAGCGTTTACGGCTGAAATTACAATTGCAATCGCCATCGTAAAAGCAAACTGACGATAGAAAACCCCTGTTGAACCTTCCATAAAACCGACCGGAAGGAATACAGCAGCCATTACCAGCGTAATCGAGATAATAGCACCCGTTATTTCGTGCATTGCTTCATGTGTGGCTACTTTTGGAGACAGATGTTTGTGCTCCATTTTCGCATGCACGGCTTCGACGACGACAATCGCATCATCCACCACAATACCAATCGCCAGAATTAAAGCGAAAAGCGTTAAAAGGTTGATCGAAAATCCGAATAACTGCATGAAGAAGAACGTTCCTAAAATTGCTACAGGTACAGCAATGGCCGGAATTAATGTTGATCTGAAATCCTGCAAGAAGATGAAAACAACTATAAATACCAGTATAAAAGCTTCAATCAAAGTGTGTTCAACCTGTTCGATTGATTGGTCAAGAGATACTTTTGTACTGTAGAAAATATTGTGTTTTATTCCTTGTGGGAAATCTTTTGAGGCTTTCACCATCAATTTATTAATCGCAATCTGAATTTCATTTGAGTTAGAACCCGCTAACTGAATAACACCAATTACAACTCCTTTTTTACCGTTCAAACGAGTTAAACTGTTATAAGAGTAAGCACCAAGCTCCACTCTGGCAACATCTTTTAAGCGAAGGATAGAACCGTCAGCATTCGAACGAATCGCAATGTTTTGATAATCCTCCGGTTTAGTAAGTTTCCCTTTGTATTTAATTACGTATTCAAAAACTTCTTTACTTCTTTCACCAAATTTACCCGGAGCAGCTTCTAAACTTTTGTCCTGAATAGCTGCCATAACTTCATTTGGCGTAACATTGTAAGTCGACATTTGAGTTGGATTCAGCCAAACTCTCATAGAATAATCTTTAACCCCACCAAAAATACTGGCAGAACCTACACCCGGAATACGTTTAATTTCCGGAATAATATTAATCTGAGCATAATTGGCCACAAAAGTCTGATCGTATTTCGATTCGTCTTCTGTGTACATACCAATCGCCATGATGAAACTGTTTTGTTGTTTCGCGGTAATTACACCTTGCTGAACAACCTCTGCAGGCAACTGACTTGTCGCCTGAGCAACTCTGTTCTGAACGTTAACTGCGGCCTGATCGGCATCTGTACCTAATTTAAAGAAAACAGTAATCGCAAGCGTACCGTCATTACTGGCTGTTGAACTCATGTATGTCATGTTTTCAACACCATTTATAGATTCTTCCAGAGATGGTGCAACCGAACGTAAAACCGTTTCGGCATTCGCTCCCGGATAAACCGCCGTAACCAAAACCGAGGGAGGCGCAATATCAGGAAACTGTTGTAAAGGCAATTTTGTAAGTCCAAGTACACCCAGGATCACCAATAAAATGGAGATTACGGTTGCCAGTACAGGTCTTTGTATAAATATTTTGAACATTGTTGTAAAAATTATTTTTTGTTAATTATTTGAGCAACTTCAGCGGTCGATTTTTGAGGTTGGATCACTTGTCCTTCCTGAAGTTTGTCGATTCCGCTTAAAACAATTTGGTCGCCAGATTTTACACCATTACCAATAAGATAATTGGTTCCGCTTTTACCAATAATCGTGATAGGCATTTTGTTTACCTTATTTCCCTTGTTAAGCGTATAAACAAATACTTTATCCTGCATTTCGATAGTAGCCGATTGTGGTACCAGAATCGCATCGTTATGTTCGATTCCTAAACGGATTTTTCCGGTGTTTCCAGAACGTAACGTTCCGTTTGCATTAGGGAAAGTTGCTCTTAACGTAATTGCACCGGTGTTTTTATCAAATTGACCGTCAACCATATCAATTTTTCCTGATTGAGCATAAGCATTGTTATCAGCCAAAATCAAAGTTACAGGAGGCAAATGTTTGATTTTATCACCCAATGTATTTCCGGCATATTGTGTTTTGAATTTGATGAAATCAGTTTCACCAAGAGAGAAGTAAACAAATACTTCGTGTACATCTGAAAGTTTTGTTAACGGTTCAATATCAGTAGCCGAAACTAAACTTCCTTGTTTTTTAGGCAATCTTCCTATGTAACCACTAACAGGGGCTGTCACATTAGTATATCCTAAATTAATTTTAGCCGATGCTACCATTGCTCTTGCCTGCTCGATATTAGCAGCAGCAATTTTTTGAGAAGCTTTAGCCGTTTTCAATTGATAGTCAGAAACTACTTTGTTTTGTACTAAAGGCGTTAATTTATCAACTTCTAACTGAGCATTTATTAAAGCCGCTTCATAAGCATGAAGGCTTGCCAAAGCATTGTTTAATTGTTCACGGAAAGGACGTTCGTTTATTTTGAATAAAGTCTGACCTTTACTTACATAAGCACCTTCATCTACTAAAACACGGTCAAGGTTTCCGCTTACTTGTGGGCGAATCTCTACGTCTACTGTTCCTTGTATCGAAGCTGGATATTCAGCATCAGTAACAGCATCAGAGTTTTGAATCGCTAAAACTGGCAGGAGTGGAGCTGCCGGAGCAGGAGCCTGCGCTTTATCTGCACAACTACTTAGTACAAGTGCCAGAATAAAACTGGTTATAATTACATTTTTCATTTTCATATTGGTTTTAATTTGTTGGACATTCATTTGAGTTAAAATCTTTTGTATTCTGGCATTCTGGGTATTCATGTTTAATTGAATTAAATTATCTAACGTTGTTAAGTTAAAAGGCGCAAAATTCCATATAGTGAGCATATTCCGATTCTGTAAAAAATCGGTATTAAATTATTTATCACTGTTAAGTAAAATAGTAAAAAAAAAGCTGCTATATTACTTAATTAAATTTTCTAACACTGTTAAGTGAAATGGAAAATTTTTTTATTGTATTGATTTGATGATACCACCAATCGCATCTTTCAGGATTTGATTGTTGATTGTTTCCATTACTTCGCTTTTGTTTATAATGTTAATCGCAATTAAACCGTGAATAACAGAAAAGAAAGTAAAATATTTTTGTTTGATAACTTCAGGGCTCGGATCACTGTTTTTCATAATTTCAGAAATCACCGCAGTGAACAATTTATAAGGTGCTTCTGCAGCCGAACATTGCTGAGAACAACAGTTCATTTGCACACCAAACATTACCTGATACATTTCAGTATCTGTAAAGGCAAAATCCCAATACGCCATCCACATGGCTTCTAATTGGTCTTCAGGTTTATCAAATTTAGCTCTGGCGTTTTGTAACTCTTTCGATAATTTAATAAAACCCTTACCGGTTAATTCCGTTAAAATAGCTTCTTTGTTCGAGAAGTATTCGTAGATAATAGGAGCAGTGTATTCAATTTTGTCAGCAATCTTTCGCATACTCAGACCTTGCCATCCTTCTTCTTTGACGATAGCATAAGCAGCTTCAAGAATGTTATTTCTTGTCTCTTCTTTTTGTCTTAAAATACGATCTTTACTTGCCATTTTGATGAGTATTAAATAATCTAACACTGTTAGGCAAATGTAATACCGATTTTCTGATTATAATATAAATTCGTTATAATTTTTTCTTATCACAATATAGACGCTGAAAAATAAGGCTTTCCCAAGGTTTTTAATTGTAAAATATTTTGTTTTTAATGAAATTAGAATTCTTTTTTAACATTTTTTAAGATTTACTAATTACACAAAACGTCTTCAAAAGTAAAAAGAAGAAATAATTTGATTTAAACCTTATAAATTTTCAGGAGCAGAAGTTTCAATTTTCATAATACCTTTAGTCCCGCTATCCGCTATATTCCCGATTAACAAAAACTACGGCTAAAAAGCCTTGTTTTTCTAAATCGGGAGATACCGCTTCTATCGGGGCTAGGCGAGAGGTTTAATTTTCATAAGACGATAATCAAAAAATGCAAAACCTTACGAGACTGGACTAAAGTCCAGCTCTACAATATTGTCATTCCTCCGGAATTTTAAAATCTATGTGGGCAATCTAAAAGAGCCAGAGGCTCTAGCAATTTTGTAGGGCTGGACTTTAGTCCAGTCTAATTTTCATAAAATGATAAAAAAACAAATGCAAAACCATACGAAACTGGATTAAAGTCCAGCTCTACAATATTGATCATTCCTCTGGAATTTTAAAATCTATGTGGGCAATCTAAAAGAGCCAGAGGCTCTAGCAATTTTGTAGGGCTGGACTTTAGTCCAGTTTAATTTTCATAAGACGATAATCAAAAAATACAAAACCATACGAGACTGGACTAAAGTCCAGCTCTACAATATTGATCATTCCTCCGGAATTTTAAAATCTATGTGGGCAATCTAAAAGAGCCAGAGGCTCTAGCAATTTTGTAGGGCTGGACTTTAGTCCAGTCTAGGTTATGTTTTTTCATGTTTTTTTATCCTGTTATAGAAAATTTTAATTTTCATTTACATTAATTATTTCATTCCCCGAATATTCATTTCTATAGTATAGACACTTTTACTGGCCGTAATAAACAATGTCTTACGTTTTTTTCCTCCAAAACAAACATTGGCTGTCCACGGTTCAGGAACATCAATATAGGCTATTTTTTCTCCCTTTGGATTAAATATGGTAACTCCTTTTCCGGTTAAGTAAATGTTTCCGGCCTCGTCTCTTGTCATTCCATCAGAACCGGATTCAGTAAACAGCTTTTTTTTGCCTAAAGAACCATCGCTGTTGATAGTATAAGAATACGTTTTGTTTGCTCCTATATCCGCTACAAATAACATTTTTCCATCCGGAGTTCCAATAATGCCATTCGGTTTTACCAACTCATTGTCAACGTTGATAATTTTAGATTTATCCGGAGATAAATAGTAAACGCATTCTTTCTCTATTTCTTTGGAAGTATGTTTCCAGTAATCTCTTTTGTAAAAAGGATCTGTAAAATAGATACCGCCTTTTGGATCGACCCAAAGATCATTTGGGCCATTCAGCCTTTTTCCTTCGAAGTTGTTTAGTAATACAGTATAATTTTTGTTTTGGTCTATTTCCCAAATTTCATTTTTTTCATCGGCACAAGCCAAAAGGTTGCCTTCGTGATCAAAATACAAACCGTTAGCTCTTCCTGCATTTTCCATAAAAACAGAAAGCTCACCATTAACCGACCATTTCATGATTCGATTATTAGGCTGATCGGTAAAATAAATATTTCCCTTTTTATCTGCGGCGGGTCCTTCTGTAAAACTGTATTGATCGGATAGTTTTGTGAGAACTGCGCCTTTTGCAATTATGTTATGGTTTTTCTCTTCTGATAGCTGAGCGTGTATAAAATTTGTAAAAGCAAAAGCAATAAAAAATAGAAGATTTGATTTTATTTTAAGTGGGAGGTGGTTCATAATGAAAAGGTTTAAAGGTTGCTTTATCAAAAGCTTCTATCCGGGCTAGTCGAGAGGTTTAGTTTTTATAATTTTCTCAACAGATTTATAATCAAAATCCACTTGTTGGATACTTTTCAGGATTTTGTGAAGTATGAAAAACGGCATTTAGAAAAACAGTTTTAGATAGCTCATCAATAATGAAAAAAGCAATGTATGGGAATTTTTTAAAAGGCAGAAAACGATAAGTAGTGTCGTGAAATTGACAAAATGGATTAATCTGTAAGGCTCTATAAACCTTTTTGTAATCATTAAGAAAGTCCAAAGCTACTTTTTTACTAGCTTTAAAAACATAATATTCAACCGCTTCCTCAATATTTTTTAATGCAATAGGAGAGACAACAATCTTATAACTCATACTTCTTTTTTATATCAGTATAAATTGTTTCAGCATCTTTATATAGATTTTTATCTAAATCAATTTGGCTATCTAAGATTTGTTGTTGTTCAGCAGATAGCTCATAAGGTTTTACATTTGCTATCTCAAATTTTATCTTTAGTGCTTTCATAAAAGCTTTTACAGCTTCAATTTGAGAAGCATCTTCCGTATACGCTGTGATATTAATTGCTTGCATGATTTAAAGTTTACTAAAGTTGATAAACAAAGTTAAGACAAAAGTCTAATTTGCATGTTAAACACTCCAGTTATTTTTGCACAAGAAAAAATTCCGTAGGAATGCACAATATTGTAGAGCTGGACTTCAGTCCAGTTTAGTTCCGACATTAATAATATCACACAGTAAACATGTACCAATTCATAACGAATTTGTACAATTCCCAAATCCTTCTTTGTGAGTATCTTTGTATTATTAGTTTAAATCAAAAGATAAAAAGATGAAAGCAATAGGATTTAAAACCTCATTACCAATAGATAAACAAGATAGTTTCATTGAATTTGAAACACCAAAACCAGTTCCGGGAGCGCATGATTTATTAGTTAAAATTGAAGCCGTTTCTGTGAATCCGGTAGATTTTAAAATTCGCCAGAATAGCGCCAAAGAAACGACTTTAGAAGCACCAAAAATTATAGGATGGGATGCTGTCGGAATTGTAGAAGCAGTTGGTGATCAGGTCAGTTTATTTAAAATGGGAGACGAAGTTTTCTACGCAGGTGATTTGACCAAACAAGGCAGTAATGCCGAATATCAAATTGTTGACGAACGTATTGTGGGTAGAAAACCCAAATCTCTTTCAGCAGAACAAGCTGCAGCAATGCCGCTAACCGGTTTAACAGCCTGGGAAATCTTATTTGACAGAATTCGCATCAATCCGGAAAAAGACAAAGGCAAAAGCATTTTAATCATTGGCGGAGCAGGCGGAGTAGGATCAGTTGCTATTCAATTGGCTAAAAAAGTGGCCGGATTAACCGTAATAGCTACAGCGTCGCGTCCTGAATCTATAGAATGGTGTAAACAACAAGGCGCCGATTTCGTAGTAAATCATAAAAATTTGATTGAAGAAGTTCGCAACGCAGGTTTTCAGCAAGTCGATTTTATTCTGGATTTTGTTGATGTGAATCAATATTGGAACGCATTTGTTGAACTGATAAAACCGCAGGGACATATTGGTTCGATTAGTGATCCGGTCGAAAATGTAAATCTTCGTCAGTTAAAAGGTAAAAGTGCCAGTTTTCATTGGGAATTGATGTTTACACGTTCTATGTTCCAAACAGATGATATGATAGAGCAACATCATATTTTAAATGAATTAGCCAATTTATTAGATAATGGTACGATTCAGTCTACTTTAAAAACGACACTGAACGGTTTAATAGTTTCCAATTTCAAAGAAGCCCACCAGTTACTGGAATCAGGAACTACTATCGGAAAAATTGCAATCAAATTTTAAAGAAAATTATAAAACAAAAAGCAAGCTAATAAAGCTTGTTTTTTGTTTTTAAACGCTATGTAAAAGCATTTTTTGTATTATTACAAAAAAAAGAAAATGAAACTAGCGCCAACTATCACTATTGCAATTCTTGCGTTATTCGCTCAGCAATCTGCACAAGCACAAGAAACAAAAAAAGAAACAACTTCAACTGAACCAAAATATACGATTGAAAATTGCGTCAATCATTTTGAGTTAGACAAAGCCACCAAAACAAAAGTAGGTTATCAATATTGGTTTGGCGATAAAAACTTCACCCAGGAAAACACACTTAAAATGAGTATCGTTGAGCCGGGAAAATCGACACATGCGCCACATCACCACGTCGAAGAAGAATTCTTTTATATCCTCGAAGGCACTGCTCAATTCTATCTTGACGGAAAAACCGTAACCGCCGGTCCAAATACCAGTTTTTATTGCCCATCAAACATGGAGCACGGAATTAGTAATGTTGGAAAAACCGATTTAAAATATTTGGTGATTAAGAAGGATTTGAAATAAGCTGTCATATTTATTTTTATTATTTCACATATTAAAGTAGAATCGACACAATTAAAAGTGTAGAAAGTAATATTTTTACGAAACAACTACTAATTAATCTTTTATCACATTCCAATCTATGTCGCTACTGATTCTGATTGCCAGTATATTGTTGTTATTGATTCTCATTTCGGGCGTAAAGCTTAATGCGTTTATTGCCTTAATTATTGCCGCTTTTTTTGTGGGAATTGCTAAAGAAATGCCTTTTCCCGATTTGATTAATTCCATTCAGCAAGGGATTGGAAGTACACTGGGTTCTCTAATTTTAATTATTGCATTCGGTGTTGTTTTAGGGAATTTGCTTTCAGATAGTGGCGCCGCACAGCGAATCAGCTCAGTAATGATACGGTCATTTGGAGTAAAGCATATCAAATGGGCAATGGTAATCACAGGTTTCTCTGTCGGAATTTCGATGTTCTATAATGCCGGTTTTATTATTTTGATTCCAATGGTTTTTGCCGTGGCTAAAAGTACCAAACAACCTATGATTTATTTGGGTATTGCAATGGCTTCGGCACTTTCCATAACACACGGTTTTCTGCCTCCTCATCCCGGACCAACGGCAATTGCAGTTATTTTTAAGGCTAATATCGGTAAAACATTGCTTTACGGAATTTTGGTAGCGCTTCCTGCACTTTTTGTTGCCGGAATTGTTTTTCCTGAATTCATAAAAAAAATTGAGGCATTTCCTCCGAAAGGTTTATTCGAAAGCAAAACTTTTACAGAAGCCGAGATGCCTTCCTTTCAGATTAGTATTCTGACGGCTTTAGTTCCGGTTTTTTTAATGGCGACGGCTACTTTCAGCGAATTGCTACTACCCGAAGGAAATGATTTGCGCGCTCTTTTGCTTTTTATAGGAAATCCAACGACTTCTATGTTAATTGCAGTACTTTTTGCTGTTTTGTCTCTAGGAATTTTGCGTGGAAGAAAAATGCAGGATATCATGGATAAATCAGGTACAGCTATGAGTTCGGCTACGATGATCATTTTAATCATTGCTGCCGGAGGTGCTTTTAAACAAGTATTGATAGACAGCGGAATGGGAACCGATTTAAGTACATTTTTCGAAAAATCATCACTTTCTCCTTTGTTGTTAGGCTGGCTGATTGCCACTATAATTCGAATTGCTTTAGGATCTGCGACAGTTGCCGGATTAACGGCAGCAGGAATTGTACAGCCTTTAGTAATTGCATCAGGTGTAAGCCCGGAATTAATGGTATTGTCTATTGGGGCGGGAAGTTTAATGTGTTCGCATGTAAACGATACTGGATTTTGGATGTTTAAGGAATATTTTGGCATCAGCGTTTCAGACACTTTTAAAACCTGGACGGTCATGGAAACAATAATAGGAGTGATGGGATTAATAGGCGTATTGGTACTGAATATATGGATCAAATAAAAGACATGGAATCATTTTATATTGGAATCGACATTGGAACAACGGCTACAAAAGCCATTTGTTTTGATATAAACGGAAATGTTATTAAGCAGGTTTCAAATGCTTATCCGATGTATCATCCAAAACCGGATTGGAGTGTGCAAAATCCACAAGAGATTTTACAGACTGTTATAGATTGTATCGGCGAAATTACAAAAGGGATTCAGCCACAGTTTATTAGTTTCAGTTCAGCTATGCAAAGCATTATTGCCATTGATGAAACTGGCAAACCTTTAACTGATGCTATTTTATGGGCCGATAACAGAGCCAATGCCATTGCCGAAAAACTCAAAAATTCTGATAAAGGAAAACTTTTTTATCAAAAAACAGGAATCCCGATTCATCCTTTTTCACCTTTGGCAAAAATTGCCTGGTTCAAAGAATTTGATTCCGTTATTTTTTCTAAAACCTATAAATTCATTAGTATTAAAGAATATGTATGGCATCATCTTACGAATGAATATTGTACAGACACTTCAATGGCTTCCGGAACCGGACTATTAAATATCCATACTTTACAATGGGATACTGAAATTTTGGAGTTTTTAGACCTAAAACCGGAGCAACTATCGACAGTTTGTGAGGTAACACATCAATGCAAAGGAGTGTCAGATGATTTTCTGTATGTAATTGGTGGTGGCGACGGTGCCTTGGCCAATCTGGGAACAGGAGCGATGAATAAAGGTTGTATTGCTCTTACAATTGGTACCAGCGGAGCTGTACGATTACCAATTGACAAACCGTATCTCGACGAGCAAATGCGAACCCAATGTTATCATTTGATGAACGATCAATATCTTACTTTGGGAGCTGTAAATAACGGTGCCATTATTTTGCAATGGGTCAGGGAAACTTTATTGAAAACGGATCAGTCTTTTGAAGCTCTTTTTGAAGAAGCAGAAAAAATCCAAGCCGGTTCTGAAGGATTGCTTTTTGTGCCTTATTTACTGGGTGAAAGAGCACCAATTTGGGATGCAGCCGCACAAGGATCGCTTTTAGGAATGCAGATAACCCACACTCAGGCGCATTTGGTCAGAGCGACTTTAGAAGGCATTTTATATGGATTATTTCAGATAACTGAAATTTTGCTTCCGGATCCTGAAAAAAGAAAACAAACCAAAGTAATGGCCAGCGGTGGATTTGGCAAAAGTGAACTTTGGCTTCAAATGGTTGCCGATATTTTTCAGATAGAAGTAGAAACCTCCCAAACTATTGAAGGTTCTGCCTGGGGCGCTGTCCTCATTGGTATGAAATCGATAGGTAAGGATATCACGTACGAAAACAAAACCGGAAAGACTTTTTACCCTAATACAGCTCATAAAAGTGTTTATGAAGCTGCTTTTACTAAGTTCAAAAAAGTGTATCCGGTACTGAAAGATCTGTTGTGATTTTTTTCAACCTGTAAGTCATGTAAGGAAATTTAAGTTTTTGCGTAAAGGTTAGAAGGTAGAAATATAAGTTTATTTTAATTTCCTTTTCTCTCCGAAGAAATAGCACGCAAAGCCGCAGAATAGCAAATAAAATTACTTCAAAATTTTGCGCCTTCGCGCCTTTGCGAGATTCTATATGTTGCAAAAATCAGTCCTGCACACTAAATTTAGGATCAAAATTCACCATCCACTGCACATTAAATTTGTCAGCAAACATTCCGAAGTAGGAACCCGTTGGCGTATCGGTCAATGGCATTTCAATTTTCCCGCCTTCCGAAAGTCCGTTGTATAATTTATCGGCTTCTGCTTTGCTTTCTGCAATGATGGCAACAGTATATCTGTTGTCGTTTTCCGTTACTTCTCCCATCATTTTCATGGCGTCGCTGCCCATTAAGACATTACTTTTTCCGATAGGCAAAGCAATGTGCATGATGCTGTTTAAATCATCTTCCGCTATTGGATATTCAACGCTCGAAATATCTTTGTAACGCGAAATATTAGCGAACTCTCCGCCAAAAACCGATTTATAAAACGTAAAAGCTTCTTCGGCATTTCCGTTAAAGTGTATATAAGGATTAATAGTTGCCATGATTTCTATTTTTTAGCTAAAGTTTCCAGTAATTGATCCAAGTTATCAATAGACATTTTAAAGCCTTCTGAAAAGCCCATTTCAATCATTCTCTCCAAACGCTCCAGAGATTCATTAAAAATGGTAATATGAACTTTTGTAATGCCGTTTTCTTCGCTAAAAGTATAATCCCAATCAGAACCGGGTACTTCGCGATTTTCATTTTCGTCTGCAAACGTATTGTACAATTTAAAATTGGTTTTTGGCGAAATCGAAGTATATTCCTGAAGCGACCAGCGTTCTACTCCCTCCGGACTTAC
Source organism: Flavobacterium aquidurense (assembly GCF_031458035.1). GTDB lineage: Bacteria > Bacteroidota > Bacteroidia > Flavobacteriales > Flavobacteriaceae > Flavobacterium > Flavobacterium aquidurense_C. The sequence continues at coordinate 193,572 of NZ_JAVDXR010000002.1, forward strand.
CATCGCGTAAAATCTTTTTCCGCCAACTTCAAAATTCATATATTTTGTCTTAGATGACCATGGTTTTGGCGCCACCCATTGGTCTAAAAGTTCCGCTTTCGTAAAGGCATCCCAAACCAAACGCAGTTCTGCATTGAATTCTCTGGTTATATATACCGTTTTGGATGGTTTGTCTACTGTAAAATCAAATAATAAATCGTTTTTCATTTTTTCATTTTTTTCATTGTTAATAATACTTCGTCGAGTTGGTTAAATGTGGTTTCCCAAATTTCTCTAAATTGTTTCAACCATTTATCAATCTCCTTCATTTTTTCAATTTTGAGTGAATAATAAATTTCCCTGCCGTGCTGTTCCTGTTTTACGATTTCGCATTCTGTGAGTATGCGCAGGTGTTTCGAAACAGACTGGCGTGTAGTGTCAAAGTTCTCTGCAATGGCGTTTGGTGTCATTGCCTGCGTTGCAATCAGGGCAATAATACCCCGTCTGGTCGGATCGGCTATTGCCTGAAAAATATCCCGTCTCATAATATTCAATTTTATTTACGAAGCCAATCGGTTGCAAATATACGTGCAACTATTCGGTTTCGCAAATTTTTTTGATGTTTTTTTCACCATGTAAGTGATATAAGGTCATTTAAGCATTGGTGCGGAGGCTGGAACCTTAGGTCATATAAGTTTTTTTTGAGAGTGAGGAAGGATTATTTCACAGAGTTGCGCGGAGGTTGCACAGAGATTCGCTAAGGTTTATATGGTTAAGGATTGTGAAATTAATCGCGCAAAGTCGCAGAGTTGCAAAGTTTTTTCCACCATATAAGTCATGTAAGATAATTTAAGTATTGGTGCGGAGTTGGGATCTTAGGGCATATAAGTTTTTTTGAGAGTGTAGTAAGGATTATTTCACAGAGTTGCGCGGAGGTTCGCTGAGTTTTTGATTTATGGCTTGTGAATTAATCTCAAAGTCGAAGAGTCGCAAAGTTTTTTCCACCATATAAGTGATGTAAGATAATTTAAGTATTGGTGCGGAGTTGGGATCTTAGGACATATAAGTTTTGAGTTTCTAAAGTAATTTCTATGCGATAGCAAAGAGAACAACAACACTTATATTTCTAAAATTTTAAACTCAACCCAAACCTTAAATTTTCTTATATGACTTATATGGTGGGAAAATTTCACTTCAATATAACCACCTCCGCCGGGACTTTAAACAACAATACGCATCCATTTTTCGAAAAGACCGAGTGCGTACTTCCGGGTGGCATGTACATATAATCACCTTTTTTAAGTTCGTCTTTTCCGGAGCGCACTTCGCCTTCGACAACATAAATTTCTTCTCCGGCAGGATGAATGTGATTTGGGTACGAAGCACCGGCCTCAAACTTTAGTAAAAAGGCATTGTGTCTTTTTGTCGCTTCATCAAAAGATAATGCTTTTGAAAAAATACCAGCCGTATTTACACCTTCTTCTATAAGAGGTTTCCAATTTATTTCACTACTTCTTGTGATTTGTTTTTCCATTGTCATTCAGTTTTAATTGTTTCTATTTTTCATATTAATTTCATCTAAACTCCATTTGTAGTTTTCCATAGTCGCCAAAAGAAAAGCGCCCATAGCAAATACAAATACCGAATAATCAAGCGGATCTTTTACACCAAAAGAATACGTCATAGCAAGCGCAAACAGCAAAGTCAAAATTGCGGCGCCAATCGAAGCGAATCGGGTTTGATAACCAACTAGTAGGAGCAAAGCCAAAAGCGATTCGGCAATAGTGTTGGTGATGGCGATTGTTGGAATACAATTTTTTGGGGCAAAAGAATTTACTTTTCCGGCGTAAGCCAGAAAACTTTCCCAGCCCGAAGAATAACTTCCCCAAAATCCCAACCGACTCGAAACGGCGGAAATAAATCCTCCTGCTAATGCAATCCGCAAAAGAAAAGCCGCATAATCCTGATATCTTTTCATAGACTAATTTGTTAGTAATTATTGAGATACAAAGATGTTGCAAGTACGCTTGCTAAAGAATAGAGAATTCCGGAAAAAGCATGTAATTACGAATTAACCGCTTTCTCTTTAAATGATTTTGGAGAAACCTCCGTATGTTTTTTGAAGAAATTAGAAAAATAAAAAGGATCATTGAAACCCAAAGCATAAGAGGCTTCTTTCACCGAAAGTTTTTCATAAGTAAAAAGCCTTTTAGCCTCAGAAATAACCAATCCGAAGATGACATTTTGAGCGGTTTTGTTGGTATGGAGTTTCGAAAGTTCGTTTAGTTTGGATTCCGTAGTACCAATTAGATTTGCGATTTCGTTTACCGATAAATTCTTTTCGAAATTCTGTAAAGTAGTTTCCAGAAAATGCAGAAAAAGCGCATCGGGTTTGTAGATTTCGTCGCCACGATTAATTTTGGTACGGTTGATTTCAATCAAAATTAACTCGATTCGGCTGTGAATGGAGATTAAATATTGATACGGCGTTTCGGTTACTTCTTTGCTGATTTCCTCCAATTGGCGAACAATAATTTCAGGATGATCCACCGTAATCATTTCGTTCATTGCAAAATGGCAAAACAAACCGTTGTGGAAAATCAATTCCATGTCATTATCATCTTTACAAAAGAAAGCATAGGTAAATTCCAAAACGAATCCGGTGGCATTTTGGATGTTTTTGAAATAATGAATTTGTCCGGAAGTAATGGTAATAACAGCGTTTTTGGTCAATACAAATTCATTTTCATCGACAGAAATAGTCGTTGTACCCGAAGTACAAAAAACTAAAACGTATTTCAAAACACGTCTCGGATTTTCTAATTCTGTCGCCTGATCAAATGTTTTTATTGAAACCATATTGAGAATAATTGTATATCAAAAATAAGAATTATTTCACAGAGTTACGCTGAGGTGGCACAGAGAGTCGCTAAGTTTTTATGCTCATTTTTATCATAGAAATCGGAATGACATACTTTGTGGTTATATATTATATTACATATTTTGGTGTATTTTTCCTATATTTATAAAAAAAACAAAACCCTATGATCAAAATAAATTATAAAATTCAATTTGCTCTATTTGTTCTCTGCTTATTCTTTATTGGCCTTGGTATATTCGAAACATCAAATGAAGGACTAAAAACGGGAACAGCTCTTTTCTGGCAAATTTCTCATTTTGTACCATTTGTAATGGGAGCGATTATTTTTGGGAATAATTTGTATTCCAAACGAGTTGGAAATTTCAAAAACTAAAAGGAACTTTATAATTTTAAGGAGCTATTTACTTCGTCAGTCGCTATCGCTCTTGTCCTTCTGTCCACCATATCTTTTGTGCCTCCCGAAACCTGGAGACCAACATGGTATTCCCTATTATTACAACTTTTCGATTGGCGATTTTAATTGAATTTGTTGAAGCGTTTATGTAAAGAATATTAATTAAAGTATTCAAATATAATATGTACAATGATTTCTTGGTTTTCATCCTATAAAATAGTTGACCAAAATGACATCAATCTTATATAATTTCAATTTAATTTTTAATAATAACCTGAATTACAATTAATTAACTTTTATTAAAGAAAGGTTTAACAGGATCTGTTTTCACTGGCTGACTGAAATAAGTAATTTTAGCTAAATCAAATTAATAACGTTTAAAATACTTAAAATTATGAAAAAGAATATAGCCATATTAGCAACAAACGGTTTTGAAGAATCAGAATTAGCATCGCCTAAAGCCTATCTCGAAGAGCAAGGCTGGAATGCAGATATTATAAGTCTCAAATCAGGAACTATTAAATCCTGGAAAGACGGAAATTGGAGCAAGGAATATAATGTTGATGCAGTATTAGGTCAGGCAAATGAAGCAGATTACGATGCTTTGGTTCTTCCGGGAGGCGTTTTAAACCCTGATTCATTGAGAAGAGAAGAGGCTGCAGTAAATTTTGTACGTTCCTTTTTTGAAAGTAAAAAACCAGTAGCGGCTATTTGTCATGGTCCTCAAATTCTGGTAGATGCTGATGTTTTAGAAGGTCGAAAAGTAACTTCGTTCTTCTCTGTTAAAAACGATTTAATAAACGCCGGAGCACAATGGGAAGACTCAGAAGTAGTCGTAGACAATGGATTGGTGACCAGCCGAAACCCGAATGATTTGCCCGCTTTTAATAAAAAAATGGTGGAAGAAATTAAAGAAGGAAAACACGAGCGTCAGACAGTTTAAGGAGATGCTTATGTTATAAAAAATGCAAGATCAATTTTTTGGTCTTGCATTTTTTTTAGTTTTTCAGTTTAATTGCTGATAATTACATAGCAGAATTATTCCTTTTTTGCTAGCGTGCACGAGCGGGACGCTCGCGCTAGCGTGGAGAATGATTTGATTTATTTTCTTCATGTTTTAAATTAGATTGTTGTATCTCTGTTTGCACTAGTAAACTTTACTAATTTTCTAACAATAAAAAGCCCAATAAAATTCCTTTTGGCTCCTTCTCGTCAAAATATTTAATTGTTAAATTTGTTTCGGTTTTTGAAAACAATTTTTGAATGTCACTTTTTGGTATTTTTAATTCTTCGTTATTTTCAAAGTTATATTCTGATACTAAATTTTTTCCATTAAAGAATTGTATTTTTTGTTTTCCAAAGGATTGAGTATCGCGAAAAAAGATAACTCTGAAATCTTTAAAATCATCGACTTCTTTATAACGCCGGTAGGTTTGTAACAATCGAATTGATTACTACGAAACAATAATTCAGAACCTTTATAAATCTGCCAGTTCGTAATGGTATCCGTTTTGGTTTCTGCAAAACAAGTTTTAGAAGAAGCTAAAAAACAGAATAGTATTAAAATTTTTATGCATTTCATTTTTGCAGGATTTTTATTTAAAGCCAGCTAGTGTTTCACTCTCTGATACAATCAAAGAAAACACTTTTTCAGTAAACTTTGATTAGATTTTTTGTAATTTCAATTTTAATTAGGAGCTGATCCCGCTATACGCTACAATCTTTTGTGCCGAACCCCGGCACAAAAGGATTTCCACTTCTATCGGGGCTAGGCCAGTCATTTTCATAAGAATATTTTCCGTTAATTTGTCATTTCGAGGAACGAGAAATCCTCGCAAGTAGCTCGACAAAGATTGGCGATTTTGATTGTGGGTTTTTCGAAGATTTCAGGTGCAGTACTAAAAAAAATATCAATTAAAATATTCTTTTAATACTTCATCCTCCTCTACAATATGATCTGTAATATGAAATACTTCCTGAATCCAAGGATGTTCTAATGCCTCTTTTCTATCTAAAATATTTCCAAGTAAATCTTGTTTCCAGGGTGAATCTTCCTTATCCATTAAACCAACCTGATAATTATCTTCATTAGTCCAAATTCTAAATGGAAATGCAAATCTATTTTTTGGTTCATCAGTGTCCCAATCGCCAATACTAATTATTCCTAGTGCATGTTTGTCGTCATGCCCTTTTGTAAATTTTAAATAGTAAATAGCAAATGCGTCTTCGTCTTTATAAACAAATCTAGTGAGTTTTACAATTTCATTGTTGCAACAAGTACAGATTTCTTTATTGGGTTCTTCGAATTCGATTCTTATCATTTGGTTTTGTTTGCAGTATTTAAAACAAATATATAATTTAAATTCGTTGCGTTCACGAGCGGAACGCTCGCGCTAGCGGGGGGTGTAACTTATGTGCAAAAAAAAAATTATCCAAGTTCTACATTTACATTCTCAGTCGGAATTGGGTGACCTATGAATTTCAATAATTTTTTTACTGCGTAATCTACTGTTGCTTCATCGTCATTCGAAAACATTATATTCAGCAATGCACAGTATTCCTTATCGTTTGCAAAAATTGTAATTTCCTCAATGCTATCTTTACTTGTGTCAAGTTCTCTTAAACTAATATGAAAAAAATTCTTTTCAGTGTTGTAGGTGAAATGTATATGCTTAAATACTTTCCAATTATTTTCTTCTTTACACTGATTAAAGTCAGTAATGTAAAACATAGTATTAGGAAGTCTGATTTTTCCTTCTATTGAACGTATAAATAAATCTGCTACATCTAATGCTTCTTTAACTTCAGTCTCTTTTGGCATTTGATAGTAATGTTCTAGCTTATTTCTAATAGTCCTTGCTTTGGAAACTAGTAAACTGGGAGCAAGATTTAAACTATGTATCAACTTAAGTTTAAATGCAATATCATTTGCATCGAAATCAAATAACTTGGCAAAATTTTCTAAATCTTTATTCTCATCTTTTATTTTGATACCTACAATTTCCAACAAGTCGTCAACTTGACAATCTATAGCCCTTTTAGAATTTGTCAAACTGTTAATATAACCTCTATCTTTACTATCTGAAAGGTCTTGTCTAGCGAATCTTAAGAAATCTTTGGGATTAATATCAAATGACGAAGCTTTCATTCCTTCACCACCTTCTATCACTATTAACAAATCTGTTAAATTAAGTTTAGAAGCCTTAATAATATTTAAAAGTTTATCTTTCATTTTAATAATTTATTAAGCTAATGTAGGTTATTTTCTAAATTATAAAAAAAACCAAAACGTTTTTTGGTTGCTTGGCGGGTGTTATGTATCTCTCGATACCAAAACCCAAAAACACCTAAATTTGACCAAAACAAAATAAGCTCCTGCTGGCGCGAGCGTCCCGCTCGTGAACGTAATCTAAATCAATAATTATAATGCCTGCTTAATATAAATCTTCCATCAAAAATATAAATTTACCAAGCTAAACAATCACGTAATTATACCTGATTCTTCTTTCTGAAAACAAGATCCCTAGCCCCGTTGGCCCCGAAGTGTCGGGAGTAAAATCCTTTTTTGGTGGAAGGAAAAGCGGGACACGAGCGATAGCGACTGACGAAGTAAATAGCTTCTTATTAAATTTCTAAAATAAAAATTCCAAATTCCAATCTTTTTGCATCTTTGTTATATTCGGGTTTTGGTTTCATAAGCCTTCGACTTCGCTCAGGGTGACAATTGGGTTTACTTAGAAATAATTTGCCAATCTTTGTCGAGCTACTTGTGGGGATTCTTCGTTCCTCAGAATGACAAACGAGACGGATAAAACTTTGCGAATTCGCTCCCGATAACTATCGGGATTGCGTGATTATTTCTCCAGCTTTAAACTAAAGAACTTAGCCAATCTTTGTCGAGCTTCAAGTGTGATTCCTCGTGCCTCGGAATGACAAACTAGGCGGATAAAACTTTGCGACTTTGCGTCTTTGCGTGATTATTAATCAGCTTTAAACAAAAACTTAACAAATCTTTGTCGAGTTTCTAGTGTGATTCTTCGTTCCTCAGAATGAACTGTGCGTGTAAATCAAGATTATGGAATTTTAGGCAGTTCTTCGGGAGAAACAAAAGATATTGTACTTATGTTTTATATTTGCGGTTACATCATGCTAATGAATCAGAATAAATAAGCAATTACAATAAAATGAGCAACTCACAATTTACAAGATATGAAGACAACAATAATGTATGGTTGTCCCAAAATAGCAAACAGGAATTTGATTTTACTGATTATGGCGTAACGCCTACTGTTCTTGACAGTGAAGCTGAAGTTGGTCAGGCCATGCTAAACGAACTTTATAGTACTGCGGAATCGAAAGAAGGTGATATTAATATTGCGCTTCTTGGTGGGAGAGGAGCTCAGGAGTTACACCGTTTGTTGGGAGCTTTAGCTAAGTCAACGAAACAGGATGAGTTATTGGCAAGGCTGAATGTATTTACTCAGGATGCACTTGCTCCTTTGAGCATGAATAATGGTTTAAGTTTTGTCAGGGATTTTGAGCGTATTTTAGGTGAGGCGTTTTTCAAAAAGATAAAAAGCTTTACACCAATGCGAACAGATACAAAAGATTTAGAGTCTGCGCTTGTGGAGTATTTGACTAAATTGGAAGCATTAGGTGGTTTGGATATCTTTTTTATTGGTCACGGTCCGGAAGAAAATCAAGCTTCACATTTGGCGTATATTAAGCCTTTCTCCGGAGCGAAAGCTCATCATATTGCAGGGATAATTCCAATATCGAGTAGTATTTTGGAGCACCACATTAGCAAGTTTAAAGCGGGTGGAAGCCTTATAAACGAAAACGACGAAAAGGAATGTCGATCTGCTGAATATATTCTCACTTTAGGGCCGGCTGCGATATTACAAGCCAAAAAAATCGTTCAATCTGTAGTAGATGCCGATTCTGCTCCTGCTAAAATTCAGACTTATGCAAACGTGCTTCAAACAAAACTAAGTTCAGATAAAGAGGAAGCGTTACAGCAGTTGAATAAAAATCCGGGGTTGTGGATTAGGTTACATTCTAATACTAAATCTTTTGTGTTGCCTAGTTTGGGGTTGTAATTGAATTCAAAGTCTAAAGTCTAAAGTCTAAAGTCAAAAGTCAAAAGTCCAATCTTTGTAGAGCTACTTGCGGGGATTTCTCGTTCCTCGAAATGACAAACCTTGCGTGTAGATCATGCTTTCGGAATTTTTTAATCCTTACTGTGCATAGTAATTTGCTAATCTTTGGCGAGCTACTTGCGAGATTCCTCGTCCCTCGGAATGACAAAGAATGCGTGCTTTGCGACTTTGCGTCTTTGCGTGATTATTTCTTCGGAATTAAATAAAAAACTTAGCCAAACTTTGTAGAGCTACTTGCGAGGATTTCTCCTTCGTCGAAATGACAAACTGTACGTGTAGATTCAGAATACTAGGTATCGAAAGACAAAAAAAAAATCTTAGCGAACCTCCGTGCTATCTTAGCGAATCTCTGTGAAACTTCCAAAACCTTCCAAAACCTCCCAAACTTACGAAAAAAAAAAAAGGGCGGTAACGATAGCACCGCCCTTTTAGACAAATTTAAATTCACATTTTAAAAACAAATCAAATTTTAAAATGCTCGCATTATAGAATACGTACAGTTTTTGGTAAGCACTAAACGGAAGACAAAACGCAGGTTATTCGTTTATGATATCGCCTTCCTTAGTTTCTTCGCTGGCAATTTTTACCAGTTTGTCTTTGCGATTTAAGTCGCCAAATATTTCGATTTTATCGTCGATTTCTCTTCCTCTCTTTACATTGACTCTTGTGGCTTTGTGATCGATTACTTTAATTACAAAAGTACCTTCAGCAGAACTCACCAAAGCCGTTTTCGGAATTACGAAGGTGCTGTCTTTCGCGTTAAGCGGTAATAGCACTTCGGCTACCATTCCTGGTAATAAATCTTTTTTAGTGTTTTGAACATCCATTTCTACACGCTCTGAACGCAGTTTTAAATCTAAAGCACCAGACATTCTTGTGATTTTTGCTGTAAAAGGTTCAGGTAATGATTTTACGTTAAAAGTCATTTCGTCGCCGGTGTGTAAATATCCCGTGTACAATTCCGGAACAGAAACCGCCAAACGTAATTTATCCTGCTGCTGAATTGTCAATAAAGGCAAATCGGAGCCTTTTCCGGCCGGACCAACAAATGTTCCTAAATTCACGTTTCTTGCTGCTACAACACCATCAAAAGGAGCGCGGATTTCAAGGTAATCTCTCATAATCGAAACTTCTTTGTGTCCTGCAACTGCAGCCTGATATTGCGCGTAATCAGAATTTTTCTTTCCGCTTGCCATTTCTAAATCATTTTTAGAAATCGTTCCTTCGACTTTGCTGGTTTCGTACAAACGGTTGTAGGTACTTTTGCTGGTCGCATAAATGGCTTCCATCGATTTCAGTCTTGATTCGGCTGCAGCCAGTTGTGAACTGATTTCAGGCGCTTCTAAAACAATCAAAAGCTGTCCTTTTTTCACCTCTGTACCAATATCAACTTTAAGGACTTTTACAAAGCTGCTGACTTTGGCATATAAATCTACTTGTTGAAAACCAGTTAATTCGGCTGGCAAACGCAATTCGGTGGTTAGTTTTTCTTTTTCTAACAGAAACGTTTCTGTTTTAGGTTCTAATTCTGCAACAGGCGCTTCTTCTTTCTTAGAATTACAGCTGTTCAGGAAAAATAGTGCTGCAAAAAACAGCGCGCTCGATTGTAATATTTTAGTCTTCATTTTTTGATTTTATATGATAGAATATAATGTAATGTCTTGTTCAGTAAATAAACGAAAAGGTTAGAAGTGTTTCAAAATATTTCCACCACCTGTGACTTTCAGCTTTATGACTTTCAAACTTTCGGCTTATTTAATGATGAGATATAATGGATGCTTTCTTCGTCTTCAGGATCTAAAGAAACCGATTGTGTCGTTGTTTTTTCTTGTGCCCACGCAAAGATAAGCGGCAGGATTAGCAATACGGCAAAAGTCGAGAATAATAATCCGCCAATAACCGCTCTTCCTAATGGAGAAACCTGATCGCCACCTTCGCCGTGACCAATTGCCATTGGTAACATTCCGGCAATCATCGCCACCGAAGTCATGATAATCGGACGAAGACGCAGCGCCGCAGCTTCACGCGCCGACTCTAAGGCGTTTCCGTTTATTTTTCGCAATTGTTCGGCATTGGTAACCAGTAAAACGGCATTCGCGATCGAAACCCCAACCGACATGATGATTCCCATATACGATTGTAAATTTAGGGTTGAACCTGTAATTGTCAGCATTAATAACGATCCTAAAACCACCGCCGGAACGGTTGTTAAAATGACCAGCGAAACCTTGAACGATTGAAAATTAGCGGCTAACATTAAGAAGATTACAAAAATGGCAACCAATAATCCTACTTGTAAACTACTTAATGTTTCTTCCAATACTTTACTTAAACCAATTGGAGTAATGAACAAACCACGTGGCAATTCTCCTAATGAGTTTATTGTTGCAGCAACATCTTTAGTGGCCGTCCCCAAATCGGTCTGGTAGATGTTTGCTGTAACGGTAATGTATGGCATAGCCCCTAAATTGTCATTTTCACCGCTTACAAAGCCCGGTGTAATTTTGGCAACATCACTTAAAACAGGACGAAGCGAGTTTTTTAATACCGGAATTTCTCCAATATCAGTTTTGCTTTTCATTTGGTTTAACGGAACCTGAACCTGAACGTTATAGGACAATCCGGCTCTCTCGTCAATCCATGTATTTTTCTCGGTATATCTTGATGATGAGGTCGAAGCTACAAGCGATCTCGAAATATCATTCATATCAACACCTAATTCGGCAGCACGCGTTCTGTCAATATCAATATTCATTGCCGGATAGTGAATTGGCTGACCAATTTGTACGTCTCTGAAATACGCTATTTTTTGTAGTTTTTCTACAATTTTATTGGCGTACAACTCATTTCGTTTTTTGTCTTTTCCTGCAATACGAACTTCAATTGGAGTAGGAGAACCCTGGCTCAAAACTTTGTCTGTCAATTCGATTGGTTCAAACGACAGTTTTACATCTGGCAATACCTTTTTGATTCGGGCTCTGAAATCGTCTTTAAAGTCATCCATATCAACATGATATTCTTTCAAACTCACCTGGAACACCGCTTCGTGAGAACCAGCCATGAATAAATAAATCGGGTTAATCGAGAACAGCGACGGGTGTTGCCCCACATATACAGAGGATATTCCGATATGTTCTTTACCGACCATTTTCTGCAATTCTTTTAAAACAATAACTGCTTTTTCTTCGGTACGCTCTAAACGGGTTCCGTCTGGAGCGCGCATTCTCAGCTGAAACTGACTTGAATTTACTTTCGGAAAAACATCTTTTCCAATGAAAGTAATAAACGTAACGGCAAGCAGTATGGCGCAAACCAGATACACTAATGCGGCAGCTTTTTTATATGGAAACAATCGATCTAACGTTCTCATGAATCGGATTCGGAATCGCTCGAAAGCACCAATTTTTCCATTTCCGTCAGTATCGTGTCTTTCAACGTATCCTTTTTTCTGCGTGATTAATTGTTTCTCAGATTCAGGAGTTAACCCACATTTATTAAATTCTGCTTCATCGTCTGTAATTTCGGGACCATGTTCGTGTTTATCATGCCCTTTCATCAACCAGTTTGCCATTACAGGCACAAATGTCTGCGAAAGCAAAAATGAAATCACCATTGAGAATCCAATTGCCAATGCCAACGGCAAAAACAATGCTCCCGGAATTCCGACCATCGTAAATGCCGGAGCAAAAACCGCTAGTATACAAAGTAAGATCAATAATTTAGGCAACGCAATTTCCTGACAGGCATCCCAGATGGCGAGTGCCTTGGGTTTTCCCATGTCGAGATGCTGGTGAATATTTTCGATCGTTACGGTACTTTCATCCACCAAAATCCCAATTGCCAAAGCCAGTCCGCTTAAAGACATTAAGTTGATGGTTTGCCCGAATAATTTCAGGAATAAAACTCCGGAAATAATCGAAATTGGAATCGTTAAGATTACGATCAAAGCCGCACGTCTGTCTCCAAGGAAAAGTAAAACCATTAATCCGGTTAAAACCGCACCAATAATTCCCTCTGTAATTAAACTTTTAACCGAGTTGATTACATAAACCGACTGGTCAAATTCGTATGATAATTTTACGTCTTCCGGCAGTGTACTCTGAATTTTAGGCAATTCGGCTTTCAATTTCTGAACCACATCCCAGGTCGAAGCATCTCCCGCTTTTGCAATACTAATGTAAACCGAACGCTTTCCGTTTACCAAAGCATAACCTGCAGTAATATCGGCACCGTCTTTTACAGTGGCTACATCGCCTAATTTTAAGTTTTGAACGCTTCCTTTAAACAACGGAATGTTTTCAAAATCTTTAACTTCTTTAATGGTATTATTCGTTGGCGTAATATAATTGGTATTACCCATTCTAACGTTTCCGGAAGGAGCCGTCTGGTTGTTGATACGAATCGCCTCAACAATTTGATCTGGCGTCATATTGTGCGAACGCAACAAATCCGGATCTACGTTAACCTCAATTGTTCTTGGGCTTCCGCCAAAAGGTGCCGGCGATAATAATCCGGGAATCGAAGTAAACGAAGCACGAACATAAACGTTGGCTAAATCCTGCAATTCATTATTTGATCTGATTTTACTGCTCAAAACCAATTGCCCGATTGGCAAAGAGGAAGCGTCAAAACGAATGATAAACGGAGGCTGTGTTCCCGGAGGAAAGGCCGCCTGGATTCTATTAGAAAGTGAACTCAGCTCTGCAGCAGCCTGCGCCATATTCGTGTTTTCATAATAGGTTAATTTCATAATCATTAACCCCTGAATATTTTTGGTTTCAACCGATTTTACACCGTTTGCAAAGGGTAAAATGTTGACATAAGTTTTGGCAAAATAAGCCTCCATCTGGTCCGGTGTGTAACCTCCAAAAGGGTGCGCGATATAAATTACCGGCAAATTCATTTTTGGTAAAATATCTACCTTAATGTCCTTGATGGCACCAATTCCGAAGAAAAATAAACCAGCTACCAATACTAGTATGGAGATGGGTTTGCGGAGTGCAAAACGTATTAAATTCATTAGGATCTATAATTAAAATTCATTTATAAATAAGTCGAAATTGCCTGATGCGGCTACTTTTAGCAAATACGATTGCCATACATTGTTGTTGACGATATCACGGTCAATTTCGGCACGGTTTAACGTAAACATTGTTTGTGTCAAATCGGTTAAATCGGTTAAGCCGTTTTTGTATAAAGTCGATTTTTGCAGATACGCTTTTTGAGCTGCATTGACCTGAATTGGCGCTTCGGCAAAATTCTCCAGCGTGATTTTTATTTTATCTTCTGCAAAACTCATTTGCGATTTCAACTCTCTGTCCGCCTGATTGTATTCTTCTTTCAAAGCCTGAGAAACGAATTTTTGAGCGCTTACTTGGCGGCTCATTCTGAATGGAGTCGTCAAGTTCCAGCTAATTCCAACTCCAACTAAATAATTAGAACGATCCGGATTTACACCATCCCAATAATTTCTGTTGAAAGCGGTTTGATCCTGAACATAATTCGTATCGAAACCTGAAGCACGGGTTTGGACAACTCCAAACGCACTCATCGTTGGGTAATAAAAACGCTTGTATAATTTGGTTTGCTGATCGCTGTAATCAATTCTTGTTTTATAATATTGAAGTAACGGATGAAGACTATCAGTAGTTTTTTCGGCTGTTAAAATCGCTTTCGGAATTTGATTCACAAACAAAGTGTCTGTTTTGAAATCCTGTGGCGCAACACCCATTAAATCGACCAATTTATTGTTTTGTTCCTTAACGAAATTACGAGCCAGATTCAGTGCAATTTTAGCTTTTGAAACTTCGGCTGTAGCCAAGGTAGAATCGACTCCCGCCAACAATCCGTTTTTAACGCGCGCAACAGCTGTCTTTTTGAAAACTTCTGCGCGGCTTAAATTCTTTTGTTGCGAAATCAATAATCTTTGGCTTGCTAATAAATTTAAATAAGCAGCAGAAATTTTGATTTCCTGTTGAAACATTTCCTGTTGCAAATCGCGTTCTTTGGCCTGAACATCAACTTTTGCCAAATTGATTTTTTCTTTGGCTTTTCCGAAAGTGAAAAAGTCCCAGTTCATATTGACTAAATAAAGGGCTCCAAAAGCGGAATTCCAATTTTGATTTGGTAAAGCAGGGCCTGAAGAAGCGGCGGCCAAACCATTTAGTCCGTAAAGAGCACCATTTTGCCCGTTGATGGTTCCGTAATCTTGTTGGGCCGACAAGTTTAGATTCGGTAAGTAATCGCGTTTGGATTGTTTCAATGTTTCTCGCGAAGCATTGGTATAGTTGCTTTTTGCTCTGATCGAACCGTAGTTTTCAAGACCTGTTTTTATCGCTTCTTTTAAAGACAAGGTTTGTGAATAACTACCGCAAGCAAAAATCAAGAAAACTATTAAAGTAATTTTTCTGAAATACATAGAAATTAGTGGTATGAAATTATCTCCCAAAATTATTTCTCTTATGCGGAAATATGCCTTCTTAAATGATGTAATGCGCTTAAAAATGACCAATTGAATTTGTCATTTATTGGGAATAATAATTAAATATTTGTGCTTAATTTGTAAACTATTTGAATATTAAAATGAATAAAAAGTTTGATAACATATTGGATAATAAATGGTGGCAGGAAATTGCCGTTGTCGCATTTTCCTTTACTATATATACCCTGAAAAATGATTGGATGCTTTTCAGTTCTCTTGCTTCCATCTTAATGGGCGTTTTTTTCTATTTCATTTTATACATGCACGCCCAGTTCAACCGTTTTTTTTTACTTCCGATATTATTTAAGACGCAACGTCCTTTAACCTATATTTTTCTAACGCTTTTTGGAGTTTTTGTCTTTTCGGTAATTCTATATGAAATTACGATGCTCGATATGTTCAGCAAATATCAAATGTATCAAAACTCGCATCAGAGAAGTTATGTGTACCAATTAGCGAGTGTTTTAGGAACTTTGGTTTGTATTTTGAGTCCGATTATTGTGTTTAAATTCTACAGAATCAACAAAAAACAAACCGATGAAACGCTGTTGTTCAACCAAATGCAATTGAATTCTTTGAAAGGACAACTGAATCCGCATTTTTTATTCAATACCTTTAACACGCTTTACGGAATCAGTTTAGAATTTCCGGACAGAACTCCGGATTTGATTATGAAAGTGTCGCAGCTTATGCGTTATCAGTTAGAAAGTAATAACAAACAGTGTGTATCTTTAGAAGATGAACTGGAATTTATAAACAGCTACGTCCAGCTTGAAAAAGAAAGAGTTGGATACCGCTGCGATATTACATACGATTGTAAAATCGATAATGAAAATGCTTATAAAGTGTCTCCGATGCTGTTGATTGCCTTTATAGAAAATGCTTTTAAACATGGAACCTGCGCTATCGAAAAATGTTTTGTGAGAATCATTGTTACTGTCGAAAACGGATTATTGCATTTGCATGTAGTAAATTCGATTCCGAAGAAAACAGATGTGGTTTCGACCAAAATTGGATTAAAAAATACTATTGAACGTTTGAATTTAATTTATGGAAAAGACTATAAATTAGACATTCAGGATGATAAAAATACGTACATCGTAGATTTGAAATTGCAACTCAAAAAGTTTTTGTAATGAAAGAACCAAAAAAATGTATAATTGTGGATGATGAGCCGGCAGCGCATTATGTGCTGGCGAATTACATCAAACAAAATCCACAGTTAGAATTGGTTTTTCAGGGCTATAATGGCATTGAAGCGATGGATTATTTACGCGAAAATCACGTCGATTTAATGTTTTTGGATATCAATATGCCGGAGATTTCAGGTATGGAATTGTTGAAGATTATCCCAACGCATCCTAAGACCATTTTAACGACAGCTTATTCTGAATTTGCTTTGGAAAGTTACGATTACGGTGTCATTGATTATCTGCTGAAACCCATTTATTTTCCGAGATTTCTAAAAGCAGTAGACCGTTTTTTTTCAACAGAAAATGCAAAAGCCAAGGAAGAAGAAGTTGCCGTAAATTCTATCAGCGTAAAAGTGGATGGTTATTTTATGAATATTGAATTGGACCAACTTTTATTTGCACAGAGTTTTGGAAATTATGTGAAACTGCACACGATCAAAAGAACGTATCTGGCCTCAATTACCACAATCGAATTAGAAAAATGCCTTCCGGAAAAAAGCTTTATGCGTATTCATAAATCGTATATCGTGGCTTTGGATAAAATTGATGTTACCGAAAAAGATTTTGTAATTATTAAAAACGAAAAACTTCCAATTGGGATTACTTATAAAAGAGAATTGTCTGACCGACTTAAAAAGTAATGAAAAATGTGAAATGTGAATTGTGAGATGTAAAAGGTAAAATGTGAAATGTGAGTAGTAAAAGTTTATTGTAAATTTTAAAATTGCTATGTTTTACATCTCACATTTCACAACTCATAATTCACAATTCACAATTCAAAAAAAGATTGCTTACTAATTCAGTTATTTAAGAAAGAGCCTGCAAAAGATTAATTTCTTTGCAGGCTTTTTTGATTTATGTGATGAACATTTTTTAATGTTTATTCCAAGGTGTCTTTCCACTTTTAAAAAATAAAGTCTTGTCTGCAAAATATCTTTAAAATCCACTTTTTCTTGGGTAAAAGTAGTAATTTTAATACGCTAATTTTGGATGCAATTTATTTAAAAAATCAAATTATGAAAAATATTTTTATAGTGGTTTTCTCTTTCTGCAGCAGTTTTTTGATCGCACAGGAAGGCGTGAATATGAAAGAAAAAATAACCCCACCGGAGAAAGTTTTGTTCACTTTTCAGAAAGAATATCCGAATAAAATACCCGTTTGGTCAATGGAATATGTTGGAGATGATAATGATGAAGTTCGATATGAAGCGAAATTCAAAACGGATACAAATGCAGAAGCTCTTGCGGTTTATGATAATTTAGGAACTTTAAAAGCATACGAATTACAGATTTCGTTGAGTCAGCTGCCGACAAAAGCACAGGCTTATTTGAGAAAAAATTATGCGGCAAGTGCCATTCGCGAAATTGCAGTGGTAGTAGATTATAAAAATAAAACCACTTATGAAGTAGGAGTAGAAAAAAGCTCAAAATTTTATGATGTTGTTTTCGATCAAAACGGAGGTTTTGACGTCAGTATCGAAAAGAATTAAAACTCAATATTGCTACTAACGAAATATATTTGAAACAAAAACCTGATAGTCCCGATCCCGAAGCTTCGGGACGGGATAATGTCTATCAGGTTTTACTTAGCGTAACAAAACCTGTCGGGTTTGTTTTATGTAGAGAAATAAAAGTTTAGATATTGAAAAGTACCATTTCACTTTTTACAACTCACAACTCACAATTAACAATTCACAATTAACAATTCACCATTCACAATTAATTTAAAGATTCATTCCCCCAGAAACTTCAATGCGCTGTGCATTTACCCAGCGCGCCTCTTCCGTGCATAAAAATGCAACAACGCCGCCAATATCGTCCGGTAAACCAACTCTTCCTAAAGCAGTTATAGAAGCAAGATTTTTGTTCAATTGCTCATTATCACGCACAACGCCACCACCAAAATCAGTTTCGATTGCACCTGGAGCAACAACATTAGCTCTGATTTTTCTCTCGCCTAATTCTTTTGCCTGATATTTGGTTAACGTTTCGATAGCGCCTTTCATTGAAGCGTAAGCCGCATAACCTGGGAAAGAGAATCTCGCTAATCCTGTAGAAATATTTACTATTCCGCCTCCGTCATTCATTACGTTTAATGCTTTTTGAGTCAGAAAAAATGGTCCTTTAAACTGAATATTAGTCAATTGATCAAATTCGGCTTCAGTTGTGCCAATGAATGAATTATGAATTCCGATTCCGGCGTTGTTAATTAAAAAGTCGAATTTATCGGTTTTAAAAGTGTTTTTCAGCACTTTAGAAACACTTTCAAAAAATGAATCAAAAGTTGAAGAATCAGCAACATTTAATTGAAGTGCAACTGCTTTTTGACCTAAATTTTCTATTTCTGTTACTACTGAATCAGCTTCTTCTTTTTTGCTGTTATAAGTAATGATTACATCAATTCCTTTTTTTGCAATTGCGATTGCCATGTTTTTCCCTAAACCTCTGCTGCCGCCTGTTACTAAGGCGATTTTTGTATTTACTGACATATAATTTTAGATTTTAGATTTTAGATTGTTGATTTTGAATTTAGAATATAGATTGATTATTTAAATATTGCCACAGATTAAAGGATTAAATTGATTAAAAAATCTGCTAAATCTGCTAAATCTGCGTGAGAAAATTTAAACACATAGAAACATAGTTTTTCTTTGGCTGTAAAAGGGTATTGAAAGAAACTAGTTTCTCACACATAGCTGTATGTGTTTTTTAGGTAAATGAAATGCCTTTTTTAAACGTTCTAATTATCTATGTTTCTATGTGTTAAAAATATGGCCACAGATTAAAGGATTAAATTGATTTGGAAATCTGCCAAATCTGCTAAATCTGCGAGAGAAATTTTAAACACATAGAAACATAGTTTTTCTTTGGCTGTAAAAGGGTATTGAAAGAAACTAGTTTCTCACACATATCTACTATGTGTTTTTTAGATAAATGAAATGCCTTTTTTAATCGTTCCAATTATCTATGTTTCTATGTGTTTAAAAATATAGGCACCACAGATTTTTAATTTTTAATTCTCAATTTTTAATTAATCCCGTGTAACGCCTCAAATGAAGCTTTTAATTCAGGAACACTTGCATGTATTCTTGTTTCACTGGTTCCAAAAGTAAGTTCGTTTTTACCCTCTTTTAATTGTTCAAAAATAGATTCGATAAAATCACTTACACTCGGATGCGCATCATGAAGTCCAACCCCTCCAAGATCGGTATTCAACGCTGGCGGAATAATTTCAATTACTTCAATATTTTTTGCTTTTAGAATATGACGAAGTGAAAGCGTAAACGAACGGAAAAAAGCTTTTGTAGCCGAATAAACCGGAACTTTTGCAAAAGGCGAAAAGGCCAATCCCGAAGTTACATTCATTACCGTAGTCATTGATTCTAATTGAATAAATAAGGAAGTTAAATGCAGAGGCGCTTCAATATTGGTACTAAGCTCTGTTTTCATGCTTTCGTAGAAATCGGCATCGGTAACGGAAACCCATTTTTGAATTCCGGCATTGTTGATTAAAACATTTAAATCAGCATGATTTTCGGCTATCCATTCGTAAAGTGCGATGCGTTCTTTTTCATTTGATAAGTCACAAACCTTTGTAATTACAGTTGGAAATTTTGCTTTCACTTCATTTAAAACAGATTCTCTTCTGCCACAAATAATTACAGTGTTATTTTCCTGAATAAATCTTTCGGTCAGGCCGAGTCCAATCCCGCTTGCACCGCCTGTTATTAAAATTTTGTTGTTTGCTAAATTCATCTTTTTGATCTTTTAAATTGACAAGACAAAGGTAGGAGTAAAGCGGAGCTGGGGAATTGTAAATTTCAAATGGAAGTTTGCGAAATTCAAATCGGAGGAAATAAAATTCAATAGTGAAATTCCAAATTCCAAATCTTATTTTATATCTTATAAAAGGATCGAATAAGTTTGCAGACGTATAATTGAACGCTGATGACGCGGATTCGCCTTGCGAAGACACGGATTATCACGAATTTTTTAATTAATCTATATCTAAAGCTCTAATTTCAAACCTGAAACCTGAAACCTGAAACTTGAAACAAAAATCAACTTCTAAAAGCTAAAGGCGTAAACGAAGTCTGTTTTTTAAAGAAATTGGAGAAATGTGCTAATTCTTCAAAACCTAAAGAAAAAGCAATCTCAGAAATGTTCCAATCTGTTTGTTTTAGAAGGATTTTTGCTTCGTTTGTCAATCGGCTGGTGATTAATTCTGTGGTGGTTTTTCCGGTATTTTCTTTTAAAACTTTATTCAGATGATTGACATGAACGGACAGTCTTTCGGCAAAATCTTTGGCTGTTCTCAATTCTAATCGCTGGTGCGGAGATTCTATTGGGAATTGCCTTTCTAATAATTCAGCAAATAAAGAAGAAACTCTTGCAGCCGAATTATGTTTGGAATAAAGTGCCGTGATGGGTTGCAATTTTTGTCCGAAGTGAATTAATTCTGCAACATAATTTCGGATCAAATCATATTTGTAAATATAATCGGAGTTGATTTCTTTTTGTATTTTATTGAAAATCAGCTCAACTTCAGCAACTTCTTCATCGTTAAGCTGAAAAATAGGATAACCATCAGTGGCAAAAATAGGAAGATCGTCTAAATCAATTCCGCTTTTGTTTTTGGATAAAAACTCAGTGGTAAACACACAAAACTGTCCTGATTGATTGGTATCTTGTGGTAAATAATTATAAGGAATTTTTGGTGTAGCAAATAAAAGACCCTGTTTTTCGATGTCGATTATTTTATCGGCATATTCGGCTCTGTTTTTTCCCCGAATCAAACTGATTTTGTAATAGGCCCTTCTGTCATAAGGCATACCAGGTTTGTCTTTCAGTCTTTCATAAAGTTCTTTTATATCGAATACATTAAAATGACCAATTTCTTTTTTGATGTCGTTAGGCAATAATGAACTCGGTTCAACAGGGGAACCTTCGGTAATATCCTGGTAAAATGAATCTAGGGATTTCATAGAGGTGAATTGTAAAATTCAAATATACGAAAAATTGATTTTAGTTTCAGGTTTCAAGTTTTTCTTGTTTCAGTTTGCTCGACATTGTCGTGATTTAACCGCAAGGTGCGCAAGGGGTTTACGCAAAGGGCGCTAGTGATTTCCGCAAAGACGCAAAGCCGCAAAGGAATTTGCGTCTTTGCGAGATTAAACAAGACATCTTTGCGAACCTTGCATAAAATCTTTGCGAACCTTGCGGTTAAAATAAACTCCCCTGAATTAATTCTGGCTGAGGATTACTGCCAAATGGAAAAGTTTCTAAGATAAAATATTGCTTTTTGATCGGGTCAAATTCTCTTAGAATAATAGCATTGCATAAAAAATCAAGATTTATTGTAGTAAATAAATCACGAGCAATTTGGATGTTTTCGGGTGTTAGATTTCGTCCTATTGAAATATGCGGATCGTCACTTCTATCTTTACTGGAAATTTGAAGTGCTTCCTGAATTTTTTTCATCATAGGCTTTAAGTGTGCTTTAGAATCTTCGTTAGGAGATATAAAAAAAGCCCGACTTTCCTCATAAGCGTCAAAGTGATCTAAATAAACCTGAACAGGAGTTAAAGAGTCTGCGATTTTAAAAAGTTTTTGCCTATACTTATCAAGCTGATTTTCATCTGCTTTAAAACCGCCAATTGTAATATGCGCTACGGAATTACAACTGCTATACCATTCAATTTTATTGAACAATTGTAATTTTAGTTTTTTTATAAACTCAATTCCATCTTCTGAAGGATGAAACACAACAGAATATTTCTTTTCCATTTTTCATTCGCTTTTATGCAAATTTAAAACTTAAATTGAGCTGTTAACGCTGTATAAAAATAATCTTTTCCGGTGCCAACTTCTTTTAAAAATGCTCCCGCATCAAACCAGCCGGCTTCTAGAGTAAAGGCCAGAAAATCATTCGCAGTGTAATCTAAATTAGAAATCAATTGAGAGCCTATAAAACGTTCGGTTGTGTCTTTCCCGGAATATAATAATTGCATATTTGGGGCATAAATACCATCGTTAATTGACGCTCTCCAAAAAATATCATAATCAAATGCGAGGCTGAATTTTTTACTTAATTCTAAACTTATCGATGGGTGAATATCAATTAAATTGGAAGGACCAATTAAAGCTACTAATCCAAAATAAGCGCCTCTTGGATATAACGGATTAAAGGTTTCTAAATGATTGTCATCTGAATGTTTATCTCCCGAAATAATCTCTGTTTTAAGTCCGATTTCGGGGCTGAATTTTACTTCTGAGAAAGTATAACAGGCAAAAGAGGAAAGTGTCCAGGCAGCGATTGATTTTTGATTTATAGTTCCGAATTGATAAAGGCTTTCAAAATCATATTTCCAATTTCCTTTATTTTTCCAGATTCGGGTTCCTATAGATTGACGATTTTCTTCTCCGACAGCATTATCAAAAACGGCTCTTTTTTTCCATAAGCCTAAATAATAAAAATCGATATTTTGAATAAATGGTACTTTATGAATAACAGTGTAACTCCCCCAGAATTTGGCATTTTCATTGAAACTATCGTTAAAAGTTCCTGGTTTATTGGCGATCGGATGAGTGTAAAATGCATCTGTCTGCCAATTGTTGTTTTTGTAAAAAAGTTTGACTGCGTCAAAGGCAAGTCGGCTGTTAGGTCCTTCACGGACAGCCACTAAACGCTGTATACCATAAGCCATTTCTTGTCTTCCGGTGCGCAATGTAAGTTGTTGGTTTTTATTCCGGATAAAATCAATATCCAGAAAAACCTGATGGAAATCCAGTTCATTTTCATCGACCGGACTCGGGTCATTTTTGCTGTTGGCCAAACTGCTTTGCAATTCAATAAAAGTTCTGAAAGCACCTAAATGAATATCTGTATGTAATAAAAAACGAGAAAGTAAATAACCGTCTCCTTCGTCAGATTCGTCGCCCCATTTATCATTTACAGTGTAGGTATACTGCTCTTTTATTTCGCCACCAATATTGGCGTAATATTTTTCATTTTTTCCTAACGGAATATATTTAATTTTCTCGTACCAATTTTTGGCAGAATCCGCTCTTAAATAGGTCACATCATCGTCATACCGTAACTTTTGGAATACAGGATTCTGTTGCGCATTTGCAGAATAAAGGAATCCTAAAAGCAACAATAATCGAATTAGCGTTTTCATGTTTTTTTTAGTTTAAAATTTCATTGGTTTTAAGTTTTCATGATTTTTCCATCGGCGAAAGCCAGAACCTCTGCAATTGTATTTTTATTTCCAGAGATCGAATTACTACATCATCAAATGTAAGATAAATGCGAGGCTTTTGCCTTGAGCGAAAATGGGTAATGAAATAATCAAAAGTAAAGCTTGTATGAGGATTTTTAGTTTCATAATAATAATTTTTATTTAGGTTTTAAGGAAAAAAAGCTGTCACTTAAAACAGCCTTTTTAGGTAATCAACCAAGAACAATCTAAGAATTAATGTTTAAGCATTTCATGTGCATATTGAACGCCAACACCGTAAGCGCCACCATATTTTTTTACCAAATCTGTAACTGGTACATAAGTTTCCTGACGTGCCCAATCGCGTTGTAATTCTAATAGATATTGCAAGGAAGTAACAGGGTGTGCACCCGCCTGAACCATACGTGTCACCGCCATTTCGTGTGCTTCTTTAGAAACATCACCGCTGGCATCTGTAATTACGTAAACGTCATAGCCTTCATTAATTGCAGATAAAACTGGCCCGACAATACAAACGCTTGTCCATAAACCGCCAAAAACAATTTTCTTTTTGCCTGTTGCGATAATTGCTTTGCGGGCAGGTGCATCTTCCCAGGTATTCATTGTTGTACGATCAATATAGTTTGAAGTTTTTTGAGGGTAGAATTCTTCAATTTCACGAAAAACAGGTCCGCTGAATGATTTTTCAGCAACAGTTGTTACGATAGTTGAAACTTTAAATATTTTTGAAGCACCTGCAACTAACGCGGTATTGTTACGAAGCTGATCTATTGGAATATTGCTCACTGCAAACGCCATTTGGCTTTCGTAATCAATAAGAACTAGGGTGTGATTTGTAGGGTCTAATAGTGCGGGACTTGGTTTTTGTGCAAATCCTATAAAAGTAACGAATGATAAAACTGCTGTTAAGAGTAACTTTTTCATGATAATTAAATTTTGCTTGTTAATAAAAGGTTTTAATAAAAAATCATATTCAGTTTGATTTTCAGTTTATTGCGTTCAAAAGCAGTGCCTTATTTGGGAGGCGTTGATTTCTAACGAATTTTTGAAAAAAGGCAATACTGATTTTAACGATATATCGTCAATGGTTAGGCGATCTTCGTAAATATTTGAATTAAAATGCGTGAATGAGAAAATCTGGGTACCTAAATTTTTCCTTTAAGATGTAATCTGTGTTGTATTTCTGATTTTAATAAACCGCTTCCTCCACCGAAATGCTCAATTACTTCGACATCGGGCTGTTGTTCTAAACAGAAAGAAGTAAATTCTTTTTCGACATGATCTTCGATTCCGGAACTCAAAAGAACAATATCGATTTTGTTGTTTAGAAAATATTCCTGAGCAGCTTTTTCATCGCTGAAACCTACTGCATTCCAGTCTTCGTAAGCATTTACCAATCGAAGTAAAATCTCCAATATTGGTTCGTTTTTTCCGAGTATTAAGAATTGAAATATTTTCATGGTCGTTTTTTTTTAAGGTTCTAAGCTGCTATCCCGAAGCTTCGGTTCTGAGGTTCTAAGTTTTTTTTATAGAATTTAAATCTTAGTAACTAAAAATAAAACCGCTTACTTTACATCACAAATGTATTTCATAAATTCTAAGTTCAACTTAATGCAGGACAAGAAAAAGAGTTTGTAAGTTTTTCTTTCTGGGCTTAAATTTCAGTTGTTTTTAGAACTTGTACTTTACTTCACAAATGTATTTCATAAATTTCAAGTTCAACTTAATGTAGGATAAGAAAAGAGTATTAGTGCCGAAAAATAGGTGCAGCAACTTTTTTTTTCATAATTTTTATTTTCAATACAAAAAGCTAACGTGTACGAAAACAATGAATTGCGGGAAGTAGAAATGTTAAAAATAAAAAAAATGAGCAAAAATGAGGAAACCCGTAAGCTTTTCTTTAATGTAGCTTGTAGTTTTGCGGCATAGAAGATAAAAAAGTTGTATTGCTTTGCCTTTTTAGTAGTATAATTTCTTTTAAGTAAAACTGTTTTTGGAGAAACATTTTTCAATGAAAATTTGACTGTCCATTTATGATGGGTACATTGTATAAATTTGCAAGACATACAAGAAAGTCCAATTTTTGAAGGGTTTTTAGATTTGGTTACACGTTAACTAAATTTAAAAACCCTATTTTTTTTATAATTGTTATATCGTTAGAAATTATTGCTTTTTAGCCATTCTTCACAGTCTTTTGTCCAGAATTTGCTGGTATCTTTTACCCCAAGTCCAAAGCCATGTCCGCCTTTTTCATATAAATGTAACTCCGCCGGAACTGCATTTTTTTTAAGAGCCAAATAATAATTAATACTGTTTTCAGGCAAAACAGCAGAATCATCGGTAGCATGTACAAGGAAAGTTGGAGGTGTTTGTGCGGTTACTTTTTTTTCATTTGAAAACGAATTAATTAAATCTTCTGAAGGATTTTTGCCCAATAAACTTGTTTGCGATCCTTTGTGTGTTATTTCGTTTTCCATTGACACTACAGGATAAATCAGAATTGAAAAATCAGGACGAGCACTTATTTTTGATGATGTTTCATATACTCGTTCATCATAATGGGTTGATAATGTAGATGCTAAATGCCCGCCTGCAGAAAATCCCATAATACCAATTTTATTCGGATCAATATTCCATTTTGCAGCATTCAATCTCACAATACGCATGGCTTCCTGAGCATCCTGCAACGGGCCGACGGTTTTGTTTGTCATGATTAAATCGCTCGGTAATCTGTATTTTAAAACAAAAGCTGTAATTCCTAAACTATTAAGCCATTCAGCAACTTTAGTTCCTTCCTTATCCATAGATAAATGCGAATATCCACCACCCGGAAGAATAATTACAGCGGTTTGATTTTGCTTTATTTCTTTTGTGAAAAATATGCTTAATGTAGGTATCGAAACCTGGCTTGTACTTTGTATTTTTCCGTCAGTTCTTGTTTCTTTTTCTTGATAGTCAGAAGTTTTTATTTCTTGTGGAATGGTTTTCCATAACGGAATTACCTGATTTTGAGCATGTAGGTGAGCTGTGATTCCGAAGAATAAAATCAGGTTAAAAAGAGATTTTCCAGTAATGAAGTGTTTTGATTTTTCCAATTTATAAGTCTTTAGTTTTTAATTGATTTGACAGGAGGATATTCAAATTTATATTTTTTTTATTGATTTTTCAATGTAAGCAATTATTGAAATTTGCTATAAAAACGGGAAAGAGCTTTTTATAATAATTTAAAATAGTGATTTGAGGACTATTTTGACATACAAAACGGATGAATTTTACATGTTGTTATTTAACATTAATATTGTTTAATGTGTAATTTTGAGTTCTTTTTTTTACGTGAAATGTTAATTTAAAGTATTAAAATAATTTTATATACAATTTATTTGTATTATTGGGATTTAAAAGTATATTTGTGCAATCGATTACATTGATTGAATTTTGTTACACTAAACAGTTGATTTTGAAGTTTTGACTTGAAAAAAACGACAAATCAAATTGGTTAAAAATTATAAATTTAGAATAAAACCGTTACCATGAATCAAACAAATGAAATTTCTATTAGCGAAACTAATAAATCAACAGGAAAATATCGTTGGAGTATATGTGCATTGTTGTTTTTTGCAACTACTATCAACTACTTAGACAGACAGGTTCTTTCTTTGACCTGGAGTGATTTTATAGCTCCTGAATTTCATTGGACAAACAATGATTATGGAAATATTACCGCATTGTTTTCAATATTTTACGCTGTATCATTACTTTTTGCCGGAAGATTTGTGGATTGGTTAGATACCAAAAAAGGATTTTTATGGGCAATCGGAATTTGGTCTTTTGGTGCATGTTTGCATGCCTTCTGTGGAATTGCAACTTCAGGAATCATTACAGGAAACTGGTTTGTAGGTTTTGAAGGAGCAAAAGATGCAATTCGAACGGTTAACGATACAGGAATGGTAATTAATGTAAGTGTGAGCTTATTTATTTTTGCACGTTTCGTATTAGCAATTGGTGAGGCTGGAAACTTTCCGGCAGCGATCAAGACTACAGCTGAATATTTTCCTAAAAAAGACCGAGCATTTTCAACAAGCATTTTTAATGCAGGGGCGACTGTTGGTGCGTTAGCAGCGCCAATTTCTATTCCGTTTATTGCAAAATCTTTCGGTTGGGAAATGTCATTTATTATTATTGGTGCATTAGGTTTTATCTGGATGGGATTTTGGATGTTTATGTACGATAAACCAGAAAGACACCCAAAAGTTAGCGCTGAAGAATTAGCTTATATTCAACAAGACGATATTGCTGACAGTAAATTAGTAGGATACGTTCCTGAAACAACTACAAAAGTTTCTCTTGTAGATTGTTTCAAATACAAACAGACATGGGCTTTTGCCTTCGGAAAGTTTATGACTGATGGTGTTTGGTGGTTCTTTTTATTCTGGACACCTGCCTATTTAAGTTCTGTTTACGGAATGGATTCTACAGAGGCAGCTTTACCATTATTTGTTCTTTATATGATTACTTTGCTTTCTATCATTGGTGGTTGGCTGCCAACTTACTTTGTGGAGAAAAAAGGAATGAATCCTTACGAAGGCAGAATGAGAGCAATGTTGATTTTTGCATTTTTCCCATTATTAGCATTGATTGCTCAGCCTTTAGGACATATTAGTTATTGGATTCCAGTAATAATAATTGGAATTGCAGGTGCAGCTCATCAATCTTGGTCAGCAAACATCTTTACTACAGTGGGAGATATGTTTCCTAAAAAAGCTATTGCAACAATCACTGGTATTGGCGGATTAGCGGGAGGTATCGGCTCTACTATTATCAACAAAGGGTCAGGAATGTTATTCGATTATACTAAAGAAACAAATATGGCTTTTATGGGCTTTAAAGGCATCGAAGCTGGATATTTCATCATTTTTTCAATCTGTGCTGTTTGTTACTTGACAGGTTGGATTGTAATGAAATCTTTGGTTCCGAAATACAGTCCGATTAAGGATTTATAATAGAATCCAAACTAACTAACCAACCGCAACCAACTCAAAATTATGAATCAAGCTAATGCAGCAATCGGAAAGTACCGCTGGACAATATGCGGTTTAGTATTTTTTGCCACTACAGTAAATTATTTAGATCGAAATGTAATAAGTTACCTTCGGCCTTTTCTAGCAGAGGCTTTTCATTGGACACCAGAACAAGAGGTTATTGATTATTCTAATATTGAATTGGCATTTAAGTTTGCATACGCAATGGGAATGCTGGTTGCAGGAGGAATTATTGATAAACTGGGAACTAAAATTGGATATGCTATTGCAACCGGTTTATGGAGTTTGGCAGCAATTGGACATGCATTGGCGACAGGAACACCTGGTTTTTTAGTGGCCCGTGTATTTTTAGGAATTACAGAAGCTGGAAATTTTCCTGCCGCGATAAAAGCTACAGCAGAATGGTTTCCGCAAAAAGAAAGAGCTTTAGCAACGGGTATTTTTAATTCCGGAAGTAATATCGGAGCGATTATTGTGCCACTATCAGTGCCTTTTATTGCAGAGAATTATGGTTGGCAATGGGCTTTTATATTGACAGGAATTGTTGGTTTTATCTGGCTAATATTATGGTTTATTTTCTATGAAGTGCCAGAAAAACAAAAAAGATTATCGCAAGCTGAGCTTGATTATATAAATTCAGATAAAGTCGTTACAACTGAAGTTGAAGATACTGAAAAGGTTTCATGGTTTAAATTGCTAAGTTTTCGTCAAACGTGGGCTTTTGCCATCGGAAAATTACTTACAGATCCGGTTTGGTGGTTTTATTTGTTTTGGTTGCCAGATTTCTTAATGAAACAATACAAACTTTCGGCAACCCAAATTATTTGGCCTTGTGCTTTGGTTTACGTTATTGGAAGTGTGGGAAGTATTGGAGGCGGATGGCTGCCATTGAAATTAATAGAAAAAAATTGGCCTGCCTATAAAGCACGTAAAACAAGTATGCTTATTTATGCCTTTGCAGTTTTGCCGGTTTTGTTTTCTCAATATTTAGGAGCAATAAACATGTGGCTGGCAATTTTGGTAATTGGTTTGGCTGTTTCGGCGCATCAGGCATGGAGTGCTAATATTTTTACAACAGTTTCTGATATGTTTCCAAAAAAGACAACTGCTTCAGTAACAGGAATTGGGGGAATGTTTGGTGCACTTGGCGGAATTCTCTTAACTTTGGTAGTTCAAAAAAATATGTTTGTGTATTATACTAAATTAGGTAAAATCGAAACGGGATATTTTATTATGTTTTGCATCTGCGGAGGCTCGTATTTACTAGCTTGGCTGATTATGCATATTTTAGTTCCGAGGATGAAAAAAGTAGAAGTATAAATCAAAGAGAAAGTAAATTTCTATTTGTATTATGATATTTAAAGATAAAAATATAATTTTGTGCAATCGATTACATTAAAATATAAATTATGACAAAATATAGCTCAAGATACGCGTCAAGCCCTGAAGCAGTAAAACAATATGACACACAACAGTTGAGAAATGAATTCTTAATTGATGACTTAATGCAGGAGAACGAAATCGTATTGACGTATTCTCATTATGATAGATATATTGCTGGTTCTGCTGTTCCTGTAAAAGATCTTACTCTGGAAACTATTGATCCTCTTAAAGCGGGTTATTTTTTAGAAAGAAGGGAAATGGGAATCATCAACGTTGGTGGAAGTGGTTCTGTTGTTGTTGATGGAACATCTTATGAATTAGGTTTTAAAGATGCTTTATATATCGGAAGCGGAAATAAAGAAGTAATTTTTAAAAGTGACGACAGCGCGAATCCGGCTAAATTTTATATCAACTCTGCACCAGCTCATACACATTATCCAACGGTAAAAGTAAGTTTGGAACAAGCTAATAAATTACAATTAGGTACAATGGAAACGGCTAATCACCGTACTGTAAATCAAATGATTATTGGTAGTGTGGTTACAACTTGCCAATTGCAAATGGGAATGACAGAATTGCGTCCGGGAAGTGTTTGGAATACAATGCCAGCGCACGTACACGATCGTAGAATGGAAGTTTATTTCTACTTAGATATTCCCGAAAATCAGGCTGTTTGTCATTTTATGGGGCAACCGCAAGAAACAAGACATATCTGGATGAACAATCATCAGGCAGTTATTTCTCCGCCATGGTCTATCCACTCAGGTTCAGGAACCAGTAACTATACTTTTATCTGGGGAATGGCTGGTGAAAATTTAGATTATGGAGATATGGATGTTTGTAAAATAACTGATTTAAGATAAGACTATGAGTTCATTATTTGATATAAAAGGAAAAGTTGCCTTAATCACAGGAAGTACTCACGGACTGGGAATGGCGATGGCAAAAGGATTGGGTGAGGCTGGAGCTACAATTGTAGTAAACGGAAACTCTTCTCAGGAAAAAATTGATGCTGCTGTGGCAGAACTTAAAAGTGAAGGAATAAATGCAGTAGGTTATAAATTTAATGTAACCGATGAGCAGGAAGTTAAAACTGCTGTTGCAAAAATTGAAAGCGAAGTTGGACCTATTGCAATTTTGATTAACAACGCAGGAATTATCAAAAGAATTCCGCTAATTGAAATGGAAGTTGCTGATTTTAAAGAAGTAATTGATATTGATTTGGTTTCTCCATTTATTGTTTCTAAGCATGTTGCAAAAGGAATGATTGAGAGAAGACAAGGAAAAATCATTAATATTTGTTCAATGATGAGCGAATTAGGTCGTAATACAGTTGGTGCTTATGCTGCTGCAAAAGGTGGTTTGAAAATGCTGACTAAAAATATGGCGACAGAATGGGCAAAATACAACGTTCAGATCAACGGAATTGGACCTGGTTATTTTGCTACTGAACAAACAAAACCAATTAGAGTTGATGGGCATCCTTTTAATGATTTTATCATTAGCAGAACTCCAGCTGCAAAATGGGGAGATCCGGGAGATTTAGCGGGAGCGGCAATTTTCTTGTCTTCTAAAGCAAGTGATTTTGTTAACGGACATATTTTATATGTTGATGGCGGAATTTTAGCAACTATCGGTAAACCTTCAAACGAAGAATAATTCTCAATTACAAAGAAATTATGAGCTCAAATAAAACATTCATAAACGATAATTTTTTACTTGAAAATAAATATGCTGAAGAGTTATATCACAACTACTCAAAAAATCAGCCAATTATAGATTACCACAATCACTTAAACCCTCAGTCTATTGCCGAAGATAAAATTTTCGATAATATCACTCAGGTTTGGATTAACGGAGATCATTACAAATGGCGTGCAATGCGCACATTAGGAATTAACGAACAATTTGTAACCGGGAATGGTTCTGATAAAGATAAGTTCTTAAACTGGGGAAAAACGGTTCCGTATACAATGCGTAATCCATTATACCACTGGACACATTTAGAATTAGCTCGCTATTTTGATATCTATGATTTATTGAATGAAAAGTCGGCTGAGAAAATATACATTGAAACTTCTGAAAAAATAAATTCACAAGCCTACAGCACACAAAATTTGCTTAAAAAAGTAAATGCTGAATTAGTTTGTACTACCGAAGATCCAATTGATACTTTAGAGTATCATCAAAAACTGGCACAAAACCCATTCGGAACTAAAGTAAGTACTGCTTTCAGGCCTGATAAAGCGATCTTAATTTCTAATGATGGCTATAACGCATATCTGGATACGTTGGGGGATGTATCCGGAGTTGCGATTAATACGTATTCTGATCTACGCGATGCATTGAGAAAAAGAATTGAATTCTTTGCCGCAAATGGTTGTAAATTAAGTGATCACGGTTTAGATCAGATTTACTTTGAAGAATTTACAGAAGCTGAAGTGGCTTCAATTTTCAAAAAGAAAAGAGAAAATGGAATTATAACTCCTGAAGAGGCATTGAAATTTCAAAGTGCAATCTTGTTGTTTTTATCTGAAACATATCATGAATTAGGCTGGGTGCAACAATTTCACTTAGGCGCATTAAGAAATAATAATGCTCGTATGCATAGAATTTTAGGTCCTGATACAGGTTGGGACTCTATCGGGGATTATCCACAAGCACAAAAACTATCTTCTTTCTTAAATGCATTAGACAGCAAAGATAAATTGACAAAAACAATTATCTATAACCTGAATCCTGCCGATAACGAAGTTATGGCTACGATGATAGGAAACTTCAATGACGGAAGCGTTAGAGGAAAAGTACAATTTGGTTCAGGATGGTGGTTTTTAGATCAGAAGGATGGAATGACAAAACAATTAAATGCCCTTTCAAACATGGGATTAATTAGTTGTTTCGTGGGAATGTTGACAGATTCAAGAAGCTTTTTATCTTTCCCAAGACATGAGTATTTCAGACGTATTCTTTGTAATCTTTTAGGAGATGAAATTCAAAGAGGAGAATTGCCTGCTGATATGGAATGGATTGGAAAATTGGTTTCTGATATTTCATACAACAACGCAAAAGAATATTTTAAATTTTAATTGAGAATATAGAAGCAAGAATATAGAAGCAAGAAGAAAGATTATTGATTATAAAAGATTTTTTTTATTGCTAAAGTTTTTTTACTGGTAAAAACAATAGAAATAATATGAGTAAAATAGTTGCATTCGGCGAAATTATGTTGCGTCTCTCTCCCGCAGGACATTTACGTTTTTCGCAAGCAAAGGAATTTGGTGCTACCTATGGCGGCGGTGAGTTCAATGTTTGCGTGTCCTTGGCAAATTATGGTTTAAATTCAGAGTTTGTTACAAGATTACCTGAAAACGAAATTGGCGGAGCTGCGTTGAAAGAAATACGAAAAATGAATGTCGAGTCTAAAAATATCATTTTTGGAGGAGAACGTTTAGGAATCTATTTTCTGGAAACAGGCGCAGGAAGCAGAGGAAGTAATGTCGTTTACGATCGTGCGCACAGCTCGATGGCAACTATCGAAAAGGGTCTTGTTGACTGGGACAAGGTATTAGAAGGTGTTACGTGGTTTCACTGGAGTGGAATTACGCCAGCAATTTCTGAAAGTGCTGCCGAAGCTTGTTTAGAAGCTATTAAAATGGCGCATAAAAAAGGAATTACTATTTCTTGTGATTTAAATTACAGATCAAAATTATGGCAATATGGTAAAACTCCAAGTGAGGTTATGCCGGAAATGCTGCAATATAGCAATGTTATTTTAGGAGATATCGACACGGCTTATTTTATGTTGGGAATTCCGAAGGTAAATCCTGATTATAAGGATGAAAAATCACTTCCGGTTTTATACACGAAGTTGTTTGATTTGATTCCGAATTTAAAAACCGTTGCAACAACATTACGTTATTCAGTAAGTGCTTCTCACCAACGAATTGGCGGTGTTTTGTTTGATGGAAAAACAATTTATCAGGCTGCTGTAAAAGAAGTAACTCCTGTTGTAGACAGAGTAGGAAGCGGGGACGCTTTTATGGGAGGACTGATTTATGGTTTGTCTCAATACGAAAACAACAATCAAAAAGCATTGGATTTTGCAGTTTCGGCTTGTTGTCTGAAACATACAATTGCAGGAGATTACAATTTGGCAACGTTAAAAGAAGTTGAAAATATGCTTGGTGGTGATTCTGCCGGATTAGTATCAAGATAAAAAAAATAATATGGCAAAATATTCAAGAATTGAAGTAGCACAGCAAATGAAAGATAACGGAATGGTACCGTTGTTTTTTCATTCAGATATTGAAGTAAGCAAGAAAGTCTTAAAAGCTTGTTATGATGGAGGTTCACGATTAATGGAGTTTACCAGCAGAGGTGATTTTGCTCATGAAGTTTTTGGTGCTTTAAACAAATATGCTTTGGCAGAATTGCCGGGGATGATGTTAGGAGTTGGTTCGATTACTGACGCTGCATCTGCATCTGTGTACATGAGTTTGGGTGCTAATTTTATTGTAACACCAGTTTTTAGAGAAGATATTGCAATTGCTTGTAATCGTCGTAAAGTACTATGGTCACCGGGCTGCGGAACTCTAACTGAAATTGCAAGAGCAGAAGAATTAGGCTGCGAAATTGTAAAATTATTCCCTGCCGATATTTACGGACCAGAGTTTATAAAAGCAATAAAAGGACCATGCCCATGGACGAATATTATGCCAACCGGAGGTGTTTACCCAACGGTGGAAAGTTTGTCTTCGTGGCTAAACGCAGGAGCAACTTGTGTAGGTCTTGGATCACAATTAATTTCGAAAGATATATTAGATAACAATGACTTTGATGGCTTAAAAAATAAAGTGAGTCAGGTACTTGATATCATCAAAAATATTAAAAATAAATAAGGAGTAATCATACCGATTCCTTATTTGAAAAATAGTTTTTTTTAGATTTTAACTTTTTGTAATTGAGCATTACGCTTGCTAAATAAAACTTGTCACTCCTCACAGCAAGTTTTATTTTACTCTTACAAGTGTAATGTTTCTTTTACAATTAAAAAAAAACTTTTTATAAAGCAATAAGGTATTAATATGATTATTTATAACGCTTTAATGGATTTAAAATGAAACAGTTAAACAGAGAGAATACAGGATTAGAAAAATTACAGCCAATTAAAGTAGTTCAGTTTGGGGAAGGGAATTTCTTGAGAGCTTTTGTTGATTACGCTTTTCATAAACTAAATAAAGAAGTTGATTTTAATGCCGGTATTGCAATGGTTCAACCATTGAAAGAAGGTATGGTGAACATGATTAACGATCAGGATGGTCTTTATACTTTGTTTATGAACGGTATTAAAAAAGGCGAAAAAATACAAGATATTGAGTTAATTACCAATATTGTAAAAGCTATAAATCCATATACCCAATTTGCAGATTATTTAGCTTTAGCCAAAGAAGAAGAACTTCAATTTATTGTTTCAAATACTACTGAGGCCGGAATTGAATTCATCGAAAGTGATACTCCTGATATGCAGCCACCAGTTTCATTTCCTGCGAAGCTGACTGTTTTATTATATGAAAGATTCAAACATTTCAATGGAGATGCTGCTAAAGGATTAACGATTATTCCTTGTGAATTGATTGATTATAACTCAGAAACTCTGAAAAAAATCATCTTACAATATGTCGATTTATGGAAGTTAGAGGACGCATTTAAAACTTGGGTATCAGATGCTTGTACATATCACAGTACTTTGGTTGACAGAATTGTACCTGGATATCCAAGAGCTGAAATTGAAGAATACAATAATAAATTAGATTATCAGGACAATTTAATTGTTGCTGCTGAACCTTTCTTTCTTTGGGCTATTGAAGGCGGTGATGCTTTAAAAGCAAAACTTCCTTTCCATAAAACAGATTTGAATGTAAAAATCGTTGATGATATACGTCCTTTTAAAATGATTAAAGTTCGTATTCTAAACGGTGCACACACCGCAATGGTTCCTTTTTCACTTTTGTACGGAAACAAATTAGTAATGGAAACTGTTAACGGAGATTTTACCGGAAAATTCGTAAACAGCGTTATTAATGAAATTAGCGAAACGCTTGATATGGATAAAAATGAAATTACAGCTTATTGTGAAGAGGTAATGGACCGTTTTAAAAATCCATTTATCAAACATGCACTTGCTGATATTGCATTAAATTCTATCTCAAAATTCAAAGTAAGAGTTTTACCAAGTTTATTAGGATATTATAATGCTAACAAAAAATTGCCAACTAATTTGACTTTTTCATTAGCGAGTTTAATTCAGTTCTACAAAGGAACATGGAATAACGAAGCGTTGCCTGTAAAAGATTCTCCAGAAATAGTTGAGGCATTTAAAAACGCTTGGCAATTAGGGTCTAAAGATTTAGTTGTAGCTAAAATATTAGCTAACACTGAATTCTGGGGTGAAGATTTAACTAAAGTAAAAGGTTTATCAGAAGCTTTAGTATTGGCCTTAAATGAAATTGAAGAAAACGGAATAGAACAAGGATTTGCTAATTTCAGCAAACAATATTAATTGGAATAGTTTCTAAGACCTAAGTCCCTAAGATGGGTCCCAAAAACTCAGCACCTTAGCAACTCAGCACCTTAGCACCTTAAAAAAAAAACGATCATGCAAAAAAAATTAATAAAAGTAAACCCAGCAGATAACGTAATTGTCGCTTTAACCGATTTGGTACAAAACGAACAAATTACATTTGAAGGAACTACCGTCTCACCAACAACTGATGTTAAAGCTAAACATAAAATCGCAGAGAAA
This sequence comes from Flavobacterium aquidurense, assembly GCF_031458035.1. GTDB lineage: Bacteria > Bacteroidota > Bacteroidia > Flavobacteriales > Flavobacteriaceae > Flavobacterium > Flavobacterium aquidurense_C. Next base: position 230,124 of record NZ_JAVDXR010000002.1, read on the forward strand.
GATTTTGCAATTGGTGATGATATTATAATGTATGGCGTTTTGGTAGGTAAAGCTGCAAAACCTGTGCAAAAAGGAGAAGTAATTACTACTGAAAATGTAAAACATCAAAGTGAAAAAGTTTTTGGTAAAAACGGAAATTTAGGTTGGACGCCGCCAAATGTAGATCGTTGGAAAGACAAAACTTTCAACGGATACCACCGTACTGATGGACAAGTTGGAACCAAAAACGTTTGGTTGTTTTTTCCATTAGTTTTTTGTGAAAACAAAAATATCGAAAAACTAAAAGATATTTTCGAGAACGAATTATTACCAAAAAAAGAAGTTTCATATAAAAATTTGTTGCGCTCTTTAATTGAGGAAAAAAGCGTAGAAGAAGTTGCTGAGAAAAATTTAAATGAAAATCTTTTAGATAATATTGAAGTGAAATTCATCAATCATCAAGGTGGTTGTGGTGGGATTAGACAAGATTCTGAATTGTTGGCAAAACTGCTTGCAGGATATGTGAACAACCCAAATGTTGCCGGTGCAACTGTTTTAAGTCTTGGTTGCCAAAATTTGCAAATAGATATTTTTAAAAAGGCATTGAAAGAAATAAGTCCGAATAGTGATAAAGAAATTTTGATCTATGAGCAACAACAAATTGGAACTACTGATCAAATGTTTCAAATGGTGATTAAAGATTCTTATGAAGCCATTAAAAGAGCCAACAAAATTGAACGCAAACCTGCCCCTCTTTCAAAGCTAAGTATTGGTTTAGAATGTGGAGGCTCTGACGGATTTTCAGGAATTTCTGCTAATCCGGCATTAGGAATTGTTTCAGATATTTTTGCAGCCTTGGGAGGGAAAACAATTTTAGCAGAGTTTCCAGAATTATGTGGCGTTGAGCAAGAATTGATGAACAGATGTGTGGACGAAGAAAAAGCAGATAAGTTTTTAACTTTAATGAAAGCTTTTGAAAAATCAGTTGTAGATGCAGGTTCAGGGTTTGATATGAACCCATCTCCAGGAAACATCAAAGACGGATTAATTACAGATGCGATGAAATCTGCCGGTGCGGCTAAAAAAGGTGGAACTTCACCGGTTGTAGATGTTTTAGATTACGGCGAATATATTTCAAAACCAGGTTTAAATCTTCTAAATACGCCAGGAAACGACGCCGAATGTACTACAGGATTGGTTGGATCGGGCGCAACAGTTGTTTTATTTACCACAGGTTTAGGAAATCCGATGGGAAATCCGATTGCACCCGTTGTGAAAATTTCTTCGAACACGGCATTAATTAATAGAATGTCGGATATAATCGATGTAAATGCTGGAACTGTGATTACTGGTGAAAAAACCATTACCGAAGTTGGAGCAGAAATCGTAGATTACATTATAGAATTGGCGAGCGGAAACGTGGAAACAAAAGCAGACCAGTTGAAACAAGATGTATTTATTCCTTGGAAAAGAGGGGTTTCATTATAATTTTTTGCACCATATAAGTAATATAAGTTCATTTTATAGAAAATGCTTAACATAAAAGGCAGCTCATGTAAGAGCTGCCTTTATATTTTATTTTTTTTACCACATAAGTTACATAAGTTCATTTTATACAATGCTTAATAAAAAAAGGCAGCTCATTTTAGAGTTGCCTTTTGGTTTTACATGCAAGTTAAATGTACTTTTTAAGCTGCATTATAATTATGCGTAAAAGTAAAAATGAACTTATATCACTTATATGGTGAAAAAAAAATCAAGATGTTGTTCGTGACGATGATTTACGGATGTGTAATTCTGGGGCGAGAACCACCTTTTTTTCAATTTTAATTGTTTCTGTTTTGTCTACTTGTTCTAAGAAAACACGAGCTGACATTTTACCCATTTCAAGCGGAGACTGATCTACGGAGGTTATTGATAATTCCATGAATTTGGTAAAAGGTTCATTACTAAAGCCTGCTACACAAAAATCTTGCGGAATACTGATGTTTCTTTCTTTTAATTCCTGAATGGCTCCTAAAGCAGCAAAATCACTCGAAGAAAATATAGCGTCTGGAGGAGTGTCTAATTTTAATAATATATCAACTGCTTCTTTTCCGGCTTCCACCATACTTTTTACCGGAACTACATATTCTTCCTTAAAAGTCAGTCCGCTATCCAGCAGCGCTTGTTTATATCCTAAAAACCTGTTTTTAAAAATTTCAAGTGATTGATCTCCGGATAAGTGCGCAATACATCGGCAGCCTTCAGCAATTAAATGCTTAGTAGCAATGTAACCTCCTTTAAAGTCATTGATTGTTACAGAGCTTACGCCATCAATGTGTTTGCTACGGTCAAAAAAGATAAGAGGAACATTTTTTTCTAAAACATTATGAAAAGCACTGTCGTTTTCAATGCTTACAGCAGTCACAGACATTAGAATTCCATCAACCTGTGCATCAATTAAAGTATATAGATTTTCGCTTTCTCTTTTTAAATCTTCGTGTGTCTGGCAAATAATAACTTGATAGCCATGAGGCTGTAGCTCTTCTTCGATACCTCGAATTACAGAAGCAAAAAAGTTACTGTCAATACGAGGAACAATAACACCTATATTATTACTCCGGCCGCTTTTTAGTGCTAAAGCAAGTTTGTTTTGCTTATAGTTCATTGATGCAGCTGTTTTTATTACCAACTCACGTGTGCTCTCTTTTATTTTGGGATTGTTGTTCAATGCCCTGGAAACAGTAGCCGCAGTGATATTTAATTTTTTGGCAATATCATAGATGGTTATTTTTTCGCTCATTCAAAAATTATGTTTTGATTAATTCTTACGGACAAAAATACATTTTTTTTATATATTCCAATATAAATTGTTATCGATTACCAAAATTTATAACTAAATAGTTTTCAGTTTCACAATGATAAAAATTTAAGTGTTTTTTTATATAAAGTGTAAATATATTTACTAATAAAAATTAAATATATAAATTTATTTTGAATTAATTTGGTGTATCCGATGTATTTTTCTATTTTCGTGTAATCGATTACATGATTATTCGTTTTTATTCAAAAAAAATATAAAATATAACGTAAATGATTACAAATAAGCCTTTAATGTTAAAATCAACTGTGCTATTAAGTATCTTGACTTCAATGATTTTATCATGCGGAAAACAAGTTTCTACTGTTTCAGAAACTGATCCGTGGAAAAAAATGGAATTAATTGTAAAAAGTATTCCAGAGACTCACTTTTCTGATAAAACCTATAATATAAACGATTTTGGTGCTGTAGCTGATGGTAAAACTATGAATACTGCAGCTTTTGAAAAAGCAATTAAGGCATGTGCCGAAAATGGAGGTGGAAAAGTAATTGTTCCGAATGGTAAGTATTTGACTGGTGCAATACATTTAGAAAGCAATGTGAATTTGCACTTAGAAGATAATGCTGAAATTCTTTTCAGTACAAATCCGAAAGATTATCCTATCATTCATACTTCATGGGAAGGAACTGAGTTGATGAATTACTCTCCGTTAATTTTTGCCAGAAATAAAACAAATGTTGCCATTACAGGAAAAGGAACTCTTAATGGTCAGGCCAATAGCTCGAACTGGTGGGTTTGGTCTGGTGGAAAAAGCTACGCATGGCAAAAAGGTATTCCGTCGCAAAATGATCCAACAAACAGAGAAGTTTTGGTTGATATGGCCGAAAAAGGCGTTCCGGTTTCAGAAAGAGTTTTTGGAGAAGGCCGTTACTTACGACCTAGTTTTGTCGAATTTTTTGAATGCAATACAGTTTTAATTAAAGATGTAACGATAATAAATGCGCCGTTCTGGATTTTGCATCCGCTAAAATCTAACAATATAATTATTGACGGAGTTACCGTAAACAGCCATGGCCCAAACAATGACGGCTGTGATCCTGAATATTCTCAAAACATAATTATTAAAAATTGTACTTTTAATACAGGTGATGATTGTATCGCTATTAAAGCCGGAAGAGATGCCGATGGAAGAAGAGTGGCGATTCCAAGTAAAAATATCATTGTTCAGAATTGCAAAATGATTGATGGCCACGGCGGCGTAGTTATTGGTAGTGAAATTTCGGCAGGTGTGAATAATGTCTTTGTTGAAAATTGCAAAATGGACAGCCCAAATCTAGACAGAGTAATTCGTATTAAAACCAATTCAAAAAGAGGCGGCGTTATCGAAGATGTATTTGTTCGAAATTTGGAAATCGGAACTGTAAAGGAATGTGTTTTGCTTGCAACAATGTATTATAATGTTTACGGCTCACAAACAGGCAATTTTATTCCAGTGATACGAAATATAAATCTCGAAAACATCAATGTGAAAAACGCTGGAAAATATGGTGTTTTGGCAGAAGGCTACAAAGAATCTCCTGTAGAAAATATTACACTTAAAAATGTTGTAATTGAGAAAGCGGATTCGATTTATAAATTGTCAAACGTAAAAAATATAAATTTCATTGATACTTATATTAATGGAAAAAAGGTGGAATCGGTTAAAAATTAAGCTGAAATATTTGGTTTAATTCCAATAGTCGCAAGTTAAAAGTTTAAAAGTCAAAAGGTGTTGTCAATATTGACTTTGCACACTTTTTGATTACACCATAAGGGTGAAAATAAAAATGAACGAAAGTCAGTAAGTACAGGACTTTAAAAACTTTATGACATTTGACTTGCGACTTTAGGTTTAATTCTGGATGAATATATTTCTCAAAATCGTGGTTGTTAGTAATTTAAATTATTTTTGAGATAATTGTTTTTTTGAAGAAGTTAAGAAAGAGTTTGGTAAATCGAACTCTTTTCTTAACTAAATTTTTTTTTAAGATGAAGAAGTCTTTTTTTATAATGATGCTGATCTCGAATGCTATTTTTGCACAAAGTAATTATAGTATTGATACTTCGTACACTATAAAAAGTACCTATAATAAGCTAATTAAAAAATATCCTTTTATAACGATTCCGCAAGAGAAAAAAAATACTGATGTTGTTGAAATCAAAGAGGTTGTTTATCAGCGACATCAAGATAGGACATTACATTTGGACGCTTTTTTTTCTAAAAAACAAAAATCAAATCCGGCGGTAATCATGATTCACGGTGGCGGCTGGAGATCTGGAAACAAAACGCAAATGCAGCGCATGGCCATAGAAATTGCATCAAAAGGCTACTCTTGTTTTGCAATTGAATACAGATTATCTTTAGAAGCGAAATACCCGGAAGGAGTTTATGATGTAAAAAATGCAATTAAGTTCATCAAAGACAATGCTAAAAAATTCCATGTTGATCCAAATAAAATTGCGGTTTTGGGCTGTTCTTCCGGAGGACAAATGGCAGCTTTAATTGGAACCACAAATGAAAATCCGGATTTTGAAGATAAAATATTCAAAAGCAAATCATCTTCAAAAGTAAATGCCATTATTGATATAGATGGAATTTTAGCGTTTAAACATCCGGAATCGGCAGAGGGAGAAATGGCATCGTTTTGGTTAGGAGGTACTTCTGATGAAAAACCTGAGATCTGGAAAAATGCTTCGGCTTTAAGCCATACTAATAATCAAACGCCGCCGATACTTTTTATACAGAGTAGTTTTGATAGGTTTCATGCGGGAAGAGATGATATGATTGCCATTTTAAATCAATATAAAATTTATAGTGAAGTACATACAATTCAGAATTCGCCTCATTCTTTTTGGTTTTTTCAGCCATGGTTTGATGAGACTGTGATGCACACAGCACAATTTTTAGATAAAATTTTCAAATAATTCCCATAGAAATAAGACAACAATTGAATTAAAATAGTGTAGAATTTAAACATATATAAAATGAAGAATAATAGAAAACAAAGTTATTTTGCATCAGTAGTATTAATTTGTGTTATGGCGTTTACGAGCTGCAAAATGATTTCGCAAGAGCCTGCAAATAAGGATATAGTGCTCTCCAAAGATTTAAAATGGTCTCAAAAAATGGCATTGACATTAATGAAGCGTCATCCTGAAGGATACATGATCGATGATTCGAAAGCTCCTAAATGGGACTATGTTCATGGATTAGTTTTGCATTCTATGGAGGAACTTAATAAAAAATATCCGGATTCAAAATATCCAACTTATATCAAAGGTTACGTTGATGCTTTGGTTCAAAATGATGGTACAATTAAATCATATGATTTCGATAATTATAACATAGACATGGTTGTAGCAGGTCGTTTGCTTTTTAATATATATGATAAAACAAAAGAAGAAAAGTACTTAAAAGCAATGCAATTGCTTCGTAAACAATTAACAGAACAACCGAGAACAAAATCGGGTGGTTTTTGGCACAAAAAAATCTATCCAAACCAAATGTGGTTAGATGGTTTGTATATGGGAGAGCCTTTTTATGCAGAATACACAGCTACTTTTGAAGGTGGAAAGAGTTTTGACGATATAGCTAAACAATTCGAAATTATTCAATTGCATGCCACAGATCCAAAAACGGGATTATTATACCATGCCTGGGACGAAAGCAAAGAAATGCCATGGGCAAATAAAGAAACAGGAAACTCTCCAAATTTCTGGTCAAGAGCTTTAGGCTGGTACGTAATGGCACTTGTTGATGTGTTGGATTACATGCCAAAAGAGCATCCAAAACAAAAAGAATTGGTGACCTATTTAAACAATGCATGTGAAGCTCTAGCGAAATATCAGGATAAAAAGTCTGGTTTATGGTATCAGGTAACAGATAAAGGCGGAGAAAAAGATAATTATTTAGAAGCATCAGGATCATCAATGTTTACTTACGCTTTTGCAAAAGGAGCTAACAAAGGTTATTTACCATCAAAATATAAAAAATTAGCGAACAATGCATTTGATGGTTTAACAAAACAATTGATAAAAGTTGATGCTGATGGCGGAATTACGTTAACTCAGGCATGTCAGGTTGCAGGTTTAGGAGGAAAACCTTATCGTGATGGTTCTTACGAATATTATGTGAACGAAAAAAAGAAAGACAATGATCCTAAAGCAACAGGTCCTTTTATTTTGGCAGCTTTAGAATTGAACAGATAATTTGATTCAATTTTTAAACCTGACGGGTTTTAAAAACCTTTCAGGTTTAATTTTAACGTGTTTAATTATTACAAAATGAAAAACATACAAGCCCTTCTTCTTTTATTATCAGTATTCTCAGCACAACAGAATTTCGCACAGGTTTGGGTACCTGACAATGGAGATGGAACGTATACAAATCCCATAATTCACGCTGATTATTCTGATCCTGATGCCGTTCGCGTAGGCGATGATTTTTATATGACAGCATCGTCTTTTAACTGCATTCCGGGATTGCCAATTTTACATTCTAAGGATTTGGTGAATTGGAAAATAATCGGATATGCGATGGCCAAACAAATACCAACAGAAACTTTTGATAAAGTACAGCATGGCAATGGAGTTTGGGCACCAAGCATCACGTTCCATAACAATGAATTTTATATTTATTATCCAGATCCCGATTTTGGAATCTATATGATAAAAGCCCAAAAAGCAGAAGGGCCTTGGTCTGAACCCATTTTAGTAAAAGGTGGTTCTGGTTTGATTGATCCTAGCCCGCTTTGGGATGATGACGGAAAAGTATACTTGGTTCATGCTTACGCCGGAAGTCGTGCAAAAATTAAAAGTTTAATTACGGTTTGTACGATGAATGCTGAAGGGACAATTGCTAACAACGATGAAGTAATGGTGATTGACGGTCATGATGGCGAAGGCACTATTGAAGGACCAAAATTCTACAAAAGAAATAATTATTACTACATTTTCGCTCCGGCTGGCGGTGTTTCAACAGGCTGGCAAACGGTTTTAAGGTCAAAAAATGTATTTGGTCCATACGAAAAGAAGAAAGTTTTAGAACAGGGTAAAACCACCATAAACGGTCCACATCAGGGAGCCTGGGTGCAAACGCAAACCGGTGAAGACTGGTTCATACATTTTCAGGATAAAGGGGCGTATGGAAGAATTCTTCATCTTCAACCTATGAAATGGGAAAATGACTGGCCGGTTATGGGACAGGATTTTGATAAAAACGGAATTGGAGAACCGGTTACAACTTTCAAAAAACCAAATGTCGGAAAGAAATATCCAATTGAAACTCCGGCAGAATCGGACGAATTTAATTCGCCAAAATTAGGATTGCAATGGCAATGGCAAGCGAACGCGCAAGTACAATGGGGATTCCCGACAAGTTTAGGTTACTTAAATTTGTTTTGTTTGCCAACTATCAAAGAAAGCAATAAAATCTACGAGGCGCCGAATTTGTTATTGCAAAAATTCCCTGCGGAAGAATTCACCACTACAACCAAATTAACTTTTAATGCAAGACTAAACGGTGAGTCGACAGGACTTTTAATCATGGGATTAGATTACAGTTATTTATGCCTTAAAAATGATAACGGGAAATTATATCTCAACCAAAAGACAGGAACTTTTGACAAGAAAATTTCTGAGTCGGAAACAGCTCCAGTTTTGATTTCGAGCAATACAATTTACTTGAGAGTTCAGGTTAAAAAGGGTGGAATCTGTAGTTTTTATTACAGTTCCGATGATAAAAAATATCAGCCAATTGGTACTGATTTTACTTCAAAAGAAGGAAAATGGATTGGCGCCAAAGTCGGTCTTTTTGCCTTGAGCGAAAAAGTTACAAACGACTCCGGAAATGTTGCAGTCGATTGGTTTAGAATTACTAAATAAGATGAAAATGATTCAATTTAGAAAAACAATATTACTTTTTTTAGTTACAGTTAGTTTTGGTTTGAATGCGCAAAACACGTTTAAAAACTGGCCGGACATTATTCGTAAAAACGATCCGTCATGGTATGGTACTGATGAAGCTAAAAAAATCGCAGAGAATGTTTTGCTTTACCAAAGAAATATTGGTGGATGGCCAAAGAATATCCAAATGCAAAATCCACTTTCTGAAGCCGAAAAACAAAATTTGATTACTTTAAAAAGTGATTTGCACGAGATTACCACAGATAACGGAGCGACTTGTCAGGAAATGCTTTTTATGTCTAAAATGTATGCTCAGGTAAAAGACGATCGTTATGCAGCATCGTTTTTAAAAGGATTAAATTATTTGTTGGAAGCCCAATATGCAAATGGAGGCTGGCCTCAGTTTTATCCTTTGAAAAAAGGGTATTACACGCATATTACGTACAATGATGATTCGATGGTGAATATCCTCAACATCATGAAACAGATTAGTGAAGAAACCAATTATTACAGTATAAAACCATCAAAAGCTATTGTTGAAAAAACCAAGAAAGCTTTTGATAAAGGAATCGATTGTATCCTTAAAACACAATACAAACAAAATGGAGTTTTAACGGCCTGGTGTGCACAACACGACGAAGTTACATTGGCTCCGGCAAATGCAAGAGCTTTTGAATTAGCTTCATTAAGTGGTTACGAATCTTCAAAAATTGTTTTGCTATTAATGTCGATTGAACAACCTTCTCCGGCAATTATTACAGCTGTAAAAAGTGCTCAGGCATGGTTTGAGAAAACGAAAATTACCAATTTAGAAGAAAAAAGAGTATTAGATGACAAAGGAAAAATTATCGACAAGAAAATGATTTCTGCCGTAAGTGCACCGCCAATTTGGGCGAGGTTTATGGATCTTGAAACCAATGAACCTTTCTTTTGTGACCGTGACGGAATCAGAAAAAAATCTATAGATCAAATTGGGTCTGAAAGAAGAAATGGTTATTCATGGTATTCCGACGGACCTAAAGAAGTGCTGAAAAAATATCCGGATTGGGCTATTAAAAATGGTGTAAAGGTTACTGCGAAAGAAGCTGCTCCGGCAAAAAAAAATGATAATGTTGTTTTAACTGTCGCGCAGGATGGTTCTGGCGATTTTACTAAAATTCAGGATGCGATTTATGCTGCTCCGGCTTTTCCGTATGAAAAAGTGACGATCAATATCAAAAACGGAACTTACAACGAAAAAATCAGAATCCCGGAATGGAACACGCATTTGACCTTGATTGGAGAAAGTAAAGAGAATACGATTATCACTTTTGATGATAATTTTAAGAAAATCAATTTAGGGAGAAACAGTACTTTTTATACGTACACCGTTTTGGTTGAAGGAGATGATTTTTCGGCCTCAAATATAACTATTAAAAATGCTTCGGGGGATAATGGTCAGGGAATTGCGTTGTCAGTTGTGGCGAATCGAGCTAAGATTTCAAACTGTGCTATTTTAGGAAATCAGGATACTTTATATCTGTCAGGAAGTAGCACTAAGCAATATTTTAAAGATTGTTATATCGAAGGAACAACTGATTTTATTTTTGGAAGCGCAACGGTTTTATTTGAAAACTGCACCATTAGTAGCATCAAAAATTCATATGTAACAGCGGCTTCAACTCCGCAGAATGTTCCATTTGGTTTTGTGTTCAAAAATTGCAAGCTTACTGCAAATCCTGAGGCTACAGATGTTTATTTAGGAAGACCCTGGAGAATTTATGCCAAAACAGTTTTTTTAAATTGCAATTTAGGAAAACAGATCAGAGCAGAAGGCTGGGAAAATTGGTCAAAACCTGATGCTGAAAAAAATACTTTTTACGCTGAATACAATTGCAAAGGTGAAGGTGCTCAAACGACCAAAAGAGTTTCATGGTCGCATCAGCTTCAAAAATCAGAAGCAGATAAATATTCGACAGAAAATATTCTTCAGGATGCTGTTGTAAATTGGTATTCTAAATAATTTTTTCTTCTTATAAAACAGAAAATTATGAATTTTAAATGTATCCTTTTTTTATTGGTTTCCTGGATTTCTTTTGCTCAAAATGGAGAATTTCCATCTGCAAAAGTGGATTCAATTGTCAATAGAATTCAGTTGCCGGTTTTTCCTTCGTATCAGATTAATATTGTAAAATTGGGTGCTAAAGGTGATTCGGTCTTCAACAATAAAGCTGTTTTTGACAAAGCGATGGCATTGTGTAAAAAGAATAATGGCGGAACTATTATTGTTCCTAAAGGAATTTATAAAATTAACGGACCAATACATTTTGTAAGCAACGTAAATCTTAGAATTGAAAAAGGAGCCAAAATTAAATTCAGCGACACGCCACAGGATTATTTGCCAATGGTTTTAACGAGTTGGGAAGGTACGATGCTGTACAATTACAGTCCGCTTATTTATGCCAACAATTGCACCAATATAGCCATTACCGGCGAAGGAACAATTAATGGAGAAGGAGGTAAGACGTGGAAAACTTTTAAAGAAAAAGAAGAAGCTGGAAAAAACAGAAGCCGTGACATGAACCATAATAGTGTTGCTTTGAAGGACAGATTGTTTGGGGAAGGTTATTTTTTGCGTCCGCAAATGATTCAGTTTTTGAATTGCAGAAATATTTTGGTGGAAAATATCCGCATTGAGAATTCGCCATTTTGGTGTTTGCATTTACTGAAATCGCAAAGTGTTACTATTCGCGGAGTCAGTTACAAATCTCTAAATTACAACAATGACGGTATCGATCCGGAATATGCGAAAGATGTTTTAATCGAAAATGTGACGTTTGATAACGGCGATGATAATGTGGCAATTAAAGCCGGAAGAGATCACGAAGGAAGAACAAATACAGCAACTCCGAGTGAAAATATCATAATCAGAAACTGTAATTTTAAAGGTCTTCACGGAGTTGTAATTGGAAGCGAAATGTCTGCAGGAGTACAGAATGTTTTTGTGGAGAATTGCAAAACTGTCGGATATTTAAAAAGAGGAATTTACATTAAAACCAATGCAGATCGTGGCGGTTTTATCAGAAATATATTTGTTCGCAATATTCAGCTGGATGAAGTGGAAGACTGCCTTTATATCACCGCGAATTATCATGGCGAAGGCAGTGGTTATCAATCGGATATTTCAAATGTTCATTTTTCGAATATCACCTGCAACAAAGCGTCGGAATCTGGAATTGTAATTCAGGGATTTCCAGATAGGAAAATCAAAAATATTACTTTGAAAAACATTGAAATTAAATCGGCTAAAAATGCTATTTCAAATGAAAATGCCGAAAACGTTCTGATGACAGATTTTTTTATCGGGAAGAGAGCGACAGTTCCGACATCGGCGAAATAAGTTTTTTTTTTGAAGGTGCTAAGGTTCTGAGGTACTGAGGTGCTAAGGTTTTTTTTTGAGGGGCAAAGGGTCAAAGGTGCAAAGGTTCAGAGGTTTTTAACGTAGAGGCGCACAGCAGTGCGTCTAAGGTTTTTTTTTTGAGGGGCAAAGGGTCAAAGGTGCAAAGGTTCAGAGGTTTTCAACGTAGAGGCGCACAGCAGTGCGTCTAAGGTTTTTTTTTTGAGGAGCAAAGGGTCAAAGGTACAAAGGTTCAGAGGTTTTATCGTAGAGGCGCACAGCAGTGCGTCTAAGGTTTTTTTTTGAGGAGCAAAGGGTCAAAGGTACAAAGGTTCAGAGGTTTTATCGTAGAGGCGCACAGAAGTGCGTCTAAGGTTTTTTTGAAGTTGCAGAGTAATTAAAGTTTAATAAAAAATATAAAGTCTAACATCTAAGAAGTCTAACATCTAAGAAGTCTAACATCTAAGAAGTCTTACGTCTAAGAAGTCTTACGTCTAAGAAGTCTAAAATCTAACAATCTAATAATCTAAGAAAGTCTAAAAAAATGAAATATTACATTCTAATTATCTGTTTAATTTCTGCAACTTGTTTTGCACAAAAAACAACAGTTTATACCATTGGCGATTCTACAATGGCAAATAAAAAAGATCCTGATCGCAATCCGGAACACGGATGGGCGCAGGTGCTTCAGCCTTTTTTTAAGGACAATATTGTGGTTGAAAATAAAGCGGTAAATGGCAGAAGTACCAAAAGTTTTATCAATGAAAAACGTTGGGATTCCATCTATAAAAAACTTAAAAAAGGCGATTATGTGTTTATAGAATTCGGTCATAACGATGAAAAAATAGAAGATTCTACTCGTTATACAAATCCGCATACAAGCTATCGACATAATCTAATCCGATTTGTAAAAGAGAGCCGCGAAAAAGGAGCTATTCCAATATTACTTACCTCTATCGCACGAAGAAATTTTAATGAAAAAGGTGTCTTAGTGCCCACACACGGAGATTATCCTTTAGAAACGAGATTAGTTGCCCAAGAGTTCAAAGTACCATTTATCGATTTAGAGTATTATACTGAATTGCTGGAACAATCGTACGGTCCAGAGAAGTCAAAGCAATTGCATTTGCATTTCAAAGCAGGCGAAAATCCGTATTATGATAAAGACAAAGCTGATGATACACATCTTTCTTCATTGGGTGCAACGAAAATAGCTCAAATCGTTGTAAATCAGCTTAAAGAAATAGAAGATTCTTCGTTGGAAAAACTTAAAAAGGCAATTAAGTAATTAATAGTTAAATTAATTTCTACACGATAGTAAAGTGAACTACTTCTCTTTACTATCGTTTTTTTTTGTCCCTAAATATTAGTGATTTAGTTAGTAAGTAAGTCCTAATATGATATTTTAATACCCTGATATGGAGTAATAATACTATGTTGCCTGACTATTTTTGTTTCGAAGTTTTATAAGGTGAGAAGATAAAATTTCCCGCACAATTAATTTAATCTAGCTAGAATGAATACCACTAATTTTTCCATGGAGTTTGAATTAAATACGATTGAAGTTAGAAAACTCAATAAGATGTATTTTAAAAATTTGTATAAAGAACGGGTTAGAATTTTTTCAGGTGTCCTTTTACTTTTTTCCCTTTTGTATGACATTTTTAATTTAGATAGTAATGAGGATTTTATCATCTGGATAATACGAAATCTAATCCTTATTATATTGTTTTTAATGTTTCAATATTCATTTGTTAATACAGTATATAAACTTATTTTTAAGGTAGTCAAGAAGTTATTGAAATCGAATACTTTCATTGGAAGGTATAAGTTAAATTTCACAAATTCAGTTATTTACGTCCATTCTCCTTTAGGAGGATTTGCTCATAAATGGACTAAAATCGAAAAAGCAATTTTAACTAAAGATTTTTTCTTTTTGTACGTGAAAGAAAAAAACGGATATATTATTTCTATTTCGAATAAAAAAGAAGATAGGAATATGGAAAAATTATTGGCGTTTGTTGAATCGAACGTAACTCCAATTACAAAAATTTAATATGGAATTGATTTTTTATCGCTTAGTTAGCTGGTTTTGAATATAAAAAGGTCTTATTTTAATTGTTTTATGACTTATTATGGTACAATCTATTTGCATTCTCAACTTATTTTTGCATTTAACTTCTGGAGGTTAATAATAAAAATGCGTAATTAATTACTTCTGAAGGTTATTTAATAGAAACAATTTTATATAGGAACAATGGAAAAAGAGAGTGTTTTAGTGCAGGATAATAAAGGTGTTTTTTTGAAAATGTTTAAAAGAACTTTTAAAGATGAATTTGATTTTTTTGTAAATTCATTTTCAAAGAAAGTGGCATCGGCAAATTTTGATCGTTTTATATATGTTGTTTATGATAAAACTGAATTAATCGAATATTTAAGCATGGATACAAAAGGTTCAAATGTTTTGGTTTGTTTATTTAATAAGCAATTGTATGGTAGCCTGCTTTTTTTGGAAGAAGTGAATAATTTGATTTTGTTAGATGAATCTAAGACAAAGCCTGAAATTATAAAGGACCTGAAAGTATATTTCAATAGGAAATCGGATGCTACAGAAAGAACTAAACAAACTGCGTTTACAAATTCAACAATCTTTCAAACACAATTTCATGATTTTCATAAAGCGATGTTTTTTCTTTCGTAACAATATTTGCTCAAAAGAATAAACTTAGAAATGATAACTATTAATTTCACAAAAAAAGGATACAGCCCAGCGTGTATCCTTTTTTGTTTTAATAAATTATAGTGATTATTCTTTTTTCAGCCCATTAATTTCATCAGAAGAAACTTTTAAAACTGTGCCATGACGTGTTCCTGTCGGAAAACTAATTTGCTCTGAAATATCTTCCCAACCTTTGGCCGTTTCTTTTACGGCGCCATATTTTTTTTGAGTGTATTTATCAAAATAAACAATCCAGTTGTTCTCTATTTTTACAGCCGTTGGACCTTCGGCCCAATAATTTCCTGTTATTGGTTCGCCTGCTTTGTTATAAGGTCCCGTTAGGTTTTTACTTGTAGCTATTTTAATGTTTTTCTGAACCGGATTTTTGGTTTCATCTTTCAAATACATTACAAATCCTTGGTCTTGTTTTACAATTGTGGCGTCTATCACATTAAAACCAGGCTCGTAGAGTAATTTTGTTTTCGCAAATTTTTTGAAATCCTTCGTAGTGGTATAATAGATTCGGTGATTGTATCCTTTTTCTTCAGTTGATTGCGTTTCTAAAAATTTTCCATCAATTGTAGAAGCCCAGTAAATCATGTATTCTTTTGATTTTTCGTCATACGTAATTTCCGGAGCCCATGTATTTCTGGCTTTTTCTTCATGCGCCATAACTGGAATAAATTCTTGTTTTGACCAATGAATCAAATCTTTTGAAGAAGCATATCCAATACCTTTATCTGTCCAGCTCACCGTCCAAACCATATGATATAAACCATCGCCGCCTTTTATAACGCAAGGATCTCTCATCAATTTATCTTTTCCTACTTCCGGAGTTAAAAACGAAGTGTCATTTTTTAATGCTGTCCATTTATAACCATCTTCGCTATACGCGATGTGCAAGCCATCTTCGCCGTTTCCTTTGAAATATGAGAATACATAGCCATCAGGTTTTAAAGTATAATTGTTGGTATTTAACCATTTTTCGCAAGTTGTAGGCCAGGATGCGTTGGTGCCTTTTACGCCAAGACCAAAACCATGTCCGCCGTTTTCATACAAATGCATTTCTGCCGAAACCTTTTCTTTTTTCAGGGCTAAGTAATAATTGATACTATTTTCTACAGGAACGGCCTTATCATCAGTTGCATGAACTAAAAATGCTTTGGGCGTTGCAGCTGTTACCTGTTTTTCATTCGAGTATTTTTCAGTTGCTTCATTGTTGGCATTTTTTCCTAATAAGTTATCTTTAGAGCCTTGATGTGTAATACCTTCCTGCATTGAGATAACAGGATAGATTAAAATCGAAAAATTCGGTTTTGCGCTAGTTGTATCCGAAGGCGTATAGACTTTGTCATCATAATGTGTAGACAAAGTTGCCGCCAAATGACCTCCGGCAGAGAATCCCATGATACCAATTTTGTTTGGATTCAATTTCCACTTGACCGCATTTCGTCTTATTACTCGCACTGCTTCCTGGGCATCCTGCAAAGGACCAACAGTTTTGTTTTTCATGATTAGGTCACTTGGCAATCTGTATTTTAGAACAAAAGCATTTATTCCTAAACCGTTAAGCCATTCTGCAACCTTGTAACCTTCTTTATTGATAGCCAACATTCCGTAACCACCGCCTGGACAAATGATAACAGACGTTCCGTTTGATTTTTCCGTATTAGCAAAGTAAGCTGTGAGAGTTGGCAATGTCACTTTTCGAACTCCATCTGCAACACCATTTTTCGCGTCTATTTTTTCTGAATAATCCTTAGATTGAATTTCATCAGGAATTTTATCCCATAATGACATTTCCTTTTTTTGTGAAAAGGCAGGAACGGTAATCCATATAAATATTAAAAATAGTATTGTTTTTAATGGATATATGTTGTTTGATTTTTTCATAAAATTCTATTTCAACGATGTATGGTGGACAAATTGTATGGAATATTTTTTTTTTATTTTAATTTATAGATTTCTGAACCTGCAAGCAAGAAACAGCCTAATCCGTAATCTTCAAAATCAGGGATTTTATCGTATGATAATGGCTGACCGTCTTTCGGTTCTTTTCCAGTTGATTGTAAAAATCCTAAAAATCCATTGTCGTGTAAGCTTTCTGTTGCTATAGCATTCCAAGCTTTTTGAACTACAGGCAAATAAGTTTCTTTTTTCAAAATTCCGCTGTTGATTCCGTATGTAATTCCATAAACAAATAACGCAGTTCCCGAAGTTTCTTTTTCTCCAAAATTGGTTGGATCGTGCAAACTTACATTCCAGAAACCGTCAGGTCTTTGAATTGGCACTAATGCAGCAGCCATCGCTTTTAAATCTTTAACATATTGATCTCTGTGAGGCGCATTTTCAGGAATGATCGTAAGTACTTTTGCCAAAGCAGCAATTACCCATCCATTTCCGCGGCTCCAGTAACAATCTTGTCCATTTGGTTCTTTGTACGGAGGATCGAAATCGGCATCACGCCACCACAATCCGTCTTTTGGATTGAAAAGACCATGATCGCCATGGTTATTTCTTGAATACATATACATTTGGTACATTTTTTCGAAATAGCGATTGTCTTTTTCTAAAACCCCCATCTTTGCAAAAACAGGCATTCCCATTTGAATAGCATCAATCCATGACCAATCGTCTAATTGAGCAGTACTTAAAAGCATATTGATATTTGCTCTCGTGTTTTTCAGCTTTTTAGCCTCTGGTTCTAAATTGTATAAATCAATATATGTTTGAGCTGCACAATAATTATCTGCATTGCGGGTAGTGTTGCCACCATTAAATCCCCATTTATGAAATTCAGACCACGAATAAGCATAATCATAATACGCTTCTTTAGGGAAAATTTCGTGTAAAGCCATTAATCCTTCATAATAAACGCCGCGTGTCCAAATGTTACTTGGGCGTTCTTTATTGGTGATAATTGTTTTACCTGTTTCCGGCCATTTTTGCATAAAATAATCATTGGCTAGTATCATTTGTTTTAGCACTAATTTTTTATCAAATGGCTGTTGCGCGCTTGTTGTGCTTGAATAGGTAAAGCATATGGCGAAGAATAAAAGTAATTTTTTCATTTTAGTATTCGTTACTTATTAGTTTTAGTTTTTTTGTTTTAGTGGTGTAATCGTTATTGGTCCTAATAAACCAGAAGGCATTGGTGCCCATTTTGTTGCATCGAATTTATTATAATCTTTATCAACCATATTGATTTCGTAAAAGATTTTCCATTCTTCGCCTTTCAGTTCTTTATTGCGAATTCGGTTCGCAGAAAGATTGGTCACCTGAATTTTTAAAATGTTTTTTCCAGATTTTAATTTTCCGATATTCAATTGATATGGAACTGACCAGGCTGTACCAATAAACTCGTCGTTTAGCCAAACTTTTGCGCTTTCGCGGACATCTCCTAAATTTAAATTCCAGCTTTCAACTTTATTATTCGGATTATCAAATTGTAAAGTATACGTTGCTGATCCTGAGAACGCTTCAGCTTCCGGACCTAATTTTGTCCATGATTCTAAATTTGAAACTGTTGCACTTGGAGGCAATTGCGGTCCGCCTTTATCAAAAGTAATTTTCCAGTTTCCTTTTAACGGAACAGCATCGGCAGTTGGCTCATAATACTTCCATTTTTTTTGTGAAGCTGTATTTTCTGTTTTTAGAAAATAAGATTGTCCCGGTTCAATTTTGATTTTTACTAAAGTTGTATTGGCAGATTTGTTTACGATTGCATTACCATAATCTCTGTTTAATGGATCAAAAATCACGACTTCTTTATTCCCAACTTGTAACGGAATAAATTCGTCAATAGTTTTTGGTGTATGATTTACCAAATAATATATTTTTTCGCCATCAATAGTTCTTCTGGTAAATTTTAAGCCTGTATTTACCAGTGTTTCAGGAAGTATTTGAGCATCTTCTAATGTTTTAAAAATATCAGAAGTTGGTTTTACTAATTCGCTGTTAGCTGCTAATGTAGTTTTAAGTTCTTGTTCCTGTTTTTTATAATCGTTAAAACCCGGAACGGATTCTGGAAGACCTTCAAAAATAATATTAGCTCCCGCTTTTTTCAATTCAATAAGTTTTTGCAACGTTGTAAGTGGCATTTTCTTTGTAATAGGTACAATCAAAGCTTTAAAAGTTGTTCCTGACAGACTAATTTTTCCGTCAATTACTTTCGCTTGAGAGATAAAATTATCTGAAATAAAATCAACTCCGTATCCTTTCTTCATCAGACTTTTGGTGGTGTCGTAAAATGAAGTTTCGTACAGCCATTCAGATAAAGAGTGAATTTTGAATTGGAAGAATAAAGTTCCATTTAAGTATTTATCCCAAGTATCAAAAATAGGCCAATATAAAAGAATTTCATTATCTGATTTTCCTTGCTGCAACATCGATTGACAGTTTGCGATATACGAGAATAGAGAAGGAGCATCTTCCCAAATACTATTATTGGCATTGAAATTTGTAGAAGCATAAAATTCCCAACCCGGCCAGGCAGCTCTAGTTGGTGAATACGTTGAACCATGCAGGAAAATATGATTAACTCCGTTCAGCATTAAATCTTCGGCTTCGGGTTTACATTGTGATAAAGCAGTTTTAAAATGCTCTCTCAACCAAGTAAAGGTTTCGGATGAAACTAAATTTTTTCCAGAAATGTGCGCTGCTGATGATGAAAATTTTAGCATAACAGGATCTGCATCACCTGCGCGAATATCTTCTTTCTCACGTCTGAAACCTGGAATGTCAAATGGCATTGAACCAAATGTTTCGCATTCCGGAATATCTGCGGAAGCGTACAAATCAATTAAATTGCCAGGGGATCCATGTGCCTGAAGTTTTGTTTTGAAGTTTTTTGAATTGGCCCATTTTGTCCAAGGCTTATCAAATTTATTCAATAATAAATCGCCTATGGTCTGACGGTAATCACTTCTTATTCTGTTACTGATTTCACTATCGGTTTCATTTAGTAGTACATTCAATTCTTTTTTTAAGTCGTAACCTCTCAGTTTTTGGAATTCTTCAAAGAAATTAGGTGTAAAGTCAGTTCCGTAAACTTCGTAACTATCATTAAAAATAGCTCTGATTTTTCCTTCATGACCTTTAAAAGCATTGTTAAAAGGCACAACATAAGCATTTAGCGCTTCTTCAGAATAATGATCTAAGGTAAAACCACTTCCACCTGGAGCAGCTCTTTTAACTTGTTGTCCAGTTTTTCCACTAAATACTGCATATATGGTATAATCAGTATTTTTTGCTTTCCATTTTAATTTGTTAGGCTCTACTTGATTCGGAATTGCAACAGAAGTACCGTCAATACCTTTATCTTTTGATTTTGACTGATTCTTTTTTAACTGATCCGTTAAGTTTACATAGCTGCCATCGCTACCGTAAGCAACAACATATAGAAGTTCAGCCGGCTGTTTTTCTTTTGTGTTTTGAACTGCAATATTTTTGTCAAAAGTTTCATTTTTTTTAAGCTGATATTTTTCTACAATCAGTTTTGTTGCAGCATTTGGCAAAGTAATGTGCGAACCTCCGTAAGGCCAGCCTGTTCCTAAAACCATATCGACTTGCATATGAAGACTGTCTGCAACATGAATGGTATAATCGAGCATTTCCATCCATTTTGGGGACAAATAATCAATGAAATTCTTTTCTTCACCTTTAACACCATATATAGGAGTAATTTCAACACCACCAATTCCGACATTATGAAAATCTATAAGACTCTTTTTTAAGTTGGGTTTGTCGACGGCACTGCCCATCCACCACCAACGTGCCCAAGGTTGATTTATATTGGTAGATTTTGGCCAAGGTGATTTATTTGTTTCCTGTGCAAATGAAGTAAAAGCACACAAAAAAGATAAGATAATAACATGTTTAGATTTGGTTAGTCTCATTGTTCTCGGTTAATCAGATGTTTTGTAAAGTGTTCACTAAAGTATTAATTCCTTATTTAGTATAAATCAGAAACAGGAGTAATTTTATTCTTTACTGATAAAGTAAAATTATTGGTACTTCCTCAATTTGCCATCCTGTAGCATCCTGTTAGTTAGTTTGCTTAATAATTAAATGAATAAAAATTTGAGAGAATTTTTCATCAATTCTCATTTTTAATTGAGAATAAATATGAAATGCTAAAAAATATTTCAACAAAAATTAAGATGTGATATCTGTAAATTTTACACTTATTTATCACTGTAAATCAGGTAGTTATATGTTTTTTAGATAACTTTAAGATGTTAAAAGTTAAAAAAAGCTAAATTTTAACAGGATACCGCAGGATGCTGTGCAATCCTTATCTAAATAAATTTGGGACACTAATTTAATTAACCAAATTTAACTTTTTATGAAAAATAAATTTAGTCTTTTGCTGATTTTAGCCATGTTTGCATTGCTGCAGACAGCAGGTTATGCGCAAAGTAAAGTGGTTAAAGGAACAATTACCGATGGAACGGGATTGCCTATACCAGGAGCAAATGTACTTGTTAAAGGAACAAAACAGGGGACCAGCTCTGACTTTGATGGTAAATATACTATCAATGCCAGTGCAGGACAAGTATTAGTTTTTTCTTCTACAGGTTCAAAGACTGTTGAAAAGACTGTTGGTACTACTTCAGAAATCAATGTAAAACTTGTTGAAGAAGCATCACAGCTAAATGAAATTGTTGTTGTTGGTTATGGAACTCAGAAGAAATCTGATGTAACAGGGTCAGTTTCATCTATAAATGCCCAGCAATTAATGAATCGACCAGTAACAAGTGCTACTGAAGCATTGCAGGGTAAGATTGCGGGAGTTGATGTAACGACTACCGAGCGTCCTGGATCTCTTGGTACAGTACGTATTCGTGGTAATCGTTCTATAACTGCAAGTAATGATCCTCTATATGTTGTAGACGGTGTGCCATTGTTGTCTGCATCTGCTATTGAAACACTGAACCCAAGGGATATTGAATCGATGGATATTCTTAAAGATGCATCTGCTACAGCAATCTACGGTTCCCGTGGTGCAAATGGAGTTGTAATTGTAACAACTAAACAAGGAAAATCTGGCAGATTTACTTTAAATTATGCTGGTACCGTAACTACTTCTGACATTGTTGACAGATCACCATCAATGAGTGCTTCTGATTTTATTACTTTCAGACGTTGGGCAGCATACAACCTTGATCCAACTAAATATGCTAATCCAGCTACACCTACTTTAATAAATGATAAATTGATCTTTGATAGTGCATTAGACGGTCAAACATCAAGAGATAATGTACTAAAAGGATGGGCAAGTGGTACTTGGGACGCTTCCAAAGTAACTAATACAGACTGGACGGATTATGTAACTCAGGGAGGAGTTAGTACGGAGCACGTTATTAGTGCCAGTGGAGGTTCTGAAAAAGTAAATACATATGGATCTCTTGGTTATTTAGATAATCAAGGTACTCAAAAAGGACAATGGTACAAACGTTATACTGCAAAACTGACTTCAAATATCACTCCGGTGGCTTGGTTTAAAATGAATGCATCTATGAATGTTTCATGGAGTGAGCAGGATTATGGTATGTCGACTTTAAGTGCAAGAAGCGGTACATCGCCAGATGCAATTTATGGTGCAGCGAAACAAATTTATAATATTGCTGTTCCTTATGATGCAAATGGTAAACTGATTATTAATCCGGGTGGTGAATCAGGGGTTTATACTATTATGGATGAATGGGAAAAAAGTACGCAGCAGTCACAAACAATGCGTGTTTTAGGTAATTTTTCTGCTACTTTAGATTTTGGCAAAATGTCAAAAGGTATGGAGGGTCTTACTTATAAAATAAATTTTGGACCTGATTTTCGTAGTTGGAGAGAAGGTGTTTATATTGATGGTTCATCATCGTTAAAAGTGAACTCAAATGGTACTTCGGGTAGTAATTTTGCCCGTCTTAAAAACCGTCGTGACCTTTCATGGACTCTTGATAATATGATTAACTATGACCGTACCTTTGCTGCTAAGCATAAAGTTGGTTTAACTTTATTACAGACAGCATCTGCATGGAATATTGAAAATTCTGAAATGAGTGCTAATAATATCCCTAAAGCTTCTTTTTTATGGAATCAAATGGGTTCAGTAGATGCTACAAATGCTGCTAATAATGCACGTATGAGTTCTGGTCTTAGTGAGCGTGCAATCAGCTCTTATATGGTTCGTGCAAATTATGGTTTTGATAATCGTTATTTGTTAACTATGTCAGGACGTTGGGATGGAGTTACACAATTGTCTGAAGGACATAAATGGGACTTTTTTCCTTCTGCAGCATTAGCTTGGCGTATCAACAATGAAGAATTTTTAAAAAATGTAGAGTGGGTTGATAACCTTAAACTACGTGTAGGTATGGGTACAGTAGGGAACTCTTCGGTAGATCCTTACGGAACATTAGGTAATATTAGTCAAATATTTCTTCCTTTTAATGGCATGAGTAATCAAATTGGTTTCACTACAAATGAGCCTTATTATACTGATAGTCAAACAGGAATGCCTAATAAAAAATTAGGTTGGGAAAAAACCACACAATACAATCTTGGAATTGATTTTAGTTTCTTAAAAAACAGAATTAGCGGTACTATTGATACTTACAAATCTAAAACTACTGATTTATTATTACAAGTAGCTATACCTCCTATATCAGGTTATCCTTATATCGTTTCGAATGTTGGTGAAACAAAAAATCGTGGAGTCGAAGTAACACTTAATCTTATTCCGGTTCAAACTGCCAGCGGATTTACATGGGAAACCAGTTTAAATAGTGCTTGGCAAAAAGATGAAATTGTAGAATTGGCAAATGGTGCACAAGACATGGTGAGTAATTCATGGTTCATTGGGCAGTCTATCGCTGTTCGTTATGGATATGACAGTAAAGGTCTTTGGCAAAATACTCCGGAAGATCTTGCTGAAATGGCTAAATGGAATGCTAATGGTTATAAATTTACGCCAGGTAACGTAAGACCAATAGATCAAAATGCAGATTATAAAATGGATGGTGCTGATCGTGTTGTTATAGGGAATAGTAACCCTAACTGGACAATGGGATGGAATAACAACTTTTCTTATAAGGGTTTTGATTTAGGAATAAATATTTACGGACGTATGGGGTATACTGCCTCATTAGGTGGAGAAGCTTTAACGGCTCATGCGAATCAGCATGAAGTTGATTACTGGACTCCTGATAACCCGAATGCTGAATTCCAAAAACCAATTCTTGGTCAGGCAACTTCTGGTTCTGCAGATGCTTTTTCTGGACTTCTTGGTTTTCAAAAAGCTGCTTTTGTAAAAATTCGTAATATTTCTTTGGGTTATAATTTATCTAAAGATGTTGCAAATAAAGTGGGATTGGCGAACATGAAACTTTATTTACAAGCTGTAAATCCTGGAAGCATTTACCAATCTCTAGACTGGTATGATTTTGACACGAATAAAACTTATTACAATCGCAGTTTTGTTATGGGTATTGAAGTTGGGTTTTAATGAGATATTCTGGCGAATTGAAGTATAACAATAAAAGTAAAAAAATGAATAATATAAAAAATATCGGAATCGGTCTTTTATTAATGGCGGGGTTGTCATTGACTTCGTGTTCGAAAGATTTTCTGGACGAAGAACAAACAAATGCATATTCGACCGCTTATTTTGATACTCGTGATGGTCTTCAGGCTTTAACAGTATCTCTTTATGGTAATATTCGCTGGCATTTTGGTTTTGAATGGTCGTATGGAAATACACTTTATGGTACAGATGAGTTTACTAACGCAAATGACCTTACCAATGAAATGTGGAATACCTATGATAACCGTTTTGGACCGGTAGGTGCATCAACAGCTACAGGGGCAGCAAATGGAAATGCAACAAACCCAAATGCTCTTTGGGATGAAATGTACTATGGTATTGCATCTTGTAATACGATCATTGCTAAAGCAGAAACAGTAATTCCGGATGTAAAAATCAGAAATCGCTGTTTAGCCCATGCTTATTTTTTAAGAGGATACAATTATTACAGACTTGCGGCACAATACGGAGGAGTTGTTCTTCAGACTAAACCTATTGAAGGAGTTGTTCGTAACTACGAGCGTTCTACAGATGAGCAGACATGGGCTCAGGTAGTATCTGACTTACGTAATGCATATAATCTTTTTGAAGGTGAAGTTTATACGTATGGAAAAGGGGTTACATGGACAAAAGCAACTGCTGCGCATTTCTTGGCAAAAGCATTATTGTTCCGTGCGTCTGAGCGTAATGACGCCTGGAATGCAGCCTATAAAGATGCTGATCTTAAAGAAGCAATAGATGCTTGTTCGTATGCAATTACAGCTCGTGGGCCATTAACACCTAACTATAGTGATTTATATGCTAACTGGACAGGAATTGACTGCCCGAATGAGCAGCTTAACGAAATTTTAATGGCTGCTGGCCACAATGGTGATGCTGCTACAGTTGGTCGTTTTGGAAACCGTACCTATAGCTATTTCGCACCTCAGTTTTCTAGTTTCTCTGGAGGATGGGTAAAACGTGGTGTTTGGATTGGTAGTATGGATTTTCAACGTTGTCGTCCTACAGAATACACTTACTCCGTTTTCGATCACGTAAACGATGCCCGTATGTGGAAAACTTTCAGAACGGTTTATGGTGCTAATACTGTAATTACGCCTAATCCATCCGGGGTTAAAATTGGAGATCCGGCTATTGTAATGATTTTAAATACTAAAAACGACAATACTTATAACAGTGCTAAATTTGGCGCAAGCGTTCAGGCTCCAACGTGGACTGATGCTGCTGGTCGTTTACCAGAATGGAATACCGGAGCAAGACAAACTGCTACTACAGGAACTTTAGCGGTTAAAAAAGGACAGTTTGTTCCTAACTCTTTAGTGTTGTACCAAAACGGTACATATGTAGCTCCTAAATTTGGAAATCAGGCAATTTGTAACTTCTTTGCCGGAATCAATAAAACAGAAGATGGTTCTCGTACTGCTGAAAGAGGTGATGCGCACCGTGATGTAATTATGGCTCGTCTTGCTGAAACGTATTTAGTACGTGCTGAATGTTATGTTCGTCTTAACCAATTTGGTAATGCAATGCAGGATATCAACGTAGTAAGAGCAAGAGCACAATGGAAAGCTGGAGAAAATAGATCTTATTATAATGATGGTTCTCAGGCGTTTAAAGTTAATCCTTTGAATACCGGAACTAATGCGACAAACTTTACGGCTTCGAATTTAGATATGAATACGTATTATTTGTCTAATCCAACTATCCCTGTCACAACAGCAGCATCTGATTTAAGACTTACAACTTTCCCTAATAATTTGCCGGCAGAAGACGAAGCAATTATTGCCAAAGTTGGAGCTTCAACAGATAAAGAGCGTGCAATCAACTTTATTCTTAACGAATCTACACGTGAGTTGTTAGGAGAGTGGCAACGTTGGGAAACACTTTCTCGTACAGGATTATTGATTAAACGTGCAAAAGCATTCAATGCTGAAGCCGCACCAAATATTAAAGCTAATAAACATGAGCTGCGTCCAATTCCTCAATCATTCATTGATGGATTATTGAATGAAGATGGATCAAACTTATCAGCTGCGCAAAAAGCTGCATGGCAAAATCCGGGTTATTAATAAAAGGATCCTTTTTTATTTTTGTTTTTAGAAGAATTACCGCCTCAGAAATGAGGCGGTTTTTTTTGTTTTATAACTGTTGCTTTTGTTTTTTTAAGTAAAAAAATGTAACTATCACAGTCTCAATTAATGTAACTTTTTATCAATTTTTAGCTGTAATTTTTAATATTACGGAATAGTTAGTCTATTTCGTAATATTTTTTTTATTTAATAAAAATAATTGAATAAAATTATGTGATATGAAAAAAATATGTGATTTAATTTATATATTAGTATTTGTGGCTTTGGTGCTAATTTTGGCTTGAAAATCAAGGGTTTGAAGAGTTTTATGGTTAAAAAAAACTTAAATGCAACGGTTAAAATGCTGTAAATTAGAAATGTAACAAATTACATAGCAGGACACTACAGGACAGTGTGAAATCAACTTCTAAATAAATTTGATTTAACTAATTAATTAACCAACCAAATTTTACTTTTATGAAAAACAAATTTAGTATTCTGCTAGTGATAGCTATGATTGCATTATTCCATGCATCAGGCTATGCGCAGAATAAAGTAGTTAAAGGTATCATCAAAGATGCCACTGGATTACCAGTGCCAGGTGCAAATGTCCTCGTCAAAGGAAGTCAGAATGGTGTCAGCACCGATATGGATGGAAGCTATGCCATCAGTGCGGCTCCCGGATCTGTACTTGTTTACACTTTCATCGGTTTTAAAAAACAGGAAATCACTGTTGGAAATGCAAGTGTCTATGATGTCGTACTAAAAGAAGATGACAACTCTCTGGAGGAAGTAGTTGTTGTTGGGTACGGTGTAAAGAAGAAAAAAGATCTTACCGGATCTATCATCAGTGTAGGTGCTGATGAGATTGCTTCAAGACCTGTTGTCAATGCAGTTCAGGCCGTGCAAGGAAAGGCTGCCGGAGTTGATGTTACTACTACAGAACGTCCAGGAACTGTTGCGAGTATTACTATTCGTGGAGCGCGTTCTATTTCGGCTTCCAATGAACCGCTTTATGTAGTAGATGGTATTCCATTAAATACGAGACTTAATACAGATTCAACTACAGGGAAAAATAGTGTAGATGCTAATTCAGGAGGAATTGACTTTTTGAACCCTACAGATATTGAGTCAATTGACATCTTAAAAGATGCATCAGCAACAGCCATTTATGGTTCTCGCGGTGCAAATGGGGTGGTAATTATCACAACAAAAAAAGGAAAAAACGGGAGATTTACATTAAATTATGACACCTCTCTTGTAACAGAAACTATCCATGAAAATGCTCCAATGATGAGTGCTTCAGAATATATTGATTTCCGTCGTTGGGGAAGATATTATTCTAATCCAAGTGCTTTTCCAAAAGGAGATACACCAAATATAGAAAACGATAAGTTAATCTTTCTGGCTTCTGCAGATCCTGCAGCATGGGCAAACGTTTCTAAAGGATGGGCTACTGGTACATGGGATGGTTCTAAAGTAGCCACTACAGACTGGACAAAATTTGTCGCTCGTACCGGAGTTACAGTACAGCATACATTAGGTGTGAGCGGTGGTACCGAAAAAATGAAAGCTTATGGTTCATTTGGATATTTAAATAATACAGGAACTTTATTTGGACAAAGCTATAAACGTTATAGCGGTACAGCCAATGTTGATATTACACCAACAAAATGGTTCCAGATGGGAGTTAGTATTAATACAAGTTATGGTATAAATGAATACGGACAATCAAACGTAGGAAGAACTGCTGTTACAAGTTCAACCGGAATCTATGCAACAGCCCGTACGAATCTTCCTTACGCAGTTCCTTATGATCTGAACGGAAACAGAATTGATAGCCCTGGAGGGGATTCCACAATCAGAACTCCTGTAGATGAATATAAATTATCTCAGGATCAGCGTATCACAATGCGTGCTTTTGGTAGTTTATACGCACAATTTGATTTAGGCGGATTCAATTCTAAATTAGACGGTTTGAAATATCGTGTAAACTTTGGTCCGGACCTTACTTCTTACCGTGATGGAGTATTTTTAGATGGTAAATCGGCAATTCGTTCAGGAACAAGTTTTGCTTCTTTAACTAAAGAACAAACAATTTCATATACATTAGACAATTTACTTCTTTATAACAAAACTTTTGGTAATCATACCTTTGGCGGAACATTTCTGTTAAGCCAAACACAATATCATAATGAACAAAGTTCTATGTCAGCTAATGACATAAAAGATCCAAGAAACAAATGGAATGCTTTGACTCCTTCAAATGTAACGCTTGCCGGTTATTCTTCAGGTTTAATAGAATCTGGTCTGTATTCTTATATGGGAAGGCTAAGTTACAGTTATGCTGATAAGTATTTATTTACAGGATCAATACGTAGTGATTCAGCTTCTCAATTAGCAGAGGGAAATAAAGAAGCGTTTTTCCCAAGTGCTTCAGGAGCATGGGTGATCAGTAAAGAAAAATTTCTTGAGAATGTATCCTGGATTAACCAATTAAAATTTAGAATTGGTTATGGAGTTACAGGAAATTCTGCCATTGCTGCATACGGTACACAACCTCCATTGGTAGGAATTGTTTATCCAAACGGATCAGGTGTAATAAACAACACATCTTTAGGAAATTTAGATTTGGGTTGGGAGCAAACAGCTCAGTTTAACTATGCTATTGATTTCTCATTGTTCAACAGCAGAGTAGCAGGAGCCTTAGATTATTATACAAGTAAAACAACCGATTTATTGTTTAAAAGAGGAATCCCAACAGTAAATGGTTTTAAAGATGGATATCAAAACGTAGGTGAAACAGAAGGAAAAGGAGTCGAGCTTACTTTAAATACGGTAAATGTAACAACAAAAGATTTTGAGTGGACTTCTACTTTTAATGGTTCATACCAACAAAGTAAAATCGTAACACTTGCAAACGGAAAGGTTGACGACATTAACAGTAGTTTATTTATTGGAAATTCTCAAAATGTAATTTACGGTTTCGCATCAAACGGAATCTGGAAACCTGAAGATGCTGCCGAAATGGCGAAATTTAATGCTAATGGTGCCGGATTTACAGCTGGTAATGCAAGACCAGTTGATCAAAATGGAGATTATAAAATTGATGCCAACAATGATCGTGTAATTATTGGTTCTAAAGATCCAAAATATATTATGGGATTAACAAATACGTTCACATATAAAAATTATGAATTATCATTCTTTATTTATGGTCGTATGGGGTACTATTATGATACTGGAGGAGAAAACGAAGGAGCAAAAGGAAGCCAGAGATCAATTAATTATTACACCGAAAATAATACGAATGCAGAATACCAAAAACCAATTTATTCTGCAGGTACAGGAGACCCGTACTATCCTATTTTAGGATACCGCAGCGGATCTTTCTTAAAAATGAGAAATGTTTCGTTTGCATATCATTTCGATAGAGATTTAGTGCAGAAACTTGGACTTACTAAATTGAGATTATACTGTCAGGCAACTAATCCAGGTATGATTTTCACAAAAGTAAAATGGACTGATTTGGATACACAGACAACAGCGTCAAACAGAGGGATGACTTTAGGGTTAAATGTAGAATTCTAAATTAATTTAAAAAAAGATCATTATGAAAAATTATAAAAAACTATATATCAACTTAATGCTTGTTGCAGCATTGACTTTAACAAGTTCATGCAACAAAGATTTTCTTGATGAAGAGTTGACCACAGCTTATAGTAAAGAATATTATAAAACCGAAGCAGGAATCCAGGCGTTAGCCATTGGTACTTATTATCAGGTTTTTGCTGTAGAATTTCAAGGAGAAGTTCCGCTTTCAGCAACAGAGTCCGGTACAGACGAATTTCATGCCGGAGGAGACCCTTCAAACTGGATTTGGAATTCATATTCTTCTGGTTTCAAAGCTTTCGTTACAGTTTCAAATGCTAATACAGTAGCCGCAAATACCAATTGGGATAATTTATATATCGGAATTGGAAATGCAAACCAGTTAATTGAGTCAGCTACAGATATCGTTTCTTCAAATGCTGCAATCAAGAATACGGCTTTAGGAGAAGGATATTTTTTAAGAGCCTTCAATTATTTAAAACTAGTAAGTCAATATGGTGCAGTTCCTTTACAATTAAAACCGACTTCAACTGTTCAGTTAGAATTTACAAGAGCTACACCGCAACAAGTTTTAGAACAAGTAATTGCTGATTTTACCCAAGCTTATAATTTATTGGGTAATGCAGGAGCGCCGGCTAAAATCACTAAAGATGCAGCTGCGCACTATTTGGCAAAAGCCTATTTAACCCGTGCCAGTGAAATAAATGATTCTTGGAACTCAGCTACAAAAACTGCCGATTTACAAAAAGTAGTTAGCTTATCTGATGAAGTAATTTCTCGTCATCCATTAGCGGCAAACTATGATAATTTATGGAATTATACTGTTCAGGATGGAGCAAACGAAAAACTTCCTGAGTTAATTTTAAGCACACAGTTTAATGCAAGTCCGTTAACATCAGGAGGAAATCAACAACATTTGTATTTCCTTTCCACTTACGATCAGTTGCCACAAATGAAACGTAACCTTGCAGGAGGAAGACCTTTCAGCCGTTTGGCGCCAACTTACTTCGTTTATGACGCTTTTGATCACATAAACGATTCTCGTTTCTGGAAAAGTTTCCAGACAAAAAGTATTGTTAATAATGCATCCGGAAGTGTTTATAAAAATGGTGATTTAGGGATTATGTACATAGTTAATAGTCCATCTGATACACGTTTTGCTAAAACTAAAAATACGGATGCCATCATTTATCCTAAAACCGGAAAAACAATTCCAAGTGCTTATGTAGCGTATGCTGCTGATAAAGTGGGTTTAATGGCCGATGTAAGATTCCCGTCTTTAAGTAAATATATGGATGGAAATAGAATCGATTTGAGTAATATCAAAGGATCTCGTGATATCATTTTGGCACGCTCTGCAGAAACTTATTTAATGGCAGCTGAAGCAAAAGTTCGCCTTGCAAAACTTG
Organism: Flavobacterium aquidurense; assembly: GCF_031458035.1. Classification (GTDB taxonomy): domain Bacteria; phylum Bacteroidota; class Bacteroidia; order Flavobacteriales; family Flavobacteriaceae; genus Flavobacterium; species Flavobacterium aquidurense_C. Next base: position 261,615 of record NZ_JAVDXR010000002.1, read on the forward strand.
GATCTGCAACCTATGCTGATGCACTAACCTATATCAATACAGTTCGTACTCGTGCTGCATACAAATCAGGAGAAAACCGTGCTGCTTATGTAGATGGTTCAGCAGCATGGACAACAACAGGTCAGGCTGGAATCCCGATTTCTTATATTCCTGAAAACTCTTATTACGAATCTAACAATATTCCGGTTGCAACGACGGCAACAAGTTTAACTATTTCAAGTATCAGTGCATTACCTGCAGAAGATATGGCAGTAATTGCAAAACTTGGATACAGTAGTGATTACGACAGAATGTTATGTTTGGTACTGAATGAAAAAACCAGAGAACTTTGTGGAGAATTTCACCGTTGGGATGATTTGAGCCGTACAAAAACATTAGTTGCAAGAGCAAAAGCATATAATATTGAAGCAGCTCCAAATGTTCAGGAGTACCACAATTTACGTCCTATTCCGCAAACTTTCCTTGATGGAGTTTATGCAAACGGAAAACCTTTAACCGCTGCAGAAAAACAAGCAATGCAGAATCCTGGTTATTAATAAACCGAATTCTATTTTTGTTTTTTATTTAAAAGCCGTCTCAATTGTGAGACGGTTTTTTTTATTTCATAAGCAGGGTACAACAGGATAGTTATCAGTAATGTAATGGATAAATTTGAGTGTTAAATTTTTCAAATGGTTTGGAATTTAATCAGTAATTGGTAAAAATTAAGTGGTTTTAATTTTACAGGGCAATAACACATCGTTATTGCCTTTTTTTGTTTTCCCAAATCTTCAATAAACAGGGAAGCACAGGATACCGATATCGATTTAGTGCTATATCTTTAAAGTTTAAGTATTAAAATTAAATTACTGATGATTTATTTAAAAAAGCTTTCCTTATTTTTTATTATTCTAGGATTACAATTTGCAGCGAATGCCCAAGTTAAATTACCCGCTTTAGTCGGTAATAATATGGTGTTACAGCAAAATGCTAAAGTCAATTTATGGGGATGGGCAGCACCAAATGAAAAAATAAATATTACCCTTGGATGGCAAAGTACGCCCGTAGAAATTACCGCAAATGTTGATGGAAACTGGAAAACAACAGTTGAAACTCCTTCAGGAAGCGAAAAGTCATTCGAAATTACAATTGAAGCGTCCAATAAAATCATTCTTAAAAATATCCTCATTGGAGAAGTCTGGATTTGTTCCGGACAATCTAATATGTATTTCCCTGTTGGGAAGGAAGACGGAACATGGAAAACAGGCGTTAAAAATTACGAAGAAGAAATTCAAAATGCTAACTTCCCATCTATCAGATTATTTACAGTTTTAACCAAAGCTTCGCAGAAACCATTAGACGATGTAACCGGAAGCTGGAAGCAATGTTCACCACAATCTATAAAAACATTTTCTGCGGTTGCCTATTTTTTCGGGAGAGATTTGTATCAAAAATTAAACGTTCCAATCGGATTAATTTCTTCTTCTTGGGGAGGAACAAAAGCCGAAGCCTGGACAGCACAATCCGTTTTAGAAAGTAATCCCGACTTTTTATCTATTTTGGAAGATGATGCAAAAAATGAAAAACTATATCAGGAAAAACTTGAAACCTATTACGTAGATCTGAAAAAAGAAAGAATCGCAAATAACAACGACCTTTCAAAAACAGAAGTTAAAAAACCAAAAAAAGAAGATAACAAAACATCTTATGTACTTTATAATGCGATGCTTCATCCACTTATAAATTACACCATGAAAGGCGTAATCTGGTATCAGGGAGAGAGTAATGCCGAGACAGCATTTTTATACAGAAGTTTGTTCCCGGCAATGATTAAAAACTGGAGAAGCGACTGGAATCAGGGGGATTTTCCATTTTATTTTGTTCAGATTGCGCCGCACAAAGGACAAAATCCTGACATAAGAGAAGCACAATTAATCGCTTCAAAAACAGTTTCAAATACCGGAATGGCAGTTACCACAGATGTTGGAAATGAAACCAATATTCATCCAATTGACAAACAAACTGTTGGTCATAGATTGGCTTTGATTGCAAGAGCAAAAACATATGGAGAAAATAAATTGGAGTATTCGGGACCAACGTACAATCACTTGAAAGTTAAAAAAGATAAAATTCAATTGTTTTTTGATGATGTGGATTCGGGTTTCAAAAAGCCTTCAGAGGATTTAAAAGAATTCGAAATTGCCGGCGACGATCAGATTTTTTATTCGGCGACAGCCAAAATTGAAGGAAAGACAATTGTAGTTTCTTCTTCAAAAGTAAAAAAACCGATTGCAGTTCGTTTTGCATGGAAAGCGGTACCACAACCTAATTTATTCAATAGTGAAAATTTACCCGCATCACCTTTCAGAACGGATGACTGGGAAGTTGGGGTTCAAAAAAAATAAGAAGAATGTCGAGAATAAATCCAAAATATCTTTTGAACTTTGCTTTAATGCTATTCTGCTTATCAGTTTCAGCACAAAACGAAACGAAAAAAGACGAAAGCCATATTGCACCAAAACCATTATTCCGCGATCCAATTTATGATGGGGCCGCCGATCCAACGATAATTTGGAATGACAAAGAGAAAAAATGGTTTATGTTTTACACCAATCGAAGAGCTAAAGATTCGACTGCTAAAGGAATTAAATGGGTTCAGGGAACGCGCATTGGCGTAGCAACTTCGACAGACGGTGCAAAATGGACGTATAAAGATACGTGCAACATTAATTACAGAATGAAAGATGTAACGCATTGGGCACCAGATGTCATCAAATACAAAAACAAATATCACATGTATTTGACAATCGTTCCCGGGATTTTTAACGATTGGTACCATCCGCGCTCAATAATTCATTTGACAAGTGCTAATTTGATGGATTGGAAGTTCGAATCAGAATTAAAACTGGCTTCAGATCGTTGTATTGATGCTTCAGTATTTAGATTACCTGACGGAACATGGAGAATGTTTTATAATAATGAAAACGAAGGAAAATCAATTTATTATGCTGATAGTAAAGATTTGTACAATTGGGTTGACAGCGGAAAAAAGATTATAAAAGATAGAGGTGAAGGTCCGAAAGTTTTTACATGGAAAGACAAAAACTGGATGGTTACAGATTCCTGGAGAGGTTTAAATATTTATTCTTCGGAAGATTTTCTGAATTGGAATCGTCAGGAAAAAAACATCCTCCAGACCCCCGGAACAGGGGAAGATGATAATGTCATTGGCGGCCATCCGGATGTGATTGTGAATGGCGATAAGGCATATATTTTTTATTTCACCCATCCGGGAAGGACACCTGAAAATAAAGGAGTTGATAGTTTTGAAACCAAAAGAAGTTCCATACAAGTAGCAGCATTAGAATATATAAACGGCGAAATTGTCTGTAACAGAGATAAACAAGTTGAAATTAATTTAAAACATTAAAAAAATGGCAAATAATAGTACCATCAGAAACGCTTTCAAAATGCAGTTAAAACCAGGTTTTGAGGCAGAATATAAAAAAAGACATGACGAAATCTGGCCTGAATTACAGTTGCTGCTTTCAGAAACCGGAGTTCAGGATTATAGTATTTTTCTCGACGAAGAAACACTGACTTTGTTTGCAGTGCAAAAAATCAGTCCTGATTTTGATGAAAAATTTTTACCAAAACATCCATTAGTAAAAAAATGGTGGGCGTATATGGCTGATATTATGGAGACAAATACTGATAATTCGCCAGTTGCCATTACGCTAAAAGAAGTTTTTCATTTGGATTAAATTATCAATTTCTCGAACTTGGCAAGAGGCTCTAGCCAGATTGGCGAAGCGAACCTGAAACTTGAAACGTGAAACTTGAAACCTCAAACAAAAAGAAAAAACATGAAAACGAATCTTTATTTGTCAATTGCTTTAACAGCAACAATTTTAGCAAGTTGCAAAGCACAGCAAAAAACATCGGAAACTAAAATTACTTTAAAAAATACTTCTGAAATAGCCGTTCCGCAAAAAGCAATAACGATTAAAAGAAGCCAGCTTTCCGTAAATGATGCAGGAAAAGTATATCCAATTTTAATTTATAAAAATGATACTATTCCGGCGCAATTAAATGATTTGGATGGCGACGGAAAATGGGACGAACTTTTTTTGGTAACCGATTTTGCTCCAAACGAAAAGAAAATTGCAACCTTAAAATGGTCTGCAATAGATCCAAAATTCCCAATAAAAACAAGTGTTCGATTCGGGAAAAGAGAAGCGAAGGACTTACCCGTACAGCCTGCAACAGAAGAAGTTTTAATGGCAAATCAAGTGCATAAAGCATTGGGTTTTCAAAAATATCAAACCGACGGGCCAACGTGGGAAAATGACAAAGTTGGATTCAGGCATTATTTGGATGGAAGGAATTCAAAAGATGTCTTCGGAAAAAAAATACCTGCCATTACTCCCGAAGATGTTGGTATTAATAGCAAAGGAGCGGTTGAAGATAATTATCATGTCATGTACGATTGGGGAAGAGATATTTTTCCTGTTGGAAGTTCTGCCGGTTTAGGAGGTTACGCTTTATTGATCGATAACAAAATCAACAGACTCGGAATTTTGACTACTGATGCTGTAAATAATGTGGAAAAAACAACCTTCAAAATTGTAAGTGAAGGCCCTGTAAATTCTGTTTTGAGTTATCATTATCAGAATTGGAAAGCCGGCGGAAGTGATTATCAGGTTCAGGAAACGACATCAATCTGGCCGGGAATGTATGGTTATAAAACGACTGTTGCTATCAACGGAATCAAAGGAAAAGAAACATTTCTTGCCGCAATTTCAAATATAAATAATAAAAATCCGCTGAAAGTTATTGATGCTGGAGATTGGGTTTGTCTTATTCAGCACGATTATTTAACGTATGAACGCACATGGATTTTAGGAACAGCGATTTTAGTTCCGAAGAAATTGTACGAAGGATATATTGAGGCTCCAAAAACCGGACAATTAACAGATTCTTATTTGGCAAAATTAAAAGTAGAGAACAACAAAGAAATTAGCTACTACGCCATCGCAGGCTGGGAGTTAAGTGCCGATAAAAACTTTAAGGATTCAACTTATTTCACCAATTATGTAACCACTTTGGCGAAACAGCTTTCGGCCAAAATAACTGTTGAAGTAAGCAATTACAAATAAATTTTATTACTAATCTAACACACTGACCATGAATTATAAATCGACAAAAATTGTAGCATTATTTGCGTTTGGAGTTTGTACTGCCGTAAACGCACAAAAAACCGATGCGACCGCGCCATTGCACCTGATGCAGCCGGATTATCCAACGCCTTATGTGATTCCGCAAAAAGCAGATATCAAAGTCGTATTAGACAGAGTCTATAATTTTCTAGATAAAAATTCGGCTTCAAAAATTGTAAATGCAAATACTAAAACTGAAATTACCAATTACAAAAAAGGTAATGAAGATATCGTTTTTGAGCCAGGTGCTTTTAGATTAACCAGTTATGAATGGGGTGTAACGTATGCCGGAATGCTATTGGCATCTAAAGCGACAGGTGAAAAATACTTCGCAGATTATACCAACAAAAGAATACAATTAATTGCAGATATTGCTGCTAATTATGATGAAAAAAACATCAAAGACAAAGACATGCTTAAAACGCTTCATCCTGAGGCATTAGATTTTGCAGGAGCGCTTTGTGCAGCATTTATTAAAGCCAAAAAAGAAGGGTTAAAAGCCAATATTGATCCTTTGGTGAATAATTATATCGACTTTATCAGCAACAAACAATTCAGATTAAGTGATGGAACTTTAGCCAGAAACAGACCTCAGGACAACACACTTTGGTTGGATGATATGTTTATGAGTGTACCTGCTCTTGCCCAAATGGGAAGTTATACAGGCGACACAAAATACTTTGACGATGCTGTAAAACAAGTAAATCAGTTTTCGAAAAGAATGTTCAATGAACAAAAAGGCATTTACATGCACGGCTGGGTAGAATCGATGCAGGTTCATCCGCAGTTTCATTGGGCACGTGCCAACGGTTGGGCTGTAATGACGATGGTGGAATTATTAGAAGTTTTACCAAAAAATCATCCGGGTTATCCTCAGGTTTTGGCGCAATTGCAAAAACATATTGCAGGTTTGGTTCAGTATCAGGATGGGACAGGTTTTTGGCATCAATTATTAGATCGAAATGATTCGTACTTAGAAACTTCGGCGACAGCCATTTACGCGTATTCTATTGCAAGAGCAATTAATCGCGGTTATGTTGATAAAATGACGTATGCTCCGGCGGTTTTATTAGCCTGGAATGCAGTGGCGACAAAAGTAAACGACAAAGGTCAGGTAGAAGGAACTTGTGTTGGAACCGGAATGGGTTTTGATCCTGCGTTTTATTACTATCGTCCTGTAAGTGTCTTTGCAGCTCACGGTTACGGTCCGGTTTTATTGGCTGGATCTGAAGTGATTTTGCTTTTGAATGACAGTCAGTTTCAGATTAACGACAGTTCTATTCAATTGAAAATAGAAGGGAAAAATAATCTGCACAAATAATTGATTTGTAAAAAGTTAGAGGTAAAATGTTAAGTGTTTTTTGCCTCGCTTAAATCATTTCTCGCAATCCCGAGGTTTCGGGAGCAAAGGCGCAAAGTTTTTAAAATGAATTGCCTCCAACTTTAGCTGGAGGTGAAAATTTAGTTCAGTTAATCGGCTTTAGCCAAATTATTTTAAAACAAAAAACTTTATGCCTTTGCGAGATCAATTCAGCCCAATACAAAACCATATGAAATTCAAATCAACAATAAATATATTCACCCTTTTATTCTCACTGGCATCTTTCAGCCAGATTGGAACCCGATTCCCATCAGAAAAAAAGATCATAAAAGATCCCGTTACAGGCGTTGATTTAATTTTTCTGACAACCAAATCGGCAGGAGATTCTAAAACCTATCCAACGCATCCACAATGGACTGCCGATGGCGAATGGCTGATTTTTAGAACCAAAAGAGCCAACGGAGAAGCGATGGCAGTCAACGAAAAATCAGGTGTAATGGTTCAGGTTACCGAAGGCGGTTATACCGGAACTTTATGCATGGCGCAAAAATCGATGAAATTGTATTTTATGCGCAATGGCGAAGGCGAGAAAATGCAAATCATGGAAGTAAATCTGGATGCTGTTTTTAAAGACAGTCAGGCTGGGAAAATGAAACCGGTTTCGGCTTACGAACGTGTTTGCGGCATCACAAATCCGGAAATGGGTGCTTCTGGCGATATGGCTTTGGATGCTAATGAAGATGTGGTTTATTTCCGAATTGGAAAAGAAGAAGCCGCAAGACATTTAGATCCAAATGTCAAAATCGAAAAAAGTTTTGGTCCAAGAAACATGGGCGCAGGTCCGGGTGGAATTGGGAGTATGAACATCAAAACTGGTGAATTCAAACATGTGATTTCGGTTCCGTTTCAGGTGGGTCACATTCAATCTAATATCTGGAATCCTGGCGAGTTGGTTTTTTGCTGGGAAACTGGCGGAAAGTCTCCACAAAGAACGTGGACAGTTATGGCAGACGGAACGGGTTTAAGACCTTTGTATCCCGAATCAGATTATGAATGGGTTACGCACGAAGCCGTAATTTCTAAAGATGAAGTAGCGATGGCGATTATGGGACATCGAAAAATTGATATTCAGAAAGAAGCTCCGACAGAAGTCGCTTTAAACGGTGAAATTAAAAATCCTGTAAATCCGGGGCAGGAAAGCAATTGGGGAGCTACAGGAACACGCGAAAAACCAACAGGTTTGGCAATCGTAAACCTAAGAACCCGCGAAATGATTATTGCAGGACAAACAAAAAGCGGCAGTGGTTTGTGGCATGTTCATGGTTCTGCTGACGGAAGATGGGCGGTTGGCGATGACTTTTCGAGAAGTTTATATTTAATCGACAGAAATACAAACGAAATGATGATGTTGACAACGGGACACAGAGAAACCGCCGCAGATCATATTCATCCAACTTTTAACAGGGACGGAACAAAAATCGAAATTCAGTCTGCAATGCTTTCAGAAGATAACAGAACACTTAATATCTGTATTGTAAATGTTCCGAAAGAATGGCTGAAACGCAAAGTGAAATAATTAATCCCTCATAAAATCTATTAAGAAAATAATCCGATCAAAAATAAAAAATGAAATATTTTAATACAAAACACGCAAGACAGTTGTCATTACTGTTTTTAGTTTTAGCAGCAAACGCTTTCTCGCAGGCGCGAAAAGTAACTAATTTTGATACTGGCTGGCAGTTTACAAAAGGCGAAATTGCCAATGCAGAAAATCCGTCATTTGATGATGCAAAATGGACAAAAGTTAATGTACCACATGATTGGAGTATCGAAGGGCCTTATGACAAAACCAATGAATCTGGCCGTGGCGGAGGTTATTTGCCAACCGGAATTGGGTGGTACCGCAAGACATTTCAAATCGATAAAGCCGATGCCAAAAAAGCAGTTACAATCGAATTTGATGGTGTTATGGCCAATAGTGATGTTTGGATTAACGGCAAACATTTAGGGAAACGTCCTTACGGTTATATTAGTTTTGCTTACGACCTGACTCCGTATTTAAATTTTGACAAACCAAATGTAATTGCAGTAAGAGCCGATAATTCAATTCAGCCAGCTTCGCGTTATTACACAGGTGCGGGAATCTACCGTCATGTGCGTTTGGTTTCGGTAAATCCAACTCATTTTTCACATTGGGGAACTTTCGTTACAACTCCAATTGCGACAGCTTCAAAAGGAGTTGTAAGTTTAAAAGTTGAAGTTGAAAACAAAGCCACAGCTGGCGATTACAAATTACAAATCGAAATTGTAGACGCATCAGGAAAAGTGGTTAAAACGGCGGAGAGCACAAAAAATATTCCCGCGAATGCAAATGGTTTGTTTTCTCAGGATGTTGAAATTGCAAATCCAAAATTATGGGATGTTGACGCACCGAATTTATACACGGTAAATACTAAATTATATTACGGAAAAACACTTGTTGACAATCAAAGTATCCCATTCGGAATTAAAAAATCGGAATTTGTTGCTGAAACCGGTTTTTGGCTGAACGGTAAAAACATAAAACTAAAAGGTGTTTGTTTGCATCATGATGGAGGTGCTGTGGGAGCGGCTGTTCCGTTAGGCGTTTGGAAAGAACGATTCAAAAAATTAAAAGAAGTTGGCGTAAATGCTATCCGTACCTCGCACAATCCTGTGGCTCCTGAGTTTCTGGATTTATGCGATCAAATGGGATTTTTGGTTATGGATGAAACGTTTGATACGTGGAATTCAGCAAAACACAACGGTGAAAAAGGATACAATTTATATTTCACAGATTGGTGGGAACAAGACACGAGAGATATGATTTTGAGAGACAGAAATCACCCTTCAATAGTAATTTATAGTATTGGAAACGAAATTCACGATGATTTAAGTTATCCGGAAGGATACAAAAAATACAAAATGCAGGAAGATGTTGTGAAGAAATATGACGATACACGACCTGTAACAATGGCACTTTTCAGACCTGCAAATTCGAAAGTATATCTTAGCGGTTTTGCAGAACAAATGGATGTTGTCGGACAGAATTACCGTGAAAATGAATTAATTGCTGCTCACGAAGCACATCCAACATGGAAAGTTTTAGGAACTGAAAATACGCATGTTATCGTACAATGGCTGGCATTGCGTGACAAACCATACATGGCTGGTCAATTTTTATGGACAGGTTACGATTATTTGGGAGAAGCCGATTGGCCGGAAACTACCAATAATCAGGGTTTATTTGACAGGGCAGGAAACTGGAAACAGCAATCGCTTCAAAGAGACAGTTGGTGGTCATCTGAACCAGTGGTTCACATCGTAAGAAAATCGGAAAATGCAGGAGCAGGAAATTGGGTTGCAGATTGGACGCCAAATGATTTTGATACGTACGACAATGCAAAAGTTCAGGTGTACAGCAATTGTGATGAAGTTGAACTTTTTCTGAACGATAAATCATTAGGAACTTTAAAAAAACCTGCTGATGATTCGCCAAGAGAATGGAATGCCACTTTTGAAGCCGGAACTATAAAAGCCATCGGAAAAAATAACGGTAAAGTGGCTGCACAGGAATCATTTACATCTGCCGGAAAACCGTCAAAAATTATATTGACAAAAAGTAATGCAACCGTAGCAAACAATTGGGATGATGTCTCTTTCATCACTGCTACAATTGTTGATGACAAAGGGATTCCATGTGCCAATGCAGATAATCTAATTCATTTCACAATCACAGATGCCGGTAAAATTATTGGTGTTGATAACGGAAATATTATCAGTCATGAATCATATCAAAATCCTGATAGAAGCGCTTTCAATGGTAAAGCAATTGCCATCATTAAAGCGGCTAAAAACAACGGTAAAATTGAAATTAAAGCAACCGCCGAAGGTTTAGAAACCGGAACAATAAGTGTTGAAATTGTTCCTGAAAAAGAAAAATAATAAATATTATTAATGTAAAAAGAGGCAGCATTTCAATTTGAAAATGCTGCCTCTTTTTATAAGGAAAAAAAGTAAATTGAACTAAAATCTGCTTTTATGTTATAGTCTTCAATTATGCAGATAGTACAGGATACTATAAAACACGGAAAACAGTATTTTAGACTTTTAAATGATCAGCTAGCTAAAAATGCCATCTTGAAAAAACCAGAAACAAAATATAAAAACCAAACAAAATATTCCAAATTTCTGGGATATTTTACGAAAGAAATTGTTGCTATATTTCTTCTGATGAATTTTGCTTTTCTATCCGCGCAAGAACGAAAAATGGACGCTATTTATTCCGGTACACCTTGGTTTGATCAAAATGGAAAAATCGTAAGTGCCCATGGAGCCAATATAATCAAAGAGAAAAATAAATTTTATTTTTTTGGCGAAGCACACACAGACACGAGTAATGCGTTTGCTGGATTCAATTGTTATTCTTCAGAAGATCTGTATAATTGGAAGTTTGAAAGTGTAGCACTCCCTCTGCAAAAATTAGGAAAACTAGGGCCGAATCGTGTTGGCGAAAGAGTCAAAGTCATGAAATGCCCAAAAACTGGAGAATATGTCATGTACATGCACGCCGATTCAATCACGTACAAAGACCAGTTTGTTGGTTATGCAGTTTCAAAAAATATAAAAGGTCCTTATCAGTTTAAAGGTCCAGTTTTGTTTCAGGGAAAACCAATTAAAAAATGGGATATGGGAACTTTTCAGGATCATGATGGTTCCGGTTATATTTTAGTTCACGGCGGTGAAATTTATAAATTAAGTGATGATTATAAAATGGTAACGGAGAAAGTCAACGAGAATCTAACCACTGGATTTGAGTCGCCAACAATGCTGCGAAAAGACAATATATATTATCTTATTGGATCTAATTTAACGAGTTGGGAGAAAAATGACAATTATTATTATACCGCAAATTCACTAAAAGGCCCGTGGACTTCTCAAGGATTAATTGCTCCCGAAGGAACATTGACATGGAACTCACAATCGACTTTTGTTCTGCCAATTCAAGGTTCAAAGGAAACCACTTATATGTTTATGGGTGATCGATGGTCTTTTCCTAAACAGGCTTCTTCTGCAACGTATGTTTGGCAGCCACTTTCAATTTCCGGAATGTCTATTTCAATGCCAAATTATAAAGATTCGTGGCAAATTGATATTTTAAGCGGAGTTGCTTCTGTCAAAGACAATAAAGATGAAATTATAAAAAATACCGACAAACAAATTCAATATTCCGGAAATTGGAAACATCAGAATAATGAAATTTCAGAAAGCAAATCGGATGCTAAAAATGCGTCATTTTCAATAAAATTTACCGGACAGCAAGTTGGTTTGTATAGTTTTGTTGGTTCTGAAAACGGTTATGCAAAAGTGGTTGTCACCGATGAAAAAGGCAAGGAAATTGTAACAGCTTTTGTAGACATGTACAGCAAATTTTCAATGTCAAATCAAGTTTTTAGGTCGCCAATTTTCAAAAAAGGGAATTATACGCTAATGGTTTCCAATACTGGAGAAAGACCAAATTGGTCGGATAAACGAAAATCAAATTATGGAAGTACAGGTTACTATATTTCTGTGAATCAGATAATAATCAGAAAATAGATACCTGTCGCGGGTATAATGTATAAAATTTTTATTTAACACATAGAAACATAGATTTTATTTCTAAAAAAGAAAAACAAAAAGAAATACATTTCTTGCACATAAATAGTTATATGTCTTTTAAATAAGTGAAACGCCTACTTTTAAGCTTACAAAAATCTATGTTTCTATGTGTTAAAATAATTAAACCCAAAAAATAAATAGAATAATTTTAAAATAAAAACAGCTGACAATGAAAAAGTTTTTCACTTTGGTTTTATGCGTGCTGGGGATTTCTCAGGCTGCATTTTCGCAAAAATATACGAATGATAAATTTCCTGACGGAAGTGAAATCACCCCTTGGTTTAAAAATTACACCAAACTTCAATTAAAAGATTTAGGTAAAAAATATACCATCACCGATTTTGGAGTGAGTAAAGACAGTACCAAAGTTCAGACTGTTGCAATTCAAAAAGTAATTGATAAAGCTTCCGCAAATGGAGGAGGAGTTATCATAATTCCGAAGGGAGTTTTCCTGAGTGGAGCCTTATTTTTTAAGCCAAAAACAGCTTTATATGTTTCTGAAGGAGCAACTTTAAAAGGCTCTGACAATATTGCTGATTTTCCGATAATGCCATCAAGAATGGAAGGGCAGAATTTAGATTATTTTCCAGCAGTCGTAAACGCGTACGGAGTTGATAATTTTTCGATTTCAGGAAAAGGAACCATCAACGGAAACGGAAGAAAGTATTGGGATGCTTTCTGGGCAAGACGTAAAGAGAATCCAAAATGTACTAATTTAGAAGTTTCAAGACCAAGATTAGTTTTTGTGTGGAACTCCAACAACGTACAATTTCAGGATGTAAAATTGATCAATTCCGGTTTCTGGACAAATCACTTTTACAAATGTAATAACGTCAAAATATTAGATACTTACATCTACTCTCCGCACCAAAAAGGCGATGCTCCAAGTACAGATGCAATCGACCTTGATATTTGTACCAATGTCCTTATTAAAGGAAGTTATATGTCTGTAAATGACGATGCTGTAGCGTTAAAAGGCGGAAAAGGTCCTTATGCAGATCAGGATAAGAACAACGGACCAAATGCCAATATCATCATTGAAGACTGTAAATTTGGATACTGTCATTCGTCATTAACAAACGGAAGTGAAGCCATTCATAACCGAAATATAATCATGCGTAATTGCGAGGTTGACGGACCTTCAATATTATTACACCTTAAAATGAGACCTGATACACCGCAGCTTTACGAGTATATCAGACTTGAAGATATTAAAGGACAAACCAAAAACGGTCTGGCTATTTTAGGATGGAAACAGTTTTTTGATTTAAAAGGCCGTCCAGATATTCCATTATCGTATGGAGATAACGTGACTTTAAAAAATATCGAACTTAAATGCGAGATGTTTTATAAAGTCGAGAACGACCCAAATGTTCGTTTATCTAATTTCACTTTCGAAAATTTAAAAATTGAATCTGTAAAAGCAGAAATCGACAAAAGCTTAATCAAAGGCTTTACTTTGAAAAATGTTTCTGTGAATAATTTACAGGTTGATTAAAAAAGGTTCATAGTTCCAAAGGTACAAAGGAACAAAGGTTTTTTTAGAGGCGCACAGCAGTCTGTCTAACGTATTCAAAGGTTCTGAGGTTCAGAGCAACAAAGGTTCTGAGGTTTTTACCGTAGAGGAGCACAGCAGTGCGTCTAACGTACTCAAAGGTTCAAAGGTACAGAGCAACAAAGCGACAAAGGTTTACCGTAGAGGCGCACAGCAGTGCGTCTAACGTATTCAAAGGTTCAAAGGTACAGAGCAACAAAGCGACAAAGGTTTTTACCGTAGAGGCGCACAGCAGTGCGTCTAACACAAAGGTTCTAAGTTTTTTTGCTCACAAATAAACACATTGTATGTCATTCCGAGGAACGAGGAATCCCCGCAAGTAGCTCGACAAGCTATATATACTTTGTGTGAGCTTCTTGCGGGGATTCCTCGTTCGGAATGACATACAAGAAACATAAAAAATAACTGAGCAGTCAAGTATTTCAAAATAAAAAAATGAATAAAATATTTCTATACGTCATCGCAATTGTATCTTTAAATTGCTATTCTCAGGATAAAAATGCTGTCAATTTTCTAATTGCAGATTCAAACCAGACAGCGGCTATTTACATTGATAAAAATAGCGATCCTTTGCTTGTTTGGGCGGTAAATGAATTGGCTGATGATGTTAAAGAACTAACCGGAAAACGACCAGAAATAAAGCAAACCAATATAATTTCGGCAAACGGAATTTATATCGGAGAAGCTTCTTCCAAACTATTTCAGTCCAAGAAAATCCAAAAAGAAGTAGCGGATCAATGGGAGAAATTTTCAATTCAAAAAGAAAAAAATAACCTTTTAGTTACAGGAAGTGATGTACGCGGAACAGTGTATGCAGTTTTTGAAATTGCAGATCGTTTAGGAATTTCTCCATGGAAATGGTGGGCAGATGTTCATCCCATCAAACAAGAAAAAGCAGTACTTCAACTTCCCAAAAACGGAATAATTTCTTCGCCGTCAGTTCAGTACCGTGGAATTTTTCTGAATGATGAAGATTGGGCGTTACAGCCTTGGGCCGCCAAAACTTTTGAACCGGAAACGGGTGATATTGGACCGAAAACCTACGAGAAAATCTTTCAGTTATTATTGCGATTAAAATCTAATACTATTTGGCCGGCGATGCATCCGTCTACAAAAGGATTTTTTACAATTCAGGGCAACAAGGAAATGGCTCAGAAATATCATATTGTAATTGGCTCTTCGCATGCAGAACCAATGCTTCGAAACAATGTTGACGAATGGAAACCGAAAATTTATGGCGATTATAATTATTTCACCAATAAAACCCAAGTTGATAAATATTGGCAGGATCGTTTGGACGAATTGAAATCGGCGCAAAATGAAACCATTATGACATTAGGAATGCGAGGCGTTCACGACAGCAAAATGGAAGGCGCGAAAGATTTAGCAGCATCAATTGAAATGGTCGAAAAAATCATTGTGAATCAGCGTGAAATGCTTTCGAATACTTTCAAAAAACCGCTGAAAGATATTCCGCAAGCCTTTGTTCCCTACAAAGAAGTTTTGGAATTATACGACAACGGACTTAAAGTTCCGAGTGATATTACTTTGGTTTGGCCAGATGACAATTACGGTTACATCCGACGTTTGAGCAATGAAGAAGAGCAAAAAAGAGCAGGAGGAAGCGGTGTTTATTACCACATTAGTTATTGGGGAAGACCGCACGATTATCTTTGGCTGAGCACAACACAACCGGGTTTAATTTGGTACGAAATGAATAAGGCGTACGAAAACGGCGCAAAGAAAATGTGGATTGTAAATGTCGGAGATATTAAGCCTGCGGAATATGATATGGAATTGTTTTTGGATTTGGCCTGGGACATCAACAGTATAAAATCAGATGGTTTAAACGGACATTTAAAGGATTGGGCGTCAAGAGAATTTTCGCCTAAAATCAGCTCCGAAGTAAGTTCCATTTTTGAAGAATATTATCGTTTGGCATTCCTTAGAAAACCCGAATATATGGGCTGGAGCCAAACCGAACCAACAACGCCAATAAGGCTTTCAGATTTCTCTGAAGATGAAATTTGGAGCCGCATAAAAGCGTATAACTCTCTCATTGAAAAAGTAGACAGTTTGACTAGATCTATTCCTGAAGAACGAAAAGATGCATGGTTTCAATTGGTCGTTTATCCTGTAAAAGGCGCAGCTTATATGAATCATAAATTTTTGTATTGGAATTTAGAAGCCACAACTTCTGATGAAAATCAAAAGAAAAAATATGAATCTTTGGCTTCCGAATCGTATCATAAAATTGAAGAACTTACCGATTTTTACAATACAAAATTAAGCAACGGAAAATGGAATAAGATGATGTCGATGCACCCGAGGGATCTTCCTGTTTATGATTCGGTTAAGAAGAATACATTTTCTAAAGAAGAATCAAAATCAAAAATAAAAATTGTTATTCCCGCAAATCAATTTTCTTCTCCAAAAGGATTTAAAAATTACCAATGGAAAACGATTAATGGTTTAGGATACAGTAATAATTCGATTACTTTATTTCCGCTGAAGCAGCAATATTTTAAAGCCGAAAAACCTTCTGTTACATATAATTTTGAAGTTGAAACAGCAGGTGATTACGAAGTTGAAATTCATTTGCTTCCAACACATTCAAACAATTTCGATCATGAAATAGGAGTTCAATTGGACCAAAATACGACTCAGTTTTTCAAAACCAACACAAAAGATCGCGATCAAACCTGGAAAGAAAATGTTTTGCGAAACAGTGCAATTGTAAAACTTCCTGTGTCAAAACTGGAGAAAGGAAAACATACCATCACAATCAATGTGAATCAATCCGGAATTGTGCTTGATTATATTACAGTAGAATAATTTTTAGGATTGAACTTAATTTCTATTTAAAAATAAGTAAAAGTATGAATGCAAAAATACAATGGTTGGCTCTTTCATTGTTTAGTTTTTCGACGATTTTTGGTCAGGAAAACCAATCTAAATCAACAGAAAAACCCAATATTATTTTGATAATTGCCGATGATGCCGGATGGAATGATTTTGGTTATCATGGCTCTCTAATTAAGACTCCAAACATTGATTTTTTAGCCAAAAACGGAGTAGAATTAAACCGATTTTACGTCAATCCAACCTGTTCGCCTACAAGAGCAAGTTTGTTGACCGGAATGCCTTCCAGCCGTATGGGAATTGTCGCGCCGATTAGTGATAAAGATCAGACCAAATTGCCGGATTCAATTGCAACTTTGCCAAAACTTTTGCACCAAAACAATTACCAAACGGCGTTAGTAGGGAAGTGGCATTTGGGGTTACAGCTCAGCAGCGGGCCAAAAGCTTATGGATTTGATTATTCATATGGTTTTTTGCACGGACAAATTGATCAGTACTCGCATTTATATAAAAATGGGGACAAAAGCTGGTATCGAAATGGCGAGTTTATTGAAGAGAAAGGACACGCTACAGATTTAATTACCAATGAAGCGATTAAATGGCTTTCGAAAATAAGAGATTCGAAGAAGAATTTCTTTTTAGAAGTTGCTTACAGTGCACCGCATTTTCCTTTGCAGGAGGAACAAAAGTGGAAAGATCCTTATATGAACACCATACAAAACAGTTCCAGACGTGATTTCGCAGCAGCTACGGCTCATTTGGATAACAGTATTGGGATTTTGCTGGAGCAGTTAAAAAAAGAGAAACTGGATAAAAATACAGTGGTTATTTTCATGAGTGATAACGGTGCCATGGAAAATTGGAATTCAAAAAATGAGTATAACGGAATTCATCCTTCCAATGATGTGCTGGGCGATAATACCCCGCTTAGAGATTGGAAAACATCCAATTATGAAGGAGCAATTAGAGTGCCTTGTGTTTTTTACTGGAAAGATCATCTGAAGAAATACAAAAATGAAAACTACATTTCGGTTATAGATTTACTACCTAGTATTTTGTTTTTAGCGGGAGATAAAAATCTGCCAAAAAGCATTGAAGGGAAGAATGTCTGGACAACAATTTCAGAAAACAAACCGATTGAAAATAAAGAAATTTATGTGAGAGGTCATTTGCAGGAATCGTTAATCAATAAGCCATGGAAAATAATCAGAACAAGACATGAAAAAGATGTGCCTGCAGATTATGAACTTTATAATATTGAAAAAGATCCGGAAGAAAAGAATAATGTTTTCCTACAAAATAAAGCTATAGCAGAAACAATGAAAACGGAACTCGAAAATCAATTTAAAAGAGATGCAAAAAAAGTGAATTACGATAAAAAAAGTAAGGAGTAGAAAGAAAATAAGCTTGTGAACACTATTCAAACATCGATTATAAGCTTTTTAAGAAAAATTTAATTGTACTATTTTTTTTGTAACCAATTGATAGTAAACGACAAAAGGAAGAGGTTAATTTATTATTAACTGAAAGCGCGAAAACAGTTGTAATTTTAACATTAAAGATGCGTTTACTATGAAGCAAACTTTTATTTTTGCGCCTTAATTTAACAAGTATAAACATGAAAGATTTATTAGTAAAAATCAACGCCGAAATCGAAACATTCAAAACAGAAGCTGAATCTTTAACTGAAAAAGGTATTAAAGCTGCTGGAGCTAGAGCACGTAAATCAACTCTGGAACTTGAAAAACTTTTAAAAGAATTCAGAAAAGTTTCTATCGAAGAATCAAAAAAATAATCTTTGCATTCAAAAAATAAAAACCTCGTTTAAGTTATTTAAACGAGGTTTTTTTTATATAAAAAGTGAGTTGTGAAATGTAAATTGTAAAAAGTAAGTTGTAAAAAGTAAGTTGTGAATTGTTAGATGTGAAATGTAAGTTGTAAAAAGTAAGTCTAACATTTCGCATTTAACATCTAACAATTCACAATTCACAATTCACAACTAACAATTTACAATTATTTAGCTATTTCAATATAATCTTTAAGTCCGCAGTCCTTTATTTTTTTGATGGCTTCCGCGACAGCGAGTGCATTAAAAGCGGCACCCTCCCCGCCAGTGTGTGTATGATCTTTCGGAAAAAATTCTTTTACTTTTTCTTTCCCTAACGCTTCATATTTCACGGCAACAATTTCATTCAGGTCAATATAAAAAGCACCTTGTTTTTCGGCTGCGATTTTCGACCAGTTTCCGTAAGTATCCGCTCTGCGTTCTACTTTATCATTTGGCCATTCGTTTCTGGGCGTCTGACTTAAAACAATCGGAATTGCACCTTTTTCTTTGGCTTCTTTGATGAATTTTTCCATATAAAAGCCAAAAGTATGTACGGTGTCCGTTACACTGTCACGAACAACGATTTGTGTTTCGTCGCCATTTCCTTTTAATGAACCTCTGAATTTTTCCTTATCAACAGCACCGGCATCATTATGACCAAATTGTATCAAAATATAATTTCCGGGCTGCAATTGCTCTTTAACCTTGTCCCAAAGTCCTTCAGTAACAAATGTTCTCGTACTTCTTCCACCACGTGCTTTATTGATGATTTCAACTCTTGTGGTATCGCAATATTGCGGAAAAGCAACTCCCCAGCCCACAGCGTTCACATTATTGTTGTTCGCCATCGTAGAATCGCCAATCAAAAACACTTTTTTCTTAGCCGGAAGTACAATTTTAGGATCTTTTAAAATGTAATTTTTTAAAGAGTTTTTGCTCATTTTCAGTTCATTGATAATCACCGAAGCCGAAAGTACAGCGCCCTTTGCAGAGGTATGCGTATGATCTTTTTTGTAGAAATAAGTTCCGGTTACTTTTGCTTCGCCGAATTTCTCCATTTCAATTGCCATTTTTTCATTCAAATTGATGAAAGTTACTTTTTCCTTTTCCGCAATTTGTTTCGCCCATAAACCATATGATTTATCGTTACGGGGCACTTTTCCTTCTTTCCAGTCGTTTCTCGGAATTGGTGAACAAATAATCGGAATTGCTCCTTTAGATTTGGCTTCACGAACAACTTTCTGAATGTACCAGCCATAACTGTGAACCGTTTCATGCTTTTTAGTCAGCATATTGTCGATTTCTTTTGTTTCATCGCCAATGCCTTTAATCGTTCCGCGAGCGCGAAGACTGTCGTTCAACGGACCATCGTCATTATGTCCAAACTGAATCAAAACATAATCTCCTTTTTTAAGTTTGTTCAAAACCTCGATCCATAAACCTTTGTCCTGAAAAGTTCTGCTGCTCGTTCCGCCCAAAGCATGGTTTTCGATAGTGACTTTTGTAGTATCCAAAAATTGTCCGATGTAATCTCCCCAGCCCCAAAGTCCACCGTCGCCTTTTCCGCTTCCGTTTTTAACCGTAGAATCGCCTACGGTATAAACAGTTGGTTTTGGGTCTTTTTTTGCTGTAAAATTGAAAAATAATAATGCCAGAATTAAGGCAGAAAATATTTTGATTGATTTCATATTTTGTAATTGTGAGTTGTGTGAGTTGTGAAATGTGAAATGAGTTTATTTAACCGTAAAGTTCGCAAAGGGTTACGCCATGTGCGCAAAGCTTGTGAACTTTGTGTTTTCTCAACATAATTTATGTAAAAAAACTTAGCGTACTTTGCGGTTAAATTATGCAGCATTGAACCTGAAACTAAATCTTATCTCTAAAATCAAACCATAAATTCATTTTAATTCCATCGTCACCGCTTTTGATTCGGATGTTCGTTGGCTGACTTTGTGGTCCTTGCTGTTCCAAAGGTTTAAAATCCCTCATCGCCGGAATTTCGTACATAAACGAAATATCTCCTTCCGGAAATGCCGGTTGCGGATTACTTCCTGCAAAACCATTTTTAGGTAAATCAGGTGTAAATAATCTTAAAAATAAATTATCAGATTCACTGAAAACTTTAAATGATGACGCACCCGCTTTTAAATTGGCTCCCAATAAATTAGCGTGATACCCTTTGAATTCAGGATAAATTAAATTTTCAAAACTTTCTCCTGTAATTGTGTTGTTATAATCTTTCTCCCAAATGCCGTATGTTGTTCCTTTAATTCTGTTCTTCCAAACGTGATACGGACCTCTTCCAAACCATTTTATTCCCGTAACTTCTTTCTCAGGAAAACTAAATGTAATTCCGAATTGATTGATTTTATCTTCAAAGAATGCACCGTCAAAACCGCCTGCATTTTCAGCATTTTTCAATGCTAGCAATTCCATTTTAAATCTTCCGTCCGGTTCCATAATCCATTTGATGGAATTTAAACCGCCAGCATAATTTACGATACAAATCGCTTTATCGCCTTCTTGTGAAACCTGAATATCTTTCAATTTAGCTTTCATTCCAATCGGACGCGGACCATTTGTCAACGGAATAGTTGCCGTTGCGTTTTTAATCGTTTTGATTTCGCCCGTTGCAGCATCAATTGTAACCGTAATATCGCTTCCTTTTAAAGTAATATCTGTTGCCGTTTTTACCGCCGAAGCCTTCGCTTTTGTATTTTGAACCGCTAAAAATTTATTCGCATAAAACACCGCTTTATGAATTGGCCATGTCCAGGTATAAATTTCTTTATTGAACTGGTCGTAAGCCGTAATCGATAAAATATCGCCCTCTGCAAAGTTATTCGGAACAGCAAAATTGATTTTGCGGGTTTCGCCCGGTTCAATACTCGGAAGTTCAATTTTTCCGCCGCTTATTGCTGCCGAAGTACCACTAGAATACAATACATTTTTATCTGCTTGCAATACTTTAAATTCCATTTTGCAGGTATTCAGATTGCTGAAAAGGAAGTCGTTTTTAATTAAGAATGAACCGTCAAAACCTTCCGTAACCTGTTTTGGCTGAAACTGAATTGGTGCCCAAACTTCTTTAACCGTATAATAACTTCCTTCTCTTTCACGATGCGGACCTAAAATTCCGTCTGCTGCCAAAGAACCTTTCGAGTCAAATTTAGCATCACCCGTCCAGTCCGAACGAAATACAGCTTCGTCTAACATTGCCCACATAAAACCTCCCGCAAACAACGGACTTTCCTTGTAGCGATTCCAGAAATCTTCCAGCGCAGCTCCGTGTCCGTTATCGTACGTTCCGTGCATGAATTCCGTTGGAAAAAATACATTTTCACCAGCGTTAAAACGGTGCATTCCAGTTAAATAAGTAGGATAGTGGTGCGTGTCCCAACCGTTAAAATCGGCCCAAGGGTGAATCACAATTCTCTTTTGCGGATCAAGATTTGCAAAAACCTTATCCGTGTCATAATTCCATCCGCCTTCATTTCCGTTGTCCCAAATAATTACCGAAGCGTGGTTTACATCACGTGTAATCATTTCAGTTGCCAGTTTTTTTCCGGTTTCTGTATCGTAAGAGTTTTGCCAGCCCGCCAATTCATTCAAAACAAAAAGACCAAGTGAATCACAAACTTCTAAAAAGTGTTCGTCAGGCGGATAATGCCCGCGAACCGCATTCATGTTCATGTCTTTGATTAATTTCCCGTCCAGTTCGCTGATGTGTTTGCTCGTGCTTCGTCCGCCTTCCGGCCAAAAAGAGTGACGGTTGATTCCCTTCATCAGGATTTTAGTTCCGTTCAGGTAAATTCCGTCTTGTTTTTTAAACTCTAAAGTTCTAAAACCAATGCGTTTATCATATTGATGCAATACAGTTCCGTTTTGTTTTAAAACCAACTGTAAATCGTATAAATTAGGATTTTCAGGATTCCACGGTTTAATGTCTTTCCATTGTGCAGCAATACTTTCTGTAGTTGCTTTTGCTTTAATTGGGAAAGTAAAAGTTTGGAAATTCTCTCCGTTTAAACCTTTAAGAGTTGCCTCTAAAGTGGCGTTTTTTGGAACATTTTTAAGATTCAAATCAACAGTAATCGAACCATCCATTTTTGGATTAACGGCAATATTCTGAATATGGGTTTTAGGAGAAACTTCTAACCAAACCGGACGATAAATGCCGCCAAAAAGCCACCAGTCAGCTCTTCTTTCTGCCGCATTCACCGATTTATTTGCCGATTGTTTCCAAACATGAACTTCTAAAAGGTTTTTAGAACCATATTTCAATAGAGATGAAATGTCATATTTAAATTCATAAAAAGCGCCTTGATGAATTGCTCCGGCCAATTTTCCGTTTACTTTAACTTCAGTATCCGTCATCGAACCACCAAAGACAATCAAGACATCTTTACCGTTATAATCAGCAGGAACTTCAAATTCATATTTATACAAACCTTCTTCCTTGCTTGGTTCTTTTTGGTTCAGTTCTTTGTACCAGCGACCGTATGTATATTCTCCAAAACCTTCCACTTCCCATTGCGACGGAACGTTTATTTTAGACCATTTCTGGCTGTTATTTCCCCCTGTACAATAAAAATCCCATTGCACTGGATGTTCAAAATCTTTCCCTGAAAGATACACTTTATCAGTTTGCTGAGCGTTGCTGTTTTGGGTTACAAAAAGCGCAAACGCAGCGATAGAAAGATTTTGGATCGTGTTTTTTAGTTGCATAATATAAATTCTTTGATGGTTAATTGCCATCAGGTTTAGTAATTTCGTAGCGGTCGCTCATTGGCAAAGTCCAGCTCGAAATGTAATTTGGCTTCTTCGGATTATAATCAGGAACTTCTTTTTTGATTTGTTTCTTTAACGGAATATCAAGTTCACGAATTCCTTTTACGACACAAAGCGCAATTTCATTGGCGCCAAAACTATTAAAATGTGTGTTGTCATCCAAAGCTTTTTCCTGTCCCGGAAAAGTATTTGCCGGATATTGTACGAATCCTTTTCTCGAAGGCTCAACGCCCCAGGCTTCGTATAATTCAGTTGTAATTTTGGTAATGTCAATTAATGCGATATTATTTTTTTGAGCAACAGCGCGCATTGCAGCCGGAAAATCTCCGTGAGTTTCTTTTAAAGTTCCATTTTCATTGAAAGCCCGGCGTTGTGTTGGCGTTACTAAAACCGGAATCGCGCCTTTATCTTTTGCCGATTGTACGAATTCTTTCAATAAATCCGAATACGATCCCCAGGCTCCGTTTCCTTCTCCTTTTATTTTTTCGTCGTTATGACCGAATTCCACAAACAAATAATCTCCTTTTTTGATTTCAGAAAGTATCTTTTTCAAACGATTTGCTCCTTTAAATGAACTCAATGCAGAACCCGAATATGCATAATTTGCCACAACAACAGTATTGTCAAAATAGTTCGTGATAAACTGCCCCCAAGATGCCCAAGGCTCCACGTCCTGATCTGTAACCGTCGAATCTCCGGCCAAATAAACTACAGTCAGATTATCTTTTGGCGTGATTTTTATACTCTGAATTGCTACGTCTCCTAAAAATTCAAGAGTTAGTTTATTGTCCCAGTTTAAAATTTCTTTTTCACGGTCTTTCAGGCTAATTTTTGTCTGGTCGTCGATTTTAATGTTTCTGACATTTACATTAAAAATCTTCGTCACTTTTTGTCCTTTTTTTATCGAAAGCTGATCCAGCATCAATCGTCTTGATTCTGCTTTTATCGTAACATTTGAAGCTTTTTCTGAACTTCCCATTGTTACTTCAATTTGATAATTTCCTTCGGGAACAGCAACAGAAAAATAAGCTGGTTTTGTCACCGAAAAATTATTCGAATTGATTTTGACATTCGAAGCCGAATTAAAATCAAAACCATACGAAGAAGAAGCTGAAAATTCTGAAGGTTTATCGATTAAAATTCCTTTTGCAGTTTTTGCAGCACCAAAATAAAACAACATCGATTTTGTATTTTTAACACTGTCAGATGAAGTTGTTTTTGATGAAATATAATGCTGGTTTACAATGGGTTTTAAATGCTTAGCAAACGACTGGTCAGGTACGCTAAGACAAAAAACAACGCATAAAAATGTACTGATTTTTACCAATTTTTTGAGGTTTTAGTTAATTTCAATTTCAAATCTAACAGTTCCGTATTTATATAGTATCCTGTACTATGATGTTAAAATAATAGAAAATTATAAATTGTTATATTATAAAAATCAGGTAGGTACAGGATAGTATCCCATAAAAAAACAAAGAAATTGCGGTTAAATTATCAAATAATTAGGAATAAATTGATAAAACTAATTGTTTGATAAATCTTGATAATACCCTTTTTGCATGAAAATTATGAATATCAAAACGAGACAATTTTTTCTTCTGATTGGAATATTTTTTTTCAGTTCAGTATTTGTGTTCGGTCAGGATAAAAAACCGGATCGTAAAATACATTACGCGCCTGAAGGAAATAGTTTTGTTTTGAAAAATGGTACCCGAAAATTCAACCGTGCTTTATATGGCTCCAACACAGGTTTTCGTGTTGAAACCGGAGATTTACCCGAATTTGCCATGTACATGCCCGGAATGGGAGGTAATTTCAAACTCGGAATCCTAAACGGAAAAGACAGCAAATGGATTACCGAAGCTTCTAAAATTGATACCAGATATGTTTTGGGAACCATGCATTATACCATTGAAGATGCTATTTTAGGAAACGGAAAATTATTTATTGATGTTGTTGCCTTAAAAGAAAAAGAAGGTTTAATCGTAAAAGTATACGGTAAAAATGTCCCGAAAAATAGCAGTTTAATTTGGGCTTTTGGAGGTGCAACAGGCAAGAAATTTAGTCGTGATGGCGATATTGGTGCCGATCCCGAATCGGTATTTTATTTACAACCTGATTATTGTCTGAATAATAAATACACTTTAAAAAAAGAGTATTTCCTTTTGGAATATGGCTCTGAAAGCAACAAGCAAAAAACAGGAAATAATAAAAACCTGCTAGGATTTTTTCCTGATTCAGAAGTGAATTTGGCGAATGCAAATCAGCAAAAAACTCCTTTAGAATTATTCAGTTCAAAAGCAGAAACATTGCCAGTTATTACCGGAAAAATAAAATCAATTTCAGAAAAAGGAAACTTTTGGTTATTGGCTACTGAAGATCTTAAAGTTGATGTTTCTCAAAAAGGAATTTCGCAATTGTATGAAAAATCAGTTCAGGAAACGCATCTTTTGGTGAACAGAGTAAAGGTTTCAACTCCAGATCCTTATATCAATACTCTAGGTTCGGCTTTATCAATTGCAGCTGATGGTATTTGGGAAAGTCCCGCATATCTTCATGGAGCGGTTGCGTGGCGAATGTACCTAAACGCATGGCGTGGCGCGTATACCGCTGATCCTTTGGGGTGGCACGATCGCGCGAAAACACATTTTACAAGTTACAGCAATTCGCAGGTTACAAGTCCTGAAAGCGGCCCCGTAGTTTTTGATGAAGAAAAAAATCTGGCGCGCCAAAAAGAAGAACTTGGAACTTCCATGTTTAGCAGCGGTTACATTAGCCGAAGTCCGAATAAAAATACGGTTGCACATCATTACGATATGAATTTGGTTTTTATCGATCAGATGCTTCGACATTTTAAATGGACGGGAGATACTTCTTTCATCAAAGAAATGTGGCCAACTATTCAAAGACATTTAAATTGGGAAAAAAGAAATTTTGATGCAGACAATGACGGACTTTATGATGCCTACGCTGCAATTTGGGCGAGTGATGCCTTGCAATATAGCGGTGGCGGCGTGATTTATTCTTCGGCGTATAATTATTATGCAAATAAAACCGTAGCCGAAATTGCTTCAAAAATTAATGAAGAGGCAAATCCGTTTTCTGCGGAAGCGAACAAAATTTTAAAAGCGACAAACGATCAGCTTTGGCTTCCGAAAAAAGGAATTTTTGCCGAATATAAAGACGCACTCGGAAATAAATTATTACACGATTCTCCAGGAATTTGGAGTATTTATCACACCATCGATTCAGAATTATCAAATCCGTTTGAGAGTTACCAAATGTTAGATTATGTAGACAATCAGATTCCGCATATTCCGATTTCAGTTGAAGGATTAGATAAAAAAGATTTGTACGCAATCAGTACAACCAATTGGCAGCCTTATACATGGTCTTTAAATAATGTGGCTTTGGCGGAACAATTGCACACTTCACTGGCTTTCTGGCAAGGTGGAAAATCGGAAGAAGCTTATAAAATGTGGGAAAGTGCTTTGGTCGAAAGTATGTATTTAGGCGCTTCGCCGGGAGGTTTTGAACAGCTCATGTATCAGGATGCGATGCGTGGTGAATTGTACCGCGATTTTGCAGATCCGATTGGGATGGCGTCGCGAACTTTGGTTGAAGGTTTGTTCGGAATTCAGCCTGACGCTTTGAAAGAAGTTTTAACGATTCAGCCTGGTTTTCCCTCAAAATGGAATGAAGCGGCTTTAGAAATTCCGGATGTTTCCATTGCTTTCGAAAGAAAAAATAAGCAGGATTCTTATCATATTGAAAGTCGCTTTTCAGCAAAAATGAATCTGAAATTGATCCTTAACGCACCTTATGACGGTATTGAAAATATAACGGTAAACAATAAAAAAGTTGATTGGAAGCTGATTCCGGAAAGTATCGGTACACCAAAAATTAGTATTGAAGTTCCGAATAATTCGGTTTATGAGGTAACAATTAATTGGAAAGGTGATAGTTTGGAAGAAGTGAAATCAGGACCAAATTATAGTTCTGGTGAAACTTTAAATCTGACTTCGGCGAAAGCCAAAATTATCGCACTAAATGACCCGCAATCTGTTTTAAGTGAAATTTCAAAAACGGATAATTCGCTTAAAGCGAAAGTAAATGGCGAAGGAAATAAGATATTTTTTATTGAATTGAAACAAGGCGAAATGTCGTGGTGGAATCCAATTAATTTTAACTTTAAATCAGAAGATAAATCTAATATAACAACAACCAATTGGGATCTTCCTTTGGATAAAGCTGTGCGTGTAGAAACTGTTTCGCTTTCTCCTTATTTTAATGCGAAAGTAACTGATATTTTCAAGAACGAATATCTTTCTCCAAGACCTAAAACGGTAACTTTACAGCTTCCTAAACAAGGAATTGGAAATTGGTGTTATCCAAATTTAGATGTAAAAATTGATGATTCTGGCTTACGCCAAAAAGCAAAAGCAAACGGCACAATAATAACTTCAAACGGAATTTCGTTTCAGACGCCATCTGATGAAAATCAGAAAAATATCATTTTCACTTCGATGTGGAATAATTATCCAAAAAGCATTGATATTCCGTTAAACGGAAAAGCTTCACACGCCTATTTTATGATGGCAGGAACAACAAATCCGATGCAAAGCCGAATTGTAAATGGTGAAATTACAGTGAATTATACCGATGGAACTTCAGAAGTTTTATCATTAAAAAATCCTGAAAACTGGTGGCCCATCGAACAGGATTATTTTGTTGACGGACTCGCTTTCACAACAAATGCCCCGAAACCGCCGAGAGTTTATTTTAAATCGGGCGAAATTTCGAGAACGTTCAAAGATTTCAGCATCATAAAAGGATTTACAAATTATGGTGTCGACGGAGGTGCCGGAACGATTTTAGATTTGCCTTTGGATAAAAACAAAATATTAAAAAGTCTTACACTTAAAACCATTGCAAATGATGTTGTGATTGGTTTGATGAGTGTAACGTTAAGTAGATAAAAACATGGCTAGTATAAAATTTTACCGCAAAGCACGCGAAGTTTTTATTTTGGTGTGTTTACAATTGGCTTTAATAAGTTCACAAAGCTTTGCGTACATCGCGTAGACCTTTGCGAACCTTGCGGTTAAATTTTTTCTCATTTCAATTTGAAACCTGAAACCTGAAACAAAAAAAAAAAAAAAAACTTGAAACTATCAAAAAATAACCACATGAAAAAACAACTTTTAATCATTGCACTTCTATTTTCGGCATCGATTTTTGCGCAGAAAATAGATCGAAATGCTTTGGTAACCCGCCACAATGTGCAAATTACGGCTATCGATACTTTGGCTTCTTTGACTGTTGGAAATGGAGCTTTTGCTTTTACCGTTGATGCAACAGGATTGCAGACATTTCCGAAGAAATATCAAAACGGAATTCCGCTGGGAACGGAATCGGAGTGGGGCTGGGACAGTTATAAAAACACAAAAGGATATAAGTTTTCTGAGACTTTAAAAGATTATAAACAGTACGGTCGAGACATTTCGTACACGGTTCAGATTAAGGAGCCGGCACGAAAAGTAGAAGCAATAAACTGGTTCAGACAAAATCCTCATTTATTGCAATTGGGGAATTTAGGTTTTGAAATCACTAAAAAAGACGGAACTCCGGCAAAACCGGAAGACATCAAAGCGATCTCTCAAAAACTGAATTTATGGACAGGAGAAATCGAAAGTTATTTTGAAGTGGAAGGAACTCCGGTAACAGTTTTGACGGTTTCGCATCAGGAAAAAGATGCGATTGGCGTAAAAGTAAAATCGGATTTATTGCTTCAAAAAAGATTAAAAATCAGTTTGAGAATTCCGTTTCCAACCGGAGATTGGGCCGATATGGGGACAAAATGGGAAGGAAAAGAAGATTATAAATCGAATTTGGTTGAAAAGTCTAAAAATGAAGCGGTTGTAACGCATGTAATGGACAGTATTTCATATAAAGTTGATTTGAATTGGAAAGGAAATGCGCAAATTAAAAAGACTGCCGATCATTATTTTGTGATTGAAGCTTCAAATACAAATACGTTGGAATTAAGCTGTCTTTTTGCGTTAGCAGATAAAAAAATAGCAAATTCTTCTTTTACAAAAATTGAAAATAGCAGTATTAAAGGCTGGGAACAATTTTGGAAAAGCGGTGCAGCCGTTGATTTTTCAGGCAGTACAGACAAACGTGCGCATGAGTTGGAACGACGCGTTATTTTGTCGCAATATTTGACAAAAGTGCAATGTACAGGGAAAGTTCCGCCACAAGAAACGGGTTTGACTTATAACAGTTGGTATGGAAAACCACACTTAGAAATGCATTGGTGGCACGGTGTACATTTTGCGCTTTGGGATCGACCGGAATTATTAGAAAAAAGCCTTCCATGGTACCAAAAGGTTTTTGATAAAGCCAAAAATATTGCCAAAAGACAAGGTTTTGAAGGCGCAAGATGGCAAAAAATGACAGATCCTGATGGGAATGAAAGTCCGTCATCTGTGGGTTCATTTTTAATTTGGCAGGAGCCACATTTTATCACTTATGCTGAGTTAATGTATCGTGCAAAACCTACTGCAGCGACTTTGAATTTATACAGCGAGCGCGTTTTTGCAACGGCTGATTTCATGGCTTCTTTTGCTAATTATGATGCGAAAAAAGATCGTTATGTTTTAGGACCGGGCGTGATTCCGGCGCAGGAACGTTTCAAGGCAATGGAAACTTTTAACCCAACTTATGAATTGGCGTATTGGAACTGGGCTTTGAAAACGGCTATCGCATGGAAGAAAAAATTAAACCAAAAAGTACCTGAAAAATGGGAAACGGTTTTGGCAAAATTATCTCCATTACCAGTTGCTGATCAGGTTTATCTGGCAACAGAAAGTGCAACAGATTCTTATACCAATCCTGAATTTAAAACGGATCATCCTTCTGTTTTAGGAACTTTCGGAATGCTTCCTGAGACTTCTCTTTTGGATAAAAAAATCATGAAAAACACGTTTGATCTGATTTGGAAAACGTGGTCGTGGGATAAAACCTGGGGTTGGGATTTCCCGATGACAGCCATGTCTGCAGCGCGTTTGAATATGCCGGATAAAGCAATCGATGCCTTATTTATGAACGTGACCACCAATACCTATTTGAAAAACGGACACAATTATCAGGCGGAAAGGTTGACTCTGTATCTTCCCGGAAATGGAGGGTTATTAACTGCTGTTGCGATGATGTGCGCCGGTTGGGATGGAACAACGGAAGAAAATCCGGGTTTCCCAAAAGACGGAACATGGAAGGTGAAAAGCGAAGGATTTAAGAAGTTTTTTTAGAGGTTCTTTTAGAGGTTCTAAGTTGCTAAGGTTCTGAGGTTCTGAGGTTCTGAGGTTTTTTTATCAGAAATGACAAACTAAACTTTGCGACTTTGCGAGAGATAAAAATAACAGCGAATCCGCTTAAACCCGAATCATCCGTGTGTCAAAAATCAACCAAAATAAAAAGAAATCAACCATGAAAAATAGAATTCTATTTATCTTATTACTATTGTCCTGTTCCATTTTTGCGCAACGCCAAATGGAAAATTTAGACCGTGGCGTTATTGCAATAAAAAATAACGGTCAGTTTTTTATTGGGTGGCGCGTTTTAGGAACGGATCCCAGCGATTTGACATTCAATTTATACCGAAAAAGCGGTGCTGGTAAAGCCATAAAATTAAATGATAAACCAATTTCCGGAGCGACGAATTTTGTTGATACCAAAGCAAATCCGAAGGAAGAAAATACATGGTTTGTAAAAACGGTTTTGAAAGGAAAAGAAACGGATGCAAAAGGAAGTTTTACTATTCCGGCTGCAACTCCTGATAAAGATTATTTGTCGATTAATCTAAAACCGGTTGAAGGCTATATTCCGAATGACTTATCTACCGGAGATTTGGATGGCGACGGAAGATACGATTTGATTGTTCACATGACGGGTAGAGGGCATGATAATTCGCATAACGGAATTACAGATCCGCCTATATTTCAGGCGTATACTTTAGATGGCAAATTTTTATGGCAAATTAATTTAGGGAAAAATATCCGCGAAGGCGCACACTACACACAGTTTATGGTGTACGATTTGGATGGTGACGGAATTTCGGAATTTGTTTGTAAAACGGCTGACGGAACAACTGATAGTCAGAATAATGTAGTGGGAGACGCCACAAAGGACTGGGTAGACAGAGATGAAAAATCGTCAACTTTTGGTAAAATTTTGAAAGGCCCTGAATATATTTCCGTTTTCAACGGAAGAACCGGAAAGCTGATTACAACTACAGATTATATTCCGGAACGCGGTGATCTTTCTGGTTGGGGCGGAAGAGGAGGAAACGGCGGAAATGATTCAAACGGAAACCGAATTGATCGTTTTACAGCTTGTATTGCGTATTTGGATGGAGTGCATCCGAGTGTGGTAATGTGCCGAGGATACTATGGAAGAACAGTTTTGGCAGCATGGGATTTTAAAAATGACAAACTGACTTCAAGATGGATTTTTGACACTAAAAATGCTGAAAATCCGTATTCCGGAATGGGAAATCACGGACTTTCGGTTGCTGATGTAGACAATGATGGCAAAGACGAAATTATCTACGGATCAATGTGTGTCGATGACAACGGGAAAGGTTTATACACAACAGGTTTTAGACATGGAGACGCTTTGCATGTTTCTGATCTTGATCCGGATGTTCCGGGTTTAGAGGCTTTTGGAATTCATGAAATTGAAGATGGAACAAAAGGCCCGGGAGTTGCTTTGTTTTCGGCGGCAGACGGGAAAGTTTTATTTACCGATTCTCCAAATGAAGATGTGGGTCGTGGCGTTGCCGATAATATTGACCCGACATTAAAAGGCGCACAATGCTGGTGGTCAGGTTCTCCGAATTTGTACGATATGAAAGGTAAAGTTGTTGGAAATGCGCCAAAATCAATTAATTTTTTAATTTATTGGGATGGTGATTCTTCACGCGAACTTCTGAATTCAAACTACATCGATAAATACAATAAAGGAAGATTATTCACAGCAACCGGAGCGGCTTCTAATAACGGTACAAAATCGACACCGGCACTTTCGGCTGATATTTTGGGAGACTGGCGCGAAGAACTAATTTTAAGATCTGAAGATAATAAGGAACTTAGGATTTACTCAACAACAATTCCAACGGAAATCAGGCAATATACTTTAATGCACGATCCACAATATAGATTGAGTATTGCATGGCAGAATGTGGGCTATAATCAGCCGCCACATACAAGTTTTTATATGGGAAAAGATATGAAACCTGCACCGAAACCCAATATAGTTTTAATGAAGGTTCAAAGTAACAAAGGTCCATAGGTTCATAGGTTTTTTTAAAAGGTTCTGAGGTGCTGAGTTGCTAAGGTTCTAAGGTTTCTCGTAGAGGCGCACAGCAGTGCGTCTCTTTTTTTGTGATTATTTTTTTTTCAACGGATTAATCCCGATGCTTCGGGACGTTGATACAAAATAATCGTTCCTCCGGAACTTTATCCTAAAGAACCATAGGTTCGAACTATGTTGTAAGGATGGATTTTAATCCATCCTTCGTAATTAAACCGTAAATCTTTGTCGAGTTACGGGTGTGATCTCTCCTTCGTCGAGATGACAAACTAGGCGCAAAAAAAATGTTATAAATAAAAAAGACGCACTGCTGTGCGCCTCTACGAGAAAACCTTTGTCCCTTTGAACCTTTGTCTCTTTGCCCCTTTTTCCTAAATCGAATTCCTATCAATAAAATTAAAAGGCACTTTTACCGATCCTTTTTCTTTGTTTAGGATCATTCGTCCTGCGGTTTCGCCCATTACATTAAAATCGGTCGACATTACGGTGATTCCGAGTAATTCTTTTAAAGGAGTATCATTGTAAGAAATAATACCAATATCTTCTCCTAAAACGTATTCTTCATCCCTGATTTGCTTCATTAAATTCACCAAATCCGATTCTTCGATAGTGATAAATAAATCACCTTTTTTAAGAATCATATCGTCGTAAACTTCGTTTAGTATTTCAAAATTGATTTCGTGCTCGACACAAAATTTTCTGAATCCGTGTAAAATTCGGCGTGGATAAGGATAAACAGCTTTCTCAGGATATACTAAAATAAGCTTTTTGTATTTGTTTATTTTAGAAAGACCTTCTTTTAGGGCATTGTAAATATCATTTTCAAAATCCTGGTAAATTTTGATGATTTCGCCTTCCATATTCAGCTTGATGTTATCCATAATAACCAGCTTTTCCTGCGGAATTCTCTGGATAGCTTTTACAACATCATCAGTAAAACTTAAATGTTTACGTTCATCTGTTTTAAAATGCGTCGTGATTACATAATAATCGTAAGCACCTTCAAATTTATCCAATAAATTCAAAAACAAGGTTTCGTCGCAGTGATAAATATGTAAATCGGTGTGGGCATTGGCGCCAACAGTATCAATAAAAGAGTTGTACGTTTTCATTTTATACGCACTCAGTTTATTGAACAAAAACAATATATTTACTTTAGACTCAAGTTTGGTTCGGGTAATATAATAGCCTTTCCCTCGGATAGAAGAAATGATTTTTCGTTCCTTTAATATGTTATACGCTTTTTCGACTGTATCACGAGACATGTAGAACTCTTCGCTAAAACTGTTTATGGAAGGTATTTTTTGATTGATTTTCAAATTTCCGTTAGCAATATTTTGCAGGATAGAATCTACAATCTGTTTGTATTTTGGAACCCTTGAATCTTCATCGATTTTAATAAGTTTAATCATTTTTTAAGTCTTGCAAATTACATCTCAATTTAGAGTAGTATAATTCTGAATTATAATTTGAGTTTAAGCTGAATCCGAAAATCTTTCTGAATACCAATTTTTGCTGCTTTTTTTATTAAAGATTTAATTTAAATAAGGTATTACTTTCATATTTAAGCAATTTGCTCAAATTATGCCATTTACGGAGACAAAAATTACGAAATCGATTGCTAAAATAGAAATTTTAAATTTATTTATCTACTATAAACTGGTTCTTCTTTGCAATAATTCTCGGTTTTAACATAATTGCAAAATCATAAAGGATAGTACAGGATAGTTTTGTTTTTTACATTCTCTTATTTTACCAAGCGAGATTAACTATCACAATAACCACAAACAAATTACTTAATGGAATCAATTCTTGGAATTCTTTTTCACTCTATCGGAGGATTTTCTTCGGGGAGTTTTTACATGCCATTCAAAAAAGTTAAAAACTGGGCTTGGGAAAGCTACTGGCTTGTAGGCGGTTTTTTCTCCTGGCTGATTGTTCCGCCAATTGCGGCATATCTGACAATTCCGAATTTTACTGAAATAATTGCTAATTCTGCTCCATCTGTAAAAGTATTGGCTTATACAATGGGATTGATTTGGGGAATTGGAGGATTGACTTACGGATTAGGTGTTCGCTATTTAGGAATGTCATTAGGTAATTCTATTACTTTAGGATTCTGTTCTGCTTTTGGAGCTTTGATCCCGCCAATCTATTATAATTTTAATGCAGTCGAAGGCAAAGAATCTATCAGCGATATGTTTTCGAACTCAGGAGGCCAAATGGTTTTGATCGGAGTATTGGTATGCATCATAGGAATTACCATTTTAGGAAAAGCCGGAATGTTAAAAGAAAAAGATTTTGCAACCGGACATGAAGATAAAGACAAAGATTTTAGTTTAGTAAAAGGTTTGATAATTGCCGTAATATCAGGTATTTTAAGTTCTTTTTTTAATTTCGGAATTGAAGCTGCAAAACCAATGGCTCATGTTGCCAATGAGGCTTGGAAAGCTTTACACCCAAATCAGGGAGAATTTTTGTTTCAAAATAATGTAAGCTATATTGTTATACTTTGGGGCGGATTAACAACCAACTTTATATGGTGTATCTATCTTAATTTTAAAAACAAAACTTTTGGAGACTACACTAATAAACAATCTCCAATTTCAAAAAACGTCCTTTTTTCTGCTATTGCAGGGACAATGTGGTTTCTTCAGTTTTTCTTTTACGGAATGGGAGAAAGCAAATTAGGAAACGGAGCAAGTTCATGGATTCTTCACATGTCTACTATTATTCTTACCGCTAATTTTTGGGGCTTTTACCTAAAAGAATGGAAAGGCGTTACCAAAAAGACCTTTAATACTTTCCTTTTCGGGATTGCACTTATGTTCCTGTCTATCATTTTAGTAGGAATCGGAAATTCATTATAAAAAAACAATTGAAACACAATATAAAATGTCGAATACAAATACAACAAATATGAATTTTAAGCATGTAAGCTATCTTTGGGACGAAGCTAAAGCCGCAGCGCTGGCAGGAGATGAAGTAGCGCTTTTCATTTATCGTTCCAATTTATTAGGAGCCGATTTGCGATTGACCAATTACGGAGGAGGAAATACTTCTGTAAAAATTACTGACAAAGATCCTTTAACGGGGGCAAGTTCAGAAGTAATGTGGATTAAAGGTTCAGGTGGAGACATTGGAACATTAACAAAATCGGGTTGTGCAGCACTTTATTTAGAGCGACTTCGTAATCTTGAAAATGTTTACAGAGGAATCGAATTTGAAGATGAAATGGTAGAATTGTTCAATCATTGTATTTTCGATTTGGCTTCAAAAGCACCATCTATCGATACACCATTACACGGTTTCTTACCATTCAAACATATCGATCACTTGCATCCGGATGCGGCTATTGCCATTGCAGCAGCTAAAGACGGAGCAAAAATTACTGAAGAATTATTCGACGGAGAAATCGGTTGGGTAGGATGGCAGCGTCCAGGTTTCGATCTTGGTTTACAGTTAAGATCTTGCCTTGAAGAAGCAGAGAAAAAAGGAAAAAAACTACGCGGAATCATGTTAGGTTCTCATGGTCTTTTTACTTGGGGTGATACGGCATACGAAAGTTATATTAATACGCTTGAAGTAATCGAGAAATGTGCGACTTACTTAGAAGATAACTACGGAAAAAAACGTCCTGTTTTTGGAGGACAAAAAATACAAAGTCTTGATGTTGAAGCAAGAAGATTAAAAGCGGCGAAAGTAGCGCCAATTTTAAGAGGATTCTGTTCATCAGAGCGTCAAATGATTGGTCATTATACTGATGATGCAAGAGTTTTGGAATTCATCAACTCAAATGATTTAGAGAAATTGGCTCCACTTGGAACTTCTTGTCCAGATCACTTTTTGCGTACTAAAATCAGTCCTCTTGTGTTGGAATTAGATCCAAACGAAGATTTGTCAGATGTAGATGCAATCAAAGCAAAACTTACACCTGCTTTTGAGGCTTACAGAGCGATGTACAAAGATTATTACAATGCTTGTAAAAAATCAAATTCGCCTGCAATGCGTGACCCAAATCCTGTGGTTATTTTATATCCTGGAGTTGGTATGTTTACTTTCGCTAAAGATAAAACAATGGCGCGTTTAGCATCAGAGTATTATGTGAATGCGGTGAACGTAATGAAAGGTGCAGAGGCAGTTTCAGAATATACTTCACTTCCGCATCAGGAAGCTTTTGATATCGAATATTGGTTATTGGAAGAAGCAAAATTACAGCGTATGCCAAAACCAAAAGCATTATCTGGTAGAGTTGCCCTAATTACGGGTTCTGCCGGCGGAATTGGAAAGGCTATCGCTAAGAAATTTGCTCAGGAAGGTGCTTGTGTTGTAATCAACGATATTAATGTAGAAAGACTGGAAGAAGCTACGGCTGATTTCGTTAAATCTTTCGGAAAAGACGCTGTGTCAAGTACATTATTAAACGTTACAGACGAAAACAGTACTGAAAAAGCATTAGACGAAGCTTGTCTTGCCTTTGGAGGAGTTGATATTGTGGTGAATAACGCCGGAATCAGTATCTCTAAATCTATTGCAGAACATACTTTGGAAGAGTGGGACAGATTGTACGACATTTTGGTAAAAGGACAATTTATTGTTTCTAAAGCCGGAATCGAAGTAATGCGC
This sequence comes from Flavobacterium aquidurense, assembly GCF_031458035.1. Classification (GTDB taxonomy): domain Bacteria; phylum Bacteroidota; class Bacteroidia; order Flavobacteriales; family Flavobacteriaceae; genus Flavobacterium; species Flavobacterium aquidurense_C. Next base: position 298,853 of record NZ_JAVDXR010000002.1, read on the forward strand.
AAACAAGGTTTTGGTGGAGATATCGTAAATATCGTTTCTAAAAATGCAGTTGTTGCAGGTCCGAACAATCCTGGTTATGGTTCAGCGAAAGCGGCTCAGGCTCATTTAACACGTTTAATGGCTGCCGAATTAGGTGCTGACAAAATCCGTGTGAACACGGTAAATCCTGATGCAGTTATCTCAGACTCAAATATTTGGTCTGGAGGTTGGGCTGAAGGTCGTGCAAAAGCGTATGGTATTACGGTAGCAGAATTACCGGCTTACTATGCAAAACGTACGTTACTGAATGAAATCATATTGCCGGATGATATTGCAAACGCTTGTTTTGCTTTCGTTGGAGGTTTACTTGGTAAATCAACAGGAAATGCATTAAACGTAGATGGTGGCGTATCAATGGGCTTCTATAGATAAAAAGTTTTTTTAAGTTTGTTTAAGCAAAAGTGGTTTTTTGTGATCTAACGTTCGATATTTTTCGGACGTTAGATTTTTTTTAATGTACCAGATTTTAGTTTTTAACAAACAAAATAGCATAAAATAGTGTAGTAAAACAGGACTTCGATGTATATTTATAGATTGAATTCCATAAAAAGAAAATAATATGTTAATTGGGTCAAACAACATAGGAGCTCACAATGATGAGTTATTAAAAAAACACCAAAATAAATTTGCTTTTACAGTATCTGAAATTGGTGAAACCGAAGCAATTATTCAAAAGTTAATCGATTTTCAAATCGCAATTCCATCTTGGGCTTTAGGTACAGGAGGAACAAGATTCGGACGTTTTCCAGGAGGTGGCGAGCCACGTTCTTTAGAAGAAAAAATTGAAGATGTTGGTTTGCTTCATGCTTTAAACAATGCTTCAGGAGCGATTTCATTACACATTCCGTGGGATATTCCACAAGATCATAATGCAATTAAGGCTTTGGCAGCACAGCACAATTTAAAGTTTGATGCTGTAAACTCTAATACTTTTCAGGATCAGACAAGTCAGGATCATACCTATAAATTCGGGTCATTACAAAACGTAAACAAAGCAGTTCGTAAACAAGCGATTGCTCATAATATTGAAGTAATTCAACAAGGAATCGCTTTAGGATCAGAATCATTGACAGTTTGGTTAGCAGACGGTTCATCTTTCCCTGGACAATTAAACTTCCGTAAGGCATATCAAAATACATTAGAAAGTTTAGAAGAAATCTACGCAGCATTGCCTTCAAACTGGAAATTATTTTTAGAATACAAATGTGCTGAACCTAACTTTTATTCTACTACAGTTGCAGATTGGGGACAATCTTATTCTTACGTGAAAAAATTAGGAGATAAAGCACAGACTTTGGTTGATTTAGGTCACCATTTACCAAACGCTAATATCGAGCAAATCGTTTCTTTATTATTGATGGAAGGAAAATTAGGTGGTTTCCACTTTAATGATTCAAAATATGGAGATGACGATTTAACTGCTGGTGCTTTAAAACCTTACCAATTATTCTTGATTTTCAATGAATTAGTTGAAGGAATGGATGCAAGAGGAATGAATCATGCTAAAGATTTAGGATGGATGATCGATGCTTCTCACAATATTAAAGATCCTTTGGAAGATTTATTACAATCAGTTGAAGCGATTATGATTGCTTATGCTCAGGCACTTTTAGTGGACAGAAAAGCATTAGAAATTGCTCAGGAAGAAAATGATGTAGTAAAAGCACAGGAAATTTTGCAAAACGCTTTCCGTACAGATGTTCGCGCATTAGTTGCAGAGGCTCGTTTGCGTTCTGGAGCAGCTTTAAATCCGGTAGAATTGTATCGCAGTCTTGCGGTTAGAAAAAATCTAATTGGAGAAAGAGGATTAAAAACGATAGCAACAGGATTGTAATTTAATTATTAATTGTTAATTATGAATTATTAGTTATTAACTTGTTGATGTTTAACTATTTGACAAAATAATCATAATTCATAATTAATAATTAACAACTCATAATTAATAATTAACTAAATGAATGTAGTTGCAATTTTTGATATTGGTAAAACAAACAAAAAGGTTTTTTTATTTGATGAAAATTATAAAATTGTTTGGGAAAAATCAGTGAATTTTGAAGAAACTGTCGATGAAGATGGTTTCCCTTGTGAAGATATTGATTTACTCAGAAACTGGATATTCGAATGTTTATCAGAAATAAAAAATCTGACGAATTATGTCCTAAAAGCAATTAATTTCAGCACTTACGGAGCTAGTTTTGTCTATATCAATCAGGAAGGCAAAAATTTGACGCCTTTGTATAATTATCTAAAAGATTATCCGGAGGAATTAAAAAAGGAATTCTACAATAAATATAAAGGAGAAGAAGTTTTTGCTGTAAAAACAGCTTCTCCTGTTTTAGGAAGCCTTAATTCCGGAATGCAGATTTACAGACTGAAAGAAGAAAATCCAACGCTTTTTGATAAGGTTAAATATTGTCTGCATTTGCCGCAATACCTTAGTTTTCTTTTGACTGGCGAAGCGTATTCTGATATTACAAGTATTGGATGCCATACGAATCTTTGGAACTTCAAAAAGATGAAGTATCACAAATGGCTGGAAAATGAAGGCATTAGTGAAAAAATTCCGCCACTTCATTATGGAAAAGACGTCATTAAACAAGAAGATGGATTAGCCGTTGGAGTCGGATTGCACGATAGTTCGTCAGCGATAATTCCGTACACGATAAACTTTACAGAGCCTTTTGTTTTGTTATCAACGGGAACCTGGAGTATTTCTTTGAATCCTTTCAATAATAAACCATTGACTTTCGAAGAGTTACAACACGATTGTTTGTGTTACATGCAATATACGGAGAAGCCTGTAAAAGCGGCCCGTTTGTTTTCAGGTAACGAACATGAAATTCAGGCCAAAAGATTGGCAGAGCATTTTAATGTACCGTTTGATACTTTTAAAGATATCTATTTTGATAAAAAAATAGTATCGAACTTAAGAGCCTTAAATTTCCAGATCGTTTATCCTAAAAAATACGATTTTGATATTCTAAAAGAATGTCCATTTCAAAAAAGAGATCTTAATACTTTTAAAAGTTACGATATTGCTTATCATCAGTTGATGCTGGATCTCGTTGAACAACAGGTTTTTTCAACTAACTTAGTCATTCATAACAGTCCTGTAAAGAAGATTTTTGTAGATGGAGGTTTCAGTAAAAATTCAATTTTCATGAATTTATTGGCAGAAGCTTTTCCGGATGTAGAAGTTTATGCTGCCTCAATGGCGCAGGCAAGTGCGTTGGGAGCTGCATTGGCAATTCATCAAAATTGGAATCCAAAACCGATACAGAACGATCTAATTGATTTGAAGTTTTACAAGCATTAATAATAAGAAATTAAGGATTATAAAAATTTTATTTCACGCAGATTCTGCAGATTTAAGCAGATTTAGAAGATTTCTTTTTTAGATAATAATCTGTGCACATCTGCCTGAATCTTTTTAAATCTGCGAGAAAAAACATTAAAACACATAGTTACTTTCTATGTATTTAAGAAATTACCAAGAATATGAAAATTGGACTTTTTATACCGTGCTACGTCGATCAGTTTTATCCAAAAGTGGGTATCGCTACCTATGAGCTTTTACAGAAATTAGGTTGTGATGTTCATTTTCCGATGGGACAAACCTGTTGTGGTCAGCCAATGGCAAATAGCGGTTATCAATATTTAACCAAAGGCTGCGATGCTAATTTTATAGCCAATTTTTCTGGTTTTGATTATATTGTTTGTCCTTCCGGAAGTTGTGTTTTGCACGTAAAAGACCATTTGCACGACGAAAAACAGGAAGAATTAGCGACTGAAATTCGCAGTAAAGTTTTCGAATTAACAGAATTCATAACGGATATTCTTAAAATAGATCATATCGACGGAAGTTTTCCGTTCAGAGTCGGAATGCACACCAGCTGTCACGGACAACGTGGTTTGCATCTTTCGCAGATGACCGAATTAAACGCGCCGTTTTTCTCAAAACCCGAACAATTACTGCACAATATAAAAGGACTGGATTTAGTTTCCTTAACCAGAAAAGATGAATGTTGTGGTTTTGGAGGTACATTTTGTGTAACTGAAGAAGCTGTTTCTGTCAAAATGGGTCAGGACCGAATTAAAGATCACGAAAATCATCACGTTGATTATATTACGGGTGGAGATATGTCGTGCTTAATGCATTTAGAAGGAATTCTGAAAAGGCAAAAAAGCAATATCAAAACCATTCATATTGCCGAGATATTGAATTCTATGACAAGCTAGAGAAAATTTAAACACATGGATTTAGAATTAAAAATTAAAGATTAAAAATTAAATTTTTGTAGCTAATGTGTCTTTAAGTAAGTGAAACGCCTTTTCAAAACTATTTACGCTATGACTCTATGTGTTTAAAAGAATAAACTAATCATGAAAAATATAACCCTTTGTTTTGCACTATTACTTTCGCTTGTTTTTCTTTCCTTTAAAAAAGAAAAATCTGGTGTTACGTTACAAGAAGTTGTAGTGAAAGCACCTTTCAAAATGCCTGCGATAAAAATCCCGGATTTTAGCAAATGCGAGCAATTTTCAATCGTTGATTTTGGTGCTGTTAAAGGTGATAAAGAAAAAACGTCAAAAGCTATAGAACAGGCAATTGATAAAGCCAATAAAGCGGGGGGAGGAACAGTTGTAATTCCGGAAGGAGAGTGGTTAACGAAGAAAATCCACTTTAAAAGCAATGTAAATCTGCATGTGAATAAAGGTGCCGTTTTACTTTTTTCAGAAGATCCAAAAGATTATTTACCGGCCGTACGTTCAACTTGGGAAGGATATGAATGTTATAATTATTCTCCGCTGATTTATGCGTACCAATGCAAGAACATTGCGATTACGGGTGAAGGGGAATTAAAAGCTAAAATGGATGTTTGGGAAAAATGGTTTGCCCGACCAAAAGCGCATATGGAAAGCTTAAAAAGATTGTACTATTTGGCTTCTTATAAAAAGCCTGTGGAAGAAAGACAAATGGTTAATGATACGGCAAATTTGCGTCCTCATTTTATTCAGTTCAATCGTTGCCAAAATGTTTTAATGGATGGTGTTAAAATAACGAATAGTCCATTTTGGACAATTCATCTATTTTTATCAAAAGATGTGGTAATCAGAAATCTTCAGGTGTATGCCCACGGACATAATAATGATGGTGTTGACCCAGAGATGTCTCAAAATGTATTGATCGAAAATTGTGTTTTTGATCAGGGAGATGATGCTATTGCCATTAAATCGGGCTGTGGTATAGATGCTTGGAATTTGCATACGCCTTCAAAAAATATTGTAATGCGCAATTGTACCGTAAAAAATGGTCATCAGTTAGTCGCAATCGGAAGTGAACTTTCGGGCGGAATAGAAAATGTGTTTATAGATAATTGCACTGTCGTGGATGGCGCAAAACTAAACCATCTTTTATTCATCAAAACAAACGAAAGAAGAGGCGGTTTTGTAAATAATATTCACATGACAAATATCACAGCTGGAAAAATTGATGCCGGAATTTTAGGTGTCGAAACCGATGTTTTGTACCAATGGCGCGATTTAGTTCCAACGATTGAACGCAGGCTTACGCCGATAAAAAATGTTTATCTGGAAAATATAACCGCTACAAATGTGAAATTTATTTCGAGAATTTTAGCTCAGAAAGAATTTCCTGTAGAAAATATTTTCTTTAAAAATGTTACTGCAAGTACGATTTCGGAGAAAAAATCGATTCATGAAAATGTAGTGAATTTTGTAGATAAAAATTGATTTAAAAATCAATTAATTGTTTGGTTGTGAAATATATAAACACATAGAAATATAGATTTTATGTGTGAAAAATAAAAGATTATAAAAGAAATAGATTTATTTCAACACATAGAAAAGCTGTGTGTTTTTAAAATAAGTGAAACGCCTATTTTGAGTTTATAATTCTATGTTTCTATGTGTTAAAGGATTAAAGCCACAGTAAAGAGTAATAAGATGTCTTCAAAAAAAATAATAGAACATAGCGAAGCCGCAACACGTTTTAATAAAGATGTTGAACGGGTAAACTGGCATGACGAAACGCTTTGGTTTGTGCGTGAGAAACGTGATAAATCGGCGCATCAGATTCCAGATTGGGAATTGCTTCGCGAAACGGCTTCTCAAATCAAAAATAATGTGCTGGCTAATATGCACGATTATTTAAGTGATTTTGAAGCAAATGCTCAAAAAAACGGCATTATTGTACATTGGGCTGCCGATGCGAAAGAACACAACGAAATTGTGCATTCTATTTTGGTAAAACACAATGTAAAGCAAATGGTGAAGTCAAAATCAATGCTTACAGAAGAATGTCATCTGAATGAATATTTGGCCGAAAACGGTGTAGAAGTTATCGATTCTGACTTAGGAGAATATATCGTTCAGCTTCGTAAAGAACCGCCAAGTCATATTGTTTTGCCGGCAATTCACCTTAAAAAAGAAGATGTAAGTGAAACTTTCCACGAACATTTAGGTACTGAAAAAGGAAATTTTGACCCTCAATATTTAACAGAATCGGCACGTCAAGAACTTCGTGATACATTTTTAACCCGCAAAGCCGCTTTAACAGGCGTTAACTTTGCAATCGCTGAAACGGGCGAATTTGTGGTTTGCACCAATGAAGGAAATGCTGATATGGGAGCTCATTTAGCCGACGTACACATTGCCTGCATGGGATTTGAAAAACTGATTCCGCAACGCAAACATTTAGGCGTTTTCCTCAGATTATTGGCAAGAAGCGCCACAGGACAACCTATTACTACTTTTTCAAGCCATTTTAAAAAACCAAGAGACGGAAAAGAAATTCACATTGTAATTGTTGATAACGGAAGAAGCACGCAATTAGGAAGGGCCGATTTTAGAAACTCTCTAAAATGTATTCGTTGTGGTGCGTGTATGAACACTTGTCCGGTGTACAGAAGAAGTGGCGGACATAGTTATCACAATGCGGTTGCTGGTCCAATTGGATCAATTTTAGCGCCTAATTTAGACATGAGAAAAAATGCCGATTTACCTTTTGCGAGCACGCTTTGCGGATCTTGCACCAATGTTTGTCCGGTGAAAATTGATATTCACGACCAGTTGTATAAATGGCGTCAGGTTTTGGTAAAGGAAGGGCATACGCCGACTTCAAAAACTGTGGCAATGAAAACGATGTCAGCTGTTTTGGCAAATCCAATCGTGTTTAATCTGGCTGGAAAATCAGGTAGATTTGTAATGAAAAATATGCCGGGATTAGTCAACAATAAAATGAATAAATGGTACGATCAGCGCGAAATGCCTGATGTTCCTGAGGAATCTTTTAGAGAATGGTACAAGAAAAATTCAAGGGAATCTAAAGCGAAGAAAGATGAGCAGTAAAGCTGAAATTTTACAAAAGATTAAAAACAGTCAACCAAACGGAATAGCCGATTTGCCGAATTTAAATGTTTTGGGTTCAGAGCAATTTGATGTGTTGGAGACTTATAAAACTGTGCTAAAAAATATTGGAGGAAATCCGATAGAAGTTGCTGATTACAACGAAATCTTAGCGTATATAAAGATTAATTATCCACTAGAAAAACGAATTATAACGACAATTCCGGAGCTTTCTGAAATTGCACTTTTAGATTGGAAAAACGACGATCCGCATTCGTTGCAGGATGTTGAATTAACGATTATTAAAGCGCATTTTGGAGTTGCCGAAAACAGTGCGCTTTGGGTAACGGATGATATTTTAGGACAGCGTGTTGCGCCTTTTATCACGCAATATTTGGCTATTATTGTCAATAAAAAAGACCTTATCCCAACAATGCATCAGGCTTACGACAGAATTGGAAACCAAGAATACGGTTTCGGAACTTTTATCGCCGGACCTTCTAAGACGGCTGATATTGAACAGTCTTTAGTTTTAGGTGCTCATGGAGCTAGGGGGTTGGTTGTTTTTATATTGGAATAATTATCATTTGACTCTACGGAGTTTTACATAAAAAAAGCGCATAGTATTAACTGTGCGCTTTTTTGTTTAAATTGCTTTTGAAAATTGATAACAATTGATTTTGATTGTGTTCACGAGCAAGATGCTCGCGCTAGCGACGGCGCGTTTATGATCGCAATAATCCTATGCTAGCGCGAGCATCTTGCTCGTGAACGCAAAGTATTTCTTACATTAGCTCAAAATATAATAAATGAGCAGAAAATATAAATTTGGTGACAATACCGGAGCATATTTTATCAGTTTTGCAACGGTCTATTGGATAGACGTATTTACAAGGGATGAGTATTTTGGAAATATTGTTGAAGCATTAGATTATTGTCGAAAAAATAAAGGAATGGAAATTTACGGATATTGTATTATGCCTAGCCATATCCATTTAATTTTCAGGTCAGAAAATGGGGATTCTTCCGGCGTAATTCGTGACTTTAAAGGCTTTACATCAAGAAAAATGTTAAAGTCAATCGAAGAAAATTCGCAAGAAAGCAGGAAAGAATGGATGTTATGGATGTTTGAGAGAGCAGGGAAGAAAAATAGCAATGTTAAATTCAGGCAATTTTGGCAGCAAAATAATAATCCAATTGAAATTTGGTCATTGAAAGTTTTTGAGCAAAAATTAAATTACATTCATAACAATCCAATAGAAACAGGCTTTGTGACTAATCCGGTCGATTGGAAATATAGTTCTGCACGAAATTATAGTGATAATGATCAAACTATTTTAGAAATTGACATTAATTGATTTTGATTGTGTTCACGAGCGAGACGCTCGCGCTAGCGAAAGTATGAACTTCGTGAATTTAGAAAAACATATTAAAAAAAACAGCATTTAATTTTCTTTTGAAAACAGATGCCTTAGCCCAGACAGAAGCGGTATCCTTTGCCTGCTTTCTTTAAGCTGGGAAAGATACAAGCGGATGGCTGGAAATAGCTTCTAAAAAAACTAAAATGAACAACAATAAACCCCTAAAAGCAGTAGCCTACGGAGAAGTCCTCTGGGATATTTTTCCAGATAAAAAGAAGATTGGTGGTGCACCATTAAATGTTGCCTTAAGAATGAAAACTTTGGGCTGCAATGTGGCAATGATTAGCTGTGTTGGAAAAGATAGTGATGGAGAAGCAATCATAAATCACGTAAAACAATTAGGACTTGATACAGAAGCGATAACGCAATCTGAGGAATTCCCGACTGGATTGGTTGAAGTTACTTTAAACGAAACAGGTTCCGCTACTTATGAAATCAAATATCCATCGGCCTGGGATAAAATTGTGGTGAATGATTTGGCTAATGATTTAGTTGCCAATGCCGATGTTTTAATCTATGGAAGTTTGGTTTGCCGCGATGAAGTATCCCGAAAATCATTGGAAGAATTGTTGCAGGCCAATGTTTATAAAGTATTTGATGTCAATTTAAGAAAGCCTCATTATACGTATGAAATTCTCGAAAAACTCATGCAATCGGCTGATTTTATCAAATTCAATGATGACGAAATAATCGAAATTGCTTCGGCTTTGGAATCGCCTTTTACTGGTCTTGAAGAGAATATTCACTTCATCGCTGAAAAAACAAAAACGACCGCAATTTGTGTGACGAGAGGTAAAGACGGCGCTTTATTATTTTGGAAAGGACAGCTTTACGAAAATGAAGGTTATCCAATAAAAGTTGCCGATACCGTTGGCGCAGGCGATTCGTTTTTGGCAGCTTTGATCACTTCATTATTAACAGGCAAAGAACCTCAAAGTGCTATTGATTTTGCTTGTGCGGTAGGGGCTTTGGTTGCCGAAGCGCCCGGAGCTAATCCTGAAATTTCTATTGAAAGAATTCAAAATATGATTGCGGGATCGTAAGTTTTTAGCTTTTGTTTTCAATTAATAATCGAGTTTTCAAAGTGTGAAGAAAGCTTCGGTCACTGATTTTATTTCTATTTTAACTTTTTTCTAAACTCTTGTTGATTAAAATGATAATTAACTGGTAGGTTTTTTACGGATTATCTATAAATTTGGTTTATAATTGTATTTTTTACACGAATAAAAATATAACCACAAAACTAACTATAGTGATAACCAAAAAAATCTTCTTACCAATCTTTATTTTCTCCTGTTTATCGGCGTTCAGCCAGATATCTTTTGGAGATTCGAAAAAAATTAATGACAACTGGAAATTCAATCTTCAGGATGTTTCCGATGCTAAAAACACTACTTTCGACGATAGCAAGTGGCAAACCGTAAATGTTCCGCATGACTGGAGTGTAAAAGGACAACTAAGTCCGACCTTGGCAAGCTGTCAGGGATATTTACCGGGCGGAATTGCGTGGTACAGAAAATCAATCAATGTTCCTCAAAACAAAACGGGCGAAAAAGTCTATTTATATTTTGAAGGCGTTTACAACAGAAGCGAGGTTTTCATCAACGGACATTCTTTAGGAAAACGTCCAAACGGCTATATTTCTTTTGCTTATGATGCAACTCCGTATGTGAAATACGGTGCTGAAAATACAATTTCAGTTCGCGTTGATCACAGTCAGAGTGCTGATTCAAGATGGTATTCCGGTTCAGGAATTTATAGAAATGTCTGGGTTGTGTATGCCAATGCGGTTCACATTGCGCAATGGGGCGTTTATGCGTATCCGGAAGTGAGTAAAGGAACTGGAATTTTGAATGTTGAAGTTGATGTAGAAAATGGTTCGGCATCAAAATCAAGTTTGACCGTTGTGAACGAATTACTTTCAAAAGACGGAAAAACGGTTGCAAAAACTTCTAATAAAATTGATGTTGCAGGCAATCAAACAGCAAAAATATCAGCAAAAATAACGGTTAAAAATCCACAATTGTGGGATTTAGAGAATCCGAATTTATATCAGCTTAAAACAACTGTCCTGCAAAACGGAAAACAAATCGATCAGACGGTTACAAAAACAGGTTTTAGAAATTTCACTTTTGACTCAAACAATGGTTTTGCCCTTAACGGGAATTGGATGAAAATGAAAGGGGTTTGTTTACATCATGATGCGGGTGTTTTAGGTGCTGCAGTGCCGCGCGAAGTTTGGGAAACGAGACTTAAAACATTAAAAGAAATTGGTGTAAATGCCATCCGTACCAGTCATAATCCGCAGGCGCCGGTATTTTATGAGCTTTGTGATGAATTGGGAATATTGGTTTTAAACGAAGCTTATGATGAATGGGAATTCCCAAAACGTAAATGGCTGGAAGGCTGGAATTACGGAACTCCGGGATTTGAAGGAACGTTTGATATTTTTGCTGATTATGCCGAAAAAGACCTTGAAGATTTTGTACGTCGTGACAGAAATCACCTTTCGGTTTTTGCGTGGAGTATTGGTAATGAGGTAGATTATCCTAATGATCCGTATTCTCATCCGGTTCTGGATAAAGGAAAAGATGGTTTTGGACAAGCAGCGTACGGTGGTTACAAAAAAGATGCGCCAGATGCTATGCGTCTTGGAGCAATTGCAAAACGTTTGGTTGCAGCCGTTAAAAAATACGACAAATCCCGCCCAACAACTGCTGGATTAGCTGGTGTTGCAATGTCTAACGAAACGGAATATCCGGGCGCATTAGATATTACAGGATACAATTATACTGAAAGCAAATACCAATCAGATCATAAAAAATATCCAAACAGAGTTATTTTTGGAAGTGAAAATACACATGATATGGAGCCTTGGCTTGCTGTAAAAAACAACAAACATATTTTCGGGCAATTCCTTTGGACAGGTATTGATTATTTGGGTGAATCAGGAAGATGGCCTTCAAGAGGATTTTACTCTGGTTTGGTCGATTTTGCAGGAGTGATTAAACCTAGAGGATATTTCCGTCAGTCTTTATGGTCTGATAAACCGATGGCGTACATTGGAACGTATCCATTAATAAAAGATAAAGATGTTTCGAAAGATGCGTGGGCCATCTGGAATTATGCTGACGGGCAAAAAATCCGAGTGGTTTGTTACACCAATGCTGCAAAAGCACGTCTAGAATTGAACGGAAAAATTGTTGGCGACGTAAAAGCATACGACGAAAAAACGGGAATTATGTATTGGGATATTCCTTTCACTTCAGGAAAACTGGAAGTTATTGGTTTAGATAATGACAATAAAGAAGTAAGCAAATATGCGATAACTTCATCACAACAGCCTGCTGAATTGACAATTGCTGATACAAACATCACAGTTGCAAAAGAAAAAGGTGTGGCTAAAATAATGGTTCAGGTTAAAGATCAAAACGGATTTCCGGTAATGCTTTCAGACAATGAAGTGACTTGTACCATAAGCGGTCCTGGAACATTATTGGGACTTGAAGCTGGAAATAACAGCGACATGACAGATTACACAGACAATATTCAGAGAGTTTTTCACGGGCATATTGCTGCTTATATTCAATCAACCGGAGAATCGTCAGAACCTATAAAAGTTACTTTTTCAAGTCAATGGTTAAAACCTGTAGAGGTTACTGTTACTGTAAAATAGGCAATCTTTAACTATGAAATTATTAAGTGTATTGTCTAATTAAACACATAGAAACATAGGTTTTAAGTTTTAAAAAAGATGTTTTTAAAAAATCTAGATTTTCACACATAGTTGCTATGTGTTTTCAAATAAGTGAAACGCCTTTTTTAGGATAGGAAAATCTATGTTTCTATGTGTTAGATAATCATCCACAATGAATTATTCTTTTTATTTTAAATTACAACAAAATGAAAATTAAAAATATAGTTTCTCTGATTACCGGAGTTATTTTGATGTCGACTGTGTCATCAGCTCAAACCAAAGTATTTAAAAAAGGTGAGTTCAAACAATGGGCGCAAACGCCGCCAATGGGTTGGAACAGCTGGGATTGTTACGGACCGACAGTAGAAGAGCACGAAGTAAAAGCCAACAGCGATTACATGGCAAAAAACCTAAAAAAATTCGGTTGGGAATATATCGTTGTTGATATCAGATGGTTTGTTGAAAATGATAAAGCAGGAGGATACAACCAAAAAGATCCTCGTTATGTCATTGATAAATATGGAAGATATCAGCCGGCAGTAAACCGATTTCCTTCCGCGAAAGACGGACAGGGTTTTAAACCTTTAGCAGATTATATTCATAAACAAGGATTGAAATTCGGAATTCATATTATGCGTGGAATTCCGAAAAAAGCTGTTGAAGAAAAAATGCCAATTAAAGGCACAAACGGAATAACAGCCGATCAAATTTTTACCACAGCTTTGCAATGTGAATGGCTAAAAGACAATTATACCGTTCTTGCGGATAAAGCCGGAGCGCAGGAATATTATGATTCGATCTTCGAACTTTATGCGCAATGGGGTGTAGACTTTATCAAAATTGATGATTTGTCAAGACCTTATCATGAAGGAGAAATCAACCTGATTCGAAATGCGATTGACAAATGTGGACGCAAGATTGTTTTGAGTACTTCGCCGGGAGAAACACCAATCACGGCAGCTGCTCACGTAAAAGAACATGCCAATATGTGGAGAATGGTTGACGACGTTTGGGACACGTGGCCACACATTACACATTTGATGAAAGTGAGTGAAAAATGGTATCCGTATATTGCTCCGGGAACATGGCCGGATTGTGATATGATTCCGCTAGGGCGTATTTCGGTTAGGGGAGAGCGTGGTAATGACCGCATGACGCGTTTGACAAAAGACGAGCAATATACCTTGATTACCTTCTTTACTATTTTTAAATCGCCGCTGTTTTTTGGTGGAGATTTACCAAGCAATGATGCTTTTACACTTTCATTATTGACGAACAAAGATGTGGTTAAAATGCACAATGAAAGTACTGATGTAAAACAGCTTTTTCAGAAAGATGGAAAGATTGCGGTAACATCAAAAAATCCTAAAGACGGCAGTATTTATCTGGCTTTGTTTAATATCTCAGATAACGCTTTAGAAAATGTTTCGGTGAATCTTTCAGATCTTGGAATTTCAGGAAGTACCGAAGTTTTAAATATGTGGACTGGTGAAAAATCGAAAGTTTCGGCAAAAGCAATTTCTGCAGATTTAAAACCTCATAGTTCTATTTTATATCAGTTAAAAAGCAAAAGATAATGCAGAAGTTTTTTCAGAATAACGTTTTAAAGTTACTGTCAGTTTTTATGGCTGCATTTATTTTGTTTGGATTTCGAACAAAATTAGCTGTCGAAAAACCAAATAAAGTGTATCTGTTTGCGTATTCAACCTCAAAAAATAACGGCAAAAACGGACTTCATTTTGCCTGGAGCAATGATCAGAAAAACTGGTTTGGAATTGGTCCGGAATATTCTTTTCTAAAGTCAGATTATGGAAGCTGGGGACCAACCGGAAAAAGCATGTCTGACACTTTTTTCTTTAAAGATGATGCTGGTGTTTTTCATTGTTTTTGGGGAGTTAAAGATGATGTTTTTGCACACGCATCAAGCAAGGATTTGATTAATTGGGGAAGGCAGCATTATATTGAGGCAATGAAAAATGTGTCTAAAAAAGACGATAAAAAAGCGGTTATCCAAAACATAAAAGTCGATAAAAAAGAAGGTCAATATGTCATTCATTGGACAGTTGAAAATGCAAATTATAGCTGTTCTACCAAAGAATTTAAAAATTATTCTCCAACAATAATTGATACAAACGAAGCACCACATTTCAGCGAGATAACACTTCAAGGCCAAACTGAAAAAGGGACAATTACTGAAGTCGACTGGAGTTTGGTCGAAGCGATGACAAAAGCAATGGAATCGGCAAAATTCAGAGACAAGGAAGATAATACTTCTCCTAAAAGTGACAGTCTGATGTTTGTTGGTTTAAAACCAGTTACGGCTCAAATTAGCATCAACAAGCAACAGTCAAAAAAGATCAGTAACATGCTTACAGGCGTTTTTTTTGAAGATATCAATTATGCTGCTGATGGTGGCTTGTATGCAGAATTAATCCAAAATCGTGATTTCGAATATGACCTTAGCGACAAAAAAGGAAGAGACGAAAAGTGGAATGCTACTATGGCGTGGAGCGGTGATTTTAAAATTGAAAAAGAAAATCCGATTCACCCAAATAACCCGAATTACGCTGTAATTACAAAAAGCAGTGTCAGTAATTCAGGTTTTGATGGAATTGCGCTTCAAGCCAATGAAAAATACGATTTTAGTGTTTTTGCAAATGGAGGAAAGTTCACCGTTAAATTAAAAACGGCGGGCGGAGAAACTTTAGCGGAAGCGGTTTTAAAACCAACATCTTCATGGCAAAAATTAACAGCAGTTTTAAAATCGGCAAAAACAGTTACAGATGCACATTTGGAAATAACTGCCGATGGAGAAACCGCAGTCGATATGGTGTCGCTTTTTCCTCAAAAAACTTTTAAAGGACATAAAAACGGACTGCGTGCTGATTTGGCTGAAACCATCGCAGATTTGCATCCTAAATTCGTACGTTTTCCGGGTGGCTGTGTTGCACATGGTGACGGAATTGATAATATTTATAAGTGGAAAAACACTATTGGACCTTTAGAAAGCAGAGTTCCGATGCGTAATATTTGGAATTACCATCAATCGCTTGGATTGGGTTATTTTGAATATTTTCAGTTTTGCGAAGATATGGGCGCAATTCCGGTTCCGGTTTTAGCGGCGGGAGTTCCATGTCAAAATTCCTCTGATGGCGGTGCAGGACAGCAATTTGGTATTCCGATGGAACAAATGGACGAGTATGTTCAGGATGTTTTGGATTTAATTGAATATGCAAACGGAAGTACAACCAGCGTTTGGGGTAAAAAACGTGCCGAAGCAGGACATCCAAAACCATTTAATCTGAAATATATCGGAATTGGAAATGAAGATTTAATTAGTGATGTTTTTGAAGAACGCTACCGAATGATCGTTAAGGCAGTTCAGCAAAAATATCCTGAAATGATTGTAATTGGTACTGTCGGACCATTTTTTGAAGGAACAGATTATGTTGAGGGATGGGCAATTGCCGATGATTTGAAGCTGCCAATCGTAGACGAACATTATTATCAGAGTCCGGGTTGGTTCATTAATAATCAGGATTTTTATGATAGTTATGACCGCTCAAAATCTAAAGTATATTTAGGAGAATACGCTTCTCGCGGCAATAAATTTTACAATGCTTTAGCAGAGGCTTTATACCTGACAGGAATTGAACGTAATGCAGATGTGGTTACAATGGCATCGTATGCGCCGTTATTGGCTCGTGAAAAACATACGCAATGGAATCCAGATTTGATTTATTTTACAGGAAATGAAGTTAAACCAACTGTCAATTATTTTGTACAACAGCTTTACGGACAAAATCCGGGTGATGTTTATATTGAAAGTACTGTAAAATTATCAGATGCAAATAACGAAGTAAGCAAAAGAATTGGCGTTTCGGCAGTTCAGGATAGTGCTTCGGGAGATTTGATTGTAAAATTGGTGAACATGCTTCCCGTTGCGGTAACGCCTGCCATTGATGCAGTTAATTTTTCTTCAGCAGAAATAGCAAGTTATACTTCATTCTCAGGAACGCCTTCGAATACAACTGCCAGACCTGTAACTCAAAAAATAGCGGTTAAAGAGGCTTTTTCAAAAGAATTACCTCCGTATTCCTTTACTGTAATTCGTATTAAAACCAAATAAACCGCGGAATAATAAACCAAAAAAGAAATGAAAAAAAGACATTTTAGCCTTATATTATTTTTAGTAATTTTTAATTTTTTACAAGCTCAGGATACTCCAAAAGCTGGTCCGCCAGTAATTGCGGAGAAAGATTTAACCGCTTATTTATTTGTTTATTTCACCGGAAACACGGTGGAACAGGAAGCAGTGCGATTTGCCATTAGTGCTGATGGTTATCACTATTTTAATCTGAATAATAATCAGCCTGTTATTGACAGTAAAGTAATTAGTTCGACTGGTGGAGTTCGTGATCCGCATATTTTACGTGGACATGACGGCAAAACTTTTTACATGGTTTTGACAGATATGACTTCATCAAAAGGCTGGGACAGTAACCGTGCGATGGTTTTATTAAAAAGTATTGATTTAGTAAATTGGAAAAGTAGTATTGTAAACATTCAGACTTCTTTCCCTGGAAATGAAAATCTAAAACGTGTTTGGGCCCCACAAACGATTTATGATGCAAAAGCGGGAAAGTATCTAATTTATTTCAGTATGAAACATGGCGATGGTTCGGATAAAATTTATTACGCTTATGCCAATCAGGATTTTACAGCTTTAGAAGGTGTTCCGAAGTTATTGTTTGTTCCAAAATCACAGAAATCTTGTATCGACGGGGACATCATTGAAAAAGACGGATTGTATCATCTTTTTTATAAAACAGAATCGGAGAAAGCCGGAATTAAAGTGGCAACAACAACCGATTTAACTTCTGGAAACTGGACAGAAAATGATAATTATCTACAGCAAACTACTGATAAAGTGGAAGGTTCGAGTGTTTTCAAACTAAACAATTCGGACGATTATATTTTGATGTATGACGTTTATACGAAAGGTAGATATCAGTTTACGAAAAGTAAAGATTTAGAAAATTTCACTGTAATTGACAGCGATATTTCAATGGATTTTAAACCGCGTCACGGAACTATTTTACCAATTACGCGTTCTGAATTGAAAAGGATAATTGCCAAATGGGGAATGCCGGCAAATTTTCCAAAAATAAATAATAATCCGGCTTTAGAAGGTTACTTCGCCGATCCGGATATTTTATATTCCAACAAAACAAAAAAGTATTACATCTACCCAACAAGTGATGGTTTTGATAGTTGGTCAGGAACTTATTTTAAAACATTTTCTTCTGATAATTTAGTAGACTGGAAAGACGATGGTGTTATTTTAGACCTTCCAAAAGATGTAAGCTGGGCCGATAGAAACGCATGGGCACCTTGCATTGTTGAGAAAAAAATTAAAGGAAAATATAAGTATTTCTATTATTTCACGGCAGCTCAAAAAGTTGGTGTGGCAGTTTCAGATAATCCGACTGGGCCTTTTATTGATAGTGGAAAAGCTTTGGTAAGCATCAAACCAGAAGGTGTAAAAGGCGGTCAGGTTATTGATCCGGACGTTTTTACAGACCCAAAATCAGGGAAAACTTATTTGTATTGGGGGAATGGTTTTATGGCTGTAGCCGAATTAAATGCCGATATGATTTCAATTAAACCGGAAAACATTAAAACCATTCAGGTGGATAAAACGTTTCGCGAAGGAACTTATGTGATTTACAGAAAGGGCACTTACTATTTTATGTGGAGTGAAGATGATACCAGAAGTCCGAATTACAAAGTAAGATACGGAACTTCAAAATCGCCTTTAGGTCCAATCGAAATTCCGGCGAATAATATTGTAATTCAGGGAATTCAGGAGCAGGGAATATATGCAACGGGACACAATTCGGTTTTACAAATTCCAAATAAAGACGAATGGTATATCGTGTATCATAGATTTTCATATCCAACCGGAATAAAAATGGGTCGCGCGGGCGGTTTTCACCGTGAAGTTTGTATTGACAAATTAGAATTCAATGCTGATGGAACGATTAAACAGGTAACGCCAACACATGCAGGAATCGATTCAATAAAGTAGTTTAAAATTTGCTTTTAAAAAAAATATAAAGGGCTGTTTCGTAAAAAGGAACAGCCTTTTATATTTTGAATAGCCTCCTGCTTCAGCTTGAGGTATTTGTAATGGTATAAAAACAGGCTTTAGCCAAACTCATATTTGGCTATAGCCTATTAATTTGACTTTGTAAACCTCCAGCTAAAGCAGGAGGCAATTCAATAAAATATTAAAATTATATATGTTTTAGAAGTAAAATGAGAATAAAATAATACCGAAAAGGCTGTTTCAATTAAGAAACAGCCTTTTTCATTTTTATAATAAAATAGCTTTACACCGTTTGATCGTCTATGGTTGCTTCGGGAGCATTTGTTTTTACAGATTCAATTCCGTTATCTCTGGCAGAAGTACTTTCATACATTTCGCTGGAGCCGATAATCTGACCATTGCTTGCTTTTAGAGTAAAATATGGTTTTCCGTTACTGGATTCTTTTTTGTCAAATTTATTATCGTCCTGTGAATTGATTTTTACAGATTCAATTCCGTTAATGCAGGCCGCTTTTGTGGTGTAACCTTCACTCGATAAAATAGTTTGGCCATTTCCGGCTTTTAAGTTGAATTGAAATTCTCCGTTAGCTCTTTTTGTAAGTGCAAATTTTCCCATATTATTTATTTTTAAGTTAGGTATTAAATAATCTTGCTTTAATAAAATTACAAAACTTCATCATATAAATCATAGAAGTCAAAAGAATAATTGATTATGAGAATGTTAAAAAAATCTAATAGTAGAATTGGAAAATGAAATAATCTTTTGATAAAATGTAAAGCTGTAAATCATAAAACCGTTATTTTTGTTTAGAAGGATTATTTACTATGAAAGAAATCAGCGAAATCTTAAAAGCATATTCACAAGCAAAGGAGGCAGGAAAAAAGACCGCGCTGGCAACTGTTGTAAAAGTGGAAGGATCGTCGTATCGTCAGCCGGGTGCGCGTATGCTTGTTACTGAAGATGGAAATCTTACGGGCGCCATCAGTGGGGGCTGTTTAGAAGGTGACGCCTTACGAAAAGCACTTCTTTCTATTCATCAGCAGCAAAATAAATTAATTACCTACAATACAACTAATGAAAATGACAGCGAAGTTGGATTGCAATTAGGTTGTAACGGAATCGTTCATATTCTTTTTGAATACATTAATGACGACGCAATTCATAATCCCATACAACTTTTGCAGCAATTAGAAACAGAGCGAACAGGAGCTGTAATACAAACCATTTTTTCACTAAAAAGAAATGCAATTCAAATTGGAACTGTATTGTTTTATCGGCAAAATACTCAGCCTTTATACAACAACGAAATAGCGATTCAGTATATTGAAGAAGCCAAAAAAGTTGAGGCAAATAAAGCAACAATCATAAAACGATTAAAAGATAGTAACGAGAACGAAATCTTAATAGAATACATTGAGCCGGTAGTTGCATTGATTGTTGCAGGAGCAGGAAATGATGTTCAGCCACTCACAAAAATGGCTGATATATTGGGCTGGGAAGTTACAATTTGTGACGGAAGAGCAACGCATTCAACCAAAAAACGTTTTCCCGAAGCAAAAGAAACACAGGTTGTAAAATCAGAACATTTTTTGGAAAACATTTCTATTGATGATCAAACTTATTTTGTGTTGATGACGCACGATTACAAATACGATTTAACGGTTTTAAAATCACTTTTAAAGACAAATTGCAAATATATCGGGATTCTGGGTCCGAAAACAAAATTGAACCGTATGCTTGACGATTTAGCCTCCGACGGAATAATTTTAAGCGAAGAACAATTAGATCGTATTTATGGGCCAATCGGACTTGATATTGGTGCTGAAACTTCAGAAGAAATTGCTTTGTCGATTATTGCCGAAATCAAAGCTGTAATGACAGGAAAACAAGGAACTTCTCTCAAATACAAAACAGAAAAAATACACAATTCGAATGTAATCCTCTAAATCAAAAACGATGACCGGAATCATAATTTTAGCAGCAGGAAATTCTTCAAGATTAGGGCATCCAAAGCAATTGTTGGTTTATAAAAATTCAACACTTTTAGAGCATATTTTGGAAGAAGCCTCTGGAGTGAAAGATGCAATTGTTATTATTGTAACGGGTTCAAATCACGAATTAATAGAAAAAGAAATTTCTTATTCGGAGGTGAAAACAGTTTTTAATTCCGATTGGGAATTAGGAATGTCATCTTCAATCAATGCTGGATTAACAAAGCTTTTGTATTTATTTCCAGAAATCGAAAAATGCATTTTTACTGTTTGCGATCAACCGTTTGTAACGACGGCTATTTTTGAAAATTTGATTACTAAATATCAAAAAACCGGAAAAGGAATTTTAGCTTCTTCTTATGCTGAAACCTTGGGAACACCGGTGTTATTTGATAAAAAATATTTTAAAGCATTATTAGAATTAAAAGGACAGGAAGGTGCAAAAAAAATTATTCACCGATTTTTAGAAGATACTACTTCAGTTCCATTTGAAAAAGGAAACATTGATATTGATACCGAAGACGATTACAATAAACTCCTTTCTGGATTATAAGTTGAAGCTAATTTTTACCGCAATTTTTTTTGAATAGCCTCCAGTTTTAGCTGGAGGTATATGATTTAAGGGGAAAAAGGCTTTAGCCAAATTATCATTAGTTTGGCTAAAGCCTTCTCTTCAGAATTTATATTTCCATCCAGCTAAAGCTGGACGCTATTCAATCCAATATTGAAATAAAACTTTGCGCCTCTGCACCTCTGCGTGATTAAAAAAAATTACCCTTTCAATTCTTTTACCAAAGTCGAAACTCGTATGATTGTCTCCTCAATTTCTTCAGCAGTTGTAAATCTTCCCAAACTAAAACGGATCGAACTCAAAGCTTCGTCATCAGATAAACCTAAAGCTTTCAACACATGCGAAGGTTCTGTCGTTACAGACGAACATGACGATCCATTAGAGACTGAAATATTCTGCAAAGCCAGAATTAATTTCTCAGAATTCACTCCCGGAAAACAAATATTCGAAGTATTATAAATTCGGTTTTCGATGTTTCCATTTACAAAAGAACCTTTAATTTGCAATAAACCTTTTTCTAATTGATCTCTGAGTTTTATAATTCTATTTTTATCCGTATCCATTTCTAAAACAGCAATTTCAGCGGCTTTACCTAAACCAATAATTCCAGGAACATTTAAGGTTCCGCTTCGGAATTTTCGCTGTTGCCCGCCACCATGAACTAATGGCGTTAATTTTAATTTGGCTTCCGCCGAAACGTATAATGCACCAACTCCTTTTGGGCCATAAAATTTATGAGCGGATAGTGCTAAAAGATTAATTCCCACTTTTTTTACGTCAATCGGAATCTTCCCTGCAGCCTGTGTAGCATCACACATAAAAAGTATATTTTTAGCTTGGGCAATCGATCCAATTTCCAAAATATTTTGTATTACACCAGTCTCATTATTTGTCATCATCACAATGATAATCAGTGTTTTATTTGTGATTACTTCGTTTAAAAGATTAGTGTCTAAAGTTCCGGCAGAATTGACTGGTAAGTATGTAACATCAAAGCCAATACTCTCCATATAACGACAGGTTTCAAGAACGGCTTTGTGTTCTGTGCCAACCGTCACGATATGCTTTTTGGTTTCGTTAGCCAAACCTTTAATCGCTAAATTAATAGATTCTGTAGCTCCGGAAGTAAAGATGATTTCTTCTTCATTAGCACCAATTAAATTAGCAGTTTGCCAGGCAGCATTTTCTATAGCTTCCTGAACAGACAATCCGGCTAAATGTCCGCTGCTGGCATTCGCATAAGAATTTGTAAAATAAGGAAGCATCGCCTCTAAAACGCGTTCATCAAGACGGGTAGTGGCATTGTTATCTAAATATATAGTCGGCAAATGAGGCATAATTGTTAGTTGATAATGTAAAAATACAATTTTGAAATGTAATTAAGGTTTTTAGAATTTGTTTCAAGTTTTTAAGTTTCAGATTTCAAGTTAAGTTAGAGCATAAAAAAAATAGCCATGAATTCACGAATGATTGTCTATTAAGATGTAGAAAAATTCGTGAATTCGTGGCTTATTTTTCGTTTTATCGAAATTAAAATATCAGTTTGTATGAATTTTATAACCAATTATTCTGTAGGATTGTTAAATTTGTTAGGAATAACATTTTGATATTTTCTAATCTAAAAAATACCAGGTATGGCTGCCAAAAGATCTACCAGAAATAAAGAAACCGACGATGAATCTACAGCATCTCGTCGTGACTTTCTAAAAAAATCGGGACTATTTACTGCTCTTGCTTTGGCACCGCCTTCATTGGTCATGGCCTCTGAAAATAAATGGGATGAAAAAATCGCCGAATACCTTGAAACGGTTCCGCTTTCTATTGAAGTAAATGGCGTAAAACAAAATCTCAATGTAGAGCCACGAACCACTTTGTTAGATTTACTTCGTGAGCAATTGCATTTAACAGGAACCAAAAAAGGCTGTGATCACGGACAATGTGGCGCTTGTACCGTTCATGTGAATGGAACACGAATTTTGTCTTGCCTGACATTAGCGTCAATGCAGCAAAATGCACAAGTCACTACAATTGAAGGACTTTCAAAAGGAAAAAAACTGCACCCTATGCAGGAAGCTTTTATCAAAAATGACGGTTTTCAATGCGGATACTGCACGCCTGGACAAATCATGTCGGGAATTGCCTGTATTAAGGAAGGACATGCCAACAGCCGCGAGGAAATCAAAGAATATATGAGTGGTAATATTTGCAGATGTGGTGCTTATCACAATATCGTCGATGCTATTACCGAAGTGAAGGAAGGAGGGATGCTGTCATGAAAAACTTCCAAATAATTAGAGCATTATCAGCGGGTTCGGCGGTAAAAAGTATTGCCAAAGAAAATTCGGCCATGTTTATCGCAGGCGGAACCAATTTGGTTGATTTAATGAAGAAAAATGTTGTCGCTCCGGACAAATTGGTCGACATCAATGCCTTGGACTTGAAAAAAATAGAATTTCTAACCGGAAAAGTTTCAATTGGCGCATTGGCAAAAAACAGTCAGGTTGCCGAAGATAAATCCATAAAAGAAAAATATCCTTTGTTGGCAATGGCTTTAACTGCCGGAGCATCACAACAAATTAGACATATGGCAACGGTTGGAGGAAATATGCTGCAGCGTACCCGTTGCTCTTATTTTTACAATACCGATATGCCCTGCAACAAACGCACCCCAAAAAGTGGCTGTGGAGCTATTGGAGGATCGAACAGAATGCATGCCATTTTTGGAGCTTCAGATAGTTGCATCGCCGTTCATCCGAGTGATATGTGTGTGGCGCTTGCCGCTTTAGACGCAAAAGTTTTTGTTGAAGGTCCGAAAGGGAAACGAGAAATTAAATTCACAGATTTTCATCGCCTTCCAGGAAATACACCTGAAAAAGACAATACTTTACAACCCAAAGAAATTATTACTTCGATAGAAATTCCGGATAATAATTTTACTAAAAATGTTCACTATCTAAAAGTTCGTGACCGAAGCAGTTATGCTTTCGCCTTAATATCGGTTGCAGTTGGTTTAGATATACAAAATAACACCATAAATGATGTCCGACTTGCGATGGGCGGTGTGGCACATAAACCATGGAGATTGACCGAAGCCGAGGAATTTCTGAAAGGAAAACCCGTTTCTGAAACAACATTCAGACAAGCAGCAGATTTAGCCATGAACGGCGCGAGAGGTTATGGAGACAATGATTTTAAATTAATTCTCGGACCAAACGCCATTACGGAAGCACTCACTATAGCAGCATCTAAATAATTTGAATTATGAGCAAGACAAGTAATATAAACAGAGTTGACGGATTTGCTAAAGTGACCGGAAGTGCGACGTATTCGGCTGAATATAAAACGGATGGAGTTACCTACGCCTGTTTGGTTGGAAGTACGATTGCAAAAGGAAAAATTAAAAGCATCGATACAAAAACGGCAGAATGGGCTCCGGGAGTTTTGGCTGTAATAACGCATCTCAACGTAGATAAACCTGCCGGATATGAAAAAGCAAAAGACCGAAAGAATTTTGGTCAGCCGCTTCAAATTTTTAAAGATGATTCGATATTGTATTACGATCAGCCAATTGCTTTGGTTATCGCCGATACTTTTGAGCGAATGCAATATGCCGCAAGTTTAATTAAGGCAGAATATGTAAAAGAAGAACATTCGACAGAATTGCAAAAAGCTGCCGATAAAGTAAAAAAAGTAGACACTGACAAAGGTAATGATTATCACCGCGGTACTCCGGATGGTTATAAAAATGCCGAAGTTGTTTTAGAAACAGAATATATAATTCCGACAGAAGTTCACAACCCAATGGAACTGGCGAATATTATCGCCAAATGGGAAGGGAATAAACCAACGGTCTACACCAAAAGTCAGGGTGTTGAAGGAACTCGCAGAAGTATCGGAAATGTGTTTGGAGTTCCGCCTGCGGATGTTTCGGTACATTCTGAATATGTGGGAGGCGCGTTCGGAATGGGTTTACATACCTGGCCGTACGAAATCGCGGCTTTAATTGGAGCAAAGAAATTAAATCGTCCGGTGAAGTTAGTGCTTCATCGTGAACAAATGTTTACCAATGTTGGATTTAGACCTTATACGATTCAGAAAATGGGTTTAGGCGCAACCAAAGAAGGGAAACTTACAGGATTGACACATGAAGCCGTTGCCATGACTTCGAGTTATGAGGATTTTATGGAAGGAACCGTAAATATGTCAAGATTTATTTATGATTGTGCCAATGTTTCAACAAGATACAGAATTGTTCCTTTGGATACGTGCTCACCAATCTGGATGCGCGGTCCGGGTGAAGCAACTGGTTCTTTTGCCTTAGAAAGCGCGATGGACGAACTGGCGTATAAATTAAATATGGACCCGATTGAATTTCGTAAACGCAATTATGCCGAAAAAGATTTGGAACAAAATAAACCCTGGAGCAGTAAATACCTTATGGAATGTTACGAAGCAGGAATGGAGCGTATTGGTTGGAAAAACCGCAAGAATAAACCGGGAAGTGTTCGCGAAGGCGATTGGTTGGTAGGCTACGGAATGGGAACCGGAACGTTTGGCTGTTACAGAAGCCCGACAACGGTAAAAGCAAAATTTTTGCCTGATGGGAATCTCGTACTCCAATGCAGTGTCAACGATATGGGTCCCGGAACTGCAACCATGATGACAGCCATTGGTGCCGATGTAACCGGAATACCGACAGAAAATGTAATTATTGAAATGGGAAAAAGCGGGCTGCCAAAAGGACCAACGCAAGGCGGTTCTGCAACAACTTCATCGGTTGGGTCGGCTGTGAATGATGCTTGTAAATTGTTAGTGACGAAAGTTATTGATCTTGCGGCCAAAACGGATACTTTCAAAAATATACCTGTTGATGATTTGGCTTTTGCCAATGGTACTGTAACTTCTAAAAAAGACAGTAATAAAAGCGTTTCTGTTACATCATTGCTCAGCGAAAATAAGCTGGAAGAATTGGCAGTTGAAAATGAATCTAAAGCTTCAGAGGAAGCTAAAAAATATTCGATTTATTCGTTCTCTGTTCATTTTGTAAAAGTGTTGGTGAATCCGAATTTAGGAAAAATCAGATTGGCGCATGTGGTTTCCTGTGCGGATATTGGAACTGTAATCAACCAAAAAACTTCGGCGGGACAAATGTACGGCGGAGCGGTTGGCGGCATTGGAATGGGATTGATGGAATCACTTGAAATCGATCATCGTTTCGGACGTCCGATAAACAATAATTTTGCCGATTATCATGTTCCCGTAAATGCAGATATTGAAAAACAAGAAGTATTTTTCGTGAATAAAAAAGATCCAATCAGTAACCCAATGGGAACAAAAGGTCTTGGTGAAACTGCTTTGGTCGGAATGGCGCCTGCAATTGCCAATGCGGTTTTTAATGCCACCGGAAAACGTGTTCGAGATTTGCCAATTACTTTGGATAAGATTATTGAACCAAATGTTGCAACGGCTTGATGATATATTATTCTGTTGAAAACTTATTTTTCTCTCCGCCTAATTTTATGTTAGGTATAGAGGCGATATCCTTTTATGAAGTGAAACGGAATAAAAGAGAAAGCCGATCCCGAAGCCTCGGCACGACCGTAGGGAACACCATAAATAATATTATTCACGTAATTGCATAAAACAAAAATGGCTATTCAAATTCTGAATAGCCATTTTTATTATTTTAAAGTAAAAATTACTTAATCGTAATTGGCACATCAACAGTTGTTTTTTCCCATCCAATAACCAAATTTGTGATCCCATCTTTTGCAGTAAAAGCAATTGATAATAATTCGATTGGAGTTGGAACTGTTTTAACCGGAACTGAAATTCTTACCAAATCTTTGCTTTCGTCATAAGCGTATGAACCCCACATATCAAGTTCTTTATTGATGATGATCGTCCATTTGTCTTTTTCCGGAATTGCAAATAAACTGTACGATCCAGCAGGTACAGCAACGCCATTTATAGTAGCCGGTTTATAGAATTTGATTTCTGTATTTTCGTTAGCACCAACTCTCCATACTTCACCAAACGGAATTAATCCTCCAAAAATCACACGCCCTTTAACGGCTGGTCTTGAATAAATAACTTTAATTAATTGTGACGGCGTATCTGTTTTTTTGAATTTAATTGATCTGCTTGGAAAATAAGCAATATCAGCCGGACTTGCATCTAGCGGAGCAAATTTAACTTCCTGTGCATTCATTGAAATGGCAGCTAATAAGATAATTGCCAGTAAACTAAATTTTTTCATAGGATAAATATTTTTTTGATTCACACAAAAGTAAATGATATTATAGAGAAAGTTCCTATTCTTTTGCCTTTTTTGCATACCAATTCTGCATGATGTAAAATGCTTTCTTTTTATTGCCGTCATTCGAAATTAAACCCTTTCGGTTGTACTCGTCCTGAATGCCAGGAAGGAGTCTTCTTGGCGATCTGAAATCAACCAGAATCCATGGGCTCAAACCACTAAGATGAGGTATTTTTTCGATCATTTTTAAATTCTGAATGTACAGGTATTCCTGAAACTCTTCTGTCCAGCGCTCATTTTTTTCTCCGTGTAAACCTTGTTTGGCATCTCCTCCAAATTCAGACACAATAACCGGTTTGTTGTATTTCGTTTTCCAGAAGATTTTCTCCGCATCTTCAAGTTTTCCGCCGTACCAGCCTAAATATTGATTGAATGAAATAATATCCAGATATTCACCGATGGCGTCGTTAATTGTTCCAAAACCGTCACTTCCGCTTTGCGTTAATAAAGCTGCGCTAATCAATCTGGTATTGTCTAAAGTTTTTGTGTGATCGACCAGATTTTTGATGAACGCATTTCTCGCATCCGAGATTGGCGTTTCATTTGCCATCGACCAGATAATTATACAAGCCCTGTTTTTATCTCGGGTAACGGCTGCTGTCAATTGATCTTGGGCATTTTTATAAGTGTCTTTATTGGTGAATTCTACAGTCCAGTACACCGGAATTTCTTCCCAAACCATTAAACCCAGCTTATCGGCCGTTCTGATAATGTTTTCGTTATGCGGATAATGTGCCAGACGAACATAATTGCAACCCAGTTCTTTTGCCCAGTTTAGCAAACGCAAAGCATCTTCTTCCGAATTGGCTCTTCCGCCTTTCGCATTTTCTTCGTGGATTGAGATTCCTCTTAAAAAGATTGGTTTTCCGTTTAATAAAATTTTATCTTCTTTAGTTTCGATTGTTCTGAAACCAATATTATCTTTTAATTTTTGTCCGTTAAAGTCAATTGTTAAATCATATAATTTCGGATTTTCAGGTGACCAATACGAGATTTTTTTGGCCGGAATTTCGAAGTTTAAAATTCCGTCAGCTCCAACTTTTCCTTTGTAATTGATTTTTAATTCAGGAATAGTAATGATTACATCACTTTGCGAAGCGTCAGGAGTATTGATTTTTACAAAACCTGAAATCAATGCTGCATTATTCTTTTTAAGCTGAATGGTATAATCTTCGATAAATGAAGCTTCTTCTTCAATCAAAGTCACATCACGTGTGATTCCGCCGTAATTCCACCAATCGGTGTTAATGGTCGGAACATCTTCTTTATGACGTGTGTTATCTACTTTAATAACCAGATAATTGTCCTTTGGTTTTACGATTGAAGTAACTTCATAATTAAATGGCGTAAATCCGCCAACATGAGTTCCTAATTTTTTACCGTTCAGATAAACATCTGCTTTGTAATTGATGGCTCCCAAATAAACGAAAAGACGTTTTCCTGCTTTTAAATTATAATCGAAAGACTTTTTAAACCATACATTTCCCTCATAATATTTCAGTTCCGGAACCTGCGAAGTCCAATCACCCGGAATATTTATTTTTGGCGATTTATCAAAATCATATTCGACCAATTCCTGCTTGTTTACGGCATGGTAATTATTGAAATAAGCTGCATTTGAGGGCTTTGCCTGTTTATCATATTCATCATGGTGAAAGCTGTAATATCCTGTTTCATAAGGATCAATAATGTAATTCCAAACCCCGTTAAGCGAAGTTGTATTTCGGTTTGAAACGTTTGAAATCAGGTTTTGTGCAATTCCAAAGAAAGATGTGGTTAAGAGGAATGCGGTTAATAGTTTTTTCATTGGTATGTGTATTTGTTTTATGTTTTAAGTTTTCTGCCACAAAGACGCTAAGGCACAAAGTTTTTTTTGCCACAGATTAAAAGATTAAAATATTTTTTTTTCACGCAGATTTTACAGATTTAAGCAGATTTTTTTAATTAAAATTTGTTGTAATAAATAATCTGCGCATATCTGCTTAAATCTTTTTAAAATCTGCGTGAAATAATAAATTATGATAATAAAAACGTTGTGCCTTTAGTGACTTTGTGACATTATTTTTAAATATTCCCCCTTAAAACTCTGATTCAAAGCTGTCATTTCAATCGCCATATTCGAACCATCCGGAATGACTTCAATCGATGCTCTTCCGTTTGCCATTTTTATCGACTCACTTCCGGTTGGAGTTCCTTGGTTTTTTAGTGTTTTACCACCTTTCAAACATTGAAAATAAACACTTTCTTCATAATCAAGGCATCGTAAATTGTTATTGTCGATTGCAATTGCTGTTACCAGATAATTACCGTTTTTTAATTTTTCTGAAGTTAATTTTAAAGAAGTTGCCGCATCATTTTTGTTAAAACGATAGTTTACTTTCAAAGTATCAGAAACCGTTTTTCCGTCTTTATTTTTACCAATCGCGATCAGAATATTATCTCCTTTTTTAAAATTAACATCCCAAGTTAAGCCATTTGCAGGATATAGCGAAAGATTTCTCAATTTTTCTCCCAATGACTTTCCTTCATGATATAAGGTAACTTTCTCGCAATTACTGAAAACGCTCATGGTTCTTGGCGTATTTTCAGGTCCCTGACGTTCTGTCCACGTATGTGATTCGATGTAAGTAAACGGCTCTTTGCTCCAATAACTTTTAAAAACATAATAGGCATCTTTCGGAACTCCGTTTCTATCTACAAGTCCTTTTTGGTTCATATACGGAATATCATCTTCTGGTCGTAACGGTGTTGCAAAATCCTTAAATGCCCATTGAACGTTGCCCACAAATGTTGGGTCGTTTTCAGAAATATGCAAATGCCAGTCAAATAAATCGACGATATAATTCTCACTCCAATCGCCAATTTGAGCCACATTTGCGACTTTCGTCTGTACAATTGCTTCTTCCCATCCTTCCGCTTTTATGACACCTTCGCCGGTAACCGGATTTTCGCTGTGACGCCCAACATGACTATCGCCACCATATTCGGCGTGAATGAAATGTTTGTATTCCTTTTTGTAAACGTCAATTGCTTTTTGGTAACTTTTGTAACTTCCTGAATACCAGCCAGACCAAATAGAAGGGGAGAAGACATCGACAATTTGCGAACCTTCATAATATTTTCTGATAGCTGTTTTTCTGGTTGGATCAAGTTTGTGCGCCAGGTCATTCAATTCAGTTAAAAAGACATTCGTTTTCGTTGTATTATCTCCGTCAGGGAAATCCGGAAGCCAATTCATTTCATTCCCCAACGACCAAATAATGATACTTGGGTGATTGTAATTTTGACTGATGATTTCCGTCAGCATATTTTTGGTATTGGTTTGCCAAAGTTCACCGCCAATTCCACCGCGACACCATGGCAATTCATCCCAAACCAATAAACCCAACTCATCACAGGCTTTATAAACTTCGGGATCTTGCGGATAATGCGCCAAACGGACAAAATTTGCACCCATTTTTTTGATGGATTTCATATCTGCCCAATGCTGTGCGTTGCTCATTGCTGCGCCAACGCCTGCTTGCTCTTCATGGCGATGTGTACCGCGAATAAGCAACCTTTTTCCGTTAAGGTAAAATGGTCCGTGATCTTTAAACTCAAACCATCTGAAACCTACTTTTTCACTGACACTGTCTTTGATTTGTTTTCTCTCCGATAAAACAGCGGTAACCGAATATAAATTTGGATTATCAGTATCCCACAATTCAGGATTTTTGATGTTTTCGAATATAATATTCGAAGTTTTACCAGAAACTGAAATCGTTTTGCTGGCTACTTTTTTCCCTTTCGGATTTTTAAGCGTTACTGTTAACGATAAATCTTTTGCATTTTCAGAAGAAATAGTCGCAGCCAGAATTTGTACCGAAGCACTTTTGGCAGAAACCTGTGGCGTTGTAATTTTTAAATTATCAATTCGATTTTTGTATTGAGATAACAGCCAGACATCTCTTGTAATGCCACCATAAATAAAGAAATCGCTCTTTTGAGACGGAATAATTTCGATGTCGTAACTATTATCAACGCGTACAAAAATATCGTTGTTTCCTTCTTTTATAAAATTCGTAATATCGATTGTAAAGCCAATATAACCGCCAATATGCCTACCGGCTTCTTTGCCATTTACATAAACTTTTGTAGTTACGTTTGATCCTTCAAAATATAAAAAATAACGTTTTTCTTTATCAATCGAAGCAATGTTGAGTTTTTTTTGATACCAGCTTGCGTCGCGTCTGTAACCAGGATTTAAGTCGGTCGCATCTTCGCTGTTCCAGCTGTGAGGTAAAGTGATATTATTCCAATTTTGAGCTTTTTGAGCTTCATTAAGATTTGGAGTATGATTTTCTAAATACAACCAATTATTATTGATGTTTGTTTTGGTTCTCATTGCCGAATTGCTTTGGGCAAAACTGCTATTGATGCCAAAAAGAAAAACAATAAAGGATGCTGCGATAGAAAAAAGCTTAAAGTTGTGGTATTGTTTTTTCATGAATTATAAAGCTTTTTTTCTTAATAATGCTTCCAGAAAATAATAATCGGCATAGATTATTGGTTCGTCGATTTCGTCGTGTTTTGGGCAGTTTCCTGTGCTGTGATCTAAAATAAAAGGCGCTTTTACAGCATCGCTCAAAATGTATTGATTAGACTTTAAAGACTTGATTATTTTATCGGCGAAAGCCAAATAGCTGTTGTTTTTAGTATAACCGTACAATTCATATAACGCTGAAGCCATCACAGTCGCCGCAGAAACATCTCGTGGCGAATTTGGAATCGCAGGATCTTTAAAATCCCAATATGGAATTCCGTCTTTTGGGAGGTTTTTGTTGTTGATGAAGAACTTTGCAGTTGCTTCGGCTTGTTTTAAATAAGCAGGATCTTTGGTGTATCGGTATGACATGGTAAAACCGTAAACTGCCCAGCCTTGTCCGCGTGCCCAAACCGAGTCGTCATTATAACCCTGTAAAGTCGTTTTCTTTCTGACAGCTCCTGTAGTAGGGTCATAATCAATCACATGGTAACAACTATTGTCTGCTCTAAATTGATTTTTTAAAGTCGTATTGGCGTGCTGAATCGCAATGTCCTGATACTTTTTATTTCCTGATAATTTTGAAGCTTCAAAAAGCAATTCTAAATTCATCATGTTATCAATAATCACTGGATAATCCCAAATTTCTTTGTTGAAATCCCACGATCTTATCGCACCAACTTTAGGATTAAAACGTGTACATAATGTTTCGGCACCTTTGATAATTACGTCTTTGTATCCTTGTTTGTTTTCCACTTTTAAAGCTTCTCCAAAACTGCAAAACACTTTGAACCCGACGTCATGCGAATTATTATTTACACTTTCCTTTTTGCTGAAAGGCGTCCATTTGTGGGCTTGATTTTTATAAGCTTCATTTCCTGTCAATCGGTACAATTGCCAAAGGTTTCCAACAAAAAATCCGCTTGTCCAGTCTTTCGAAGGAACTTTTTTTATAGTATTGGTTTTGACGGACATACTGCGTGGCATTGATAATGAATCAACCGGATAATCAAGCAGCATTTTATATCTTTTCTCCAGAAGGTTTTCTGAAGTTGATGATTTTTTGGTCTGGGAATAAATCTCAGATTTGCACGCTGTTATCAGCAGTGCAAACCCAAGAATTACTAATGAACTAACTTTATTCATACTTACTAATTAATTTTTTGTTTTAAATTAAAAATTGAGAATTAAAAATTAAAAATCTGACATTGTTTGTCATTTCGACGGAGGAGAAATCTTCACGAGAAGCTCCGCATGCGAATAGCCAATCTTTGTCGAGTTACTAGCGGAGATTTACTTCGTCTGTTCGCTGTCGCTCGAGTCTCCCCGCCGAAATGACAAAAAAGAGGATAAAATCTGCAAGAAAAAATAAACGTATTGCTATCTAGCACAATTGCAGGTTTCAACAATTTTTAATTTTTAATTCTAAATTTTTAATTTATCTAATAACCAGGATTGTTAGGTTTTAAATTAGGATTGATGGCTAATTCAGTTCCAGGCAATGGGAATAAATAATCTTTGTTCGGATCAAAATTCGCATGTGGTTCTAAACCGTTTGGACCAAAAACTTCCGGTCCGTTTTTCAATCTTTTGATGTCATACCATCTCACATATTCAAAAGCCAGTTCTAATCTTCTTTCATCAATTACCATTTTTCTAAAATCAGTTTTTGAAAGTCCAGGTGTTACATTCGCTGGGAAAGAAACCAATTTACCTGCTTTATTTCTTGCTCTTGCACGCACGCGGTTTACGTAACCATCAGCTTCAGTAGTTCCCGGAGTGATTTCATTTAAAGCTTCAGCAGCAGTCAGCAATACTTCGGCATAACGCATTGTAATGTAGTTGTGTTGCGAAGTTCTTCCGTTAGCACCAGCTTTTCCGGGAAAACGGTAATATTTGGCTATGTGTGGGCGAGGTGCTTTTTCGTTATCACTTGAAGGATAAATCTGCAATGCTCCGCCTGGTCCTGTTTTCTTTCTGATGATAGTATCAAAACTTACCGCTCTTCTGTAATCTCTTTTGTCCCATGTATCAAATACTTTTTGAGAAGGAACTGCAACAGAAAATCCCTGACCATAGCTATAACTGTCATCTTTTAATGATCCTGTAAAAAACGCTGTATAATCCTGACCGTAATTTCCAGAAACCAAGTTGTTAAAGTCAATAGTAAACAATGGTTCTTTTAAAGCAGCTGTTTTTGTAGCGTTGAATAAATCCTGAAAATCAGCATCTAAACCTAAACCAAATTTTGCCTCATTTGTAATTACATATTTTGCTTCATTATAAGCTTTTTGATAATTTCCTAAAGTCAAATAAACCGAAGCCAGATAACCTGCAGCAGTACCTTTTCCCGGAACCGCTTTTACTTTTGGTTTGTCTTCCAGCCATTGTTTTGCAAATTCTAAATCGGAAATGATTTTGGCGTAAACTTCAGCTTCTTTGGTTTTGCTTAAAGAATTTACCTGCGCAACATCGTTTACAACAAAATCGACGTACGGAATATCTCCAAAAATTCGAACTAAATGATAGTAAGCAAAAGCTCGTGCAAAATATGCCTGAGCTACAATTGCGTTTACTTTTGCAGGATCTCCGGGCGTTTTTTTAGCACCTTCAATCGCCTGATTTGCAGCTGTAATAATGATATACGATTGTGGCCAAAAGTTAGCAACAAGCGCGTTGGTATCATTCATGGTCATGTCATTTACATCGATACGGGCGGCTTGTGTGGTTCTGTCACCAATATCGGCCATGTCATCACGAAGCATCAAAGCAATTGTGAATTCTCTTCCCCAGTAATTATTGTGGGCAATATTAGCAAAAGCTCCATTTACAGCGGCTTGTAAGTCATCTGTATTGTTAAAAAAGTTGTCAGGGCGAATAATTCCTACTGGCTTTTCTTCAAGATCAGAGCAGCCAAAAGCGAATATTCCCAAGAAAAATAAGGCTATATATTTTTTCATAATATGATTGTATTAAACTAGAATTTTAAATTAAAACCGAAAGTGAAGGTTTTTACGTTTGGATAACTTCCATAATCCAATCCTAAGTTGGTGTTACTTCTGGCGTTAGTGTCATTCAGGTAATTTACCTCAGGATCTGAACCCGGATAATCTGTAATTGTCCAAAGGTTTTGCGCACTGATGTAAAAACGAACTTTGCTCAATCCCATTTTTTGCACCACTTTGTCATCTAAACTATATCCGATAGACACGTTTTTCAAACGGATGTAACTTGCATCATAAACAAATCTTGAAGCAATTCTTTTTGTTCTTGCTGCATTTGCAGGAACATCAGTATCTGTATGTGTTGGTGTCCAGGCATCCAAAACTTCTGTCGTTGCATTGTTGTTTCCTGAAGCCAATTCCATTAAAGTATAATTTAAGATTTGGTTTCCTTCTGAACCTTGGAAGAAAATATTTAAATCAAGATTTTTATACGTGAAATCATTATTGAATCCGAAGATGAAATCAGGATTTGGGTTACCGATAATCGTTTTATCATTAGAATCCAGTTTTCCGTCACCATTTACATCTCTGTATTTTTCTCCACCCGGAGCCGTTTCAAAATTCCCCGGAAGAACAGTTTCTCCTGGCTGAATTACACCATTATAAACAAATCCAAAGAATGATCCCACTGGCTCACCAACTCTCAAAATCTGCGATTCTGTTGCAAGGAAATGTCCCGGAGCAGAGTTGATTAATAAGTCTTTGTTGTCAGCTAATTTCAATACTTTATTTTTGTTCGCAGAAATATTAAAGTTGGTAGACCAAGTGAAGTCAGCACCAATAAAGTTCTTCGTATTGATTCCTAATTCCCAACCTTTATTTTCTAGTTCTCCAACATTTTGAAGCTGAGAAGCAATTCCTGAGATTCCCGGCAATGGTCTGTTGAACAATAAATCTTTGGTAATCGTTTTGTAATAATCTGCTGTTAAACTGATTCTGTTATCAAATAAACCTAAATCAATTCCGTAATCCTGTTGATATGAAGTTTCCCATTTTAAATTCGGATTATCCAAAGAAGTCAACTGAACTGCATTTACAATTACGTCACCACTCACATCATAAATTTCTGAGAATCTTGATAAAGTAGAGTAGGCGCCGATCGATGGGTTTCCGGTTGCACCATAACTTGCTCTCAATTTAAGGTTTGAAACTGTTTTGCTGTCTTTTAAGAAATTTTCTTTACCGATATTCCAACCCACGGCTCCAGAAGGGAAAGTTCCGTATTTGTAGTTTTTACTAAAACTTGAAGACCCATCACGACGTGCCGTAAACGTAAATAAATATTTGTCGTCGTAATCGAAATTCAATCTTCCGAAAGCAGAAATCAATTCGGTTTCAGACAATCCTGAATCTGGTTTTAAAAACACTGTTCCTGCGCCTAAATTATGATACGAATTGGTATTGGTTAAAAATCCTCTTGAAGCAGCATACGAATTTTCGTTTCTGTTTTTTTGATATGAATAACCTCCAAGAACGGTCAAAATTCCTTTTTCGATAACTTCATGTTTGTACGTTAAATAATTCTCTGTTAAGAAAGAAGAAAATCTCGTGTTGTTTACAGAAGCTTCTCCTTTGATATTTTTTCCTGCAATTAAAGTTGAAGGCGTATATCTTCCGGTTTGAGAATTCGATTCGGTTAAACCTAAAGTTGTTTTAAAATTTAAATCTTTAGTGAATTGGTAGGAGGCAAAAAAGTTACTTCTGTTGGTAATATTGATTACTTCCAGAATATTTTCCATTGCAGTCGCGTACGGATTGTCGATATCATCTCCAATTGGCGCTGTCGTTGTATAAGATCCGTCAGCATTATAAATTCCTTTATCCGGCATAAATCTGTAAGCTGCAGCAATTACACCCGCTGCACCTGTTCCTCCGGCGCCCGTCTGGCTGATAATTCCGTCTTTGTTTTGCTTGCTTGTAAATAAATTCAAACCAATTTTAAACTTGTCGCTCAAATCAGCTTCAAGATTACTTACAATCGTGTATTTATCGATTCCAGAATTGATGACAACTCCATTTTGGTTGAAATAATTGCCGGAAACATAATATCTGATTTTATCGGAACCACCTGAAAATGATAATTGAGTATTCGAAATCATTCCGTCACGATAAATAACATCCTGCCAGTCTGTGTTTGCTCCGCCAGAAGTATGCGTCGTAAAACTTTTTCTGTACGCCACAAATTGATCTCCGCTTAATAAATGTAATTTGTTATTTACTGATTGTGTCGAGGTCGAATTGCTGAATTCAATTACCGGTACTCCAGACTTTCCTTTTTTGGTCGTCACCATAATAACTCCGTTTGAACCTCTCGAACCGTAAATAGCAGTTGCCGAAGCATCTTTTAATATTTCAATCGAAGCAATATCCTGAGGAGCCGGCATTGAAGCACCTGCAAAACCGTCAACAACAATAAGCGCATCTCCACTCGCATTGATTGATGTTCCGCCACGGACTCTGATTTTTACCGGAGCACCTGGTTCACCACCATTATTTGATTGTACCGAAACCCCTGCAGCACGGCCTTGTAAAGCCATTTCTGCATTTAATAAAGGATAAGCAGTTAATTCTTTTGCCGTTACCGAAGATACAGAACCCGTAATATCACTCTTTTTACGAGTACCATAACCTACAACGACAACTTCGTCAAGGTTTTTAGTATCAGGTTTTAAACTCACATTGACTACTGTTTTGTTTCCTACCGGAACTTCTACAGATTGATATCCCACAAAATTGAAGACTAAGACAGGATTTTTTTCTGAAACTATTACAGTAAAGTTTCCATCCATATCTGCAGACGCCCCAACTGATGATCCTTTAATATAAACATTGGCACCAGGAAGCCCAAGTAAGTCTTCGCTGGAAGTAACTTTTCCGGTGACTTTTCTTTCCTGTGCATTCATAACAATATTTCCTAGTAAAAAGAGTACCAGAAAACACCATTTAAGCGATTTAATTTTTTGGTTTGTAAACATTCATTTTTTGGTTTTAAGGTTAATGTTAGATAAAATAGAAAAGCAATAAACTCATTCCGATGATGAGCAGCATGAATAAAATTTGCAGCAGTCTGAATTTTGTTTTTTCGATTTTCATAGGACAAATATATACGTCGCAAACGATATAGAAATACAAAAAAGGGTATCTAAAAATACAGATACCCTTTTTTAAGCCTTTAAAAATGCGGATTGTTTAAAATACGTCTACGGATTTAGAAAATTTGTCAGCAAATTGTGACGGCGTTTCTCCGTATTTTTTCTGGAAACATTTGCTGAAGTATTTTGGATTATTGAAACCAACTTTATAACTCACTTCTGAAACGTTGAGTTTATTTTGTTCCAATAATTGAGCGGCACGTTTCAATCTGATTTCATGAATAAATTCGTTTGGCGTATAATTCGTCCATGCTTTTATTTTTAAGAATAACATCGTTCTGCTGACACCCAATTCTGAACAGAAAAACGGAATATCAAATTGCTCGTTAGAAATGTTTTCCTCAACAATTTTGAATGCTTTTTTCAAAAGTTCTTCGTCTAAAGAAGAAACCGTGATTTCTGACGGTACAAAATTATCTTCGCTTGAGAATTTGTTTTTCAGCCTCTCAGTCGAATTCAACAGGTTCTTAACGCGAAGTTTAAATTCTATTAAATTGAAAGGTTTACTGATATAATCATCGGCACCGCTTTCCAGTCCTTCAAATTTATAAACCAATGAAGATCTCGAAGTCAATAAAATTACAGGAATATGACTGGTTTTTAAATTCTCTTTAATTTTCGAGCAAAGTTCTGTTCCTACCATTTCAGGCATGATAACATCGCTTATAATTAAATTAGGAACATGCTGCAATGCTTTTTCGAAAGCAATTTTTCCATTTTCAGCTTCGATAATATTGTATTCTTTTTTGAGCAGATTTTTCATGAAAGTTCTCAAAACCTTATGATCTTCAACCAGTAGAATTGTTTGCTTTTCGGTATCAACCACAAAATCGCCAATGTCTTCCGGTTCTGGTATTTCACCAGTTTCCAATTGTGTGGTGTATTGAACAATGTCATCACTGATTTTAAAATCTTCAATAATTTCACTGTCCAAAAGATGAGTACGACCCAACGGTAGCGTTACTTTAAAAACAACTCCGCCATTTTCTTTATTAGATACGTCAATGTTTCCTTTATGAAGCTTGACAATGTTTTTTACGATAGATAAACCAATTCCAGTTCCT
This sequence comes from Flavobacterium aquidurense, assembly GCF_031458035.1. GTDB lineage: Bacteria > Bacteroidota > Bacteroidia > Flavobacteriales > Flavobacteriaceae > Flavobacterium > Flavobacterium aquidurense_C. The sequence goes on from NZ_JAVDXR010000002.1 coordinate 338,115, forward strand.
TTATTATAGTTTTTCTGAACGTTATTGTGCAGTGGAACTTCAAAAAACAAATCGAAAATTTTATCAATATGCTCGTTAGCAATTCCAACTCCCGAATCTTCTACAGCTATAAAAAGATTCTCGTGATCGTGATTGATTTTAATGTTGATGCTTCCACCTTTTGGTGTGTAACGAAACGCATTCGAAATCAAATTATAAAAAACACGTTCGAGTTTATAGCGGTCAAAATACACCAGAATTTCTTCTTCTTCTGCTTCAAAAGTATAACTGTAACCGCCATCTTTGGCATATTCAATAAAAGACAAAAAGATTTCTCTGGTAAATTTTACAATATTTCCGTTTGCCGATTCCAGTTTCACCTGATCGTTTTCAAGTTTTCTGAAATCCATCAAACGATTAATCAAACTTAAAAGATGATTGGCGCTTCCTTCAATTACCAACAATTTTTTATACATTTCATTGGTTCCGTTATAATTGGATAAAATCTGTTGCAACGGCCCTAAAATTAGAGTCAAAGGCGTTCTGAATTCATGCGAAATATTAGTAAAGAAATCCAGTTTTGCTCTGTTGTTTTCTTCGATGCGCCTGGTTTCTAAATACTCTAATTCGAGTTTTTGTTTTAGACTGGCTTTGGATTTCATAATCCAGATTAAACCGTATAAAGCTGAACCAATTATAAGTCCGTACAATAAAAAGGCCCAGATACTGCGCCACGGAGCTGGTTTTACAACAACGGTCAGCGTCGTAGGGATTTTATTCCAAACGCCGTCGTTATTGGCGCCGCGCACTTCAAAAACATATGTTCCCGGATTTTGAATGGCATAAATAGCTTCCGTATTTTTCGTCGTCGTCCAGTTGTTTTCCAGTCCGGTTAAACGGTAACTGTATTGATTATTTTTTGATCGAATGTAATTCGGAATCGCAAAATTGATCGAAAAATTCGCTTTGTCATAATCCAGCGTAATGGTTTTCGTATACCCGATGCTTTTTTCTAAAATGCCTAAAGAATCATTTGCGGTTGTTGTTTCATTTTTGATTTTCAAATCGGTAATCAAAACCTGCGGCGCATATTGATTGATAGAGATTTTTCGGGCATCAAAATAAGTGGCTCCGGATGGGCTTCCGAAATAAAATTTATTCGAATCCAGTTTTAAAGCCGAATTGTCGTTGAATTCATTACTCGCCAAACCGTCTTTCTGATCGTAAATCGCAACTGTTTTTCTGGTTGTACTATATTTTATAATCCCCTGATTCGTACTGATCCAAAGGTTTTTGTCGTCATCTTCTAAAATGGAATGAATCGATGTTATAACCGTATTTCCAATTTTTAGATTGATTCTGTTGAATTTTTTTCCATCAAAATAATGCAGTCCTTTTGCCTTTGTTCCCACCCAAATTTTATTTTGAGAATCCTGAAACAACGTCAAAATATCATCTCCCGATAAAGCGGCAGCATCAAAAAAGTAATGTTTTATTACAGATTTATTCGGTTGAAAATTTTGCAATGAAATCAGATTTAGTCCGTTTTGAGAGCCAACCCAAAGCCTTTTTTGTTTGTCGATTAAAATCGTACGGATGATATTATTAGTCAAATAATTAGGTTTGGTATTATCATTTCCAATAACCTGAAAATCTTTAGAAATCGTGTTGTACCGAATCAGTCCTTTGCTGAAAGTTCCAATCCATAAAATGTTATTTCCTTCTTTTTTGATGGAATAAACACCGGTTTCTTTCAGTAAATCATTTAGTTCAGATGAAATTCGGCTGTCTTCAATTCTTTTTGAAACCGTGTTGTAAGCTGAGATTCCTTTGGAGAAAGTTCCCATCCACAAAATATGATCTTCCGCAAGACACATTGATTTGATATCGTCTTTAGTTGTTTGACCGTTTTTGCTGTTGATGTAGCTTGTTACTTCGGTATTTGGATTGTAAATCGTAATTCCACCTCCTTCAGTTCCAAAATAAACATTGTGATTTTTATCTGCAATAATCGAACTCACGACATCAAAACTCATCGGAATCTTTTTCGAATTCTGATTGTAATTGGAGAAATTCACATTCGAAACATCCCAAAGATTCACGCCTTTGTAATAACAGCCGATCCAAACCGAACCTTTTTTATCAAGAAAAACCGATTTTACCTTGTCAATTCCGTTGCTATTGTTGCTGTTGTTTATTTTTTGAATGCTTTTGTCTTCTCCTAAAATATAAATTCCATCATAAGCCCCAATCCAAATTGAACCCTGATTGTCAATGGCTAAAGCACGAATATCCGTATTGAGTTCGCGGTATTTTTCATCAGACAAAAAAGAAACATATTCTTTCGTTGTCGGATTAAATTTTAAAAGTCCTTTATTTTTTGTACCGACCCAGATATTATGGAAGCGATCTTCGGCAATTGCAGGCACAGTCAATAAATCTTCACTATTTAAAGGATAATTTTTAAAAGAGAATTTGTTGTTTTTTCTGCCGGTAAGAACGCATAAACCTTTTGTGGTACCAATCCATATTTCGCCTTTTTTGGTTTTTAAAATACTCAGAATATTATTACTCGGTAAAGTAGTATTGTCAGTATCAGAATGAAAAGTAGAATTAAATTGTCCCGTTTTTTTATTGTAAATGGTTAATCCTTTTGAAGTTCCAAACCACATTTCATCACCAATCTCCTTAATTGACCAAACTGCATTACCACTTATATTATGATTGGTTTTTGTGTGTAAATATCGTGTGAACGTATTTTTTACCGGATCATAACAATTCAGTCCGTTGTAAGTTCCAACCCAGATTTTCCCTGAATTATCTTCTTCAATAGCCAGAATATCATTGTTGCTGATAGACGATTTATCATTAATATCGTTTCTAAAAATCGTAAATCGGCTGCCATCATATTTATTAAGACCGTCGCGCGTACCAAACCACATCTGCCCAAATTTATCCTGATGAATAGCAATAACAGAACTCTGCGAAAGCCCGTCAGTCGTAGAGATATTTTTGAGACGATATTTATTTTGGGAAAATACATTCCCGGAAATAAACAGTAAAACCAGAAAAGCTATTTTGTATTTCATGGTGTTTTTTTTTAGGTGCAAAGGTTCAAAGTTACAAAGGAGCAGAGGTTTTTTTGCCACAGATTTCACAGATAAAATGGATTTTTGGAGTAATTTTTTCCGCCACTAATTCACGAATTTTTTAAATCGTTATGCGTAATCATTCGTGAATTCGTGGCTATTTTTTAGATATAGTAATCTTTTTAATTTGTGAAATCTGTGGCAACAAACATATTATTTCAATCGCTTTTTCAATTGATAATCATACAACGAAGGAACTTTCTCCATCGAAGTATTTAAAAACTCAATATAAGCGTCCGGTTCGTATTTTACTTCGAATTTAGCACTTCCATTAACACCAATAATCCTCGCAAATGGTCCGTCTTTCATACCGTACAATAAAACTGGTTTTGAACTGTCAGCAGGTTTTCCGACCTGAACATTCAGATTCCAAAAGGTGCTGAAAGGCCCGTGTGATGGTTTCCAATAATCGGCACCGCCACCGCCAAATAATAAGTAGCTATTGTTTTTATCCGGATCGATATGAACTATAATATTATCAAATAAATTTTGATGATTTGCACCCGAATGCTGGTCTAATAATGGATCAATAAAAATTTCACAGTTCTGATATACATTTTTTGTTGCAAAAGTATTGAAACTCAAAGGATGAACTGTTTTATTATAAATTTTGAGATTCTTTACTAAAATATTATGTACACCGCCTAAAGTTACGGTATAATGTGCCATATGTGGTCCATCGGTTACAATATCCTGAATGGTAACATTCGCATCTTCTTCGGCTAAAATTCCGCTGTCAGCATTTGTGATGACAACATCTTTTACCCAACTATTGAAAACGCGGGTTAAGAAAATCGCATTATTTCCCGGTTCAACATGATGTGCGACTCTCGGAATATCGGGGAAAGTAAAACGAATATGTTCGATACCAACTTCGTTTAAATGTTTCCATTCGACCAATTGCGCCTGATAACTCGGCTTGACTGCAATTGTCAAAGGAGTTTTGATCGTGATTTTTGAGTTTGAAATTTTTGTGATTTCAACTTGCTGTCTTACGATTGGAAGTTTTGGGAATTTCCAATGGTGAGAACCCGGTTTTACTTTGGCACCTTTATATAAATCCTGAATGATTTCGCCACTTTCACCGTCTTTATTGAATAATTGAAGCTCGACAATATCACCAACTTTCAGTCCCTTTACATCCGAAACATTGATGATATGTTCACCCATATTTCCGGAGCTGACTTTTGCCAAAACATTCGGAGTAGGTTCGTATTTGTCAAGATATGATTTTACACGTTCTCCAGGAATCTGCGTCCAAATGAAACCCCCAGACCACGCATATTGCGAAAAAGCCAAATCGATATTGTTTTCCGCTTCGCGCTGTCTTTTATCAAAAGTGGTTAAATATTCGCGAAGTTCTGCCAATGATTCGGGATCTTTTAAATACATCATCGGTCTTGGGCAATAAATTTCGGTTCCGTTTTCGCCTGAACCAGTTCCTCGAAGTACAAAATTACTTCTCTCGATATATAAAATGTCACTCAAAATAATTCGCCCGGCAGGCAATTGCAAAACGACATTTCCTTCCGTAGAAGTTGCCGCTTTTATCGCTTTCAATAAAGCCTTGGAATCGTCTAAACCATCATTCGCCTTAACGCCAAAATCTGTCGCATTTATAATTTTTCCTGTCGATTCCGGAATTTGACTTTCGCCGAAGTGATAGCCAGCGTAACTAAAATCAGGAAGATAATTTACTTTTGAATCAGTTAGTATTTTGGGCGTTTGCTGCCCAAATATTATACTATTTACAAAAAGGGCGCAACAAATAATTACGGTTTGGCGGGTCATGGTTTTGTGGTTTTTTGGTTAGTTAGTGTTTGGTCTGCCACGAAGTCGCAAAGTTTTTTTGTTTCACGCAGATTTAGCAGATTTGAGCAGATTTAATTTTAAATAACTTTAGCAAATAATAATCTGCGCACATCTGCTTAAATCTTTTTAAATCTGCGTGAAATAATCCTTTTAATCTGTGGCAGTAATAAAACTTCGTGTCTTAGTGCCTTTGCGGCAAATAGCAGAAAACTTTATAAAGTTCTCTTAATTCCCATTTCAAGCCCTCGTAATTCGGCAAGCCCTCTCAAACGCCCGATTGCAGAATAGCCCGGATTCGTCTTTTTATTCAAATCATCCAGCATTTGGTGACCGTGATCCGGACGCATTGGCAACTTGCTGTTATTTCTTTTTTCCACTTCAAGAATCGCTTTTACCACTTCATACATATCAACATCGCCTTCAAGATGATTGGCTTCGTAGAAACTTCCTTCTTCATCTCGTTGCGTACTTCTTAAATGAATAAAATTCATTTTATCGCCGTGACGTCTTACAATTCCAGGTAAATCATTATCAGCGCGAACGCCGTATGAACCCGTACACATTGTAAATCCGTTTGATTTTGAAGGTGCAGCATTCATCAATTCCATTAAATCTTCTTCGGTACTTACGACTCTTGGCAAACCTAAAATCGGGTAGGGAGGATCGTCAGGATGAATCGCCATCAGAACGCCTTTGCTTTCTGCAACCGGAATAATTTCCTTTAAAAAGAAGAAAAGATTATCCTTCAAAGCCTGTCTGTCAATATGATTGTAAGCACTTAAAGTCACCAAAAAATCTTCAACAGAATACGCTTCTTCAGCACCCGGAAGTCCTGCAAGGATATTTTGCTGTAGTTTGACTTTGTCTTCGTCAGTCATGGCATGAAAATATTTTGTCGCTTTTTCGATTTGTATCGATGTGTATTCTCTTTCAGCTCCCGGCCTTTTCAAAATAAACAATTCAAAAGCCGCAAAAGCGTTAATATCAAAACGTAATGCTCTTGATCCGTCTTCAACTTCAAAAGACAAATCGGTTCTTGACCAGTCTAAAACTGGCATGAAATTATAGCAAACGCAATGAATACCGCACTCCGCAAGATTTTTAATGCTCTGTTTGTAATTCTCGATATATTGAAGATAATTCCCCGTTTGTTTTTTAATGTCTTCGTGAACCGGAATACTTTCAACCACGGACCATGTTAAGCCACCGTTTTCAATTTCGGTTTTTCTTTTGATGATTTCTTCAACTTCCCATACTTGTCCGTTCGGAATATGATGCAAAGCGGTTACGATTCCAGTAGCACCAGTTTGTTTGATATCTTGTAAAGAAACCGGATCATTTGGGCCGAACCATCTTAATGTTTGTTCCATTTTGTGTCTTTTTATTAGTTTCCTGCAAGTCCCGAAGCTTCGGGATAAAACCTTGTAGGTATTTATTAATTTTTTCAGGAGCTAGTTCCCGCTATCCGTTACAATCTTTTGTGCCGAACCCCGGCACAAAAGGATTTTCACTTCTATCGGGGCTAGGGCACTCATTTTCATAAGAACATTTCTAGCTAATTCAATTTTAAATACTCGTAGCAGCAAATCCACCGTCTACTACAACAATAGTTCCCGTTACAAATTTTGACATGTCGCTGCATAAAAACAGAAGCGCGCCGTCAATATCTTCGGGTTTTCCAAATCTTCCCATTGGAGTGTGGTCGATGATTTTTTCTCCTCTTGGCGTTAAATTTCCTTCGGGAGTTAATAATAAAGCTCGGTTTTGTTCTCCGATGAAAAATCCCGGTGAAATAGCATTGACACGAATTCCTTCCCCATATTTTGTAGCTAATTCAACCGACATCCACTTGGTGAAATTATCAATTGCTGCTTTTGCTGCCGAATATCCGACAACTCTCGTTAAAGGTCTTTGTGCCGATGTTGACGAAATATTAATGATATTTCCCTGTTTTTGTTTCGCAAAAAGTTCTGCAAAAACCTGCGAAGGAAGCATTGTTCCGATAATATTCAAATCAAGGACTTTTTGCAAATCCTCCGATTTCATATCATAAACTGCCTGATCCGGAGTAACAATAGCCCCCGGCATATTTCCTCCGGCAGCATTGATTAAAATATCAAGGCGACCGTATTTTTCCAGGATAAAATCTCTGGCTTTTTCCAGTTCTTCCTTAACTAAAACGTTGGCTTGTATCGCAAAAGCTTTTCCGCCATTATTTTCTATTGAAGCCACTGTGCTATTCGCTTTTTCAATGGATTGAGACACAATTCCGACAATAACGCCCTGTTTTGCCAAAACGTTGGCAAAATTGCTTCCCAATACACCAGCACCGCCAGTGATAAGAGCAATTTTTCCTTCAAGATTAAATATTGAATTCATTTGTAAGTTTTATTATTTATATTTTTTAAGCAGCTGTAAGCTCAAATTTCAGGTTTAGTTTTTAATAAAAGTCCCATCTAAAAATTCCAAATTCCAAACCTAAAAAAGGGCTACTTTATAATTTCAAGTTTTAAAAGTTGGAATTTGGTTCCGAAGCTTCGGGATTTAAAATTGGAATTTCTTTTTTTTTAAATTTTGACCTTAATTACAATTTTTTTCAACGTTCCTTCACCAATCATGGCTGCATGAACATCAGTAGGAAATAAAATTGCAAATTGTCCTTCCTGCAATTCAAAATACATATCTGGCTTGTCATGGAAGAAACGAACATCTCTTTCGTCGCTATATTCACCGTTTGGACTCACGCATTTTTCTCTTGGTTTCCAGGCAAAAGTTTCAGGACCTTTTACTGAAAACTGAATGTCGATATTTTTATCGTGGCATTCAAAACCTTTAATACTTTCTTCCTTTGTTGTTCCTTCTCCAGAAATCACAATTACTTTTAAACCTTCAGCAATTTCAATTGCGCCGTCTTCAAGATTTGCTAAATCAGTCTGACTTAAATAATCGAATGCTTTTTCGAAATTTGGATGTAAACTGCTATATTTTGCAGCATTACTTAAAACATCTATAATCATATTCTAAATTTTGTATTTGATTTTTTTTGAGTAAACTTTAATTTATTTACAACAACTTATTGTTTTGTATGTAATTTATGTATTTTTGCGTGTACGCACACGGTCTTTTACAAATGTATAGAAAAAGTTAACTAATACAACTTATCTATACTAAAAAAAATATTTTTTTGTGTTTTCAAAATCATTTTAACTTAAAAAGGTATATTATCATAACAATCAAGAAAATAGCAGCATTAGCCAATGTTTCGCCCGGAACGGTTGACAGAATCATCCACAATCGGGGACAAGTTGCACAGGAAAATGTTGATAAGGTGAATGCTATCATTGAACAATATGGCTATAAGCGTAATATTCTGGCGAGTAATCTGGCATTGAACAAGAAATTTCGTTTCGCTGTATTTCTTCCTAAATATGAAAACATTGAATATTGGAAAAGTCAGATTATCGGAATTGAAAAGGCTGCTGTTGAGTTTGGGAAATTTGGAGTTGTTCTGGAATATTTTTTCTACGATTTCAATATAGTTTCTTTTAAAGAATCTGTCGAAAAAGTATTGAATTTTGATTGCGACGGATTGTTATTTGCGCCTATATTTTATGAGGAATCAGTACGTTTTTTGAAAGAATATGAGAAGAAAAACATTCCGGTTGTCATGATCGATTCAAATATTTCTAGTGATGAAGAACATGCCTACATTGGACAGGATGCCTTTCAGAGCGGCTATCTCGCGGGAAGACTGATTAGTTTTGCCGTAAATAATGAAAGACAGGTTTTGATTTTTAAGATCACCCGTGAAATAGAGAGTACTTCGGTTTATTTGCAGCGTATTGATGGTTTTTATTCTTTTTTTAAAGATCACAACGAACTTACCAATTTTAAATTTTCGGAAGTTACTATTAAAGATTCCGGAATCGATCAAATGTCACTGGAAATGTTTTCAGGAATCAATAGTGTTTTTGTACCCAATTCAAGAGCTTATATTGTGGCCCGTTTCTTAGAACAAAACAATATTAAGGGGGTTCGTATTATTGGTTACGATTTATTAAAAGAAAATATCGAATACTTAAATAAAGGAATAATTGACTTTTTGATTAATCAAAGACCTGAAGAACAGGGTTATATGGGTATCAATCATTTGTATAAAAAATTGGTATTGCAGGAAAGTGTAGAGAAAGTACATTTTATTCCGTTAGAGATTATTTTAAAGGAGAATTACTTTCCTGTGAAGAGATAGTCATTGCGGGGAACGAAGCAATCGCACTCGAATAGCCAGTTGTTGATTTAGCCAATGAGGTTGCTTCGTTCCTCGAATGACAAATTTTAGTGTATAAATAAATGTAAATCAAGTATATGGAAGTTAAATGTATTATTTTCGATTGTGATGGCGTTTTGGTAGATACGGAAAAAATAGGCAATGAAATTCTGCTTTCAATGGCAGCTGAGCATGGTTTTGAAATGAAAATTGAAGATGCTTACAGTAATTTCAATGGCCGTAATTTAAAAGAATGTTTCCAGCATATCGAAAATACAATTGGCAATAAACTTCCAGAGAATTTCGAAAACGAATATCGCCAAAAGAGTTTTGAGGCATTTAAAACTCAGGTTTAGCCAATGGAAGGTGTCGTTGCTTTTATCGAGAAATTGAAAATTCCGTATTGCGTTGCTTCAAGCGGCCCTGTTGACAAAATCCGTTTAAATCTTGAAACGGCAGGTTTACTTGATAAATTTGAAAACAAAATATTCAGCTCCTACCAAATAAAAAGCTGGAAACCCGATCCCGGAATTTTTCTGCACGCTGCTAAAGAAATGGGTTTTAATGTTAAAAACTGTATTGTAATTGAGGATAGCAAAGCTGGTGTTATGGCAGGTATAAATGGTGGATTTAAAGTGTACGGTCTTGCGAACGATAATAATGCAGCCGACTTAAAAAGTGAAGGTGCGATTGTTATTAAAAATTATGAGGAACTGGAAATTATTCTCCAGCTCTAAGTTGTTTCTTTAGTCGTTTTCTGCCGATTTTGAAACATTTTTGATTCTCTTACCTTCCTTATGTAACTTGAAACCGTAGAGAAGTCCTCTTTTCTTCTCTTTTTTTGGGTGGTTTCACTTTTGATAGCTAAAATTCTTAAATTTTTTTGTAAAACACTTGTTTTCAGATATGTTAGCTATGAATTATTTTATTATTTAAAGAATTAAACAGGATATTTTTGGTTTCAAGTTATAAAATGAAACCATTAAAAATGAAACTTTTAAATATTTATTTTTTTATCTCGTTAGCTTTGAGGTAAGTAAGAATTATTTAAAATTTTTAGCATCATAATTTTTTTAAATGTTCATTTCTCTAAACCTAATTTGCTTAAACAAAAAGAAAAAAATGAGAATTAAATTACCAATAACATTAACTATTTACCCTAAAAACTTAATTTCTACGCCAAAACATTTGACTGAAATTTGGACAGAACTTTATTCTCCGTAGAAACGATTTTCTACAAAAACTATTAATTAATCCGATGCAAAAGTTTTCAAATTGAAACAAAAATGTATTCAAATTTTTAACCAAATTAAAATCAAAAATTATGAAAAAGTATCTTTTATTATTCGCAGTATTTTTCTTTTCGCTGGCAATGTCGGCACAAGACGCACATTCAGTTTTACTTAACCTGTATGGAGGTTACACTTTTAAGGACAAAGTCGATTTCGACTCTTCCTACGCACGTGTGGAAGATGGTTTTGAGTACGGTGCAGGTTTAGAGTATTTCTTTATGGACAATCAATCAATCGAGTTAAAATACAACAGATTTGATACCCATATGCCTTTATACACAAAGGTTCCTTTGCCTAATTTTGGTATTCCCGCTGGAGGACAGGTTAATAGCGGAGATGATAAAGGTGCTATTAATTATATACTAGCTGATTATACCTATTATTTTGCATCATCTGACTCTCAAAAAGCGATTCCATTTTTAGGTGCAGGTGCGGGGATTTCTATTCTTGAATCACCACAAAGCGGCAACGGAACTTATTTTGCATGGGAACTTAAGGCGGGTGTAAAAGTAAAAACAGGTTCACCATTATCAATTAATTTTAATGCTTATTTGCAATCGATGTCGGCAGCTGTTGGATATGACTATTATTGGGATTACTATTGGGGTCCTATAGCAGTTTCTGATTACGCATCAACATTTCAGTTTGGATTAGGAGCTGTTTTGAGCTACGATTTCAGCAAATAATCACTTAATAGAAAAGATAAAATTTTAATTCCTTAAAAAATAATTATGAAAAAAATATTTTTATTACTTGTCTTTGTTGCTGCTGCAAGCGGATATGCACAATCGAGTTCTAGCCTGTCAGATGATGTGGCAATAATTCAGGATATTTATGGTAAATCTAAGTCAGACTTAGTGAAACAATATATGAATTTGTTGGAACCTCAGGCATCAGCATTTCAAAAAGTTTATGATGAGTATGAAATAGAACGCAAAGTACTAGGCCAGAAGAAAGTACAGATCATTAAAGATTATGCAGACAATTATGCGACTCTTGATGATGTAAAAGCAGCCGAATTAACTGAAGCCAATTTAAAAAACACAGCCGATTTTGATAAACTGCTGTCTAAAACATTTGGAAAAGTAAAGAAAGCCGCCGGTGGTCGTAATGCAGCAAAATTTGTGCAGTTAGAACAATATTTACAAGTAACAATTAAAGCTGAAATTCAAAACTCAATTCCGTTTATAGACGAAATTGACAGATCAAAAATCAATAAATAAAAAAAAAAGGCAACTCTATCGAGTTGCTTTTTTTTAGGTTCAAAGGCTCAAAGGCTCAAAGGCTCAAAGGTTCAAAGGCTCAAAGGCTCAAAGGTTCAAAGGTTCAAAGAGGAAAGATTTTAGTTTTCTAAGTCAAAACTTTGAACCTTTGAGCCTTTGAGTCTTTGTACCTTTTAAAAAAAAAAGTAGTTATTTTATAAAAAAGTATTGAGATGATATAAAGAATAAAATGCATTTCAGAGTTAATTTTGATAGACATTTCATGAAATGTGAAATCATTATTAATCAGCATTTTAATAACATTCAAAATAAAAATATCATGATACATCAAATAGACACAACAGATAACATAGTCGCTTTTAGAGCTTTGGCAGAAGTAACAAAAGAAGACTTTCTGAGTGTAGTTGTTCCCGCTGTTGAACATTTAGTTAAACAGACAAACGAAATTAACTTTTTATTAGTTCTGGATACCGATCTTGAAAATTTTACTGCCGGAGCATGGTTACAAGATGCATTGCTGGGACTAAAACATTTGGGAAAATGGAACAGAGCTGCTATAATCTCAGATTCGGAAGATATTATTTCTTTCACAAATGGATTCAGTTACGTAGTTCCAGGAGAATTCCACGGATTTAAAAAAGAAAATTTTAATAAGGCACTGAATTGGGTAGAGGGCAACATTAATATTTCTTAGAAATTTGTTTCAAGTTTTATTTGTTTCAACTTTCCAGTTAGTTGGAGCGCAAATAAAAGCCACAAATTCACGAATGTTTGTCTACAATAATGTAGCATAATTCGCGAATTTGTGGCTTATTTATTTTTTGAGGTTCGTTCTATTAACTCATGCTGACTTGAAACAAAGAAAAATTGAAACCTGAAACAATTTTTTAGTGGTTGTATTCTATTCCACTGCTATCTGTTTTTTCTTTTTTCTCTTTATAAACTTTTGATAGTTTTTTATAGCACGCAGTTGCCAATAAAGGTAATGCAATACCGCCTACAATTGCTGCTGTTTTATTTTGTCCCGCTTTTTTAAGAACTGCTCCAAGTATAAGTGAACTTATTCCGGCGCAAACTAAATGTTTTGCAGACAGTTTATAAGATGTGTCAGGCGTTATTCCGTGTAATAGAGGGTCTATAAAATTTAAATTTTCCATGATTCGTAATTTATTTGATTTAACTTATTTGTATTTATTTCGATAGCTTTTCGCTATCTGTTTCATTTTCTATTTTCTCGATTTCTACTTTTTCTTTTTTAATAGCCTGTCGCAATAATGCAAAAAGACTCATATAGGCGTTTGCTACATAAACCAGCGAGAATCCTGCCAAAATGTAGCCTCTCCAGTCATTTAACAAAAGTTTATAATCACATAAAATCAAAAATCCAATTGTGATATAGTGACTAAAACAATATTCGCAGGTAAAAAGATAGAAGAGTTTTCTGGTCAATAATAGTTTGCTTTCTTTAGAACATTTAACGCACCATTCCCGTGGTTCCTTGAATATTTCTTCGTGAGTCACAGTCCAGCTGATACAGGCGATAGGAATAGCTAAAACAAGCAGCCAGATAATTTGCGTTGTTATATTCATGATTCTCCGGATTTTCTAATTCTTGATTTTTGTATAACAAAAAAATAAAGTTAGCTAATACCGAAAAATGTCAGCTTATATAGTTTTAGGATAATATTACAAAATTCGTATCTGCCAAACTGGCAAATGACAAAGACCGCTAAAATTAATTTTAACGGTCTTTGAGATTATAATTTATTTTATTTAATGAATGAATTTTATTCTCTCGTATGAGTTTCCGGAAAATGCTCATCATTTTCTTCGACATGATCGTAACCGGCATCGGTTTCTTCATCGTTGTCATCAAGATCGCCATCTTTATCTAAGCTATCATCTAGATTGTCAGGATCTTCATTGTCTTCGTCATTCGTTATTTTGTCATCTTCATTAATGACTTGTTCCTCATTCGGAATATTTTCATTTCGATTATAATCATTTACTTCATGATTAACATCATTTGAAAGATCTGGTTTGTACTGATCTGTCACATCATCTTCTATATATTGATTTTCGATTTGTTGATTATCATCCCCGGACAGATTTTCTATTGATGGATTAGTTTCGTTATCAACAATGGTATCTATATTTTCATCGTGAGAATTATGGTTTTCGTGACCATAATAGCTGTTGTTTTGATTTTCCATGATTATATGATTTTATAAGTTTCTATTTCAATAAAGCGATTTACTAATTCGCACTTTACAAATCTACCTCCGATTATCACTGATTATATTATAACAATATGCAATGTGATTGTATAATTTACAGCTTTTCAAAATATAAATTACGATTAGAATAGTATAAAGAGTTGTTATTTAAATCTCTTATTTTTTTCTATTTAAAAACAAAATAAAAAATAGTAGAACTAATGTTTTGTTGTTGAAAATCAAATATTTAAATCTTGTAATTTTTGAGTTAAATGATATAAGCAAAGGTATTTACAGAGGTTTACATTTGTTTTCACATTTTGTGTGAAATCAAAAAGCAATCCTGTTCAAACAGTATAAAAATTAAAAAACTCTGACGATGAAAAATTCAAAAAAAACAATTGGTAATACTTCTGATGAAAAGCAAAACGATTTGGATTTAAACAAATCAAATGCTGAAAATCAGTTCCTGACAACCAATCAGGGCGTTAAGATTAATGATAATAACAATTCTTTAAAAGCAGGCGAAAGAGGACCATCCCTGTTAGAGGATTTTATTTTGAGGGAAAAAATAACCAGCTTCGATCACGAAAGAATTCCGGAACGTATAGTTCACGCAAGAGGGTCTGCAGCACATGGTTATTTTGAACTGTATGAATCTATGGAACAATATACAAAAGCTGGATTTTTGACTGATACAAGTATCAAAACGCCGGTATTTTTGCGATTTTCAACTGTCGCAGGCTCGAAAGGCTCTACAGATTTAGCTCGTGACGTACGCGGATTTTCAGTAAAATTTTATACTCAGGAGGGGAACTACGACTTAGTAGGAAATAATATGCCCGTATTTTTTATACAGGATGCTATGAAATTCCCAGATTTGATACATGCCGTAAAACCTGAACCTCACAACGAATTACCTCAAGCGGCTTCTGCTCATGATACGTTTTGGGATTTTATTTCGCTAATGCCGGAATCTATGCACATGATTATGTGGGTGATGAGCGACAGGGCAATTCCGAGGAGTTTAAGAATGATGGAAGGTTTTGGTGTGCATACTTTCAGATTTATCAATAAAAATAATGAATCGCATTTTGTAAAATTCCATTGGAAACCTAAATTAGGAACACATGCCGTTGTTTGGGATGAAGCACAAAAAATATCAGGTAAAAATTCTGATTTTCATAAACAGGATTTATGGGAAGCTATTGAAGCCGGAAATTTTCCGGAATGGGAATTAGGTGTACAGATTATCCCGGAAAGTGATGAACACAAATTTGATTTTGACCTTTTAGATCCAACGAAATTAGTTCCGGAGGAATTGGTTCCGGTAAAGATCATTGGAAAAATGACCTTGAATAAAAATCCGGAAAATTTCTTTGCAGAAACAGAACAGGTAGCTTTTCATCCGGGACATGTTGTGCCGGGGATTGACTTTACCAATGACCCGTTATTGCAAGGAAGATTATTCTCTTATACAGATACCCAATTGTCAAGATTAGGTAGCCCGAATTTTCATGAAATTCCAATCAACCGTACTATTGCACCAATGCACAATAACCAGCGTGATGGACACATGCGTCAGGAAATTGCAACAGGGCGTGTGAGTTACCATCCGAATTCGCTTGGTGGCGGCTGTCCGTTTCAGGCAAAGATTGACGAAGGTGGTTTTGCCAGTTTTAACGAGCGAATTGATGCTCAGAAAATTCGTGAAAGAAGCGAAAGCTTTTCAGACCACTTTAGCCAGGCGATTCTTTTTTATAATAGCCAGACTCCAACAGAGCAAGGGCATATTGCAAAAGCACTGTCGTTTGAACTAGGGAAAGTAGAAACTGAGGCAATCAGAACAAGAATGTTGGGACTTATAGCTCAAGTTGATAAAAATCTGGCCGCAACTGTTGCCAAAAATTTAGGAATGAATGTACCGGCAGCTCCTGAAAAACCTATTAATCATGGAGTAGGAGCGGATGAAGAAGGAGAGAAACACGAACCTAAAAAAGTCAAACAGACTATTGAAAATTCTGATGCATTGAGTATGTTGAAAAACCCAACTTTGTCAAATACCATTGCGACCCGTCAAGTTGCTTTTTTATGTGCCGAAGGTGTTAACGCAGCTTCCGTAGATTCGATGAAAAAAGCACTTAAAGGCGCTGGCGCGAAAGCAGTAATCATTGCGCCGCATTTAGGAACAATTGTATCTGAAGAAGGAACAGAAATTAAAGTTGATCAGAGTTATCTAATTGCAGCGTCCGTACTTTTTGATGCCGTATTCGTTCCTGCAGGAAATGGAATTACGGAGCTTAAAAAAGTAAAAGAAGTTGCTGAATTTATTAAAGATGCTTACCAACATTGCAAGTTTATAGCGGCAGAAGGACAAGGGATTGATGTACTTCCTATTGATGCTGATGGTGGCGTTTTAACCAGCGAAAAAGCAGGAGATAATACTCTTGCCGGCTCTTTTATAGAAGCAATGGGAAATCATCGTTACTGGGAAAGAGAGAAAACTTTATAAAAAATAATTTTGAAATGTAATTTCTAAAATGCTCATAATGAAAAAGTTTATCTACCAGAATAGTTTGTCTATCGTTTTTTTGCTGCTTTTTGCAGGAGCTATGATCGGGCAGCTTGTTTTTGGGTTTGATGAATATAATAATGAGCTGATAGAAAGCGGTGGTCAGGTAATTACAATTTGTGATTATCTCACCACCGGACATTTCTTTGAAGCAACTTTTGAGAATTGGGAAAGTGAGTTTTTACAAATGTCTTTGTTCGTATGGCTCACTATTTTTTTGAAGCAAAAAGGCTCTTCAGAGTCTAAAGGTTTTGATGGTCCAGAAGAAGTAGATCGCGAACCTTCAGCCCATAAAAAAGATGCTCCATGGCCTGTGAAATCAGGAGGAGTATGGTTAAAAATTTATCAGAATTCCTTGACTATTAGTTTATTTTTACTCTTTATAATTTCTTTTATACTCCATCTTTACGGAAGTTTAAAAGATGAAAATACAATGAATATCTTAAAAGGGAAACCAACAGTATCTCTTGGCGATTATTTAGTTCAGACGCGCTTTTGGTTTGAATCTTTTCAGAATTGGCAAAGTGAATTTCTTTCGGTTTTTGCCATTGTCGTTTTATCCATTTTTTTACGTCAAAAAGGATCTTCACAATCTAAACCTGTTGATGCACCACACAGTCAGACAGGGGAGTAAAATTTTATTCCTAATTTACAATATTTACTGTAAAACTTAAGAGCTTAAACTGCTGTATTTTTGTGTGCACGAGCGAGACGCTCGCGCTAGCGGGGGGACAGTTTTTATCTCTCTATACAATCACAATTAGTATCACCATAGTAGCCAGCTTTTCTTTTTTCTGTTTTTATTTTCTTGAAAACGATTGTATCTGTAACTATTTGTTTAAGCCCACCTATATCTTGATTCGGATTTGTCTGTATAAAAAGCACCTTTATTTCATTTTCTAATTTGTTTACTGATATTGTTTCACAATTATCCTCTTTTTCCGAACTGTAAACTTGTTTTGAGTTATTTAATAATTTAAAAGAATATAAAATTCTGTCTGTTCCGATTTGAGTTATTGGTATTCTAAAATAAAAGATTGAATCTTTATGTTCTAATTTATAATTATGTTCAGAGCTACAGGCAAAATCAATTTTCACAATACTATTATCAAATAGTTTTAACTCTTTCTTATTAGGTTTATATAAGTATCTATTATAACTCAAAATATTTTCATCAACATAAGATCTTGGATAGAATGAAAAAAAGATGAAAGAATAAGAGAATAAATTTAGACTAAAGAGTAAAAAAAAATATTTCTTAATTGGTTTAATCTTAAATGTTATTCTATAAATCGATATTTCAAAAATTGATAATACAATTAAAGCGAATATGAGGATTATTGAAATAATTGCGGATTCACTTTTTTCATTTCTACTAAAAACTGAAATATTAGTGTTTTTGTAAATAGAGATTAAATATAAAATAAAGGAAAATGAAAAGAATACAAGATTGGGTAATAATGCTTTTGTGAATGAGTTTTTTTCTGTTTTATAATTTAGTTTTAAAAAGAAAAATGAAACTCCAACAGAAACAAAAAAGAAGAATATAAGTGTAGTGATTAATGATAAAATTTCTTCAAAAGATTGATTTAAATGATACATTTAGTTCTTTTTGGGTTAAGTTTTGTAAAATTGCTCCCAACGTCTTGGTATTAGAGTGGGTTTCGTGCTAAATTAAGCCCATTCTTCAGATTTGCCAAATCATCGAAATATAAAACCATATTTCCATTAAACCAATTGCCCAAATCCGTTGTAGAGCTGTTACCAGCAATAATTATTTAATCTTCTGTTACGTAATCAAAATTTCCATCTGCAGGTATTGTTAAAATTCCTTTTTTATTCATTTCGTCAGTTGATTGTGTATAAATGAAATGATACCACCAAATAAAAAATTCTTCAAAAGATATTTCTTTGTCATACCCTAATTTTGCATATATCTTTTTACTATAATCTCTTTCATCCTCTAAAATTTTTAATAAGTCAGGCAAGTAGATTTTAGCCATTTCATCAAAAATTTTGTTGTCTGATTTTGAAATTAGATTCTCAGATGAAGATATTTTTAAATTAAGTCTGTTATTTCCATAGACGCTATTATATTTATCTCCAATTTTTTGAGATTGATTGCCATAAATCCCAAAAGATTCTATTTGTGGATTTGTATTTTCGCTGATTTTGTAATAATAATGCTTTCCATGTCTTAAAGGTCTGTCTTCTTTCTTAAGAAAATCTTTTTCAACATTATCAATTTGCCAAGAATCTAATAAAACATCACTTAAAATCAGAAATGACCATTTTTGAAAATTTTGTTTTTTTGAAATTTCAGTTTGGTCAAATTGTGATTTTATTTCAGATAAATTTTTAGTTATTGATTTTGTGATTTTTTTAGAAATGGGTTTTGCATATTTATAAAGTAATTTTCCATCTTCTGCGTCGGAAATGAAAACTGTTGGTTTGTATTGATTATTTATTCGATGAAGCCAATTTTTGGATTCTAATAAGGAAATTAGATTTGACATTTTTTCGTCATTAAACTTTGTATAGTTTTGAAAGTCATTTGGAGAATAACCTTTATGAAGTGTAAATAAAAACACATCCAAACTATCTTTTTTTACTCTAAAATCCGGAAAATTATCTCCTCTCGAAATTAGAGATTGTTCTATTTTTATTTTAAAAAATTGGTCAATCTTATTTTGAGCATTTATATATTTTCCTAATAATAGAAAAATTAATATTAATAATTTTGGTGTTTTCATTATTTCTTTTCTTGTATTATTGCTGGTAACGGCTGTTAGGTGTAGTTTTATTTACGTCCTACATAAACTGAAATTGGGTATGAAAAATGAATTTCATTTCCAATTAGATGCGATTCAACGCCTAAATTGTTTTCAGTTAAATCATTTTTAAAGATTTGTCTCAACTTTTCATCATCCCCTTCTTTTGGAAAAGATGCAGAAAGTTGTCTTTCAAGTTCCATTTCAACCTTGTAAGATGCTCTCTTTAAATTTGTCAATTCAAAAAAGGATAAAAGTTCTTCAAATTCTTCAAAAGTCAAAGCCTTCGTGTGAGAATTGTCTCTTATAACTTCCATCTCATTAAACGCATTTACTTTTTCTTTTGATAAAACTACATCAGCAATCAAAATTCGTCCATTTGGTTTACAAACTCTATACATTTCAGATAGGACTTTTTTTGGTTCTAAAAAATGATGAAAGCTATACCTTGTAATCACTAATGAGAATGAATTTGAACTATATGGTAATTCTGTAACATTGCCTAAATCCCACTTCATATTTGTCAAACCTAAGTTTTTCTGTCTTTCTTGGGCTTGTTCCAGCATAACCTGTGTTATGTCTATTCCTGTTCCATGGATTGCCGTTTTTGCGAACTCACAAAGCACAAGTCCTGGCCCACAGGCAATATCTAAAACATTGTCTTCTGGCGTCAATTCAGCCATCTCTTTAAGTATTTCAATCGAATCTAAATGCCCTGATAGTTTTGTGAATGGAATGGCTTGTTTAGAAAATTGCTCCACAATCTTTGCGTTATGTTCTTCAGTATTCATCGTATTGATTTTAAGATTTCTGATTTTTAAAATTACTCCTAACGTTTTGGTGCTGCTAAAGCGGGTTTGGGACTAATTTAAGCCCTATTTTCGGATTTGTCAAATCATCACAAATACGAAACCAGCTTTCCATTAAGCCTAATACTCAAATACATAGGATTATCTGTTAGTGGCAGATATTAATCTATTTTCTTTAAGTAATATTTTCTTTTGTTCATTGATCCTTGAATTTTTCGAACAATTTTGCCTGTTACAATATTATAAACTATTAGTTTATTTTGCTTTATTTTATATTTCAAATGATAAGGAATACTATTTTCATACTTCAAATCATATGAATGCATATTTCGATATTCATTTGTATCTACTTCTTTTGTAAGTATTTCGCTGAACGATAAGTTGTCTTTTGATTGATCGTATTTCAATTTGTCAAATTTTATATATGCAATATTATTTGAGACTTTAAATCGTCCTGTTAAGTTTTCATTCATTAAATCTCCAGCCATACGATATTCAGTTGTGCTGTCTGGATTAAATTTTATCTGAGTGACGAAAAAACCATGCACAGCAAAATTCGATCTATAGGTTCCGATAAGGTTCTTTCTTGAATTACATGAAATCAATAATAAAAATAATATAGGTAAAAATGACGTATTTTTCATGTAATTATAATTTCAAGTTTCCAGAGCCAATTGCCACTAACGTCTTAGTTCTACAGCGGGTTTGAGATTAAATTAAGCCCATTCCTCGGATTTGCCAAATCTTCCAAATACAAAACCAACTTTCCATTAAGTCGATTGCCCAAATCCGTTGTAGCTGTTATAGCCAGTATTTTCTATTTAGAATCTTTGCTCAAATAAAAACATTTCTAATGATTCTGCGTCGAGATTCAATTCTGCTGAATATTTATGCATTAATGTGTTATATATTTTATAATGTACAAATTTGGATGATGGAACAACTTCAACTATTTCAAAAATTTCTGGTGTTGTACTTAATTTTATAAGAGATTTAGCTACTCTAATGTCATAAATCAAGGCATATTCTTTATAATCGCACGCTTTTGTAGCAAAGTATAAAATTTTAGAGATGTAACTTATATTTAACCCTTTTATAGATTTTAAACTTTTATAAGCCAATTCTAAATTATTGTTTTTAACAGCTTCAAAAGATTTTTGAATCAGGTTTTGATTTTTTTCTTCTGCTATGTAATTGTTTGTTCGGTACGTTCCATATCCAGTATCAGCAAATCCCCAAATCATTGTCAATAAAAATGGTTTTTCCCAATTTGATTTTCCAATATAAAAGTTTTGAAAAGAATCAATTACGTCTTGTCTTGATATATCTACATTTTCAAATTCTGAAATGAAATTTGTAAATTTTGGATTCAACTTTTCCCACCTTTTTCTATTATACATAAACTTGGAATTAGTTAATGGTTTCAGATTTTTGATGATTTCCTTGTAAATTGAAATATTCATTTTTAGCAGTTTTTTAATATTGTCTATAACTTGTATATATGTGTAACATAATCACACAAAGCTACCCAAATCAAGGTAGATACGTATGACGCTAATCACACAATATTTATTTCAAATATATCATTTTCTTTTCCAATTCATTAAAAGCAAATAACATTTCAACTCATTATTCTATAAAACATTCCCGATATCCTATAACATAAAATTAATCTTCTGATTTAATTTTAAAGTCAATTTAAAATGATGAAATCATGAGAGCAATATGGACAGGTTCAATCAGTTTTGGTTTGATTAATATTCCGGTGAAAATATTTTCGGCAGTGCAGGAAAGCAATCTTGATTTGGATATGTTAGATGCGAAAGATCATTCACACATCTTATTTAAGAGAGTAAATGAAAGTACCGGCAAAGAAGTTAATTACGGAAATATTGTAAAAGGCTACAAAATCGAAGACAAATATGTAATTCTTGAAGATGAAGATTTTGAAGCTGCGGATGCCATCAAAACTAAAACCATTGATATTGAAAGTTTTGTTTTGGAGAAAGAAATCGAAAGCATTTATTACGAACAGCCGTATTATCTCGAACCTGATAAAGGTGCTATGAAAGCGTATGCCTTACTTCGTGATGCGCTTGCAGCATCGGGCAAAGTAGGAGTGACCCGTTTTGTTTTGAGAAGCAAAGAAAGTCTGGCGATTTTAAAACCGTATAAAAATGTGATTGTTTTAAACCGAATTAGATTCGAACAGGAAATCAGAAATACAGCAGAATTAAAACTTCCTCCGGCGTCTTCAACCAGTGCGAAAGAAATGGATATGGCCGAGAAATTAATCGAACAGCTTACAGAAAAATTTGATATTAGCGCTTTTAAAGATGAATACACAGCCAAACTTCTGGATATTATTAAAAAGAAAGCCAAAGGAAAAGTTTCTAAAAAAGCTCCCGATTTAAAAGTTGTTCACAAACAATCTGATGATCTTATGGAAATGCTGAAAGCAAGTTTAGAAACTAAAAAGAAAAAATCATCTTAGAATCTAAAATAATACAACTTCCGTTTTATTTTTTACCATTAAGAGATTAAGAAAGTTAAGTTTTGTGTTCATAGAACCTGAAAGCATAATAATTAGTTAAGAAAATTAAGTAAGAGAGTCTTACTTTATCTTAATATCTTAATGGTGAAATATTTACAACCTTTATTTGTGAAAATTAAATAAAGTCTTACGTTTTATCGCGATCTTCAATTTTCTTGATAATCTTTTTAACGTTGGCACCTTTTGCTAAAACAGGTGTCCATAAATCACCTTTTTTCTCCAAACGACTTAACATGTTTTTAATGGTAAATTGCGATGGATGCAACTTATCATTTACCTCACTCCATTCTAAAGGAGTGGACACTGTTGCTCCAGGTTTAGGACGCACAGAATAGGGTGCCGCTAATGTCTGGCCTTTTCGGTTTTGCAGATAATCCAGATAAATTTTATTTTTTCTCTTTTTGATGCTGCGTTCTAAAGTCGTTAAATCCGGTAATCGGGACTGCACTTCTTTGGCAATTAATTCGGCCAGAATTTTTGTAGAATTATAGTCATATTGTGCCCCTAGCGGAATATAAACATGAAGTCCGGAAGCACCTGAAGTTTTACAAATACATTCTGTTTCCAGTTCATCCATAACTTCTTTTACAGTTAAAGCTGTTTTAACGACTTCTGAAAAATCTTGTTGATCGGGATCAATATCAATGACAAGCCAGTCCGGATTATCAAGATGCAGAATAGTAGAATTCCACGGATTAATTTCAATGCAGCCCAAATTTGCCATATAAAGCAAAGTTTCCTTATTGTTGCAAATCAGGTAATTAACATCAGCGTCATTAGATTCTGAGAATATCTTTTTGGTTTTTAACCACGACGGACTTTTATCAATATCAATCTCTTTGTGATAAAAACTCGGACCTTCAATTCCGTTCGGGAATCGATTCATAGATTGGGGACGATTTTTAAGATAAGGCAATATAACATCAGCAACTTCATTGTAATATTGCACAATATCGCCTTTTGTTATGTTATCTGCAGGAAAATATATTTTATTCTGATTCGTCAAATGAAGCACCGTTTTATTCACTTTCAGATCATAATCATTTTCTGTTTTATTTTCTTTTTCGTTTTTTTGAGTGTCATCCATGGCTTCTTTTTTTACTTCTTCTGAATTTTTAGAATTATTCGAAAATACAACCTCACTAGCTTTTTTGTCTATTCTTAAACCAAGATATATGGGATGTCGGAGATGGTTGTCATGTGTCCATTCGGAGAATTTTATCTGACAAACTAATTTTGGTTTTACCCATTGAATTGTATCTCTAAGTCCTGTTTTTTTGCTTAAAGTTGAATCTGTAGTAAAATAGGGTTCTAATTTAGTGTACAATTCTTCCAGGATTTGGTCTGTAAAACCCGTTCCGCATTTTCCAATATATTGAAGTTTTTTTCCATCATACTGCGCCATTAGAATTGCACCAAAAAACTTCCTTGAATTTTTAGGTTCGGTAATCCCAATAATAATCACTTCTTCCTGATTCGAAGTTTTAATTTTAAGCCAGTCATGGCTTCGTTTATCAGAGAGATATATACTGTCTGCTTTTTTGGCAACGATTCCTTCTTCTTTATTTTTTGTGGCAAGTTCAAACTGTTTTATTCCCTCTTTAATAGTATGATCAGCATAAAAAATATTTTTGAATTTATATTTATTAAAAAGGATTTTCAATAGCTCTTTTCGGTCGATTAATGATAATTTGGTAATGATGTTATCTTCCAGATTCAATAAATCAAACACATAATATTTTAGGATACCCTCACCCGTTTTAAGGTAATTTTGAAGCATTTGGAAACTTGCTTTTCCATCTTCGTCCTCAACAACAACTTCACCATCTAATACCGCTGTGTAGTCAATTTTTTTTAATTCCTCGACAATTGGTTTAAAATTAGTATTGAAAGAAATCTCATTACGGCTATACAATTCAACGTCTCCCTGATTTATAACAGCAATCGTTCTGTAGCCATCATATTTATTTTCAAACACCCAATCTTCATCATCAAAAGCCTTATCAGTAATCGTGGCTAGCATTGGCTTGATAAAAACTGCTTTTTTCTCGCTTTGGTGAGGTTCTTTTAAAATTTGCTTCTGATCAGCTGAAGTTATTTTTTTAGCTTTTTGCTGTAATTCTTCTAAAGTTCTGTTCGAAATGACAGATTTGTTGTGATATAATATATCGCTATCAGACGCAAATTCGTCACTTTTTTTGATTAATAACCAAGCATTTTCTTGTTTTCCGGTTAATTTTACTAAAGAAAATTCTCCTTTAAGTTTTTTGCCCTTCAGAATAAAACTTAAACGGCCTTTTTTCAGGTTGGCCATTAAAGTTTTTTCAGGTGAATCTGTTTTTTCTGCGGGTACGTACGTTCCGTTATCCCAAACAATTACATTTCCGGCACCGTAGTTTCCCGTAGGAATTGTGCCTTCAAAATCTTTATAGCTGTACGGATGATCCTCAACCATCATCGCCAGACGTTTTACTTCCGGATTCATGGACGGACCTTTAGGAACTGCCCAGCTTTTCAGAACACCATTTATTTCCAGTCTGAAATCATAATGCAAATGCGAAGCGGCATGCTTTTGCACCACAAATATCAGTTTATTGACAGATTTTTCAACTTTACCCTTCGGTTCCTGAGTTTGCTTAAAGTCTCTTTTTTTATTGTATTTAGAAAGTGACATATCTTGAAAATTGATTGGTTAGCAATAGAAAAATGTTTTGGTTTTTTATAACAGCTGAAACCTTAAAAATTTCAACGCTGTAAGTATTTATTTTGCCTGTTAGTACTAACAAATTTAGGCTTGAAATATGATTTTATTTTATAAGATTATCTTTCTCCATTGTATAATTATCAGATTCGTTTTTTGCCGGTTAAGTGTTTTTTTTATGCTGATTTACAATAAATTGTATAATTTTTACGATTAATTATATAATCTCTTTCATTTTTAATTTGTGAAATTTGATAGAAATTCCAATCTCACTATTGTATTCATTTCATAGAAAATATTAACCTAAAATCTACCATCATGATGCGACATTCTAACTTCATTATTTCTATTTTATCTAGCGTTTTGTTTATAGCCTGCGGCTGTTCAAACGATAAAGATCATGTTGAAACGCCAGATCCGGGCACAAGTACAGATCCGGTTGAAACCAATACACCAAATACAGCTTATAAACCGGCTTTTGCAGGACAGACCCGAGCTAGCGGATTGAAAACCAATACAGCTTTTGAAGCTAAGGTTATCACTTCAGGGTTGACTGCTCCGTGGGGTGTAAAAAGCCTTCCGGACGGAAGATTGTTGGTTACTCAAAAAGCGGGTAATATGCGTATTGTAACAGTGAGTGGAGAAGTAAGTGCACCAATCACGGGAATTCCCGCAGTTAACCCGGCTGGTCAGGGAGGTTTATTGGGCTTATGTCTTGATCCTGAATTTGCTTCAAACCGAATGATTTACTGGGTTTTTTCTGAAGCTGTTACGGGCGGAAATCAAACTTCAGTAGCCAAAGGAAGATTGTCAAATGATGAAAAAGCTATAGAGGGAGCGGTGGTAATATACCGTGCTAATCCTGCAAATCCAAGTGATCTTCATTATGGAGGGCGCATTCTTTTTGATTCTTCAGGAAATCTGGTTGTAAGTACTGGAGAACGTTCCGTATTACAAACCAGACCTTTAGCACAATCTGTTACGGCAGGATTAGGAAAAGTGATCAGAATAACAAAAACCGGACAACCTGCCCCAGGAAACCCAACATTTACAACATCCGGTGCATTACCGGAATTATATACTATCGGTCATCGAAATCCGCAAGGATTAGCTTTAAATTCCGTTACAGGTGAAATATGGCTGGCAGAGCACGGACCACGCGGAGGCGACGAAATCAATCGCCTGAAAGCCGGTTCTAATTATGGCTGGCCAACAATTACCTACGGAATCGAATATAGCGGAGAAAAAGTTGGTGCAGGAATTCAGCAACAAGAAGGTCTGGAACAGCCTGTTTATTATTGGGATCCAGTTGTATCACCAAGTGGTATGACTTTCTATAAGGGAAATCGTGTTCCGGAATGGCAAAATAATCTTTTTATTGGTGCTTTAAGCGGAATGCATATTGTGCGCCTTGCAATCGAAAATAATAAAGTAGTTGGAGAAGAAAGACTTTTGGCAGGAGAAGGGCAACGATTTAGAGATATTACACAAGGAAATGACGGAGCTTTATACGCTGTTACTGATCAGGGAAGACTTTATAAAATTGATAAAAAATAAGGAAATAAATCTGGATGAAATTTTCTCCTTTAAAAAATAAAAATGGCGCTAATTATGCGCCATTTTTGTTATTTAAATTAGTGTGAAAGATTTTCCTTTTTGGTTTGAAAAATTACTTTGGAGCAAAATAGGTGTCTGCCAGCAAAGTGACTGTCAAGGAAATAGCGTAGACCGCAGTAGCAGTAAGGGCAAAAATAATATGGGCTGCGAATAATTGTATATAATAACCTTTATAAGTGATTAGTGGCTGATAATGCGAAATTTTAAAAAAGATCATCCAACTGATGATGGCGATAATTCCACTTGCGGCACCCAATACAAGTGCGTGCAAAATAGATAATTGTAATATATTTCGTGCCCAAAAATAATGATAAACAGCTACAAAAGCCACTCCAAAACCATAATGTAACAACCAGCCTAATGTGTTTTTGGAAGCATTTGAAAGATTGATTTTGAAATTTTGCAGCAAGTACGTAAGTAATAAAGGTTCTTTATATACCGCTCTGTACTTTGTAGATACTGCAAAACTAAATAATGTCATGGTGGATGTTGCGGCAATTGATACTATAATAATTTGAAAAATTAGGTAAAGATCCATAACGAGTTATTTTTTGGAGCAATAAAATGATGTATCCTAAATATCGATACATCAGTCATTTTTATGTACTCTCGTTTTGATCTTTTGTCTCATACCTTTCCTGCTTTTTATCATTGAAGAGAGAAGAGTTTGAGAATTTTTTATAGCACCCAATAGCCAGAAGCGGAAACGCCCACTTGCCCAAAAAAGAACCAGCCTGATTTTGTCCTGCCAGTTTTAAAGTTGCAGCTAACAGCAAAGAACCTGCAGCGGCTCCCATAAAGGTGTTAGCAGAAATACCTGAGACTTTAGATTCTAAAGTTTCACCAAAATTTTCCAGATTACCGGAATTGAAAATAGTTTTCATAATTTTAGATTTAGTTAAACAAATTCCATTAGTAAAGATTTTATTATTCGTTATCAAAATTGTCTTCTTGAAAATCGTCGCCGTCACGATCAATTTGTTCTTCAAACTTTTCTTCTTCCTGATCTTCTTCCAGGGCATCTAAAAAGCTTTGATCCAAATCATCTTCATCATTTGTAATAGTGTCTTCCGTATTAACGATTGTTTCCTCTTCAGGATTATCATTGTCGGGTGTAATATTTTCATATTGATCGACATAGCTTTCGCTTTCGTCTTTTTCAGAATCGGCTATAATCGGTTCCTGAAAATGAAAATCACGGTCATCACGACCGTAATTTTCTTTGTTTTCTATGCTCATATGAGTCAGAATTTTAAAAATTACTATTTTTTTGTCGATGATTTTTTATCATCGCTTTTAGATTTGGTGGTGCTTTTAGCATCGGTTCCTTTTGCATCAGCTTTTTTACCTTCTGATTTTGCACTCGCAGTGCTGCTGGTTTTTTGATTTGAAGTCTTCATAACATTTTAGTTTTAATGATTCATATAAGCAAATGTAGGTGTGCCTAAACATAAAACTATTATACGATTTCGATTCGTAATTTTATAATTATCAGTAGTTTGTGTTTTGTAAGGTTGTAAAAGTGTTGCAATAGCAGTTGCGGAAAATTTATATGGTGGTATAAAAATAGGTCAGTATTTTCAATCCAAGACAAGTCCGCGGTATAAAATCCCAGGCTTATAAATAACTACAACCCGAATAAATCAATTATAAAAAATATAAAATGGAGTAATCATTTAAATCAGTTTAGCTGAATTAAAAGGCTTGTAAGTACAGGTTTTTTGTGGTTTATTTTGAAATAAAAGCCTAAGTTTATGATACTATCCCTTTCAGAATAACCTTAAGGTCATTAAAATCACTTGGTTTTGTGAGGTAATCTTTAGCATCGAGTATTTTTGCCAGTTGAGAAGATACAGGAGCCGTCGAAAATATAATGACAGGAATATTTTTAATAACGTCCCTTTTTTTAATTTCCGCCAAAAACTCAATACCACTCATAAGAGGCATATTGATATCAAGGAAAATCAGATCTGGTTTTACATCGTTATCAATTAATTTTTGTAATGCTTCTATAGGATTATGAAGTGCCATATAAGTAGCATTCGACACTTCTTCCAACGCCTGTTGAAAGAACTCACAATCATCTGAATCATCATCAATCTGCAAAATGTTTTTATAGTTCATTTTAGATAATATTTGTTTATTTTATATGATGATGTCTTGTAAAAATACGGATTTTGCATCAAATAATAATGAATTATTCTAAAATTCACATAAAAAAGCAAGATTATTCTTATTTAATAAAATGCTGTAGGTTGAAACAATATAACATTTGAATGAAATTATGTAAAAGCAAAAGAAAATAATGAATGCATATTTGTTAAACTAGAAAAAATGAGCCTTTTATAGGCCCTATAGACGTTAAATTGATATTACATTCTTCATTCGGAGAATCCATAAATTAAGAATTATTGATAGAACTTTACTTACCAGAATAAGCAGATGACTTATAAAAATATACTACAAATTGATGATGATTCAGATGATTGTGAATTATTCATGGAAGCTCTGGAAGCCGTCTCCGATACAACTTATACTGCAATGTATAATCCTGTAGAAGCATTACGAAAATTAAGACAAAAGGAGATTTCGCCCGACATTATTTTTCTGGATTTAAACATGCCAATTATGTCCGGGCTGGAATTCTTAACGGAAATAAAAAAGGAGGAAGTGTTAAAAGAAATCCCTATCATTATTTTTTCTACTTCACAATTAGATGATATTATTCGTGAAGCAAAAGCACTCGGGGCTTATGATTTTATATCAAAACCAAATAATTTTAATGACTTAAAAAGAATTTTAAGTCACTATACTTTTGCTGCTTAATTGGAATCGGTTTTAAGATTAGTGGTAGTCGTAAAAGGTTCATCAATAAAAATTGTGCACAAAAAATATTCAGTTGAGATCTTATTATTTTTAGTATTTTTATGTGATAATCTACAGCCGCACAGTATGATATGGATTTTTAATTGGTATTAAATGAAATTATCGACTCAAATTCTTGTAGCGTTTACTTTGGTGATTTTGTTGTCCGTAGCGGACTCATACACGAATTATCTGCTTTCAAAAAAAGTACAGCTTAACTCACAGTTTCTTGCCAGATCTGAAGAAATAATCCGTAATTCTAATAAAACACATAAAACGATTATCGAAATGCAAAGTGCGTTCCGCGGTTTTCTCTTAACTGATGATCATACTTTTCTGAGATCTTATTTCCTCGGGCTGAATAAAGTACCTTTATTGATAAAAGAGCAGCAACAACTTATTGATGATGATATGACGCAGCATGCTATCTTAGATTCGATTAGTGTGCTTCATAATTCCTGGATAAAATATTCGGAGTTATTGATAAAATCCAGAAAAGAAAATCCGGATTCCTATAAAAATCTTTTCGATTCTTCGTTAAAAAGACATGTCGGAAAAAAAATAAATGATGCCATTGCCGAGAAATTTTCACGCTTTGATAAAATCGAGTATAAAGCGAGGAAACACCACACAGAAATGTTGCTTAATTCCTTGCGTTATGCCAGAACTTTTTCACTTATTTTCCTGACTCTCATAGTTATAGTTGGGTTTCTAAGTACTATCTTTATAATGTTCATCACCAATAAAAGAATTACTTCAATGATTCGTCTTGCCGAAAATATTTCGAAAGGAAATTTTACAATAGTGAAAGACACCAGAAATGACGAATTAACAGCATTGGCAACTTCACTCAACAGGATGTCAGAGAAACTGGATCAAAATATTCATGAACTAAAAAATAGAAATGCCGAATTGAACAAATTTGCTTACGCAGTTTCGCACGATCTTAAGGCACCAATCCGTGGTATTCACAACGTTGTGAGCTGGATTGAAGAAGATATGGAAAATGAGTTATCACCGGAACTAAAGCGATATCTCAAAATTATTCCGCAAAAAACCAGACGCATGGAAGCACTTATTAATGGTTTACTTGATTATGCGCGGCTGAATTTAAAAGCGCCTTCAGAGCATATTGATACAAATGCTTTGGTGCATGAAATTGCTGATTCAATTGTTCCAAGGAATTTCAGACTTGAAATTGGGAACCTTCCTGATTTATTTACGGAGCGAATTAAACTTGAACAGGTTTTTGCTAATTTGATTAGCAACGCCGTAAAATATACACCTCAGGAAGACGGCTTGATTCAGATTAGCTGTCAAAGCTATGCCGGGGTTTATGAATTTTCAGTTAAAGATAACGGAATCGGTATAGCCATTGAATATCACCAGAAAATATTCGAAATATTTCAGACCCTGCGCGAACAAAATGAGCAGGAAAGCACCGGAGTTGGTCTCGCAATAGTGAAGAAAATAATAGACGATCAACAGGAGAATATCATAGTGAAGTCGGCATTAGGCGAGGGAGCCGAATTTGTTTTTACATGGAGAAATAATAAGTTATGAAAAAGCCAACAATTTTACTGGTCGAAGATGACGAACTGGACGTAATAAGTGTAGAACGGTCTTTAAAAAAATTCGAAAGTGAGTATGTACTTTACACCGCTTATAACGGAATTGAGGCATTAAAAATGCTGCGGGATTCTGAACTTGAATTGATTCCGGATGTGATTTTGCTGGATATTAATATGCCAAGAATGAACGGAATAGAATTCCTTAATGTGTTGAGGGAGGATAAAAAGCTCAAAGATTTAAAGGTTTTTATCATGACGACTTCATCAGAATACAATGATCGCACAGAGGCAGAAAAGTTAGGAATATCAGGCTATATTATAAAGCCATTAAATTATAATGACAACACAAAACGATCTGATTCTATGGATGCTTTTGTGCAGTTTCATTTAAGGAAAATATTGTTTGATGATGGTTTGTAAATAAAAGTACTTAAAACCTATCAGGTCTCAGAGATGTTTAAGTAACTATGTTAAGCAGGTTAAACAAAAATTAAACACATAGAAATATAGTTTTGATTGGGGAAAAAGAGTACAAAAAGAAGCAAGTTTGTCACAGATAGCTATATGTTTTTGTATAAGTGGAACGCCTTTTTAAGCATTTAGCTAAGCTATGTTTCTATGTGTTTAAATAAAAATAGTAGTGTCGGATTTTTTTAATCATTCGAAAAGAATTGGGAATATGAAAAAAATAAAAGAAATTAAAACTGTTGAATCTCAGGAAATTGCAATTGAACTTCCAATTGTTTCAGGAGATGAGCCTGCAAAATCAAGAAGGGAAAAAGTTGATTCTGAGGAATCAATTTTGACTGATGCAGAGTTTTTAAAGATTTTGCTGAAAGTCAAAAATGGTAATTTCGCGCAACGTTTCCCAACAGATCAAAATGGAATTAAAAGATCAATTTGTGATACTTTGAATGAAATCATCGACCTGAATGAGCGAATGGTTTTTGAGTTTCAGAAAGTTGGAAAAAGCATTGGTAAACAAGGAAAACTAACCAATCGCGTGGCACTTGACGGCGCTCGTGGTTCGTGGAGTTCCTGCGTTGATTCGGTAAATACACTGATATCAGATCTGGTGCACCCGACGATTGAAATTGCGCACGTAATCACATCTGTGGCAAAAGGAAATTTATCTCAGGAAATGCCGCTCTCTATTGAAGGAAACCCGCTTCAGGGAGAGTTCCTCCGAATTGCAAAAGAGGTAAACGGAATGGTAAAACAGCTGAATTTGTTTTCGATGGAAGTTACCCGTGTGGCGCGTGAGG
The DNA here is from genome assembly GCF_031458035.1 of Flavobacterium aquidurense. Classification (GTDB taxonomy): domain Bacteria; phylum Bacteroidota; class Bacteroidia; order Flavobacteriales; family Flavobacteriaceae; genus Flavobacterium; species Flavobacterium aquidurense_C. The sequence goes on from NZ_JAVDXR010000002.1 coordinate 370,778, forward strand.
TAGGTACAGAAGGTAAACTGGGAGGTCAGGCAAAAGTGCGAGGTGTTGGTGGTGTTTGGAAAGATTTGACTGACTCGGTAAATAAAATGGCTTCGAACTTAACAGGCCAGGTGCGTAATATTGCCGATGTAACCACGGCGGTGGCAAAAGGAGATTTATCTAAAAAAATTACCGTTGACGTAAAAGGAGAAATCTTAGAATTAAAAAATACCATCAATACCATGGTGGATCAGCTGAACTCGTTCTCCTCTGAGGTAACGCGTGTGGCGAGAGAGGTAGGAACCGAAGGAAAACTGGGAGGACAGGCGCAGGTAAAAGGAGTTGGAGGGACCTGGAAAGATTTAACCGATTCCGTAAATCAGATGGCGTCCAACTTAACAGGTCAGGTGCGTAATATTGCCGATGTAACAACGGCGGTGGCAAAAGGAGACTTATCCAAAAAAATTACAGTTGACGTAAAAGGAGAAATCCTGGAACTAAAAGATACAATCAACACGATGGTGGATCAGCTGAACTCGTTTTCATCTGAGGTAACGCGTGTATCACGTGAAGTTGGTTCGGAAGGAAAACTGGGAGGTCAGGCAAGAGTACGAGGAGTTGGTGGAGTTTGGAAAGATTTGACGGATTCGGTAAACCAGATGGCATCGAACTTAACGGGTCAGGTGCGTAATATTGCCGAGGTAACAACGGCGGTAGCAAAAGGCGATTTATCCAAAAAAATTACAGTAAACGTAGCGGGGGAGATCCTCGAACTTAAAAATACGATCAACACGATGGTGGATCAGCTGAATTCATTCGGTTCCGAGGTAACGCGTGTGGCGCGTGAAGTAGGTTCAGAAGGAAAACTCGGAGGTCAGGCAAAAGTGAAAGGTGTTGGTGGAACCTGGAAGGATTTAACCGATTCGGTGAATCAGATGGCGTCCAACTTAACCGGGCAGGTACGTAATATCGCCGAGGTAACAACAGCGGTAGCCAACGGAGATTTATCGAAAAAGATTACGGCAGTCGCCGAAGGGGAAATTCTGGAGCTGAAGAAAACCATTAATACGATGGTGGATCAGTTGAATTCATTTTCTTCTGAGGTTACCCGTGTGGCATTGGAAGTAGGTACGGAAGGAAAACTCGGAGGTCAGGCGAAAGTAAAAGGTGTCGGGGGAACCTGGAAAGATTTAACAGACTCTGTTAATCAGATGGCATCGAATTTAACAGGTCAGGTTCGTAACATCGCCGAGGTAACGACAGCGGTAGCAAAAGGCGATTTATCACGTCAGATTACCGTAGATACCAAAGGAGAGATTTTGGAACTTAAAAATACCATTAATACGATGGTGGGGCAGTTGAATTCATTTGCCTCCGAGGTAACTCGTGTGGCGCGTGAGGTTGGTACCGAAGGAAAACTGGGAGGTCAGGCACAGGTAGAAGGTGTTGGTGGAACATGGAAAGATTTAACGGATTCGGTGAACCAGATGGCGTCCAACTTAACTGGTCAGGTGCGTAACATTGCCGAAGTAACCACAGCGGTAGCAAAAGGAGATTTATCGCTCCAAATTACCGTTGACGTAAAAGGAGAAATTTTAGAGCTTAAAAATACAATTAATACCATGGTGGATCAGCTTCGAGGCTTTGCTTCGGAGGTAACCCGTGTGTCAAGAGAGGTAGGAACGGAAGGAAAACTTGGAGGTCAGGCGAATGTGCCGGGAGTTGCCGGAACGTGGAAAGATTTAACGGATTCGGTGAATCAAATGGCAGGAAACCTTACCGCTCAGGTACGTAATATTGCCGATGTGGCGATTGCCGTGGCGAATGGGGATATGTCCCGAAAAATTACCGTTGACGTTCGCGGGGAGATTCTTCAATTAAAAGAAACCCTGAATACCATGGTGGACCAGCTTCGTGAATTTGCCTCCGAGGTAACTCGTGTGGCGCGTGAGGTGGGTACCGAAGGAAAACTGGGAGGTCAGGCGAATGTACCGGGAGTTGCCGGAACGTGGAAAGATTTGACCGATTCGGTGAACCAAATGGCGGGTAACTTAACCACTCAGGTGCGTAATATTGCCGAGGTAACTATCGCTGTAGCGAACGGAGATATGTCTAAAAAAATTACTGCCGACGTTCGTGGAGAAATTCTGCAATTGAAAGAAACCGTAAATACAATGGTGGATCAGCTTCGAAGTTTTGCTTCGGAGGTAACCCGTGTATCGAGAGAGGTAGGAACAGAAGGAAAACTGGGAGGACAAGCCTTCGTACCGGGAGTTGCAGGAACCTGGAAAGATTTAACGGATTCGGTGAATCAGATGGCATCGAACTTAACGGGTCAGGTGCGTAATATTGCCGATGTAACCAAAGCCGTAGCCAATGGTGACCTTTCAAAACAAATTACCGTTGACGTAAAAGGGGAAATTCTGGATTTGAAAAATACCTTCAACACCATGGTGGAACAGCTGAATTCGTTTTCATCCGAGGTAACTCGTGTGGCGCGTGAAGTTGGTACCGAAGGAAAACTGGGAGGACAATCTGAAGTAAAAGGAGTTGCGGGAACATGGAAAGATTTAACGGATTCGGTTAATTTAATGGCTTCGAATTTGACTTCTCAGGTGCGTGGAATTGCGAAGGTTGTAACTTCCGTAGCAAAAGGAAATCTGAAGCAAAAATTATCCATTGATGCCAAAGGAGAGGTGGCACAATTAACCGATACAATCAACGAAATGATTGATACGCTGGCAACTTTCTCGGATCAGGTAACAACCGTGGCGCGTGAAGTTGGAGCGGAAGGAAAACTCGGAGGTCAGGCGAATGTACCTGGAGCATCGGGAACCTGGAAAAACTTAACGGAAAACGTAAATCAGCTGGCAGCGAACTTGACGACTCAGGTACGTGCGATTTCAGAAGTGGCTTCTGCGGTAACGCAAGGGGATTTAACGCGAACTATTGGTGTTGAAGCAAAAGGTGAGGTAGAGGCACTTAAAGATACTATTAACCAAATGATTTCGAACCTGAAAGCAACAACTTTACGAAATCAGGAACAAGACTGGCTGAAATCGAATTTGGCTAAGTTTACACAGATGCTTCAAGGGCAAAAAGAGCTGAATTCGGTTACTAAAAAAATCCTTTCGGAGTTGGCAACGGTAGTTACAGCACAACACGGATTGTTCTATATTTTACAGGAAGATGAGAATTTTGATGATTCAAAACTGAATTTGATTGCATCTTACGCATACGTTAAAAGAAAAAATTCACCAACGCAATATGCAATGGGTGAAGGACTTATAGGTCAGGTTGCTGTCGAAAAAGAACGAATTATTCTGAGTAATGTTCCGAAAGATTATATCCGAATCAATTCGGGACTAGGTGATGCCAAACCAAAAGACGTTATTATTCTACCAGTATTATTTGAAGGACAACTTAAAGCTGTTATTGAATTGGCTTCACTTGATACGTTTAGTCAGACACACTTAGATTTCTTAGAAGGATTGACAGAAAGTATCGGAATTGTATTGAATACGATCGAATCGAATTCAAGAACGGAAGAACTTTTGGTACAATCACAATCATTGGCAAACGAGCTGAAAAGTCAACAGGAAGTACTAAAAAATACCAACGAAGAACTGGAAGAAAAAGCATTTTTATTGGCGAATCAAAAAGAAGAAGTGGAGCTTAAAAACCAAGAGGTAGAGGTTGCCAGAAAAGCGTTGGAAGAAAAAGCAGATCAGCTGACTTTGACATCAAAATATAAGTCGGAATTCCTCGCAAATATGTCGCATGAGTTAAGAACGCCGCTGAACAGTTTACAGATTTTAGCGAATGAATTAATTGCGAACAGAGACGGAAATCTTTCTGAAAAACAAATTCAGTTTGCCAAAACCATCAACTCCTGCGGGGACGATTTAATTCAGTTGATTAACGACATTCTGGATCTTTCTAAAATTGAATCCGGTTATATCTCTGTGGATTACAATCCAATTAGCTTTGATGAAATCAGCCGATTTGTGGAGTCTACTTTTAACCCGATTGCAGAGGCGAAACATTTACGTTTTAAAATCAGCATGGACGACGAGCTTCCGGAACTTATGGAAACCGATTCACAGCGATTAAATCAGATTTTGAAAAACCTGCTGTCAAATTCTTTCAAATTCACCGAAAAAGGAGAAGTTCAATTGAAAATTTACAAAGCTAAAAATAACTGGAAAATTACAAATCCGAGTCTTGATAATGCCGAAGATGTGGTGGCTTTCGAAATTTCAGACACTGGAATCGGAATTTCAAAAGAAAAACAAAATATCATTTTTGAAGCTTTCCAACAGGCCGAGGGTTCTACGAGCCGTAAATATGGAGGAACCGGTTTGGGATTATCTATTAGCCGTGGACTTTCAGATTTATTGGGAGGAAGTATCGAATTGGAAAGTGAAACCAACATCGGAAGTAAATTTACCTTGTTCCTGCCATTGCAATACGTAGATATTTCTGAAATAGAAGATATTGAATATGAGGATGAAACAGATGTGAAAGGCCGTATAAAATCATTGCCTTCGGAGAAATTTAACCGATCTGATATTGATTTGTTTTTTGTCGATGAAATTGGCGATGACAGAACCGATATTAAACCGGGAGACAAAGTTTTATTGATTGCAGAAGATAATCTGACATTTGCTAAAATCATGCTCGAGCAGGCGCATCAAAACGGAATTAAGGCAATTGTAACCACAAAAGGAAATGATGTTGTTGATTTTATCAATCAGTTTCATCCGCATGCGATTACGATGGATTTAAACATGCCGGATACGAGCGGCTGGAAAATTCTGGACCGATTAAAAACCGATTTCAACCTGCGCCATATTCCCGTTTACATTATTTCCGGCGAAGACGAGCGAAATAAAGGATTAAAACGCGGTGCAAGAAACTTTTTCTTAAAACCGGTTAAGAATGATTCGCTGGCGTATCTTTTTAATGACATTCACGACTTTAAAAATAAAAAAGTAAAAAACCTTTTAGTTGTAGATGATAATGAATTGGAATTAAGCCGAATAATAAATGCAATAGACGGTGATGATATTACAATTTCGAGCGCAAAAACTGCCAGTGAAGCTGTGACATTAATACAGGAAAAATCATTTGATTGTATTATCTTAGATTTGGTTTTGCCAGATGCTGACGGACTCGATATAATTACGGATTTGGAGAATAATATTGCGGGACAGGAAACGGCGATTATTATTCATTCGGCGGCTGATGTTACTAAAAAACAAAAGCTTAAACTGAATAGGTTTGCCCATAGTATCATTACGAAAAGTGCAGGTTCTATGGAGGAACTTATAGATCAGACAGCGTTGTTTATGCATCGTGTTCATAAAGAATTGCCTGATGAAATGAAAGAAATCATCGAGTCATTTTACTTGAAAGAAGATGTACTGCCAGGTAAAAAAGTATTGCTGGTGGATGATGATGTACGTAATCTTTTTGCGTTAACGACAGCTCTGGAACGCTACGGATTAGACGTAATAAGTGCAGAAAGCGGTCAGGAAGCAATCGATATTCTCAACGGAAACAGAGATATTGATATTGTCCTGATGGACATTATGATGCCCGAAATGGATGGTTACGAAACCATGAAACGCATCAGGAAAGATGCCAGACATAAAGACCTTACTATTATTGCCGTGACTGCAAAAGCAATGAAAGGCGACAGACAGCGTTGTATAGAATCAGGAGCTTCAGATTATATGACCAAACCGGTAAACGTTGAACAATTGTCTTCGCTGATGCGTGTGTGGCTTAAATAAAATGTTGAGTGTAATTCACAAATAGAACGATTCGTGACTAATACCAAGCTGAAAAATTAGCCACAGATTAAAGCAGATTCGAAGGATTAACACAGATTTTTTTTTAATAATAAGGGAATAAAATCTGGGTAAATCTTTTTAATCTGTGGCAAAAAAAGTGTACAGTTTGCGAATTGTCATATTCATAAAAAAAAACAGATAGCTTCAAGACTATATGTTGAAAATAATTAGAGCCAGGGGTTTTAATAAAAATTTCATATTTCAATGCAAAATCTAATGGGAGACAACGCAATTAAAATCTTAATAGTCGATGACAAAAAGGAAAATCTGCTTTCACTGCAGGTTATCCTGGCAGATCGTGGGTATAAGTTTGTGGAAGCAACATCTGGAAAAGATGCTTTGCGGATCTTACTGAAAAATCAGGATTTTGCCATTATATTGATGGATGTGCAAATGCCATTGATGGATGGTTTTGAAACAGCTGAAATGATCCGACAAAGTGAAAAACTGAAACATGTCCCGATTATTTTTTTAACGGCTAATATGAATACAAATGAATATATTTTCAAAGGCTATCAGTCTGGTGCTGTTGATTATATGATTAAGCCGTTGTCGCCGGAAATATTACAGGCGAAAGTAATGGTCTTTACCGAATTGTTCCGAAAAAATCAGGAATTAAGAAAGAAGGAAGAAGAAACCCATGCCCTCAACGAAATAATTTTAAAGACCAATAAAGAGCTTGCTGCTCAATATGCCGCAATAGAAAAACATGCTGATGAACTGAAAAAGAAAAACATGGAATTAGATGCTTTTACCTATATTTCAAGTCATGATTTACAGGAGCCATTGCGAAAAATCCAGACATTTTCAAATCTTATTTTGTCGAATGAATATGCCAATTTATCTGATGACGGCAAGACAAAATTCGACCGCATTTTATATGCCTGCAACAGAATGAGAGAGCTGATTAACAGTCTACTGACGTTCTCCCGCGCTACACTTGTTGACAGAAGATTTGAAACGGTTGATCTTAACACTATTATCAGGGATGTGGAAGAAGCATTGCATGAAAATCTACAGGAAAAAGGAACTGTAATAACAACTGATTTTCATGATACGGCGAAGGTTATTCCTTTTCAGTTTGTTCAGTTAATGGAAAATCTGATTCATAACGCCATCAAATTTGCAAAAACAGAAAAGCCTTTAGAAATTAATATCAAAAGTCGATTGGTGAATGGTTTTGATCTGCAAATTGAAAATCTATCGACAGAACATAATTATTGTCATATTAGTTTTGCTGACAATGGAATTGGTTTTGAACCCCAGCACAACGAGAAAATTTTTGGTGTTTTCCAGAAATTACATGGAAGAGATGTGTATGAAGGAACGGGAATTGGCCTGGCAATCGTTAAGAAAATAGTCGAAAATCATAATGGTTATATTAATGCTGTTGGCGAGCCGATGCAGGGCGCGACTTTTAATATATATATTCCATATTAATGAAGTTTTACTTTGCAGTAGCGATTTTTAATTTTTATTAAAGCAAAACTTACCATTTTTTAAGTTTTTAAAATTTTATTTTGATTTTTTTTGCAGTAAAGTGTCTGACATTGTGATTTTTATAGTACTTTTAAGGTGTAAGACTTTAATTTTTTATGATATGAAAAACAGGATTTTAAAAGGATTATTATTAGGGAGTGTGCTAATTTCGATGTTAGCCTGTAATACCAAAAAGGAGGAAGAAACGCCCGTAGTAGTTGATAAGGAGCAGGTAAAAAAGGAAATTCAGGCAAAAGAAGATGAATTTGCTGCAACTTATAACGCAGGGGAGGTTAAAGATATTGGCTATTATGCTGAAGACGCTATCAGTTATTATCAAAACCGGAAACCTTTAGTTGGAAAAACAGCAATTAGAGAATTTTTAACAGCGGACTTAAATGAAAATTCGAATGTAATTTCATTTAAAACAAATGAAGTTTTTGTTTCTAATGATGGAAATCAGGTTGTTGAAACTGGCGCATTTACGCTAACAGACTCTAGTAAAGTCATTATTAATTCAGGAAATTATATTAGCTTGTTTGAAAAAAGAAATGGCAAATATGTTTGTTTAAGAGATATGAGTGCTTCAGATCTTACAAATTAAGAAATAAAGATATATATCCTTTCAGGACTAAATAAAAATGGACTAAAAACTTCGAAAGTTTTTAGTCCATTTTTATTTTTTTAGGAACTATTATTTAGCGTCTTCTTCCACCGCCTCCGCTAAAACCTCCGCCTCCTCTGCTTCCGCCGCCGCCGCTAAAACCTCCGCTGCCTCTGCTACTGCTGTTGTTAAAGTTGCTGCCACCACTGCTTCTGGTACGTCCAGAATCAAAACTTGGTGTTGATGAACGATTTGATGCTGAAGAACGATCTGAAGTAGAAGGACGATTAGCTGACGAAGAACGATCTGAAGTAGAAGGACGATTTACGTTTGAACGATCTGATGTTCCTGCAGATGGTCTATTAGATGCAGAAGAACCTCTGTTGTTCTGACGATCTGATGTTCCAGCCGATGGACGAGATGATGAATTGCCTCTATTGGTATTGTAATTTCCGTTAGCTCGATTATTAGCAACAGTAGTTGATCGATTTCTCTGGTTGTTATAATGATTAATTTGATTTCTGTTATTGATAACTACGGTATTTCCACCATGATAATGTCCGCCATGATAACCACCATGATACCAGTTATTATGACGATAAATACCAACTGCCAGCACCGTAAATGCTGCAAAATAAGGAGGATAGTATCCATAGTGATAAGGAGGATAATAAGGAACATAAGCCGGAGAGTACACATACTGTACAATTGGTACCTGTTCTACAATGACTGTGGTTGTGGCGGGAACATTGACAGTAACCGGATTTGAACCCTCATATGCCGGATTGGCAGTTACTGAAGGAGAACCCGTTTTAGATGGTTCAATAACATAATTTTTGCCATAAAGATCTTCATCTCCAACAGCTTGTAATGAAACTTTTCCGTTTTTGTCTTTATTGACTAAAATGACGGCAACATCCTGCGTTTCTTTTTTGCTGACAGCAACTTGCAATACAAAGGTAAATGCGTTACCATCTTTCTTAGTAACAACTTTTATAAAGTCAACTTTTTTGTCAAGATTTAAATCAAGATTATTAATACCAGTTTCTTTTAGATTCAAATCCTTTTCAAATCCTTCAATAGTTTTTGACTTTTGAAAAAGAGTTAATACAGCGTAAAGATCTAGATTATCTCCCGGCAAACCTAGGGGTTTTACCGAGTCATCATCGGTTTGAGAAAAAATGGGCTGATTAAATAAGCATACTAAAACTACTAAAAATGGCAAAAGATGTTTTTTCATAATACGAAAGTTTAGAAGAATATACTGCAAGTTAATGAATATCAATGGAATAAAAAAACGTTATATCGCTTTCATTTTTGGTAATCTTTATTCGTTTTTGATTTTGTTATTTTTATAGAATATTTTCTATTGCTTAGGAACTATTTTGTAAGTTTTTTACTTTGAAATACCTATTTGAATGCTACTTAAATTAAGAATTACATAAATAACCAGCAGGATAGTACATGACGCTAAGTTTATGGCTATTAGATACTTTTACAAGACGCTAACCTAACCATAAAACCATGAAAATTAGAAAAAGCTTTTCTTTTAATTTTATTATCCTGTTGTCATTTACTATCATTGGGCTATCCGGCACCAGCGTAGCACAAGAACTAAATATTAAAAATGATGTGTTTTGGAATACCAAAGAGGGTCTGCCTCTAAATAGTCAGGGTGGTGGAATTTTTAAATTTGCTGATCCGCTCACGGGCACACAAAAATATTACTGGTATGGTGTGCAATATGTTGAAGCGAACCAATATCGTGCAAACCCTGCCGTTACTTTAGCAAAATCTACTTTTGAAGCTGTTACCTGCTACAGTTCTTTAGATTTGGTAAATTGGACTTTTGAAGGTAACGTTTTGACGAAAGATATAGCAAACCCGAAAGGAAAAAGCTGGGTAGGACGTTTAGGGGTTTGCTATATTAAAGAACTTCGTCAATATGCGATGTTTGTTCAGCATGATAAAGAAGTATTGATCACGCTTTCGGACTCGCCTGCAGGAGATTTTAAATGGGATCAGAAAATAAATATGGAGAAAATGATCGGAACCAGTAATACAGGCGATCAAACCGTTTTTACAGATGAAGATACCGGGAAATCATATCTTATTTATTCGTACGGAAAAGGCCGGAACAAAATTTATGTTTCTGAAATTGGTCTGAAAGATGGAAAAGTGAATCTGCTGGATTGTACGGAAGTTTTTAAAGGTGAAAGCCGTGAAGGAAATTGCATGTTCAAATATCAAAATAAATATTACATGTTTGCTTCCAATATTTATGGCTGGGATGCTTCTTTTGCCTATTATTTAGTTGCAGATGACATTAGAGGACCTTATCTCCCGACAAATGAAATGCTGGTTATGAACGGTGCTGCAGAAGATTTTGCGCACATTTCGCAAACTGGTTTTTTCTTTTCTGTTAAAGGAAGTCAGAAGGAGACAATAGTATATTGTGGTGACCGATGGGCCGATTTTGCAGGAAATGGACTTGGTTATAATCAATGGTGCCCGCTTTCTTTTGATGTAAAAACACCTTATTTTAATTCACTTAGTTCCTGGAATCTGGATGCTGAAACAGGAACCTGGAAAGTTGCAAAGGATAACAATTACATCAAAAATGGCAGTTTTGAAGCGGATCGCAGACATATTCCGAGTCCCGTTAAACCTGTCCAAATTCAATTGACAGGCTGGGCAAGCGAAGTAATTGAAGGAAATAAAATAGGACTAGACAGTATTAATTCGCCGGTTTTAAATCATTTTAATACTGAAAATGAACGAAAAATTGTCATCGGCGAAAAGAGCCTGAATATTAGTGACAAGGTTAATTTCAAGCGAAAAACATTTCAGGTAATTTCGTCTTCGCCTTACGTAAAACTCGAAGACGGCGTTTATACTTTAACAGCAAAAATAAAAAACAGCAAAGGATTTGATAATTTGGAAATGTACGCTTTAAGCAATTCTAAAACATTTAAAACCAGTATCAAAAATGAAAATGCAGAATGGAAAACAATCGTGATTAAAAATATTGCTGTAAAAGGAGGAAAGGCGGAGGTTGGTTTTATAGCTGCAGGCCAGGCAAATGCTTTTTGTCTTGTCGATGATGTGTCTTTTGTAAAAAGATAAATTAATCAGAAAAGGGAAGCGCAAAATTTCCCTTTTTTTATCCTCGATAATTACGTAAAGTTTCGATAATAGAATTTGGCTATATTTGTTACCGAATCTAAACTTTGATTATTAATTAAATTGAATTTTTTTAGATTTTAAAATAATTTAATACCACCCAATTTCAGGTAATTATTTATGAAAAAGGATACTTTAAATACCACAAAAAAAGTTTTAATAGTCGACGATCATTTAGTAGTACGTAATGGTGTTGCTATGGTTTTAGAAAAACAAATTGAAAATGTAGAAATATCGAATGCCGAAAATTTCTTCGAGGCCGTTGCTATTTTAAAATTGGTTCCTTTTGATCTTGTTATTTTGGATATCAATATTCCGGGCGGAAAAAGTACTGAAATGATTGGTGATATAAGAGCTATTCAGCCGGCTGTTAAAATACTTGTTTTTTCGGCACATGAGGAAGAACAATATGCGTTGAAATATATTTCTTCCGGAGCTAATGGATATTTGAATAAATTATCCAGTGAAGAAAAAATGATGTTTGCCATAAATTCTATTTTCGAGTCTTCGACCTATATTTCTCCCGAACTTTTGAGTAAATTGGTAGAAGCCAGAGTTACCAAAGCGCCAATAAACCCCAGAGATGTTTTATCTAAAAGAGAACTTCAAATTGCCGAATTATTAATCCATGGCAATGGTAATCTCGAAATCTCAAATTTACTAGATATTCACATGTCTACAGTGAGTACCTACAAAGCCAGGGTATTTGAAAAACTTAAAGTTCATAATCTGGTGGAACTCATTAATTTGTATAAAAATTTTGAGGTTTAGTTATACTCTACAATTATTTCAATCGTCGTTCCTTCATTAACCCTACTTACAATATTGATTTCACCTTTGATGATAAGAAGAAGTTCAATAATCATGTGTAATCCTAAGTGGTAATTTTTCGCAATAGGATTTTTATAAAAATCAAGGTAATAATCAATTTGTTCCTGAGGCATACCTTTTCCATTATCTACAATTATAAAAGCAAGCAAATTGTCTTTTGTGATACATTGTAATTCAATTTGTCCATCTTTTGTATTCTTTACGGCATTATCAAGTAAATTATGGACAATAATAGACAATGCTTTTTTATTTGTTCTGATAAAAATATCCGGATTAATTTCATTATATATTACGGTATTTTCTGTAGCGGCAATTTTTTCAAAAATCTGAATCTTCTCCTCAATCAGCTCATACAAGGAATAACTTTTTTCTTCGAGTTTTTTTCCTTCAATAAATATGGTCGAATATTTAATAAGATTCTCAACATATTCATATAATTGAAAGGATGACAGCTGAATATTTTCGATCTGGCGTTTTAGTTTTTGATCGTCCTGTATATTTTCATTGTCAAATATATGGTTTATAGAAGTGTTCAGGAATTTCAACGGACTTTTAATGTCATGACTCATACTTTTTACCAATGTTTCCTGTTGCTTGATTTCCTGTTTTAGATTGTTTTGTGTCTTTTCGAGTTTATGAACTGTTTTTGCTAATTTTTTAGTTTTTTCGGCAATAATATCTTTTAGTTTTTTGTTTTTTAATTTGACATAATGCAAGCGGGCATACCATATCAACATTATCAATCCTAAGACTAAAAAATAACAAAATATACTAAACCAAAGTGTCTGATAGAATTTTGCCGGCACAATCACGGCAAATTTTTTAAAGGTATAGCCTTCATTAAAACCAGACATGGTTCTTAAAGTAAGCGTATAATCTCCAGGGGGCAATGTCGTAAAAGATATCGATTTATCGGTTCCTAATTTCTCCCAGCGGCTATTGGTGGTTTTGTCCAGTTTAGCTTCGATATTTATATTCTCAGGATTGCCATAATAGGGATACGCTATTAAAAAACGTACCCTTTGAAAATTGTTTTCCAATGTAATAGTATTTTTCGGAGAGTAACTTTTCTGGTCTACAATGACTTTGTCAATAAATATATCTTTAGAGGGAAGCAAAGGCGAAACCTTATACGGATTAAAAAATACAAAACCATTCATAGAAGGAAAAACAATCTCATCATTTTGAAGGAAATTTCCACAAGGATCGCATCCTCCGTTAAATTCATTAGTTAGAAAACCATCGTCTTTATTATACTTATGATAGTAAACGGGTCCTTTTTTGCTTTTGTTATATTGTAGTAATTCGCTTCTGGAAACCTGAAAAAGCCCTTTATTAGTAGGTATCCAGAAAAATCCATTTTTGTCTTCGACTATGCAATGGGATGAATTAAGATAATTGTCCTCATCTTTTGGGAAAGAATTTAAAACATTATTTGAATAGAGGAAGAAACCTTTTTCATAGGTGGTCAGCCATATTTTTTTATCACTATCAATAAAAATACTTCTAACGTTTGTTTTTTTAGAGTTTTTAACAAAAAGAAGTCGGCCAGATTTAATTTCATATTTATATAAACCATTTTCGGTTCCTAAATAAAGTGTATTACTATCATATTGTTTAATACAATTGATATTGCTATCCATTGTTCTAAAGTGAGTGATTTTTCCATTCTTTATGGCATATATATTACACTTATGAAATTCATCTTTATTTAAACTGACCCAGATGGTATTGTTTTGATCCTTAAATAAAGTTTTTGGAACCTGTTTAAAAGGATACAAAACGTATTTTTTATACCCTGTTTTTTTCAAATAGCAGTACACATTAAACTTCAATACTATCCATATATTTTCATCATTATCTTTAGTCATTGATAAGCGTTCCGTATAAAAAGTACTTTGTTCAAATGGAAGGCTGTCAACCACTTTTTTGTTATTAATGATCAATCCTTCTACATCAACAATTGAATTATCGGTAAATGGGAGGGCGGCATAAAAAACATCTGTCGAATGAGAATCTCTTTTTACTGCTTTAAAAGCTGGAAATGAAATAATACATAACCCATTTGTGGCACTTCCTAAATAGAGTTTTCGGCTTTTTTGATCGTAATAAATGGAAACAATATTACTTTTGCTAAACTCACTAAAGTCTACTATTGGCAGGGCTTCTAAACGGTTGTTTTTTAAGGTTAGAAGTTGTATTTTATTCTTTGAACAAAGAAAAATTTGATTGGCAGTAATGTTCCAGATTAATTTGTGTTTTGTCTTAAAAAGAGACGGATCCAGTTTTCCGGAGTATTTTACACCGTTAGAAAAGTAATCATAATCACCATTATCTTTAAGGTAGTAAAGGATGCCGTCAATCACAAAAAAATTAAAAATATTATTGTTTTTATAGGTTATTTTGTAAATGCTTTTCATTTTAGCATTGCAAAATTCTACTTTTTCATTATCCATAAAATACATATTCCCGTTTGGCAACGTAATATAATAAGGCTCGTGAGGGTTTACGGTATTAATTGAAGGTAGTCCGTCATGATAGAAAAAGCGTTTTCCATTTCTTGTAATGTTAAACTCAATCCGTTTATTTTTGATTATCTGAACTTTTCTGTTGTTAATAAGAACCAACTCGGTTTTTCCTTCATTGTAACAGTACAAACTATCTTTTTGTATGTTTCCTGAAATCGCAGTAAATCGACATTGTTTTAAACTGGTCGTATTAGAATTGAATACGTAGAAAATATTACCATCGTAACGGACAAGACCATTTTCAGTGGTCATCCAAATAAAATTGTGTTTGCTTTGTACTATCGCTTTTACACTGCTTTGAGGTAACTCATTATTATCTGCAGTGTACCATCTTGCCTTATAATTTTCCTGGCAAATTCCAGAAGTAGCAATTAGTAGCAAAAGACAATAATAATTCAAGGATGAAAACAACCGCTTTTTTAGCATCGAAATGATTTTTCTATTCATACAAACATACTATAAAATTTAATTCTTGTAGTTTTAAATCTACAGAAATGTAGATTTATTAGTACGGTCTGTTCAAGTCTCTCAACAATGTTTACAGTTATATTTGTAATAACAGTAATCGTAGAATTTTAACAAATTTATAATGTATTTACTACTAAAAAGAAAATATTTTATAAAGTTAAAGTAATATAAAGCACCAAATTGTAAAGAGTATGAAAACAGGAATCATCGGCGTAAATAATTTTACATTAGACCTCGCCAGCAGAGCAGTAAATTCAGGATACGAAGTTTTAATCAGTCATGCCCGTGATAATAATATCTTAAAGCAGACAGTGCAAAAAATGGGTGAGAAAGTACAATTGGCTACGAAACAGGAAGCGGCGAGTGCTGATATAATACTATTGTTTATTCCTCGGGAAAATCTTGAGGCTTGGTTAAATGATTTGCCTGACATGACTGATAAAATAATATTACACATTAATAATTCGATTTTTAATATTCAAACCTTTTTACCTGATTTTGAAACAAAATCGGCAACGGAGATCATAACAGATCACTTGCCAAACACACACGTCGTAAAAATATTTAATAGCTTAGAACCTATGTTAATTTTACCGGAAAGAAAAAATCAAGATAGAAACGAGATATTTTATGAAGGAATCAATGAGGATGTAAAAAATGAAGTAAAGGTTTTTTTAGAAGCCTTGCAATTTTCAGCAGTTGATCTTACGGGGCAATGTATGCTAAGTAATTTAAAAGTTTCTGCATAAATAAAAGGATTAGTAAGCAGCTTTAAATAGATTTGTCAGATTTTTGGTAGACCTCTAAAGTCATTTGATTTTAGAGGTTTTTGGTTATAAATTATTAATTATTAATGACTTTTCTTCAAAGTATCCAGCAATTCTGCTAAATCAACTATGGCATAAGTAGAGGAATAATCAGATACGGCATAAGGTAATATTAAACTATTGTTGTGAATAATTGCACCGCACGAATACACAACATTAGGAACATACCCTTCACGTTCGTCTTCTAATGGTGAAAGCAACGGTTCTTCTAATCTTCCAATTTCTTTAGATGGATCATCTAGATCTAACAACGATGCACCAATGCAGTAACGTCTCATTGTACCTACACCATGAGTAATTACCAGCCAGCCATCTTGTGTCCAAAGTGGTGATCCGCAATTCCCTATTTGTGTAAACTCCCATGTAAAACGCGGTTCCTGAAGTAGTATAGGAGTGTTCCATTGCGTAACTCTGTCAGAATACATAATGTAATTGTTCACACCATCAATGCGGGCAAGCATTGCATATTTGCCTTTTATTTTTCGGGGAAATAAAGCCAGGTTTTTATTTTGTGCACCTGCGCCATGCAAAGGCATTACTCTAAAGGTATAAAAATCTTCGGTTGAGATAAGTTTAGGCAGAATCGTATGACCATTATACGCCGTATAAGTTGCCATAACTCTGGTTGAACCATCGTCATCAGTAAAGCGAACAAAACGGGCATCTTCGATACCACGGCTTTCAGAATCTGATATTGGAAATATAACACGCTCGGTAATATCAGAATCATGCTTGAATTCTAAATCATAAAATGATTTGGCTAACCAGATTATTTCGTTCAGCGCAGTCCTTCTTTCTTCGCGAATTGAAGGATCGTTTAAAGCTGTGTTTACAAGATTTTTTAGAATAGTATATTCAAATTCATCAGGAAGCTCCTGCATAATTTGCGTTATGTATTTATCCTGAGTATGCATCTCAGACAATTTCATTAAAAATCGCTCTTTATTGAAAAAGGTTTTGTGCATAATTTCAGCCTTGTCAATGTTGGTACCAATTTTCATCACCTGCAGATTGTTGTCCCTATCCAAAATTGCCCTTCTAAAAACAATAGAGGAGATGTGACCTTCACCTGTTGCACGAAAAGAAATAATAACGCGTTTTTCTCCGACTTCTAAACCTGACTGATCAAAATCTTCTACAATTGAAGGATTAAAAATTGCGGCAGATTCTATTGCATATTCCATTGTACAATAAGAACCAATAAGCATTTTTCGATTAAGGGATATCGCTTCGTAATCAATTTGCATTGCTTCGATTAAATCTCTGATTTTTTCGCAATGTCTAAAAAATATAGCCGAAATATTTCGATGGCGTCTGGCAAATTCCCTAAGTGTTTGTTCTAAGGTTTCTACAACTTGTTTTTCATCCAACATCATGATGCGCATGACCATTTGCTGGGTTCGCTCATCACCATTCATAAAATATCGGGCTACAACTCTTCGGGAATCTGGGGTTAATTTTATATTTTTTCGGATGACTGACACTCGCATAATAAGTCTGTTTTTTTTTTGTGTTAGAAAAATTACTTAAGGAACTTTGCACTATAATTTGTTTCGAAAAATAGAGAAGTAAACTACTGGAGAACGGTATTAATACTTGGAAGTAGTTCTAATTCTAAACAAGTTAGTGATTTTGCGAATGAAAAAAAAACTTTATTTTAAAAAGTCGCTGCTGTTGTTTAATTTCTGAATGGATTTTGCAGATCAATTATGAAAGTTCAAATAAAATAATACTCTTTTTATTGTATTGAGTTATATTAGTTTGGAGCAAAAACAGGATGAACTTAAAAATGTACCTGCTGGAACACGCCACTAGAAAACTAATTTGTTAATATTTTTAAGAAATTATCTTTAATTTGCAGATAGTAGACTCTAAAAGAGCGGAACAGGAGCAGTATTAACTTTACAAAAAGGCAACAAATAATACATTTAAATTTTTGGGTTTAATTAAAAATAATTTTGATGATGTTACGTAGAAAACGGTATATTTTAAAAAACTAAAACCTCGAAATTTTTCGAGGTTTTTGTTTTTTAATTTTGTCGTAAAAGATTACCAGGCAAAAGGCAAATACCAGTTGTTTACATTCATTAACTTAGAACGAACTTCTTCAGCTCTGCTGTTTCCTTCTTTACTTAGTTTTTCATATACTCTATCAGCCAAATAAGCAGGGTCATTTCGGCGTAAAGCAATACGAACTAAATCTTCCCAACGATTTCCTTCATATGCTAATTCTAATGCATCTTCATTTATAATATTGTTTTCAGTAGTTAGCATATCATCTCCAATATTTCCTGCTGGCGTTACATAAGCTCTTCCACGAACTCCTGCACCACGGTACCAATTACCTCTGAAGTATGGATATTCACCCTGACGGGCATCAAAATCATAAGGAAAACCAAGATTTGTCTTCTGAATATCAGTAACATCTACTTGATTTGGAATATTATAAGTTCCTTTTATCCCGATGTTTAAAATCGCATAGGCAACTTTTTGCTGATTGTCTCTGTTCGCTGCTTCTGCATAGCGCAAGTGTAATTTTGCTGCACGGTATAAAAACCATTGTCCTTTTGTAGGCTGAATGTCACTAACAATAGCTTCGCTGCTGTACAGGTATTTCATAATTACCGGATCTCCATTTACCATTTTGTAAGTAAATTTCTGTCCGCGGGCATCATATGGGAAACCGTTTTGCTGTTTTTGGGTATTCCATAAATCCATGGCACGCTGAGAAGGTTTTGCTAAATAACTTCCATGTTTACTTGAAAAGATATTGATAAAAGGATTTTTAGGAGCAAAATTATTTTCGAATGGTAAAGACCAAATCCATTCTGTATTCCACAAAACGTCTCTGTCTCTGGCAAAAATAGATCTCCATCCGCGAGTATCTTCATCGATTAAAGCATTAATATCCTGTTCACGAGTTCTTATATAACCAACCGCTAAGTCATTATTATTGGTAACCTCGGCAAGTTTTACACGGTACATATCAAAACGCTCAGAGTCATTTCCACTTGTTGAAGAGGTTTCCATCACATTTTTGTAATGTTGAGCCGCTTGCAGATAATTTCCTTTCCAAAGCTGTAAATCACCTAATAAACATTCTTTGTTGATGAAGAATTTTGCAGTATTATAACCGTCAACGGCAATATTTAAACTGCTTTCAGAATCGTATTGGTTTTTATAGGTTAAGCCTTCAGTAAAAGCAACCAATTTGGTCAATAATTCATTAAACGAAATTCTGGGCGTTTTTGCTAGATTTTTTACATCATTAATATTTTCAATAGGTTCTGTGATATACGGAACGCTTCCATATTGAATTCCTAATTGCAGGTAAATCCATGAACGAAGCACTCCGATATCAGCATAACGTTGATCATACTGAGATTGCGAAAACTTCTTTTTAGCCAGCATGATATCGAAATTTTTCAGGACATCATTACAGTTCTGAATTACTTCGTAGAACTCTTTTGGACTTGCATAAGGATTATCTGCCGAAACATTATGTTCTGAAATCTCTTTCAAATACGGACTTGAATTACGGGTTGTCGTCATCAAATCGGCACGCATTTCGTTCAGGATTACATGTTTTTCAGCCAGTTTCATGAATTTTCCATAAACTCCAACTACTGCGGCATCGGCATCATAAATGTCGCGATACACCTGCTCGCCGGCTAGTTTATCCTCAGGTTCTACATCAAGATAGTTCTCACATGAGGTTAAGCTAAACACTAGCATCACCATCATTAGTATGACACTATTTTTTGTCTTTGTTCTAATTGTTGTTATCATTTTTATGTTCTCTATAGTGTAAAAAATAATTAAAGGCCTAAACGTAATCCTAGCTGAAATGATCTGAACTGAGGAGTTAAACCAATATCTGCTCCCTGACCAAATATTGATGAGGTAGGGCTAAATTCAGGATCAAAACCTAAATAATCTGTGATTGTAAATAAATTATTAGCAGTAGCGTAAAGCTTTATTGCTTTGATATAATTCATTTTCTCCACATTAAAATCATATCCGATTACTAAAGTTTTTAATCTTAAATAAGAACCATCTTCGATCCATCTGTCTGAAAAACTGCTGTTTCCTAATGGGTCACCATAAGTTGCTTTTGGCATATCAGTGATTTGATCTTCAGCTCTCCAACGATTTTCAACCGCGATGCTTTGGTTTTCATAAGTACTCATTTTTTCAAGGTTGTAACGTAGTCCGTTATAAAGATCATTTCCTATTGAGAAATTGAATAATCCCTGAAGGCTGAAACGTTTGTATGTAACATTTGCAGTAATATTTCCAGTTAAATCCGGGTTTGGATTACCGATAACAACTCGGTCTTTGTCATCAATTACCTTATCACCATTTGTGTCGGTAAAACGCATGTCACCACCACCAAAAGGAAGTAATTCTCCGTTGCTTAAACGTTTAGAAAGACCGTCAGTCTTGGCATCAGCAGTTGTAGCATACACTCCGTTGCTTTTAAAACCGTAAAATAAGTTAGCATCCTGCCCAACTGATGTTAAATAGGTTGCACCGCCAAATTGCGTTGTAATATCTCCGTCAGGTAAACTTTGAATTTTGTTTTTGTACGTCGCTAAATTCAATCCTAAGTCAAACGTTAAATCCGGAGTATTGATTATACGGCTGTTTATAGATAATTCTGCACCAGTAGTCTTCATTGTTCCGCTATTGGTAATCATATAATCAAAACCACTTTGAACCGGAATGGATTCATAAATAATCATATCCTCTGTTTTGTTTGAAAAGAAATCAACAGAAACATTTAAGCGTTCTTTCAACAAACCGAAGTCAGCTCCTAAGTTGAATTTTTTAACGGTTTCCCATTGCAAATCAGGATTTCCGATATTACCACGAACTAATCCCTGCATTCCCAAAAGGTTTTGAGAAACATAATATTGCTGTGCAGTAAAGTTTCCGATATCGTCATTTCCGGTTTGGCTCACAGTTGCTCTGATTTTCAAATAATCAAATACATTAGAATCTTTCATAAAATCTTCAGAAGAAACCAACCATGCACCAGTTAGCGAACTCATTAAAGCTAGTTTGCTGTTTCCATTCGGATTATCTCCAAAACGACTTGATCCGTCTAATGCATAACTGGCAGAGAAGAAGTATTTGTTACGAAAGTTATATTTACCATTTGCATAAAAATTTAACCAGTTCCATTCTCCCAATGTTCCGCCAACTACACGTAAAAGGCTGGATCCTGAACCAACACTCGTAAAATCATCAGTAGGAGAGTTATATCCTAAGCCTAAATCATTTTCTGATTTATTATTTTGAGTTCTGAAACCAAAGCGTACATCAAAATTGTGATCTTCTTTATAGTTTTTCAGGTAATTCGCATAGGTATCAGTATAGATGGTGTACAAGCGCTGTACATCACTGCCAGAGCGATTTTTTGCAATTGCAATTGGAAGCTCAATATCTGCAACTCCTAAATCCGGAATAAAGAAAGATTCACGCTCTTTGTTGTACGTTAGACCAAAAAGTGAGTTTACATTCCAATCATTATTGATGGTATATTTGAAATTCAGGTTACCAAAAAAGCGATAGTTTTTATTTGTTCCGATGGCGTTATCAATAATCGCCTGAGGATTTCCGACATTAAAATAATCTGTATCAGCAATATTAGGAGATACTTCTCCTGCATCATTAATAGCATTTGCTGCTAAAAATGGTGCTTTTGTTAAAGCTAAATAAAGCGGACTTGTTTTGTAAGCAAGGCCCTGATCTCTTTGACTTTCTATATTATTGATGAAAGATAAATTGGCATCGACAATAAAATTTTCGGTCAAACGTAATGCAGCATTTAAACGCGTGCTGTAACGATTTGCGTAAGTGTTTGGAACAATTCCTTCATTATTTAGGTATCCAACAGACAGCCCGTATTTTGCAATATCATCACCACCGCGAATCTTTAAAAAATAATTTTGGCTATAACTATTGTCAAAAACCTTCTCCTGCCAATTAGTTTCGTTATGATATT
The DNA here is from genome assembly GCF_031458035.1 of Flavobacterium aquidurense. GTDB lineage: Bacteria > Bacteroidota > Bacteroidia > Flavobacteriales > Flavobacteriaceae > Flavobacterium > Flavobacterium aquidurense_C. The sequence continues at coordinate 392,545 of NZ_JAVDXR010000002.1, forward strand.
TGTAATATCCCGGAACCTGAGAATCATCATTCATATAAGGCTGACTGGCAATTTGATCAGGTGTAAGCCCAGCAGTTGTTGCTAATTGTGAAATATGAGTACGATATGCCTCAGAACCTAAAAGCGGAAGCTGTTTAGGTTTTTCGTTAAAACTTCCGTACATCGTAAAATCAATTTTGGTTGTTAAATCAGTTGGGCGTGTAGTGTTGATTATAATGACACCATTTGCACCTTTAGTTCCGTAAAGAGATGAATCGTCTTTAAGAACCGTAATGTTTTCAATATCTTTTACATCAATATTATCTAAAGGCGAAGAACTGTTATTCTGAATAATTCCGGCACCGTAATCGTCGTCATCATAAATCATTCCATCAACTATGATCAAAGGTTTATTTGATCCGTACAAAGAGTTAAAGCCACGAATAGTCAAATAAGCACCAGCACTTGGAACACCTGATCTTCGAATACTATTAAGTCCGGCAGCTCTTCCCTGGATAAAATCTCCAATAGATTCTTTTATTGGGCTAGACCATTGATTGGTTTTGAAATTGACAACACTTGCGGCTTTGGTATTTCCAAATTGGCTCTCTGAACCTGACGGTAAATTGGCAGTTTCATAAACAGGGGAATAATAAGGATCGAAAAGAAATATCTCAATGCCAGATTCTCTATTGTTAAGAGCGAATACCTTAGGTTGAAAATCCTGACCGCTGATATTTAACAGCGCCTCTAAATGAGGAACTTTAATTTCAAATTTACCTTCGTCATCTGTAATAGCTGCAGAGAAACCTGTGACAGCTACGTTTATTCCTGATAAACCTAATTTTGTTTTTGCGTTTTTAACCACGCCGTGAACTAAAATACCTTTTTTTATGATAGGAGCAGGGGTTGTAGTTTTTGTTGCGGTTGAATCTTGGGAATCCTGAGCATACAATCGCACATTAAGACCTCCGGCAAAGAAGATGCTTATTAGGCAGGTCATTTGTAATTTTTTTAGCATAACAATTTTTATAAAATATTATTTAACGACAGGAACAAATTTTAAATAATCAAGGGCCAGCGAATTGACATCATCAGCTGTAGTAGCAGCGGAGATAAGCGAAATCAGATCTATATTCCCTGCTTTAGTTATTGAAAACTCACCCAAATAGACTTCGGTATAACTATTAAGCGGCACTGTGGTATAATCAAAAGCTTTGATCGCCTCTGCCGGATAATAAGTAGTTCCTCTTATCACATTTCCTATAATTAACCTTTGTTGGAAAGTTATTGCCTGAAAATCGTTAATGGCTCTCCAATAGACTTTATATTTTGTACTGTATAAATCTTTTGCACTGTAATTAATCCAAAATGCAGAAACTGCAGGTTTTCTCATTATCAAATCTTTAAAGTTAACACCCAGCGGGTCACTCGGATCATGATTGTCACGGTAAAGAAGTTTACTTCTTAAAGTAGTTGGGAAAAATGATGTATTATTTTCGCCCTCTATTTTGGTAGTTACCAAACGCTTTGTTAATGGAACATCTACTTTTTTCATACGATAAAGAATTCCGTTGCTTAAAACAATCGGCTCACCAACAATTTGAGTTTTGTCAATAGGTACTTCAACTCCAAAACGTGTGGTTAATGTTGCTGGTAATTCATTAGGCATATACGCTTTTGGAAAAACCATATCCCTAACTGTAAAATAGCTCGAATAAGTTGTTGTAGAATCGACAGTTGATTTGTTCAAATAAGGTTTGAGTTTTTCAACTTCAGCGTTATATCCTTCATCTTCAATTAAAAACATCGTGTAAGACTGTTTTTCATTATTTACATTGTATGCATTTTTCAGGAAAGTGTTACTAAGCGAATCGGCATATTGGCCTGGCAATGCATTTGCCTTGGCAATAATGTCTGAAGGGTAGATGTTTACTTCATTTAAGCTTACCAAATATTTGCTCATGGCAGAGGCATCTTTTTGAGCATTGATATATTGCCAGATGTTTTTCTTTGGAGTTAAATTCTTGTTGATGATATGAAAAATACCATTTTTAGCATAATGATCAGGAGAAACAATTGTAGCATCTGAGATTATATTCGTGCCTTTAAAATCCAAATATTTATCGCTTAGCATTTTCAGTTTTACTACCGCTTCATTTCTTACAGAAGAATAAGAAGTCAGTACAATATGATTGGCAACAAAGTTCGAAAGCGCTTCCGGATTGCTACTAATCGCTGGGTCCAATTGAGCAAGAGCCTCATTTGTAGGTACAAAAACAGTGTAGGTTTTAGATGCTGCCAAAATTTTGTCATATCCTGTTTTGGTAAGTAATTCTCCAAATTTTGACACTTCCGGATTAGCTGTAATGGCTTCGGTCAGGTTTACATCCAGATTGTCGTCTCCATTATTTTCACGGTCAGCCCAAGGATCTGAACAAGATACTGCGGCTACTGCTAAAATACCAATGAAGAGTGTTTTATATATTGATTTTAATGAGATCATTTTTACGTGATTAGGTTTTTAATTAGTTCGCTTTTGATTTTTTAGCCCATTATTGATAAATAAGTCCATCACCACCTGCTTCAAATCTTGGATAAATCTGATCCATATCGATAGGGCGGAATTCAATAACATCAATCCATGAAACTACCCCTGCACTTGGCGAAAGAGATTCTAAAGTAATCGTATGTCTACCAGTGGTCGGAACATCAATAATTCCGCAAAGTCTCGTATTGAAACGGTTGTTAAATGGTGAGATATGGCTTTTGTATCCTTGCGATTCTAAAACTCTTTCTGGTAAAGCGTTGCTTCCTCCTTCTAAGAAATTGATAAGTCTTGGAAGTGCTTGTCCGTTAAAATAAACTTTTACAAGAGGCGCTTTTTGACTTTGATATCTGTAAGAAATCCATACTTTATATTTTCCTTTGATAATTACTGGAGTTTTAAAAGCAATATTTTGCGTATTACCAGTTCTGTGACGCAAAATTTCAATTACATCTCCGTGCCATCCGCGGTCCAGATTCGCACTTGATCCTTTAGCCGAACAGTCGTAAGTCAATACATCCGGACCTTCCCATGTAACATCACTAAATAGTTCTTTTTTAAGCGCAGCTCTGTTTCCTGGTTTTCTGAAAACGGCACTAAGCTGTCTGAATTCAGGCTGATCAGCAACGTCAAAATATACAGGAGCCGGTAAACGTTTTTTGATAAAGAAGTTTTTGTTTACAAAATTTACCACACCGTTTGAAGCTGTTACGTCGCTCTTTTCACGATTTACTACGATACCTTTTTCTAAAACTCCATTGAAAGTTTCTTCATTTAATAAAAGGGTATCCTTTGATAATTTTACACCAATTACTTCAAGAGGGGCTTTTGTTTCTACTGCCTGGGTTACCGCTAAATCGGCTAAGTACTGAAGTCGTGGCAAAACACGATAGCTCACAAAAAGATTCAAACTGTCTTGTGGATTCGTAGGATCTCCTAAATGGCTGTACTTTGCTTTTAAATCGGCAATGCTGTTGATGCCAGCCGCTTTAAAAACGTCATTAGTTTGAGTCAATACTGTTAAGTAATTATCAATTGTATTTTTACCTTCGGGGATTGGCTGGTTCAATTTATCATACCATCCTGTAACTTTTAAGGCTTCTGTAAATAGTGTTAAAGATGGATCACTTTCGATAGTCTGGCTCAGTGTTTTATTGGCTACGCGTAATGCTTTATCAATAACATGAATTACACCATTACCGACTTCGATATTAGAAGTAACAATTTTGGCCGTTTTATTAATTGTAGTGCTTGAAACTCCGTTAACATTTGTTGCTCCAGTTATTAAAAACTGACCATAAAGGCTAGGAGTAGCAATTTTTCCATCGGTAAAAGCAGTTGTATTTATTTTTGCATCAAGGATATGTAATTTTGCAAAATCTTGTAAATCTTTTAAAGGCACATCTTTAACCGAAGCAGCACCTACATCTTTTAAATATTGTTGCACTGCAGCATTAGTTGGCAGAAACAAGGTATAAGTACCATACGTATTCATAAATGAAGCGTAATTTGTAATCTCAAGAACTTCTAAGAATAAAGAGTAGTCTTCTTTGTTTTCTTTTAGAAAGCCAGTAATATTTACGGTTTCATCTGTCGACTCTTTGATCTTGTCTGAACTACAGTTTTGAAATACTATAGTTAGTAAAACCACTAAAGTAAGTCTCATCAATCTGGATATTGTAAGGAATCTTTTCATGACTTAAATTTTTTATTATTTATAAAATGGGTTTTGAACAAGTTTTTTATTGGTATAGATTTCGTATTTATTAATTGGCAGATAATGACTGTTTGGATCTCTTAATTTCGCCAAAATAGATTGCTGCTGATCTGCAGGAGCACTACCCAAAGCATTGGCAAGCAAAAGGTCCAAGCGTTCGTAATTGTTTCTTCGGGCATTACGTAATACATCAAACCAACGTTTTCCTTCAAAGGCAAATTCACGGGCACGTTCTTCTAAAAGAAAATTAGTAACCTCTGTTTTACTTTGTGGATTAATGCGTTGACCTAAATCAAGAGCTGCACGTTTTAGTCTGAGATCATCTATTATAGTAAGCGCTTCGCTTCCTCTGTTTAATTGTGTTAAAGCTTCTGCTTTCATTAGTAAAACATCTGAGTAGCGGTAAACAAACCAGTGTGTATCTGCTTCCTGCAAAGTCTTACGTTCGTCAGTATTTAAACCAGTGTATTTGTATATTTCGTTACTTCCGGCAACTAATGAAGCACGGTCGCCACGAATATCTTTATTTAAAGGATTGACAAAATCAATTCCGAAAACTTCTTCTAAAACTCTTGGAGAGGCTATGAATTCAGGTCTCTGAAAGAACATATCGTAAAATGGATTAACGTTTTGTGCTGTGTATTGAAATTCAAAAATACTTTCAGTAGTGTTTCCTTCGGCGAAAACTCTGGCAAACCAGCTATTTGACGCGGGAATTAATTGAAATTGCCCTGAACTGATTACTTTGTCTGCTGCAGCAATGGCACCATCATAATTATCCATCCAAAGAAAAACATCAGCCTGCATGGCGTTAATCGTGTAAGCTGTTATTCTTCCTTTATTTGAAGCAATATTTCCATAGTCTTTTACTGCATATTCTTCTGCTAAAGCAAGATCTTTTACTACCTGTGCAAAAATTTCACTTTGTGGCGTTACCGGTAATTGAAAATTATCAGCATCAGAAAGAGTTGCTTCTAATTTTAAAGGAACATCTTTAAAAGTACGTGCCAAAGTAAAATACAAATACGCTCTGATGGCCAATGCTTCAGAAAGATAATTATTTAACTGTTTTTGTGTTAAAGTTGGGTCTTCCTTAATTACAGCCGGAGCAAGGTCAATAACAGTATTACAGTAATTAATGACGCGATACATTACAGCCCAGCTGGTCAAGTTGTTTGACGGAATAATATTTGAAGTGGTAATATCTCTTTGGTCTGTAGTTACGAAACCAGCGGGAGAAATCATATCTCCTCTAAGTTCACCGTACATGAAAAGATATTCACTTACCGTATAATTTGTCATTCCGGTAGGAAGATTTGTTCCCGGAGGTGATGTTAACAAAGAAGAGTAGATACCAATAACGGCAGCCTGAATGTCTTCTTTTGTTTTCCAGAATTCCTGACGTACGATTCCGTCCTGAGGGCGCAGGTCTAAATAATTGTCACACGATACAGTGGTAACAAAAATTAGAAGTGTAGCTATTATTGCATTTATTTTAGTTCGCATAATGTAATATTTTATATTTAGAAACGAGTTGAGATACCTAATGTAATACGACTTGTAGGAGGAGTACGGGAGTCGTCAATTGCAATACCAAAAGGGTCGCCGCCTTTCATATTAACCTCCGGATCCTGGCCACGATAGTTTGTAAATGTCATCAGGTTATCAGCAGTAATGTATGTTCTGATCTCATCCATTTTCAAGCGTTTTAGAAGTTTTTGTCCTAAACTGTAACTGAAGGTAACAGAACGCAAACGAAGGAATGAAGCATCTTCTACATAACGATCAGAACCTAACCAGTTATAACCAGACCCAAAAACAGCTCTCGGCATATCAGTTACATCACCTGGATTACGCCATCTTGATAGTGTAGCAGTACTTTGATTGCTCCAGCCGTACATATTGGTTGTATTCATATCGGTTCCGTTTACAATATCATAATTCATACGATACGTGAAATAAAGCAGGAATTTAAACTGATTGTTGAAAGTAATGTTCGGTCCAAAACCTCCGTATAATTTTGGATTACTGTTTCCTAAATAAACTACGTCACGGCTATCAATATTACCATCTTTGTTGATGTCCTCGTATTTGGAATCACCTGGCTGAAAAACATAATCGGTGGCTGGATAATTAAAACGCATATAAACTGTCTGACCGTTTGGACCTGTAATTACATTTCCTTCAGCATCTCTGGCCAAAGTAGCTTCTTTGTCAGTATATACGCCTTTGAATTTATATCCGTAGAAGGAACCAAATGGATTGTCTTTTTGAAGGAAACGTTTGTATTGTCCGTTTACATCTGTATTTCCGCTTTCGCTTGGATAGAATTCAGAAATTTCACGAATTATATTCTCATTGCTGGCAATGTTAAAGTTGAATTCGATTTTCCATTTGCTGTCTCTGTAAGGCGTTGTAAAAAGACCAATCTCCCAACCCTGATTATCCATAGTACCAACATTTTGATCCATTTTGGAATAACCTGAAACAGTTGTAATGTCAAGATTTTCAAAAAACAAATTTTTAGTTCTATTCTTGTAAATATCGACATCCAGAGTAATTTTTCTTTTAAACAACTGAAGATTAAATCCGATGTTTTGACCTGTTAAGGTTTCCCAGCGCAAGTTGCTCAATTCGATGTTTTGAGGAAAAACACCATTTTGACCTAAATATTCAGTACCACTATTGCCATAAATATTAAAATATCTGTAGTCGTAACGAGGCGCATTACCAGATTGTCCGTAACTGGCTCTGATACTGAAATCATCTACAAAATGAAGACTTTGCATAAATGATTCGCCTGAAACTCTCCATCTTGCTGATGCAGAAGGAAATAATCCGTATCTGTTTTCAGGACCAAATTTAGAGTTACCATCAGCACGTAAACCAAAATTCACAATATAACGGTCTAAGTAACCATATTGAGCATTAATCAAACTACCAACACTTCTTGACTGACTGTTGTTAGTGTATAATCTTAATTCAGAATTTTGTGTTCTTGACGGATTTGAAGGGTCAGTTAACAAAGACGAAGCCGTATTTGACGTCAATGCCTGATGCGATTCATAACGATAATCATTTGTCTGCAATGACAAAAGTGCTGATAAAGTATGCTTTTCACCAAGTCTTGGAGAGTAAATAAAATTCGTTTTTGTTGTAATACTTGCTGCATCAACATCAGCATCAGAAGCACGGTTCACAACAGTTTCTGTAAAAGGACGACCTGTAGCGTTTTGTGGTAAAAAGGCCTTTGCTTTTGTACTGTTGAAATCAAATTGCAAATCAAATGTTGATATAAAAACTTTTGGTACGATATCCACATTTAAATTGAAATGAGGTACAATTCGCTCTCCGGATTGGTCATTGGTAGCAAATTCAGCCATTGCCACCGGATTATACGTAGACGGATATCCTCCCTGGATATTTTGCGAAGGAGAGAAATAATTTGGCGTAAGAACTCCAGTTTCATCGTATTCAAAAATACCCATGTTTGGCATTTTTCCGTAAGCGATCGATCTTAATAAATCCTTATCAGCAGTTCCAAAAGTATTTACATAATTACGCTGCGTGTCAGAATGTGTGTACGAAATATCAGTTTTAAAACGAATACGGTCTGAGACTATATAATCTAAATTTAACCTCGCATTGATACGCTGATAACCGGTTCCTTTCGTAACTCCTTTAGAATCATAATATCCTACGGAACTAAAATATCTTGCTTTTTCACCACCTCCTTGCAAAGAAAGGTTATGATCGCCCGTTAAACCAACCTGCGAAATCGCATCAATCCAATCGGTATTGTTACTGTAATTTTTATAGTAATACACTTCCTGAGGGTCGTATTGAAATTCTTTGATATTATTAGTGTTTAACGGAACTCCGTTTCTGTTCATGAATTCTTCAGGAATCAATTGCGAATATTGATCACCATTCAACATCGGGATTGGCTCCGGAAGTTTAGCGTAAGTTCCAATAAAAGTATAGCTGATTTTTGGTGCACTTACAGAACCACGTTTTGTGTTAATCGTAATAACTCCATTAGCTGCACGAGCTCCCCATAATGCTGTTGCTGCGGCATCCTTATCGATGGTAATAGTTTCAATATCTGACGGTGCAATGTTAAGCAATGCTGCATATCCCTGTTCATCGGCAGTACCAAAGTTAAAATCTGTTGGAACAGAAGTTTCGTAAGGCATTCCATCCACAACAATCAAGGGATTTGAATTTCCTGTGATGGAAGACGCACCTCTGATTCGGATTTGCATACCAGCTCCGGGATCACCACTATTTGCGGTAATATCAACCCCGGCAACACGTCCTTGCAAAGCTTCATCGATAGAAGCTGCCTGTGTATTGGCTAAGTCACTTGCTTTAATGGTAACAGAAGCCGTTGTTTTATTACGCTCCGCAAAATTTAACAAACCTGTTTCAACAGTTTTTCCAGATTTAACGACAACCTCAGTAAGAGATTCAATATTAGATTTTAAAGTAATTTTGAAATTAGTTTTGCCATCAATCGGAATTGCTTTCGTAACATATCCTATGAATGAAACAACCAATTTATTGTTAGGATTTTTAATGTTGATTGCAAAATTTCCATCAATATCAGATAAAATTCCGCCTACGGTACGTTTCTCTGAATCCTGCTCAATAATGGTAGCGCCTGGAATTGGTAAATTATCACTTGCATCAACGATCTGACCACGAATTAAAGTAGTTTTAGATTCCTGGGCAAAAGTTGGGAGTGCTGCCAAGACAATGAAGGCAAATGAAAAACAGTAAATTATTTTGGTGATTTTTGATCTCATTTTATTGCTTATATAAAAGGTAATTGTCTACTAAATGAATTAAGGTTCTGTCTGCCAAATTGTTACTTGAAGATTTTATGAAGTTGGCAGTTCTTCCTGCTGAATCTTTAAAAGACAAAGTCCCGGGAGCACTATTAATTTGGATAAAAGTTTTTTCTCCAAAAGTGTCTTTTCTTAAAGTTTCAACCAGACCTTCTGATAGACCATCATCTGATACTGTTTTTGTGGCAATAATGTGATAACGAATAAAATCGGCTACTAAATCCTTATCTCCCTGAAGTGCCGGATTAAAGTTTGGTACGCCCGTAGCTACAGTTCCCGGCAATACGCCATCTTTAACAGCCTGAGAAATCGCGGCATTACTTGGTACAATAAAAGTGTATGAAGTTCCTATCTCTACACCTTCAATCCAGTCTCCAATTTTGTACAAAGTAGATTGTGCCAGATAATTATAAAAATGACTGAAATTTGTATTTGCAGTTGCTAGTTTTTTAAGCGTTAAACCATGAGCTTCTTCCGAAAACTGAATTAATTTATCAATGTAATACGTTCTTCCGTTTCTTTTGTCTTCAAAACCTATCACAGTTGCAGGAGTAATATTTCCTGCAGCAAAAACTTTATTATTATTCCATTTGATGTACTCTCCCGGAATATCAAGGTCACCGGAACGAATGATTCCTGAACCTGCTAAATTGTTTAATTCTCCGTTTGGAGTTGGGATAATTCCATTGTATAAAACACGCATCAAATTTGAACGGGCAATAGAAGCTGTTGCAACTGCGCCATTTACCGGATTAGTGTACATCCACTCATTACGGTTGATGTTGAAATCATATCCAAGAGAACGCAAAACAGCATCGGAAGGAAGGAACAAAGTATATTTTTGAGAGATATCACTAACAATTTCCCTGAAACCAGAACCATCGTTGAATAATCTTGTAGCAAGCGTAAATTTCGGATCTAAATAAGCCGAAGTATAAACTGTATAAAATAAATTTGATTCCTGAATTTTATTTGTTCCGTAAAAGAAACCGTTGCTGGCAACTTTGGCGTCTTTTACATCAGTAGCAAAATTGAATCTGATTTCTTCACCCAGCGCATTGTTGTACGAAGAAACTTTTGATGGCCAAACTGCATTTGGAACCATGTGAGCATTTACTAAATCCTGAAAAATGTATTTCGGAAGTTTGTCAATTGATGCGTAGTTTTTAAGTAAAACCGTATTGATAAACTGTTGTAAAGCATTGTTATCCGGCACAAATAAGGTGTAAGCGTCCATTTGTCCGTCATTGTCAGACTGTTTTAGATAGTTTTCATTATTTGGAGAAAAAGCTAAAGTCGCATCATAAACCTTCACAAAAACCTGGTCAGATTTACCAGTGTAATTACGGTAAGCGGTCGTAGCATCCTGATTGAAATTGTAAGTTACCAAGTTGTTTTCTACAATGCTGCGAAATAAACTATAGTTGGGATTACTTTCCAGATATTGGTCTAAATTCAAAAGAGGCACAGAAACCTGGCTCACTTCATGAATCACACCATTTTCGGCTATAATATCAGCTTCTTCGATATGTCCGCCTAAAACATTCGCATTTGTGAAGTTTGAATTCGGATAGAAAAAATTATAATCGTAAGTGCTTAAATTTTTTGTTGCAAAATATTCTTTCTCAAAGTAAGAAAGATATTTATTGTTGTTATCACCATTTACATAGTAAGTTGTTGCACCACGGTTATTTCTGTTTGAGCCAACAATAACAATTGGTTTTCCATTTACGGTTTTATTCAGGAATCCGTCGTAAAATGCAGTTCTTCTTCTGAAAGAATTATCTACTTCCCATCCGATAGCCGATTGATAATCTGATAATTGTTCTAAACGGAAGGCATTGTATACCAGCGCATATTTAACAATTTTAGAAGCTGTTACAGAATCAATTTTTGTAACATCTGAAATACCTTCTTTTTGAAAAAATTGGGTAAAGGCATCATCATTGGGCGCCATCATGGTCCAATATCCTGCTTTGCTCAGGATGTCCTTGTATTTTGCTTTTTGAATTAAAGCGGTAAGATTTTTGAAATTGCCCTTTGCTTCAAGTTGTTGGTAAATTGGGGGCTCTAAGCTTTCTGGTCGCTCATAGTATTCATCAAATACATCTTTGCTGCAACCGGTCAGAAGAACTAAAAAAGAAAAGACAAGTAAAGAGTAGTGAGTAGTTTTCTTCATTCTTGTATGGTTTATTAATTGTAAAAGGTTGGTTAGTTAGTTTTTTTAACTTTCTTTTAGGAAAATTAACATCCCAAACGTAAAATGATATACGGCAATTTCTATCCTGCACTATCCTGCATTTTTTCGGGATGTGTTTTTTATTTGATAAAAAAATATCAATCCTGTAATTTATTCGTTAATATTTTATAAATGTACAATACCAGTAACTGCAAGGGTTTAGCTTTGAGAATCCTTTTTGTATTTAGTGTGGAATAAACACTTAAAAAAATGCTAATTTTTTTTTAAAAAAGGTGAGAGATTTTCGCTTCTATAAAATTACGGAAGTAAAACTGGTGGCGTGTTTTTGTAGTAATTCCCGATTTGGAGATAATTATCGTAGGATTTTATTTCATTGCGAATACGAAATGTAAGTAAGTTTGTATTAATAGCTGAAAGAAAAGAAGACTGTCAAATTAAAACAAAGATCCAGTTAATTGTCAGGGATGTTTTTTTATGAATATCCTTCAAAAGTAGCATTTTGTTATATATCACAAAATTTATTAAAAATTAGCGAAATGTAGTTATGGATTTATGTAATTCATATCGTATTTCATTGATAATCAATTGTTTATATTTTAGGTACAGCGATTGCACCAGGTTTCTATGGTTGTAAATTAAGTACAGGAATTATACTGTATTATTTTAAAGCACATTTTATAACGCAAAATAATTAAAACTTAAATTATAAAAAATCTTCACTGATACGATGCTATTATTTTTTTAAATATTCAATATTATGACAAAATCCAAAACCATCATTCTAATACACGGAAACTTTGTAAACAACATTAGTTGGACAAACTGGAAAAGCCATTATGAAAAAAAAGGTTATACCGTGTACACACCGGCTAATCCTGGTCACGAAGGAATTCCTGCAGATTTAAGAAATAAAGTTCATCCCACGCTTACTAAAACAGGATTTATAGACGTGGTAAACAATATTGTGAAACTGATTGACAGTTTACCTGAAAAGCCATTAATTATAGGACATTCTATGGCTGGGATGGCAGCTATGAAACTATTGGAAATGGATAAGGCAGCGGCAGCCGTAAGTATAGATGGCGCACCTCCAAAGAACGTGTTTCCTCCATTTAAAACACTTAAGGCAGTACTGTCTGCATTCGGTTTTTTTTCGGGAAAAGATTATTTTATGGGAAGTCGTGAGTGGTATAATAACTGTTTTTTCAATACGTTGCCAGAAGGCGAAAAAGCAGCTGCTTTTGAAAATTTTGCTGTACCTGAAAGCTTTAAAGTGAATCGTGAATTGGTACTAAACTCTTTTTCAAACATTGATTTTGGAAAATCCCATGAACCGATTTTATTTATTGGTGGCGGCAGTGACAATATTTTTCCACCGTCACTTACAACAACTTTGGCAAATAAATATAAAGACAAAAATAGTCGTGTCAATTTGAAGATTTTTGATGGCAAAAGCCACTTCATTTGTGGAGAAAAAGGTTGGGAAACAGTGGCAGATTTTATTATAGACTGGTATGAAAAACTATAAATTTTCATGAGAAGTCTGAATAGCCAAATGTTAATTCAGTTTGAAATCATTAATAATTAATTAAAAGAAAACAAAATGAGTAAGATTACAGTAAAAGACGGAACAGAACTTTATTACAAAGATTGGGGTACGGGGCAACCAATTTTTTTTCATCATGGCTGGCCATTATCTGCAGACGATTGGGATGCACAAATGATGTTTTTCTTAGGTCGTGGATTTAGAGTAATTGCATACGACAGACGCGGACATGGAAGATCTACACAAACCTATACAGGTAATGAAATGGATACGTATGCGGCTGATGTAGCTGAACTTACAACTTTTTTAGATTTAAAAAACGCAATACATATTGGGCATTCAACAGGGGGTGGCGAAGCTATTCATTATGTTGCAAAATACGGCAAAGATCGTGTTGCAAAAGTGGTTTTGATTAGCGCAGTTACACCGTATATGATTGTTAATGAGGGTAATCCAGATGGAGTGCCATTGGCAGTTTTTGATGATATTCGTTTTAATACTGCCAATAACAGATCACAATTTTATCATGATATCACTTTTCCGTTTTATGGCTACAACAGGGAAGGTGCGAATATAATAAAAGGAATACAGGATAATTGGTGGCGTCAGGGAATGATGGGAGGAATAAAAGCTCATTTTGACTGTATAAAAGCATTTTCCGAAACTGATTTTACTGAAGATTTAAAAAGTGTTGAGGTACCGGTACTTGTGCTCCATGGAGAAGATGATCAAATTGTTCCTTACAAAACTACTGCCTTAAGAGCTGCTAAGCTTTTGAAAAACGGAAAATTAATTACATATCCGGGTTTATGTCATGGGATGCCAACAACTGATGCACCAACTATTAATGCAGATATTTTAGCTTTTATAACATCTTAAAAAGGACCGGATTTTATTATATGATTGAAAAATAAATTAACAATGAAAAAAAATTGTAACTCAAAATTTTGAGACATCACATAGACTGGATGCTTTCTTAATTAATAAAAAAACGAACTGAGATACTAAGTATTTTGGTTCGTTTTTTTTATGATTTTAGCGAATTCAATAATAGAAAAGATATCCTGACAGAGAAATTAGTCAACGCACCTAAAATTTTGCTAAAAGGAACGACTATTATACAGCTGGAAGAGATATTCGGTTTTGGGGAATCTGTTTGATTTCTAAAAAATTGTGGTATTTGGCATTGTAAAAGAATATATTCATAGGTAAGTATTCTTATAATAATAAATATTTGTTATGCTGTTCTAAATTATTAATAACAATCACAATTATATGTAGAAAATACAGTAATTAAAGTTTGTCATTATATTTTTTTTACATAATTTGGTAAAACCCCAAATTACCAAAATAATATGAAATTTAAAACTGAACCTGCAGCGGAATCCCTGCATATTGAAGACTATCTTTTTGCAATTAAAGAGAAGTCAGATCACTTAATTAATTACTTTCTCTTCAGTTTTTTCATAATAGGTCTACTTTTGGCCTTTTATTATGATACCTGGGAAATTGCAATAGGAGTGGGAAGTTTATCACTAATCGCTTATTATTCTGCTAAAATAATTTTGCCAAAATCAAATTTGTATCAATATGTTCTTAGTATTGTATTGGGTGTTTTTATGGCGCAGTTTATTTATCAGATGCATGGCATGTTCGAAATGCATTTTTTTGCTTTTATTGCCAGTGCCATTCTTATTACGTATCAGGACTGGAAACTACAAATTCCACTTATGCTTGTTGTGGGGCTCCATCACGGATTGTTTGGTTATTATCAATACAATGGTTTTGATGAAATTTATTTTTCTCAGTTAGATTATATGTCGCTCCAGACTTTTATCATTCATATGATACTTGCCGGAGTTATTTTTGCTATCTGCGGATTGTGGGCCTACCAAATTAAAAAATATAGTCAGGCACATATCGATCTGATTTTTAATAGAAGGGAAATAGAAAATCAGCAATTAAAAACAGCCAATTACGAACTTGATCGTTTTGTGTACAGTACCTCTCATGATTTACGTGCGCCATTGAATTCAATGCTTGGCCTGATCGAAGTGGCCAAATATGACACTGTCGAAGAACAGACACTGGGACATCTTGAAATGCTGAAAGCCAGTGCCAAAAAACTAGATGTCTTTATATGTGATATTCTTGATTACTCGCGAAATTCCCGAATGGAAATTATTAAGGAGGAAATTAATTTTAAAGAACTTCTTCATGATGTGACCGAAAATTTAAAATTTATAGGCGACAACAATAGAAAAGTAGAATTTAATACTGACATCACTGGTGAAAGTTTTATTTATTCTGATAAAAAACGTTTCCTAACCATTTTAGGCAATCTTATTTCAAATGCTGTTCGATATCAAAATTCAAAAATTCCAAACCCCTTTGTCAATATAAAAATTGACGCATCTAAAACGGAAACGAAAATAGTGATTGAAGACAACGGAATAGGTATCTCTACAGAAGCTCATTCGAAAATATTTGACATGTTTTATCGTGTGTCACAAGAATCAGTTGGTTCAGGACTAGGATTGTATATAGTAAAAGAGGCCGTCATTAAACTCAACGGCGAGATAAAAATACAATCTGAAGTAGGTATTGGAACTACTTTTTTAATTAATATTCCAAATTAATAAATCAATTGAATTTATGGAGCAAGAAACAGGAACAACATCCTTCAAAAAAATACTGGTAATTGACGACAATCCGACAGACAGATATATTGCAAAAAGAATGGCCGAAAAATTTCTTTTTGCTGAAGAAATAATTTTACAAGAATCAGCTCTTGAAGCGCTGCATTATATCAAATCATTAGAAAACACACCCCAATTATTGCCGGAATTGATTTTTTTAGATATCAATATGCCTGGAATGAACGGATATGAATTCCTTGATGAATATGCCAAGCTTTCTGAAACAATCAAAAGTAATTGTATTATTTTGATGATTACAACATCTCTACATCCGGATGATTTCAGACGCGCAGAAAACAATCCTTCGATATTTAGATTCCTCAACAAACCTTTAGATCAGGAAAAATTCAGACTAATTGAATCTGAATTTTCATTGAAAAAATAATACGTTGAAATATTTTAGATTTAAAAATGAATCAATTTTTCTTCTTCAATGTCTAAGTAATACATCTGTTTTCTGATGATGGATTCATCTAGTGTTTTGTCCTCTCTGTTTTTATTTATCAGCCATTGCCTTTGCTCGTTGAGTAAGTCGAGATAGATAACTTTGAGTTCCGTTCCAAGTGATTCGTCGTCCATTCCTTTATTGTGATGCTCCATTTTCTGAATGAGTTGCTGGAGTGAAGCATTAGTTTCGAGCTGATCTTTGTAGTTTGTTTTTAGATACTGAATGGCATATTCTGATAAATCTTTTCGTAAGATTGCATAAGCTTCATCACGTGGCAAAGGGTCATAAATATCGGTCAATTTGATTTTTCTGATGAAATACGGCAGCGTTAATCCCTGAATTAATAAGGTCAGAAGGATAACAATAAAAGTGATAAATAAGATTAAGTTTCGTTGCGGAAAACCGTTCCCGTTATTCAAATAAACAGGTATAGATAAGGCGGCAGCCAATGAGACGACACCCCTCATACCGGTCCATCCAAGAATAAAAGGTGTTTTATATCCGGGATGCCTGCTGTCGGCAACAGTTATAAAATTTCGGGCAATTAATGTCACAATTACGGCACCATAGGCTGATAAGATTCTGCTTACAATTAAAACAGCAGTAATTACAACACCATATCCAATTGCGTGTGCGAGGCTGACATCTTCCAGTCCCGAAGTAATCTGAGGTAAATCTAGACCGATGAGCATAAACACTAAACCGTTTAAAATAAAGCAAAGACTTTCCCAAACATTGATTCCCTGCAATCTTGATTTGCTGCTAAGAAAACGGTGTCTGTTATTCGATAAAAGCAAGCCTCCGCTCACAACTGCCAAAACACCTGAACTATGCACTTCTTCAGCGGAAAGATATATAATGTAAGGTGTAAGTAATGATAAAACAATGTCGACATTGGCATTCGTTGGTAAATATTTGTGCGCTTTCATGAATAACCATCCGATTAATAAGCCGATTGCTACACCGCCAAAGATCATCCAGCTAAAACTTATTGCGGCTTTATAAAAAATAAACTGTTCTGTTGCAACGGCTATCATTGCAAATCTGAAAATGATTAAGGATGAGGCATCATTCAGTAAACTTTCGCCTTCAAGTATCGACGAAATTGTTTTGGGTACTTTGACAAATTTTAAAATTGCACCTGCACTGACTGCATCTGGCGGAGATACAATGCCACCCAATAAAAATCCCAATGCTAATGAAAATCCCGGAATAATATAATTAGCCACTAAAGCAACTGAAAGTGCCGAAAGAAAAACAACGACAAAAGCGAAACTCGTAATAATACGTCGCCAACGCCACATTTCTTTCCAGGAAACCGTCCACGCTGCTTCATATAAAAGAGGAGGAAGGAATATGAAAAATATAAGATCGGGTTCAATTTGAACTACCGGAACTTTAGGAATAAAACTAATTGCCAATCCTGCCAATACAAGTAGTACAGGATAAGCCACTTTTATTTTATTAGCCAACATAATCAGTAATAAAATAATTAATATTATACCCAAATAAAAAGGAAAGTTGTTCAGCATTTGTCTAATTTATCAATTAAAATATTCATATACAAGAAAGGTACGCAACTTTTCTCTCACTATGTAATCAGATTAATGCTTACGCCGAATATATTTGATAGTATCGCTAATTTAGGGTCAGTATTTGCAAAAGCCAAATAGTATAATTAATTGCTTAAATTCTAAAGATTAAATTAATAGTAGGTTGTTAATTATTTATATATTAGCATAAATTCTTAATTTCTAAAATTTAATAGAAAGTTATTTCTAAATTAACTTGAGATAATTTTATTAGAGTACCCAGAGAAGACTTTAAGAATTGTTATTGAATCAAAATTTGACTTTAAAAAAATCCACACATGGCATTTGATGATTATATACAGATAGAAAGAGTTGAAAAACTTACAAAAAAAGAATTTATAGAAAACTATTATAAGCTCCAAAAGCCGGTTGTAATTACCAATCAGATAGAAGACTGGCCTGCCTTTACAAAGTGGAATTTTAATTTTTTAAGAGAAGTTGCAGGAGATAAAAAGGTGCCTTTGTATGATAGTCGTAAAACTGATTATACCAAGAAAGTAAATGAGCCGGATTTTATAATGACCATGTCCGAATACATTGATATTCTTGAAAAAGGTCCAACAGATCTTCGTATTTTCTTATATAATCTGATGAAAGATGTGCCTTCAATGAAGTCCGATATGCATTGGCCTCGTTTGGGAATCCGACTACTTAAGAGTCTGCCGCTTGTCTTTTTTGGAGGTGAGAATGCGAAAGTTTTTATGCATTATGATATTGATTTTCCAAATATTTTTCATGTTCATTTTGAAGGTGAAAAACAATGCGTACTTGTCGATCCTAAAGAGACAAAATATATGTACCGTCTTCCGTATTCATGGTTATGCAATGAAGATATTGATTTTGACAACCCTGATTTTGAAAAATTTCCTGCCCTAAAGAAGGTAAAACCATACATCACGAATCTGAAACATGGAGAAATGCTCTACATGCCGGAGGGTTGGTGGCACTACATGAAATATTTAACACCAGGTTTTTCACTTAGTTTAAGATCACTTCCCGGAAGGCCTTCGAATCTATGGAAAGGTTTTGCTAATGTTGCAATCATTCGTTATTACGACAACTGGATGCGTAAGAGAAAAGGTCAGGACTGGCTGGATTATAAAGATGCCGAATCTATTCGGAGAACCAATGAATTGTTAGAGACAGAAGAAAAAAGTTAGAAAATAATCAAGGATAAAAGTGCTATGGTAAAAATGATTTTAAAGCGTTTTTACCATAGTAAGTATCCATTTATATTCTTCTTTCATTGTTGGATAATCTAAATAGTTTTTAGCAGTTTGTATGAATTCTTGTCTTTCATAAAAATATCTTGCCTCACTGCTTTCCATTGTTTTAAGCCATAGAATCGAATGATTTTTCTTTTTGCAAAATAAAATTATGAATTCAATTATGGCCTTTCCAAATCCTTTTCCTGAATATTCCTTTAAAAGGTAAAGCTTGTCAATTTCAATACATTGTGTTTTTGAATAGGGCTCAAGTCCATTATTTTTTAATTTAAAATATCCTATTGCCTTGTCTGCATCATAGATTAAAAAGTAAAAAATATCAGGTGCAGAAAGTTCTTTCTCGAAGTCTTCTTTTTTATAAAATTGATCAAGATAAGCTTGTCCATTATCTGTCCAGAGATATTGATACGTATCATTATAACTTTGTATGGCAACTTTGAATAAAATATCAAGCTGACTCTTTTTGCATTCTAAAATAGTGATCAATGAAGTGTTTTATTGAATAAGTTATAGGATGCAAATTTAAAACAAATATTAATTGTCAGCTTACAGAATATCACAGAATCAAAAAAACGCTAATAAGTAATTGATATTTCTTTAAACTTTTAGATTTCAGTAGGGATAGAAACAGGTTGATTATTATCATTTAATGGCACTAAAGCAGATAAAATTTCCTTAATTGAAAAATACGCGCCGCAAACAAATTCATCTGCTGCGCCGTAATAGATTGTCAATTTATCTCCCTCTACGATGTGTCCATTAGTAAAAACCACATAACCAAAAAAGCCGCTGAGTTCATAATTTTCCTGAGGCATCATTATGGGATCTATTGTTCGGGAAATTATTTTTGAAGGATCTTCGGGATCCATTAAAAAAGCACCTAGACAATATTGATGTTCAGCATTTGCACCATGATAGATTTCGAGCCATCCCTGATCTGTTTTAATAGGAGCGGCACCTGCACCAACTCTGGCACTATCCCATAATCCGTAGCGTGTTTTGATAATGCATTTGTGGTTTCCCCAATGTATTCCGTCAGGAGATTCTGCCAGCCATATAAAATTGCCTCCTACTTGAGGGCTTGATGGTCGATGCAGGGCATAATATTTACCATTAATTTTTTCTTCAAAAATGGCACAATCCTTATTATGAGGAGGGAGTATCATACCCGCTATTTCAAAATTTTTCCAGTCTTTGGTCATACGTAATCCAACGCCAACACCATTTTCAGAAACTGCGGTGTATGTTAAATAATAGGTATCTGCTATTTTAGAAACGCGACAATCTTCTATTCCGAACTGTTCTAATATTCCGCTGCCCATTAAGATAGAAGAATCTTCAGGTTCATGAAAATGTACTCCATCTTCACTGCAGACTAAACGTAAGTGCGAAATGGTGGTAAGGTAATCGAGGCCTTTGTATTGTACAATTCGGGCATCGGTAACAATGAGATCCGGATTGTTTAAAGGTAATTCGAGAATTTCTACTTTGCCTAAGGCATTAATTACAGGAAAAAAAATAACACCTTCTTTTTGTGCAATACCTTCAGCTACCCTTATTAAAAGCCAGATTTTTTTCTCAAAAACGAAAACGCCCGGATTTAAAAGACTGATAACCTGCAGTTCTGCGCTGCTGGATTGCAGATCTTTCGGCATTAATAATGGATTTTCAGGAAATCTGTGGGCGATGTCACTCATAAATAACTTATTTTTTACTGATTCCTCCGACATAAAAGAAATAAAGCAAGCGGGAGCAATACAGCATTTTTTATGAATTATAAAAGTAACTAATTTCAAGAGAATTAATGTTAAGCAATAATCAATCTGGATGCAACCATTTCTTCCAATCGCATTCTAGTTGTTTTGTACATCGCGATCATTGATATCGCTTTTGATTTCATAATCATCCTGATCTGATTCTGTAAAATTATTTGTACTGTTAAGCGGCTCATCATCCCAGTCGCCCCAGTCTCCCTGATAGGATTTTCTATAGATTAAATCACTATTATCAGAGCCATATACTTTGCTTTGAAATGGACATTTGTATAAATTTCCACTATTGTAACGGTATGAATTTTTCATTTGTGATGTTTTTAAGGTTTAAGGTTCTCAAAATTAATACGATAGCTCTGATTTATACTTATATAAAAATGTGTATATGTTATTTAATTATCATCCTACGAAAAGTAGAATATCAATATTGTCCTCATTTTACAAACTAGCAACACAATCAATAACAAGTTTTGCAGCCTCGTCAATGGCCTGTAACACAATTTTTTCAGCAGAACCTTTAAATACTTTACGATGATTTATTTTTTTTACCGGCGTAATAATGCAAAAGAAAATCGTTCCAACTGGTTTTTCCTTCGTTTCGCTTCCTCCTGCCTTTGCCAGACCGGTGATTGCTACAGTAATATTAGAGTTAAATATTTTTGAAGTTTCTTCTGCAAGTCTTTGTGTAACTTCGGCTGATTCCGGTGTATATTTCTCTATTATCGAATGCGGTACATTTAATATTTGCTCTTTAACAAATATCTCATAGCAGGTTATTCCGCCACGCAAAATTTTACCAGACTCATTAGTCATAGAAAACTCAGCACTCATTCTTCCGGCTGTCACACTTTCGGCAAAGGCGATATTCCACTCTTTGGCGGCTAAAATTTTGGCGCATTTAGTTACTAGATCTGATGGCATAATAGTATGTTTAAAAGATTTATAGAAACAATTTGTAAATTAGAAATGCAGTTACACCGAAGATTATGTGTGCCACAAAAAGTTGCGTATAATACCCTTTATAGTCAATATTAGGCTTTTGCGGAATGATTTCGAATAAAATAATCCAGCTTATAATTCCAATTATTCCACTTAAAACACCCAATAAAATGCTGGCTGCCCATGAAATTTCCAAAAACTCATTCCACCATAAAAAGTGATAACCAATTACAAAACATAGTCCGATTAGGTAGTGTAAAAGCCAGCCATAAATAGTTTTTAGGTTTTTTGATATTTTTAAACGGAGTGCTGTTAAAATATAAGTAAGTAATACCGGCTCTTTATAAAGTTCTCTGGCACTTGCTGAGATAGCATAACTGAATAAAGTCATCACAGAAGTGGCTGCGATAGAAGCTGTTAAAATTTGAAGTATAATGTTGAAACTCATAATAATATGACTTTTACGGTTATTTCAAAAATGCAATTTTAAAAGGTTTTGTATTTCTTTTTTTATCTGCAATTAGTCAAAATTAGAAATCCTGATTTTTATAAAATTACAGCTTATCGCCTTTAGTTTATATCATTACCAGTTGTGTCATCGCGTATCTTTAGAATATTTGAGCGATGAAAAATAAGTATTAAATTCTGGTTGTTTTAATTATGTAATTTTAAGTTAAAATATTGAAACAGAACGTTTTAATATTGAAGTTATATTTGAATAAACATTAAATAAAGAAATCATGAAAAAGATATTTAATTCAAAACTGATAGTGCTAATTTTTTTATTAGGACTATCTATTTCTTGTAAATCGACTTCGGGTAATACTATGAAAACAGATTCAGATGCTATAAAAGCTGGTGACAGCACATCCATGAATTCAGGAATAAAGGGTACAACGAGAAGTAATGAAGGAAATGGAAATGAATCAGATGACGTGCCAGCTAAGACTAAAAGTACAGAGTCATCAACCCCTGCAAAATAGCAGTTTTTATTTCGATCAGGAATTACAATAAGATTCTTGATCGAAATAAAATTGGTAAATAAATTCTGCTATATCGAAATGGGAAATATTTCTTAAGCTTTCTGAAGAAATTGTCTCAACACATATTGAAGTATTCCATCATTTCTATAATATTCAATTTCTATTTGAGAATCCAGTCTGGCAATAACATAGAAATCTAACTTTTCGCCATTCTCTTTTACTGCTGATACTAATAGCTCTTTCAAAGGTTTAATATCTTGTGCAATTCCGGAGATGGTAAAAGTTTCTTTTCCTGTAAGTCCAAGACTTAAAGCATTATCGCCGTTTTTATATTGTAGCGGTAAAACTCCCATACCCACTAAGTTGCTTCTGTGAATTCGTTCGTAACTTTCTGCCAATACAGCTTTTACACCCAAAAGAAAAGTTCCTTTTGCAGCCCAATCCCTTGATGAACCACTTCCATATTCTTTTCCGGCAAGAATGACTAGAGGAGTATTAGATGCTTTATATTGTACCGAAGCATCATAGACACTCATTTCTTCTCCCGTAGGAAGATATTTGGTATAACCTCCTTCTTTATCTGCCAAGGCATTTTTAATACGAACATTGGCAAAAGTGCCTCTTATCATGACTTCATCATGACCGCGACGTGATCCATAAGAGTTAAAATCGGCTTTTGCTACACCACGACTTATTAAATATTTACCGGCCGCCGAATTCTCATTAAAGGAACCAGCGGGAGAAATATGGTCTGTCGTAATACTGTCGCCCAGCATTAATAAGGTTCTGGCATTTTCAATATCCTGTAATGGTTTTGGATGTTCCGGAAGATCCTGAAAAAATGGTGCTTCTTTAATATAAGTGGAGTTATCATCCCAAGCATATATTTTTTGTTCTGGTATTTTTAATTTTTGCCATGTTTCATTTCCGTCAAAAATAGTTTCATAGCTTTTAGCAAATTGTTTGGGAGATAAAACGGCACTTAAGACTGCATTAATTTCATCATTTGTAGGCCAGATATCTTTTAAATAAACAGGCAGCTGATTAGAATCGTAACTGACAGGTTCATTAATTAAATCAATATCTACACGCCCTGCAAGCGCAAAAACAACTACGAGCATGGGCGACATTAAAAAATTCATTTTAATCTGTGGATGAATTCTTGCTTCAAAATTTCTGTTACCGGATAAAACAGAAGCGAGAACAAGATCATGATCTTCGACAGCCTTGGCAATATGGACAGGAAGTGGCCCCGAATTTCCTATACATGAGGTACAGCCGTAACCTACAACGTGAAATTTCAGAGATTCAAGATCGCCGAGCAAATCTGCTTTTTCAAGATAATCAGTTACTACTTTTGAGCCGGGTGCCAGCGAAGTTTTAACCCATGGCTTTACATTAAGGCCACGTTCTCTTGCTTTTTTGGCTACGAGTCCGGCGCCAATCATTACAAAAGGATTAGAGGTATTGGTACAGGATGTAATGGCTGCTATGGCAACTGCACCATCTGAGAGCATAAATTGCTCATTGCCTAAGGTTACCGCAACGGTTTTTATACCATTTTCAATCTTTTCTTCAATTTTTGCATTATCGGGAATTACGGCTTCTCCCTGAATCGGTTGTGAACCTCCTTCGCCTGACCAGCGTGCTGTTTGTTTTGGAGCTACATTTTTTCTGCCAAAGGTTTTGTCAAGCAAATCGATAAGGGAAGGCTGGAGATTTTTAAGAAGTATTTTATCCTGCGGTCTTTTCGGTCCTGCAATAGTGGGTTCTATAGTCGAAAGATCAAGCTCCAAAACATCAGTATAAGTAATGGCTTCATCGCCAGTACGCCAGAGCAAATTAGCTTTACAGTATTGTTCAACCAGATCTATTTGATCTTCAGAACGATTGCTGAGGCGCATATATTCTAAGGTTTTATCATCAATAGGGAAGTAGGTAACCGTACAGCCAAACTCAGGCGACATATTGCCGATGGTGGCGCGATCAGGAACACTTAAGCTATCGAGTCCCGGACCAAATACTTCAACAAATTTCCCTACAACACCATATTTTCTAAGGAGTTCTGCTATTGTAAGCACCATATCTGTGGCTGTAGATCCAAGCGGAATTTCACCGGAAAGTTTAAGACCAATAACTTCAGGCATGATAAAATAAATGGGTTGACCCAAAATAGCGGCCTCAGCCTCAATACCACCAACACCCCACGCAATTACACCGATTCCATTTACCATTGGGGTGTGACTGTCAGTCCCAACCAGTGTATCAGGGAAAATTTCTCCATTTCGTTCAATCACACCTTTTGACAAATACTCTAAATTAACCTGATGACAGATTCCCATCCCAGGAGGAACGACACTAAAGTTGCTGAAAGATTGTTGAGCCCATTTTAAAAATTCGTATCGTTCTGTATTGCGTTTATATTCTTCCTCCATATTGTGCAGATAAGAATATTCTGTTCCGAAATAATCTACCTGAACCGAATGATCAATAACTAAATCTACAGGAATAAGTGGGTTAATCATATCTGGATTTTTTCCTTTTTTAGCGGCTTCAGCTCTTAGTGATGCAATATCTACTACGGCGGGAACTCCGGTAAAATCCTGCATCAAAACGCGAGCAGGCTTAAACGGAATATCCTTGTCAGAAGCTTCAGGTTTCCAATTCAGCAGCGTTTCAATATTTTCTTTAGTAATAGCAAAATCATCGTAGTTGCGTAACACATTCTCTAACAGTATTCTAATAGAGAATGGCATTTTTTTAATATTAAATCCCTGATTCTCCATCTCAGCCAGACTATAATATGAAAATGTCTTGTTCTTAGTAGTGAGTAATCTTTTAATTTGATAGATGTCGTTTTGCATAATTAAAAATATTTAATTCGTATGTTATCTTATTCTCAAAAAACCTGCCTCGTTTTTAAATCGCTGAATAACAGTATTTTGTGATTAAATTGATTTATTTTATTTTTGATATATCGCTAATTTGTACCGAACTGTAATTAAATTGGAAAAAACAGTGTCAATCTAATTTTTAAAATTTTAAATTTCATTAATTAATCTTATTTTAAAAGAAAATCTTGTTGATTTGTAGATGCTTACGCTAAAGTTACATAAAATATCCTATAACTATAAAATGTTTTAGTTGTGGTTGCCTGTCTATAATAACTCATAATAATCCATTATCTTTGATACTAATTAAGGATTACGAATTGATTAAAGGTAAATACCCGAAATTTAAAAATTATACAAGAATGGAAAATTTAAAGAAAGCCTATATAGCCGGAGGATGTTTTTGGGGAATGGAAGATTTGTTTCGTGTTCGTCCAGGTGTAAAAGATACCGAGGTTGGCTACATTGGCGGAATCAATGATAATCCCACATACGAAAATCATCCGGGTCATGCCGAAGGAATTGAAATTACCTACGACAGCAATGAAACCTCTTATAAGGAATTGTTAGATTATTTTTTCAGAATGCATGATCCAACCACTATTGATAGGCAAGGCAATGACAGAGGATCTAGTTACAGATCTGCAATATTTATCCAGGACGAGCAGGAGGAAAAAATTGCTGATGAAGTGATTAATATTGTTGATGAATCAGGAAAATGGCATGGTAAAATTGTCACCACACTTGAACCTTTTACCAAATTTTGGCCAGCTGAAGAATATCATCAGGATTATCTTGTCAAGAAACCAGATGGCTATACTTGTCATTTTGAGAGATTTGACACTTTCCTATAAATAGTATAAGATAAGTTATATAATCACTTAATGAATTTATTAAGCACCTCTTTAAAGAGGTGCGTTTCTGCTTTTTCAAGCCATTCAAATGCGAGCATATCGCGTGTAATTATTTCAGCTCCATTTTGGCGCATTCTTTTTATCGCAATTTTTTTGTCTTTTGGATGTCGGCTTCCCACAGCTGATTCAAGAATAAAAACCTGAAAGCCTGATTGTAAAAGATCCAAAACGGTCTGCTGTACGCAAATGTGCGCTTCCGTACCCGTCACAATAATCTGCTTTTTTTCTTTTGGCATCATCTTGAGAAGATTGCCCTCACTGACTGCGGAAAAGTAAACCTTTGATACAATGTCTTTTTCTTCGAATTTTTCTCTTAATTCGGAAGGCGTGGTTCCTATTTTATCCGGGCAATGCTCGGTTAAAATACTTGTAATGCCAATTACTTTAGCCAAATCAACAGCCCAGAGGGTATCTTTCATTACCTCTTCGTTTTCGTAAATTTTTGGCAGCAGCTTCACTTGTATATCCATTACAAGCAAAACAGAATTCGATGGTGATATCTTCATACATTTTTGTTTGAATTAGACAAAACTTAGGAAGGACTACCAAATTTACTAAAAAAGGAGATTGTTTAAAACAAACAGATTTTCAAATTTCGTTTGATTTCTTTTTATGAATGAAATTCAGTCTCCGGTTGTGTTTCCGTTAGTGCTTCAAATTCAGATTTTATGGCATCTTTATACTTTGCAAGTCCAATTGCAATTATTGGGATAGACAATTTGCCAATTACGGAACTTGCTTGGTTTTTTCCTATTTTTTTAAGATAGCCAGATAAAAGTAGCGAACCGATTGCTCCGACCAATATATAATTAGTTGGCACATCTGCTATCTTACTTTCAATAAATTCTCTGATATCTTCCAGATTCTCCTGATTAATTAAGTTTTCCATGATTTATAATTTTATAGTTATTAGTGTAAGCTTTTTAGCAAATGCTCTTAATTCAAAATTATGGGTTTATTGCTTTGCTATTTTATAGAATTGGTGAGTGGAATTATATAATTAACAGTGAATTACATTTTATGACTACTTGGAGTTTTGTAATTAAAGCCAAAAATGATATAAAGATATTTTTTTGCTAATTGGTTAATTTTAAACGGAATTAGATCAGTACATTTTGAACTTATAATGTACTCCGAGTCTGGTTTAAAAATCCATTTTAATTTCAAAATACAATAACCTATGGAAACATCAGAAATGCATTCCGTAATTTTAAATGTAAACGGAACAGTCCATACTTTAAAACTCATGCCTTGGGTTTCTTTACTGGATGTGCTGCGCGAAAAAATCAATCTGACAGGCACAAAAAAAGGATGTGATCACGGGCAATGTGGTGCCTGTACGGTTATTGTTGACGGCAAAAGAATCTTAAGCTGCCTAACGCTGGGTGTAATGAAAAATGGTTCTGAAATTACCACAATTGAAGGAGTTGCTGATGGAGAAAATCTACATCCATTACAGAAAGCTTTTATTGAACATGATGCTTTTCAGTGCGGTTATTGCACACCAGGACAGATTTGCAGTGCCATAGGAATGTTACAGGAAGGAAAAGCAAAAACCAGAGAAGAAGTTCAGGATTTAATGAGCGGAAATCTTTGCAGATGTGGCGCCAGTAAAGGTATTATTAATGCAATTATAGCGGTGCAGGAAGGAGGGTTCAATGAATAATTTTTCTTATACAAAAGCATCAAATGTTGATCAGGCAATTTCTCAGTTAGACGCTGATATTCGGAATAAAATTGTGGCTGGAGGTACAAATATTACCGACCTTCTTAAATATTTCATTACGAAAGCGGATAAACTCGTCGATATCAATGCGATAAAGGAACATAATTCCATACTTCGTCTTGACAATGGAGGAGTGAGGATCGGGGCGTTGCATACCAATGCCGATACTGCCTACGATCCAATTATAGAAGGGCGTTATCCATTATTATCAAAAGCAATATTGGCTGGCGCTTCGGCACAAATTAGAAATATGGCAACCAATGGCGGTAATCTTATGCAGCGAACAAGATGTTATTATTTTTACGATATTAATACACCGTGCAACAAACGCGATCCAGGTTCAGGTTGCTCAGCAATTACTGGTTATAATCGTATTCATGCTATTTTAGGACAAAGCAAAAACTGCATTGCTGTTTTTCCTTCGGATATGTGTGTGGCTTTGTCGGCTTTAAATGCTACAATAAATATTAGCGGATCACATGGAGAAAGGGTAGTCGATTTCTCTGACTTTCACCGACTTCCCGGAGATACGCCCAATATTGATAATAATCTCAAACACGGCGAAGTAATTACGAGTATTGATCTTCCGGAGAAGGGATTTGAAAAAAACTACTCTTACCTAAAACTCAGAGACAGAAGTTCGTATTCTTTCGCACTTGTATCTGTAGCTACCGGTTTTGATATTGAAAATGGCATTATTAAAGATGTCAGAATAGCTTTGGGAGGAGTTGCTCATAAACCATGGCGTGTTCCGGAAGCGGAGGATTTCTTAAAAGGTAAAGAGCCTACTCAGGAAATTATTACCGAAGCAGCAAATATTATTTTGAAAGGGGCGATGGGTTATCAACACAATTCATTTAAAATAATATTGGCTAAAAGAGCAATTATACGTAATTGCATTATGGCATTAGATCCTGAATCTCAACGACCGGGTGCAAAACCGTCATTGTAAATTACCGATAATTTAAAATTAAAAAAATGACAAAATTACCCTCAATAGGAAAACCAATAAGCCGTTTAGAAGGTCATCTGAAAGTTACCGGAAGCGCCAAATATGCTGGCGAGTATGAAGCCGCAGATTTGTTATACGGTTATGTGGTAAACAGTACAATTACTAAAGGTAAAATAGCGATTATTGATACTACAGATGCAAAAGCCTTAGAGGGAGTAATAGAAGTTTTTACGCATGAAAACAGACCATCAACAGCATGGTTTGATTTTCAATATGCGGATATGGATGCACCACCCGGAACAGTTTTTAAACCATTAAAAGATAACGAAATAAAATATAACGGTCAGCCGATTGCACTTGTCGTAGCTGAAACTTTTGAGATGGCACGATATGCCGCAATTAAAATTAAAGTAGCTTATATAGAGGAAGAATTTGAAACTGATCTTGAATCAAATTTAGATAAAGCAAGAGATCCCAAAAAAGGACTTGCTTCTATGCTTAAACCTCCACCGCCTAAGCCAACAGGTAATTTTGAAGCAGCATATCAAAATTCTTTTGTTCAAATTTCGGGTAAATTTAAACACGGAACAGAGCATCACAATCCAATGGAAATGTTTGCTACGACTGTTATTTACGAAGGAAAAAACAAACTGAAAATTTACGACAAAACACAGGGAACAATTAATTCTCAAATGTATGTGGCAAATGTTTTTGGTTTAAAAATGAAAAATGTTCAGGTAATTGCACCATTTGTAGGTGGTGCTTTCGGGTCAGGACTTCGACCGCAATATCAGCTTTTTATGGCGGTTATGGCATCACTTGAATTAAAAAGAAATGTTCGGGTAACCTTAGATCGGGCACAGATGTTTACTTTCGGACACAGACCGCCAACATTGCAGTTTACAAAATTTGGAGCTGATGAAAAAGGAAGGGTCAACGCTATTTATCATAAAGCAATAGGGGAGACTTCTCGTTTTGAAGATTATGTTGAAATCGTTGTCAATTGGGCAAACATGCTGTATCCCGCAGAAAATACTTTGCTGGAACACCAGCTGATTCCCTTAGATGTTTATACTCCGCTCGATATGCGTGCTCCCGGCGGAAGTACTGGTATGCATGCTATTGAAATTACGATGGATGAATTGGCATATAAGTTAAATATTGATCCGGTCGAATTGAGACTGATCAATTATTCTGAAACAGACAAAAGTTCTGATAAAGAATATTCGAGCAAAGAATTAAGAAGCTGCTACTTGCAAGGTGCTGAAAAATTTGGGTGGGACAAAAGAAATCCTGAACCAAGAAGTATGACAGATGGCAATAAATTAGTCGGTTACGGAATGGCAACGGGAATTTGGGATGCCAACAGGCTTTTGGCCAGAGTGCAGGCTATAATGACAAATGATGGAAAAGTGGAGATAAAAAGCGCCGTTACAGACATTGGAACAGGAACTTCGACTATTATGACTCAAATTGCATCAGATGAATTAGGTCTTCCAATAGAAGATATTACCTTTTCATATGGTGATTGTAAAATGCCATTTGCCCCTATTCAAGGTGGTTCTTTTACCTCTGCAACTGTGGGTCCGGCTGTTCAGACTGCATGCAGGGCATTAAATAAAAAAATATTTAAAATTGCGAAACATCTTCCGAATTCTGTTTTAAACGAGGCCGTATTTGAAGATGTAATTTTTAGTAATGGGTTTTTATTATTAAAGAATAATCCTGAGGTTAAAATTAGCCTCGCAGCGATTTTTGCTGCTAATAAAGGAAAAGAAATAAAAACAACCAATACATCCATGCCCAATCCTTTACATTACCGAAAAAAAGCAAGGGCGGTGCACAGTGCAGTTTTTGTTGAAGTTGAAGTAGATCAGGATTTAGGAATAATTGAAGTAAAAAGAGCCCTTACAGCCGTTGCTGCAGGTAAAATCATTAATCCTAAAACTGCTGAAAGCCAGATTTTAGGCGGAATGATTTGGGGAATCAGCAAAACGCTGCATGAAGAAACAATTGTAGATCATCAATTTGGAAAATATATGAATACCAATTTGGCCGAATATCATATTCCGGTTCACGCTGATATTCATGATTTGGATGTGATTTTTGTAGAGGAAGAAGATCATTTTGTTAATGATCTTGGTATAAAAGGTGTCGGAGAAATTGGTGTTGTAGGAATGGCTCCGGCGATTGCGAATGCCATTTTTCACGCTACTGGCAAACGCATAAACGATTTACCGATTCACTTTGATAAACTTTTATAACTTTAAAAAATAAAATAGAATTAGTATCAAGGATTTAATATTAAATAATTAAAACTATGAAGGCATTGCTGATTGGAGCGACAGGCTCTACGGGGAAATTTTTATTAAAAGAACTGATACAGGATGATGATTATACATCGGTATCTATTTTTGTGAGAAGGCCTACAGGCAGATCGCATCCTAAATTGACGGAACATATAATTGACTTTTCAAATATTGAGCAATACAAGGAACTGATCACTGGAGATGTTTTGTTTTCCTGCTTGGGAACAACATTGAAAGACGCAGGTTCGCAGGAAAATCAATGGAAAATTGATTATGAAATTCCGCTAACATTTTCTTTCATTGCAAGAAAGAACAGGGTAAATTCAATGGTATTGGTTTCTTCTTCTGATGCCTCTCCGAAGAGCAGGATTTTTTATTCACGGATGAAAGGAGAACTTGAAACAGCAATTACAGAACTTGATTTTGGGCAATATATAATTTTTAGACCCGGACCGCTCCTGCGTGCCGATACGGACAGAAGCGGAGAAAAAACAATAGTTAAAATACTTGGCTTTTTTAACGGTATTGGATTATTAAATAAATACAAACCGCTACCAACAGAAGTTTTGGCTATGAAACTCGCTAAAGCACCTTGGAAACTGCCTCAGGGAACTTCAATTGTAAAACTGCAGGAAATTGCTAAGTTTTAGAATAGCTTTTAAAATTCAAATTTTGATTCAAAAAACAATTCTGTGCTATTTTTTAAAAGCGTAAATAGTATAATAAAGCAATATAATATTGTAAAAAAAAAACATACCATTGTCTTACTTTTATTCTTATAAAATCAGCCCTATTTATTAACTCTAAATGATCAAGCTATGTTTAAGAAAGGTCAAAATGTACAGCAGGAATTCGGTGGTCAGGTGATGAAAGTTATTGGCTTTGAGCCGGAATTAATTGAAAATGTCCTAACACAATGGGAAGACGAACAAGGGACTATTGTAACGGCAAAATTTATGGAATCGCAGCTTTTATTAGTTGATGAAAAGAGAAATAGTGACAAACTTTTCAAACAAAACTAAAATACTATCTCTTCAAACCATAAAAAGGATATTTATTTAGGTAGTCATTAGGCTTTTTCTGAAATATTCCTTAACTATGTGTTTAATTATCAAAACTTTAATTATGGATTTAGAAGAGGTTAAAATAATAAATTTGAGTATTTTAGTTCTGAGCTTTAAAATTAAGGCTTTACAAGACAGTCTAACTGATGACCAAAAAAAAATCTTTGAAGAATCTCTAGAAAATAGCAAAGTTATGATCCGCAGCAAATTATCAGATTCGCTTACCATAGCCGAATTTGATCGTTTATTTGAGGCTCTGGATTCTGTTTAATAAATCTTTAATAAAATCATTATTTATTATTTTAGTAGTGACTAATTATTATTCAAAAGTCATGCGTCTTTCACTGCCTTGTCTGCAAGTTCAATGTCATCTAATGAACTGCTGCCATTTCCGTTTGATTTTCTGACAACTGTTATTTGTCCATTTAGTTCCATCACAATAGCTTTCACTTCATCTATCTGATCGATTCCTGAATTTCGGATTGTTGAAAAAATTTCGCCTTTTGTTATAGCTTCTTTTGCCATAGCTTTCTCGATAAATTTTCCATCATAATATATAAGCGTTGGAACGGCATTTATAAGCCTTTCCATTTTTTTGGACGAACGGGCTGTCCAGGCAAAAATGTATTGTAAAATAATAATTAACAGTAACACTATAGTGCCTTCTACAATAGGAACCATGGCCAGCATCATATATGATAATGTAGATCCCAAAGCCACTGTTACAACAAAATCAAAGGCATTGAGTTTTGATAATGTGCGTTTTCCTGAAATCCTGACGAAGAAAAATAACGTGATAAATGCGATGATTGTTGAAAGGGCAACATGCTCAATGCTTTTCCAATCTTTAAAAAATACTTCTTGCATATTATTTATTTATTAAATTGAAAATGTACAGCAACAGCCAGTTCATAGACTTTTAATTCGAAAAGCTAAAATAACTCCAGCTGATTATTTGGATTTATAGGTTTGTTTTTAGGGGGTTTTGCAGCTCCAAAAATAGTTCTTCCCCCATATTTATGCGAGTCATCTCTTTCCCTCTGAAGCAATGCATCAAAATTGGAATTGGGAGTAAAACTTTCTTCCGCTTTTCTTGAGATTTCAGATAGTTTTTGAATCGCGTTTATTTTATCAGTATTGCCAATCTTAGCACGATTAATAGCTCTTTGAAAAGTATCAATTGTCTCATCATATATTTTTACCGGAACAGGAAACGGATGCCCGTCTTTTCCGCCGTGGGCAAATGAAAAACGTGCTGGATCTTCAAATCGGGTAGGAGTGCCGTAAATTATTTCACTTACTAATGCCAATGATTGCAGAGCTCTTGGCCCCATGCCTTTTAAAAGCAGCAGATCCTCAAAATCTTCCGGCTTATTCTCATGTGTCGTCCAGAGCATTGCACCGAGTCTTTTCATATTAACATCCTCCATTCTAACATCGTGATGAGCGGGCATAGAAAGGTATTGCATCTCTTTTATAATTTTTGTTGGCGATTCCCGGGATAATTCTAAAATGCCTTCTCTGGATTTTAAGGCTGCCTGAGCAGTAAGATTTAAGATAGTTCCTTGGTTTTCGCCATAAATAAAGGTGTGAGGTTCATTTATAAAAGATTTTAAATCTTGTGAATGCCAATGATATCTTCTTGCTGTTTGTGAGTTGGGATTCATTCCTTGTTGAATAACCGCCCATTGTCCTTTATTGTCGACAATAAAATTATGCTGATACAATTGAAAACCGTCCTGAATGGCTGTATTGTCAACTTTGGCAGTAAGCCTGCTGTAATTGGCGAGATTATTTCCGTCGAGACCTGTTTTTTCACCAACAAACAAAAGTTCCTTTGGAGTTAACATAGAATGTTTGCCTTTTCCTCCACAGATGTATATTCCTAATTCTTTGGAATGCGGGTTGACGGATTTTTTTAAAGCGCCAAGAACAGATGTTGTAATTCCGGAAGAATGCCAGTCCATTCCCATCACAGCACCGAAACTTTGAAACCAAAAGGGATTGCTAAGTTTGCTTATTACTTCAGAAGTAGAAAATTCCATTGCAATCGTTTCGACAATTGCAAAACCAAGCTTAGCCATTCGTTCGGAAAGCCATAACGGAACGTGTCCATAATGTAATGGTAAATCTGCTGTGCCGGAACGTTTCATCTGGTAGATTTGAATTGATACAAAAATAATTAAAAAATAGAGTTAAATAACTCGCTGATTGTCGCTATGCTTTAAATACTATTTTGCTATTTAGCAGCTTTCTTCAACGATTCCGCCAAAGATGTTGCATCTTTAGCGTAGTTCCGTTGATAATATTTTTGCAATTGTGTCTTTGTTTTTTTGGAGTTCTTGGCATGCCCTTCCCATATAACACCAAGTGAAGAATAAGGCGGCACAGTTACTCCGATGCTGCAAAAGAAATTAGCAATATTTCCGGTGATGTGTTCAACACCGTCCGAATCGCCGGTTATGATAATACCTCCAATTTTACCGTCAAGCGGAGAATCTTTTCCTTCCAGAATAATATCATATACTTCATCAAGGCGTTCGATGCATCTTTGAAGTTCGGACGAATGGTTGTTCCACCAAATTGGTGTCGCAAATAATAAAATTTTTGCTTCAAGAATTTTATTATAAATCTCCGTCCAATCGTCTTTAACATTCATATGTGTGTAGGTACCGGGAACAATGTTTTGACTCGCTAATCTTATAATTTCATACTCAATATTCTGTTGCTTCAGATAGGGAGCAATAAATTCAACCAGAGCTTCAGTATTGGAGCGTCCTTTATTTTTCAGGGTCGCTAAAAGTATAATAGCTTTCATATATTTCTATTTAATATGGATTTTTGGCAGATCGGTTTGAGATGGTCCATTAATTACAGTGCCTTTAGTATCAAATCGTGAGCCGTGACAAGGGCAGTCAAAAGATTTTTCATCAGCATTCCATTGTACAATGCATCCTAAATGTGGACATACTGCCGAAAAAGCTTTTAATGAATTATCATAATCACGATAGACCGCAATTTTTTTTACTCCTGAAGAAAGAACGCCTCCTTCTCCCGGAGGTAAATCGGCAGTGCTTTTTAAATCAGATTTTTTGATCCAGTCCAGATATTGTGAAGCCATGTTGCCAGCTTCTTTGATATAATCTCCCGTGGTTTTCAGAGTGATACGTGATGGACTGTACAAATCCTCCCATTTATTTTTGATACCCAAAATACTATCGCAGATAATCATTGCGCCAATAGTCGAGTGTGTCATGCCATTGCCGGAATCGCCAGTAATGATATAAATATTATCATCGCCGGGATTTTTGCCCATAAAACCCAGAGAATCTACAGGCTCCATTACTTGCCCTGACCATCTGTATGAAAGGTCATTGTCGAGCATCGGAAAGTAGTTTCTTGTCCAGGCTTCGA
Source organism: Flavobacterium aquidurense (assembly GCF_031458035.1). Classification (GTDB taxonomy): domain Bacteria; phylum Bacteroidota; class Bacteroidia; order Flavobacteriales; family Flavobacteriaceae; genus Flavobacterium; species Flavobacterium aquidurense_C. The sequence goes on from NZ_JAVDXR010000002.1 coordinate 428,314, forward strand.
GTCTGTCATAGCGTTCCATTGCAGAAATATTTTCCTCATCTGCCTGACCAGTTTTATGATCTTCACCACCTGAGATCAACAGATCATAATGCTCATCAAATTCTTCTAGACGTACATAATGATACGGCTGAGAAACCCATTTGGAGTCCAGATCGCCAGTGTCCCACCAAAGAGAATAGGGTAGTTGTCCTTTCGGAATCTTACCTGCAATAACATAAGTTCTATACGCATGTTGTTTGGTATGGATGGCTAAGGTATCATTAACAGGTGTGTTGGTAGCCACTATTATATCATTTGCAGAAAAATTAAAACCGTTTACTTTTGCGCCTTTTTTGGTAATTTCTTCGGCATGGGCTTCTGTATAAATGTTTCCGCCAAGTGCAATAATAGCTTCTGCAAGCCCTTTTAAATAATGCATTATATGAAATTGTGCCTGATTATGAAATACCAGACATCTTTGATTTTCACCATCTGCGACTGCTGGAGTTGCCTGTAATATTGATGTTGCAAGCCCAGCTTTTTGAGTGGCCGTGAATTCTTTGTCGAGATTCTCCTCCTTGTCGGTTGAATGCAGAAATAAATAACCATTTACTCTTTTGAAAGAACAATCGATATTTAGCGTATTTATAATTTGTTCAATTTCATCTATCGCGGCGCTATGACTTTCTGCAGCTAATTTTGCAGCGTTTTCACCAAAAGTATTTTCAAGGAAGTAATAACGATCGTCAAGGGCACAGGTAAGATGTGCTGTAGTACGCCCACTTTCTCCGCTTCCAATAAAACCATCCTCAACAAGTACTACTTTTTTGCCAGCCTGTAATAATTTATAGGCAGTTGTTAAGCCTGCAATACCTCCTCCAATAATAAGTACTTCAGTATCAATATCCTGATCAGGCTTATTATAAGAGATTATTGGGCTGGAATCAATCCAAAACGATACATTATCACCAGAAGATATGTTGGAACTTTTAAAGGTTGGGTCCGGTTTATCCATGATTTTAAAACTAGTTAAACAGATTAGATTTTTTAATTGCCGCCTAAATCCAAATTAAAAATGTCCGTAGCATTAATTACTACCGACATTTTTAATTTCCTAAACATTTTATGATTCAGCAGATTCAAGATAATTTTTAAGGCTTGCAATATCATCTCGGACCATTTTTTCAAAGTAAGGATTTAAAAGTTTTGCCGCACTTTCGCCAGCAATTCCTAGTGGTGCATGATAAGAAATAGTGATCTCAAGTTCTGTTGCACTGCCTTTGTCTTTAAAGATTACTTTACCGGCATTTCTTATTGAAGATCCTTCTAAAGAATTCCAACTTAAAAGTCTATTGGTTCTGTCTTTAACAATTCTTGCTTTCCAGCTAATTGATCCAATTCCTGCCGGACCTTTTGCTGTCCACTCTGAAACTGTAGAATCAATGGTTTTGATGCTGTGAAGATGGCTCATGAATTTTGGCAAATTTTCAAGATTGTGCCAAAAAGCAAATACTTCACTAACAGGTCTGTTAATAACAGTATTTAATCTAATATTGATGTTTGATGCTTTATCATTTCTTAAATGATCTGCAACATCATAAACAGGGCAATAGCCTGAAATTCCTCTCAAAAGCATAGCACCGCCAGCGCCCGCTTTTTTAATGTTTTTGTTTTTATTGGACAAGGCATTATATAGGAGATAGGCACCACTGGTGACCATTAATATCCTTTCTAGATTCGATACATTTTTTTTCAATATCGATTTTGAAATGCCTGCTGTTGAAGATGATAATGTTTCCATAATATATTGTTTTTAAGTTTTAAAATCTAATTATTACGATAAAGTAATAATGATTAAAATTACGCAGCTTTCAATGTTTTTATTTTACAGCTTTTCTATCAATCATTACAGAATTAGTTGTTCGTAACAGTTTTAGATCTAACGCTAAGAAACTGTAAGTCAATGTTTAAATAGTGTAAATAACAGCCAAAAAGCTGTAAAATTATACAATGCAACGCGTTGTAATTTTGGCCCATAACCTTAAAAGAAAACATTATGAAAACTGCCGAAAAAAAGACAGCTGCTACAAAAAGCAAAACTGCTGCTAAAACAACAGCATCCAAAACTAGTTCAAACGGAACTGTAAAAGCGAAACCTTCTGCTGCTGAAGGATTAAGAGAATTGTTTGTAGATTCATTAAAAGACATTTACTGGGCGGAAAAAGCGTTAGTAAAAGCACTTCCCAAAATGGCTAAAAATGCAACTTCTCAAAATTTGATTACTGCGATAAATGACCATCTTGCAGTAACTCAGAAACAGGTTGCAAGACTTGAAGAAGTTTTTAAATCTGTGGGTGAAAAAGCAGTTGCCAAAAAATGCGACGCTATGGAAGGACTTATCAAGGAAGGTGAAAGCATCTTAGAAGAAACAGAATCTGGACCAGTAAGAGATGCCGGTATTATTGCTGCATCGCAAAAGATTGAGCACTATGAAATTGCAACTTACGGAACACTGGCCGCTTTTGCAACAACTTTAGGAGAGGATGACGCAGTATTGCTGCTTGAAAAAACGTTGGCAGAAGAAAAAGAAGCTGATGTTACACTAACTGAAGCTGCCTATAACACTATAAATTTCGACGCAAAAGAGGAAGAAGAAGATTAATTTTAAAATTGCCGGTTTCAAGATTAAAATGGATTAAAAAAAGCTGCACCATTTATTTAATGGTACAGCTTTTTTTGCCAAAGCATTTAACAATTTTTAGTTATCAGAGAAAGAACCAATTTGTTGTAAATGTCTTTCTGTTTGATATTTATTAAAATTATTCCATTTTGGTGGAAAACTTGTTTTTTGCCCGTACATAGAATCCAGACAAACATTGTTGTCTTTGTATTTGTCATGTAAAACTGCAAGAATTTTAAAGAAAAATTCATCCAGTAATGTTATTTCTTCAAACTCGGCTTTCAATATATTATAAGTTGGATCTGCTGGATGTAACAATTGCAGTAATGCCAAAACTTCGTTTTTTTCCTCCGCATCAATTTCAGTTAAATAACCCATTTTTAGGGTTTTAAAAACCAAATTATTCCACACTTTACTATCATGTCCCCATTGTACATCGGGAAGATTTAAAGAATGCTCACAAATTAGAATTATCGAAAAAAGAACATCGTTTAAATATTCTGCCGGAAATTCATCAAAACTTCTGAATTCAAAACCGCTTTGGTACATTTTTTCCTGATTAAAATCAAGACCCAATTCTGCAAGCATTTCGTATTCCATGTCAGCCTCAATCTGATCGCGCCACCAAATATTTTCTTCCTTTTCAAATTTCAGCAATTTTCTAAAATCATCAACGTTATAAGTTAGGATTTTCCCTTTTGGCATTGCCTTGTTGTAAGTTCCTACGCCAATGTAACGAGACATCGCATTTCGCATTGAACCTAAAGTGAAATTTTTATCTAAACTATATTTATCGCTAATCACGCCCATAATGTCCGGACTTCCCAGAGTTGCTATAAAAAAAGGTTCAAACCATTGCAGCAAGTAGATCGCGTTGGCATGTGTTTTTTCAAAATCATTATAATCTACAATTCGGCTGTCCTCAGTTAACGATGGTAAAGTAATATGAAAATGGTACGTTCCATTATTAAACAAAACAAGATTTTCCTGATTGGTCATAAACATATTAAGGCCATTGTTGTAATCCGGAAAATTCAATTTGCCTTTTAAAACAGACGATTCGTTGATTTTATCCAAAAATAATTTTTTGGTAGCTTTCAATTCTTTGCAAGAATCAGCTATAGTTCGGTTTTCAAAATATTTGGTTACAAATTCGATAGAATCTCCATCAAAATGCACAGATCCCATTGTTTTATTTCTTTGGGTAATCATACTTTGAATGTTGTAAGGCTGATCTTCAAGGAAAAGCTCCATAATTGACTTTCCAAGATATTCAGGATTTTCAATTGGTTCTGCGTTCACAGTTGTTTCTGCAGTTTCAACAGCTGGTTTTACTGCGGATAATGTTTTATGCTGGTAATTGATATCCAGTTTTTCCAGCGAATGACTGTTCATCATTCGGCTTACTTTATAAGTATCATTTACATTAAATGCTTTCCTCAAAATAGGAGCCAGGCTTTCTGGTTTGTAGCATTTTCTGTAGTCAAGACTATATTTTTCAAAACCAATTTTTTCTTGTATAAATTCACCAGAAACTATTAGGGATTCTTCAAATTGCATGTAGGTTTCGTTTTCTAATCCTATTCCCCAATAATATTTTTTTGTCTGATTGTCTTTCATTTATACTGATTTTCTTTTTTTATGATTGATTAAATTTTTTTAGAACATTTTTTTTAATTCTGAAATAAGGGATAAATCGTTTATGATTTGAGCCAAAAAAACTTTAACGGATCTGTATAATTGTTTGTATCCATTAAAAAAGTTTATTTATTTTAGAATTTAGAAATGAGAATTTTAGTCTCAGAAATTTACACTTGTATCGACTGAAAGAATGATAAAAAGAATGATTTTATAAAGGGGCTTATAAAACTATAATTGTCATTAATTACTTTTATATCAATAATTTAAGCAAATGAATAGCCTAACAGTATTATTCTGCTATCCCTGTTTTTTACAGGTTGCAAAATTAGTTTTTTATTATGTGATTTCCAAGTAGTTAATGCGTTGAAAATCAATATTTTTTTTAGGTGTTTGAGCAATAGGTGAGTTGGCTTTATTTATTCATGATAATAAAACACATGAGACGAGTATAATTCGTCATTCCACCAGTCTTTTCTGATTTCCGCGAAGTAATTATAATTTAATTTTCCCGCTTGTGATTGCAATGGATATATAACAACGCCGTTTTCACGATATGCTTTATGAAAATCAGTTTCAGGAACCACAGGAACGATATGTCCCGATAATCCTTTTTCTCTTCTTTTGGCACAAATTATTCCGATTCCGCCATTGGCATTCACTTTATTTTGAATTTCATCCACGGTAAACATTCTTTCCCAGCCAAAATTAATTCCCCATTCTAAAAACCAGTCATGGATGGCACTTGAGTAAATACGATCAACCGTTTGCTCAAAAACGGCTTCTACATCTTGTCCTTGTATTAATTTTTCCAGCGATTCTTCTGTCCACCAAACCGTTGGAAGATATACTCTGGAGAAATGACAATAATCATAAGAATACACATTGCAATAGGTATCTTCAATTGTTCTTTGATAACGGATATTAGCAGCAACATCCAGTTTAGCAATGATTTGTGCGATACTTTCTTTTTTAGTAACGACATTTGTCAAGTCTCTATACGGAATAGTCACATCGCTGATAGGTCTCTCTTTCATTTCTATAGAATCTAAACGAGATTCCGGATCCGGTAATAAATCAGCTTTTTTTATTTGAATGTTTTGCATTGGATTATCATTCAAAGGTACTGCTGCTGATATAGTATTTTTTTCCATCTTGACTGCTTAAATTAAATGGCTAACGCTATAAGAATTGGAAAATCCGTAAGACGTAATGCTCTCCACTAAAAAAGTAAATATAGGTATTTTAAGTTTTTTGAAGTTAAGTTTTATCTAATAATTTGCTTGATACTATTAGAATTTCTGTACTAAGATAACGTTTTGTATACGTTAGAGTTTTGATTGTAAGTTAATTAATATCCACGAATGCATGTACATAAACAATGTTGTTTAAAAGAAATTTTATTGACACGAATGTATTTATTTATGACGATGAACAAGTTATTTACGGAGTAATTTGACATAAATATCAAAAGTAGAACTCTTTGTTTGTTGTGAAATTTAAAAGCCGTCTCAAATATGTTTTGGGACGGCTTTATTTTAAATTAGTATTTTCCTGTAGATACAATATCAAGACATTATTTTACAGTTACAATTAAAGGTTCGTTTGTCTGCTGATAAAAATTATTCAGATAGTCCTGCCATTGTTTTGCATTCGTGATTACACCTGCTTTATCCCAGGCTGCTCCGGTGTAATAAATAACGGGAACATTGTTTTTAACTTCAGTTTTAGCTAAAATTTGCTTTTTGGTTACCATCATATTGCTAACCGGACTGGTTAATATGGCTCCCACACCAGTCGTACCATCTTGACCGTGAACAGGTTCCCAATACCCCATAACACCTTGCTGTTCATTTAATGAAATAGTTCCGGTTTCAGGTCTTTTTATTATTCCGACCACTACTGGTAATGGTTTTTCGCCATCAAAAGAATAAACATTCTCAATTTTGTTAAGTTGAGAACCAGCATCAAGCGAAATAGTTTTTGTTACTTTAACATTTGTTCCGCCGGCATTCCAGGTGTCGTGAGTTAGTTGAAATGTGCTGCGTAAAGGCCCGTTGTCCAGGACTTTCCATTGACGGTAATTGGCGGAGTAATAAATTGAATCCTTTACGTAAGGCGCCATATTTCCCGCACCTAATGAAAAACCTACGTGGTAATAATCCATCCCGTCGCCATGATCAATATGGTATTCATTTCGTTTGTATCTTTCATTAAGGATAAGCCTGTCCGTTCTTTTAACCCACACATCAAATCCAAATGCATCTTCTTTTGTGTTTTCTAAAGCTTTTCCGTAAGCACGAAATGCAATTTTGTCATTTTCCCACGCAAAATCATCTTTTCGTTCCGGTACATAACGCGCATAGGTTTTTGCAGCAAAAGCTTCAGGTTTTCCTTTTTGTATTAGAATATTGAATGAGGATTTGGCTTTCACATCAACTTGTACGAGCAAATTTTGAATTGCCTGAAGTCCGCGATGTTCTAGCTGAAAAGGGATTTGCTTTTTAGTGGCTGGGTTAATAACCACAAAATTGGCAGTATCTATTTGAGGATAATTTGATACAATAGTTTTCCAGGGTATAGAAACTATGGCTGCTTTTCTGTCTAAATTGGAGTTATTTTGAATGGAAACAGTTATTTTGGATTGAGCCAAAAGGGCTATAGGTAAAAGAATAAAAGTCAGGCCTAATAAGATTTTTTTAAATTTCATTTTAATTATTTTAAGTCGTTAATTGCACAATAATCCATATTTCCGTAATCTAAATTTTAGCCCGCTATACTTCACATAAAGTAAAATTGAAGTTACCGCTCCAGATGTTTTTCGCTTTCTCAGGCTTAATATTTAAAATATGCAATTAACAAATTTAACTTTTATAGCGATGTTTTTTAATTGATTTTCTTAAAAAGTTTTAATAGCACGATTCGTCGCTCTACATTATTCTTTTTTATTCTCGAGTTGTATGGTGAATTTGCCCCAATACGGATTGTCAGCCATAAGCGAATGTCCAACTATTAAAATATGATTTCCTTTTTGTTTAAGCGGAATATTAATCTCCATTCCAAAAGGTCCGTCTGAGCTTTGATCGGGAAAAATAATTTGGTTAAAACGGATGTTTCCTTTGCCTGTAGCCGGAATAATCTGTGCTTTCAATTTGCCTGAATATTCATTTTTAACTTTGATATATACTTTTGAATGTAAAGAATCGAGGGAACCTTCAGCGATAAAAAGACCTTTTTCATCCATATAATTCATCAGAATAGTGTCTCCAATTTGTTTGTTTTCTTCTTTTTTTTGTTGGCTCTCGCCAATGTTTTTGTTCGTGGCAACTGAATCTGATACTTCAACAGAAGGTTTCTTGTTTTCTTTTTGTTGACACGACAAGAAGAAAATTGATATTAAAAGCATTATATAATTTTTCATAATAGTATATTTAAGATATTAAAAATAATGATTTATGATTTTATAAAATATGAATCATAAGTATTTAACTTCTAATTTGGATTAAATTAGGTTTTGGTAAAATATTAATTTAAAAAACTAACTGTAGTAAAAACGAATCTAGAACCGCTACTATTCATGATTTCATCTCAATAAAAATTGATTTATGTACTTACAGTTTGTATTTTTGCCGTTATGAATGACAATTTTATAAATGAATATTTTGGGATAGGGATACAAAACGGTAAAACACCTGAAAATTTGGGTGTTTTATGGCGATCCGCTCAAAATTTAGGTGCTACTTTTATATTCACAATTGGTAATCGATATGCCAAGCAAGCAAGTGACACACATGATGCGGTAAAAGCAATTCCTTATTTTCACTATGATACTTTTGAAGCTTTTTTTGAAAACTTACCAAAAGGAGCCCGATTGGTTGGTGTTGAATTGGATGACAAAGCTTTAGATTTAGAAACCTTTGAACATCCAAGACGTTGTGTTTATTTATTAGGGGCAGAAGATCATGGTTTATCCAGGAAAGTAATGGAAAAGTGCCATTATTTAGTAAAATTTAAATCAGTTAAAAGCTTAAATGTAGCCGTGGCGGGAACAATAATTATGTACGACAGAAACTTGCCTAAGCCACGTTCTTAAAATAATATCTAGTTAAGTTTCTCTGTGCTTTCCATTCGCAAACAATGTTCAGTTCCCAGGTAAAGTGGGTTACCGTGTTTCTCAGACCAAAAGCCATCCAGCACATCTTTGGTAATGCAGCGGTAAACTGCAACTCCTTTGAAGGTTGTATTGTTTTCACCCTTGTAGTTAAAATTTATTACCAGAATATTGTCTTTAAAAAAGCCGTGACCATTTTGTTCCTGTGTATTGTTGATGATCCAGTGAGCGATAACCCGGTTGTTTTTATCTAAAGACAAACTCAAAATACCTTTGTAAGTTATTTCATGACTCTCATCCTGATTGCTTCCGGAAATAGAATAGGTACCAATTAAATCTTGTATAGTCATTTATTTTATCATGCAGAAATTTACAGCTGTTACTTAAAAAACACAGTAATTCAGTGCTTGGAAGCAAATTTATAAAAAAAAGCATTTGATCTAAAATGGCGTTGTTATTACTTTAAATATTTAGGTCTTTTAAAATATTCCAATCATTAATTTTAAATGCTGGTTTGAATGCTTTAACGCAAAGAAATATTTAACATATTGAAATTATAAAACATTAAAAATCAAAAATTTAGAATAATAATAAAGTACAAAATGAGAAATTTTATTCTTCTTGTTTAGTCAATCATTTCAAATGTCCCTGGTTTTTCTTCATTCTTGTCATGTTCTGCATGACTGTCTTCATACGAATCATCTTCTTCCCAATCATTTTCGTCGTATTCAGACTCAAAATCAGCATCCAGTTCTTCAAGCTCAAGGTCGAAGTGGACGGGTGCTTTTGGTGTTTTTGTAAAACTGCTATCCATTAAATCTTCATAATTTAGCAACAGTTGTTCTTCATAAGAAATCATATCGCCTGTAAATTCCTGTGATGTCGAAAAGTAATTTTGAAATGTCATATCATTTTAATTTAAGTTAGAAAAAATCAATACTCCAATTTTTCAAAATGGAATTAATTAAAATTACTTATTAATACAACTGTAGGTTTTACATAATTCCTTCTAGTGTTTGTTGAATTTTCATTTTTTCATTTATTAATTGACCTAACATAATTCTTCTAATTAATACCTGTTCTTTTGATGTTAACATGATATGGTTCAAATCGTATTTTTACATACCTTATAATAATCTGTAATAAAGCAAAAAATAGGGTGGACCTCACAGAAATAAGGAGACCTGATTAAAAATATAAAACACCTATTTCAGATTGAATAGGTGTTTTTAAACGACGTTCTTGAGCAAATGACGCCATATAAATTAAAAGAAGATGGAAGTAAATTAGATTTTTCATAATTATATAATTTTTCAAATGATACCAAAATTTTCTATTTTTTAAAATTTTTGATGCCTGAATTCAACCAATTGAAATAATTATCAATATCAGGATTGTAAGCTGATGGTTCAATCAAATTAACGCTCTTATGATCAACGATTGCATAGAAAGGCTGAGCGTTGGCTTTATAGGTTTTAATCTGTAAATCACTCCATTTATTTCCAATTGTTTTTATATTTTTTCCTGTTTTTTCAGAAACATATTGTTCGTTTTCCGGTAATTCTTTTTTATCGTCAACATACAGAGAAATCAGCACAACATCCTTTTTTAAAACGCCTAAAACTTTTGGATCTGACCAGACAAGTTCTTCCATTTTTCTGCAGTTCACGCAGGCATAACCAGTAAAATCTAATAATACAGGCTTTCCTGCTTTTTTTGCAAACTCCATTCCCTTATCGTAATCATGAAAAGTAATGATGTCATGCGGACCAAATTCTGCGCCATCCGGCAAAGAAGATTTTGCTTCGTCTGAGCTCTCAGCAGATCCTATTCCATCAGGCGATTCACTGTATTCCATTGGAGGTGGAAATCCGCTGATTAATTTTAGAGGTGCACCCCAAAGTCCAGGAATCAGATAAATCGTAAAGCTTAAAACAATTAATCCAAATCCTAATCTTCCAACTGAAATATGATTTAACGGAAAATCATGCTGCAACGTAATTTTTCCAAATAAATAAAATGCCAAAGTTCCAAAAACAGCAATCCAGATTGTTAAAAACACTTCTCTTTCTAACCAATGCAATTGTAAAACCAAATCGGCATTAGATAAAAACTTGAACGCCAAAGCCAATTCTAAAAATCCAAGTACCACTTTTACCGTGTTTAACCATCCGCCGGATTTTGGCAATGCATTTAACCATCCCGGAAAGGCGGCAAACAATGAAAACGGTAAGGCAATAGCAGTTGAAAAACCTAACATTCCCACAATTGGAGCAATACCTCCTTTTGAAGCAGCTTCTACCAATAAAGTGCCCACAATTGGCCCTGTGCATGAAAAAGAAACTATGGCTAAAGCCAGAGCCATAAAGAAAATCCCTATCAGACCGCCGCGATCGGCGTGCGAATCTACTTTGTTTGCCAATGCATTTGGAAGCATGATTTCGAATGCGCCTAAAAAAGAAATAGCAAAAACAACCAGTAAAATAAAGAAAATAAGGTTGAACCAAACATTCGTCGAAAGAGCGTTTAAAGAATCGGCACCAAAAATGGCCGTTACAATTGAACCTAATAAGACATAGATAATAATTATCGAAAAGCCGTAAATCAAAGCATTTCTGATTCCCGCTGCTTTAGTTTTACTTTGTTTGGTAAAATAACTTACCGTCATTGGGATCATCGGGAAAACACAAGGAGTTAGCAAAGCGGCAAAACCAGATAAGAATGCAATGATAAAAATGCTTATCAAGCCTCTTGATTCATTTTTTTTAATAGGATGTACAACTGCTTTTCTCACTTTTACCTCGTGCTTTACGACATGGTTTTCCTCTGAAATTACATTGTTATTTGCTGTAGCATCTCCCTGGGCTTCAGCTGCTTTTTTAGCATTCGGAATTTTAAAAGATAATTCTTCCGAAGACGGAGGCAGACAATTACTGTCGTTACAAACCATAAATTCAACTTCGGCTTCTATGCTTGCACTTTGATGTGAGTTGAATTTTATTTTTTGCGTAAAAACCGCTTTATCTTCAAAATATTTAATTTTCATATTGAAGATTTTATCTGCTATTTCATGTCCTTTTCCTTCAGTAGTTTTACCTACTAAATCAAAGTTCTTTTTTGGATTTTTAAAAGAAAAGGCTGTCGCGGATGGGCCTCCTTCTTCAATATATTGTCCATACAAATGCCAGCCCGACTGAATAACAGCTTCTATCTTTAAAACATATTCTTTATCCGAAATTTTTTCTACAGAGGTGGTCCATTTTACTGGATTATACATTTGTCCAAACATACTGCAGCTTAAAAGAAACAGTAAGGCTGTTATGGTATTTTTCATAGGTTTAAGGTTTGATATTTTGTTTTGCTTTAAAAAAAAGAGCTGTCGGCAAACCAGCTCTTTTAGTCTCTCACAGAAATTTGCTTACTAATTCAGTTTCTAATAAAAAAATGAAAGACAATTATTAAAAGTATTTTTGCTTCATGTTACGATAACTTTGTCAAAGTTTAATTCCTATTATAATTTATTTTAAAGGATTGCCGTCCTGGTCCAGTGAACCCGATTTAATGACAACGATTTAATCGTACTAAGCGCTGGAAATTTTTTTAACGGCTGTAGACTATTTTGCAGGCTCCAATATTGGGGTTTGGGCAATAATAACTACAAAAAGTGCCGTCACAAAAAATATTTTTTTCATGTGGATGTTTTTACTGCTTTGGTTTGAATATAACTTGATAAGATTCTCCTCCGTCAAGTAATTGTTTTCCAATATTTTGTATGTCCTTTTTAGACATTTTATTAACGATGTCTTCAAAGTTTTTAGGATCATTTATGTTTTCATTGTATCTAAAATAGGAGGTAAGCAAGTTCATTTCATAACCATTTTTATCTTTAGCCTGCTCGCGTTCTTTTATAAAGTTTGTTTTAGTTTTATTTAAATCATCGTCATTGATGATGCCATTCGCTATTTTTTGTAACTCATCGTTTACGATACGAACTAAATTTTCTGTTAAATCTGGATTACAATCAAAACTGAATCCTGCATAAATTTGTTTTTTGGGCTCTCTGCTGAGAAAAGCTCCTGCTCTCGGACTATAAGCACCGCCCTCTGCTTCTCTAACGGTTTCTAAAACTCTGAGTTGCAAAATATCTCCTAAGGCATCTGTATAAATACTGTTTTTGATGGAATACGGCATTTCTTTTTTATAAGCGATATTGACAGAAACTTTTGGCTCTTGCATAGGTATATAAATATCTTTATGTAAGGTTTTAGACAGCCATTCAGCTTCATTATTTTTATAAACTTCTTTAATTTTTTTAGTTGGAAGACTGGCGATGTATTGCTCTAAGAGTGGCTTTAACTGAGTTTCGTTGACATCTCCTACTATGAAAAAATCAAAATCTGACGCATCTGCAAAGCGCTCGTTATAAATCTTTTTTATTTTTTCAAATGAAATGGCACGGGCGTAATCTTGATTAAAAAGCTGTTTCTTGGGATTGTTTTTGCCATATAGTGCAACGGTTAAACTATCTCTCATTTTCTCGCCAATATCTTTGCTTCTTCGGATGATGTAATTATCAATATTACTTTCTAATACGCTAAAGGATTGTCCGTCAAAGCGTGGTTTTACAAAATAAACGTGAGCCAATTGTAACATGGTTTCTACATCTTTTGTATTTGAATAGCCTGATAATGACTCGGTAATATCTCCTAAACCAATTGAAACCCCAGCAGTTTTTCCAGCCATTATTTTTTGTAAATCGCTGGCACTATAATTGCCTAATCCAGACATTGAGATTAAATCGCCCAATAAATTTGCAGAGGGTAAGTCGGCATTACTTAAAAGTGATTTTCCTCCATAACTGATAGCGTTTAAAGAGACATTATCTTTTTCTTTATCAACAAACTTATAATGTACTTTTACGCCGTTACTTAGCTGATATACAGTTGCGCCAGTTTCTTTATTTAGTATTGTCTTTTTTATAGTTCCGGCTTTAATGTTTACACCATCTGTTATAGTTGCTCCTTCCAGAGTTTCATTATAAGGCACTATGGAAGTATCGTTTTGTACAGAAGATATTATTTCTTTGGCCTGCACTTCTGTTAGATTGTCTTGTCCTTCAACACCTGTCACATTTAAATATCTATTTTCCTGACCATAAAATCGCTTTATAGTGTTATGAAGTTCTTCTGCTGTGATTTGTTGTAAAAGCTGTTTTGCTATTTCATATTCCTTCTCGGTGTCTTTCATTGTTCTATTTGAAAGAAAATTATTTTGAATAACTGCCTCGATCTGTCCATGATCCTGATCATTTTTTTTAGCAATCTTATTTTCATACGAACTTTTTATGCTAGCAATTGACCGATCAACTTCTGTTTGTATAAAACCAAATTTCACAGCTCTTTGTATTTCCGTTAAAACCTCTTTTAATGCTTGCTGCTGCTGATTTAGTTTTGGATAGATGGTTATTGTAAAAGCATTAGAGGTTCTGGAAAAACCTCCGTACCAAAGTTGAGCATTTAAAAAACTGGCATCTGGTTTTTGTGATTTCTCTGAAATTCTTCCAGATAACATTATAGATACTATAGACTCCAATAAGTCTCTTTTTAAATCCGAAACAGTTTCCGGTTCTAATGATTTTTTATCTCTGACACTAAAATTTATAGATGCCGTTGAAACTTCTGGATCGGTACCATAAATAAATGCCATTTCTTTATTTGCAGGAATGTCTATTATAAAACGTTCCTTTGTTTTTTTTATCGCAGGAATTTTAGAGAATTTTTCGATTATTTTTTGTTCTATCTCATCTAAATTCACATCACCAATAACAGCAATTGCTTGTAAATCTGTCCTGTACCAATCGTGGTAAAAATCACGAAGTGTTTTGTAATCAAAATGCTCTACAACAGACATCAATCCGATAGGCAATCTTTCAGCATACTTTGAACCGTTAAACAGGACTGGCATCGACTTTACAAACAATCGGCTATAACCATTTTGGCTTGTACGCCATTCTTCTTTTATAACACCTCTTTCGGCATCAATTTCCTCATTTGTTAAAAGCAGGCTATTCGACCAATCTTTTAACACCGTGAGACAAGTATCGAGAAGACCATCTTTCAGAGGTATGTTATTTAGGTTATAAACCGTCTCGTCAAAAGAAGTATAGGCATTGATGTCTTTTCCAAATACAGCCCCGTGTTTTTGCAGGGTATTTAAAATTTCTTTTCCAGGAAAATTTTCTGTACCGTTGAAAGCCATATGTTCTAAAAAGTGAGCCAGACCTCGCTGGTCTTCATTTTCCAGAATGGAGCCTACATTTTGAATGATATAATAACTTGCGGCCCCCTTAACAACATCGGTACTTTTAATGTAGTACGTCATGCCATTTGGCAGCACTCCTTTTTTAATAGTTTTATCGACAGGTAATGCATCATTATAATTAATATTTTGAGATAAAATCTCAGAATTTATGGAAATAAAAAAAATAAGTGATAAGATAAAAATACGTTTCATGTTGTATTATTTTTTTAGAAGAAGAAGTATTAAATATCTGCCAGATTTAGATAGGTCAATACAAGGTTTGTATAGACGATCTTCTATATAGCTTTGTTCAGGTCAGATTACAGGGATAATTTGAGTAAGCCATAATCTTTAAAGAAAAATCATGGCTGTTACTACACCAATTAAAATAAATAATATGCTGGCCTGATGTGTCTTAAGGCTGAATATTTAATTATCTTATTATTATTTTTGAATGTTTAAGTGCTTAATAATAAGCTCTTCCAGACCTTCTCCGCGAAGAGACTCTCCTAAAATTTCTCCCTGAGAATTTACCAAAATATTATATGGTATGCCCGTTATTTCATAATCGATCGCGCTTTGTGATTTCCATGCTTTAAAATCAGCCGTATTAACCCATAATGTTTTTTCCATTTCCAAGGCTTTTAACCATTTGTTTTTATTGTCGTCCAAAGACACAGCATAAATTTCAAATCCCTGATTTTTATATTTCTCATAGGCAATGCGCAGGTAAGGAAATTCAGCTCGGCATGGGTGGCACCAAGAAGCCCAAAAATCAAGCAGCACTAGTTTATTATTTTTTAATACTTCAGAAAATTTATGAATGTTTCCGTCAACATCCACTGTAGTCACATCTGTATATTGTTTTCCTACTCTAGACTTTCTCAAGGTACCTTCCGCTTTTTTTTGCTCCTCTTTAACATAATATTCAAGAGCATATTTAATGTTCATTGTGTTAGGGTGATCCGGATAATTAGTAATTATATATTCAGCCTGCTTTTTGAATTTTTCAAAATCTTTTTTTGGATCTATACCGTACACCAGAAAAATTTGATGCAGTGGATGTGATTCTTCAAACCAATTTGGATCAATATTAGAAATATAACCTCCAACTTCCTCCTGCAGTTTTTGCAATGCTATTTTTTCTTCATTCGTGTTCTCTTTAGCTTCCATTTTCATTACTTTTTCCCTTAATTCTAAATATTTTGGATCCGATTGAGAGGCATATACTTTTTGTGCAAACTTACCACCAGTGACTTTATAAACAGGGTAGTAGGTGAATAGTCCAGAATAGTTTAATGTTGTTTTTTCAACAAAAAATTTTCCGTATGTTGTATCCCGTTTTGTAGTTACCATGACATAATACTCATTTTCATATTTGACATACCCGGTAAGCGTAAATTTTCCATCTGAAATTTTGGCTCTTGAAAATGGCACTAATTTATTCATGACTTGATTGCAGAGAAAAACCGAATCTGATTCTTTTAGGTTTGGAAAATCCCCATTTATTTTAAAATTGGCTTTTTGTGCTGTTATTTTGACTGTTATTAATGATGTTACTAGTATTAAGATCATTAATGAGCATTTTACTCTTTTCATAATTTGTAGTATTAGTTTAATCCTTTTATATAAGTGATATCCGTTTTAATTTCCCATAGGCCGGGCTGAAAAATTTCAATTTCAATAAAATCCTGGTTGTAACTGGCCTTTAATTTTATAGGATAAGTGACATTGGTCAGTTCAACAAAATCATTATTGTCGATTTGGGTTTGAAAACTTCCGGAATGAACAATAAAATTGATACGGGGATATTTCTCGGGTTCTTGGTTAACCTTGATATAAAAGCGTAAATTATTAATATCATCTTGAACTTTGTTTATAGCATATGATGAAACATTTGGCGATTTTGATATTTTTTTATAAGGCTTATCGAATAATCCTATGTACACATCTTTTTTCCAAAAACCAGTAATAATACTGTCCTTATTAACAATTAGTTTCCCTTGTCCTTCTTTAAGCCCTTTACTGAACTCACCCTCATAGATTTTTCCATCTTGCCAGGTATATGTTCCTACGCCATCAGGGAGACCTTTTTTAAATTGTCCTTTATAGTTATCTATACCTTTCGCCAATCCTTGTCCATCAGCTTTTCCTTTTTTACAATCGCCTTCGTAAGTGTTATCAATATTTTTTAATAACACAGTACAATCTTGGGCATGTACTGCTTTTAGAATAAAAAACAGTAATGCCAAAAAAATATATTTTTTCATAATTTTTATTTTTTAAAAGATTACGCTCCTTTACAATTAGATCATTGCAGTGGATATTTTTTAGTAACTTGGGTTTTGCTCTACTATATTTTTACCAGCTTCAATGTTTACATAATCAATAGGCAAGATGTATTTATCCGGATTAACAGCGGTCGGTTTTACTTTTGAAACATCAAAGCCATCTGTAAAGTGGTATCGTACCAAATCAAACCAGTCTTCTCCGTTTTCAATGCCAAGTTCTACTCTTTTTTCGACGCGGACCGCTTCTAAAAATTCTGCATATGTAATTGTTGATGGATATGTTTTAAAACCGTTACCAGCAGTAGTTTTAGCACCTGCTCTGATACGAATTTTGTTTAGTGCAGCAAGAGCATTTATACTCACAGTTTTATTGGTTCTGGCATCAGCTTCTGCATAAATAAGATATATTTCGCTCATTCTTAGATGATAAACCATTTCATACTTATTGTCTGGAGGAGAAAAATTGAATTTTGACTTCAGACTATCAAAACCAAAATACCCGTTTTTAATCGTTGACGATACACGAGTACTATCGGGAGTAATCTTTTGTGTACCAATTGTAGTTGTTTGCAGAACTGAATTTATATAGGAAGGAGTTACTGCTTCTATAGTGCCTATAACATTTCCAATTCCTGTATCTGCCATAGGATCGCCTTTTGTACCGAATATAATTTCAGAACTATTAAATAGGTCCTCGGTAGCATGATTAAGAAATATTTCGCCATAAGTGGCGGCTAAAGTAAAATCTGCATTAGATGCATCAATAATCTGCTTCGCCAATATAGCAGCTCCGGAGTAGTTTCCTTGGTATAAAAGTACTTTTGCCTTTAAACCTTTTGCATATGTTTTATTTGTATACCATTTAGCTCTGAGTTCTGGTGCATTTGCTATAGCAAAATCTAAATCTTCAACAATAGCATTGTAGGATTCACTAACTGTGTTTCGTGGTAATGCATCACCAGATCTCGATGGATCTTTTCTGATACAGATTCCGTACTTTGAACTATTGTCATAAAATTGCCCCCAAAGGCGTAATAAGTAAAAATTTGCTGTAGCTCTTAACATTTTTGCTTCCGCAATGATTTGGAGGCGTCTTCCTGATGTTGGAAATTTATTATCGGTTAGTGCTGTTACTTTTTCAATCAGCCAATTCGCTCTATTAATAACGGAATACATGCGGGTATAGGCACCCAGTCCTTGACTGGTCTTGACAGAAATAGGACTGTTGTTTACATAACCCTGTGTTTCTGAATCATTCAAAAGAAAGGTATTTACCAGCGTTCCGCTCATTAAAGAAGGTATTGTATAAATTTCTGGAATTCCCGAGCCGGCATTCTGTTGGTGGAAACCCGCGTAAATACCTGTCAGAGCCAGTTCAGCCGTTGATTCATTGGTAATTGCTTTATTTGCATCTAATGCATTCAGAGGTTCGTATTCGTCTAATTCTTGCGCCAATTCACATGAAGAGCATGCAAAAATTAAACTAATCAGTAATGATATATATTTTATAGTTTTCATTTTCTTTAGTTTCTTTTAGTTAATTATAAACTCACATTAAGTCCAATAGTGAATGTTCTGGCTTGTGGATAAGAAACGCCAGTATCTCTTCTTAAATCTACTGTAGCTCCACCTCGTTGTGAGTCAACACTTTCTGGATCGATACCTGGATAATTACTTATAATAAATACATTATTTCCTGAAAGGCTTAATTTTACATTTTGTATTCCTGTATTTGTTAACCAAGCTTTTGGAAAATTATAAGATAAAGAGACTGATCGTAATTTTATATAATCTCCTGCTTCGACATTTTTGCTGGTTGAAATTATATTACCATGAGTGGCTGAGCCAATACGGGCATATGTAGCATCTGTGTGCTCGGGAGTCCATGTGTCATAAACATCTGTTGTCACGTTCGAAGTTGCGCTTATTGATGAAAATTGAGTGGCTCCTCTATACCAATTTCTCTTGTTTCCTTGTACAAAATTAAAATTCAGTGAAAATTCGAAATTTTTATAGCTTACAGAGTTATTCCATCCTCCAAAAAAATTGGGATTTATATCTCCTAAAGGTGTTATATCTTTATTATTAATTTCTTTGTCGCCATTTACATCTCTAAAAATATAATCCCCCGGCTGTTTTAGCCCGCTATAATAAGTGCCGCTGGGAGCACTTGCATTTAAAGCAGTAATTTCTTCTTGTGTTTGTGCTATGGATACAACATCAAACCCCGTAATTACACCTATCGGCTGTCCCTCTATAATACCGCTGCTGCCAAAATTTGTTGTTGCCCCATTGTTTAGCGCATCAACATTATTCTTGATAAAAGAAATATTAAAAGACGAATTCCATCTAAAATTTTTGCTCCTAACCACGTCTCCGCCTAATTCGATTTCCCATCCAGTGTTTGAGACATCTGCAATATTTGTATTCCAGTTTGCAAAACCTGTTTCTGCAGGTACCGGTACAAATAATATAATACCACTGGTTTTCTTTTCAAAATAGACAACTTCAGCATTTAAACGATTATTAAATAATCCGAATTCCAGACCAAGATCTAATTGGTCTGTTTGTTCCCATTTAATATCTAAATTAGGTACTCCATCTACAGCAATTCCATTTACGTCATCATAATAGGAATCGGTTCCGTTCAAGGATTTATAATTCACTAAATAAGAGAAAGCGGGTAAATTATCAGATCCAGTGCGGCCTAAACTAGCACGAAGTTTTAATTGGCTTATAACTTCATTATCACTTAAAAAATTTTCATTATGTACATTCCATGCCAAAGCAGCCGAAGGAAAAAAGCCTCGTCTATTATTTGGTCCAAATTTAATAGAACCATCATACCTTGCGGTAAATGTTGCCAAATAGCGATCTTTATAGTTATAGTTTAATCTTCCAAATAAAGAATTAAGACCAGTTTGGGTAGATTCACTAGAAACATCCAAAACACTTTGTGCAGAATTGATGTCGGTTAGTATTTCATCATCTGGAAAGCCTACATATTGCTGAAAATCTAAATCTAATCTTGAACGGTCCCATGAGACTCCCGCTAATGCATCTATAGTATGGCCGTCACCAATTGTTTTATTGTAATTTAATGTGTTGGCCCATGATGTGGTTAGTCCGTTGGAGTGCTGAACCATCAACAATGCTCCATCTGCTAAGCCTCTTCTTGTATAAGATGGGTGAAAAACATCTCTTAGGTCAGTATTAACATTAAGACTTAACTGGGATTTAAATCGCAGTCCATCAATTAACTTGTATTCTCCATAAATTGTCCCTAAAATATTTTGCGAGACTGCTTTATCCCTAACTTGCGCTTCATCTCCTAAAGGATTATTAAAAGGCACTCCTGAATAATCTATAGAGGTATAGCTGCCATCATTATTATATACCGCTAAATCAGGTCTGTAAAAGGCGCCTGTACCCAAACTGTTTAATGCAGATTGTTTACTTTCAGAATAATTATAGCCAATATTTGTTCCAACTCTAAAGCGATCTGTTATATCTGCATCAATGCTTGATGAAAAGGAGTAGCGTTTTAACTTATTGCCTACCATAATGCCTTCTTGATCATTAACATGTCCAGAAACTAAATAATTTATTTTTTCACTGCCTCCAGAAACACTCATATTGTATTGTTTCCAAAGTGCATTATTATTAGTGGTCTCATCCTGCCAATCTGTATTGGATGTACCGAATTCAATTTCATCTGCCAAACCCTGATCTGTAATAAATTTTTTAAAGCCATTAGCATCAAGAACATCATAGGTTTTTGTTGGATTTTGAATGGTCAGGTTGTAGGAGAAATCAAATTTTGGCTTTTGATTTCTTTTTCCGCGTTTAGTAGTTATAATAATTACTCCATTAGCAGCTCTGGAACCATAAATAGCGGCTGATGAAGCATCTTTTAAAACATCAACACGCTCTACATCTGATGGATTAATTGTTAATAATGGATTAAGCCGATTATCATTTAAGCCCAGATCACCGCCAAATTGTGGATTTATAATAATTGGAACTCCATCAACTACATATAAAGGCTGATTATCTCCAATTAATTGGCCAAGTCCTCTAACATGAACTATAGCACCGCTTCCAGGTGCACCTGATTGAGCAGATACAAAAACCCCGGGAAGTTTGCCCACCAAAGCTTGGTCTATTGTCTGCGCATTTATTTGTTCAATACTTTCAGATTTTATAGAACTGACAGATCCAGTTAAGTCCTTGCGTTTTGTAGAGCCATACCCAACTACAGCGACTTCATCTAAAATGTTTAATTTTTCCTGTAGAGCAATATTATAAACTCCTTTATTTTCTGAAATTTTTTCATAATATAATTCATAGCCTATTCCAGTAGCAACAAGATAATTACCAGTTACGCCATTTATAGAATAGTTCCCCTCAGCATCAGAAATTGAAGTCGTAATTAAAAAATCCTTATTGATTTCGCCTCCGACGGGTGCTTTATTCATTACGGCGATCATAATTCCCGGCAATGGTAGACCGTTAACGTCTGTAATTTTTCCTTTTATTGAAATTTGTATCTTTTCAGATCTTTTGATAAGAATAGTGTTATCTTGAGATACCTCAAATTGAAAATCTCCATAGGAAAGACTAGTTTCTAATAATTCATTTGCATTTATAACCCCTTTTTTTACCTTGATTTTAGGGTAGTCTTTAAATAAGTCAGACTTATAGATAAAATTATAGCTGGTTTGCTGTTTGATAATTTGAAATACTTCGCTAATAGTGAGTGTATTATCATTATAGATTTTTACTTTTGGGTTTTGTGAAAAAACACCGTCGGAAGTAAAGCTGAAAACAGTAGTGCAGAAGAAGTAAAGAAATATTTTCATAGCAATATGAAGCATTCTTTTTCTTTTTAAGAAAAAGACATTGGCTAATTTAATTTTCATAAATTTGTTTTACGTTAGTTAATAATATTAATTAATTGTCAAGGGGTATGACGGTTAGTTTGGTGAGATATTCGAACCTTATACCCTTTTTTATTTTATAAAAACGGTGTTGTTTTTTATTTCATAGTGTATGGCGTTTAATGATTTAATTGTTTTAAGAATATTTTCAATATTTTGATTTTTTCGAAGCACACCGGTAAATGTTGTGTTTTCAAAGTTGGAGTTTATAAAAACAAAATTGATATTGTACCATCTGGATAATACCGTCATTATATCTTTGAGCGACATATTATCAAAACTAAAAATACCTTGTTTCCAGCATACACTGTTATAAATGTCTGCTTTCGCAACTACAATTCCTGATTGGTTGGTCTTAATAATAGATTGCTGTTTCGGAATTAAAGTTGCAGTTTCATCAAATCTGGAAAC
Source organism: Flavobacterium aquidurense (assembly GCF_031458035.1). Taxonomy (GTDB): domain Bacteria; phylum Bacteroidota; class Bacteroidia; order Flavobacteriales; family Flavobacteriaceae; genus Flavobacterium; species Flavobacterium aquidurense_C. The sequence continues at coordinate 450,664 of NZ_JAVDXR010000002.1, forward strand.
TGTCACTTTACCTTCTACAAGTGTTGTACAGATGAGATTTTCTTCTTTATACGCTTTTATATTGAACTCAGTTCCAAGCACTTCCACTTCTTGATTTTTTGTAAATACTTTAAATTTTGCGCCTTTGTTGTCTGTACTTGGAGACACATCAAAATAAGCTTCACCATATACTAATTCCACTTCACGGGTTCTTCCTTCAATGAAATTGACAGGAAACTTGATTTTGGATTCAGAATTTAACCAAATCTTCGTACCGTCGCCAAGCTCTACCAAAAACTGCCCTCCCCTTGGAATGGTCAAATAATTATAGGTAAGTTCTGTATTTTGTTTTGTTCCAGTTTCGTAAATGATTTTTTCTCCAGTGCTTTTACTATTTTCAGACTGGTACTCAATTCCTTTTTTTAAAATAATTTGTGATCCGTCTCCTAATGTTAAGATGGCTTTGTCAGTTCCTGGTTTAATAACATTATTTATAGACACAGGTTTTTTAAAAGGAGCAGTTTGTATATCCTGAAATAGGAGAGGAATGGAAAGTAAGAGAATTAAAGCCGCCGCGGCTGCATATTTCCAATAAACAAATTTCTTAGGTTTTGAATTGATTTGCTTTTGAAGAGAATCCCATGCTTTTTCAGCATCTATTAACTCAATATTTTTCGCCTGATTATTTTCAACTTTATGAAAGTACAATCTGTGATCGGCAGATTCATTATACCAGTTATCAAAAATAATTTCCTCTTCTTTAGAAAGAGAATGATTTATTTTTTTTATTATGAGTTCGAATTCCATTGCTTTGTTTGTCTTGTTTTATATTATGACAACTTAAACTTTACAATGGGTGACAAAAAAAATATTTTATTTTTACATAAACTGATATTTAAGTAAAAATAAATCAGTCAGTAGTCCTATTTAGTTCTTAATCTGAGTTAAAATCAAGAGTATTGTTACAAATTCCGCAATTTTTAGTTTTGCTCTTTTTAGTTGAGTTTTAACAGTATTTACAGAGAGATTTAGTTCAGCGGCAATTTCGGCGTATTTATAATTATGCAAAAACTTTAATCTAGCAATTTGCTGCATTTGCTTGGGAAGTCTATCTACTATTTTTAATATTTGATTATAAACTTTTTCTTCTTCATCTTCACTGCTAGAATCGAATTCATAATCTGTTGTCAAATTTGTATACAATTCTAGTACCTCTAAATTATCTGTGATTTTAAATGATTTTAAATAATTTAAGCATTTATTACGGACCATTGCATAGAGATAACTTTGCAGCGATGTTTGAATATTTAAGCTTACAGCATGCTCCCAAAAGTAGATAAAAACCTCCTGTACTAAATCTTCACTAGTATCTTTATCATACAGATATCCGTAAGCATAAGTTACCAAACCTTTATAATACCTATTAAATATGATTCGAAATGTTTTTTCATCATCAGCAATAGAATTCTCCTTGACAATAAAAATTTCGTTATTAATTTTAAATTTTGACATGAATCACCTTTTTAATATTTATTTGATAATCTATAATTAAGGTCAATTATTCACAACAAAAATACTTAAATAGTTGTAAAAATAATGATGTTTTGTAAAATTTCATTAAAAACCGTAATGACTATATAATTTATTGAAGACTATTTCTTTCAAGTTTTAATATGACAGATAAAATATTCAAAATGTTTTTTAAAATAAATCCAGCTTTATAATTAAAATTGATTTTTAATTATACTAATTATATAGAACAAATGTAATTTAAAAAAATTAATCTAAAAATTTAATTATATATTTTGTGTAATGATGGGGGAAGTATTTTTTTTGAAGTTGCAGCATTTACCGGGACATAAATTTTAAGACTGTTTAAATAAAAATAAATATCTTAGAATTATGTAAAAACGAGTTTACAGTGTTGAGTTTAAATCATAAGCAGTACGAATAAGTTACGAGCAAGAAAAAGATACTTTCCAGCCAACTCGTTATATTGACCTGATGAACAGAGATGGCTATTTTTTTTCCATCATCTAATTTTAGATCTGAATTCCAGATTTTAATTTTATCAGAATTTGCTAAAACTCAAATAAATTTTATTTTTGACGTTGAAATGCTGCAACAGACACTTAGAAAATGGCTCAATCAATTTAAGCAGTACTTTTTTACGTACAGCAACGGCTTCTATCATCTTCCTTACAGCAGTAAAACTCCGGAAGATCTTGTGGAGAGTTTAGCTAATTACCCCTTTATGAAGCATGATAGAGTAAAACAGAGTGTTTACGCTAATACTCCTTTTTGTTCGGGAGGCTTCAATTATCAAAAATTAGAAGAAGGACTTTGGGTTATTTATTCTAAAATGAGATATTCTTTAAAAGAAAAAGGTGTTGTTTTGTAATAAAACACACCTTTTTCTATATCATAAAACTATTTTTATATATAAATTAACAATCTTCTATTACGGACTCTGAGTAGCTTCGAAATAGTAATAGAGACGAATTGTAAGCAAAAAAGCGATGTATTGATGTTCCTTGTTTTATAGATTTTTTTATTTTTTGACCCAAGATCTTGTGTTGTGTATTCACTTTTAGTTATGAACTCCAATCGAGTCCTATTTTTATTATTTGTAATATTCACTATGATGCTTCATTCAAATCGGTAGAGCTGAACTTTCAGTACTTCTGGATCGTCGCTTTCGAACCGCGCTACACTGCCTGTTTTATTTTGAGCCGCCTCATCTGCCAAAATATAATTCAGCATAATATTATCGCCGTTTAATTTTCTTCCTTCAACCCATTGTCCATTACTGAAGCTGCCTTCGTAAACAGACGCAAAGCCTGCAGTTTTAGGACCTGGTGTTATTGGGCTAAAAGTGAATTGCAGCCCTTCACCAGCCAAAATATATTCATTTTTAGAAGTATTGATAATTATTGCATAGCCCATTTTTAGTTTGCTTTTTTCACCGCGTGTCTTTCTTAAAGCAACATCTATTTTGTAATCTCCCAAAACAATAGTTTGTTCCGGTTTATCTTCCTTTAAATATACCGCGGTAATTGTACCAGCAGATTGGGCTTCTGTTATCTTTGGCATCATTTCAGATAATACCTTATAGCCTTTGGATAATTTATCGCCACCTGAAATTTGCTTTCCTCTAATGCCATCAATCCCAAAAGGAGAATAACCAATACCCTTATGAAAACCAACTGTGTAGAAAGCACTTGCAACGCCAATGGAATCTGAAAATGATTCAGGTATGAAAAGCGGATTCCAATCGTGCGCATACAATTGTGCGATATCTTTAAAATCGGGCAAATATATATCGGGCGATAATATATTTATATGAGGAGCCGCCATCCTGTAGATATCGTGATTAATGGATTGTGGCCCCCCGCTCGGGTAATTTCCCGGCATGTGATCTTCAGGCTGCACAATCCAGGCATTAACAAACATTGGTAAATCATATTCTGCTTTTCCAGCTGCAGCAACAGCATCTATATAAGTAGCGTATTGATAGGCCATAAAAATCTCGTCTGTACGGTAACCATTTCCAAATACCTGACTCCAGGTACCCGAATTTAGTGATCCGTTTTCATTCCATTTCGATTTTAGTTCAGGTTGTAATTGGCTCTCATTCTTTTTGATATAGGCTAGGAATGATTCAGGAACTTGTTTTAAAAATTCATTATTCGCAGCAATAGAATGATCTCGGGATGCTCCAATAACGCCTACTTCATTTTCTACCTGTACCATAATTACAGTCCGCTCCGCATCATTTTGATACAAATGTTTCATTAAAGCAGCAAATGCCTTCGCATCTAAATTTTTAGCTTCCGTACAAAATGGGCTAATGGTTTCGGTGGCATTTCCATCAGCTAATTTTACTCTTGGAAATCGCTTGTAATCAGATTTTACCCAATCAGGTACATAATGGGATAAACCGTTTTTCCAGCTGCCAAACCAAAGTAATATCAGGCGCATATTGTTTTGTCGGGCCTGCTTTAAAAGTCCATCTACCAATGTAAAATCGTATTGACCTTCTTTAGGTTCAGATAAATCCCAGGATATTGCTGCAAGTGTGGTATTGAGATGAATAGAGGAGAGGTAAGGAAGTATCGGCTGCATATAAGAAAGACTGGAGGTGCTGGAATTATGAAGTTCTCCACCCAATATCAAAAAAGGTTTTCCATCAACTATTAGTTGGGTAGCTTCGCCCCGTTTTTGCAAATGAGAAATTTCCTTGCTTTTTTTTGTTTGCCCAATTGCCTGCATGCCTAAAATCAACATTAGGCACGGTAAAATAATGCACTTATTAAATTTCATATTCATCTTATTATTTTTTTAATAGTTATTATTTCTTGATTATTCTTCTCTAATAATATCTTCTCCTGTAACTCCTGTAATGGTAAGCCCGGAAAGATCTATATTATTTACATTTTTCAATGTGAATCCTTTTTTTGCGTTTATGTTGCAGTTTATGAATTTCACACCAGTAATTGGACTATCTTTCAACCCATTCATGTCACCAACACTATCTGCTGTCCCGGATATATTTATGATTGTAATATTACGAACTACAGGCAGCTTTTCTGCCGCAGGTTTTGGATTGACCATTCGCCATTCCATATTAAATTCAAAAGCTTTTTTTGTATTATTCAGTTTAATATTTCGATACGTAATGTTCTCTACCACACCACCTCGGCTGGGCTGCGATTTAAAACGGATTGGAGCCCAGTTCTGAGAGTCAATAACACAGTTGCTTATCACTACATTTTTGATACCTCCGGATGTCTCGCTTCCCATAGCTACACCGCCATGACCATAAGCAAAGTGGCATTTTTCAATAAGTATATTCTCGGAAGGACGATTTACCCGAAGACCATCTTCATCTTTGCCTGATTTAATAGAAATACAATCGTCATTCACATCTATAAAGGTTTCTGTAATATTAATTTTATTGCTCGAATCAATATCTATTCCATCAGAGCTGGGAATATTATGATCTGCAGTGATATTTAATTCCTTAACTTTTACATTTGTAGAGTAGAGGATAAATAAACCCCATGATGCCTGATTATGAAGACGCAAACCTTCTATTTTAATATTTTTGCAATTTTGGATGCCTATTAAACGCGGTCGTCCCAGTTTTTTTTCATTAGATGATTCTGGTTTTTTATTTCTCCACAAATCACCGGAACCATCTATTACACCTTCTCCAGTTATAATAATATCTTTTAATGTTTCAGCATTTATCAAGGCTGACGTCCACAAACGTTCTTCACCTTCCCAACGGGTTTTGATTTGGGGATAATCACTCTGATTCACAGATCCTTTTAATTTTGCGCCTTTTTCTACCAGAAGATTCACTTTGTTTTTTAGGAATATAGCCCCGCTAATAAAAACTCCTTTTGGAATGATTACTGTGCCTCCGCCATCATCGCTGCACTTGTCAATACAATCCTGAATTGCTTTAGTATTAACTGTAATACTGTCGCCTATGGCCCCAAATTCAGTAATTAAATATTGTGTTGGAGTAGGTTGTTTTGCAGCATAGGCCATAGTTATCATGTAAATAAAAAAACAGGTTACATTAAATATCTTTTTCATCTGTAATTTATTTTATTGATGATCCAATAACGATGAATTTAGTTTCGTGAGCATTTAAATGCAGTTCAAAAGTGATTCGATCCACATCTTTCGAAGTCTCTTTTATAGCGGTAATATCGCCAGAAAATGCATCCCATACAGCTGCTTTATCACCATTAGCCTTAAGGCTTGCTTTTGTGTTTTGTTCTTGGTCACTCTCATTAAAAAAGAAATACATTTCAGCATCTTTCCATTTTCGATGGAGGTATTTAATACCAAGAATTGATTTTTCAAATTTTACATCTATGTTCTTTATTTTAGAGAGCATTTCACTGGTTACCTTAACTGTCGGTTCAGTATAGCCCCATGTAAAATCAGGTATTTTTTCTGCGTTTAAGAAAGTTTTTTCGACAGTTAGAGTAGGGTGTGAGCCCATAAAGATTACTTGGCCACCATTTTTTGTAAAAGAATTTAAACGGTTTAAGATTTTTTTCGGAATGTATTTGATGGCAGGGATAATAATGGTTGTATAAATTTGTCCGCTTAAATTTTTAAATCCTTCCTTTTCAAAAGTAAAAAGAGTTTCCAAACCCTGATCGTCAACAAAATCATAATCAATTTGATGTTCTGACAGTGATTGTGCAATGTCCAATGTGTTTTTATTTGCTGCATCATCACCCATCCACAAATTACTTGTCGGATGGTAGAGTGCTACCTGTGCGGCAGGGATTCCATTTGATAGTAAGTACGAAGCCCGATTGGAATATTTTGCCACAGGGATAAAATCATCTTGTCCTAAATATCCTTTAGGTACTTTGGTTTCATTTAGAGGCCAAAACATATATTCAAATAAATTAATTCCTCGTATCAGTTGATAATCAATTACCCATTTTGCCTGCAGTACGCTTGGTGGTATAGTATATGCCGCAAAACTTTCACTTAATGACCTTGGCCTGCCATACATATGGGCTGCTGATGAGGCAAGCTTTGGAAAATCAGCCACTTTATCAGGCCATATTTGTAACCAAATGGCATCTACGCCAGGAACTCCAACATGGCGCATATTTCTGAAAAAATCACCTTCCGATCGCACAAGGTCCATCATTTTTTCTTCGTGATTAAGATGAACCATATATTCCATACCATTTTCTTTGCACCATTCTGCCTGAATGTCAAAGAAATTTTTGCTGAACATGTATGACCAAACATCCCAAAAATCTGCTTTCATTCGCTGCTGCTCTAAACTTAGGTCTTTGAGGAAAATTACACCTAAATAAGGTACAATGTCGTAACCTTTTTGTTTTCTGAATTCCGCGGGAAGTTGAGACGTCCAGGGAGTAAAGCCATAATCAGGTTCGTCACCTCGGAAACCTAATACTGTTTTTCCAAATTCATTCCCTATATATTTTTTATATTGAACATGGGTAAATTCAAGGAATTGCTTAGTAGCGACAGGATTCAAATAATCGCAGAGAGAATTGAGAGTGTCTTTACCGTGTGTAGGGTTGTTAGCAGCGCGGGTAACTGATGTTTTAAACTTATGCTGAATCAATAAAATTTCCCAGTTGCCTGCAGGAGCTTTCCAGTTGATACTGTTTGAATTAATAGAAATCATTTTGCTGCTCTTATCATTTTGATTGACCACAATAGCGCTAATGACACTTGGAGATAATTTTCTGGTAAAGTAATCCCCTTCCTTAATAATTGTTTTTTCCTTGATCACCAGTCCCTGCATCCTTAATTCAGGTTTCTCCTTGCTGAATTTACCCCCTGCAAAACCACTAGGATATTTTCCTTCATCAATTAGCCAGACATGCATATTCCTTTTTTTTGCTTCTTCAACTGCTATTTTAACAAGTTCAAACCAGCCATCGGAAAGGTAATCTACCGGCATGCCGTATCCGGCTTCTATACTTACTGTAAAAAGGCCATGTTTTTTTAAAATATCTAAATTTGCCGCTATGGTTTCCCTGGTTATATTGCCTTCCCATCCCCAGGTGACTGTCTGGGAATAAACTGAAGGATAATCCTTAAAGTTTGCCGCCATCTCTGCCATAATAGGTTGAGAAACTTTTTGCCAAAATTCCTGAGCAGTCGAAGCGGTGGTATATAAGAGCAGGGCCACAACTATATTCAGATTCTTATTCCATTGTTTTATTTCTAACATGAACTTTTGCTTTATTTTATTAAATTTCAGTTTAACATCCTTTTAATAGACCGCTACATCCCAAACATTTGCCATACGAGCTTTTCCGGCTGGTCCTTCAATATCCAGCACTACAACATATTTACCTGCATTTTTGTAATGATGAACAGGGTTTTCTTCATTAGAAGTTGTACCATCACCAAAATCCCAATGCCACTTTGTTATATCACCCGTACTTTCATTTATAAAAGTCACTTGGCGTTTACTCATGTCGGTTATTTTAAACGACCATTTGGCATCAAATGATTTTTGGTATTTCTTCTCAAGAGGTTGTAATGTAAAAATGGTGCCCAGACTTGAGTTGCCATACATTTTGTGGTTTTTGGATAAGTTCCAAAAACCTTTTTTTGTTTCATCATTTACATCATCATAATCGATCACAGCCCATGTAAGTCCAATTTTTTTATTATCATATAAGTTAGATTCTACTGCTCTTTCTGGACCTTCAGTGCCTGCATAATCAAATAGTGTAATCCAGAATTCTGCAATTAGTTTGCCGGGCTGGCCTGGTTTAAAGTTGTACGAATATGAAATATTGGAATAAGGCATTTTTTTAATCCACGGCTGACTACCCCAAGCCAGTGCCCAGTCTTTGCCGACCGCCGGCGTGAATATGTGATAGTTTTGTGCATGTACCCCATGGAAATCAAAATAGCGCTGCTGCCAAGACAGATTTTGGTTTGAATGTTGTTCGTCAATCAGAGGACCACCGGAAAGGTCGCCATCTACCACTATTTCAAAAATATCATTGTGCAGGCCTGGCAGCGAAAAATCCCAATAATCATCATATGCCTCATATAAAAAATAAAGCCGGTTCAATCCTTTTACCCAGGCTACTTTTACTTTTACGTCTAAATTTTTGGGATCTGTCTTAGGGTAGTGTTTTGAATCGTCCCACAGCTGGTCGGTACCAACAATATATTCAGCAGGAAAAGTATCCCAATCATCTGTATTACCGTCAATTCTCGGAATCATGTTGGCAGGAAACTGATATATTTTGTATCCTCTGTCTTCTTGGGAAAATGCCATTGAATTTAAAAATAAAAAGGTACTTAACAACAGAAGGTTTTTCATTTTATATAACATATTTACTATTGGTTTTTATAATTTTACTTACAATTATCTTGTATTGCTTCAACCGCGACACGTTATCTTTTATTTGGATTTTTCTTTTCGTAACGCAGCATTTCGGTTCCCGCTAATAAAAATGGTCCAATTCCATGGCTGTCGTTAAGCTTAGCAGGACGAGTGTAATAGAATTTAATATCATCCTGGATCCCGGTACCAACACAAATATCCTGCATTTGACCGTCTGAAGTAATTTTATTTGCCAAAGCTGTCCACGCATCTTCGGCAATTCTAATATATCCATTATCTATCCATCCTTCATTTACTGCCCTTGCAATGGCGTAGATGTACATAGCAGTAACGGATGTTTCTAAGTAAGAATCATTTCGATCTAGCACCTGATGCCATAGACCGGTTTGGTCTTGCCAGCGCGAGAAACCAACAATATCTTTTAATAATAATGCTATTAGTTCTTTTCTTTTAGGATGGGTAGCGGGAAGATTATTTAAAAGTTCAGTTTGGGCAACAGCTACCCATCCGTTGGCGCGGCCCCAATGAGCAACTCCGTTTTGTTGATTAGAACTGTAATAGCAGTGATAAAAAAGTCCGGTATGATCATCGTATAAATATTTAGTAAAATTGATTATCTGTTTTATAGCATCATTATAATATTTTTCATCTCCGGTTATTTTTCCCATTCGGGCCAAAAAAGGAACACTCATATAAAGGTCATCTGCCCAAACAGTGTTTTCTCGCGGATCAGGTCTGCATAGTGTACCATCCGCAAGCCGTAATTGTTTGTTTAAAATATAATCGCCTGCCTTGTCAAGATATTGTCTATAATCTTTGCGGGGATCCAAGAGATAAACATCACTTAAACCAGCTGCCATAGCCCCACAGTCATCTAGTTTTGACATTCTGAAAAGGCCGGAAAACTCTGTGCGGACACGTCCACCATCTTTCGATGCACCATCGTTGTAAAGCTTTTCAAAAAAAGGCAGATCATTAAATATAAATTGATAATTGTGACTGCAGTAGGCAGCATATTTTTTATCCTGTAATACATCAGACATATGCATCAGTCCGGTCATCATGACGCCATTAGGATACCCCCATCTATTATACTCACTTTCCGCAGCTATTTCCGGCACTGGTTTTAGTCCCGTGACAGCATCAAATTTTTCGCTGGTATTTTTATTAATATACTTAAATGAAGTAACTGCAAGGACCCTGTCAGCCACCCGCCTAATTACTTCTTCCGTATTAACTGGTTGGGATGTTTGTGCCAAAGCTACATGGCAGGCCATTATAAAAATTATTTGCAATACCTTTTTTTTCATATTTAATATAGGGTTAAATAGTTAGTGTAGTAAATTGTTAATTTTATAAATAGGTTCTAATATGTTTTTGTTGTTAGTTTCTTTATCTCTACTTCTTTAAACGGTTTGCTGTCTTTGATGGAAAGGTCACTTACATCTTTGAGTACAAGAAGTTCGGATTTAAGATTTTCCGGCACAGTTATATTGCGCAGCTTTATACCTCTTACTCCTGTGAGCATTATAGCAGGTCGCACTTCTTTGCCTAACAAATAAAGATTAATGTTACTGAGCTCAATGTTTTTGGCGTGTCGGATAAAAAATCCATAGACAGGCAATACACCAAATTTTTGTGGCTCGGGATAGTCTTTTTCAAATTCCGGAACTTCCTTTTGAATGTTGGTTTTCAAAGAATCTAATGCCCGATACCAAATACTAATATTGTTAAGGCGAACATCCTCAATCTCATGATTAGGAATCCCGCTTATAAGGACAGCAAAACGGGAATCGGTATTGAATACAGTTATGTTGCTAATGTTTATACGCCGCAAGGCGCCCACAGCAGTGCCGTCTGGTGCTCTCATGCGCCCGCCAAGACGAAGGAAAATAGGTGAATTTATAATGTCCCGCATGGTTATGTTGGTAATTGTTACATCTTCCAAAAGACCGCCATCCACTGTTTCGAGCGCGAGTCCGCGGCAAAATTCAAATACACAATTGCTAATGGTAATGTTTTTAAAACCGCCATTCGATTCCGTACCAAACTTGATACGGCCAGTCGGACCTTCCTTATCTGGCACAAGATGCCCTTCATTACGCTGGTAGGTGCCATTGTAGAAAGTACCACGATCAAAACCGCTTACACTGCAATTGGTTATTGTTACATTTTCGGTTGGGCGTGCATAACCGAGGGCAAATGAACTTTTGAGGCAGATGCCATCATCCCATGGAGAATTTACACTGCAATTGGAGATACGAACATTTTTGCAGCAATCGATATCTATTCCGTCGCGATTGGTATCAATTTTAAGGTTGTCAACTGTAAGATTGTCAACACCAGTGGCTAGTATGCCGAAATGCCCGCCATAAAGTATGGTAAAGTCTTTTAGAGTTACATTTCGGCAAGATTTCAGTGCGATTGCTTTATTGCCAACCGGCGCTTTATAAGGCCCTCCTCTTGATAGCCCTTTCCCGTGAATTAATCCTGGGCCCAAAATAGAAATATCCTGAAGATTTTCACCCCAAATTAAACTGTTATGCCAGTGGCTGTGTCCAAAGTCCTGAAACGTATCATTGATGGCAGATTCAGGCATATCATAACCTAGTTCACCAGAAGGTGTTGCTCCCAGAATCACAGCGCCCTGGTCTAAATAAAGCGCAATATGGCTTTCCAGACGAATAGAATAACTGAGGTAGGTACCAGCCGGAAAATAGACAGTACCACCGCCTGCCTTTACAGCTGTTGTTATGGTATTATTTATAGCGTTGCTATCCAGTGTAATGCCGTCTCCTTTGGCCCCGTATTCCCTAACGTTGAAGACTGTTTCCGGAGCTGCGCACGTACTGGTGATTACAGTAAAAAATAAGTAAATACTAAAAGTGAACTTAGATAATAAAGGGGTAATATGACTGAATGGAATTTTCATATCGTTGACTGGAATAAAGTGTAATTGTCAGCAAGCTAATAGTTTAACAAGATATTGATATCCTGTACAATCCTGCTACATAAAAACTTATTTTGCCAACTTTAGGTTTACTAACACATAAAATTGCAGTAACCATAGTTGTTGCCTCTGATTTATATTTAGGAATGTTTCAAAATGATACTGATTTATGCCTTGATAATAATTTATTTTTTTCCTCTCTAAATATTCGCTATTATTTTTATAGATAAAAAACCTTAAAAATTAGAATTACTGGTGAATAAGCTATGCTTCTGTCGCATCTGGGAATAACTTTTATCTTAGAATTTTAAACACATCGAAAATGAATACGAAAGGTCATTGCTATCCAAAGTCTAGCGGGATGTTGAAGAAATAATGAAGATTAGGGGCGTGATTGTGAATCATGCTGCGATCCAACATTGCGTTTATAACTTTACGCCTTTCATTGAATCAGTTCTCGAAGATTAAAATCCGGCAATGTAAATATCTTAACAATGTTTTCGAACAGGACCCTCTTTTGATCAAGTGGCGCATACAAAACAGATTAGGCTTTAAAAGTTTTGAATTAGCAAAGAGAACTCTAAGCGGAATTGAAGTTTTGCATATGCTTCGGAAGAATCAGATGATTAGACCACGGATCTTTATGTTTAAATCATTCTGTACGTTGGCGTGTTAACTTTTAAATCACCTAAATTCATATATTTGATTCTGACAGGTGCGACAGAACCCTTCATTGCTATATTCTGGAAATCCCAGGAACCATTATAGTCTTTGTGTAAGAAATAAGCTTGAATAGTTATAAAGAGTATGCTTGGAATGTTTTTTTTGCCCATTTTCCCCAGCCTTTCAAAGCATCCAAAAGTATTTTGTTTAGTCCTTTATTGTCAGTGGGCTTACCTTTAATTGGTGGGGCCAAATCTTTGTCAGAAACTGGAATTTCTGTAACTTTAGTCGCAAACCATGTCATATTTTCGTGCGGCATAGCCAATCCTAAAATTGTTCCTGGTAATCCTGTAAAAGATTCAGGGCCACCGGCAAATGGAATTTGAATTGTGTAATAGGCAACAACATACACAGAATCGAGAACTATAGCATTTGCTCTTCGACATTCATAACCAGCAATTTCTCTGGTTTCATCGGTGATTTTCCAATCAATTTTGCGTAAACTGTCTTTAACTAAGTATAAATCGTCATAAACATTTTTTTGCGTAATACTGGTTTGCGTATCAAGATCTGTTGCGATAATATTTTTTAAATTAGCCATTGCATCATCTGCAATCCAACTGTTGCTTGCTGATTGATTTGTTTCATCCCATTTGTATAAACTCTTGTTTTTTGAAAAACTGAGAATGCTTTTAGTAGTTTTAAATTGTGGATTGGTTTTTTTATAGCTTTCAAAAGCAGCTTGATAATAACTATCCGTTTCTCCTTTTATTTTTTTTGTAATCAAAGCATACATATTCGATTTTTTCTCAAATTCGATTACGCCATTTTGTACAAAGTGATCATTTTGTGCAAAAGTATTGCAGCTTGTCAATACAATTATTAAAATTAAGAAGCGATTTATTATTGTTTTCATAGTTTTAGTTTTGTTTAATTTCTCCTCCGCCCATTTTGCTGAAATCCCAGCTTACAGAGAACATAAAGTATCTTTGAATAGTGGTATAAGTACTTTGGTTGATATTTCCATTATATGCCGAACGATTAAATCCTACATTTTGGTTCAGAAGATCTCTTCCCGTTATAGAAACTCTTAAATTATCTGATTTTAAGAATTTTTTGGTGATAGATGCATTCCAGATAAAACGTTCAAAACTTTCCTGAATCACTTGTGTTTTTCCATTATATTGATAATTACCATCTGTGCTAATTTCCAGTTTGAAAGGTAATTGTATACTGGACCAGAAATTTCCATTAAAACCCCAACCATTACTATCACTATTTTCGTTGATGCTTGCATCCGCTACGTTGTAAGTAGGTCCGAAGCTGGTATTAAAATTATATTTTTTTTCTTTATTCTTTGATAAGTTTAAATTAAAGGAATAAATTGAATTTTTAGTTTGATTCAGTTTTGTATTGATGTAATTATAGTTTACATTTTTATTGGCGCTTAAACCAATTCCTGCCGACAGATCTATTACTTTAATTGTTTTACCAAAACTAGTACTCAAATAATAACTTGTTGCTGCTTTGTCTTTTAGGTTTACAAATTGTGATATACTTTCACCTCTATCATTTGTAAGCACATTACTTATTATTGGATTTAGCGTAAAATTATACGATCCATTAACCGAAAAATATTGATTGCTAAGTACCTTATACGAATAATAATTTCCTCTAAAATTATTTCTAAATGAAGGATCTAAATTAGGATTACCCACAATTGTGTTCAATTGATTTTGATTGTTTCGGATAGGCTGTATTTGTTCTAATGTTGGCTGATCAGTGTTTCCGTTATACGATAAACGCAATGATTCTCTTTGTTTAAAATTATATTGATAGTTCATCTGAGGCATGTAGTTGATAAATTTTTGCTTAAAAGAACTATCTGTATAAACATCATATTGTTTAAAGTGTACACCACTAAATTTAGAACCAAAAGAAAAAACAGTTTTATTTTTTTTGTAATTAAAAATCGCTCCCAGTTGGTTTATCGTTTGGTCTAGTTCATAATTATTACTAAAGACTGAATCGAGGACATTATAGTCGCCATTTGAAGACTGATTAAAAGATTTACGATCCGCTTTTCCGTTACTAATGTTCAAGCCATAATTAAGAATTAAAGACAGACTTTTGGATAACGGTTCGGTATAGATTAAATTTGATTTAAAAGCGGTATTGCTAATATTATTGACTTTATTTTGATCGACTACTTTGGTGCTATCCGGATTAATTACGGCTGCTTTAAAAAATTCAGCTCTGGAATTTAAATAACCATCACTTTCGCTATCTGTACTTGATTGGCTTAAATTAAGAGATACTGTTCGGCCCGTTCTTTTAAGTCTTTTGGTTAGTAAAGTATTTATATTAAATGTTTTATCATCAACATCGTTTGTAGTTGTCTGATTCAAATTATTCAATTGGTTACCTTGTTCGTCAGTACCTTTTCGCATTTCTGCTTCTCTTGAATTACTATTTTTGAATAATCCATCTACATTTAATTTTAAAGTTAATGTGCTATCAATTTTAATTTCATAAGCCAGATCAAGTTTGTTTTTAGTCATGTTTTTCTCAAAACTCTTGTCTGAATTATTATAAATACTGCTAGAACTTAAATTTTGCTGGTTAATATCATTGCGATTTCCTGAAAGTTTGATATCGCCAATTTTATAATTTACATTGATAGATTCTTTATCATTGTTCCATTTATTGTCAAAATGTATTCCGCCAGTTTGAGCAACTGGAATTCCTTCACCATTAAATTGTCCGTCCCAACTTTCAAATTCATCATTTCCGCTACTTGTAAAATTAATACCGCCGTCATCACTTACCTGATAACTACTTTGGCCGTATTTATCTTTATCTCCCCATCCTAATCCTACTTGTCCTGTGTTGCCAAAAATGCCATAAGCTGCTAATTTTTTCTTATCCCAAAACTTATTAAACATGGCTTGGCCTTTGTAAAAATTATCAGTTCCTAATCCGAGTTCTACTTTCCCGAAATGACCATTTTTTTTGTCTTCTTTAAGTTTGACATTTAGCGTTTTGGTTTTTTGACCATCGTCAATTCCTGTAAAAGCGGCCTGATCACTTTTTTTGTCATACAATTGTACTTTATCAACCATGTCCGCACGTAGATTTTTTGTAACTAAAGTGGGATCATCACCAAAAAATTCTTCACCATCAACCAAAACTTTGGTTACAGTTTCGCCTTGAGCGGTAATTTTTCCATCCTTATCAATTTGTATTCCCGGGAATTGTTTTATCAGATCTTCCACTTTTGCATTAGGTTCTATTTTAAATGCTTTTGGATCAAATTCTAACGTATCTCCTTTGATTTTCATGGCGGCTCTATTGCCTTTTATAATTACTTCGGTTAGTAATCTTCCTTTATCAGCCAAATTAATTTTACCAAAATCTTTGATTAACTTTGTGGAATCAATAGAAAATTGATCTACAAAATCAGCATATTTGGGATAAGAAACCAGTAAAATAAATTTACCGGCCTTAATATTATTCAACTCAAAAGAACCATTTTCTTTGGCTCGGGTAAATTTTACTAAAACAGAATCTTTTGCTCTTAACAAAGAAACTGATGCTTTCGTTAAAGTAGAATTGTTTATGGTATCTGTTATATAGCCTTTAACTGTACCTGATGTTTGTGCCTGTAAAGTATTTAATAAAAAAAGAAAGCAACATAATAGTAGAATTGTTTGTCTCATTAATTGGTTGTGGTTTTTTGAAAACAGGCATTATAGTTCTATTCTATTTTTTGAGAAATAGAAATAAAATGCATTTGTTGTGTAATTTGTTTTTTAAGTAAGCAAGATTGTAGATTCTAAAATAGAAATTGAAATAGCACCTTTTGATACAGGTTTAGAGAAGTATAATGACTTGATTTTATGAAATTCATAATTTTTTTGTGAGGTTTTGGTTGTTAGTGGTGTAAGTTTTAACGATTTAATTAGTGATTGTTGCTATAATAGTTTAAATGTGTGTATGGTTCAAATGTAAATAAAAATACTACAATATTATAAAAGACTTTACTTTTATTGCCATGATTAATTATTTACATGCTCATCATGTTTTTTTGCCAATATCTTTCAATGTTAAGCTAATCTCAAAATCTTCAATGGAGGTTCTTCTGCGTTGAGACGATTTCGTCCTGATTATCTGCAGATTGTTGCTGGAACTACCAATATTATAGTTGGCTATGTTCTTCCATTTGATCTAATAAAATCATATAGTATGACAAAGGGTTTAGTAATCGAGCCATAATCTTCCGCAAGTGTTATAGAAATTTTCTATAGAATCAAAAATTGAATCTGTTGACTGGTCTATCGTTCCATATTTATTCTGGTAAACCAGTTCTGCTTTCAGGGTTTTGAAAAAACTCTGAGCAACCGCATTATCTAAATTGTAAGTCCCTTTTTAAATCAGGAATAGATTGATTGCAGCACTTATCAAAAAAAGGGTTTTAGTTTATTCAATATGTTAGAATATATATAACTATTAGGTCATATTAGCTTAACATCATACTTCTAGATTTGCAAAAAAAAAATAACTACATGAAAAAAATTACACTTCTTTTTATTTTTACATTTTGTTTTTTTCTTACGGTTTCTGCAAAAGCATCTACTATTAAAGGTAATGTTTATGATGCAGAAACGGGTGAACCTTTAGTTGGCGTTTTAGTTTCACTTGCAAAAAGCAATCAAAACTTCATTACTGGACTGGATGGTTCTTTTAAACTTAGCGAATTATCCTCTGGAACTTATACTTTAAAAATTAGTTATGCTTCTTATGTAAGTATTTCGAAAGAAATTACAATTGATAATGAAAATTCTCAAAATTTAAAATTTTACTTGCAGCCTGAAAGTAATTCGCTAGATGAAGTCATTGTAGACAGTGAAGGCCGCGGCAATGGAGAGCATACAGCCAGAAGATTAGAGAAAGAATATAGCCAGGTTGTTAATATCGTATCTGGCAAAGCAATAGAGATATCGCCAGATCTTACAGTAGCTAATGTAATTCAGCGCGTTTCGGGTGTGTCGATAGAAAGAAATAGTAATGGAGATGGTCAATATGCTATTATTAGAGGAATGGACAAGCGATACAACTACACAGAAGTTAATGGAGTAAAAATTCCAAGTCCGGATAATAAATATCGTTATGTGCCTTTAGATATTTTTCCTTCTGACTTACTAGACCGATTAGAAGTATATAAAACATTAACTCCAAATATGGAGGGTGATGCCATAGGAGGTGTCGTAAATATGGTAATGAAAGATGCTCCAGCTGCTAAACCACTCTTCAGTGTTAATATTTCTGAAGGCTACAGCCAAATGTTTTTCGACAGAAAATTCATGGCCTACGGATTCAATGAAATTCACAAAAAATCTCCTTATGAAGTAAATCCTAAGGGCTATCAGGCGACTTCTCAAGACTTCCCAAAAGGGACATTGGCTTATACTTACCCAACTCTAGTGCCTAACTTTCTAGCTAACATCTCATTAGGGAAACGGTTTTTTGATAACAAATTTGGTGTGCTTCTAGCGGGAAGTTTTCAAAATTCTTATAGAGGCAGCAACTCTACGATTTACAATACCCAACTTGTGGGTACGGATGAGTATGCCAGCATTGTCAACAAAAATTCCCGTGAATATTCGGAACAGCAAAAAAGATACGGTGTACAGGGAAAGGCTGATTACAAATTCAATCCATCTAACAAAATCAGTTTATATAGTGTCTTCTTAAATCTTGATAATATTCAAACGAGAAATACGCTAACTACAGATTATACTTCTGAGTATCACCCGGAAATTGGCAACGCAAAATTGCTTTATGCCACACGAACACGTTTTACAAGGCAGCAAATTTACAACAACACTTTACAGGGAGATAATGCCTTATTAAACGATAAATTCAAAATTCATTGGTCGGCTGCTTATTCTTTTGCCAGTAACGAAGTTCCGGATAATACCAATATCAATGTTAATGGCGAAGAGAAAAACTATGTAAGTACCCGTACAAAACTAGCTATTAACCCCGTTACGCATCGTTGGGAGCGCAATACAGACGAAGATTTAGCGGGATATTTAGATTTAACATACACCCTTCCTTTATTTGGCGGCAATATCGATTTATCGGCAGGAGGTCTTTACAGAGATAAGCAAAGAAGCAGTTTTTACAATAATTATACTTTAGCACCAACAAATCCGAATGCTACTTATGGGACAGATTTTACAGATTATACTCAAATAGATTTAATAGTAACCAATCCGACAGGGGCAGTAAGTAACCCTTTGACTTACGATGCAAGTGAAAAAACAGCTGCGGGTTACGGAATGTTTAATTTTAAAACAGAAAAATGGCAGGCAATAGGAGGTATCCGTATAGAGAACACCGACCAGGGGTATAATCTTCTTTTTCCTGCCGGTGAACCTCGCCCAACAGGAAACCAAATTTATACCTACACTTTGCCTAGCTTGACTTTAAAATATTTCTTAAGCAGCAAACAACAATTACATGCTTCTTATTTCCGCTCGTTAAATCGTCCTGGATTTTATGAAATTGTACCCAGTAAAGTGGTTAACGAAGAATATCAAGAGCGAGGTAATCCTGACTTAAAGCCTGCAGTTGCCGATAATTATGACTTTAGATATGAATTTTTTCCAAAGGCAGGTTCACAATTATTTTTGGGTACTTTTTACAAAAACATTAAAGACCCAATCGAATACACATTTTTGGCCGATGCCACTCGTGGACAAGACACTTATTATAGCCCTGGTAATTTTGGAACAGCAAAAAACTTCGGAATAGAGTTAGATTATATCACGTTTTTTAACAAAATTGGCTTTAAAGTAAACTATACTTATACTGATTCTAAAATTACGACTCCAAAAGACAAAAAAGTTTTAGATGATAACGGAAATTTACAAAAAATATCAGTAATGCAAACCAGACCGCTTTATGGTCAATCTGCCCATATTGGTAATGCCTCTATACTTTATAAAGACGGCAAAAAAGGTTGGGATGCTCAGCTTTCTGCAGCATATACTGGTCCTCGTATCAATACTGTTTCGCAATTTGTGAATAATGATTTATGGCAGGAAGGATTTGTACAAATGGATGCTTCGGTTGAAAAACAATTTAAATCAAAATTTAGCATTTACATAAAAGCAAATAATCTCTTAAACACCCCGCATAAGTTATTTATAAAAGGTACAAACCCAGCAAACGCCACCATTGCAGAGAATAATTTAGAATATAATGGCAGAACACTGATAAGAGATGATTATTATGGTCAAAGCTATCTTATTGGCGTACGTTACAAATATTAGTTAATCCTAAAGAAAAAAATATACCGATGAAAACAATCTTTAAAAATCTTAGCACTGCTTTTTTATTCATAATTATAATAACAGCAGGAGGTTGCGAAAAAGCGAATATCGACGTAGACACCGATGTAGATAGTGGCGCTTCTTCAGGTGAAGTCTCCGGGGTTTGGGTAAAAGGAACAACACACAACATTACCGGAGATGTAATTATTCCACAAGGAAAATCGCTAACCATAGAAGAAGGTGTAACCGTAATTATGGATCCTGTGGCAAAAACCGAATTTATTGTAAAAGGTAATCTGTATTCGTTAGGAACGGCCGATAATCCTGTAAAATTTACCATTCAGGAAAAAGACAGAACTGCAGACAATAAATTTGGAAAAAAATGGGGAGGGATTTTAGCCACTCCAACTTGTGCAGAACTCATTTTAGACTACACAATTTTAGAATATGGAGGAAGTACTACTTCAGACGCCTCTACATCAGTAAAATTAGGCTTATACAAGGCAGTTGCCGGCGAAAACTTACCTGCTTTGTGGTTTTCTAATGTAAACGGAAAATTGGTGGTAACGAACTCTATTATTAGAAATTTTCAAGAAGACTGCACTTATATCGAAGGTGGGAATATTATTTTTTCGAATAATCTTTTCTATACTACAGGGGTTTCTGGTGGTGAGGCGATGAATTTCAAGTCAGGTTGTTTGGTTGATGCAGCTTACAATTTAATTTACAGTACCAATACAAATGCGTTTAAATTGTCTAACGCAGGTCTTAGAAATCCACAAGCTGATATTGTTGCTTATAACAATACTTTTGTAAACACAGGCTGGCGCAGACCAACAGCAAAAGGGGGATCCATTTGGGTCGAGAATGCGGTAATAGCCCATATTTATAATAATTTATTTGCCAATGCCCGCTTTGGTATTAAGAGAGATACAAAGAGCAAAGAAGACGCTCGCACTACGATTAGCAATAATTTTTATTATGGTTATGATCAGGCAACCGTTAATCAGTTTCAACCATCAACAGATATAATTGGCGGTACAAACGAAGTAAGAGGAACAACTGCCGGCCAAAACGACCCAAACTTTGTTAATTACCCTCTAAACAATCCTGTAAGCAGTCCGGATTTTAATACCTCTTGGGATTTTCATTTAAAATCAAATTCTATTGCGCTAGGTAAAGGAACTACTAATTTTGTGAGGCATTTTAGTAATCCTATCACTTTTAGTAACGGACTGGCATATGCTTCACCAGCTCCGGCAACTTTTATAGGTGCTTATGGACAGGCTAAATAAAGAAATCAAATAATTCAATTATTACAAAATGATCAAAAAAAATATGCTTTCTATTGGTTTATTTATGCTTGCTGGACTATCAGCAAGCTGTCAAACCGATAAAAAAAAGACTATAATCACCCCCAAAAACGTAGTAAAACCAGTTTTTATCTCTGAACCTGTGCAGTTTGACAGTGACGATCCGGCAATTTGGATTAATAACGCTGATGTTTCAAAAAGTTTGGTTATAGGAACAGATAAAGATATAAATGGAGGACTTTATGTATTTGACCTACAAGGAAAGATCTTAAAAGATAAAACCGTTAAAAATCTAAAAAGACCCAATAATGTAGATATTGCTTATGGATTAGTACTCAACGGAAAACCAACTGATGTTGCTATTACTAGTGAAAGATTAGGCCAGGACCTTAGAATTTTTTCTTTACCGGACATGCAACCTGTCGACAACGGGGGCATAAAAGTATTTGAAAATGAAACCGAACCTGATTATAATGCTCCAATGGGAATAGCTGTTTATACTTCAAAAGATGCAAAAATATATGCCATTGTCGGTCGTAAAACCGGACCCAAAACGGGAGGATACCTTTTTCAATATTTATTGGAGGATGACGGAAACGGAAAAGTGAAAGCCTCTTTAGTACGCAAATTTGGAGAATACAGTGGCAAAAAAGAAATAGAATCAATTGCTGTAGATAACGAGTTAGGATATGTTTACTATTCTGATGAGCAATTTGGCGTACGCCAGTATTATGCCGATCCAGCTAAAGGAAACAAACAACTATCCTTATTTGGTACAACTGGTTTTGCCGAAGATCATGAAGGCATTTCTATCTATAAACTTAATGCTACTACAGGCTATATTTTAGTATCGGATCAAGGGGCTAACCGTTTTCAGATTTTTAGACGCGAAGGCACAAAAAACAAGCCATTTGAACACAAATACTTAAAGACCGTAAATGTTGCAGCGATGGAAAGTGATGGCTCAGAAATAACCAGCATCCCTTTAAATAAAACCTTTAAACATGGTTTGTTTGTTGTGATGAGTACTGATAAAACGTTTCACTTTTATCGTTGGGAAGATATAGCCGGTAAAGATTTAAAAATAAAGTAGTTTCAGTTTCATTTGGCGTCTGTATGTATTCCGGCATAAAAGAATCTTTCCAATCGAGAGTGGTTTAGCAACTGTTCGAGTGGCTTAAGGAGAAATAAAAACTTCTTTTATAGATCTTATTGGTACCTCAAATCCATTTTATTATACAGTTAATTTCTGGGGCTGAAGTTCGCAGTATTGTGCTTTGTTTCATTTTCGAACTTAATTGCTATATTTGATCAACCACAAATGTAAATTTTTGTACAATACACGTTAGGGTTAATGCTAGCGGACTATCGCAAAAATTGGTAACTAAGAAAATGACAGAAAACAAAGGACAATATAGAAACTTTAAAATAACTGTTCCGACAGAGTACGAAGATGTTTTTTCTCATTTTTATTTTGCCGAAAATACAACAACTGAAACCATTACCAAAACATTACTTCCCTCTTACCAAACCATTTTAATTTTCAATTTTGGGACAACAACTATTCTTTATTCAAACCAAAGAACAGAAATTGAAGTTGACAAATGTCTCATTTTAGGACCGATAAAACATTCTTTGGATTATTCATTACCGCCAAAATCAAAAATATTAGTTGCCAATTTTAAAGACGATGCATTTTACCGTTTCTTTGGTAATGCCTCGGTTGCAGAACATTTGCCTCTCAATCCAGACGATTTACTAAATGAAAATTGTTTTACCGCTTTATGGACAGAACTCAACAAAATAAATGACACAAATTATCAGGTAAATTATATTCTTGATTTTTGTAAACCGTATTTAAAACAGAGAAATATAATAGCGGAAAAGTTGACAAACTTTAATGATGAAATCTTAAATCCAATTAAATCCGTTGCAAGCCAGCAGAATCAAACAGAAAGAAACATCCAACTCAACCATAAAAAACATTTAGGATATACATCCAAAGAAATCAACCGCTACCAACGTTTTCTAAAAGCTGTTGAGTTAATACAAACTTATGCAACTGCATCAGCTAAAATCGATTGGTTTGAAATTATCAGCAAATGTGGCTATTATGATCAAAGTCAACTTATTCACGATTTTAAGCATTACATCAATATTAGCCCAACAAAATACCTGAAATTCCAACAAGACATTTGTAATCCAAAAGCGGAATAGTAATCTACATTTCGTTTTCTTACAATTTTAGCATACAGCGCTATTCTACATTTGTTCTATCAAATTTTAAAAAATATAGAACAATGAAACATTTAATTATTTACTCACATCCCAATCAAGGTAGTTTAAACCATCATTTATTGCAAACAGCAACAGACAGTTTAAAGGCTAAAAATCATGAAATCGTCATTAGAGATTTGTATCAATTGAACTTCAATCCTGTACTTTCATTGGAAGATATGAATGGACAACGAATGGGAAATGTCACAGACGAAGTAAAACAGGAGCAGCAATATATTTCGTGGGCAGACCATATAACATTTATTTATCCAATTTGGTGGACTGGAATGCCCGCCATTATGAAAGGATATATTGACCGTGTTTTTAGTTATGGTTTTGCATATCGTTACGACCAAGGCGTGCAAAAAGGCTTACTTACAGGCAAACTGACAACTATCATAAATACACACGGAAAATCACAAGCCGAATATGAAAGTATTGGAATGGACAAGGCGCTTTCGCTAACATCTGACAAAGGAATTTTTACGTATTGCGGTCTTGAAATTAATCAACATTTCTTCTTTGACAAAGCCGATAGGGCAGCGCCAGAACGCGTCGAAAATTGGACAAATCAAATTATATCAACCTTTAAAATCTAAATTACGATGAAAAATAAAGCGCTAAAAAAGATACTATTTGGCTTCGTTTCTTTTCTCTTAGTAATTGCTATAACTGTATTTTCACTTGAGTATTTCAGTAACTACAAAACATCTAAAACAATTAACTATAATGCACCTGTGATAGCAAAAAAGAGTATTGTAATTAACGCACCAGTTGAAAAGGTTTGGGAAATTTTTAGCGATGTAAATAATTGGGATACCTGGCAAAAAGAAATTGTAACACCCAAAATTAATGGAGTGTTTAAAGCAGGAACATCTTTCAATTGGAAAAGTAATGGCTTAACTATCATTTCTACATTACAAACAGTTGAAACTAATAAAATGGTCGGTTGGTCAGGCCCTGCATTTGGAGCATTTGCAATACATACCTGGCATTTTTCAGAACATAATGGTCAAACAACCATTATAGTGGAAGAAAGTATGGAAGGCTGGCTAGTCGCATTATTAAAAAGTAAATTTCAATCAAGCCTCGACACATCGATAGAACATTGGCTTAACGCACTAAAGATTAAAGCAGAAAAATAATTTATTTCACAACAATTAAAATCAACAAAAATGGAACAGTCAACAAAAGCATCATTCGACAAATCGGTTTACAATCCGATACTTTTCAAAAGTTATAAAGGAGTAAAGAAAATCCTGAAATACAGTTTGTATATTATGACGATATACTTTGCTTACGAAGGATTTATGGCGTGGCAATAATTTGCATACAAAAGTAAATTACTTTTTTGCGTACTATGAAACATGCTGAGAAAAATTCAGCTGGATGACATCATAACGCACAGGCTTTCTGTATCCGAGATTTCACATATCGATATCCTTAATAAAAAAGAAGACCGCTGTGTTGAGGTAGTGATGGAACCCTGGAAGTAAGTACAACAGCGGCTTAAAAAAAGAAAAAACTGCACTTAGTGCAGTTTTTCTATATTTTTGAATGACAAGATTGTAATAATTTGAATTAAAAATTGTTAAAGTGTACATTTAAGATCAATATCATCCAGTGAACTTTTTCCGTTGCCTTTTGATTTTCTAACTACAGTAATCACGCCATTGAGTTCCATAACAACAGCTTTTACGTCGTCGATCTGATCGATACCTGAGTTTCTTATCATTGAAAAAATTTCACCTTTCGTTACCGCTTCTTTAGACATGGCATGCTCAATAAATTCGCCATCATAAAAAATGAGCGTAGGCACTGCATTAATAAGCTTTTCTATTTTTTTTGAAGAACGGGCCGTCCAGGCGAAAATGTATTGTAATGCAATTATTAGAAACAGTACAATAGCACCTTCTATAATGGGGACGATCGCCAGCATCATGTAAGATAAAGTAGATCCCAGTGCGACAGTTACTACAAAATCAAATGCATTAAGTTTAGCCAGAGTTCGTTTACCCGAAATGCGTACGAAAAAAAATAATATGACAAATGCTATGATCGTAGTAATCGCTACATGACCAATGCTTTTCCAGTCTCTAAAAAAAACCTGTTCCATGATTACTCTTTTAAAATGTCATGTTTTTTGCGAAGCATGCCGGCTTACCAAAATTTGCTATTTGATTAAATTCAGAATGGAAAGCCTTAATTGTCTTGCTGTGTAATAAGATTTCCTGTATTAGCTTTTCAATCGAAAAGTTACTGATTCTTCGTGATTTTTATCGAATTCTCCTTCCTGATTTTCAATTGAGTTTTCTTCCTCTTCCCAGTCATTTTCGTCATATTCGGATTCGAAATCATCCTCGAGATCCTCAAGTTCCAGGCTGAAGTGGTTAGAGAGTGTTACTGTCTTTGAAAAGCTGCTCTCCAGATAGTCATCATAATTTAATAACAGCTGTTCTTCATAGGATCTAACATCACCAGCAGATTCTTTTGGTGTATTAAAGTAGCTTTGGAATGTCATATAATTCAGTTTAAATTAATAAAAGTAGAGTCTCATTTATTTTTTAAAATGATTGGCTTAAAATTACAATTAATGAATTTAGAGGGGTTTACATAATTCCTTTTGGTCTTTGCTGAATTTACATTTGAAAATAGAATCTGATAGAAGAAATCTTGTATTTTAGATACATTATATCTTCCCTTTATTTATGAGGGTTTAAGAGGATGGAGGTGTACAGGAGGTGTAGTGATATTGTTGATAAATGAGTATTTATAAATGAAAGGAAAAACAATCTTAGTTATTCTTCTTTACTTCTTCTGAATCATAAGTACCCTGGTTTATGTGGTAAGTATAGTAAGTATTCTCTGTAAAAAATGCGGTGAATAACGTGTTTTTTCACCGCATTTTTTTTTGCATAATATAATTACAGCAAAATTATTCTATCAAATAAAATTTAAAAACTAATAATCATCTTCAATTCAATTTTCTATAACTTATTAATTTCAGCTTGCTATAATTTTATCTCCTTATTAATTGATATCTTTAAAATTCTACATTCTTCATGTTTTTAATCATGATCACGCTTATAGTAAATGTTAGCGTTGCGCTTTTTGTTTTGCAGGACTAAAATTTTAATTAATATAATACACATTCAAAAATTCCAATAACTTTTAAGTTTTCTAGATCATCATCCATCAATTCAATATCATTGTATTCAATATTATAAGAAAGAGGCCTTAAAATAATAGAATGATGATTCCATTGTTCGCTTTCAATATTTTTTTTACTTCTATACTCTTTTACAGTGTAACCAGATCCAAAATCTAGATCCTGAATATTTGTATGTTCTACTAATACAATTTTACCATCTCGAGAACCTCCAGAATATTTTCTGAACATACAAATTGAGCCATTAGGAATGATTTTATTCATTGACTCACCAACAATTTTACAAGCAAATAAATCATTTGATGGTTTGTACGTTTTAGGTACTGCAATCCATTGACAATCATTTACAGTTTGTAAATTACTAAAGTTACCTGCCGCAACCTTTAAATCATATAATGGAATACTATTTACATACGGGATAACTTCACTTTCTTGTAAAATAAGTGTTTGTTTTTCAGTCTTGAATTTAGGTATAAATTGAGAAAAATAATCTCTGAGGTTATTATCACAAACATATACATATGTTCCTTTAATGCCTCTAAGCATTATTGTCTTATATATGTTTAAAATAAAATCTTTTAACTCTTCTGGTTCAACAATAGATTGTTTCCCATTCACATCATAATAATTTTCTTTTATGATTTTAATTTGATTTGTTGCTTTATCAAAAGTAATTTCATTTCCAAAAATTATTCCCGTATAGTTTAAGTCATAACCTTGAGTAGTATGAATACAGCCCACTTCGTTTCTGGAATTTTCGGAATTAACCCAATCAATATTTGTGCTGTTCCATTTTAGTCTGGTATTTTCAATTTCAATATCGTAATCCTGCTTGGAGTCTTTTTTATTGGTCATCCATGGCCAAGAATATCCTGCAACCAATCTTGACAAACCATTTTCTATATCTCTTGATTTTATCTCATTTCTAATATCTTCAATAGAATCAAAAAGAATAAGTTCATATTCTTTAGAGTTAAAAATAATATCCGAACTGTTCAATTTGCATTTCAAAAGATTATCAATATAACTAACATAATCATTACCTCCCTTAGATCTGAATTGAGATTTTAAGAATTCAATTTTGGTTAAGCTATTTCTTTTTAATTTATCGAAATCTTCTTTCTTAACATCAGAAGGTTTTATAGATTGATTTTCATCATAAAAATATATTGCACTTTCTGATTGTTTCATTATCCAATCTAATTCATTGCAAGTATATCTATTTAAATTTAATTTTTCACAAACGATATCAAATGCCCTAAAATAAGCACCTAAATTTACACGTCTCCTTAATCGATGCGACTCGTCGACAATAACAATATCAAAAGTATCTTTTACGATTTCTGCAGGACCAATAACCATATTGGAATTTAGTCCTTTGATGTTTTTGAAAACTTTTTTTAAAGTAGTTCTAAATGATGACATTGGAACAACTAATGCCATTTTTGGGTTTGGATATTTTTTCTTTAATTCAAAGACAAGTTCCATGAATTCAAATTCATCACTTCCGAACTCTTCAAAATTAAAATCTTCATTTGAAGTGTTAAGTAGCTTAAATAAGAAAATTGCTAAAATTGTTTTACCAGTCCCTGCACCACCTTCAATAATAATGCTTTTGTATTGATTATCAAGCAGGTTTTTCATAATTACGAGGAGACCACTCTTTTGTTCTGAAGTTAAAGTTTTGTACGGTGAATACTTAAATAGATCAGAGTTATTAATAAAATCAATTGGATGCTTAGCTATTCCAACAGATCTTAAATTATCCCAAATAGATTTGAAAATATCCCAATATATTTCTCTCTTTTGGTAATAATTGTGATTGGCTAATCCAATATTTCCATTAATTAATTTATATTGACCATCGCCAGAAATATATTTTATGAGATTTGATTCTATATCTAATGTTGCAGATTTATTAAACTTTTCACTTGAAATTAAATGTACTGTTACAAGTTTGTTTTTTATATTATTTTTTAAATGACTATTCATTCTAGCATACGCATCTGTCGTTTCACCAACATATGCTTCATTTACGTTTCCATCACTTAAAATGTAAACTATAGGCCATAAGTCTTTGATATAGTGGATATTGTTGAATTCGCTAATAAGAGTTGAATCAAAATCAAATTTTTTAATTGTGAATACAGGATTTTGATTCATAGTTCATTGTATTTTTTTGCAGTGCCTTTAGCTTTATCAACAGGATATTTTAATGCATTCTTTATAATCTTTTCAGAAATTATATCACAGACATCTAGTTTGTGTTTTTCAGCAAGTAAAAAAGCAAAAGATAGTACATCAGCAAGCTCTTCTTTTAATCGATCTTTATTGATGTTTTCTGCTTCATCTTCTTTTTTCCATAGGAAGATTTCATTCAGTTCTGCAGCTTCGATTGAAATTGCTAGGGCTAAATTTTTAGAATCATGAAATTGTTCCCAATCCCTTTCATCCCTAAATTGAATTAATTCTTTGATAACTTTATCGAACTTATTCATAATATTTGTTTTATATCAAATAAATTAAATGCTAAAATATCAATTATATATGGAAGAGTAAAGAGGAAAACCGTAAAAAAAATAAAGAAATATCTTTAGTTTCTTTTAGTATGGTTGTAGTTTCATTTTTTATCAAGAATCAGTTGTACTATAAATTATCAGATAATCTTCGGCTATACTAGATAAAAGTTATACATGTCAAGAAAAGGTAAACATTAGAATTTTAAAGAAAGCATTATTACTTCCCAATACAGAAATTTGCAGTCCAGTCTTTACTGGGGTTTTCAGATGTCGAGGTACAGTAAAAGTACTAATCTGAACAAAATAAAACGAAACAGCAACAAACAAACTTATCCTTTTTTAGTAGAATGTAGAATTTTGTTAAACCGTAATAAAATCTTTTTTTAAAAACACATTAATCCAGTGGTTGTAGCAAATTTATAAAAAATATTATTCGTACCATTTATATTTTGAAGCTTTTTCATTTTCAGAATTTTAAATTTTGTATTGAACCTCTGTATAAATCGGAGAGCTGCACATTCGAGCCTAACTCCACGACCTCTTCTAATCATTGGATTTTTACTTTGCAGAATCGTATATGCCACGATTCTGCCACAAACTTCGCTTTAGGAAATATCGGTAAAAAAACCGCCTTAATTTTTTGCGGCAAAAAAAGTATCCACTCCATTTTCGGCTGCGCCACGAATGTCCACAAATTTCAAAAGTGTTAATTTAAAGTTTTTAACTTGTTTAAAATGAGTGATCATTCAAGGTAAACAATTCAAATTGCACGTCTTTGCCTCTCAGGATATTTCTCCCTACTGATTTTACCTTGTAGTAAGGACTGAGGTCAAGCTTGTCAGTAAGTGAGTCAGATATTAAAATATCTACATTATAATTGTTACAAAGCCCTTCAATTCGTGCTGTTGTGTTAAGTACATCACCAGTAAATATGATTTCTTTTTTTAGCACACCTATTTCTCCGGTTGTGACTTTTCCACAATGCAGTCCTGCTTTAAATTGTGGTGTTAAGCCATACTTTTCTTGATAGGCACTTGATTTGTCCATTAGGGAATCCTTCATAGCAAAAAAGCAGCTTATGCAAGTATTGTTTTTAAGACCTTTTTCTAATCTCCAGGATATAATCATTTCATCACCGGCATATTGGTATATTTCGCCAGAATAATCAATTACAGGACCGCTCAGATCTGAAAAATATTGTTGGAGCATTTGAAAATATACAACATGTCCTAACTTTTCTGCAATCGCCGTAGATGATTTCATATCCAGGAACATAAATATCCTCTCTTCTTCAATAGGTTTATTGTATTTTCCGAGGAAAAAATTACTCAGAAGCCCTGTACCCATACTTTCACTTACCTCGGTGTAGAACTGAGTTATTAGAATAATGCTTGCAATATAAGTTAGGATTCCGAGGAAGGAATAATCAGTAAAGAAGCCCCACATTAAAAGCCAAAAGCCCTCACTGGAAATTGCAGCAGGAATTTCATTAGCGGTTGTCAGGAATATAATAATCAGAAGGAATATAATGATTAGAAAATAAATAGAAGATTTGTATATAATTTTTTTACTGAAGCTAGCTTGGATCAACCATTTACTAAAGTAAAGGATTTCAAGTATACCTATTATTGTTCCAAATATAGTGGCCAATAGTGGAATAGCTATAATATTTCGACTAAAAACATATTGATTCCCAGATGTCGGGTAAAAGTTTAGGTCGCCTAAAAGCCCTCGTTCAAGAATAGTATAAATTAAACTAAATATCAGCCATATTAAACCAAATGGTAAAATACGATTAATGTTTCTTTTATATTTTGGCGTTATTATCATCTAAGTGGTAAATACCAAAGATATTCATTTTTGGCGTGCTTAGATCGTACTAAAAAATTGTAAACCTCCAAAGTATTTATTTGGAGGTTTTTTATGAAAGTGTATTTGCTTTATAGAATTTCAGACTCTTACTTTATAAATATTTCTTTTAGCAATTTTGTTAGTTCAAGAGATTTAGATATAAAAGGACTATGTCCTGAATTAATCGTATAAGTATTTGTAATGCCTGCATCTTTTGCCATTTGCTGCTGAAAACTATATGTTATCGTATTATCCTGAGTGGTGTGAATATAATATTTTTGACCAGCTGCATTATAATCTGCTGTTTTATAGTTTAAAGGTGTTCCAAGAGGAATAGTAGGTTCTGCTTTGTATCGTTCTACTAAAAACTGTTTTTGAGCAGCTGTACCATCTTGGCAAAATATTTTCGGAAGATTAATTTCCGGATTTACAATGCCTGCTAATGTCTGATCATCTGAAAGTTGCAACGCTGGCGGTAAAAGAGAGGATGAATCCATTTGAGAGTAATCCAAAACACTTTTTCCGCTTTGAGGAATAAAACCTGCTACATATATTAATTTTTTAATTTTTTGTGGTATTGCAGCAGCTGTTTGTGTAATTACCGCACCGCCAAGACTATGACCAACTAAAATTACAGGTTCATTATAGGAGTTAATTGCTTTTTTAACCTCATCAATATAAGCTTGAAACGAAACTTGATATGCCGGTGTATTATCATCTCCATGACCAGGTAATTTTACAACAGTTACGTTATAACCAGCAGCTGTTAAGTCAGCTTTTGTCTGATCCCATACATAGGAAGCCTGCCATGCACCATGAACTAATATTACGGGTGATTTTTTTTCTATAACATCATTATCATTGCTTGAGCATGATGCGGTTGAAACAGTCGTAAACAAAATCAGGAAAAGTTTTGACATTGTTTTTAAGGATGATTTGGTATTAATTTTTAATGTTTTCATTGTTTTTATATTTAGTGTTGTGTTTATTCTTTTAATATATTTTGCAGTTGATCAAGGCAGAACATCAAATCCGTTTAGAACCATTGCAAGAAGATTGTATGCTCCAACCAGAAATATAAGTTCGGCGACACCTTCTTCTCCTAATAAATCTTTAGCCAGATTGTACGAGGAATCTGAAATGATTTTCCCTTTTACTAATGAAGAAGCTATTTCATAAGCTATAGATTCTTCCTGATTTAATTCGACAGGACAAATACCAGATGCTAATGATGCAACGGCTCTGAGTGAAAAACCCAGATGTTCTGCCATAATTTCATGAGCGTAAAGTTCGAAACGTGCTCCATATGCTGCTCCTACAGTTAGGATTGCAACTTCTCGTAATTTCTTTGAAAGAATTGCATGATTGTCTAATGAACGTACAAAACTTAACGCAGGAATTCCAAATTGTGGAAATCTGAACATTGGAGGAAATGGGCCGACTAAAGCTCCTTCTTTGTCAAGCATCGTAACCGGTCCCTGACTAGAAGTGATGAGTTTAACAACTTCCTGATGTACATGCAGAACATCGGGATTCATATCTTTTGGGTTGACAGGATTTACTCTCATAATTATTGATTTAGATTACTGAAGTTTTTCTTCAAATTGTCCATCTATTAAAATAAATACAACACGGCAGTTTTTGCCTGATCTATTGCTCCATGCATGATTTGTGCCTCGTTGTATGATAATGTCACCTGCTTTTGCAGTTGTTTCTCCGTCATCAACAATTAAGGTAAGCTCGCCTTCAAGAATAATTCCGTAGTCAATTGTTTCTGTTTTATGCATGAGTGGGTGAGGACCATTTTCACCAGCTTTTGAAGCATGTTCACCGCTCATGGTTTTGAAATGTTCTTTGGCTTGTTCCTTGGTAAGATTTCGTATTTCATCGCCTTCAGGAGGAAAATCTATAACTCTTATCCTTGTGCCTTGTTTGGGAGGGCCTAAAATAAGTCCCTTTTCTTCTTCGTCTTTTGATATCTTATCAATTAAAGCCGGAGTTTGTCTGGTATTCCATATCTCGTGAAACTTAGCACCATTCGGTCCGCCAACCATGTAGGTTCTTGCAGGTATTTCATCTGATGCAATAATTGCTTTGCCTTCTGAATTATGTCCAGTTACAATGCGTCTGAATGTTGGACTATTGGTTTCCATAATTATAAAGATTTAGATTTTATTTTTTTTGAAAACAAATACTCCCAAATAATGAAAAAACACTCCGACGGCCCACGCAGGTATAGACCAAAGTGGCCATGGATAAGTTGTATCTGTTAGATACCAAACGATCAATATTGTAGGTATCGCTAATAAGAATACAATAAAATGAATTCGAAATCCTAGTTTAGGGTTTCTGTTTGTTGTGGCATTATTACTTAATTTAGTTCTCATGATTTACGTTTTAAATATTAGTAATTGGTTAAAATTCTGATTTTTAATATTTTTACATGACAAAGGTAGAGAGCAGGGTTTGTTGTCGTCATTGACTTTGGTTAAGTTCGTTTTAAAGAGAATAATTTTGTGTTTAGCAGAATTAAATCTATTTTTAATCTTAATATTATTTCTTAAGTCACTATTATGGATGCAATTAAAAATGTTATTACATCGATTGTCGCTATGTCTGATGACGAGTATAATTTGATGCTGCCAATCATCAAACGAAGGGAAATAAAAAAAGAAACCGATCTCTTGCAACAAGGAGAAATTTGTCGTCATATCTATTTTATTGAAAACGGATTTTTCAGAATGTTTTATGTAGACTATAAGGGAAACGAAATCAACTGCAGATTTGCCAAGCCAAATGACTTTTTGGTTGATTTCGCTAGTTTTATTACTCAAAAAAAAGCCCAGTACCATTGCAGGGCAATGGAAGATTCAACTGTACTTGCCTTAGAATATGATAAAGTTGAAAAATTATACAATAGCTCTCCTAACTGGTCAAAATTTGGAAGGCTTATTGCCGAATCAGCATATCTTTTAATTATTGAAAGAGAAGAAATGCTGCATTTTCAAACTCCGGAAGAGCGATATAAAACGCTATTAAAAAAAGAACCCTACCTTCTTCAATTGGTATCGCAAAATCAGCTATCCTCCTACATTGGTATTAAACCTGAATCACTAAGCAGATTGCGCAAAAGAATGATAGGTAAATAAACTCATGGCACTTACAAAGCAAGCTGGCTCAGTTCATTATTTATATTGCTTATTTCTTTTTCCGTTATTTTTATGTCTATGGCTTTGGCATTGCTAATGGCTTGTTCTTTATTTCTGCCTCCTGCAAGCACCACCGTTATACCAGGCTGAAGTGTTGTCCATCTTAATACTAATTGCGCCAGACTAGCATTTTTTTCCTCAGCCAAAGGTTCAATTTTCTCAAGGAATGCCTTAACTTTTTCAGGATTGAATTGTCCAAAATAACCTTGACGGTGATCATCTGATTTCAGCTGTTCTCCTTTAAAATATTTTCCGCTTAACAGTCCTCGTTCCAGTGGACTATAGGCAATAATACCAATATGGTTTTCAATCGCTGCCGGTATAACACTTTCTTCGATGCCACGATTGAGCATACTATAAGGCATTTGGTTTGATGCAAGCCCAATACTTTTTTGAGCTTCCAGCATTTGATCCTTATTATAATTGCTAACGCCTGCCGCGCGTATTTTGCCCTGATCAATTAGTAACTGAAGCGCTTCCATAGTTTCATCAACAGGTGTTGTAGAATCTGGCCAATGCAACTGAAGCAGATCAATATAATCTGTTTTCAATCGTTTAAGACTTTCCTCAGTTTCTTTAAATACGTTGGCTTTCGAGGCATATTTATAAAGTGGATAGCTTTTTCCATTATGCTGCTGATTCCACATAAAATCTCCCATTCCTTTATTACTTCCATCCCAAACCATTCCAAACTTGGTTAATAGCTGTACCTTAGAACGATCAAGTTCTTTAATTGATTCGCCAATAAGTTCCTCACTTAGTCCTAATCCGTAAAAAGGAGCTGTATCAATAGTAGTAATGCCGTTATCAATTGAGGCTAAAACAGCTTCTCTTGCTTCTTTTTTTTCTGTTCCTCCCCACATAGTACCGCCAATAGCGAAACTTCCATATGTAATTGCGGAGAGCTGAAGATCAGAATGGCCTAATTTTCTATATTCCATTTTTATTTCTTTTAGTGTTAAAGAGTTTTATATGTTTCCCAATCCGTATAGCCATGATTACCTAGTCCGTAGTATAGATTTCGATCGGGTGGAGTTAATTCCCAATTGTTTTCTAAACGTGCTACCAGATCTGGATTTGAGATGAAGGGTTCCCCAAAACCCGCAATATCAATTGTTCCCGCATTGATCAGCTTTTCAGACTTTTCTTTAGTCATACTACCGGCTAAAATTATAACACCGTCATACCAGCTGCGGAAACGCTCCAAAAATCCATCAGGCAAAGCATGACTTCCTTTAGATTGCTGATCCATTAAATGTACATAAGCAACACTTCTCTTCGTTAATTCGTTTGCCAAATATTGATAGGTTGCTTCAATTTCATCGTAATGAGGCAAATCGCCCAAACCTCCATAAGGTGTTAGTCTAATTGCAGCTTTATCATTTCCTACAGCTTCTATAACGGCATCAACAACTTCTAATAAGAATTTGGATCGTTTTTCGATATTTCCTCCATATTCATCTGTGCGGTTATTTACAAAAGGATTTAAAAATTGTTCTATCAAATAACCGTTGGCTCCATGAAGTTCTACACCATCAAAACCGGCTTTTATTGCATTTTTAGCAGCCAGGACAAAATCATTAATCACGTCTTTAACTTCGTTTGTTGAAAGCGCTCTTGGTTTGGAAGATATCACCGGACCTTCTTTTCCATTTTCATCATATCCCCAGGCGAAAGAAGAAATGGCTTGAATATCAGACGGACCAACCGGAGCAATACCTCCGGGTTGATTCGATAAATGAGAAACTCTTCCCACGTGCCATAACTGTGCAAATATTGTACTGCCTTTTTCGTGTACAGCTTTGGTTACTTTTTTCCAGCCTTCTACCTGAATCGGGGTATATAATCCGGGGATATAAAGAACTCCTTTTGAAGTCTCGGAAATTGCGGTTCCCTCCGTTATAATTAATCCGGCTCCTGCACGTTGTGAATAGTATACAGCATTATCATTATTAGGAATCCCGTCAGCATTTCTTGCTCTTGTCATAGGAGCCATTGAAATACGATTTTTAAGTTTTAAAAAACCAAGGTTAACTGGTTCGAAAATATTTGTTTTCATTATTTAAGAATATAAATGCACTTTATTTTATTTGTTATTTTACAGGACAGACCATTTTGACTGTTCTTTTTTAGTTGAAAATTAATAATAGAGGGAATTATTTTTTAAGTAGCCAATTTTCAACTGCTCTTGAAAAATCTGCTACATCAATTGGATGTCTGCTGGTTATAAGATTAGCATCCGTCACAACTGATTGCTCTAATACAGTTCCGCCTGCATTTTTCAAATCAGACTGAATATTCCAGTATCCTGTTAATTTTCTTCCTTTTAAGATATCTGCTGATGCCAGTACTACCGGAGCATGACAAATAGCTGCAATTAATTTTCCAGATTTATTGAAATCCTGAAGGAATTTAATAACGTCTTTATCGTATCGAAGGTTATCTGGATTCCAGGCGCCTCCGGGAATAAATACAGCATCGTAATCACTTACTTTGATCTGATCTGCCGTACGATCAAATTTCAACCAGCCAACAGGCTGTAAATACTGAATCGCCATTACATGTGTTTTAGCCAATTCAGGAAATACAAGTCCGTATCGCTCGGGAGCCGGATTGTATTTAGGAGCCACTATGTCTACATCGGCTCCTAATTGTTTAAAATACCATACCGGACCAGTTAATTCAATTTCTTCGAAACCATCTGCCACAATAACCGCTATTTTTTTTCCTTTTAAAGCTGACGTGTTTTTTACAGGAGTAAAGAAGAAATCTCTTAAAGCTTCATTTCCCGGAGCATTCAATAACTTTGATACCGGCATATTGACAACCGCTGACTGAGTAGATAGTTGATTCATAACTTCTAACTCACTAGAATAATTTGTTTTCATTTCATTTGTTTTTACTTTTACTTGAGCTTCTACATTTATCGTGGCAAGTACACTTAATACACCTGCAGCAATGATTTGATTAATTGTTTTCATTTTTTAAGTTTTAATTGTTATTATAATTATGTTCGGAATTTATTTTTGCTATTCTCTTGTCATTGGTGCAAATTCGATAAGATTGTGCAGTCCGTTTTGAAAAGGTGGATTTTTAATACTTGTCTGTAGGTAATCCAGTACTGGTTTGATAGGAGGGAAGTTGAGATGATATTGAAAAGCATCATTACTTCTGAATTTTTCGTAGGTTACAAATAGGGTGTCATCCCCTTCAATTTCTGAAAGCTGATACGTTACCACACCTGGTTCGCTGCGAAATTGAGGCATTGCGATATGATACCTATCTTTAAAATTTTGTTGTGTTCCTTTTTTTGCATCAACAAACAACATTACAATAAGCTGATTGTCTTCTTTTTTTGCTGCTGTACGCCATTGCTCTTTGGTTAGTGGCTCAAGATCTTTGACATAGTAAGTTTTAATGGAATTTTTTAGTGCTTTATTTGACAGAGATGTCACTATTTTTCCTTGTAGCTCTTTGTTGAAATTTTCCAGTTGATTTTTATTGTTCCATCTTTCAATTAACCATAAGACATTGGTTTTGTTTTGTTCATAGAAGGCCTCAGCCATAATATTTTCTTTAGAAGCAAGTGCATAAAAAACATAATCTGAAAGTGTTTTTTTAAATTGCTCCAGATATTCTTCCTTTACTTCATACCTTGTTATTTTTGCAACCATTTCTATACTGTTTAATTGCTGTAAAACCGCTTCTCCAACAGCTTTTGCAGACTGCGGATTTTGACCTGTAACCAAACGTTGGTCTGTAACTACATGAGTTTGCCACAAACCTGATTTTTCAAAAATTCCACCTCTTTCAATTAATTTAGATTCCAATAAAAAAGGAACAACTTTATCTAACTTTACAGCAGCTTCTTCCTCATTAGTAAAGGCGTTAACTTTTTTTCCATTTACCAGATATTCTCTGTTAGATAATTTTATGTTTATCAACCCTGCAGGACCGTGGCATACTGCACTTACAATCCCGTTGTTTTCGTATATTTTAGAGGCTATTAATGCAAGCTCTTTGTTATTTGGAAAATCCCACATTGCACCGTGTCCGCCTGCATAATGTATGGCTGCGTAATTTTCAGTTTTTACATCTCCCGGTTTCATTGTGCTCTCTATTTTTTGACGGTATTTTGTATTATCCCAAAACTTTTTATTGGTCGGATCTCCCAGGTTAAAACCATCTATTGGAGCCTGACCGCCTTTTGGACTGACAAAATCAATTTCGTATCCCGCATTAACAAGCACATCCCACGGATGTGTAACTTCAGAAAGATAAAAGCCTGTAGGTTCTCCCGTATTTCCTTTTTTATCTTGATTGGTAACTACGAATAAAATTTTCTTTTTCATGTTATCAGAATTTATAGCTTTACTGTTCCCTGTAATAATCATAAACATACTTATTGTTATGATCAGGGCTTTTTTGATTTTTAAACGATATGTTGTTGTTTTCATAGTTTTTGGGTTTTTAATTATTGCATTATTCAACTCAATATTTTTCATTTCTATCATTTGCTTTTTTTCTAAAACAAATTTCCTTCATATATAAAATCTGGAGGTTGATTCAACTCACTTTAAAAGTGTGACCCAACTCACTCTTTTACCGCGGATCTTTTAGAATTAATTACACACTTCTATTGCTCAAACCAGTTATTTACATCGCAAAATTAGGTTCATCGTTCTTTCAAAATCATTGACTTTGGTTAAGAATGTTTTTTGGTTTTCATAAAAGTTTTAATGAAGCATTGAACTATGATTATTAATTTGAAAATTTATTTACTCAAAAAAGGAAGTGTATTGAGATCTTGAATAAAAATAGCAGAGGTATGTAGTAAACGGGTTTGGGCAATAAAAAAGCGTGATAAAATCACGCTCAGTTGTTTGGTTATCTTTTATAAACTATTTCCGTTATGTAATATTAGAATAAAGTCGGCTAAGGGTTTCACGACGCAATCCTAAATATTCAGCAATATATTTTTTTGGTATTTTTTGTGTGATGTTGGGGTAGAGTTGTGCAAATTTTTCATAACGCTGTTTTGGATTGTCAGATAATAAAGATATAATTCGCCGTTGTTGAGAAGAATAAATTTTAGTTAGCGTCATTCTAAAAAAATGTTCCATTTTGTGGAGTTCAGAAGCCAGCTTTTCCCTTGCAAATATAGTGAGGCACAATATTTCAGCATCTTCCATGCAGACAATATTGATTTGCGATTCTGTTTGATTAAAATAAGCATTATAGTCTGATAACCACCAGTTTTTAAGTGCAAACTGCACGATGTGTTCTTTGCCATCATCGGTAAGATAATAGGCTCTTAAAACGCCTTTTATAATCCAATATTCACACCCGACTTTATCGCCATTCTGAATTAGATACTGATTTTTTTTAATTCTCTTTTCCGTAAAGAATGTTTTTATATATGTAAATTCCTCATCAGTAACTGGGGTGATTTCTTCAATATGATTTCGTAGTTGATCCATGGCTTATAAATCATTTTAGATAGATTTTGTTCTGGTGTTTGTAGAAAATGACCAAGAACATGCCAATAATTTATAAGTAAAAAATTTAAAGAACGTCGCTTATAAAACCCTTTAAATATGGTAATTTTAAGTTTTTTTGATATATAATCAGCACAAATTAGAAAGTAAATGTTCTCCGAAATTTCTGGAGATTAACTTAGTAAACTACGAAGTTTTCGGAGAAATTCTAAAAAAGAATTTGGTTAATTAATTTTGAAAATCTTCTTTTTTAATTTGCAGCTTTGCTATTTTTGATTCTAATGTTGTTGGTTTAATGTTTAGTAAGAAAGCAGCTCCTGCATTTCCTCGTATTCTGCCATTTACTTTTTTCAGAATAGAAATTATATACTCACGTTCTGTTTTCCTTTGGATGTTCCTTACATCTTCTAGATTCTGTATGTCTTCTTTAATAGACACTTCAGATGTGGCTATACTAAGATTTTGTTTCAATTCTAATTTTGAGTTTCCTTCATTTAAAATGACGGATCGTTGCATG
Source organism: Flavobacterium aquidurense (assembly GCF_031458035.1). Classification (GTDB taxonomy): domain Bacteria; phylum Bacteroidota; class Bacteroidia; order Flavobacteriales; family Flavobacteriaceae; genus Flavobacterium; species Flavobacterium aquidurense_C. Next base: position 490,839 of record NZ_JAVDXR010000002.1, read on the forward strand.
ACATTCTCCAGCTCCCGAATATTTCCCGGCCACTCATAATTATACAATTCTTCTGTCATCTCTGTAGTTATACCAGTAAAATCTTTATTGAATTCTCTGCTGAATTTTTTAGCAAAATAGAGAGCTAGTTCATTTATATCTGTCTTACGTTCCCGTAATGGAGGTAGTGTAATTGGAAAAACATTTAATCGATAATATAAATCCAGCCTAAACCTTCCTGCCGCAATTTCTTTTTCCAAATTTTGATTTGTTGCCGCAACAATCCGTATATCAACTTTTTTTGGTGAATTACCTCCAACAGAGTCAATTTCTTTTTCTTGTAAAACACGTAAGAGCTTGGTTTGCATCTCTAAAGTTAATTCTCCGATTTCATCTAAAAAGATTGTTCCACCTTCTGCCAGTTCAAATTTTCCTTTTCTTTTTTCCAAAGCGCCGGTAAAAGCCCCTTTTTCGTGACCAAATAATTCAGATTCTATAAGAGTGGATGGAATAGCCGCACAATTTACTTTTATAAAAGGCCCATTTTTTCTCATTGAAAGCGTGTGAATGGACTGGGCAATTTTCTCTTTCCCGGTGCCGCTTTCACCCAGGATAAGAACAGATGTGTTATAATTTGATACTTTTAATACCAGATCTAAAGCTTCTAATAAAAGAGGATGTTTGCCAATAATAGTATTAAATTCTAATTGGTTCTCTTTTTTAGAATTTTCTTCCGTTTTAAGATCGGCTTTGTTTAGAAGATTTGCTGATTTAAAATTTTTTAGGTTTAGTTTAATTTGTTCTGAGAAACATGTTTTCGAACGATTCAGTAAATCAGTATGAAAATTCGAATAGTTGTTTTGCTTACGGCTGCAGAAGATGTATTTCACCTTTGTTTCATCATTTAGAATTAAAGGAAGTATCAGATACGATTCAGTCTTAAAATGGTTTTTTAATAAGCTTAAGACAGCATCATCATTTATTGCTTCATTGTTATCTATACTAGTATCTTTTTCAATAAAACTGTTTTTGAATATGGATGTAAGTAAACTGGTTTTTAAACTAGTAATAACAGATAATTCTTTTAAAGCAATAAACTGATATTCATCAAAACCGATGCGCAAATATCCTAAAGTATTTAAATTCTCATTATCCGATTCCTTATATTGCCATATAATAAGATCGAAAGGTATATATGGTTGCAGTATCCTGGCAATTGTCAGTAAATATTCTTCGGGCTTTAAAATTTCGGCAGCTATTGCCTTAAATTTTTTTTGCAGCAAGTCTTCTTGTTGTAATCTTGATTCCAGACTGTTTTTGTGTCGATAAGATGCAATCTCCAAAGCTATAAGTAAATCTTTTTCCCTAAAGGGTTTAACAAGAAAACCATAGGGATTAGTTTGCTTTGCCTGCTCAAGTATTTCCTGGTTTGAATTAGCAGACAAAAATATAAAAGCTATATTTTCCTCGTTTAATTTTTTGGCAAGATCAATTCCGGATTGTTTTCCTTCTAATTGAATATCCAACAAGACCAGATCGGGCTTAGTTTTTTTTATATACTCATCTGCTTCTTCAGCTGAAACAGCAATTCCGATAACATGATAGCCTGCCTGCTTTAGTGTCAGGCGCAGATCATTTGCTACAATAAATTCATCTTCTACAATTAATACTTCATTGTCCATACAATATCGTTTGATTACCTGAAATCTTGTCTAAACCTATTTATTTAGATGTATAAATTTAACCATTATATGAACGCCATTATTATTTTCGATAGTAAAGCTGCCCTTTAATTGTTTAGTAAGTCCCTGCATAAGATCATGACCAAGTGAATGATGATCTGATTTTTCATGGAAAATTGTTATACCAACGCCGTTATCGGATATTTTGAGCAAAAGTGAGTCATTACCTTCAGGCTGCAAACTAATATTTATGATTCCCTTTTGTTCTCCTATGAACGCATATTTAATAGCGTTTACAATGCTTTCAGTGATGATTAGTCCTAATGGGATAGCTTGTGATAAATCAAGCGATATTGGCGCAATATTTTTTTCGAAAATAATCTTATTTTCACTGTCAAAACTTTCATGCAGATAATGAACCAGTTCGGTGATATACTCCGGCATTGCTATTGTTGAGATATTGTCATCCTGATAAAGTTTCTGATGTATCATAGACATCGCCTGCATCCTGCGAAGACTGTCTTTAACAGCCATCTTAGCATCATCGTCTTCAAGATAGATCGATTGTGAATTGAGCAGGCTTGTAACCATTTGAAGATTGTTTTTAACGCGATGGTGCACTTCTTTAATCAGCCATTCTTTTTCTTTAAGTAATTTTTCCTGTTCAATATTTAATGTTTCTAAAAACATGTTCTTCTGGTCTAATTCTCGCTGGTTAGCTTCAAGTTTGCGATTGCTTTTTTGTTTAATAATATAGCGATTTAGCAATAATCCAATTATAGCAAGTAATAATAATGAGCCAATTAAAATAATATTTTTTGCTCTTTCTGCCTCTTGGGATTTTATATGTTGTAACTGGTTTTGTGTATTAAGTATTTTAATGTTTTTATCCTTTTTATCAGCCTCATATTTAATTAGTAATTCTGCTGCCTTTTTTTGCTGTTCATTACCAAACGCAGAGTCCTTATACTTTTGACTCAATTGTAAATTCTTAATGGCATCAGAATATTTGTGTTCTACAGAATCAATTTTAAAGAGATTGTAGTAATATTCGCTTTTTTTTGCATGACCAATTTCAAAAGAATGATTAATTCCTTTGTTGAGCAGTTCTCTGGCTAGAACCGTTTTTCCCAGATTTCGATAGAATGCAGATATCCGAAAAAATGCTGCCGGAAATTCGTCGTGTACATGATCGATTGGGAAATTTTGTATCATATTTAGAAAAACCTTGTAGTTTTTTTCTGCGAGCTCTGTCTTTTTAAGATTTTCATAAGTTTCCCCAAGCAAAAGTGCATAATGCATTTTCTCAAAATCAGTACGGGCAGGGAATTTATTTTCCGTTTCCTGTAGCAGAGACAAAGCTTCTCTATCTCTACGCATACTATTTAAAAGTTCAACGTTAACCAAAAAGGTTTTGTACCAGTAAAGTTTTGTATCATTAGTCCGGTTTTCTAAGGCCTTTTTATACCATACTAAAGCATCTTCATTTTTTTTAAGATATTGATATATTCCTGCTCTACGGCTAAAAAACATACTTTTAAAAGTAGAATCTGATTTAGATCGCATGCTGGTTATGCTCTTATTAGAATAGGATAAGGCATGAACTAGATCGCCATCTCGGTAAGAGAGATAGGATAGAACGTCAAAGGCATATTGATTATGATGGTACTTTATTTCTTTTTGCAGCTTTAATATTTTAAGGATCAATTTTTCTGATTCCTTATATCTTTTAGCAATAAAGTATTCAATATTTATCTGTGAAAGTGTTTCAATCTCTTTTTCTTTTTCCTGCAGCGCATGAAATATAGAAAGCGCTTTTTCAAATTTAACTAGCCTCAGCGGATGTCCATATTGTAATGTTTTGCCTGCGTTTAATAATGCTCTGGCTTGATCGAGGCTATTTTTGGATTTTTTACAAAGTCTTTCAATTTCTGATAATAATTTTTGGCTTTCATCTGTTAGTCCGCTCTGATGCAGTAAATCAGCCTTTAGTGTCAAGGCTCCAATTTTCCATTTGGTCAGTTTTTTATCTTCTAAAATTTCATCTATATAGGTTTCTGCCTGATCAAGATCTGCTTTTTGAGTACCAGGTTTAAAGATGTAATAACTACTTAATTCAAGTAGCAACAAAAGCCTACTTTCACCTTTTAGGGCTACAAGCAAAGATTCGACTTTTTTTACTTTTCCTTGTTCAAGTAATTTGGTTTCAATTGTTGGTTTTCCATTACTGTAGATTTCATTATAAGGGATGAGAATACTTAAGTTGTAAATTTTACAAGAAGTTCTTACAGCACTATCCATATCAATTTGTCCCTGACTGATGGTATGTAAATAGTCAGATGTTATATGAACTAGTAATCTTTGTTTCTTTATGTCATTATATCCTGTTTTATTAGTTTGTCCATATATTGTTATATTAAACGATATTAGCAGGAAAAATATTTTTTTTGCTAATGTAAACTGTGTCAAAATTGAATAGCCTGGCTCACAATTCATAATAAAACCATCAATTAAATTATTATTTCGGAGTACATTAGTTTAAAAAAATTACAAATAATTATTATCCGATTAGAAGCTTCACAAAAGGTTACCAAAATTTTAAAGAAATTTGTTTAGGAATATCACTATATTAATTTATGCTACAGACCCCTTAAGGATTTTTAATCAGATATAAGATTAAATATATAAAAAAATATTGAATGATTATAAATCTCACTCTCTGATTATGAGTCAAATAGAGTGAGAGTTTATTACCGGCGTTATCAAATCAATAAAAGGACTACAGAGCTGTTCAAAAAAGCGAACCTTATATGTGTACGCAAGAAATTACACTTTTAAGTCACTTGATTTTGTATATCTTGTTTTAGTTGTATTCATGATTCTGCTGGCTACAATATATTCGACCCTAAACTAAGTATCCTTAATATTGCTAAATTTTCGTTTGTAAAAACAGCATGTGTAACTATTTGCCATAAAATTTTGAGTACCAAAATTATTAGATGTATTTTTTTATATATGACTTAGTTGTGCTTCTGTGTATCTTAATTGTACCTAAAATGTATCTAGTGCGTGAAAAAAAAGAAAATAAAATTTTTGCAAATGTAATTAGCAAAGCATTTCTAAATCCAATTATCTTTGAAAGTAATTTTTTTAATTTTTACTCTGTAATTTTTGATATTCCAAAATATTCATGTTGTTCAGATGCTTGTGTCTTCTATTTGTATTGTAAAATTTCTCTATATAGTCAGAAATTGAAGATTTGGCCTCGTTCTTATTTTGAAAGTGATTCTGGTAGATCAGTTCTACCTTTAAAGTCTTGAAGAAACTCTCAGCAACTGCGTTGTCCCAGCAGTTTCCTTTTCCTGACATGCTTCTGGCGACTGATCTGTGATTCTCTATTTCACGAACAAATTCCCCACAGGAGTATTGAATCCCCCGGTCGGAGTGGAAAAGGAGAGAGGCATTATTTAGTATAGGTCTATTAGCAAGGGCCATTCTGAAGGCACATATGCTAGTATTTCTTGCAGTTATAGTAGAGGATAATGACCAGCCAATTACCTTCCTGTCAAACTGGTCAATTACAGTTGTTAGATAAAGCCATCTCTTTGCTGTTCTGATGTAGGTTATGTCCGATACCCAAACCTCATTTTTCTCTTTAACATTGAATTCCCGGTCCAGCTTGTTTTCGACCACCGGATAACTATGCGAAGAGTTGGTTGTTGTTTTGAATTTTCTTTTAAAGATCGTCTCCAAAGATGCCTGTTTCATTAGTTTTCTGATCAGCTTTTCCGATGCATGAATACCAACGGTTTCCAGCTCTCTTGCTATTCGCGGACTGCCATATCTTTTTTTATTTCGGTAGTGTATTTTTTTTATCTGTTCAATCAAGGCTAGATTATAAAGTGCCCTTTTGGATGGTTTTCTCTGACTCCAATAATGAAAGCCACTTCTGCTAACGCTAAGTATTTTGCAGATCTTCTCGACAGGATAAACAGATTTGAACTGTTTTATGAATTCAAATTTAACCTGGGTAGGACTAAAAAGAATACTCGAGGCTTTCGTTAATATATCCCTTTCCATCTTGACTTCTGCAAACTCTCTTTTCAGTCTTTTTAATTGCAGGAGTTTACTGGCTGTTGTTTGTCTTGTTTTACTGCCCAACATTCCCTCTTCAAACTGGCGCTTCCATCTTCGGATATTTTCCGCACTTGTACCCAGTTCCTGAGCAGCCTGAATCGTTTTATTATGTCCTGTAGCAAGTTTTATAGCCTGTAGCTTAAATTCTAATGTGTAGCATTGTCTTTGATTCTGCATTTTTTTTGTTTTAAAAACCAAAGATCTTGTGTTCTGCGTCCACTTTTAGGTATGAACTCCACTTTCCAATGAGGGCATTAAATAATCTGAGAAGCGTATTTTGCAGTTAGAGAGGTTGTCCTGAATAGCTATTTTAAGTTTAATATAAAAAAGAGGCTCAATTAGAGCCTCTTTTAGATTAATGTTTCCCGTTTCCTTTGCCATTTCCATTATGGTTCCCATTATCGTGGTGTCCATTGTCTTTTCCTTGTTTATTATTTCCTTTACCAGGCTTTTGACCAATTGTTTTTTGGGGTTGACCTTTGTAACCTTTCCCATATTTTACTTTATGGGTTTTAAAATTGTCATAGGGTCTGTCTCCTCTGTATTCAGTTAAGACTACTTTATATTCGTTGTAAAGATCATAATTTCTGTAAGCAGAAGGAAGTGATCTGGCTCTGACCCATCTTCCGTCATTCAAATAAACATAGTTTGCTGTATTTACATCATAATAGGTTTCAAGATCAGGCAAATAATAATATCGAACATCTGAATAACCAGCCGGTCCCCATGCCGGAGGAGTTCCAAGATTGACATTTACAGATACCTGAGCTTGTGAATAACTAAAAGACAGGAACAGAATCCCGATCAAAAAATATTTTAAAGTTTTCATAATTTCAATTTGTAATTCATCTTTATATTTTAAATAAAACAAGAAACGTGCCTAAAATTTTTATTCTATACAAGTGAATGATTATACTTTATTTGTATTTAATGTTAATGCTAATTATATCCGAAGTCATATTAGTAGTTCGTGTGTAATGGCCATAACGAAGTTCTAATGTATTCCAATGTTTAAGCCCAAAGACTCCATTAAGAGGGGTGAATTTCATACCCATTCCAAAGAAACTACTGTCAAACTTTGATAAATCATAATTACTGGTGTAATATTCGTCGGCAGCAGTATGTTCACCATATGGTTTGAAATACTTGGTTCCGGTTTGAGTATAATATCTATAAAACGGACTCAGTGAGAATGCCTGCGTTAGTTTTACCGGAATTTCAAGATCAGCGGTATGGGCTCTTAAACTCCAGTCATCAGTATAATACCTGTAGTAAGCGCGGATAATTATATTGTCCCCTACGAAATAACTGGCACGGATTCCTAGTGGAATTTTCAGTCTAGTATCCGGCATTTTTTCCTGATGTACGGATCCATCAGCGAAATAAACCCTGTGAAATGGAAGGCTCAAATAACCATTTTGACTGATAACATCTCCTACAAGCATTATCTGCAGGTCTTTGTTTATAACCTGCGAGTAACTCAAAGTTCCTGCAAAAGTATTTCGGTTAGCACTGTCATAGTCTTCTTGGCCTGGTGGACGCAGTTCAACGGGCTCAATTAGTTTTAGCTGATCAATAAAGGTTTGAAACTTCGCGGTAAATTCACCATTTTTGTCTTTTGTTTTTTGGGAGAAACTTATATTTCCTCCAAAAGACTGATAATCAAATTCGGTTGATGACGAAACGCCAATTCCCAGTGTTCTTCCTTTTTCTTCATTTTCTCTCAGATAAGTTAGAGAAGGGTAGAAGCGATTGTCTGAAGAAGAAGCCGATGAATTGGCACTCAAATCAATCATATCTGACGATGCCGAAGTATAATGATCAATACCGGCTTCAATATCAAAAGTATGCTTGATTCCGGTTTCCCCGTATTTTACCAGTTTAACATCAATTGTATTGGCGATGTCAGTAAGATGCTCAGAACCAATTCCTCCTGTAACGGCTGAATTATTCCCGTCCTGACTGTAGTAACTTGAAACTAAATTTACTTCTTCAAGTTTTAATTTTTTGCTTTTATAGCTTGTAGAATCAGTAGGAACATTTTGTGCTCTTGATTGAAATAATGCCAATAAAGCAAATCCTGTAATGAATATTCTTTTCATTTTATAATTTGATGAAAATTAATTGCAGCCACAGCCACCGCCGCTTTTTCCTGCGTTTGCTCCGGAAGCTCCTTCTCGGTAGGATTGAAAGCTAAGTTCTGTCTTTTCTATTTTCCTGTTAGAAAGTACCATTTCAGAATCGTTGATTTTTCCTTTCTGGTATTCCTTTACCGAAGTGCAGGAAGTGAACATTATGCCTGTAAAAGCAATACTGCATAGGATCACGAGATTTAGTTGCTTTGGCTTTTTCATTTGAGGTTAATGTTTTTAGAAGTGTAAATTTTGTTGTTGTCGTCGATGATAATACAATATAGATCCGGAATCTGGTCAATTAGAAACAAGCCGGCTTTAATTCCCATAACCGCTATTGGAGTGGCCATTGCATCTGCAAATTCTGCATTTGAAGCGATAATGGTAACGCTTTTTATTCCGGTTATCGGAAGTCCAGTTTTTGGGTCAATAGTATGCGAATATTTCTTTCCGCTAATGGTTACGAACTTTTCATAATTTCCCGATGTTGCCACTGCTTTATTGGAGATTTCCATATATGAGAATGCTGCATTTGGAGAATCCGGATCAGCCACTCCAATAGTCCATTTAGAACCATTTGGCTGTAATCCCCAGGCCGAAAGATCGCCGCTTGCATTAATAATACCGCTCTGCACGTTATTTTTAAGCAGTACTTGTTTTGCCATTTCGGCTGCATAGCCTTTTCCAATACCTCCAAAACCAATTCGCATCCCTTTTTCTTTCAAGAATACCGTGGTGTTTTCCTTGTCCAGAATTATGTTTCTGTAATCAATAAGATGCACCATTTTTTTTGCTGTTAGTGCATCAGGAAGACTGGTCATTGTTTTATCAAAATTCCAAAGACTTTTGTCAAGACTTCCATAAGAAATGTCAAAAGCACCTTGTGTAATTCTTGAAATTCCAATGGATCTTTCGATAAGATTAAAAACTTCCAGATCTACTTTAACAGGCTTAATTCCTGCATTTTCATTAATCAGATTGGTCTGACTGTCTTCTTTATAAGTAGTCAAAAGTTTTTCGATCCGCCTGATTTCTTCAATAGCGAGGTTGATATTCTCATTTCCTGCTTTCTCGTTTGGGGCGACAACTGTAATGGTAAAGTTGTTTCCCATGAGTTTTAGGGATTGTGAATATTTTTGATTTCTTGAGATGTTATTTTCGGCTGTCACAGATCGCTTTTATTTCGGCAGTCCAGGCCTCAGGTGTAGTTTCTGGTTTTCCATGCCAGATTTTGATTACTTTACCATCTGCATCAAGAAGAAGTGTTAAAGGAAAACTTCCTTCTTTATTATAAATTTCGGCTAAATCCTCGTTGCGCTTTACTTGCTGGGGAGTTCCAATATTTTTCTTTTTTCTCGGAAAATCAGCATTAACTAGTACCAGATTTTCATTTGCCATATCGGTGAATGTTTGACTTTCAAGATAGTCTCTTCGTGTCACGATACAAGGCCCGCACCAGTCTGAACCGGAAAAGTTCAACAGGATTAATTCGTGCTTTTCTTTTGCCACTTTTTTTGCATTATTAAAGTCAGGTTCCCAGTTGATGGGAAGGACTGTTAATAATAGAAACAATGTGATTAGTTTCATCTTACGGATTTGTTTTTAGGTATATACGAAATAACGAATTGTTGGGTATCTTATTTTTTTTACTTGCTTAAGATTAGATTAAATTTTAAATCAAAAAAACTATTTTCTAAGCAGTCTGGACGCCAAAAATATAACCAACCAATGCTGACATTGCCATGGCGAAAGTGCCCCAGATACAAATACGTAAGACTGCTTTTAGGGTTCTTGACCCGCCTGCCTTTGCAGCTAAGATTCCTGAGAACGAAAGAAAGAGTATCGAAAAGCCATACTGATAAAACACCATTTCTTTTAGAGGTGCAAAAATAGCCACCAAAAGCGGTAACATGCCTCCAACAATAAATGAAATAGCTGATGCAAAAGCAGCAGTTAATGGATTAGCCTGTGTAATTTCATTAATACCGAGTTCATCGCGCGCATGAGCTTCAAGTGCATCGTAAGCCGTTAATTCGATAGCAACTTGTCGGGCCAGTTCTTTATTTAATCCTCTTTGAATATAAATATCTGTTAGTTCTTCCAGTTCTTCTTCCGGCAGGGTTTCAAGAGCAATTTTTTCTCTATTTAAATCAGCAGTTTCTACATCAGACTGGGAACTTACCGACACATATTCACCCGCTGCCATAGAAAGAGCACCGGCCACCAAACCTGCTAGAGCTGCCAGTACGATAGGCTCTCTTGTAACACTTGCGGCTGCCACGCCAATAACTAAGCTGGTGGTAGATAAAATGCCGTCGTTTGCTCCCAAAACAGCTGCTCTAAGCCATCCGCTTCTATTGATGTAATGGTTTTCAACGTGCATAGTTCTAATTTATATTAGTTTAATCCAGTCAGGATCTTCAGTGATTTTTGGGGTACCTCCAAAATTGGTTTTTAAAAATTCCCTAATTTGAAATTGTGTTTTATTCTTGGTACTGCTTTTCCAGTCACTAAAATTATAAATATGAATCTGCTTTGCATTTGGATTTGTAACAAATGAAATGCGGGATATCGAATATTTGTATTTTTTTACTTCATCTAAAATACTGCGGCTGGGAACTACAATAAGTATATTTTGCCAATTCATATAATCTTTAGGCATATCATTTCTTTCTGTCAGTCCCAGGGCATAAAGGAAAGCTGTTATTTTTTGCTCATTTAGGCTGTCGATTTTTTGATCTATCTTGGAAAGGGCAGTCTGTAAAGAAGTTTTATCTTTAATACCATCCATGGTTGCGGGCTTTAATTTCCAAATAAAATTAATTCAAAATAGAGTAGGTTGTTACGCTGGGGATCATAGAATGATTCTAAATTTTGTAAGATTTATGATAGGGAGGATTTTATCATTAAGTTAGCTTATAATTCAAGCTCTCATATGTTTATTAATTCCTTTTACTGAAAAGTTAATTATTCGCTACAGTTTTTTATGTACACTTTAAATACGCAGTTGACTCATTTTAAGTATACACTTGATTCCAAAAAAATAATAGTAAATATTAATTGGTTTCGATTGAGTAATGATGCTATTGCGGATTATTTTTATCGGAGAGAACTTGATGAGTTGTTAAAGTTTATTCAGAGCAATAAAACTAATTTTCCCGGCTCTTATTTTATTGAAGAAGCTGCAAAAGAAAAATTCTATACTTCTTCTCTTAATGAATTATCAAAAAGCTTAATGCCGTTATATTTTATTTTGTCAAGAAAAGAGTATAATAATTGGGATAAGCATATTTGCAATGTTATGAACATTGTACTTATGGATGAAAATTATGATAGTATTATTCCATACGATCTAAATTTTGATATCATAGGAAAAATTGAAATTTATAAACAGGCCTAATAATGGGTGTTTTAAAAATCACATGGTTGACAGTCTATAAAATATCAAAGGGCTGTTTTAATGGCAGGCTCACTATAAATTCAGCGCCATTATCTTTCTCTCCGGTAGCACTAATTTTTCCATTATGTCTTCTTGCTATCTTTCTGCAAAGCGAAAGGCCAAGGCCATTTCCTTCGAACTGGTCTTTGGAGTGGAGTCTTTCAAAGGCATCAAATATCTTTTCTGCATAAATTGGGTCCAGTCCAATGCCATTGTCCTTGATTTTTATTTCAAGTAATTCAGCGCCATCTATAGTGATCACAGTTGAAGTTATGATTACACGTGGCGGCTCGTCCGCTTTTGAGAATTTAAGGGCATTATGGATAAGGTTGTAGAAAAGTTGATGGATAAGTATTGGTGCCCCTTCTATAGCAGGGAGCTCACTTATGACAAGGATTGCTCCTTTTTCATTTATGATGAGTTCCAGATCAGTTTTAATATTTTCAATGACCTGGTCAAGATTTATTTTTTCAACAGGCTGTGTTTTTTTATCCAGTGTAGAATAGGCTAGAATGCCCTCTATGATAGTCTGCATTCTTTGGGCGGACTGATCTACTTTACCAAGGTATCTTTTTGAATTTTCATTAAATATCGTTTCAGGTTCATTTCTTAGAAGACTGTTGAAGGTTTTTATTTTTCGGACAGGTTCCTTCAGGTCATGGCTGACCACATTGGCGAAATGCAGAAGATCATCATTGGATCTCTGTAGTTCCTCTGTATTTTGTGCAACCTGTTTTTTTAACTCTTCCTGAAATTGTTTCTCCTCGTGGATATCCTGTATAATTCCAATAATGGTAGTAGGATTGCCATTTTCGTCCTTGATGATTTTGCCGTCTATTTTTACCCAGCGCATTGAACTTTCATCCTTTACAATTCGGGCCTCATAAGACATTTTCCCAGTAAGTTGAGCCTCTTGATGTGCTTTTTCGCGCACGGCCTGATCATCAGGATGCAGTTTTGCAATAAGCTGTTCATTGGTTATTTCCCCATCGAGAGACCAGATGGAATTAAAATTGCCACAGGTTTTAATTTTTTTTGTCGCAAGGTCAATCTCGTAGGTTCCCATACCGGATGAGTCGACGGCCATCCTGAGCCATTGATCTGAATTTTGCACCTCTTGTTTAGCCTGATGCAGATCTGTAACATCAGCTCCGGTATTCATTACACCGTAGATGTTTTTCTGGGCATCAAAAAGGGGGATAAAACTATAATTAAAATAATGGGATTGCATCTGGCCATTGATCACCAGATCAACCTTTTTGTCCTTGGCATGAAAAGGAACACCTGTTTTAAATACGGCAAGAGCCTGGTCAAAGATCTGCTGGTTTTGAATTTCGGGAAGGATCTCCAAATAATTTTTCCCAATTACATCTTCTCCTTTTCCCCAAGTAAGAATCATGGCAGGGTTTGCCAGTTCAACCTTTAGGTTTTCGCCTGTATATACCGCAATAGGCAGGGGCGTGTTATCCACTATATCTTTCAAAAGCTTTAAATCTTGGTACATAGCAGTTTATTTTTCTAGGCGAAGCTAGTTTTTTAATAATGGGTTAGGTTATATGTATTTCTTAAAGAGTTGCACAATTCCAATATAATTATATATTACCTCTTGGATATTTTATTATTAGAAATAGAACGCTGACGACTGCATTTAAAACGATCTATACCGGAAGCCCGTTTAGCAGAATGTTTTGTATTGCAATTTTCCACCCGTTGGCGCCATAATTTGTAACTGCTGAATTTTAACTCTTTTTTCATTAAAGTTTTTACAGCTGCTTCTGATAAATTAAATTGAAAATGGATGGCATCAAATGTTGTTCTGTCTTCCCACGCCATTTCAATAATACGATCTAAATCGATATCCGAAAAATGGTCTGATTCTTTTTTCATTCTGTCTTTTATTGATTGCTATGTGCAATGGCTCAAATTTATACTTAACAATAAGCTCCATTTGATCAATTACTAAATTAAATTCTTGGTACTAATATAAACAAAAAAAAATATTTTGTTTAATGTTTTTATAAAATAGTTAAACAATGATTATCTTTATGATGTAAAAAATGGGTTTAATTCATGAAGTGATGACCGAAAATTATACCCTTCGCAAAATTGATATAGAAAATCAACTATAAAATCAATTGCATTTTTAAATAATTATAAGAGCAGATCGTTAATTTAAAAGTAAATAAGATGAATAAAATTGTAATTATAGGAGGCAGTAAAGGAATTGGTAGCGCTATTTTGCTTCAGCAATTAGAAAATAATTTTATCTATAATATCTCAAGGTCTGCTCCAGATATTTCGCATCCCAATTTAATACATTTTTCTGTAGATGTGCTCCGCGATGCATTACCTGAAATTGAAGCTATAGATACCTTGATTTATTGTCCGGGATCTATAAACCTGAAACCAATTTTAAATTTGAGCATTGATGATTTCAGGCTGGATTTTGAAATTAATGTGATTGGCGCTGTTAAAGTGATTCAGCATTATCTGCCCGCTTTAAAGAAAGGCAATAATCCTTCAATTGTTTTATTCAGTACTGTTGCTGTAAAATTAGGAATGCCTTTTCACTCCAGTATTGCAGTTGCAAAATCTGGTGTTGAAGGTCTGGTGAAATCTCTTGGCGCCGAACTGGCTTCATTAGTACGAATAAATGCTATAGCACCAACTATTACCGAGACTTCATTATCTGCTTCGATGTTGCGAAATGATCGTATGAAAGAAAATATGGTAGAACGCCATCCAATGAAAAATTATTTAAAGGCGCAAGAAGTTGCCCAAATGGCAAACTATCTTATTTCTGATAAGGCAGGATCAATTTCAGGGCAGATTTTTCAAATGGATTATGGACTCGTTACTTTTAAATTATAACAATTTAGAAAACAAAAAATGAAAATTCTTTTAACAGGCGCAACAGGTTACATAGGAAAAAGACTTTTGCCAATCTTGATTGAGCAGGGGCATGATGTGATTTGCGTTGTACGAGATAAAAACAGATTTTACTATCCCGAAAAATTTGGGAAAAACATTAAGGTTGTTGAGGTCGATTTCCTGAATCCTGAAAATCTGTTAAACATTCCCAGTGATATTGATGCGGCCTATTATTTGATTCATTCTATGTCAGGTCCTGCTTCCAATTACAATGAACTGGAAAGTATTTCGGCAAATTATTTTCTGGATAGAATCAGTAAAACAAATGCAAAACAGATCATTTACCTAAGCGGCATTGTAAATGATAAGTCATTATCCAAACATTTATCGTCAAGAAAGGCTGTAGAAGAAATTTTGATGGCAGGAACAATTCCAACTACAACTTTAAGGGCCGGAATCATTGTAGGGTCGGGTAGCGCGTCATTTGAAATAATACGTGATTTGGTCGATAAATTGCCTGTGATGATTACCCCAAAGTGGCTCAATACCAAATGTCAGCCCATAGCAATTTCGGATGTCTTGGAATTTTTAACTAAATCACTGCTCAATCCCGTTACCTACAATCAGAGTTTTGATATTGGAGGCCCCAATATTCTCACTTACAAAGAGATGCTGCTGGAGTTTGCCAAGGCTAAAAAACTAAAAAGATACATTTTTACCATCCCGGTAATGACACCTAAATTATCTTCTTACTGGCTGTATTTTGTGACTTCGACCTCTTATAAATTGGCTTCTGCCCTAGTTAGCAGTATGAAAGTAGAAGTGGTCTGTAATGACAATCGCATCAATAATCTGCTAGCAGTAACGCCAATTAGTTACAAAGAAGCATTGGATAGGGCGCTCATTAAAATAAATGAAGATAATATTGTTTCGAGTTGGAAAGATTCACTTGTAAGCGGCCAGTTTAAAGGGAATTTAGCCTATTACCTCAAGGTTCCTAAAAAAGACTGTTTTATAGACAGAAGGAAAAGAGCGATTATAAACAGGGATTACACTATTGAAAGAATTTGGTCCATTGGCGGAGATACGGGATGGTATTATGGAGACTGGCTCTGGGATTTGCGGGGCTTTATCGATAAAATTTTCGGAGGAGTTGGAGCCAGAAGAGGAAGAACACACAAAAACATAATATATCCCGGCGATGTATTGGATTTTTGGAGGGTATTATATGCAAATAAAATAGAAGGAAAGTTGATTTTATATGCAGAAATGAGATTACCGGGCGAGGCCTGGCTGGAATTTAAGATTATTAATAACACCTTATATCAGGCTGCAACCTTTAAGCCAAAAGGAATCTTGGGAAAATTATACTGGTATTCGGTCTTACCTTTTCATGGATTTATTTTCAATGGAATGATAAAGAAATTAATTTCTTAATATGCTCAGTGAAAATAATTTTGGATTTTTTAATCATTTGCAGTATCCTCCAGAACACAAATTTTTGTCTCGTTAGATACTAAGTGGTAAATTACCTAAAGTAAGGAACATCAAACGCAAGCTCAAAAATTGATCAAGCTTTGAATATTCGAACCCAGATTCGTTATAAATTGTCAATACTGTTATGCAATTTATAGATCTGTCTATAGATAAGGAATTTGCCGTAACATTGCATAATCATTAAATTTCAAATCATTAAATTCTGAACGTTTCAAAAAAAAATAAAGAAAGAAAATTAACAATGGAAAAGTAGAAAATGTTTAATTAATTTTAAAGCGCAGATAGTTAGTAGTTTGAACCGCAATGAGTGATTGTAAGACATTATCTGTGATTAATCATTCCAAGCACGGCATATTGCTAAATGGGAAGGAAGCTTAAATTAGATTATAATTACTATATTTATTATCAAAAAATTGCAATAATCCAAGAGTGAAATAAATTATATCTAATGAGATTTCGAACTACCGTTCTGTCCTGATTAAATCTCAGATAAAGCTACTTTGTAACGTGTTGATAATTACATAACTCAGTGGAAAATAGGATTAAATATGGGATACGAAAAATTAACCTCGGAAGAAAAAGAACTTTATTTAACAAAAATAGAAAGTACTTTAATTTCTAAAAAACTTTTTCTAAAGAATAATGTCTCTCTGCCAGACATCGCTGAAGAGACAGGAATTCAGCTACATATTATTTCATATTTAGTCAATAAGGAATTGAATCTTCATTTTAAAGATTATATAAATTTGAAGAGAATTGAATATTTCAAGGAAAAAATTAATGATCCTGAAATGAAAGGTTTAACAGTCGATAAAATGATTTTGTCTGCTGGGTTTAGATCTCGAGTGACCTGTTACCGGGTATTTATGAAACATGTCGGCGTGACGCCAGTGGCATTGGTTAAAATCATGCGCGATAATATTGTCGTGAAATAAAGTTTTTCAAATATTTACCATAATACTTTACACCATACCATGAAAAGGTACTAAATGCAGTAAATAAAGGATTTAAAAATTAAATAATTTATGCAGCCCATTATGTGAATTTTAAATCATTAAATCTCATTTTCTTGGAATTGTATATGTTGCTATATGAAGTAGATTTTATGATCGGTATAAAGTTTCGAACCTAAATTCGGAAGGTCTTTATTCAAAAGTATTATTAGTTTTTAAAAACATCTTGTGCCACGATTCTGCCACAAAACTTTGAGTTATAAAATTTTTAAAACTTGTCATAGAATTCTTTTAATTTTAAAGCTATAATTTTACTTCTTCAGATTGTATCTTACTTGTACCTCAAATACATTTTATTCTACTCAATACTGTACAGTTAATTTCTGTAAATGTAATTAGCGAAGCATTTCTAAATCCAATTATCTTTGAAAGTAATTTTTTTAATTTTTATTCTGTAATTTTTGATATTCCAAAATATTCATGTTGTTCAGATGCTTGTGTCTTCTATTTGTATTGTAAAATTTCTCTATATATTCAGAAATTGAAGATTCAGCCTCATGTTTGTTTTGAAAGTAATTCTGATAAATCAGTTCCACTTTCAAAGTCTTGAAGAAACTTTCAGCGACTGCATTGTCCCAACAGTTTCCTTTTCCTGACATGCTTCTGGCGACTGATCTGTGATTCTCTATTTCACGAACAAATTCCCCACAGGCGTATTGAATCCCCCGGTCGGAGTGGAAAAGGAGAGAGGTATTATTTACAATAGGTCTATTAGCAAGGGCCATTCTGAAGGCACATATGCTAGTATTTCTTGCAGTTATAGTAGAAGATAATGACCAGCCAATTACCTTTCTGTCAAACAGGTCAATTACAGTTGTTAGATAAAGCCATCTCTTCGCTGTTCTGATGTAGGTTATATCCGATACCCAAACCTCATTTTTGTCTTTAACAGTGAATTCACGATCTAACTTGTTTTCGACCACTGGATAACAATGCGAGGAGTTGGTAGTTATTTTGAATTTTCTTTTAAAGATCGTCTCCAGAGATGCCTGTTTCATTAGTTTTCTGATCAGCTTTTCCGATGCATTAATACCAATTGCTTTCAACTCTCTTGCTATTGGTGGACTACCATATCTTTTTTTATTTCTGTAGTGTATTTTTTTGATCTGTTCAATCAAGGCTAGATTGTAAAGTGTCCTTTTGGATGGTTTTCTCTGACTCCAATAATGAAAGCCACTTCTGCTAACGCTGAGTATCTTGCAGATCTTTTCTAGAGGATAGACAAATTTGAACTGTTTTATGAATTCAAATTTAACATGGGTAGGACTAAAAAGAATACTAGAGGCTTTTCTTAAGATATCCCTTTCCATCTTGACTTCTGCAAGCTCTCTTTTAAGCCTTTTTAATTGCAGGAGTTTACTCGCTGTTGTTTGTCTTGTTTTGCTGCCCAATATTCCCTCTTCAAACTGGCGCTTCCATCTTCGAATATTTTCCGCACTTGTTCCCAGTTCCTGAGCAGCCTGAATAGTTTTATTATGTCCTGTGGCAAGTTTTATAGCCTGTAGCTTAAATTCTAATGTGTAGCATTGTCTTTGATTCTGCATTTTTTTTATTTTAAAAACCAAAGATCTTGTGTTCCGCGTCCACTTTTAGGTATGAACTCCAAATAGCATGTGCCACGATTTTTCCACAAAGGTTATTTATTTGCTGTAGTAATAAATAAAACTTATTCTCAATAAGTCAACCCTCCTAAAACTTCTAACGAGCCTGATTAGCAGAATCATTTTGCTCTTTCCTCCAGAAGCATAATTTTTTTAGCTGATTGCATTTTTATTCTAAAGGCTTATTTACTGTCGATTTTTGTGATTTCACCCTAGAGTAATTGTGATATACCCCACATTCTTAACGAAGGAACCCACTATGTTTGTACCATATCGTTTTCTCAATTATAGTAATGGTTATATTACAATAGTCGTGTAGCATTTTAAACAATGCATGCAGATTTACTATTTTATTTTAAAATAATACTTATGAAAAAAATTATCATAGTAATAATTCACTTCTCTCTATTTTTTCATCCATTATCGAAAATATGGGGTGCAGTACCTAAAGATACCATTACGGTTGCATTGGATGGTTCTGCTGATTTTGTTTCGATTCAGGAAGCAGTTACTGCCTGTGGGGCTTTCCCTTCTGCAACAAAGACTATCTTTGTTAAAAATGGTATTTACAAGGAAAAAATAATTATCGATTCTTTTAATAGTAATATATGTCTTGTTGGTGAAAACAAGGACCAGACCATTATTTCATTTAATAATTACAACGGCCAGCCTTCTATTGGCACTTTTACAAGTTATACTTTAAAAATACTTGCTGATAATGTTAGTCTTGAAAACATAACAGTAGAGAACACTGCAGGAGCTGTTGGTCAGGCTGTGGCCCTGCATGTTGAGGGGGATTATTTTAAAGCTTACAATTGTAAAATTTTAGGGAATCAGGATACATTATATACTGCAGGAGAAAATCGGCGTCACTATTTTAGTAACTGTTATATTGAGGGAACAACTGATTTTATTTTCGGTTCTGCAACAGCTGTTTTTCATATGTGTACTTTATATAGTAAAGCTAATTCTTATATAACTGCGGCCAATACTTCCAAAAACAGCAGTTATGGTTTTGTTTTCTTGAAATGTAAACTTCTGGCAGCCCCAGGTGTTCACAAAGTCTATCTTGGCCGTCCGTGGCGCGAATATGCTAATGTGATTTTTTCAGGCTGTTTTATGGATGCCCATATTCGTCCCGAAGGCTGGCACAACTGGGGAAAACCATCTAATGAAAAAACGGCTTATTACGCCGAATTCAACAATTACGGTCCGGGTGCTGTAAGAAGCCGGCGTGTAGCATGGTCACATTTTCTTTCTGCCGAAGTAAACAGTAAGCTGTCTTTCAATACTATTTTCAAAATTGAAAATCAATGGCTGCCCGCTGCTTCAGCACTTTAAATTAAGTAATACTACCATTTATTTATCACACATTTTTAAATCATGAAATATATTTTTTTTGAAAAAATCTTTTATTTGTTCTTTTTTTTATGCTCACTAAGTGCATTTGCTAAAAAATACGATCTTAAAGAAATGGGCGCTGATCATTTAGGGAGTAAACCCTGCACAGCGATCATTCATAAAGCCATTGAGCTCGCTTCCAAAGAGGGAGGAGGGACACTTTATTTTCCATCGGGTAATTACCTGACAGCGGCTATAACTTTAAAAAGCAATATTACAATCTATTTAGAGGCTGGTGCAAATTTGAAATTTTCATCTAATTTTAAAGATTACCTGCCTTTTAAAAAAGTACGATATGAAGGTGTGTTTATGAAAACATTTGCCCCTTTGCTCAATGCGCAGAATGCCGAAAATATTACTATTAAAGGCGAGGGAACTATTGATGGTAATGGTTTTGCGTGGTGGGAGGAAGCCAAGAGAATCAATAAAGAATTGAAATCGAACGGTAAAATTGTACAACCTACCGAATTACAAGAGCTTTGGGCAAAGCAGAATGCCGGGCTGCAAGTAGAACCGTATTATCAAAATACTTTAAAAACGCAGTTTTTCAGGCCTCCATTTATTCAATTTCTGGAATGCAACAAAATTAGTATTGAGGGAATTCGCATTTTAAATTCACCTTTTTGGACTATTAATCCAGTGGGGTGCAATGATGTACGAATTCATGGGGTAACTATTTTGAATCCCGATAAAGAACCACATGGTCCCAACACAGATGGCATTAATCCTTCATCTTGTTCAAATGTAAGGATATCAGATTGTTTTATCAGTGTGGGTGACGATTGTATTACTATAAAATCAGGAAGAGACTTTAATGGACGCGAATATGGAAAAGCATGTGAAAATATCACGATTACCAATTGTGTAATGCTGGCAGGACACGGGGGCGTTGTAATTGGAAGTGAAATGTCCGGCGGTGTAAAAAATGTTGTAATTACAAATTGCGTTTTTGACGGAACAGATGCCGGTATTCGTATGAAAGCGTCAAGGGGGCGCGGCGGGGTGGTCGAGAACATTATGATTTCGAATCTTGTCATGAGTAACATAAATCGTAATGCATTTACTTTTGATCTCTTTTATGATAAATCCTCTCAACCAGAGCCCGTTTCAGAGCGTACTCCTATTTTTAGAAATATTACCATCAACAATGTAACAGGCAGAAATATTAATAAAGCAGGAGTAATATATGGTATTGATGAAATGCCAATAGATGAACTTAATTTTATCAATATCAATATGGAAGCTAAAGAAGGTTTTACAGGGATTCTGGCAACCAATCTAACCTTTTCTAATGTAGATATAGCTGTCGAAAAAGGATCCGCTTTCGAGTTTACGAATTGCGATAAACTACTCTTTAATGGTGTTAGGTCTAAAAAACCACTTGCCGGCCAACCGATAATAAAACTAGATCGATGTAAAACGATATTGGTAAACAATTGTTTTCAAAAAGAACCTGCCGAAGTCTTTGTTGAAACTGTTAATTCAGATGTGATCGAGGGAAATAATTTCTTATCTCTGGTAAGAACACCTTTTATTAAAAAAGACAAATAAAAATGAAAAACGCAATACTGATTTTTTTATTTATAACCTCAATAAATGCTACTTTAAGCCAGGAGATTATTCCGCTCTGGGAAAATGGCAAAATGCCTAATTCCAGAGGTATGAAACTCAATAAAATAGAAGATAATGAGCGTATAACACAAGTTGATGTCCCATCCATATATGCGTTTTTTACTTCCAGAGAAGAAAATACAGCGGCTGCGGTTTTAATTTTCCCTCCTGGAGGATATAAAAAACTAACGTATGATATTGCAGGTTTTCAATTGGCCAAATGGTTCAATACTTTTGGAGTAAATGCCTTTGTTGTAATGTATCGCCTGCCTAGTTCCCCCGACTTGACAAACCCGGCATTCGGTCCGATTATGGATGGACAAAGGGCAATCAAAATTGTTCGGAGCCACGCCTCTAAATGGGGCATTGATCCTATGAAAATTGGTGTAATGGGTGCTTCAGCCGGAGGCGGGCTTGCAGCTAATCTAGCCACCGTTACTACCGATTATGCACAAACTAAAGATGATTTGGACTTTGTGAGCATACAGCCTAATTTTCAAATTCTGGTCTCAGGAGCGATTAGTATGAAACAAAATGCCCATAAAGGAAGTTATGAAGCTTTATTGGGTACAAATCCGAAACCTGAAAATGAGCAACTTTTTTCAGGAGAATTAAATGTTACTGCTGCCACTCCACCTGCATTTGTGATCTGCGCTGCCGATGATCATGTTGTGAATCCCCTAAACAGTATTCAATATTATCAGGCACTTATAAAGAATAATGTAAAAGCTGCTTTACACATTTTTCCCCAAGGAGATCATGCTATTGCGCTTCGTAACAATCCGGGTTCTACACAATTATGGCCAGCTTTATGTGAGGCCTGGCTATCCGAAATGAAGTTTCTTACTAAACCGCACAACTAACTCTACATTCTAATAACTGTGGGTAAACAATATGTTTAATAAACCACATTAATAACCTTCCAAAACTTAAATTATGAAAAATTCCTTTTTCAAACAGGGTGTTTTTATGGCCTGTATCATTTTTATATCAAATTGTTTGTCGGCTCAGATTAAAGATAAAATTACAGTAGCAATAGATGGCAGCGGTGATTACGCTACAATTCAGGATGCTGTTAACGCAGTGCCGTCTGACAGAAAGCAGCGCACGGTAATTTTTATAAAAAACGGATTGTATAATACCCAAAAAATCATTGTTGCTGCTGATAAAAAGAAAATCACTTTTAAGGGAGAAAACCGTGAAAAAACGATTTTGAGTTATCATATTTTTGATTGTACAGGAGGATTGAATAATAAATGCCCGGCCGAAGACGCTGCTAAATGGGAAGGTCAGAATATTAGAACTTCTGCTTCAGTAACCATTCAGGGAGATGAGTTTAGAGCCGAAAACATCACCTTTCAAAATACAGCGGGAGCTGTTGGACAGGCTTTAGCAGTTTTTATTACCTCAGATAAAAATGTTTTTATTGATTGTAATTTTTTGGGATACCAGGATACAATGTTGCTGGGGAAAGATGGCACACGCAGTTATTTTAAAAACTGTATGATTTTAGGCCGAACAGATTATATCTATGGGGGCGGGATTGGCTATTTTGACACTTGCGAAATCAGGAGTTTTGGCGGCGGCTGGATCACGGCGCCGAGTACGCCAAAGGATCAAAAATATGGTTTTGTATTTAACAAATGCAAGCTGACTTTTGTTGGGAACAGTCCTCGTCAAAATGATGATAAACAACCTTTCAGTCTGGGCCGTCCCTGGCATAATTTTCCTAAAGTAGCCTGGTTGAATTGTGATATAGCATCAGAATTAAATCCGCTGGGATGGCCGACGACGTGGCGTATGGATTATGCTTCTACGAGTACCGATCTTCATCTGTATGAATACAACAACAAAGGAAACGGAGCGGATATGGCTGGCCGGGCAAAGTGGAAAGGTTTAAGAGCACTTTCTGCTGCCGAAGCTAAGTTGTATTCGATAGAAAATGTCTTAAATGGATCTGATAACTGGATGCCTTCCGCTAAATAATAGTGTATGAAATTTTTTTTTAATAAATCTGTTTTACCATTTTCATTCTTTTTATTTTTTTTGTTCAATTCCGTTGCTCAAAAAAAAATGGTTTTATGGTATGATAAGCCTTCCACAGCATGGACAGATGCAGTTCCTCTTGGTAATGGCAGATTAGGAGCCATGGTCTACGGTGTGCCTCAATCAGATACTATTCAAATTAATGAAGATACTTTTTGGTCTGGAAGTCCTTATCAGAACGTTAATCCAAATGCAAAAAAAAGTTTGAAGCAGATTCAAAATTATCTGCAGGATCAAAATTTTGTCGAAGCCCAAAAATTGGCTTTATCAGATATCATTGCAGATCGCAAAACAACTTCACATGGACAGGTGTATCAGTCCATAGGAAACTTGGTTCTATCCGTTCCCGGCCATGAAAAATATAGTAATTTTTATAGGGATTTAGATTTAAAAACCGCAATTGCAACAACGAAATATACAGTAGACGGGGTTAATTTTCAGCGAGAAGTTTTTACTTCTTTTACAGATCAGCTTATTATAATAAGACTGGCTAGTGACAAGAAAGGATCTTTGAATTTTAATGCATCTTTTGCGGGACCTTTAAAAACCAATATGGTAAAAACAAGTGTTAAAGTTTCTGATAATCAGTTGCTTGTTGTGAATGGCAGATGTACGCGGGAAAAAGAAGAAAATATAACCAACTTGCTTCACTTTAATACACAGATAAAAGTAGAAGCAAAAGGCGGGATTCAATCGAAAGTTGGGGAGTCTATTAGTGTAAAAGATGCAGATGAAGCTTTTATTTATATAGCGGTGGCTACCAATTTTAAGAATTATAAAGATATCAGTGCCGATGCCGAAAAGCGAGCTAAAGAGTATCTGCTTGCTTTTTCAAAGTCTTATCAAAAAGCAAAAGACGATCATATTGCTTTTTATCAAAAACAATTTAATAGGGTTGAGCTGGATTTAGGCACTTCTCCACAAGTAAATAAACCTACTGATCAGCGTATAGCTGAATTTTCTAAGGCAGATGATCCGGATTTAGTCTCGATGTATTTTCAATTTGGACGTTATTTACTTATTGCCTCGTCACAGCCAGGCACCCAGCCAGCAAATTTGCAGGGTATTTGGAATCCTAACGCGGGCCAATATCCGGCTTGGGATAGTAAATATACAACCAACATTAATGTCGAGATGAATTATTGGCCTGCTGAAGTAACCAATCTTTCAGAATGTCATGAGCCCTTTATCAACTTAATTAAAGAGGTGAGCGAGACAGGTAAGCAATCGGCCTCACAAATGTACGGTGCCCGTGGCTGGACGCTGCATCACAATACAGACTTGTGGCGTTTTACCGGTGCGGTTGATTTAACAGCTGGAATCTGGCCGACGTGCAATGCCTGGTTTGCTTCGCATTTGTGGGAAAGATTTCTTTTTTCCGGAGATCAGTTGTATTTAAAAGAAGTATTTCCGCTATTAAAAAGCGCCTCCGAGTTCTATCAGGATTTTTTAATTAAAGACAAGAAAACAGGATATTTGGTTGTTTCTCCTTCCATTTCTCCAGAACATACGCCTGGTTTGCAATCTTATCAATATGTAAAATCAGATGGGAGTATGGGCACAGAACGTTGCAGTGTTTTTGCCGGCGTGACGATGGATAATCAGCTGGTTTTTGATTTGCTTTCTAATACTATTGATGCCGCTGAAATTCTGAAAGAAGATCAGCAATGGATAACAGAGTTGAAAAAAATTCGCCAGCAATTGCCGCCAATGCATATTGGAAAATATACACAACTACAGGAATGGCTGGAAGATTGGGATCGTAAGAATGATTCACACCGTCATTTGTCACATTTGTGGGGCGTGTTTCCCGGGCGCGAAATTTCTCCTTTCAAAACTCCTGAACTTTTCGAAGCCTCCAGAAACTCGCTTACAGGTAAAGGGGACGCCAGTAGAGGGTGGTCAATGGGATGGAAAGTGTGTTTATGGGCGAGATATTTAGACGGAAATCATGCTTATAAGTTAATTACTA
The DNA here is from genome assembly GCF_031458035.1 of Flavobacterium aquidurense. Taxonomy (GTDB): domain Bacteria; phylum Bacteroidota; class Bacteroidia; order Flavobacteriales; family Flavobacteriaceae; genus Flavobacterium; species Flavobacterium aquidurense_C. Next base: position 516,220 of record NZ_JAVDXR010000002.1, read on the forward strand.
ATCAGCTCAATTTAAAAGCAGCAAATGCAACCATTCGTGATCCGGATGGCGGTACTTACAGCAATATGTTTGATGCGCATCCTCCGTTTCAAATTGACGGAAATTTTGGGTGTACGGCCGGTATTGCTGAGATGCTATTGCAGAGCCATGATGGCGCTCTTAGTTTGCTGCCTGCTCTTCCTGATGTTTGGAAGAACGGAAAGATTAAGGGGTTAAAAGCCCGCGGTGGTTTTGAAATTGAAAATATGGAGTGGAAGGAGGGTAGATTGGTTACCGCTACAATTAAATCAAATCTTGGAGGGAATCTGCGTTTACGAAGTTATACTTCATTAAAGGGTCCAGGGTTAAACAAAGCAAAGGGAATCAATTCTAATACTTTTTACAAGTATCAGCCAGTAGAAAAACCAGTGATTTCTTCCAGTGCCCAATTGATAGGAACAGCAATAGCAAAAACATTCGAATTTGATGTCAAAACTGAAAAAGGCAAAAGCTATACCTTTCAGCTTTACAACTAATTTTTGATTGTTTTCTAAAGATAAAAGAGCTGTGATCATTTTAAATCACAGCTCTTTTTTTATGGAGCGGGATTATAGCTTTTTTTGGAAATTCTGACTATTAAAATAGCTGTTTTTTCGAATGTGATTCTTTAAAGTGTTGTAAATAAAGGCTTTTTGCGAAATGCCCCCTATCATATTGTGTTTAGACCTCCTTCAATTTATGATTAAAATTTAGTTTTGTTTTAACAATAAATCATAAAACAAGATGTTTTTTTTTGAAATATGTTTTTTTGATACTGGTTATTTAAATATTCTTAAAGAGAGTTTTGTAACGGATTTAAACTCCGTCATTGCACCGCTCTTTTTCTAAAATAAATTTTACTTATTAACTATACCAACTAACCAATTAAACCAATTATCGTATGAAAACGAATTTGTCAGAGAATCACTTTGGCATGGTAAGGAAATTCAGGAATAAGGCCGCTTTGCTTTCAGCAGTAGTTTTGCTCTTTGATTTTTCTGCCAGTGCCAATACAGACTCAAATTCAGAAAAATTAACCCGTTTCGATTTTTTTCGCGACATTAAGAACCACAATAACTTTTCTTTTAATTTGTTTCAGTCTTTTCAGGATGAAATAACAGTAAAAGGCAAAGTTGTAGATGAAAAAGGACTGGGCATACCAGGTGTATCAATTTTATTAAAAGGTACCAAAAGGGGTACAATGTCTGATATTGATGGAAATTTTATTATTGAAAAAGTTCCTTCAAATGCTTCGCTTACTTTTTCTTTTATTGGTATGGATACACAACATATCGTTATTGATGGAAGAAGCAGTATAAATGTGACCATGAAAGAGTCTTCTACCAACCTTGATGAGGTGGTAGTAATTGGATATGGAACTGCTAAACGTAAAGATTTGACAGGCTCTGTTGCTTCTGTAAATATGAACACTCTGAAAGATATTCCCGCAACCTCAGCGCTGCAGGCTATCGCTGGACGGTTAGCAGGTGTAAATGTAACCATAACAGAAGGTTCTCCTGATGCACAGATCAACGTACGTGTGCGCGGAGGCAGTTCTATTACACAGGACAATAGCCCACTTTATATTGTTGATGGTTTTCAGGTGAATACTATTAACGATATCCCTCCTGGTGATATTGAGACTATTGATGTATTAAAAGATGCTTCATCTACTGCAATTTATGGTTCTCAGGGAGCCAATGGAGTAGTGCTTATTACTACCAAATCAGGAAAAAAAGGGAAGACAGAAATTACGGTTAATGCTTATACAGGCTTAAAAAAGACCTATAAACTTACCGATGTTTTATCGCCTTATGAGTATGTTTATTTTCAAAAAGAGCTGGATCCGGGTTCCAGTGTAACCAATACCAGTTTTTATTCTGCCTATGGTTTATGGGAAGATAAAGATATTTACAAATCTAAAAAAGGTTTAGACTGGCAGGAGCAGCTTTACGGAAATACGGGCGTACAGACACATACCGATATTGGTATGAGCGGCGGAGATGCTAAACTGCAGTACAAAGTAAATTATACACATGATGCAGAAGACTTTATTATGGTCAATTCAGCTTATAAAAGAGATTATGTGAGTTTTAAACTGAATAAAGAATTGAGTTCTAAATTCCGTTTTGATTTTAACTCTCGTTTCTCAAATACTATTATAACCGGACCAAGCGTATCCAATGGTGGAAAGCTAAAAGACGGCATTAAGTATGCTCCGGTGAGGAGTTTGACTTACCTGGATCCTGCGTCTGCCTTGGGAGGAACAGATAATATTACTTCTGCTGAAGCTTTGAGCAGTTTAAATGATCCTATTTATAATATTACTAACGAATATAAAGAGCAGAACAATCTTAACCTGACCATGAATGGAGGTTTGACCTGGAAACCTCTTAAAGGGCTTTCGATAGTTACGCAGGGGAGTTACGCCATAAATAGAAATTATACCGACAATATTTGGCTGCGAAATACGGGGGAAGCCAGTGCTAATGGCGGACAGCCTGTAGCGAAACGTCAGGATGTGAAAGGTGCCGATTGGTCTTTTCAAAATACGATAAGTTATGATACGGCATTTAACAAATCGGTGCATAAATTCAATTTCCTGATTGGACAGGAGGCCAGAAGCTCTCAAGTAGATGAAACATTAGTGCAATCGAAATTTTTCCCTGCCGATTTTGGTGCCAGTGATGTTCTGGCTATGTGGAATTATGGTACGCCTCTTCCGACCTATACAACTATTGGTGAACCAACAAGAACTTCTTCTTATTTTGGACGTATTAATTACACATTTCTTAGTAAATACATCTTTAGTTTTACTTCTCGTTTTGATGGTAAAAACGTTTTTGCTCCGGATAATCGATGGGGTTATTTTCCGGGAGCAGCATTTGCCTGGCGTATGTCTGACGAGAAATTCATGAAAAAGACTAAAGATTGGTTATCTGATGCTAAATTTCGTTTGAGTTATGGAGAGGTTGGAAATGCCCGTGTGGGGTCATACTGGCGTCAGGATTATAGTTTTGAAAATACAGCAAATCGTCTTATTTATATTAGTGAAGTAGGTCAAAGCTCTTTGAAGCCTTCGAATACTTTAAAGAATGAAAATCTTACATGGGAAACTACGGTTTCTACCAATTTAGGATTAGATCTTGGATTTTTTAACCAGAGATTGACCGTAAATATTGATGCCTATAAAATTGACACAAATAACCTGATATTGGCAGTGGCATTACCTTCAAACTCAGGTTACGTTTCTCAATATCAAAATATAGGAAGCACTTCGAATAAAGGAATCGAATTTACTGTAAACGCAAATATAATCGAAACTTCTCAGTTTCGATTATCAGGTAACTTTAATATTGCCTTTAATAAAAATGTTGTAAAAAGCCTTGATGGCTCTGACGAAATGATAGCAGCATCAAATTGGGCTCCTAATATTGGCCGTGATGATTATAGAGTGCGCATAGGACAACCTGTTGGTTTGATGTATGGCTACGTATCTGACGGTATGTACACATTCGATGATTTTAGCTACGATAATGTTCAGAAAAAATGGATTTTAAAAGAGGGAGTTGCTGATGCGTCAAAAGTTTTTACCAACTCAGGTAATTATTTTGGACCAGGGCACATGAAACTAAAAAAATTAGGAGGCACTGGGACTGTGATTAATCCTGATGAAGACCGAAAAGTTATTGGACGTGCACAGCCTAAACATATAGGTGGCTTTGGTCTTAGTGCTATATTTAAAGGCTTAGATTTTTCAGCGCTATTTAACTGGTCTTATGGTAATGACATTTATAATGCCAATAAAATTGATAATTCTACTTTCAGTGGCTCCAAACGTTATAATAATGCTAATGCAATTATGAGTTTAGAGAATCGTTTTACAACTATCGATCCCGTTACCGGAAATAACATTATGTTTGGTAACGATGCGAATCCGCAATTACTGCAGGAAGTTAACCAAGGTGCTAGTATCTGGCATCCTTTATCGAACTCTACAATTATTACTGACTGGGCTATTGAAGACGGTTCATTTCTGCGTTTAGGAAATCTTACTATTGGTTATACACTTCCCGAAACAATTGCCAAAGGTAAGTTTATTCAAAAAGTAAGATGTTATGTGTCAGGTAATAACCTTAAAGTTTGGACCCACTACTCAGGACAGGATCCTGAGGTGAGTACTAATAGTTCTCCTTTAACTCCTGGACTTGACTGGTCAGCTTATCCAAAAGCAAGAACCATATTATTTGGTGCCAATTTAACTTTTTAATTGTTTATGATCATGAAAAAATATATTTATACCGCATTTGTATTTGTTGCTTTTGGCACAATCTCTTGCAATGAAGACTTTTTAGAAACCACTTCGCCTTCTAAACTTAGTTCACAAACTGTTTTCAATACTACTTCAATGGCTAAAGCGGCTGTAATGGGAGTTTATGGAAAAATGACCGACACCTATATTTATGGTCAGAAATTGTCGGTAAACTGGCAGGGAGTAAGTGATATCGAGACCAATACTGGATTTACAACCACAGGATACAACTCTACAAGTTCTGATTCCGGGGCTGGTAATTTTTATGACGATCCTTACAATACTACCACAAAATGGGAAACCTTGTTTCAGTTTGCCGAACTAGCATCATCTGCCGTAGAAGGTATTCGTAATTCTCCTGTTTTCGAATCCAAAGCAAATGAAATGAAACCTCTATTAGGCGAAGCGTTAACCCTTAAAGCATTGGCTTATTTTGAACTAGTGAGATTTTGGGGTGATATACCTTATAAAGGCGAGCCATCAAAATCGGATCTGTCTAATGTGTACATCGGTAAAACAGACAGAGATGTCGTTTACGCCGAATTGGTGAAAGATTTAACAGAAGCCGTAGACTACCTGCCTTACCTTAAAAAGGCTCCTGAATATACTACAGCAGAGCGCATTTCTAAAGCATTTACTAAAGGATTACTGGCAAGGGTAGCTCTTTTTGCAGGAGGATGGTCGCTGCATGACGGTAACCTGTTTTCAGATCAGAATGTGGAGCGTCATCCAACAATGCAGGCTGAGAATGGATATTATGTAGGACGTGTTAAAAATTGGCGTGATTACTATCAGATTGCTGCCCAGCAAACCGCAGAAATTCTAGGAAGTTCAGAGCACCAGCACTCATTAGATCCGAGTTACGAAAATATTTGGAAAACAGTTTGCAATCTTGGACAGAACGCCTCAAATGAAAACTTATTTGAAGTTGCTTTTGGCCTTGGTAATAACGGCGATATAGGTTCTTTAATGGGCTACGAAGTGGCCGCTAATACAAAAAATGGTTCAAGAGGCTTTGGAGGTAGTTATGTGAGTTCACAGGCTTATTATTTTTATTCTTTTGATCCAGATGATTTACGACGCGATGTCACATTGTCCTGGACAAGTTACGGAAGCGAGAATAAAGAAGTAATGAAAACTGACGCATTGAGTGTGAGCTTTGCGAAATGGCGATTATACTGGATGAATCCTTCTTACTTAGCATTGCATAAAACCGCTAATTCACGTATTGCGACAGGAGTAAACTGGATTTTAATGCGTTATTCTGATATTTATTTGATGTTCGCCGAGGCGGAAAGCCAGTTATCGAGCCCTGATAATTTAAATTCGGTGGCTAAAATGTCCCCTCGTCAGGCATTAGAAACTGTAAGAAAACGTGCTTTTGGCAACAATTCGCAAAAAGTGAAACAGTATGACTCTAATTTCTTTAACGCGATCGTTAATGAACGTGCATGGGAGTTTGGCTGTGAAGCCATACGAAAACAAGATTTGGTTCGATGGGGGCTTTTATATGAAAAGATTGAAACCATGAAAAAAACGTTGTGTTTAATGCTTGACAATAAAGAAGCAGTTACCATTTTTGACAAAAGTTATCAGGCGTCTGACTTTCCACAGACAATATATTATAAGTTTAAAGATGCGGAGTTTATTGACAAAAGCAACATTAATTATTATAGAAATTTAGGAGCCAGTCCTGGGCCAGAATATTTATCATCGTCATGGTTTACTAAAAACGCACAGAAGCCAACCAGCGGAACTAATAAAAATTATATTGACTGGCCGACACGTATTTTATTGGCTGGGACAGGTATTAATAAATCGTATGATTATTCCAGTTTCTTAAGTTCATTGAAAAATGGAGGGGAAATACAATCCAATTTAGTACAATACACAATGGGGAACAAAAGCTGTAATTACAGGCATTATTTTGCCATTTATTATGAAGATTTATTTGAGTCTAAAGGTAAATTAACCAATTCCTTTGGATACTAAACCTGTAAAATTGGAAGATATGAAAAAAAATATAGTATTGGGACTATTTTCTTTGCTTGCCATTATACTGGTAAGCTGTGAAAAAGATTATAATGATTGGGAAGTAGTAGCAGGGCATGAACGCCTTTTTAAATCTTTAATTTTTGAAGTTTCTAAAGTAGAATCTACTGAAGTAGAATTAAAGTTTACAAAATCTATAGATGCTACTAAATATGTTTTTGAATTTAGTAAAGATAGTTTACTATTTAACCAGATTGTAAAAACTGTTGAATTGTCAAGTTCTGACTTAGTTCCTTTCGCAGCCTCCACCAATCAGACTAAAATTGAGTATCGTGAAATATTTAAAGATCTGGATGGAGATTCAAAGTATTCAGTCCGAATGAAAAGTATCAATGAAATAACCGGACTTGAATCTAAATTAAGCCAGATGTTTTTTAAAACCCCTGCCGAACAGTTATTTAAAAGTTATACTCCGGCAGCAAATAGTATAACTATTGAATGGACAATTTCTCCGAGGGTTACTGCAGTGGTTTTGTACGATCAGGCTGGGACGAGTATTAGAGAAATCCCTTTAACAGAACAGCAGAAAGCAGCAGGTACTTTGACTATAGATAATTTAGCCATTGGAACGAGTTATGTAGTGAAGATTCTCAACGCGTCAAACGTAAGAGGTTCCTTAAATGTTAGAACTACCGGCATATTGGACAGCACTATTTACAACGTATTGCCTGGTGATAATGCAGCAACAATTGCAAAAGCTATTAGTGACCTGGTAGCAGCGGGTTCTAAAAACTTTACCGTTGTTTTTGATAAAACTACCAGTTATAATATTGGCGGAGATATTACCATTCCTACCGGCGTTAACGATATCGCTTTTGCAGGTGTTGCCGATTCTAACGGTACACTTCCTAAATTGCTTAATGCCCGATTTAGAGTACAAACGCAGATTAATGATTTAATTATTCAGTATTTAAATACAACTTCAGCAGCCGCATTTTTTATCGATTTAGGAACCAAAAACGTACACAACATCAATATTGATGGCTGTGAAATAGACAATATAAACTCTATAGTACGTTTAAGTGGTGCTTCTGTAATAAATGATATCAATGTTACTAACAGCAAGATTTCGAAAACAGGTGGTTATGGTGTTTTTAACGTGGCTTCTGGACAGGTTATAAATTCAATAACAGTTCAAAATTGTACGCTAACAGAAATCAGCACCCGATTTGCTGATGTGCGTGTTGCAACAAAAATTAATTTTTCAAATATTACCTGTGTAAATATTACTACTGCAATGGGACATTTGTGGCTCTTTGATAATGCGAAGCCAGTACAATTGACCATTCAGAATATGATTATTGGAGGTCCAAACGGGGGTGCTAAAATTAATAGTACCAATGGCAATTATGCAAGCATTCCTATTTCCTACACCGGCAGTTATATGACAAAGGATTTAATTGTCGATGCAAGGCCTTTGACTGGTATAACGGCGGTTCCGTTAGATATTTACGGCTTGTTTGTAAATCCCGCAGCCGGCGACTTTCATATAAAAGAAGGTACAGGGTTTGCTGGTACAGGTATAGCAGGTGATAAAAGATGGTTCTAATCTGTAAATAATCTTATTTAGCTCTCACAAAGGGAGTCATTACATAAAACTCCCTTTGTTATTGTGTTAAAATAGAAAAACTTATGTTTCAATATGTATAAAAAAGTAACAAGCGTTATAATAAGGGTATTGTGCTGCTACAGTATATTATCCTTTATTCCTGCAGATAAAAAGCAGGCGGGTTTCGATGCTTCGAAAGATAAATCTATAAATACTCAACTCATTGAAGAGGAAGCTTTGGCTTTTCCAGGCGCCGAAGGAGGGGGGCGCAAAACAATAGGCGGGAGAGGAGGAAAGGTAATCAAAGTTACTTCGTTAGAAGATGCTGACACTCCGGGTACTTTACGATATGCGATAAATCAGCAAGGTCCGAGAATCGTAGTTTTTAATGTCAGCGGGACGATTTATTTAAAGTCATCTCTGCATATTAATGTCAATGATATTACGATTGCAGGTCAGACAGCACCTGGAGGTGGGATTTGTATTGCACACTATGATGTAGATGTTAGTGCCGATAATGTTGTAATGCGATATCTTCGTTTTCGAATGGGCGATGTAAACAAAATCGAAGCTGATGCTCTTGGAGGCCGTTTTCATAAGAATATCATAGTCGATCATTGTTCTGTAAGCTGGTCAACTGACGAATGTGTCTCTTTTTATCAAAATGAAAATTTTACACTGCAATGGTGTATTATCTCCGAATCTTTGAAAAACTCTGCTCATTCGAAAGGATCTCACGGATACGGTGGAATTTGGGGCGGTAAAAATGCAACTTTTCACCATAATTTAGTTGCCAGTCATGACAGCCGCAATCCTCGCTTGGGTGAGTATGCTAATCATGCTTTTGCCCTTACAGATTTAGTAGACTTGCGCAACAACGTAATTTACAATTGGGGAGGAAACAGCTGTTATGGGGGTGAAGCAATGAATGTAAATATTGTAAACTGCTACTACAAACCGGGTCCGGCCACTGTAAAAAAGGACCGCATTATTGCTATTGATAAAAATACAAAAGCCAACATTTCTCCAAATCCCGTATACAATATTTGGGGAAAATATTATATTAATGGTAATGAAGTTGAAGGATCTCCTGAAACTACAAAGGACAACTGGACATACGGTGTTTACAATCAATTTGCTGCCGGTTACGGGGTGGTTTTCGATGCAGATAAAATAGCCATTAAACAAAATACACCGCATAATGCAGCTTTTGTTACTACTCATACAGCGCAAAAGGCGTATGACTTAGTACTAAAATTTGCAGGAGCCTCTTTGGTTCGCGATGCGGTGGATAATCGTATAATAATTGATGTAAAGACAGGTAAAGCGACGATTAAGGATGGTGGAAATGGCAGTAAAAACGGACTTATAGATAGCCAGAGTGCTGTTGGCGGATGGCCGGAACTAGCGTCAGGAACTGTATTACAAGATACGGATAATGATGGAATACCGGATGAATGGGAAAAAACTAATCGCCTGGATCCCAAAAAAAATGATGCTAATAGTCGAACCCTTAGCCCAGTTTATGATAATATCGAGGTCTATATTAATAGTATAACAGCAAAACAGACCGAGCAGCAATTAAAATTATAATACTTTTTTAGAATTCGTTTTTGTTTTTTAGTCCGTTTTCCTGCAGAAAAGTTCTCTTTTCTCAGGTTAACAGACTAGGGCAGACGTGTTTTTATCCTTATAAAAATGAATACAGAAAAATACAAGAAAATAGCCGGACTATTTTGCTTCATGATGGCTGCAGTCCAGGTAAATGCACAACAGCTCATGCTACAATACGATAAGCCCGCAAACAATTGGAATGAGGCGCTGCCTATTGGTAACGGCCGTTTGGGCGCCATGATTTTCGGAAATCCTGCGAAAGAGGAACTACAGCTAAATGAAGAAACTATTTGGGCAGGCGAACCAGGCAATAATGTACCTAAAAATACCTACTATAATATTGAAGCAATCCGCAAGCTCATTTTTGATAAAAAATATAAAGAAGCACAGGATCTGGCCAATGAAACCTTTCCAAGGCAGGCACCAAGTGGTTTAAATTATGGTATGCCGTATCAAACTGCAGGAAGTTTGTGGCTTGACTTTCCAGATCATGACCATTTTTCGCATTATAGAAGGGATTTGGATATCGAAAAAGCGGTGACTTCGGTAAGTTATAAAGTAAACGGTATAACCTATAAAAGAGAATTTTTTACTTCATTTGCTGATGATGTTCTTATTGTAAAACTTACGGCAGACAAGAAAAATAGCATCAGTTTTTCGATAACTTCTACAACTCCTCAGTTAGTAAGCAAAGTAAAAACGGAGGGAAATAGATTGATTTTTGAAGGAACCTCGGGCTCAAATGATAACAAAACAGGAAAAGTACACTATACAGGCCAGGTTAATTGCATTTTAAAAGGTGGCACCTTAGCAGCAACCGCAGATAAGCTGGTGATTGATAAGGCCAATGAGGTTGTAATTCAAATTTCATTAGCAACTAATTTTAAAAACTACAGCGACCTTTCAGAAAACCCTTTTCAAAAGTCAAAAACAATATTAGAAAAGGTTTCTCAGAAAAATTATAAGACCGCTTATCAGGATCATGTTGCCGCTTATCAGAAATATTTTAACAGAGTACGGTTCGATCTTGGCGATTCTCCTCAATCAAAGAAAACAACCGATGTAAGGATAAATGAATTCAACACCACTTATGATCCGCAGCTCGTAGCCCTCTATTTTCAGTTTGGAAGATATCTGCTCATTTCAAGTTCACAGCCTGGCGGCCAGCCTGCAAATCTGCAGGGAATATGGAATCATAAATTAAATCCGCCGTGGGACAGTAAATACACCGTAAATATTAATACTGAAATGAATTACTGGCCTGCTGAAACAACTAATTTGAGTGAGATGCACCAGCCACTTTTCAGTATGCTAAAAGATTTAGCGATAACTGGACAAGAAAGTGCAAAAGAAATGTATCACGCCAGAGGCTGGAATATGCATCATAATACCGATTTGTGGCGTATTACAGGTATAGTAGATGGGGGATTTTACGGACTCTGGCCTATGGGAGGCGCCTGGCTGACCCAGCATTTATGGCAGCATTACCTTTATACCGGTGACACAGAATTTTTAAGAGAGTACTATCCGGTTATGAAAGGAGCAGCACAATTTTACCTTGATGTGCTTCAGGAAGAACCTCAGAAAAAATGGTTAGTTGTTAGCCCATCTATTTCTCCTGAAAATACGTATCAAAGCGGTGTTGGTGTTTCGGCAGGAACTACTATGGATAATCAATTGGTTTTTGATGTGTTTAATAATATTATTAATGCCTCTAAAGTACTGAAGTATGACAAGAATTTTGCTGATTCGACAGCTCTGGCTTTAAAACGATTGCCTCCTATGCAGATTGGACAGCATTCACAATTACAGGAATGGCTTCAGGACTGGGATAAGCCAAATGATAAACACAGACATATTTCTCATTTATACGGATTGTTTCCTTCAGGTCAGTTATCACCTTTCAGGACCCCTGAATTGGCTGAAGCCGCTAAGAATACTTTAATATCCAGAGGAGATGTTTCTACAGGCTGGTCAATGGGATGGAAAGTAAATTGGTGGGCACGTTTATTAGATGGTAATAAAGCCTATAAATTAATTAAGGACCAGCTTCGTCCGGCACCAACAGAAATCAAGGGAGAATCCGGAGGAACATATCCGAATCTTTTTGATGCACATCCGCCTTTTCAAATAGATGGTAATTTTGGATGTACGGCAGGTATAACAGAAATGCTGCTGCAAAGTTATGATGGCGCTGTGCATTTGTTGCCAGCCCTTCCTGATGAATGGAGAACAGGTAACATATCAGGCTTAAAGGCTCAAGGTGGATTTGCAATTGAAGAAATGAAATGGGATCAGGGAAAAATCATTTCGGTAACAATAAAATCTAATTTAGGAGGGAATCTTCGTTTAAGGAGTTATTCAAAATTAAAAGGAAGAGGCTTGACAGCTGCTAAAGGCGAAAATCCTAATTCTTTTTTCAAAATACCGGGGATACAAAATCCAGGCATTTCCCAAAAGGCAAAACTGACGGGATTAAAAAAAACAAAAATTTTTGAATATGATGTAGCCACAGCAAAAGGCAGCAGCAATACATTTTATGCAGAGAAATAATTCTAAAAGCGGTATACTTTTTATAAGATAATGAGTCCTTTAATAGTGGTGTATTTAATATTGGAAAGCATCATTAGTGCGCAGTCCATTAATTTTAATCCAACAAAAATAATAGTAAAATGAGAATAAAATATGTAGCTTTTGCCTGTTTAGCTATTACTAAAATAGGCAGTATTTGTGCACAAAATAATATCGATGCAATTTCTAAAGTCTGGACAGCAGACCTTGGAAATGGAAATTATAAAAATCCGATTATCTACGCAGACTATTCCGATCCGGACGTTTGCAGGGTGGGAAAAGATTATTTTATGACTGCTTCCTCCTTTAATTGCATTCCGGGTCTTCCCATTTTGCATTCCAATGATTTAGTAAACTGGAAATTAGTGAATTATGCATTGCCAAAACAGCCTCCTGTAGAAACCTACGATAAAATACAGCATGGTAATGGTGTATGGGCTCCGTGTATACGTTTTCATAACGAAGAATATTATATTTTTTATCCGGATCCAGATTATGGCATATATATGACTAAAACCAAAAATCCGTACGGCAAGTGGTCAGAACCGGTTCTAATTAAAGCAGCAAAAGGCATTATAGATCCCGCTCCATTTTGGGACGAAGATGGTAAAGCGTATCTGGGTTATGCATTAGCGGGAAGCCGTGCCGGAACTAAGAGTGTATTGATGCTTTGTAGCATAGATCCTGTTAGCTGTATGGCTGAAGATAATGAAGTGCTTTTGTTCGATGGACATAAAAACCATACTACTGTTGAAGGGCCCAAATTTTATAGACGCAATGGTTATTATTATGTTTTTGCCCCTGCAGGCGGTGTGGCAACAGGCTGGCAATTAATCTTGAGATCAAAATCTATTTATGGTCCTTATGAAGAGAAGGTTGTGCTGGAACAGGGAAAAACTACTGTAAACGGCCCTCATCAGGGAGCGTGGGTAGATACAGTCACAGGAGAAGACTGGTTTATACATTTTCAGGATCAGGGCACTTACGGACGTGTGGTACATTTAAATCCGATGACATGGAAAAATGACTGGCCAGTTATGGGAGTTGATAATGACAAAAACGGTATTGGAGAGCCGGTAATGACTTTTAAAAAACCAAATGTAAATGCCCAATATCCTGTAGCAACGCCTCCTGATTCTGACGAATTCAATGAGCCTGTACAAGGTTTACAGTGGCAATGGCATGCCAATAAACAATTGGTGTGGGGCTATCCTTCGGCTGGTATGGGGTATTTCCGTTTTAATTGTATCCCAAAGCCTGTTGATTTTAAAAGCTTATGGCAGGTGCCTAATATTTTTGCGCAAAAATTCCCTGCAGAAGCGTTTATGGCAACAGCTAAAATAACATTTACGCCAAATTTTGATAACGAACAATTTGGTTTGGTTGTAATGGGAAGAAGTTACAGCAGTTTAATAATTAAACGAAGTAATGACCAATTAAAATTAATGCAGTTATCTGCTAATAAAGCCGACAAAGGAGCTGCAGAAACAGGTGTTGAAATAGCGACACTTTCTGCTAACACTTTTTACTTTAGACTTAAAGTTGAAAAAGGAGGAAAGTGCCAGTTTTATTATAGTTTAGATGATAAAAAATACTTAAAAGCCGGTTTAGAATTTGTGGCTTCAGAAGGAACCTGGATAGGTTCAAAAATTGGTTTTGTCGCCTTAAGGGAAGGAACAATAAACAATGCCGGCTATGCCGATGTAGACTGGTTTAGAATATCTAAAATTGAAAAGTAAGGTTTTTTAATAGTTTGTTTTTTTTCAATCTAGTGATTATTGTTTAAGTGATTAACTGTTTTTGTGGTTAAGTGTAGTTAATTTTTTGGTTTAACACTAGTGTAAAAAGAAGTCTTCGGACTTCTTTTTTTATGCCTGTACAATTCAGCCGCAAAAAAAAAACATTATTAAAAAAATGTATTTTTCATTTTTTGTAACCATTAGAGTTGCAGACACAGACTTATAAGGCTAATGATTTTTGTTTTTAATTGCTGAAATTGGTATTCTTAACTTGTATGTTTTTGCCGGTATTCTGTGGGAGTTTCTCCGTATTTATTTTTAAAAGATTTTGTAAAATATTTTATATCGGAAAATCCAGTCATATCTGCTATTTCTTTGATTAGTAACTGACTGTCTGCCAATAATTGTGCAGCACGTTTTATTCTTATGTCACGAATAAATTCAACAGGAGAATAACCTGTTAAACTTTTTATTTTATAATATAAAGTCGTTCTGTTTAAGCCAACGGCGCTACCAAGAATTTCAACTGAAAATTCGTTATTGTCAATGTTTTCCTCAATGCAGTTCATGATTTTCCGCATTATTTCTTCATCCTTGTCGGTTACCAGGAATGGTTTTGGCTCGTATTCTTCAATAGTAAGCTTTTCATTTTTATTAGCATTTCTATTATAGTCTTCAAAAATGCTTTGTAGGCGTTTTCGCTGCTCCATTAAATTTATGATACGGGCCTTTAAGTAGCTTACGCTGAAAGGTTTGGTAATATAATCATCAGCGCCATAATTGATTCCCTCCAACTGGCTTTCAATTGTGGTTTTAGCTGTTAATAATACCACAGGAACATGGCTTGTTTCTATATTATTCCTGATTTTCTTTAATAAGTCTACCCCGTTAAGTTTTGGCATCATGATATCACTAATGACAAAATCGGGCGTATTTTGTAGTATTTTGCGATAGCCTTCCTCGCCATCTTCTGCTTCGATTACTTCATAATCTTCTTCCAGTACATTTCTTATGAAGGTGCGTAAATTTAAATCGTCTTCAACCACCAGTATTCGGATTTTTTCATTTGGCTGTCCTGTGGTATTTTTGTCTGTTGCATTTTCGATTGCTTCAGCTGATTCTTCCGTTAGAATTTCTACATCATCATTAAAATGATCATAACCCGTTTTGAAGTGAAGGCTGAAAGTACTTCCTTCGCCGGTTTTACTACTAAAAGTAATTTCTGCATGGTGCTGCTCTGCCAGTTCTTTAACCATAGAGAGTCCAATCCCTGTACTTGGATTATTGGCGTTTGTATTATAAGATGAAAATCGATTGAAAATACGACTCTGAAAATCTTCCTGTATGCCTAAACCTGAATCGATGACCTGTAGTTGGATCTGGCTCGATGTCCTTATTATTTTTAGAGTAATAGACTTTCCGTCCGGAGTATATTTAAAGGCATTGGATAATAAATTCATTAAAATCTTTTCTAATGCATTTTTATCTGCCCAGATGTTAAAATCGTCTCCTTCAACTTGAAATAAATAAGAAATATTTCTTTCCTGTGCTGTTTCTAAAAAGTTATTAAAAATATCATGAGAAAATACAGTAAGGTTTATTTCTGATATCTGTAACTTCTGATCCTGTATTTTTCTAAAATCCAGTATTTGATTTACTAAGCGCTGCAGTCTATTGGTATTTTGAGATACATAGGTCAATTGTTTTTTTACAACTTCAGGTGTTCTGGCGTCATTAATAAGATAATCGACAGGACCAGTAATTAGGGTAAGAGGTGTTCTTAATTCATGCGAAATATCAATAAAAAATTTATGTTTCATTTCAAACATATCCTTCTCCATCTTCGTGTTGGTCCTGAGTCGATACATTGTAAGTACCACATAATTAATTCCTAGTATAATGCCCAGTACCAGCATGCCATAAATAATATAGGCAATCCAGGTATTCCAGATCGAGGGCAATACTGTTATTTTAATCTGCCGTTCGTTGGTAACCCAGTTTCCCTGGCTGTTGGTAGATTTTACCTTGAAAATGTAATTTCCTTTAGGAACATTGGTGTAAAAGGCGGCATGCTGGTCATTGGTATAATTCCAATTTTCATCAAAACCTTCAAGTTTATAAGCATATTTGATGTTCTCAGGATTAATGTAGTCCAATGCTGTAAATTCTATATTGAAAAAGTTCTGATTATGTTCTAATTCTATAGCTGGATTGCTGTCTATCGAATAAGATAAATGAAACGGATCATTGCTGCTGTTTTGATTATAAACCTGAAAATCAGTCAAGGCCAATGTTGGGATATTGTTATTTGATTTTATTTGGTTGGGAAAAAAATGTAGCAGTCCCTGAGCGTAGCCAAATAGCAGTTCACCGCTTTGCAATCTGATCCTCGTTGCTTCTGTAAAGTTATTAAAGGCCATAATTGGTTTCACTTCAGAATATACTTCAAAGAGCTCTTCCCTCGGATTAAAACGTGACAAAATATAATCGGTTGTTATCCAGATATTTTGATCGCTGTCTTCTAACAATGATAAAATATTATTGGAAGGAAGTCCTTCTTTTTGTGTATAATGCTGAAATTCTTTTGGATATCCATTTGGATACCTCGTTAGCACTTTACTGATGCCTCCATCGGCTGTTGCAATAAATGTCTGGCCGCTTTTAGTGATACAGAAATCAATAATATCATTACTCTTTAAGCAAGTTTTTTCCTGCTGCGTTTTTTCATAAACTGTTATAGAAGATATTAAATCGGGAAATCTTTTTTTTCCGTCAAACACCAATAGGCCAGTTGTAGAACCTGCATATAGTACTCCTTGTTTATCTTGTTTTAGACATCGAATGTGTACATGTTTTTCAAAAGGGGTATTTTTTAAACGTCCATTCTGATTAATAAAATCTAAAGTATTTCCCCGCTTTCGAATCAAATTTAGTCCGTTTAAGGTACCGACCCATAAACGTTTAGACTGATCTTCAAAAATAGTGTAGATATTATCATTGCTTAAGCTGTTTGGATCCTTTTCAATATTCTTAAAGTGCGCTGTTTGGTAATTGTAGTCTGTGTTCTGTGGAGTAAATTTATAGAGACCGTCTCCTCGCGTACCGATCCATATCACAGCATCCTGATCCTGAATAATACTATAGATCGGTTTTTTCCAGACCGCCTGAGAGACTAATTGCCCATCTGATGAAAGATATCCAAGTTTTTTTAAATTTTGATCAAATAGTATGAGCTGATTCTGCTTGTTGGCAACCCAAATATTTTTGTTTTTATCCTGAAATACGGCACGTACATCTTTGATTCCTAATTTTATATGAGGATTTTCTATTTTTAGAGCTTTAAAATTATTTTGGCTGAAAGTAACTTTTATGATTCCTGCAGTCTGCGTATTATACCATAAATTACCTTGCCTGTCAAAGTAGGCAATATGAAGTTTATTGCTAAAGTTTCCCTTAGGGAAATAAGATGTAGTTTCAAACGGAATCAGAGTATTTGCAGCCGAATCATATTTTGAAAAACTGCCATTGTTCGGCTGAACCCATATTTCACCTTTTGTATTCGTTAACACTGCAGCCTTTACTGAAAATTGGTTTGCTCCGGTTTCTTTATCACCTGCGGGGAAATAACTTAATTTTTGGGTTTTTATATTTATAGCATAAATACCAGCTTCTTCATTACAGGTAAACCACAATAAATCCTGAGTTAATTTTATAACATTGATTTTTTTTTGCGCCACACGTGCCTCATTAGAAGTTTTAAATTTAGTGGTCTGCCCTGTATAAATGTTTATTAAACAAAACTCTGCCTGGTGGGTAATGGCTGCGACAGTGTTTGTGTTTATTTTTTTTAGAATGATTATTTCACCTTTTAAACCTAATTGATGACTTCTAAAATTTTTCGTGCCTTTTGTATATTGGAGCAAATTACTGTCGGCTCCTCCAAACCATATTTCGTCTTCAAGTTCGATAGCACTATAGAATGCTTTTGTTTGTTCGTTTACGGCTAAAAGCGATTTTGTATTGGACTGTACATTATTTGCTTTTAACTGAATAATGCCCCGGTCAGTTAAAATCCAGCTATTTTTAGAGCGGTCTTCAAAAACTGAAATGACATTATTACTGTTTAATTGACCATTGTCTTTACTGAAAATTTTATAGGAATAACTATTGCTGGTTATGGCGATGCAGCCGTTATTTTTTGTAATAAGCCATACTAAACCTGATTTTTGAGGAAGTATCTGGATAATTTCCATATTATTCTGCGCTACCTCCGGTATGAGTTCAGCTCCCCAAAATTCATTTACCACAGGATCAAAGCAATACGCCTTATTTTTGTTGGACAAAGTGCGCATCCAAATTTTACCATACGAGTCTTCGGTAATCCAATCGATACGGTTGTTTTTCATCAAAACTTTATCGGTAGCTTCTGTTTTATAGTTTTTGAATCGGTAACCGTTGTATTTGCTTAATCCATTAGTAGTAGCAAACCACATAAATCCTTTTTTATCCTGAAGGATATCATTGATGATGTTGTGCGGTAGTCCATCCTCTACCAAATAATGATTAAAATTGTAGCTCTGCTGACCGTAAGTGGTTAACTTACAAATCAACAATAATAAGAATGTATAATAGCAATTTTTATTAAAAAAAATCATTAGAAGAGTGGTCTTGGTGAGGTTATAGTAATAGGCACTAAAATAGGAAATTGTTTAGTATAAAGGACTAAAAAAAAAGATGGATTTAATTTTTGATATGGTTTTTTTTTACCGTGTATGCTGTCACTTTAGATCTTATATTTCTTATTGTTTTGTTGTCTTATTAGTTAAGGGTTAGGTAATTTATATGATCGTAAAAAAAATGTTTCGAGTATACTGTAAAGTAGCATAGATCGAGTAATATTAAACAAGGAAAAGTATTGCCTACTGAAGCATATTATATTGAAGTTTTGGGACAATTTATTTTACAGTATTCTGCAGTTCAAAACTCTGATAACCCTGAAGAAAAATTACTTGAATTTTTAAGAAGTACTTGTACTATTGGAGTAAAATTAGCCAATTTGTAACAATGGTGTATTAAGAAAAATTGCTGTACAGGTTTAATCAGAAAATTGTTTCTAAAAGTTTCGAACGTAAATTTCTTAATTCTTGATTTACTGACTTTCTACTTTCCAAAAACACATTGTGCCACGATTCTGCCAAAAAACTTAAAGCATCTTTCTGCCCTTATAAATGATCTTTGAATTTGTATCTTATCCGTACCTCAAATGTATTTTACTTTACTGAAATGTGGGAAGTTAATTTCTGGAGTTGTAATTCGCAATACTGACTTTTATGATCTTCAAGTCCATTTATTAAATGGACTTTTTTATGTCTTTTTTGTAAAATTTAGAATGTTTTTTTTTGTAGGTTTTTACTGTTTTTGTGTCCCGTAGGGTGACCGCTACGATACAAATTCCAAACCACCTATTTTTGGAGGACTTAAAACGAATTTTAAGTGTGAATACACCGAATGATAATGTATTTGAATACAGTATTTTAAGTATAGCTGCTTAATTTATTACTTTCATTTATAAAACATATGATATTTACAAAAATTAAGAAATTAATATGATGTAAAAAGAAATTTTTCATCTATAAAATAAATGCACGCTATGAAACCATATAAATTTGAAGATTTACCTGATATTATTGGTGAGCTACTTACAAGAATTGACAGTATTGAAAAACTTTTACAAGAAAATAAATTAAATGCGGTAGCAGCTAATGATGAATTACTTACTATTTCTGAAGCAGCAATATTGTTAAAATTGTCTGTGGCTACTATTTATACTAAAGTTTGTAAAAATGAGATTCCAGCCAATAAACAAGGTAAGCGTCTTTATTTTTATCGTGCTGAATTACTAAATTGGATAAAATTGGGTAGGATTAAAACTATTACTGAAATACAGCAGGAAACGGAATTGAAATTTAATTCGAGGCAACCATTTAAATAAATAAGAAAGACATCTTCCAAAAAGATGTCTTTCTTATTTTACAATATGCTACTTCAAGCTTATTCTAAGCGATGCTTCCCTTTTCTTTTCATCAATTATTTTCGTGTAAATCTGGGTAGTTTTCACACTTTTATGACCAAGCATTTTTGAAATGGTAAAAATGTCTGTTCCGGAGAAAATTTGTAATGTAGCATAAGTGTGCCGAAAACAATGAAAAGTTATGTGTTTTGTAATTCCGGCTTGGGCAACCCAGACTGGCAAAACTCTATCCACATCCCATTTTTTCAGACCCCCGAAGACTTGGTCATTATCTTTTGTTCTTTTACCAAGTACTTCATAAGCCTCATCTGATATTGGCATAGTCTGCAAGCCTTCAGTTTTCTTTTGTTTAAATCTGATATAATGTCCATCATCTTCTCTATATTGAACTTCTGACCACGTTAATTTAGCTATATCCGAATATCTAATTCCTGTAAGGGTTGAAAACATTGAAATTTTATAGACAATATTTTTAGAACAAGGTGTTGCAAATAATTTTTTAGCTTCATTTAAAGTTAGAAAATTTCGCTGCGATTCCTGTTCTTTAATAGAATCTATTCCAGCATTAATATCAGTTCGAAGTTTTCCTTCTTTATATGCTCTTTTGAGTGTAGTTTTTAGTTTATTGTGATAGGAGAGGGCTGTATTTCGTGCCAGAGTATTCCCGGTTTCTCTTCTGTTTTTGGCCTTTAATAAATATTCTTTGTAATCTTCCATCAAAGTTACTGTTATATCTTTAAAACATACGTCTCTTCCTGAAAGAAAGTTTTCAAAATGAATTATAGCACTACACCAAATTTGATGATTCTTCCCCACTTTTTTATCTGCCAAATTTTTAAAATAATCTAAAAATGAAGCACGTCCAATTCTCTGGATTTCCAGTTGTTCTTTCTCAAACTCGCTATAGACATCGTGCTTACGCATTTCGTTTTGTCTTCGAATTTGAATAAGCTCAGCTGTGTGCAGGTTTTCAATATTAGAAATTTTTTGAATTTGATTTTTTGGACGTTCATATAAATACAGCTTTAAGAATTCACGTCTGGTGTATTTATTAGTTTCTGTATTTAGTATTGGCGGATAAAAATCCAGGTAAAGTGATATCATTCCATTTGCCAAATTTTTTTTTCTCAATCTTACATTTCCCTTTT
Source organism: Flavobacterium aquidurense (assembly GCF_031458035.1). Lineage (GTDB taxonomy): Bacteria > Bacteroidota > Bacteroidia > Flavobacteriales > Flavobacteriaceae > Flavobacterium > Flavobacterium aquidurense_C. The sequence goes on from NZ_JAVDXR010000002.1 coordinate 537,254, forward strand.
TCATTTTTCTCTTACATTAAATATAATATCAATATCTTTCTTCGCAACATAATTGAACTTACCTACGGAATATTTGGCTATTCCCTGACGTTGAATAAGCATATACAGAGCTCCCGGCGATATACCGAATTTCTGCTGTATCTGGGTAATAGTGTAACAGTTCTCTAATCCAGGGAATTCCTGTACTGGTCGAAGCAAAGATTGCTCTAGCGGTATGGAAAAGAAAGTATCCATATCGCATTTGCGAATAACTGTTCTGGCTCCAAATTTTGCTATATCAAGCTCTCCCCTGGAAATGATTCTGTAAATTGTCCTTCTGCTAATTCCAAACAAAAGGCTGGCCTGATTAACGCTCAGAAAATCTTTTGTTTTTACAGCTTCGAGATGTGGTTGTCGTGCAATTTCAGTCTGTCTGTTGCTTTCATCAATTTTCGACTTTCTTGTCCTTGCTTTGTAGGCTCTGCTGCTGCATTTCAGCGAGCAATACTGTGTTTTTGTTGTCTTGGCTATGAACTCATTTTGGCAGAATTCACAGATGCGGGTAATCTTAATGTTTGTACTCATAGAAATGTGACTTTAAGTGTCCCACTGTGACTATGTGTGTCTAGGCGTGCCATAATTTGGCCAAAAAAAAATATTATTTGTACCTCACATTCTCGAGGTACAAATACGGTACAAATTTAATCAAAACATCACATAATATCCAAAAGAAAAAGGAATTAAAAAACGAGTTAAAATATTGTTTATCAATACTTTAACTCGTTTATTTGTTGTTGTTTTGCTTTATTTTGTCCTGCTATTTTCCGATGCAAAAATTAGCAAAAATATTCCCCAACAATTCGTCATTAGAAACCTGACCTGTAATCAGTCCAAACTGATATAAAGCTTCACGAATATCCAAAGCAATTAAATCACTTGAAAGATTTGTTTCAAGACCAAATTTCACTTTCTGAATTTCATCTAAAGCTTTTAATAGAGAATCGTAATGCCTTGTATTCGTTACAATTGTTTCATTATTACGAAGTGCGCCGGTATTCACGTACGAAAGCAATTCATTCTTTAATTCTTCAACGCCAATATTTTCTTTGGCGGAAATGTAAATAGTTGTTGGTTGTTGGTTGTTAGTTGTTAGTTTTGAATCAATTTCATCTATTGCTTCTCTGGAAAGTAAGTCTTTTTTATTGATGATAACCAAAATAGGTTTTTGAGGGTATTGATTTTGTGTTTTGTTAATTTCAATAAGTAAGTTATCCAGCCTTCCATCAACCGACAACTGACAACCATCAACTAGATACAAAACAAGCTGCGCCTGATCGATTTTTTCAAACGTTTTTTTAATTCCGATGCTTTCTACAACATCCTTAGTTTCGCGGATTCCGGCAGTATCAATAAATCTGAATCCAATTCCGCCAATAACCAATTCATCTTCGATGGTATCACGAGTTGTTCCCGCAATGTCCGAAACAATGGCACGTTCTTCATTCAAAAGAGCGTTTAATAAAGTCGATTTTCCAACGTTTGGCTCGCCAACAATTGCAACCGGAATTCCGTTTTTAATTACATTTCCAACTGCAAAAGAGTCGATTAAACGTTTTAAGACAAACTCAATTCTATTCAATAATTCATGAAACTGGGTTCTGTCAGCAAATTCAACATCTTCCTCGGCAAAATCCAATTCCAATTCAATTAAAGAAGCAAAATTCAAAAGTTCTTCACGTAATTTTGCAATTTCATTACTGAATCCGCCGCGCATTTGCTGCATGGCAATTTGGTGAGAAGCTTCATTATCTGATGAAATCAAATCGGCAACTGCTTCAGCTTGAGATAAATCTAGTTTTCCGTTTAAGAAAGCTCTAAGTGTAAACTCTCCCGCATCCGCCATTCTACAGCCTTTTCTCAATAATAACTGAATAATCTGTTGTTGAATATAGGTTGAGCCGTGACATGAAATCTCAATCGTATCTTCGCCAGTATAAGAATTTGGTCCTTTGAAAACAGAAACTAATACTTCGTCCAGCGTTTTTGAATCATCAATAATATGTCCCAAATGCAAAGTATGTGTTTTTTGCTTGGTTAAATCTTTGTTTTTGATGGATTTAAAAACTGAATTTCCGATAGTAATGGCTTCCGAACCTGAAATACGAATGATAGCAATTGCTCCAGCTCCGGAGGGAGTGGCCAATGCAACTATAGAATCTTGATTTATCATGGCGCAAAGGTATAAAAAAAGCCATAAAGTTCCGAAGCTGAAACAAGTCCCTGATTAAATTTTAAAGTTTTTAAAATAGTTATCGTTGCATTTTTTTAAAATGTTAAAGAACTGATAATTATCATGTTGTTTTGTTTTTATAATGAGTAAATTTGAGTAAGTAACCTTTAAAAGCAAAACAAAATGAAAAAGATATTATTTCCCACAGATTTTTCTGAAGCAGCTACAAATGCATTTGTTCATGCTTTGGAATTTGCTAAAATTGTCAACGCCGAACTTGTTTTGTTGCATACTTTTGAAATTCCGGTTTACGATAGTCAATTTTTTCCTGAAAATTATGCATCGATTTATAGCTCGATTGAATTGGCAAAATTTGAAATGTTTAAAGATGAAATTCCAAAGCTCAGAACGATTGCAATGGAACGAAATTTAGAAGATATCGTGATAAAACATCGTTTGATGGACGGTGATTTAATCTATAATTTGAAAAACGCTGTCGAAGAAGATAAAATCGATTTTGTCATTATGGGAACTTCTGGCATTTCAGACTGGACTAAATTTTTTACGGGATCAAATACCAATTCAGTAATATCCGAAGTTAAAGTTCCGGTTTTATGCATTCCGGTAACAGCAAAATTCAGTAAAATAAAAATTATTGGTTTTACGACACGTTATCGTGAAAAAGATAAAATTGAACTTAGAAAAGTATTGGAAATAGCCAATAAAACCAATGCTAAAGTTAAAAGTCTTTACGTTAAGACTTCAAAATCAGATGTGACAGATGCTACAATTAAAGAGTGGGAGCGAGAGTTTGCAAATGATAAAGTCGAGTTTTTAGTATTGCCAAGTGACGAAGTGAAAGAGACAATTCTTGATTTTATTCTTTACAAAGACATTGATATTCTGACGACTATAACACATAAAAGATCTTTCTTCGAAAGCATTTTTGATTCTGGTTTTACAAAAAAAATAGCCAAAGAAGTTTCGGTGCCAGTTTTGGTTATGCACGAAACTTAAAATTCTGTCTTTTTTTACTATAGATTTTATGATGCAAAACCTATATTTGTATCTCATCAAATCAATAAAATGGATTCATATCAAAATAAAGTTGATCATTATAGCAATGTTTTCACTAAAATCAATAAAAGGTACAATAGCATAAGTTTACTACGTTTATTAAGTGTTTTTCTGTGTTTGTTTTCGTTGTTCTATTACATCAAAACCGATGATTCACTTTATGTAGTTTTTGCTTTTCTAGCTTTTGTTGGTTTTATTTTTTTGATGAGAATCCATTCCAAATTATCTTTTCAAAAACAGCTTACCACGGCACTTTTGAAAATCAATAAAAATGAAATCTCTTATTTGAAAAGAGAAAAGATTCCTTTTGAAAACGGAATAGAATTCAACGATTTTCATCATCCTTACGCTTATGATTTGGATATTTTTGGAGATCATTCCTTGTTCCAAAATTTAAACAGAACCGCCACTTTTATCGGAAAAAAAACACTGGCAAATCAATTATTGAATCTTGCTCCAAACGAAACAATTCTGGAAAATCAGAAAGCTATAAATGAACTGAAAACTAAAATTGAATGGCGACAGGATTTTTTGGCTTTAGCAACAATTAGTAATGATTCTGAAAATTCTTATGATTCTTTAATGTATTGGAATTCATTTAAAAACAATACATTACCTAAAGTTATAGTTGCATTATCATTTGCATTTCCGGCTTTGTTTTTTGGAGTTTTGCTTGCTTATTATATCACTTCAAAAACTATTTTATTATCCTTTCTGAGTTATATTTTTATTGCCAATTTGATGGTGGTGGGAAGGTCATTAAAACGAATTCAGTCTGAAATTGCAAAGGCTGATAACGTTGATAAAATCATCAAGCAATATAGTTTATTGGTTCAGAAAATTGAAAATGAAACTTTTCAATCAAAGAAATTAAAAGATTTACAACAACAGCTTATTTTTAAAAATGCGGCTGCCAGTGCACATTTGAAACAATTATCTGAGTTATTTTCCAGAATGGACACGATCAGTAATTTAGTTGTTGCGACTGTGTTTAACGGGACGTTTTTATTTCATCTTCATGTTTTAAAATCACTTTTGAAATGGAAGGAAGATTATTCCGATGAGCTCGAAAAATGGATTGCTGTTATTGGAGAATTTGAAGCTCTAAATAGTTTGGCAAATCTGGCGTATAATAATCCTGATTTTGTTTTTCCGGAAATCAATTCAGATTATAAAATTGGGTTTAAAAATTTAAGCCATCCATTGTTGAACCCGGCAACCAGAGTAGGCAATGACACCCATTTTTATCCTGAATCATTTATGATTTTAACTGGTTCTAATATGTCCGGAAAAAGTACTTTTTTAAGAAGTTTAGGTGTGAATATGGTTCTTGGTGGAATTGGTTCTGTTGTCTGTGCTTCAGAAGCTAACATTCATCCATTGCCAGTTTTGGTTTCAATGCGATTATCGGATTCTTTGGCCGACAGTGAATCGTACTTTTTTGCTGAAATTAAGCGTCTGAAACAAATTATGGATGCTTTGGAAGAGCAGCCGGCATTTGTTTTATTAGACGAAATTTTAAGAGGAACAAATTCTGATGACAAACGCAACGGAACTATTGAAGTAGTCAAAAAAGTAATTGCTAAAAAAGCTATTGGGGCAATCGCTACGCATGATATCGAAGTTTGCCTCACAACAAATCAATATCCGGATATTTTAACAAATCAGTGTTTTGAAGTAGAAATCCAAAACAACGAACTTCATTTTGACTACAAACTTCGCAGCGGAATCTGCAAAAATAAAAGTGCCACTTTTTTAATGCAGAAAATGGGAGTGATATAAAGGATTTTAGAATGTAGATTTTAGATTGAAATGCTCTTCGACTTCGCTCAGAGTGACAATGGAGAAAATCTAAAATCTACATTCTAAAATCTAAAATTATTTCTGCACTTCCTTAATAGTATTCACAAAAGCCTCAACTGGCTGGGCGCCTGAAACAGCATATTTTCGATCAAAAACAAAAAACGGTACACCTTGTACGCCAATTTCCTGTGCTTCCTGAATATCGGCTTTCACGTCATTTAAAAATAAGTTTTCATCTTTTAGAACTTCCAGAACCTGAGTCTGATCTAAACCAGCTTTTACAGCCAATTCTATTAAAGTTGGACCATCATTTAAATCTCTTCCTTCGGTAAAATAAGCCTTAAAGAAAATTTCTTCCATTTCGTCGCCTATTTTTTTAGCTTTCGCCAAATGTATAATGCGATGTGCAGTTAGGGAATTCGAAATAATAGCTTTATCAAAATGATAATCTAAACCAACGCTTTTTGCGCGTTCTGTGACACCTTTATGCATTTCTTTAGATTGTTCAACTGAAATGCCTTTTCGCTCGGCTAAAAACGTATAAACGTCTTTTCCTGATTGCGGCGTAATTGTTGGATCAAGCTGAAAACTTTTCCATTCAATTTCAAATTCATTATTTGGAAATTCAGCCAATGCTGTTTCCAACTGTCTTTTTCCGATATAACAAAACGGACACATGATGTCCGACCAAATTTCTATTTTCATAATACAAAGTTAAAAAAAATGTTTCAGGTTTTTATTTGTTTCAGGTTTCAGGTTTTTGCTTTGAACATAATGTAATCGCAAAGTTTTGAAACTTGAAACTTGAAACTTGAAACTTGAAACTTGAAACTTGAAACTTGAAACTTGAAACCTGAAACCTGAAACCTGAAACCTGAAACTAAGTTAAAATAAAAAACCGCAAATCTTTTAAAAAGAATTGCGGTTTCCAGGTATAAAAAATGGTTGGTTAATAGCGATATATTTTTTTTTACAATGATATGTCTTTAATCTGAAACTAAAAAAAATCCCTGTAACAAAAAGAAGTTTTGATGTTAACTATTTAACATTACGGGCATTACTAACATCGTAACAGTTTCTCCTTCTTCTAAACCGTCAACTGGTGTTAAAATCCCAGCTCTGTTAGGCAATGACATCTCTAACATAATCATGTCAGATTGTAAGTTGGTCAACATCTCAGTTAAAAAACGTGAGTTAAAACCAATTTGAAGATCATCTCCCTGATAATCGCAAGTCAATCTTTCTTCCGCTTTGTTTGAGTAATCAATATCTTCTGCGGAAACATTTAGTTCAGCTCCGGCAATTTTTAAACGAATTTGGTGTGTAGTTTTGTTTGAGAAAATTGCAACACGTTTCACTGAACTTAAAAACAAAGAACGGTCAATCATTAATTTGTTTGGATTTTCTTTTGGAATTACTGCTTCGTAATTTGGGTATTTTCCATCAATCAAACGACACGTTAAGATATAATTGTCAAATGAGAAAGTCGCATTTGAGTCATTATATTCAATTTTAACTTCAGCATCAGAAGTTCCTAAAATACTCTTTAAAATATTCAAAGGTTTCTTCGGCATAATAAAATCTGCCACCTGAGATGCTTTTACATCTGTACGGGCATATTTCACTAATTTGTGCGCATCTGTTGCAACAAAAGTCAAACCTTCTGGCGAAAACTGGAAGAAAACTCCAGACATTACCGGACGTAAATCATCGTTTCCGGCAGCAAAAATAGTTTTACTCACGGCAGTTGCCAGAACATCAGCAGGAACTAAAGTTACAGATGGATCTTCAAGACTAACCGATTTTGGAAATTCTTCTCCGGCTGCGTATGCTAATGCATATTTACCTGAGTTAGAGCTAATTTCAACCGTATTATTATCTTCAACTGTAAAAGTTAAAGGTTGTTCAGGAAATGTTTTTAAAATTTCAAGCAAAAGTTTAGCAGGCACAGCCACACTTCCTTTACTTTTAGAATCGATTGATAATGTAGCCGACATCGTAGTTTCAAGATCCGAAGCCGAAACCGTCAATGCGTCATTGTCTAGTTCAAATAAAAAGTTGTCTAAAATAGGCAACGTATTGTTACTGTTAATTACACTACCTAAAACTTGTAATTGTTTTAATAAGTACGAACTCGATACTATAAATTTCATCTGTTTTGTTTTATTTTTTGATGTTTCTTTAGCAATTGTTGGCTAAATATACGGATTACAAATATATCGTAAACAATCTTACTTTCGCAAATTTTTTATTAACATCTATTTGCTGTATTTTCTTTTTCGGAGGTACGTAAATGCAAGTCCGAAAACCAATAAAATTAGGATTGGAAGTCCGATAGTTATGAATTGTGTCAACGTATAGTTTTCATAAACTTTCTCCTTGTCCAATAATGGCAACTCAACATCTTTGCTTCTAATGTTAATAAGTCCGGTGTCGTCCAATAAATAATTAATACAATTCATCATAAAATCTTTGTTGTCGTACAAATTCCCGGTACGCTGATCGTAACCTAATTCAACAGGCATCATGTTTTTATCCAATTGATTTCTGGCCAAATCTCCGTCAGCAATCACAATCATTTTATTCGGTTTTCCCTTTGCCTGAAATGCATTTTCCTTGAAAGGCAAAACACGATTTTCAAAAGCGGAATGAAATTCACCTTCTAATAAAACAGCTAGCGGTAAATTTCCTTTATTCAGATATTCCTGAGGTGTAGTTTGTTCAGTTACAATGTTTAAGTTTATTTCTCCCGGAGTTCCGATTTTTTTAGAATATTGAGACGACTGTAATAAAACGGTTTTCTTGATTCCGTTTTTCAGAGTGTCAATCGGATTAGCGAAATCGAATTTAATACCCCCTAAACTCTTCACAATTGGGTGTTTGCTTGTTGGATAAACCTGAGGTGCAAATTTCCACACAAAATCTTGATACTGAGTAGCACTTCCTTGCTCTCCGGTAGCTAGTTTTATTGGACTTCCTTGTTCGTCTTTTACTAAATCAGGATTGATTCTGAATCCGTATTTGAAAAACATATCGTTCAGATTCAAATCTCTGGGATAAGCCAGAGTAGCGCCGGATTGATTGTACAAACTGTCCATATCGGCAGCAACCTGGTCGATTAACCATAATGTTTTTCCGCCATTCATGATAAACTGGTCTAAAACCTGCTTTTCTTCATCAGAAAAAGTTTCCGTTGGTTTGGCGATAATTGCTAAATCATATTTTTTAAGAGCATCTAAAGTCCCTGTGGGATTTTTAACAACAGAATCTAAAGTGAATGGCCCTATATAATAACTTTCTTTGATTTGTTTCAACATTTTAGCAACATGGATCTCGTTCATTTCGCCATTTCCTTTTATAAAAGCAACTTTCTTCTGCTTGGCTTTGGTAATTTTATTGATAGCATCAGCAATAGAATACTCTAAATGCTGAATCGATCCAATAACTTTAGCTGTTGTAGACGCCCCCATAATGTTCTTCAACAAAGGAATATTCACTTCTTTATTGTCATAAACTGCTACAGCCCAAGGAAAAACCATTGCCTGAGATTGTTTTCCTTTATCGTCAACAGTGATGTTTATTGGGGTAAGTCCTTTTTGGTAAAGCGATTTTACAACTTCCATGCTTTCATCTTCATTTTCCATCGGATTTACGAATTCGAAAACAATATTACTGTTGTAAGCCTGAAACTCTTCTAATAACTGCTTTGTTTCCTGTTGCAATCTTCTGAAATCTGCCGGCAAATCGCCCTGCATATAAATCTTGATCGAAAGCGGATTCTTAACCTGTTTTACAATTTGTAAAGAAGTTTCAGATAAAGTATAACGCTTGTCTTTAGTTAAATCGAAACGGTGGAAAAATAAACTTCCAAGTACATTTAAAACTATTAAAACGAAAACGGTAATACCTAATATTTTAATATTTTGTTGATTAGATGCTTTCATTATGCTTTAAAAGATTTTAATTGATAAACTGTAAAAGACAGAAATAATACGGTAATGCTTAAAAAATAAATTACATCGCGAGTATCAATCACACCTCGGCTCATACTTTTAAAGTGATCCTGCATACCCAATGCCGAAATAATATTAGAATCTCCGGGGATCAATGAAGCCAAGCCCTGAAATCCGAAATAAAAGAAAAAACATAGAAAAACCGCTACAATAAAAGCAACAATTTGATTTTCGGAAAGGGTAGAAGTAAAGACTCCGATTGCAGAATATGCAGCAATTAAAAACAGCAATCCGAAATAAGAACCAATAGTACTTCCCATGTCAATATTTCCTTCAGGCAGACCCAAATTCGAAATTACTTTTACATAAATAAACGTTGGTACAATTGCTAATACTATTAGAAGTAAAGAACCGAAGAATTTTCCGTTTACAATTTCCCAAATGGATAATGGTTTGGTCAAAAGCAATTCTAATGTACCTTGTTTTTTTTCGTCAGAGAAACTTCTCATCGTTACCGCCGGAATCAGGAAAATTAGAATCCATGGTGCTAATGTGAAAAACGGAGTTAAATCGGCATACCCGGTATTTAATATATTGTAATCTCCTTCGAAAACCCATAAAAATAGTCCGTTGCTAATTAAGAAAATAGCAATGACCAAATAGCCAATAGGAGATCCAAAAAAGGATTTTATTTCTCGTAAAATGATTGATTTCATTTGTTTTATTTTTGTTTCAAGTTTTTCTTGTTTCAGGTTTCAGGTTGCTTTACTTGCGAACTTTAAGTTTTCTAAAAACATTGTAATATAATCTTTGTGCCCTTTGCGTTTTAATAGTTCCAATTTTCAGATCCAGCAAATAACTTGAAACCTGAAACTTGAAACTAATTTAAACTTACTATTTTGTCTACGCTCCACGCTTCTGGTTTTGCATTAAATAGCTTTTTAGTGAAATCCCAAACCGAATTAAAAAGTTCAGATTGTCTGTAATTTTCTAAATCAGCTTCAGTTTCCCAGTAACTATAGGTAAAAAAGACGCATTTATCATTTTTATCCTGATACAATTCCAAAAAACGATTTCCATCGGCATTTCGTATTTTGTCTTTTACGGTTTCAAAATTCTCCAGAAAATCCGGAATTTTTTCTTCGTGAAAACTCATTTTTACTATTCTAACGAACATGTATTTGATTTTAGATTTTAGATTGCAGATTTTAGATTTTTGAATTACTAAAAGTGCAATACGCGCGCAAAAATACCAAAATAGATTGTTCTTTTTAGGAAAATTTTAAAATTCCAAAAATGAAATTCCAAATTCCAAATATTCGGATTATTTAAATCTAAAATCTGCAATCTAAAATCTAAAATTTTAGGTAAACTTAACCGTAATTACGTCACGGTAATTCAATCCTAAGAGGCTATTTGCAGAACCAACTTTTGAAGGATTGCTCCTAAAAATGGCAATTTCGAGAAAACCGGCTTCGTTAAAAATAGCCAATTTTTCGCCTTCATAGGTTTTGATTGGATATTTCTCTGAAGTCGCAATAGCGGAATAATTTGGTAGAATTGTTTTGATACTTTTTGGTTTCATAACAATCTCGTACGGGCGTCCTTTGGCAACTTCAACAAATTGCTTTTTGGAAATATTAGTTACAATATTTCCAAAATGATCAATGTAAATAACATATCCTTTTATAGAACTTCCATCGGCTGCAATGACAGGCTGTAACTCTGTAATTTGCTTGATTTCTTTAATTTCTTTACCAATAACATTTAGTAAACCTCCTTTTGAAAGATGGCAGGCAACTTTTATAAAAACGTCTAAATCACTGAATTCACTAGGAAAACGATCATGAATATTAATCACAACAATTTTCTGCGGAACGATTTTCTGCGTAAGCATACTTAGAATACCATTATCGGCACAAATAAAGTAATGATCGTTCCATTGCATGGCAATATGCTGATTCTCTTTATTACGTTCGATATCAACCCCAATTAAGTGAACGGTTCCTTTTGGAAAACTCAAATACGATGCGCCAATAACGTAACTCGCTTCGGCAGTGTTAAATGGGTCTATGTCGTGCGAAATATCAATGATTTTTGCCTCTGAATATTCAGAAATAATTTTACCCTTCAGCGAGCCCACAAAGTGGTCTTTTAAGCCGTAATCAGTAGTAAGGGTAATTATTGACATAATTTTGTTTATAACTATTGGTAGTATTTAAATCTAATTTTCATTAAATTTGAGAAATGCAAATCTAATAATAGTAATTGCAAAAATGCAAGAAAGAAAAGACAAATTGCATTTAAAGATATAAAGATACCCGACAACCACCGATTTATAAAACTGATTTATTTTTAATTTAAAACTATCTCATTTGAACGAAAGAATTATCGAGCTCATAGACATCGCTCCAAAAGACTTTTGGGGCGCTCAAGACACTCATCTTGAAATCATTAAAAAGTACTACCCAAAGCTTAAAATCGTAGCGAGAGGGACCACTTTGAAAGCGTTTGGCGAAAAAGAAGTTTTAGATGAATTCGAAAAGAGATTTCAGAGGCTTATGCTTCATTTTACCCGATACAACAACATTGACGATAATGTAATTGAACGCGTAATTATGAGTGATGGTCAGGATGAAAGAAAATCATACGATCATGACAAAATATTAGTTCATGGTGTTGGAGGTAAAATAATCAAAGCCATGACGCCTAACCAGCAATTGCTGGTAGATACCATCAAAAAAAATGATATGGTATTTGCAGTTGGACCAGCTGGAACAGGAAAAACCTACACAGGAGTAGCAATGGCGGTTAAAGCGCTTAAAGACAAAGAAGTGAAAAGGATCATTCTTACCAGACCAGCGGTAGAAGCGGGAGAAAATCTTGGTTTCCTTCCTGGCGATATGAAAGAAAAACTAGATCCGTACATGCAGCCGCTTTATGATGCTTTGCGCGACATGCTTCCAAACGAAAAACTCGAAGATTACATTTTAAAAGGAATTATTCAGATTGCGCCACTGGCATTTATGCGTGGGCGCACACTTGATAACGCTTTTGTAATTCTGGACGAGGCGCAAAACACCACCCACTCACAAATGAAAATGTTTTTGACCCGTATGGGAAAAAACGCGAAATTTATGATTACGGGGGATCCGGGACAGGTCGATTTACCACGCAGAACTATTTCTGGTCTTAAAGAAGCTATTTTGGTACTAAAAGACGTTGACGGAATCGGAATTATTTATCTGGATGATAAGGATATCGTTCGTCACAGATTAGTGAAAAAGGTAATTGACGCTTATAAACAAATTGAAAATCACGATTAATTTTATAGAATGTCAAATGTAAATCGTGAAATGTGTTTTGACATTTACTAATATTCGTTTTCTACATCATCTTTTATAGAATGTGGAAAACGAATATTTTTTTTGGTTGATAAATTTAATTATATGAAGAAAATATTCTGTTTTGGAGTAATAATTAATTTTCTTCTAATTATTATGACTGGGTGTACACCGAATTACGAAAAAATTTTTGAAGAAAATAACCAGAGATTTGATGACAATAGATTATTGCTGAATAAAACTTTATCGTTAATCGAGAAGGGTTACGTAAAAAAATGGGATAGTAAAATGGGAGTGACTTTAGAAGTCGAAAGCTTTAGTGGAGATATAAAAGAAAATCTTTTAAAATTAGGAATTGGAAGTGTCGAGATTTCTGGTGATATTGGCCCTTGCGACAAAAATTATAATGTTATATTTCACATTGTTGAAGGTTGGAATATTTCCACTTTGAGAGTTGTTCAATTAGTTTACGCTCCTTGTAATTTTAATACAAAAAGAGATCGAAATAAACATTTAAATTATATAAATCATCAAGATTTTTGGGGACAAGGGGGAGATTGGTTTATATATTCAGATACTGACAAATTTTAGAAATTGATTTACACAGATTTTTTTCGCCGCGAATTTCACGAATCAACACGAATTAATTAGTGGAAATTTGTGAAATTCGTGGCAAAAAAAAAACAGCAAAGTGCGTAGAAATTTTTGCTTTTAGAATAAATTGAAAAACACATTCAGAAAGCTATAATTTATACAAATCAGGAATTATAAAAGTTTAAATTATTTATAATTCAATATTTAACGAAATAGTTAAATAAAAAATAAACTTCACGTATTTCGGGCTTTTGCAACTTGTAATCTTTGCTCTTGTGAGCGTAAAGCCTTAAATTTGTAATTCATAAATATTTGATCTTTAATATGACTAAGCTTAAAAATATAAAAGTTGTAGTAAGTGACCTTGATGGAACTTTACTCAACCCTCAACACAGAATATCGGATTATACTAAATCTATTTTTCAGGAACTTCACAATCAAAATTATCTTATCGTTGTCGCTACTGGCCGTCATCATCTTGATGCGATGGCTATTATTGAAACGCTTGAAGTTCCCGTTTATCTGGTGAGTTCAAACGGAGCGAGAATTCATTCACCGAATAAAGAAGAACTTTTTTCATTTAATTTGGATAGCGATGTTGTCAAAAACGCTTTGAATGTTGATATTGACCCTGATATTACTGTGGTTTTATTCAAAGAGAATGTCTGGCAGACCAATAGAATTAATGAAAAATTAAATGCTTTTCAAGCCGAGCTAAAATATCGTCCGGAATTGGTAGATTACAAAACTTTGGAAGATTTTGGAGCAATTAAAATATTCTTCTCGTGCGATGATCATGAGAAATTAGTAAAACTTAAAGACGCTATTTTAGCCAATTCTTCTGAGCATTTGCATCATGCTTTCAGTTTACCGACTTGTTTGGAATTTATGGATAAAGCTGTAGATAAAGCCGTTGCAATTGAAATGGTTTTAGAAAAAGAAGGGTTTACTTTAGAAGAATCCGTTTCTTTTGGAGATGGTTTTAATGATGTTCAGATGTTATCTTCGTCAGGAAAAGGATTAATTATGGGCAATGCTCCGGCTTTATTAAAAGAAACTTTACCTGAATTAGAAGTTATAAAAACCAATGCTGAAGATGGCGTTGCAAAATATATTTCTTCAAAAATATTAGATAAAGAATTTGTAATTAGTTAGTTTTTAAATAATTACCAGTAAAAGATATTGCTGATTAAAGTTAAATTTATAAATTTATAGGAAATTTACCAGATTTGGGTAAAGAGACCTTTTATGAAATAGTAACTTAATCATCAGTATTATGGACAAATTTTTACTTCAGCTTCAAAAGAATTGCTTTTCGGGAATTATTCTGCTCTTGCCTTTGGTTGTTTTTTTTATGATTCTTGAGAAGGTTTGGGGGTTTTTTAAAAAATACGGTGATAAAGTTGCTAATTTACTACATCTGGATAAAGTTTTAGGCCCGATTGGAAGTGATATTCTAGGCGGATTATTTTTAATCTTGTTGATTTATTTCAGTGGTTATTTGATGCAATTTTCTTTTCTGAAAAGATTTACGGAATGGGTTGATAATAAATTGATGGTTTTTTTGCCAGGTTATGAAAAGAATAAAAAATTGGCAGAAGAAAAATTAGCACAGGAAATGGGTAAGCCAGTTACAGATCTGCCAATTTTATTGAAAGCTGGAGAATATTGGCAGCCAGCACATTTAATTGAAGAAAATGCTGATGGAACTGCGGTAGTTTTTGTGCCTGTTGCTCCTTCAAAAGATCGTGGTCAAATTTTTATAGTGAGTTCAGCTAATATTAAAAGATTACCGGATACCACTTTAGGAAGTCTGAATGAATCGATAAAATCATTAGGAAAAGGAATTCTTGAATTTAAATGATTCTTTTGAAAAATATAAATAAAAAAAACTCTGAGGCATCTTCAGAGTTTTTTAATATGTTCTAATATATTTTATAATAACACAAAAACAAATTTTTAGAAGTCTTAAAAAGTTTTCTTTGTTTGCTCTTTGAATTAGTTTTAAATTTGCATCAAACAAACAAAACACAACTAAAGATAATGAGCAATACAATTACAACCACAAATTTTAATTTTCCGAATCAAAAATCAGTTTACCGCGGAAAAGTGAGAGAAGTTTACAACATAAACGACGAACTTTTAGTAATGATAGCAACTGACAGACTTTCGGCTTTTGATGTGGTTTTACCAAAAGGAATTCCATATAAAGGTCAGATTCTTAATCAGATTGCGACAAAATTTATGGAATTGACTGAAGATATTGTTCCAAATTGGTTGATTGCCACACCAGATCCAAACGTTGCCGTTGGGCATTTATGCGAGCCATTTAAAGTAGAAATGGTAATTCGTGGTTATGTTTCAGGACATGCTGCGCGTGAGTATGCTGCTGGAAAAAGACAAATTTGCGGGGTAACAATGGTAGAAGGTTTGAAGGAGAATGATAAATTTCCGGAACCAATTATTACGCCAACTACAAAAGCTGATAATGGTTCTCATGACGAAGATATTTCTCGTGAAGATATATTAGCAAAGGGAATTGTTTCTGAAGAAGATTATATAGTTTTAGAAAAATATACTCGTGATTTATTTCAAAGAGGAACTGAAATTGCTGCAAGCCGTGGTTTGATTTTAGTTGATACAAAATATGAATTTGGAAAAACAAAAGATGGAGTTATTGTCTTAATTGATGAGATTCACACGCCGGATTCTTCTCGTTATTTTTATGCTGATGGATATTACGAAAGACAGGAAAGAGGAGAGGAGCAAAAACAATTATCAAAAGAGTTTGTGCGTCGTTGGTTGATAGAAAATGGTTTTCAAGGTCAGGAAGGACAACAAATTCCGAATATGACTGATGAATATATTGAATCAGTATCTGAAAGATATATTGAATTGTACGAAAATATTTTAGGAGAAAAATTCGTGAAAGCTGATATCGCAAATATTGATCAGCGTATTGAAAAGAATGTAGTAGATTATCTTTCTGGTAAAGCGTAATTTTTTGATTTTAACTTTATAAAATTGCCCCAGATTAATTTGTTTTAATCTGGGGTATTTTTTTTATTTTTCCATTTTGGTTTTTAGATTTTCAAGACCTTTTTGCAAATCCTTACCAATCATTCTGTTCATATTCATCATAATGTTCATTGGATAGGGAAAAACACCGTTGATTCCCATTTTACTTTGGTTTGATTTGGTGAAAGAGCTTCAGTAACATACAACCGATGTTCATTGGCTCTTTAAAACATAATGCAAAGTCAATACTTTTCTTTCTGTTATTTTAGTAATTTCCTGTTTTCCAACACCTACATCTTTTACATCACTTTCCCATATAGAGATTGAGCTAATAGCACCATCGTTTATTAGAAAAAATTATAAAACAAAAAAGTTGATTTTATGGTATTCTAAAATTAATACACGTTTTTTTATTTTTTTTTTGATTTAAACTGTAACAAAATGAATATTTGCGCGTCTATATATGAAACGATAATTTAACATTCGGAATTATTTATTAGGTTTTTATTAAATGAATGTTAAGAATTAGTTAAAACAAGGTACTTGGTAATACATAATACAAAAATTCGAATTACATTTACATAGAAATTAAAAATCATCAATAATCAATCAATTTAACAATCAATCAACATGAAAAAATCAGTAATTATTTTAGGAGTAGCTCTAGTAGCTTTTGCCAATGTTTCAATGGCAGCAAATCACACAATGACTTTGAAATCTCAATTTGAAATTTCAAATTTATATTCAAGTCCACTAAATGTGGCAGTAATTAAAGGAGATATAGATATTGTAAAGAAATTTATCGAATACGGTGCAGACGTAAATGAAAAATCAGAAGACATGTCACCATTAATGGTTGCGGCACGTTATAATAAAATTGAAATTTTAAAAGTTTTATTGGCAAGCGGTGCTCGCCCAAATGATAAAAACGAGCAAGGTTATACAGCTTTGAAATATGCACAATTATCAAATGCAACAGACGCTATTGCCATTTTGAAAGATTTAAAATAATAATATTGTTTAAATCTAGTTTGAGTTAGTATAAAAACGACCTTCCTTGAGCAGAAGGTCGTTTTGTTTTATAGTTAACTAGTTTAAAAATCTATTCTGTGAATTTGCTTATCCTGAATTTTTGAAAAGAGAGCTAAGGCCGTAATTGCTCCAATAGTTGCGTATAGCATATCAGATTGGGTATCCCAAATGTAACCCTGAGTTCCTAAAAACGAATTTCCGCCTTCGCCCGTTGCCAGCGAGACAAACCATTCTATAAATTCGTAAGCAGCACTAATTGCCAAACAAATGCTGACAATAATAAAGTTGAAAAAACTTTTATTATTAATCACTTCTTTTCTGATGAACAATTCCCTGATAATCATAGCCGGAACAAATCCTTGTGCAAAATGTCCTACTTTATCATAATTATTTCTGCTTTGATGAAATATTTCTTTTATGTAATCAAAGAAAGGGACTTCAGCATAAGTGTAATGTCCTCCGATAAACAGAATGATACAATGAATTAAAATTAGTGTATAAGTGAAATTTGTAAAACGGAATTTTTTAAAAGTAATTGATAGAATAAGAAATCCTATAATCGCCGGAATAACTTCAAGAAAGCAAGTAAATGCTTCTTTTGCATTTATAACTGAAGCTAATAATGAAATTGAGAATAGCGTTATTAAAAAGTAGATATATTTCATAAATGATTTTGATTATGATGCAAGATATTAAACTAAAATGTAACGGAATCAAAAAAAGCACCATTAAAATAAGGATGCTTTCTCTTTATCCAAACTAACTTAGCCAATTAATTTATTTTAAAATCCCTACTTAATAGGAACATGTTTTTTGCGGTTAAAAACGCAAAATAGAATTTGGAAAACCAACAGCGTTAAAAGAGTTGTCATAGTAAGGTACACACTCGAATTCTTTTAAAGTAAAGAATGCTGTCTTTTGATAAAGTAAAATCGTCCTCGAGCAGTAATATTTTCTTGCTATTTTTTTATAACGTCCATACGGCTAATAATAACCGAATGGACATTTTAAATGTATTTCTTATTTAAAATAAGAGAAAGTCTCATTATTTTCAATTTTCAATAACGATGCATAAATCAGGTGAATCACATTTTCAACATCTTCTCTATGAACCATTTCAACTGTAGTGTGCATATAACGTAAAGGTAAAGAAATCAATGCAGATGCTACACCACCGTTGCTATAAGCAAAAGCATCAGTATCTGTTCCCGTCGCTCGCGAAGTAGCGTGACGCTGGAATGGAATCTCATTTTCTTCAGCCGTATCTACAATTAAATCACGCAATTTATTTTGAACAGCAGGAGCATAAGCAATAACTGGTCCTTTACCCATTTTAAGATCGCCCTCTACCTTTTTATCAATCATAGGAGTAGTGGTATCATGACAAACATCTGTAACAATTGCTACATTTGGTTTAATAGTTTGTGCAATCATTTCAGCACCACGTAAACCAATTTCTTCCTGAACTGAGTTGACAATGTACAATCCAAACGGAAGTGTTTTTTTATTTTCGTGTAATAAACGAGCAACTTCGGCAATCATAAAACCGCCCATTCTGTTGTCAATAGCACGACAAACGAATTTATTTTCGTTTAAAATCATGAATTCATCAGGATAAGTAATTACACATCCCACATGAACACCCATTTTAAGAACTTGTTCTTTGGTTTCACAACCCAAGTCAATAAAAATGTTGCTTAATTTCGGGATTTCCTCTTTATCACGTAAACGGGTATGAATCGCCGGCCATCCAAAAACACCCTTTACAATTCCTTTTTTAGTGTGAATATTAACTCTTTTCGATGGCGCAATCTGATGATCCGATCCACCGTTACGTATTACATATAGCAAACCATCATCTGTAATATAATTTACATACCATGAAATTTCATCAGCATGACCTTCGATTACAACTTTAAAAGGAGCATCAGGATTAATAACTCCAACCGCTGTTCCATAAGTATCGGTAATAAAAGTATCAACGTATGGTTTCAAATAATTCATCCAAAGTTTTTGCCCTTCACTTTCATATCCGGTAGGTGAGGCGTTATTTAGATAGCTTTCCAGGAAAGCAATTGAGGTATCTTTTAAGATAGATTCAGTACTCATAAAAATATTTTTTTGCTAATTTATAAATTTGGTATCAGAGTTGTGTATAAATATTTAATTTTACATTTAAATTATGACTCGATGAGATTTACCTACATTATTTTATTTTTTACATTAATTTCATTTACAAGCCAGGCTCAGGTTACTCCTAAAGACGATCAGCAAATGGGCTACGTACTAACTGAGCAAGATTCTATTTTGGGTGATACTATAGAATTGCCAGAGATTATCATTACCAAAGAAAAGCTCGATCCCGAAGCACAAAAGCAATTCAAGATTCTTGAAAACCGTGTTTACAAGGTTTATCCATACGCTAGATTGGCTGCAGATCGATTGACAGCCTTAAATCAGGGGATGGCTCGTTTGAAAACTAACCGTGAAAAAAAGAAGTATTTTAAAATTGTAGAAGACTACCTTAATAATGAATTCGAAGAAAGGCTTAAAAAGCTTTCACGTAAACAAGGTCAGATTCTCGTTAAACTAGTTCACAGGCAAACCGGAATCACAACCTACGAATTAATACGAACTTTAAAAAGCGGTTTCAAAGCCTTTGTTTCAAATACAACAGCCAATTTATTTGATATTAGTCTAAAGACTGAATACGATCCTTACAAAGTAAACGAAGACTATTTAATAGAAACCATTCTTCAGCGTGCATTCGAATCTGGTCGTTTGATAAATCAGAAAGCCGCAAAGCCGGTAGATTATAATAATTTAATGAATTATTGGGAAGCAAAAGCAAAAGAAGCCAAAAAGCAATAGTATTAATATATGGTATAATAACCCGGCAGTTTAGACTGCACCCAAAAGTTTAGACGAATTTATAATTAAATTTGATAATAATGAGCTCGATATTGTATCGGGCTCATTCCTTTTAGATTAAGTTTTATTCGATCATTATTATAATAGTCTATATATTCGATAATTTCCTGTTTTAGTTGATTAGTCGAACTATATTTTTTAAGATAAAACAATTCAGTTTTTAATATTCCGAAGAAGTTTTCAATTATTGCATTGTCTAAGCAATTTCCTCTTCTGGACATACTTTGCTTAATTCCTTTTTGTTTTAATAAATTTTGATATTGTTTCATTTGATACTGCCATCCTTGATCTGAGTGCAATATTAGATTAGCTTGACCTGGTATTTTCTCGAAAGATTTATTAAGCATTGATACGATTTGATTAAAATTAGCCCTTTCAGATAATTCATAACTTATAATTTCCCCATTAAACAAATCAATTATTGGTGAAAGATATAATTTACTTCCTGATACATTAAACTCTGTAACATCTGTAGCCCATTTTTCATTCGGCATTGCTGCTTTAAAATTACGCTTTAATATATTAGGCGCTATTTTTCCTTGTTCCCCTTTATATGATTTATACTTTTTTAATCTAATTATACTTTTTAATCCTAGGAGTGTCATTAATCTGAGAACCGTTTTATGATTAATTAAAACACCTTTATTTCTTAAATCTAAAGTAATACGTCTGTAACCAAATCTGCCTTTATGCAGATGATAAATCTGCTTGATCAGCTCTTTAATATATTTGTACTTATCTTCTATATGATATTTTTTTTCGTAGTAATAGTAACTACTACGTGCCATATTCAGATGACCCAGCATAGTGCCAAGATCATATTCATGCCTTAATTCTATTATGGCTTGCGTTTTAAATTCTTCATTTCCGCGGCTTGAACTAAGGCATTGTACTTTTTTAGAAGAGCATTTTCACATTTTAATGATTCTATCTCTAGTAAAAGTTCTTCTTCTCTAGTCAGGGGTTTATCAGATTTCTTTTTGGCTCTCTTAATAGTCATAGATTTAGGTCTTCCTTTAGGTTTGCACTCTAAGCCCGAGTTTCCTTGGTCTTTGTACCTTTTTTGCCATTGAATAATGACGGCTTGACTGGGAATATTAAATACAACACAGGCATCTCTCAAAGATAAAGACTTCTTCTTAATTTCTCGCAATACCTTTTGCTTAAAACCTGTGCTGTAATTTTGCTGTTTGCGAGGTAAAAGACCTTCTGCACCATAATTCAGATAAAATTTAATCCATACTCTGAGAGTTGATTCATCGAAATTATTTTCCTTGGCAACTGAATAAACTGGAATATTGTTTTTTAAAACTTTATTTACACAGCGAAGCTTAAACTCATAATCGTATTTTACTCTTTTTCCCATAAAAATGCCCCCAAATAGTGTCTAACTTTTTGGGGGCAGTTCAGTTTTTCAAAATCTGTCGGGTTTGTTTTTTATACCTATATATAAGGAAGGAATTCGGGTATTAATATATAATGGTGTTTTCAGGCTGAGCGAAGCCGAATCCTGTTTCAATTGGAATTTGGAGTTTCAAAGATTTGGAATTTGTTTTTTAATTAAGGAGCTTTATCCCGCTGTCCGTTTTAATCTTTTGTGGTGTCCCGAGGCTTCGGGGCCACCACAAAAGGATTTCCTCCCGTCCCGAAGCGTCGGGATCGGGACTATCGGGGCTAGGGGGAGCTGTTTCCAGAAGAAAATTATTGTTTTTCCATAAGCCATAATCGTTTTTCGGAAGAAAAAGAAAGACTTTGCGCCTTTGCGTCTTTGCGAGAACCATTAAAAACAAAGAAAAACCGCGCTTTGTGTCTTTTTCACAAGCAAGTAAAGCATAATAAGTAGGGGAATCTAAAACTTTGTGTCCTGGTGCCTTTGTGGCAAAGCCCGCCCAAAACAAGCAAAACCACCCAAAACCCGCAAAAGCAAAAAAAACTTTGTATTATAAAAACCGCCATACCAGCGACTTATAAAAAACATTGAAATTATATAATAAAAACCCTTGGAAATGTAAATAAAGGTGCTACTTTTGCACCCGCAACAGCGATAGACGTTCCCTGAAATACTGACAAGCATTAGAATCCAAACGAAAAAATATTTTCAAAAAA